>NZ_JBFWNP010000026.1:0-73077 GCF_050250995.1 Ramlibacter sp.
GACTGAATCGAGCAGTCGCCGCAGCCATCGCACACCTTCTCCTGAATGAAAACGCGCCGGTCGGGGTCCGCCAACTGGCCCCGCTTGCGCCGCCGCCGATTCTCGGCCGCGCAGGTTTGCTCATACACGATCGCCGACACGCCCGCGATGCCGCGGAACTCCGTCTGCACGGCTTCGAGCGCGTCGCGGTGATGCACCGTCACGCCATGGGCAAGCTCTCCGTCGCCCTTCCACCGGGAGGGCGCGTCCGAGACCAGCGCAATGCGGCCGACGCCCTCCGCGGCCAGCTGCCGCGTGATGCGCGCGGGGTCGATGAGGCCTTCCGCAGCTTGGCCGCCCGTCATGGCGACGGCATCGTTGTAAAGAATCTTGTAGGTGATGTTCGTGCCCGCAGCGACGGCCGCTCGCACTGCGAGCAGGCCCGAATGCTGGTAGGTGCCGTCGCCGAGGTTCTGGAACATGTGCGGCGTCTTCGAAAACGGCGCTGCACCGATCCACTGCGCGCCCTCCCCGCCCATCTGGCAGAAGGTGGAGGTCTTGAGTTCCGGCTGCGACAACGCCATCACGTGGCAGCCGATGCCGCCGCCGCTGCGCGAGCCTTCCGGCACTTTGGTGGACGTGTTGTGGGGGCAGCCCGAGCAGAAGTACGGCCTGCGTGCGGGCACGCCGGCATCTGAAGCGACGACCGCTGCGGCCTCGAGCCGGGCTACTCGGGCGGGGAGATCGGGCAGCAGTGCCGCCGCCCTGCGCGCGAAGGCGCGCGCCACCGTCAGCGGGTCGAACTCCGAAGTCTCCGGCAGCAGCTTCTCGCCGCGCTCATCCAGCTTGCCGACCACGAGCGGCCTTTGCGCTGCCGGAAGGTGGTACAGCGCGTCCTTCAGCTGAGTCTCGACGCTGCCGCGTTTTTCCTCCAGCACCAGGACCTGCTCGTGGCGACGCGAGAATTCCACGGCCCCCTCCGTTTCCAGTGGCCAGCTCATGCCGACCTTGTAGACGGACACGCCGAGCGCCTCGAGGTCACGCGGCGCGAGCTGCAGGTTGTCGATCGCCTGCATGAAGTCCTGGTGCGCCTTGCCCACGGTGATCACACCGACGCGACGCTCGCGCGCGCTGATCACCTCCCTGTCGATCCCGTTCGCCCGCGCCCAGGCGCGCACCGCCGGAATGCGCAGTTCGACGAGGCGCCTTTCGAGCTCGAGGCGCCGAGCCGGCCATGCAATCGTGGGGTCCCAGTTCAGCTGCGAATCGTCCACGCCCTGCGGCGCGACGAATCGCGGACTCGTCACGACATCGATCGATCCCGATGCCTCGATCACTTCCGCGATCGTCTTCAGGCACACCCAGACCCCGCAGAAGCGCGACATCGCGATTCCTGCCAGGCCGAACTGGATCACCTCGCCTACGCTGGCCGGCTGCAACACCGGGATCGAAGCCGACTGGAAGATTCCGTCCGTCTGGTGGGGATACATCGACGACTGGGCCGCATGGTCGTCGCCCGATACCGCCAGCACGCCGCCATGGCGCGACGTGCCGAGCACATTGGCAGAACGGAACACGTCTCCGGTGCGGTCGACGCCCGGTCCCTTGCCATACCAGATTCCGAACACGCCATCGACTTCCGAGTCGCCGAATGCTCGATGCATTTGCGAGCCCCACAGCGCAGTGGCGGCGAGGTCTTCGTTCAGCCCCGGCTGGAAGGTGACGTCGTGCGCGGCGAGCTCCTTCTTCGCCTTCCACAACTGCTGGTCGTAGCCGCCGAGCGGGGAGCCTCGATAGCCGGAGACCAGGCCGGCCGTCTTCAGGCCGAGCGCTCGATCGAGTTGGCGCTGCAGCATGGGCAGCCGAACCAGCGCCTGGATCCCGGAGACGTACATGCGCTCCGATTGCTGCGCCGCAGGAGTTGTTCCGAATTGGTCGATGGCACCCATGTTGCACTCGCTTTCTGTAGCAGAATTGTGCTCAGAAGCCGGGAGTCGTTGGTGCCAAACTGCGCGTCCTGTTCGCCTGTCGGTGATAGCTTTGAACCAATGAACCGGCGCTTTTTACTCGTTTGCGCCAGAAAGATCCGTTGTGGCAGTCAGCGACGAACTCGATCGAATCGACCTGAAGATCCTGTCCGAGTTGAGCAGGAACGGTCGCGTGTCGTGGCGCGACCTGGCGGAGATCATCGGGCTGTCACTGACCCCGACGCTCAGGCGTGTACGGCGACTGGAGGAGTCCGGCTACATCACGGGTTACTCCGCGCACCTCGATGAATCCCGCCTGGCCGGGGGCATGAGTGCCTTCGTATCGATCACGCTCGAGAAGCAATCGCAGGATGTGCTTGACCGCTTCGAACGCGAGATCGCCGCAATGCCTCAGGTCATGAGCTGCTTTCTCATGACGGGCGATGCGGACTACGTCCTGCGTGTGGTTGTCGACGACCTGGCCGGCTATCAGGCGCTTCTGACTTCCACGCTGACGAAGATTCCCGGAGTGGCCCATATCAAGTCGAGCTTTGCGCTGAAAGCAGTGCTGAATCGGCGAGCGCCATTGCTGCCAACGACGGCGCAGCGCAAGAAGAAATAAGCGCCATCGCGGCGCGCGAGGCTCCACCGAAAAAATGGAACGGCGGGGTCCCCGGCGTCCGTGATCCTTCGCTGCCGACCTCATCGGTCGCCGCCCGCTGGCACGCCCGCCAGACAAAACGGAGACAAAACTCATGAAGCCATTCTTCCGCCATCTGTTCGCCTGTGCAGCCCTGGCCGGCAGCGCCGCGGCTTTCGCCGCACCGATCGAACTGCGCCTCGCGACACAGTCGCCGGGCAACAGCCCCTTCCAGCGCACGATGCAGAAATTCGCGGACATCGTCGCGGCCGAAACCAAGGGCGAGGTCAAGGTGAAGATCTACACCGACGGGCAGTTGGGCGACATCCCGCAACTTCTCAGCGGCATGCAGCTCGGTACCCAGGACATGGCTTACTTCGGCCTCGGCTCGGCGCTGTTCCTGAAGGACGCCGCCCCGCTGCAGGTCATCTACGTCCCTTATCTGTTCGACAGCAAGCAGGGCGCCGCCCGCGCACTGAACAGCGCGCCGATGAAGGGCATCTACGAGGACATTGCGCGCAAAACGGGCGTCCGCATCTTCGCCGTGAGCGGCGCCCGGTCGCCGCGCGCACTGCAGACCACCAAGGGGCCCATCACGAAGCCCGAGCAGCTCAAGGGCCTGAAGATGCGGATCCCGGCGATTCCGATCTTCGACACGACGTTTCGCACGTTGGGCGTGCGCAACGTGCCGATGAACATGACCGAGATGTTCACCGCCTTTTCCGCCGGCACGATCGAAGGCCAGGACAACGGCGCCGACCTCTCGATCCCGTTCAAATTCCACGAGGCCGCGAAGCACTGGTCGGCGACCGACCACGTTTTCGAGCAGACGGGCTGGTTCGTGTCGGACAAGACCTGGGCCAGGCTTACGCCGGCGCAACAAGCCATCCTGCTGAAGGCGTCGATCGAGGCGGGCAAGGTCGCCGACACCGAGATCCAGCAGCTCGACGACCAGGTGCCCTCCATCATGAAGGCGGCAGGCGCCACCTACACGGAACCGGATCGTGACGCGTTCCGCAAGGCGCTCGCCGGCGTCGCGGGGCAGTTCGAAGGCAAGGTGTGGCCCGCCGGCCTCGTCGACCAGTTGCGCAAGGCGCAGCGGTAAGCGCACTCCGCATGAAACCCGCGGTTCGGGCCGTGGCCCTCGCGGCTTCGGCCCTCGAATGGGCACTGGCCACGTGGGCCGGCTTGATGATGTTCGCGCTCCTCGGCGCCAGTGCCATGGGCGTCTACGACCGATACGTACAGCAGCTGAGCTGGGGCGCTTTCGACCAGTGGGCGCGCATGGCGCTGCTCGGCCTGGTGTTCAGTGCCTTGCCGGTCGCGATCCGCCGGGGCGAAGCCATCCGGCTCCACTTGCTCGAATCACGCCTGGGTCCCGTGGGCCGACGACGCCTGCATGCCGTATTCGATGCCTGCGTGATCGGCGTCTGCCTCGTGTACCTCTCGACGGCACGCCCGATGATCCAGGTGGGCTCGGCGCAAGGCGTGATGGGCACGCCGCTGGACTACGGGGCGGTCTATGCCGCCGCGATGGTGTGCTTTGCCGCGATCGCCTTGTTTCGCGCGGAGGCATTGGTGCAGCGCTGGAACTCGCCGTTGGAGGAACAGTGATGCTTGCACTCGTCATTCTCCTGTTCCTCGGGGCGATGCTGGCCGGCCTCGATCTCGGTTTCGCCATGATCCTTGCGGCGGTCGTCGGCGTGTTCCTTCACGACGGGCAGGCAATCGGCACGACCATGCTCGCGACCACGACCGTGGCCGGCGTGGACAGTTTCGTGCTCGTGACCATTCCGCTGTTCGTCCTCGCCGGCGAGCTCATGAACCGGGGAGGCTTGTCGCAGCGCCTGGTGGACTGGTCCCTCGCGATGATCGGCTTCATGCGCGGAGCGCTTTCGCAGGCTTCGATGCTGGTGAACACCGTCATGGCCGGCATCTCTGGATCCGCCGCTGCCGACGCGTCCGCGGTGGGCGCCGTCATGATCCCGGCGATGCGTCGCAAGGGCTATGGCGACGGATACGCGGGTGCGGTGATCGCGGCCGGCGCCATGCTGGGGCCGATCATTCCACCGTCGATTCCCATGATCGTGTACGGCGCCATGGCAAACGTGTCCATCGTGCGCATGTTCCTGTCGGGCGTCGTTCCGGGCCTCCTTCTGGTGATCGGGTACATGGCGATCTGCGCCTGGATCGCGCGCCGACGCAACTACCCCGTCGAGAAGCGCACCACCGGGCGCGAGAAGCTCATTGCAACCCGGCACGCGGCCGGCGTGCTGCTGCTCCCGGTCATCATCATCGGCGGCATCCGCTTCGGGCTGGTCACCGAAACGGAAGCCGCGGCCGTGGCTGCGCTCTATGCCCTGGTGGTCAGCGTCGTGTTCTATCGCAGCATCGGCCTGCGCGATCTCGGGGACTGCGTTTCACGCGCAGCGGTGTCGTCGTCCGTGGTGCTGTTCCTCCTCGCGGCGGCAGGTCCCTTTGCCTGGCTTCTGGCCGAATCGCACTTCAACCAGGCCGTCGCTGCCACGATCGGCTCGGCCACCACCCATCCGTTGATGGCACTGCTGCTGATCAACATCGTGCTCCTGCTGGTGGGGTGCGTGCTGGAGCCGCTGCCCGCGATGATCATCTTCCTGCCGGCACTGATCCCGGTCGGTCACGGCCTGGGGCTGGACCCGATCCACTTCGGCGCGGTGATGGTCTTCAACCTGATGATCGGCATGATCCACCCCCCCATCGGACTGCTGATCTACATCGTCTCGGCAGTGGGAAAGCTGCCGGCCGGCAAGGTGGCGCGCGAGACGCTTCCCTTCCTGGGGTGGGCTTTGACGGTGCTCGTGCTGATCACCGTCTTCCCGCCGCTCACCACCTGGCTGCCGTCGATGGTGAGGTGACTCACGGGTGTTCAGCGAACCCGGCTCGACGACAGCAGGTGGTCCAGCAGCATCCTTCCCGCCGCCGACAGGGTCTCGGCGCGCCGCACACCGATCTTGATGCGTCGGCGCGCCCACGAATCGCTCAGGCGCACCGTGGCCAACTCGCTCTGCTCGTACAGAGGGACCGCGCCGAGAGGCAACAACCCTATGCCGAGCCGCTGGCGAACCATCGAAATCAGCGCGTCATACGAATGCACGAAGAAGCGCATGCGATGCTCGACCCCCGCGGCGATGGCGACGCGCTGCATGACGGTTGCCATGGCACTGTCCCGTTGCATTCCGATGTGCTCGTATTCGAGGGTATCGATGAAGCTCACCTGCCCACGGTGCGCCAGCGGATGACTTTTGTGCATGACCATGACCACCTCGTCTTCCCGGTAGGGATGGACGTCGAGCTGCGGTTCGTCCTCCGAGAAGGTGAACACACCGATATCGGCCACGTTGTCCAGGACCATGCGCGTCACGATCGAGCTGATGCGCTCTTCGAGGTCGATCTGGATGCGCGGATGGGCCTGCGTGAAGGCGCGCAGGTCGGTTGCCAGGAACTGGGTGATCGACGAGAGGTTGGCCGCAATTCGCACATGGCCGGATTCTCCGGTGGCGAAGTCGCGCACCTTCACTTCCAGATCGACGGCCTGGTGCAGCAGCGTCCTGGCGCCTTTGACCAATACGCGCCCGGCGGCCGACGGCTCGACGCCGCGCGCCTGCCGCAACAGCAAGGGAGTGCCGAGCACCCGTTCGAGTTCGGCGATGCGTTTGCTCAGGGCGGAGGCAGCGATGAACTCACGCTCGGCGGCGGCGGCGATGCTGCCGGCCTCCACCACGGCGACGAACAGCTGCAGCGAATAAAGGTTCAGGCGCACGAGGGGTCAGCGTTGGCCATGCTGACCGCATTGTGCAACGGCGATGCCTCGTCTTCAGCTGCCCGCTGCGCAGAGCGCTTCGTCGGCCGCGTAACGACGCAGCCGAGGGCCGGCGTGCATGACCTGGCCGGGCAAGGCGCGGCCAAGCAATTGCTCCAGGTCCCGCGCCACGTCACACAGGGCGGCAAGGTCGATGCCCGTTTCCACACCCGACTCCGCGAGCAGGTGCACCATGTCTTCCGTGCAGATGTTGCCGGTGGCGCCCGGTGCGAACGGGCAACCGCCGATTCCACCGAGCGACGATTCGAACGAAGTCACGCCGCATTCCAGCCCCGCCATTACATTCACGAGTCCAATGCCGCGCGTATTGTGGAAATGCAGCGTCACGGGCAACTGCGGCAGCTTGCGCTGGAGCATCTCGACCCTTTGCCGCACCAGGCGCGGCGTGGCCATGCCCGTGGTGTCGCCGAGCGTGATGCCGTCGAAGCCGAGTTCGGCGAACGCAGAGGCGAGCCGCTCGATCTCTTCCAGCGCAACCTCGCCTTCGAACGGACAGCCGTAGGCAACGGCAATGGCGGCATGAAGGTGGACACCCGTGCCGCGCACCATGTCTGCCGCCTCGCGCATGTCGTCGAGCGATCGCGCGCGGGAACGATTGAGGTTCTTCAGGTTGTGCGTCTCCGAGGCCGAGATGAACACGATCACTTCGTCCGCCCTGGCCTCGAGCGCCCTTGCGATTCCCTTGGCATTGGGCGCGAGCACCGCAAGCGTGACATCGCTGCTTCGCCCCACTTGCCGCATGAGATCCGCCGCATCCGCGAGCTGAGGGACCGCCCGCGGCGAAACGAACGATGTTGCTTCGAAACGCCGCACGCCCGCTTCGATCAGGGCGTGCAACAGCTTCAGCTTCTGCTCCGTGGGGACGAACTGCGACTCCATCTGGAGGCCGTCGCGCAGACCCACCTCGGTGATGGTCGCGCGGGAAGGATAGGCTTTGCTCATGTCAGTCACCGATGTCGGTTCGCAGGGTGGATTGGTGGAGCGAGAGGCGCCGAGCGAGCCGACTGAGCTCGTGGTACACCACGCCCGCATCGGGATTCCAGCGGAAGACGTCGGCGCCCTGCGAACGCACCACTTGCGCATCGCCGCGCGCCGCAGGTCCGGTAATCGCCCGAGGTCCAAGTTCGACGACGTTCTCCACGGTTGCCTTCAGCAGCGAAGCCTGGATCGTCGGCGCCAGGTCGTCGGGCACGCCCGCCGCGGCCCAGGCTTCGCGTGCGATCGTCTGCAGCACCACCGTGAAATTGTTCGAGAAGACGGCGGCAGCGTGATACAGGGGCTTGCGATCCGTCTGCACGGCGAAGCAGCGCGCACCGATCGCCGCGAACAACGGCCGCAGGACATGCAGTGCGGCCTCGTCTCCCTCGACGCCGCATGGCGTGCCGGGGAACTGTGTCACCGCGGCTGCGGGATCGGCGAACGTCAGTACCGGATGCACGCTGGCGAGGCTCCAACCGAGATCGCGCAGCGGTGCCAGCGTGGACGCGGGCAGGAAGCCGCTGCAGTGGAAAGCGACGGCCGGTGAAGATGCGCCGATCGCCGCCGCGATTTCCGCCGCGACCGACGCAATCTTCGTATCGGGTACCGTGACCAGCCACAGGTCCGCGGGCCGCATGTCTCGCAGCGACTCGGCGGGCCGACCCGCCTGGATGAATTCGGCAGCCCGATTCGCTTCCGACAGGTCGATGCCTTTCAAGTCCTGCACCACGCAGGCGTGACCGGCGTGCAGCACGCGAGCGAGCGTCTGCCCCACCTTGCCGCAGCCGACGACGTTCAGCGTCTTCATGATCAGCCGTGCTTGACCGCGATGGTCTTCAGGACGGTGAAGCCCAGCAGCGCTTCGAAGCCCTTCTCGCGCCCGTAGCCGCTCGCCTTGACGCCGCCGAAGGGCAACTCCACGCCACCCCCGGCGCCGTAGTTGTTGACGAACACCTGGCCGCAGCGCAGCTTGCGCGCCATGCGCAACTGCCGCGCACCGTCGCGAGTCCAGACGCCGGCCACCAGGCCGTAGTCGGTGCCGTTGGCCAGCCGGATGGCCTCCGCCTCGTCCTCGAAAGGCATCGCGGCGAGCACCGGGCCGAAGATTTCCTGCTGCGCGATGCTGTGCTCGTGCGGCACGTCGCGCAACAACACCGCCTCCTGGTAGAAGCCCGCAGACGCGGCTTCCGGATGCAGTTCACCTCGCGCCATCACCCGGATGCCGTCGGCCTCGGCCCGTGCCAGGATGCCTTTGACCAAGTCGAATTGCTTTCGATTCACGAGCGGCCCCATGTCCAGCTCCAGCGCGGGCGGACCGGAACGCAGGGCTCGGAAGCTCCGGGCGAGCGCTTCCATCAGCTTCTCGTAGACGCCGCGCTGCACCAGCAGGCGGCTGCCCGCGGAACAGGTCTGGCCCGCGTTCTGCACGATCGCGTTCACGATCACCGGCAGTGCTGCGTCGAGATCGGCGTCATCGAACACGATCTGCGGCGACTTGCCGCCGAGTTCCAGCGTGACGGGGCAATGCCGCTTGGCGGCAGCCTCGCCGACCAGTCTTCCGGTGACCGTGGAACCGGTGAAGGAAATGTGATCGACGCCGCGATGCGCGGTCAGCCATGCGCCGGCTTCGTGGCCGAAGCCCGTGACGACGTTGAGCGCGCCCGCGGGGAAGCCGACTTCGGCCGCCAGTTCCGCGAGGCGCAGCAGCGAGAGGCTCGCATCCTCTGCGGGCTTGACCACGCACGCATTGCCGGCCGCCAGCGACGCGCCGACAGTGCGCCCGAAGATCTGCATCGGGTAGTTCCACGGAATGATGTGCGCCGTGACCCCGTGCGGCTCCCGGACCGTCATCACCATGTACCCGGGTTCATACGGCAAGGTGTCGCCGTGCAGCTTGTCGCAGGCACCTGCGTAGTACTCGAAGTAGCGAGCGAGCGCGACCGCATCCGCACGCGCGGTTTTCATCGACTTGCCCGTGTCGACCGCTTCGAGCGCGGCGAGCTCCTCGAGGCGCTCCGTCACCGCGGCGGCAAAGCGGTACATCAACCGGCTGCGCTGATGGGCGCTCAGCCTTCCCCATGGACCATCGAACGTGTCGCCGATGGCTGCCCGTGCCGCGGCGACGGCCTCATCCACGTCGCGCTGGCTGCCCCGGGCAATCTCGCCCAGGCTGCTGCCGTTGCTCGGATCGATGACGGCGATGGACTCGCCGCCATGAGCGGCCCACGCGTTGGCAATGAAATGCTGCTTCTTCATTCTGGGTTCCTTGGCATGCTCGGAGCGGCTAGATGCATTCGGCAATGGCTCGGCCGACGTCGGCGGTGCTTGCCGTGCCGCCCATGTCCGGCGTGCGCGGCCCGTCGCGCAGCACGGCTTCGATGGCGTGGACGATCGCGTCCGCGGCGGCCTGGTGGGTCGCGTCCCCGCGTCCCAGGTGCTCCAGCATCAGCGCCGCCGACCAGATCTGGCCGATCGGGTTGGCGAGGCCCTTGCCGGCGATGTCCGGCGCCGAGCCGTGTACAGGCTCGAACAGCGAGGGGTACTTGCGCTCGGGGTTGAGATTGCCCGAGGGCGCGATGCCGATCGTCCCGGTACACGCCGGGCCGAGGTCCGAGAGAATGTCGCCGAAAAGGTTGGACGCCACGACGACGTCGAACCAGTCCGGGTGCTGCACGAAGTGCGCCGTCAGGATGTCGATGTGGTACTTGCGCACGCTGACGTCCGGATAGTGCTTGGCCATCTCCGCGAGCCGCTCGTCCCAGAACGGCATCGTGATGGAGATGCCGTTGCTCTTCGTCGCCGCGACCAGCGACTTGCGCGGACGGCGCCGGGCGGTCTCGAAGGCGTACTTCAGGATGCGATCGACGCCGTGGCGCGTGAAGACCGACTCCTGGATGGCGAACTCGCGCTCCGTTCCCTCGAACATGCGGCCGCCCACCGACGAATATTCGCCTTCGGTGTTTTCCCGCACGATGAGAAAATCGATGTCGCCGGGCCGGCGATTCGCCAGCGGCGAAGCCACCCCGGGCATCAGGCGGGCCGGCCGCAAGTTCACGTACTGGTCGAACTCGCGACGGATCTTGATGAGCGATTCCCACACCGCGGTGTGGTCGGCCACGATGTCCGGCGCGCCGACCGCGCCGAAGTAGATGGCGTCATGCCCGCCGATCTGCTCGCTCCAGTCAAGCGGCATCATGGTGCCGTGGCGCACGTAGTGGCGGCTGCACCAGTCGAAGTGGTCGAAGGCGAAGCCGATACCGAACTTGCGGCCGACGGCGTCCAGGACACGCAGACCCTCGGGCATGATCTCGGGTCCGATTCCGTCGCCGGCGATGACGGCGATGCGATGGCTGCTCACGGGGTGTCTCCTCTCAGATCCTGGGGCTTACATTCGCGCCGGCCTCGGCCAGCAACGAGACGAGTTCCGGCACCATGGCCCGCGGGCCGCCCTGCTGCACGGCCGCATCGAGCGTCGCCGAGACCGCGTCGCCGATGCGATGCACCGCACTGCTGTCGGCCGCCATCTGGACGTAGTAGCGCAAGTCCTTCAGCGCATTGGCCATGAAGAATTGCAGCGTCGAGCTGTCGCGGGAAAGGATGTACGGCGTCAGGCGATCCAGGGCAATGCCCGCGCCGCCTCCCGAGGCGAGCACTTCGACGAACAGCTCCGGGCGGATTCCACCTTGCGCCGCGCATGCGGCGGCCTCCGCGAGCAGCGACACACTGCCCAGCGACACGAAGTTGTGCAGCAGTTTCAGCCGATGGCCCGCACCGATGGCGCCCGCGTGGGACACGTTCTCGGCGAAGCAGCGCAGCACCGGCATCACCTTCTCCAGCACGGCGGCGTCACCGCCGACCAGCAGATTGAGGCGCCCTTCGCGCGCATGCTGCACGGTGCGCGTCATGGGCGCGTCGATGAACAGTCCGCCGGCCGCTTGTACGATCGCAGCCATGCGCTCGGTAGAAGACGGAATCGCTGTGGAGCAATCCACCACGACCGCGCCGGGGCGCAGCCCTTCGAGCACGCCGTCGGCGCCCGAGAGCACGGCTTCCACCTCGGGGCTGCCGGTGACGCAGAGGATGACCACGTCGCAGCGCGCCGCGAGTGCGCGCGCCGTCTTTTCCGTCTGGAGGCCGGCGGCCAGCAGGTCGTCGACGGGCTGGTTGCCCGGGTGTTCCAGCGCCACCAGCGGGTGGCCGTGCTTGAGGATGTTCGTTGCGATGCCGTGGCCCATGAGGCCCACGCCGACGATGCCAACGCGCCGGCTCATACGGACTCCCCGCCGGGGGCGCCTTGGGCCGCGTGCTCGGCGTCCGCAGCGAGCGCGGCGATCTGCGCCTGCGCGTAGCCGAGTTCGCACAGGACCGACGTGTTGTCTGCCCCGAGGTCTGGCGCAGGCAGACGCACCTGGCACGGCGCCTCGGTGAACTTCAGCGGGAACCCGGTCATCTTCACCTTGCCATGGCCGGGATGTTCGACCTCGAGCAGCATGTCTTGCGACAGCACCTGCGGATCGGCATACGCGCCGGCGAGGTCCTGCACGATTCCCGTCGGAACGCCCGCCGCGTTGAGCACTTCCAACCAGTGGCTGACGGGCCGCGTGCGCAGTACCTCGTCGAGCACGGCATTGACGTGCGCCCGGTTCTTCACGCGCGCCGCATTCGTCGCGAAGTGCGGATCGCCCTTGAGGTGCTGCAGGTCCAGCACCTTCATCAGCTTGTTGTAGACGCCCTCGTTCGACGGTGCGATCGCGATTTCGCCGTCGGCGGCCGTGAACAGGCCATACGGCGCCACCAGCGCGTGGTCGTTGCCCACCGGCTCCGGCACGGCGCCCGTGGCGAAGTAGTGTGCCGAGGAGAACGCGCCGTAGCTCAGGAGGCCATCGACCAGCGCCGCGCTCACGCGCTCGCCACGGCCGGTGCGCTGGCGGCGCATCAGCGCCGCGACCGTGCCGAGCGCCGCATACGTTCCGGCGACCAGGTCGCTGATCGGGATGCCGGTGCGCATCGGGCCGGATTCATGTGTGCCATTCAATGCCATGAACCCGCTCATGCCCTGCGCGATGAAGTCGAAGGCGGGCCGGTGGACGTAGGGGCCGCTCTGGCCGAAACCGGAAATGCTCGTGTGGATGATTCCCGGCCTGAGCGCTTGCAGCGCGTCCCAGCCGAGCCCCATCTTGTCCATCACGCCCGGGCGAAAGTTGTCGACAACCACGTCCGCGGTGGCGATGAGGGCGCGCAATGCTTCCATGCCTTCGAGGGAGCGCAGGTTCAGGCGTACCGAGCGCTTGTTGCGGTTGAAAGCGGCGAAGTACCAGCTGAGGCCGTCGACGACGTTGCCCTGTTGCCGGATCGGATCGCCTTCGGGCGGCTCCACCTTGATCACCTCGGCGCCGAGGTCGGCCAGGTGCATGGTGCAGAACGGGCCCGAGAGGATGCGGCTGAGATCGACGACGCGCACGTCCTCGAGCTGGGCCGGCGGTTTCGCGGGGATGGCTGATGCGTGCTGCATGGTCGTTCAATCCAGGACGGTCGGTCCGTAGTTCCAGTGTTCGGGCGCATGGCCAGCGACGGGTGCGCGCCACGTGGAGAGCCCCTGATGAAACAGGCTGCCAAGGTAGACGGTGCGCAGGTCCGGACCCGCGAATGCGAGGCTGGAGACGTTGCGCAGGCTGTAGTTCCTGCCGATGCCGAGCTCTTCCCAGGTGAAGCGGTCGGCGGTGAACGCCTCTTCGGCATGCGCGATGGCGTCGTCGTCGCAGTCCTCGAGGAAGACTTCGCTGCGCCCGCTCTCCGGGTCGACGCGCAGCAGGCGGTTGCTGATGATGCTGGTGACCCACACGCCGCCTTCGGCGTCGAATTCCAGGCCGTCGGGCCAGGTGCCGCGACCGAATTCCACGACCGTTTCGCGCGGCCCGAGGCGATCGTCGGGCAGGATCTCAAGACGGGAGAGGCGCCGTGCATAGGTCTCGTTGACATAAAGCCAGCGGCCGGCGGGATCCACCCGCACTTCGTTGCTGAAGCCGAGCCCGGTCGCAACGACTTGCATGCGGCCGCCGGGACGAACGACACCAATCACGCCGTCGTACGCCGTCGCGCTGCGGAACGCGAGCGTGCGCGGCTTGTTGGATGTGCACAGGGACAGCCAGATCCGACCTTGCGCGTCGGGGTACAGATAGTTGAGTGGCGTCGCCGGCATGCCTTCGCCCTCACCGAGGAAGGGCTCGACTTTCCCCGGTGCCGTCAGTCGCCAGGCGCCGCCTTCCGGGCCTACGTTCGCGATGAGGAAGGTCCCGTCCTTCAGGAGGGCGATGCCGTTCGGCACGAACTCCTCGAACGGCCAGTCGACGCGCGCCGCAGGATCGCGCCGGTCTCCGACGCGAATGACGCCGAACTCCTTGTCGCCCGCGTAGAGGCGGCCATCGGCGAGCGCGATGACGGACTCCGGCCGGTTCAAGTTGGAACCCGTCACGGGAAGCGGTGATGCCAGGGTGCTCATGCACTTACTCCAAAGTGATGCGAGCCTGCTGGATCACCTTGCCCCAGCGGTCGTACTCGCTGTCGACGAACGACTGGTAGTCCGCCTGGTTCATCGGCTGCGGGACAACTTGCAGTTGCCGCAGCCGTTCCGCGATCTGCGGGCTCGCCTGGACTTCCTGAATGGCCTTGTGAAGACGTGCCAGCACATCCGGGGGCACCTGTGCTGGAGCAAGGAAGCCGACCCACGTATTGATGTCCACGTTGACGCCCTGCTCCTTGAGCGTGCGGAGCGCCGGAAGGCCGGGCAGGCGATCGGGTGCCACGACGCCCAGCAGCCGGATGTTGCCCGCCTTGGCGTACTGCTCCACCAGCGGCATGGGCAGCATGGCGGCCTTGATCTGTCCGCCGACAAGTGCATTCAGCAGCGGCGCGGTGCCCTGGAAAGGAACGTGGAGCAAGTCGATGCCGGCCGCGGCCTTCACCGACTCGCCGAGCACCTGCCCCGAGCTGCCGACGCCCCAGGACCCGAAGGAAAGTCTTTCGCGCGAGTTCCGGGCAAGCTGCACGAATTCCTGCAGGTTGGCGGCCGGCACCGAGGGGTGCACCGCCAGTGCGTACGGAAAGAAGCCGATGGGCGCGATGGCCACGAAGGCCTTGCGGTCGTAGCCTGCGTTCTTCAGCAGGTGGGGCATGATCGAGTTGGAATCCGCTGTTCCGTAGACCAGCGTGTAGCCGTCCGCCGGACTCTTGGCTGCGGCGGCGCTGCCGATGGTGCCCGTGGCGCCAGGACGGTTTTCCACAAGCACGGGGGTGTTCAGCCGCTCGGCGATTGCGGGCGCCATCAGGCGAACCACCACGTCCCCTCCGCCGCCTGCGGGCCAGGGAACGATGATTCGAACGGGCTTGTTGGGGAAATCGGCCGCAGCGGCCGGCAGGACGGCGGTCGTCAGGGCCAGCAGTGCCACGGCACCGGCGAATGTGCGACGCGTGACGCGATGCGGCAAGGTCATGGGTTTGTCTCCTTTGAAGTTCCGCCGTCGTGTCGGCGGACGAATCGATGTTCGTTCGCGGCCCGGTCCCGGCCATCCAGCTTTTTCGGCGGGGCATCGCGCGGCGCGATGCCACCGCAGTTCGGGTGCAGTCGCGGGTGCTATTGAGGCTCCACGCCGGCTTTCTTGACCAGCGCGGCGTACTTCGCCAGTTCGGAGCGGAAGTAGGCGTGTGCCTGCTCCGGCGTCGTGAGAGCCACCATGTTGCCCTGCTTGTCCATCGCCTCCTTCACTTCCGGTGCGGCGAAGGTGCTGACCAGGGCGGAGTGAATGCGCATGACGTCAGCTTGCGACATGCCCTTCGGACCGATGACCGCGAACCATGCATCGACGACGTAGTTCGCCAGGCCTTGTTCCCGGAACGTGGGGATCTCCGGTGCAGCGGCGCTTCGCTGCGCGCTGGCCGTGCCAATGGCGCGCAGCGCGCCGCTTTTCAGGTGGGGGTGGATTGCTCCGAGTGCGAGAACGCCGAAATCCACTTGCCCGCCGATGAGATCGGTGAGCATCGGGCCCGCCCCCTTGTACGGGATGTGGCGCGCCTTCACGCCCGCCTCGTCGACGAACATGGCCGCAGCCAGGTGCGGGAGCGTGCCGCTGCCCGAAGAAGCGTAGTTGAACGCGTCCGGCTTCGCCTTCATGAGGGCTATCAGCTCTCGTGCATTGGTTGCCGGAATCTTGGGATTGGCGACCAGAATCATCGGGGCACTGCCGATCACCGCAATCGGCGTGACGTCGCCTACGGCGTCGAAGGGAACGGCCTTGAGAACCGAGGGGTAGACCACGTGATTGCTGGACACGATGCTCAGCGTGTACCCGTCCGGCGCGGACTTGACGAGGGCCTGTGTGCCGATGATTCCGCCAGCCCCCGGTTGGTTCTCGATCACGACTGGGTGTCCGAGAGACCTGGAAAGCGCCTGACTGGCTGCGCGCGTGAGCGTGTCGACACCAGAGCCTGCAGCGACAGGCAGGATGATGCGCACGGGCCGCGAAGGCTGTGCTGTCACTTCAGCCGCGGTTGCAACGAACAGACCTGCAGCTCCAAAGGCACGTACAAAGCGACGACGGGTGAGCAAAGACGCTGTCATGGATGTCTCCAGTTGGGCGGGTGAGAACAACGGCGACCCGCGATGCGCTGACCAGCCGGACCCGCTGTTTGCGAAAAGTTGGATGATCTGGCGCATGACTTTCGCAGCCGACGGCAATTCGCTGGGCTGCATCGCGCCTGGCGATGGATGGTGCTCCAGTACTGGAAAATCACCTGTCCGCGGGATGGGTTCAGGATCACACTTCCGATTCACCTAAACTTGCGGAAGCAGTTGCGACAGAGAGCCTCGCATGCCGCGGCCACCGCGGTGGCCGTGGGCCTTTCCGATTTTGCGCTTCGGATATGCTCGCCCGCGCAGTCCCCCTCCCCCGCATGCCCCTCGACCCCCTCCTGATAGCCGAATTCGCCGCCCTCGGCATCGGCTCCGGCTTCCTGGCCGGGCTCCTCGGCATCGGCGGCGGCATGGTCATGGTGCCCTTCATCACCATGATCCTCGCGAACAAGGGCTTCGCGCCCGACTACACCGTGAAGATGGCCGTGGCCACCTCGCTCGCCACGATCTGCTTCACCTCGATGTCGTCGGTGCGCGCGCACCACAAGCGCGGCGCGGTGCGCTGGGAGGTTGTCCGCAGCTTCGCGCCGGGCATCCTCGTCGGCGGCTTCCTCGGCGCGCAGGTGGCGGTGTTCATGCCGGGCAAGCTGCTCGGCGTGCTGTTCGCCCTCTTCGTCGCCTTCTCCGCCACGCAGATGCTGCTCGATCGCAAGCCGAAACCCACGCGCACGCTGCCGGGGCCGCTCGCGATGTTCGGCGTGGGCGGCGTCGCGGGCTTCCTGTCGTCCATCGTCGGCGCGGGCGGCGCGTTCGTTTCGGTGCCGTTCATGACCTGGTGCAACGTGAAGATCCACGAGGCCGTGGCGACGTCCGCCGCGCTCGGGTTTCCCATCGCCATCGCCGGCACACTGAGCTACATCTGGGCCGGTCAGGACCTGCCGCAGATGCCGCCCGGCGCGATCGGCTATCTTTATCTGCCCGGACTCGTCATCATTTCGCTGGCCAGCGTGACGCTCGCACCGCTGGGCGCGCGCACGGCGCACCGGATGGACATCCGTCCGCTCAAGCGCGCCTTCGCGTTCGTGCTGTACGCGCTGGCCGCCTACTTTCTATTTCGCTGAGGTCGAATGAAAATCGCATTCATCGGACAACAGGACTTCGGCCGCGCCGTCCTCGAGGCCTTCATCGCGCGCGGCGACACGGTCGCGGGCGTGTTCTGCAAGCCCGAGCCGCCCGGCGCGAAGCCGGACGCGCTGCGCGCCGCCGCCGAGAAGCTGGGCCTGCCCGTGTTCCAGTTCAAGAGCCTGCGCAGCCCCGAGGCCGAAGCGGCCATGCGGGCGCTCGATGCCGACCTCGGCATCATGGCCTACGTGCTGCAGTTCGCGCCGCACACCTTCGTGACGATCCCGAAGCTCGGCACGATCCAGTTCCATCCGTCGCTGCTTCCGCTGCACCGCGGCCCCTCCTCCATCAGCTGGCCGATCATCCTCGGGCGCAAGGAAACGGGCATCACGATCTTCCGGCCGACGGACGGCCTCGACGAAGGCCCGATCGTGCTGCAGAAGCGCTGCGACATCGGCCCCGACGAGACGCTGGGCGAGCTGTACTTCAACAAGCTGTTCCCGCTCGGCGTTCAGGCGCTGCTCGAGGGCGCGGACAAGGTCGCGGGCGGCTGGCGCGACGAAGTTCCGCAGGACGAGACGTTAGCAAGCTACGAGGGCTGGGTGAACGAGGCCGAGTCGCGCATCAACTGGCACGCGCCGGTGGACCACGTCTACAACCTCATCCGCGGCTGCAATCCCGCGCCCGGCGCCTGGACCACCCTCGGCGGGCGCAAGGTGTGGATCTACGACTGCCGCAAGCACGTCGTGCGCACCTTCGGCGCGGTGCGTGGCCAGCCGGGCGAGGTCGCGGCGGTCACGGCGGATTCCGTGTTCCTCAACGCGCAGGGCGGGCAGATCGAAGCGCTGCGCGTGCGCCCCGAAGGCGGCGCCAAGATGAACGCGGGCGAGTTCGCGCGCGGCGCGGGCCTGGGCGCATAGGCCGGGCCTGTAGAAGAAACGGTGGCTCGCGTCCTTCGGTGCAAACCCTAGGGGAGCGCGAAATTACCGATTTCTTGACGGCGGTCAAGAATCAAAATGCCCCCACGGGAACACGATCCCGGCATAAAAGGAGACAAGGCGATGAAGAGAATTTCGCGCATGGCAGCCGCGGCTGCCGCCGTGACAGCCGCTGCAGCCGCAGTCCTTTCCCTGCCCGCTCACGCGCAAGCGAAGTGGCAGCCCACCAAGCCCGTCGAGTTCGTGGTGCCAGCCGGCACCGGCGGCGGCGCCGACCAGATGGCGCGTCTCATCCAGGGCATCGTCGTCAAGCACAAGCTGATGAACCAGCCCATGGTGGTCGTCAACAAGTCCGGCGGCGCGGGAGCCGAGGGCTTCCTCGACGTCAAGGGCGCCAAGGGCGAGCCGCACAAGCTGGTCGTCACGCTGTCCAATCTTTTCACGACGCCGCTGGCCACCGGCGTGCCGTTCAACTGGCGCGACATGACGCCGGTGTCCATGATGGCGCTCGACAACTTCGTGCTGTGGGTCAATGCCGACACCCCGCACAAGACCGCCAAGGACTACTTCGCCGCCGTCAAGGCCGCGGGTCCGAGCAAGATCAAGATGGGCGGCACGGGCTCCAAGCAGGAGGATCAGATCCTCACCGTCGGCATCGAGAAGGCCACCGGCACGAAATTCATCTACGTGCCCTTCCGCGGCGGCGGCGAGGTCGCCGTGCAGCTCGTGGGCAAGCACGTCGACTCCACCGTCAACAACCCGATCGAGGCGGTGGCCCAATGGCGCGCGGGCCAGCTGCGCCCGCTGTGCGTCTTCGACGAGAAGCGCATGCCCTACCCGGCCAAGATCACGCAGACGCAGTCCTGGCAGGACATCCCGACCTGCAAGGAAGCGGGCGTGCCCACGGCCTACACCATGCTGCGTGGCATCTTCATGCCGCCGGGCGTGACGAAGGAGCAGACCGAGTATTACGTCGACCTGCTCAAGAAGATCCGCGAGACGCCCGAGTGGAAGGACTACATGGAAAAAGGCGCCTTCAACCAGACCTTCATGGAGGGCGAGAAATACTTCGCGTGGCTCGGCCAGGCGGAGCAGCAGCACCGCGTGCTCATGAAGGAAGCCGGCTTCATCGCCCAGTAAGAAAACAAAAGCAGACCCGGAGCGCCTTCGCATGGACAACATGGAAACCGCGGAGGCGCGCAACGGCGTGCCGACGTACATCGTCGAGGCCGTCGTCGCCCTGCTGGTGATCGGGCTCGGCCTCCTGGTGATCGCCGGCACGCGCAAGCTCGGCACCGGCTGGACGAGCGACGGCCCCGGCGCCGGCTACTTTCCCTTCTACATCGGCATCATCCTGTGCGTCTCCGGCGCGGGCACGCTCTACCAGGCCGTGCTCGGGAAGAAGCGCAACACCGAGGTGTTCGTGGACAACGCGTCGCTTCGGCGCGTGCTCGTCGTGCTGCTGCCGGCGGTGGTCTACGTCGGGCTGATCCAGTTCATCGGCATCTACGTCGCCTCGGCCATCTACATGGCGGTGTTCATGACCTGGCTCGGCAAGATCAACCCGGCCAAGAGCATCGCCGGGGGCGTCGCCATCGCAGCCGTGTTCTTCCTGATGTTCGAAGTGTGGTTCAAGGTGCCGCTCGCCAAGGGCGTCTTTCACCCGCTCTCCTTCCTCGGCTACTAGAAAAAAAGGCGGAAAGCGACGATGAACGAGATCAGCGCCCTGTTCCACGGGTTCGGCGTGGTGCTCACGCCCATGAACCTGCTCCTGATGTTCGTCGGCATCACGCTGGGCGTGCTGATCGGCGTGCTCCCGGGGCTCGGGGGCGCCAACGGCGTCGCGATCCTGCTGCCGCTCACGTTCACGATGTCGCCCACCTCGGCGATCATCATGCTGTCGTGCATCTACTGGGGCGCCCTCTTCGGCGGCGCCATCACCTCGATCCTGTTCAACATTCCCGGCGAGCCCTGGTCGGTGGCGACGACGTTCGACGGCTATCCGATGGCGCAGGACGGGCGAGCCGCGCAGGCGCTCACCGCGGCGTTCACCTCGTCCTTCATCGGCGCGCTGGTGGCGGTGATCATGATCACCTTCCTCGCGCCGCTGGTCGCGAAGTTCGCGCTCAAGTTCGGACCGCCGGAGTTCTTCGCCGTCTACCTGCTCACCTTCTGCAGCTTCGTCGGCATGGGCAAGGGCTCGCCCTTCAAGATCCTCGCGGCCATGGCGATCGGCTTCGCGCTCGCCGCCGTCGGCATGGACACGGTCACCGGCCAGCTGCGCCTGACCTTCGGCATGACGGAGCTGATGCGCGGCTTCGACTTCCTCATCGCCGTCATCGGCCTCTTCGGCATCGGCGAGATCCTGCTGTCGATGGAGGAAGGCCTCGCCTTCAGCGGCAAGTCGGCCAAGATCAGCCCGAAGGTCGTCTTCGAGACGTGGAAGCAGCTGCCGAAGTACTGGATGACGTCGGTGCGCAGCTCGCTCGTGGGCATCTGGATGGGCATCACGCCCGGCGGCGCGACGCCCGCGTCGTTCATGAGCTACGGCCTCGCGAAGAAGATGTCGCCCGACGGCGAGCGCTTCGGCAAGGGCCAGATCGAGGGCGTGATCGCGCCCGAGACCGCGGCGCACGCCGCCGGCACCAGCGCGCTGCTGCCGATGCTGGCCCTGGGCATCCCCGGTTCGCCGACGGCGGCCGTGCTGCTGGGCGGCCTGCTGATCTGGGGCCTGCAGCCCGGTCCGCTGCTCTTCGTCGAGCAGAAGGACTTCGTCTGGGGCCTGATCGCCTCGATGTACCTCGGCAACCTCGCGGGGCTGATCGTGGTGCTGACGACGGTGCCGCTCTTCGCCTCGATCCTGCGCATCCCGTTCTCGATCATCGCGCCGGTCATCGTGGTGATCTGCGCCATCGGCGCGTACACGGTCCACAGCGCGATGCTGGACGTGTGGTTCATGCTGCTCTTCGGCGTGATGGGCTACGTGTTCAAGAAGCTCGACTACCCGCTCGCGCCCCTGGTGCTGGCGCTCGTCCTCGGCGACAAGGCCGAAGACTCCTTCCGCCAGGCGATGCTGGTGTCGCAGGGCGACCTGTCGATCCTGATGTCGAACGCGCTGGTCGGCTCGATCACGACGCTGGCGCTGCTCCTGCTGTTCTGGCCGCTGATCTCGAAAGCGATCGCGAAGGTGAGGAAGCCGAAGCCGCAGGCGTTCGCGGCGGAGCAGCCGGTGGATTGAGTCGACTCTTCAACAGGTGCTCGCGCGCGCCTTCACCGCATGCACCTTCAGGCCGACACCCAGGCAGTGCTGAACCGCACTGAAGATCGCGGCTAGATTGTCCATGCTCGGATTCCCTTTCGGCGACAGCATGCGATGCAGGCTCTTGCTCGGTTTTTCGGTGGCCTCCGCGAGCCGCTCGAAACCGAGCGTAGCGTTGACAAGGTCGCGCAGAATCACGCGCGCGGTTTCGGCTTCGCCGCTCAGGAATAGCGTCGCCGCCTCGTCGAGCAGCGCCTTCGCGAAGGCCGGATCGCGCTCGACACGCTCGACCACGGTGTGTTTGAAGTTTCGGGTCAGTGCCATCGTTTACCTCTTGTGGGGGCTATGTTTCCCTTGCGGCGCCGAAGCGACGGCGAGCCGAAAACTAGCTGATCGATGGTAACTTGAACGTTACCATAGCCCCTGCGGCGCGGCCGCGTCCACGCGCTCTGCAGCCACTCGGGGTTCGACAGCTTGCAGTTTTCCCGCGGTCATGTTCGGATCAGGGCATCGAGGCTTCGAGATGCGCCCACCCGCCCCCGCCGCGCAGGACACCCAGGTTCTCTACCGGAGCGCAAGCGCGCGGGTGTACCGGCGCCCCGACGTGCCCGGCGTCGTCTTCAAGGAGCACCTGGGTCCCGACGCCGCCGGGCGGCTGCGCCACGAGGCGCAGGTGCTCGAACGGCTGCGCGGCGTCGCCGGTGTCGTGCAGCAGGCCTCCGCGGCGACGACCTCGAGCGCGCTGCCGCTGGCCGACTACCGCGGCCTCACGCTGCTGCAGTTGCTGCGGGCCGGCCCCGTGGCGCTGTCGGAACTGCTCGAACTCGGGCTCGCGCTCGCGCGGGCCGTCGCCGGCATCCATCGCGCCGGGGTCATCCATCGCGACATCTGCCCCGCCAACGTCGTCCTGCACTCGCGCCGCACGCCGGTGCTCCTCGACTTCGACCGCGCCATCTTCGCGGACTCGCACGCGAGCGGGACGCCCGCCGCGCCGATGGCCGGATCGATCGCGTACCTCGCCCCCGAGCAGACCGGCCGTACCGGACGACGCGTCGATCACCGGGCCGACCTCTATTCGCTCGGCGCGACGCTGTACGAGATGGCGACCGGCCACCCCCCCTTCACGTCGACCGATCCGCTCGAGCTCGTTCACGACCACCTCGTGCGCGAGCCGCGCGCCCCCGTCGAGGTCGAACCTTCGCTGCCCCCGGCGCTGTCGGCGATCATCCTGAGGCTGCTCGCCAAGGATCCCGACCGCCGCTACCAGAGCGCAGAAGGGCTGGCGCACGACCTCGCGCGCCTGCGCGACGCCCTCGCCGGGGGGTCCGAAGAACACTTCGCGCTGGGCGAGTTCGACTTCCCGGCGCGCCTCGTTCCCCCTGAATCGCTGGTGGGGCGGGATGCCGAGGTCCGGCAGATCGAGGCCGCTTTCCGCGAGGTGAAGCGCGGCGCGGCGCGCTCCTTGCTGATGGAGGGTGCGGCCGGTGTGGGCAAGAGCGCGCTGATCCACCGGCTGCAACCGCTCGCCGCGGCAGCCGGCGGCCGATTCACCTACGGCAAGTTCGACCAGTACCAGCGGGACCTCAGTGCCTCGGGCGGCGTCACCCAGACCCTGCGATCGCTCGGGCGCCTGCTGCTCGCGGAGCCCGCGGACGCGGTGGCCGCGCACCGCGAGCGGATTCTCGCCCGGCTCGGTCGCAACGCGGCGCTCATCGGCGAGTGGCTCCCCGAATTCGCCCTGCTGCTCGGCGAGCAACCGAAGCTGCGCGCTTCCGACCCGGCGCAGGACGAACTGCGGCTCGTCGTCTCGGTCTGCGAGCTGATCGCCACCCTGGTTTCACCGCGCGAGCCGCTCGTGATGGTCGTCGACGATCTCCAGTGGTCGAGTGTCCTCGGCCTGCGGGTGTTCGAGCACCTGTTGCAGCGCCGTGACCTGCACGGTCTCCTGCTCGTCGGGGCCTGGCGCAGCGGCGAGCGCGAGGACGCGGGCGAACTGCCCCGGATGCTGGACGAATGGCGCCGGCTCCCCGCGCCCCCGCTCGAACTGCGGCTCGCGAACCTCTCGCAAGCCGGCACCGCCGACCTCCTCGCGGGGATGCTGCGCCTGCCGGCGCCGCGGGCCGACGCGCTGGCGGCGGCGCTGATGAAGCTCACGGCCGGCAACCCGTTCGACACGGTCGAGATGGTCAACGCCCTGCGTGGCGAAGGCGCCCTGTGGCTGGACGAGAGCGGCTGGCGCTGGGACGCCCTCGCCGTGCCGCGGTTCGTGGGTCCCGGCAGCGTGGCGAACCTGCTTGCCTCGCGCGTGGGCAACCTGCCGCCCGCGTCGCGCGAAGTGCTCGAGTGCATGAGCCTGCTGGGCGGCGCGGTCGAGCGAACGCTCCTGGGCGCGGCGATGGGCCTCGGCGCGGAGACGCTCGCGGAGAGCCTCCAGGCGCCCATCGAGGACGGCCTCCTGCTGGCGGAGGCCAGGGGTGACTTCGTCCGGTTCCGGCACGACCGCGTGCAGCAGGCGGTGCTGGACACCTTGACCGACGACCAGCGCGGCCGGCTCCAGCTCGCGATCGCATCGCGGCTGGCGGCCATGCCGGCCTTCGAAGTGCAGGCGGCACAGCAGTACCTGTCCTGCGCGCATCTGCTGGACGACCCGGAAAAGCGGCACGAAGTCGCCTCGCACTTGCTGAAGGTGGCGGGCCGGGTGGGAGAACGCGCGACGCACGCGCTCGCTGAGCGATTCCTGGCGACCGCGCATGCCATCGTCCAGCAACCGGTCGCGCCCGCGGGGCCGGAGCTTGCCGTGGCGATCGATCTGGCCCGCCATGGCGCGCTCTACAGCCTCGGACAGCTGGACGAGGCCGACGCGGTGTATGCGCAGCTGGCAGTCGACGAGGTCGATGCCGCGGACCTCGCCATGGCGACCGCGTTGCAGGTGCGCAGCCTCGAGATGCGCGGCCGCGCCGGCGACGGGCTGGCCCTGGGCGTCTCGGTGCTGGGCCAGCTCGGGCTCGCGGCGCCGCAGGCGTGGTCCGAGACGGAGACCGACCGCCAGCTCGACGCGATCTGCGCGACATTCGCGGACGACGCGCGCCGGGCGACGTCGAACGCGACCGACACCGCCGCCGCGTCGGCGCCCGGCGTGGCGCTGCTGATGAACCGTAGCCTGCGGTCCGCGTTCTTCGCGAACGACGAGAAGACCGCGGCGTGGCTGCTGCACGAGAGCCATCGGCGCTGGCTGTCCGTCGGGCCGAGCCCGACGCTGGTGAGCTGCCTCATGCGCGCCTGCATCCTCCTGATCTATCGCCGGGCGGACTACGCCGGCGCGGCGCGGCTCGGCCGGCAGCTGCTCGATGCCGCGCGCCGGCGCGGCTGGGCGTCGCTGACCGGCGAGGCGCTCCACGTCTACTCGGCCTTCCTGGGGCACTGGAGCCAGCCACTGGAGGAGAACGTCGAAGACCAGCTCGAAGCGCGGCGCCTTCTGCAGGAAGAAGGCGACCTGGCCTACGCCTGCTACACCTTCCCCTCGCAGTCGATGATCGACATCGCCGACTCGCTTCGCGCGAGCGACGCCGAGTTCGCCGGCGGCTTCGCGCTGAGCGTGAACATCGGCAACCGGACGTCGACGATGCTGATGCTCGGCCTGCGACAGTTCGTCCGGGCGATGCGGGGCGAGACCGACTCGCCCGGCAGCTTCGCGGACGCGGAGTTCGACCCCGCGGCCCATCTGGCGGAACTCGGCTCCTACCGCACGCCGCTGGCCATGTGCCATGTCCGCATGGGCCTGGCCGCCGTCCTCTTCGGCGACTATGCCCGCGCGGCGGCGCACGTCGAAGCCGTGGAGCCGCTGCGCGAGTACATCCGGCCCTACTACTCCACGGTGCATGCCACCTTGCTGCGCGCCCTGGTCGCTGCCTGGAAGGTGCGCGAGTCCCCGGGAGACGCCGAAGCCCAGCTCGCCATCGTCGATGCCGCTTCGGCATGGATGGCACAGCGCGCCGACCTGCAACCGGCCAACTACGCCCACCTCTCCCGCCTCCTCACCGCGGAGCGCGCATGGGCGATCGGCGACACGGCGCAGGCGACGCGAGCGTACGACGACGCGCTGGCCCTGGCATTCGCCCGGCAGCGGCCCTGGCACCGGGCCTTCGTGGCGGAACGTGCGGGCAGCTTCCTCGACGCCACGGGTCAGGCCTTCACCGGCCGGCGCCTGCTGCTGCTCGCGCGGGACGAGTACCGGTCCTGGGGCGCGGCGGGCAAGGTCGCCGACCTGCACCGCCGACACCCCTGGATGCCCGCGAGCGCCGCCGGCGAGCGCCGGGGACCCGAGGAAGGCGCAGAGCCCGCCGATGCCCCCGCCGCGCACCCGAGCGGGGCGATCTCGACCGAGGCGCTGGACCTGCTGGGCGTGCTGCGCGCCTCGCAGGCCCTCAGCTCGCAGACCCGCATCGACGCGGTGGCCGCGCGCGTCGGCGAGACGCTGGCGGCCATGACGGGCGCCGGCTGCGTGCGCGTCCTGTTCCGCGAGTCGGACGAATGGCACCTCCTGCCCCCCGGCACCGGAGAGGCGTCCGTCCCCCTCGCTCGCGCGGCGGCCGACGGCCTGCTGCCCCTGTCCGTGTTCCGGTACGCCGAGCGCACCCGGGAGCCGCTTCGCATCGACGACGCCCTGCTGGACGACCGCTTCGCCCGCGACCCCTATTTCCGAGGCGTCGCGCACTGCTCGCTGCTGGTGGTGCCCATCGAGAGTCACGGCATCGCCGCCTTCCTCTACCTCGAGAACCGCGCCGGCCGCGCGGCCTTCGGCGCCCACCGGCTGGACGCCGTCACGCTCATCGCGGGCCAGCTCGCCGTGTCGCTGTCGAACGCCCTGCTCTACGAGCGCCTGGAGGAGCGCGTCCGCGAGCGGACCCGGCAGCTGGAGGAAACCCAGGCCGAGCTGGTCGCCTTCGCCCGCCGGGCAGGCAAGGCCGAGGTCGCGAACAACGTGCTGCACAACGTGGGCAACGTGCTCACGAGCGTCGTCGTCTCCGCGCAGGTCGTCCGCGAGCGCGTGCGGCTCACCCGCATGCAGGGGCTCGCGCAGGCGGTGGCGCTGGTGAACGAGCATGCGGCGGACCTCGGCGCCTTCCTGCGCGACGACCGACGCGGCCGCGTGCTCCCGCGCTACCTGAACAACCTGGTGGAGGTCCATGCGGGCGAGCGCAGCGAGGTGCTGTCGGAGATCGACCGCCTGACGCGCAGCATCCACCACATCCGCGACATCGTGGCCACGCAGCAGTCGCATGCCGGCTCGTCGAGCGTGCTCACGAGCGAGAGCGTCCACGAGCTGCTGGAGGAAGCGTTGCACATGTGCGCCAGCGCCCTGGCGGACCACGGCGTCTCGATCCTGCGCGAGTTCGAGGCCCTGCCGCGCCTGCCGCTCGACCGGCCCCGGCTGCTGCAGATCCTGGTCAACCTGATCGGCAATGGCATCGAGGCCATGCATGTAACCCCCGCCGACGCGCGCCGTCTCACCATCGGCGTGCGACGGGTGGCCGTCCCCGGCGATCGCCTGCGCATCACGGTGCGCGACGCGGGCGAAGGCATAGAGGCTGGGAACCTTTCGCGCATCTTCGGCCATGGCTTCACGACGAAGAAAAGCGGCCACGGCTTCGGCCTGCACGGCAGCGCATTGGCGGCGCTGGAAATGGGTGGCACACTGGAGGCGGAGAGCGAGGGCCGGGGCCGGGGTGCGACGTTCATCCTGGAGGTGCCGGTGAAGATGGACGAACAAGAAGCGCCATGACCGCCAAGAACAGACGCATCCTTGTCGTGGACGACATGCCGGAGATCCACGACGATTTCAAGCGCATCCTCGCGCGGCCGCCTTCTCACGCGGCGGCGACCCACCTCGACGACGACGAGGCGATCCTCTTCGGCCGCGCGGAGGCGTCGGCGCCTGCGCGCTTCGAGATCGACTCCGCGTACACCGGGCGCGAAGCTCTGCAGAAAGTGGAGCGCTCGGTCGAGCGCGAGGAGCCTTACGCGCTCGCCATCGTCGACATGCGCATGCCGCCCGGCTGGGGCGGGGTCGAGACAATCCGCCACCTCTGGGAAGCCGATCCCCGGGTGCAGGTCGCGATCTGCACCGCCTACTCGGACCTGGCATGGGACGAGGTGCTCCACCAGCTGGAAGGCGGGCCGGGCGTCACGCTGCTGCGCAAGCCCTTCGAGCCCGAGGACGTGCTGGAACTCGCGGAGTCGCTGACCGGCCAGTGGTCCGGCCCGGCCGCGGCCTAGATCTTTCCGCGCTGCTTCAGGCGGCTCAAGGTTTCCGCCGACAGATTGAGGTACGACGCCAGTTCCTTCTTCGGGATCCGGTCGAACAGCTCCGGGTGCTTGCGCATGAAGCGGTGGAAGCGTCCCGGCGCATCGAGCAGGTGCAGCGTGATCGTGTGCGCCATGATCTCGCTCATGTGCTGCATCACCGAATACTCGAAGGTCTGCTTCAGCCCCGTGTGCCGCTCGATGAACGCGACCCAGTCGCGCAGCGGCATCTTCGCCACGCGCGCCTTCGTCACGCTCACGACGCTGTACGGCGCGGGCGTGCCGAGCCGCCAGGCGGCGTAGCTCGTCTCGATCTCGCCTTCCTCCGCGAAGCGCAGGATCATCTCCTTGCCCTCGGTGTTGGCGACCACGCGCTTGAGGATGCCCTCGAGGATGAAGTACTGCTCCATCTCGTGGACGCCCTGGCTGAGCAGGGCATCGCCCTTGGGGCAGTCGATGACCTCGAGATGCGGCTCCAGCTCCACCATCTGCGACGCCGTCATGCCCTTGAGCACGGCGTTGTGCGCGAGCTGGACGCGGATGACGTTCTTTTCCGGATGGCTGTCGATGGAGCTCACGTATTCCCGAAACTTGACCGTGGTCAAGAGCGATTGGCAAAGGCGATTTCTATGATACCCCGCAGGTAGACACCCCCCTTTCCACGCCTCCACGCCATGACGCAAGAGACCTCCACCCCTGAGCAGACCGACGGTTTTCACCTCGTCATCGACGCGCTGAAACTCAACGGCCTCGACACGATCTACTGCCTGCCGGGCATCCCCATCACGGATTTCCTGCGCATGTCGCAGGCCGAAGGCCTGCGCGTCATCTCGTTCCGCCACGAACAGCACGCCGGCAACGCGGCGGCGGCGGCGGGCTTCCTCACGGGCAAGCCCGGCGTGTGCTTCACGGTCTCGGCGCCCGGCTTCCTCAACGGCCTCACGGCGCTCGCGAACGCGACGACGAACTGCTTCCCCATGATCCTCGTGTCCGGTTCCAGCGAGCGCGAGATCGTGGACCTGCAGCAGGGCGACTACGAGGAGATGGACCAGCTCGCCATCGCCAAGCCGCTGTGCAAGGCGGCATTCCGCGTGCTGCATGCCGAGGACATCGGCGTGGGCATCGCGCGTGCGATCCGCGCGGCGGTGTCGGGGCGGCCCGGCGGCGTGTACCTGGACCTGCCGGCGAAACTCTTCGCGCAGACGATCGACAAGGCCGCGGGCCAGCGTTCGCTGATCAAGGTGGTCGATGCGGCGCCGAAGCAGTTGCCGGCGCCGGATGCGGTGGCGCGCGCGCTCGACGTGCTGAAGTCCGCGAAGAAGCCCATCGTGATCCTCGGCAAGGGCGCGGCCTACGCGCGCTGCGACGAGGAAATCAAGTCGTTCATCGAGAAGACCGGCATTCCCTACCTGCCGATGTCGATGGCCAAGGGCCTGCTGCCGGACAACCATGCGCAGTCCGCGTCCGCCGCGCGCTCCTACGTGCTGGCCGAAGCCGACGTGGTGATGCTCGTCGGTGCGCGCCTGAACTGGCTGCTGTCGCACGGCAAGGGCAAGACCTGGGGCGCGTCGTCGGCCAAGGACACGGCGAACAAGAAATTCATCCAGGTGGACATCTCGCCGACGGAAGCCGACAGCAACGTCCCCATCGACGCGCCGCTGGTGGGCGACATCGGCTCGTGCATCGCCGCGCTGAACGCGGGCCTGGGCGGCAACTGGCAGAAGCCGCCGGCCGACTGGACCGGCGCCATCGCCGAGCGCAAGGACAAGAACCTGACCAAGATGACGGAGACGCTCGCGAAGAATGCGTCGCCGATGAACTTCCACTCCGCGCTGAACGTGGTGCGCAACAAGATCAAGGAGCGGCCCGACGCGATCCTGGTGAACGAAGGCGCGAACACGCTCGACTTCGCCCGCAGCATCGTCGACATGTACGAGCCGCGCAAGCGCCTCGACGTGGGCACCTGGGGCATCATGGGCATCGGCATGGGCTTCGCGGTCGCGGCCGCCGTCGAGACGAAAAAACCGGTCATCGCCGTGTGCGGCGACAGCGCGTTCGGCTTTTCGGGGATGGAGGTCGAGACCATCTGCCGCTACGACCTGCCGGTGTGCGTGATCGTCTTCAACAACAATGGCGTCTACAAGGGCACCGACCAGAACCCGCGCGGCGGCGACGTCGCCCCGACCGTGTTCGTGAAGGACGCGAAGTACGAGATGCTGATGCAGGCCTTCGGCGGCGCGGGCGTGCGCGCGGCGACGCCGGAGGAACTGAAGAAGGCGCTGGACGAAGCCGTGTCAAGCGGCAAGCCGACGCTCATCAACGCGATCATCGACGAAACCGCGGGCACGGAGAGCGGGCGCATCACCAGCCTGAATCCGGCCATGGCGAAAAAGAAGTGACGATTTTCAAACTCTGAGAGAAGCGAGAAGCAAATGGGAAAAGCACTCGAAGGCGTCAAGATCCTCGATTTCACGCATGTGCAATCGGGCCCCACCTGCACGCAGCTGCTGGCCTGGTTCGGCGCGGACGTGATCAAGGTCGAGAAGGCCGGTGAAGGCGACGTGACGCGCCAGCAGCTGCGCGACAAGGAGGGCGTGGACAGCCTCTACTTCACGATGCTGAACCACAACAAGCGGTCCATCACGCTCGACACCAAGAACCCCAAGGGCAAGGAAGTGCTGATCGAGCTGATCAAGCACTGCGACGTGCTCGTGGAGAACTTCGCGCCGGGCGCGCTCGATCGCATGGGCTTCTCGTGGGAAAAGATCCAGGCGATCAATCCGCGCATGATCGTCGCCTCGGTCAAGGGCTTCGGCCCCGGTCCGTACGAGGACTGCAAGGTCTACGAGAACGTCGCGCAGTGCGCGGGCGGCGCGGCCTCCACCACCGGCTTCGACGACGGCCCGCCCACGGTGACGGGCGCGCAGATCGGCGACAGCGGCACGGGCCTGCACCTCGCGCTCGGCATCGTGACCGCGCTGTACCAGCGCAACACCACGGGCAAGGGCCAGCGCGTGCTGGCCGCCATGCAGGACGCCGTGCTGAACCTGTGCCGCGTGAAGCTGCGCGACCAGCAGCGCCTGGACGAGAAGCACGTGCTCGAGGAATATCCGCAGTACCCCGACAAGGAATTCGGCGAGGCCGTGCCGCGCGCGGGCAACGCCTCGGGCGGCGGGCAGCCGGGCTGGATTCTCAAGTGCAAGGGCTGGCAGCACGACCCCAACGCCTACATCTACTTCATCACGCAGGCGCCGGTGTGGGAAAAGATCTGCAAGGTGATCGGCGAGGAGTCGTGGATCACCGACCCGAGCTACGCGACGCCCAAGGCGCGCCTGCCGCACCTGAAGACCATCTTCTCGCGCATCGAGGAATGGACCAAGACCAAGACGAAGTTCGAGGCGATGGACATCCTCAACCAGTACGACATTCCCTGCGGCCCGATTCTTTCGATGAAGGAACTCGCCGAGGAGCCGTCGCTGCGCGCGACCGGCACCGTGGTCGAGGTGGACCATCCGAAGCGCGGCAAATACCTCACCGTGGGCAACCCGATCAAGCTGTCGGACAGCCCGACCGAAGTCACGGCTTCGCCCGGGCTCGGCGAGCACACCGACGAAGTGCTGACGCAGCTCGGCTACAAGGCCGAACAGATCGCCGAATTGAAGCAAGCCAAGGTCATCTAAGCCCACGCGGCAACAGGAGGCAGACATGAGCTACGACAAATCCAAAGTGCGCAAGGTGCTCGATGCGGTGAAGGCCGCCGGGCGCGACTCCCTCACCGCGCCGGAAGGCCGCGAGGTCTGCGAGGCCTACGGCATCTCCGTGCCGAAGGAAGGCGTCGCGGGGAGCGCCGCGGAGGCGTCGAAGCTCGCGTCGTCCATGGGCTTCCCGGTCGTGATGAAGATCGTGTCGCCCGACATCCTGCACAAGACCGAAGCGGGCGGCGTGCTGGTGGGCCTGAAAAATGCCGACGAAGCGGCGACGGCCTACGACACCATCCTCGCGAACGCGAAGAAGTACAAGGCCGACGCCAACATCCTGGGCGTGCAGGTCCAGCAGATGATCAAGGGCGGGCAGGAAGTGATCGTCGGCGCGATCAGCGACGACAGCTTCGGCAAGCTCGTGGCCTTCGGGCTGGGCGGCGTGCTGGTGGAAGTGCTGAAGGACGTGACGTTCCGCCTCGCCCCGGCGACGACGCAGGACGCGCTGTCGATGCTCGACGGCATCCAGGCCGCCGAGATCCTCAAGGGCGTGCGAGGCGCCGAAGGCGTGAGCCGCGAGGCGCTCGCCGACACCATCGTTCGCGTGAGCCAGCTCGTCACGGACTTCCCCGAGATCAGCGAGCTCGACTTGAACCCGATCTTCGCGAGCAAGACCGGCGCGATCGCGGCGGACGTGCGCATCATCGTCAACTTCACGCCGAAGCCGGCGCGCCATCGCCCCGACGAGAAGGACGTCGTCGCGTCGATGAACCGCATCATGAAGCCGAAGGCCGTGGCCGTCGTCGGCGCCTCGTCCGAGGCCGGGAAGATCGGCAATTCCGTGATGAAGAACCTCATCAACGGCGGCTACCAGGGCAAGATCATCCCGATCCACCCGAAGGAAGCGGAGATCCTCGGCTACAAGGCGTACAAGAGCGTCAAGGACGTGCCGGAGGACATCGACGTCGCCGTGTTCGCGATTCCCGCGAAGCTCGTGGCCGGCGCGCTGAAGGAGTGCGGCGAGAAGAAGATCGCGGGCGCGATCCTCATCCCGTCCGGCTTCGGCGAGACCGGCAACATCGAGGGCCAGGAAGAGCTGCAGAAGATCGGGCGCGAGTACAACATCCGCCTGATGGGGCCGAACATCTACGGCTTCTACTACACGCCGTCGAACCTGTGCGCGACCTTCTGCACGGCCTACGACTACAAGGGCTCCACCGCGTTGTCGTCGCAGTCCGGCGGCATCGGCATGGCGATCATCGGCTACTCGCGCTCCGCGAAGATGGGCGTGTCGGCCATCGTCGGCCTGGGCAACAAGTCGGACATCGACGAGGACGACCTGCTGCTCTTCTTCGAGCAGGACGACAACACCAAGGTGATCGCGCAGCACGCCGAGGACCTGAAGGACGGCCGCGCGTTCGCGGAAGTGGCCAAGCGCGTGTCGAAGAAGAAGCCGGTGATCATGCTCAAGGCCGGCCGCACCGCGATGGGCGCGGCCGCTGCGGCGTCGCACACCGGCGCTGTCGCGGGCACCGACAAGATCTACGACGACGTGCTGCGCCAGAGCGGCGTGATCCGCGCGAAGAGCCTGCGGCAGATGCTCGACTTCGCGCGCGGCGTGCCGATCCTGCCGACGCCCAAGGGCGAGAACGTCGTCATCATCACCGGCGCGGGCGGCTCGGGCGTGCTGCTGTCAGACGCGTGCGTGGACAACGGCCTGAAGCTGCTCAAGCCGATGCCCGAAGACCTCGACGCCGCGTTCCGCAAGTTCATTCCACCCTTCGGCGCGGCCGGCAACCCGGTGGACATCACCGGCGGCGAGCCGCCCATCACGTACATCAACACCGTGCGCCTCGGGCTCGAAGACGACCGCGTGCATGCGCTCATCCTCGGCTACTGGCACACGATCGTGACGCCGCCCATGGTGTTCGCGAAGAACATGGTCCAGGTGGTCAACGAGATGAAGGAGAAGGGCAAGATCAAGCCCGTCGTCGCCTCGCTCGCGGGCGACGTCGAGGTGGAGGAGGCGGCGCAGTACCTGTACGAGAACGGCATTCCCGCGTACGCCTACTCGACGGAAATTCCGGTCGAGATCCTCGGCGCGAAGTACCAGTGGGCGCGTGCGGCGGGGCTGCTCTGAAGCGCTGCGCATGCGAATGGGCGGCTCGCGCCGCGGCCGGGTTGCTCACGGCATGATGTAAGCTGAACTGCGTGTTGAACCGAGTCATACCCATTGCCGCCGCCGGCCCCACCGGCGAAGAACTGCGCGAGCGCAAGCGCCGGGGGCCGAAGGGCCGCCGCGCGGACCCAGCTTCGCTCGCCGAGGTTCGCGAGCTGCTCGGCGACATGCCGAAGCGCCGCGACCTGCTCATCGAATACCTGCACCGGCTGCAGGACCGCTTCGGGCATCTGTCGGCCGCGCATCTCGCCGCGCTCGGCGAAGAGACGCGCATTCCGCAGGCCGAGGTGTTCGAGGTCGCTTCGTTCTATCACCACTTCGACATCGTGAAGGAAGGCGGCGTCGCGCCCCCTGCCCTGACGGTGCGCGTGTGCGACGGCCTGTCCTGTGAAATGGCAGGAGCTGCGTCCTTGCTGGAGCGCTTGCCCGCCCTGCTCGGCCCCGGTGTCCGCGTGATTCCCGCGCCCTGCATCGGACGCTGCGAACAGGCGCCCGCCGCGGTGGTCGGTCAGAACCCGGTGCCGAACGCGACCGTGGAGCGCGTGGTCGAAGTCGCGCGCGCGGGTGCGTCGGTGCATGAGCCGGAGCCCTACGTCGATCTCGCGCAGTACCGCGCCGACGGGGGTTACCGTTTGCTCGAACAGTGCCTGGGCGGCGCGAAGTCGGTGGACGAGGTCATCGCAGCGCTGGAGTCTTCGGGTCTGCGCGGCCTCGGCGGCGCGGGCTTCCCGGCCGGGCGCAAGTGGAAGATCGTGCGGGCCGAGCCCGCGCCCCGCCTGATGGCGGTGAACATCGACGAAGGCGAGCCGGGGACGTTCAAGGACCGCGTGTACCTGGAACGCGATCCGCACCGCTTCCTCGAAGGCATGCTGGTCGCGTCGTGGGCCGTCGGCATCGATGCGATCTACATCTACCTGCGCGACGAGTATCACGGGTGCCGTGCGGTGCTGGAGCACGAGTTGTCCCGGCTCGCCTCGGAGCCCTTCGCCGCGGGCATGCCGCGCATCGAACTGCGTCGCGGCGCCGGGGCGTACATCTGCGGCGAAGAGTCCGCGATGATCGAATCGATCGAGGGCAAGCGCGGGATGCCGCGCTTGCGTCCTCCGTACGTCGCGCAGGTGGGCCTGTTCGGACGGCCGACCCTCGAACACAACTTCGAGACCTTGTACTGGGTGCGCGACCTCATCGAGAAAGGCCCGGAGTCCTTCAGTTCGCAGGGGCGCAACGGACGCAAGGGACTGCGTTCGTTCTCCGTGTCGGGCCGCGTGAAGCATCCGGGCGTGAAGCTCGCGCCGGCCGGCATCACGATCCAGGAACTCATCGACGAGTTCTGCGGCGGGATGGCCGAGGGGCACCGGTTCTACGGCTACCTGCCAGGGGGCGCTTCGGGCGGCATCCTGCCGGCTTCGATGAACGACATTCCGCTTGACTTCGATACTTTGCAGCCCTATGGCTGTTTCATCGGATCCGCGGCGATCGTGGTGTTGTCGGACCAGGACACGGCGGTCGGCGCGGCGAGGAACCTGATGCGATTTTTTGCGGAGGAGTCGTGCGGCCAGTGCACGCCCTGCCGCGCGGGCACCGCAAAGGCGCTGGCGATCATGGCGTCGCCGCGCTGGGATGTCCCCCTGCTCGCGGATCTTTCGCAGGTGATGCGAGACGCCTCGATCTGCGGGCTGGGACAGGCGGCGCCGAATCCCGTGGATTGCGTGATCATGTATTTCCCGCACGAGCTGGGGTGAACCAGTTCAGGAGCGGCACAAGCAAATGGGGTCGTGCGTCTTCGGCCATTGCCACGACCGCAATCGGGGTCAGAGCAAAATTTCGGGGGACACCTCGACCTTCGACATGACCTCACGCGAAATTTTGATCCGACCCCAATTGCTCTCAGCCAGCCACACGATGAACGCCGACAAGCAAATGGGGTCGGATCACGATTTCGCGCGAGGTTTATCCGGAGAGCGCGACGGTTCTCGAAATCGTGCTCTGACCCCATTTGCGCCGCAGACCGGAGCCACAACGATATGAACGCCGTCACCCGAGCCGAACTCGCGCAACTCGACGCGCCGACCGTCACTTTCAAGCTCAATGGCCAGGAGGTCACGGCAAGAGCGACCGAAACGATCATCCAGGTCGCCGACCGCGAAGGCATCGACATTCCCCGACTCTGCTACAAGCCGGGTCTCGATGCGGACGGCAACTGCCGCGCCTGCATGGTCGAGATCAAGGGCGAGCGCGTCCTGGCGCCGAGCTGCTGCCGCAACCCCGCGAACGGCATGGAGGTCACCACCGACAGCGACCGCGCGGTCAAGTCGCAGAAGCTGGTGCTCGAACTGCTGCAGGCCGACATGCCCGAGGCCGACTACACGCGCAGGAACGAAGTCGATCTCTGGTCCGAAAAACTGAACGTCGGCAAGCCCCGTTTCCCTGCAAGGCAACAAGTCCAGGCCGACCTCTCCCACCCCGCCATCGCCGTCAACCTCGACGCCTGCATCCAGTGCACGCGCTGCCTGCGCGCCTGCCGCGACGAACAGGTCAACGACGTCATCGGCCTCGCCTTCCGCGGCGAGCACGCCAAGATCGTCTTCGACATGGACGACCCGATGGGCGTCTCCACCTGCGTGGCCTGCGGCGAATGCGTGCAGGCCTGCCCCACCGGCGCGCTCATGCCCGCGCGCGAGGTCGGCCTGCAGGTCCCCGACAAGAAAATCGCCTCCGTCTGCCCCTACTGCGGCGTCGGCTGCCAGCTCACCTACAACGTGAAGGACAACCGCATCCTCTACGTCGAAGGTCGCGACGGCCCCGCGAACCACGGACGCCTGTGCGTCAAGGGTCGCTACGGCTTCGACTACGCGAGCCATCCGCAGCGACTCACGAAGCCGCTGATCCGCCGGGAAGGCGCACCGAAACTCCCGCACGCCGCGCTCGAGCCGCACAACGTCCTCGAAGTCTTTCGCGAAGCGACGTGGGAAGAAGCATTGAACCTCGCGGCCGGCAAGCTGAAGTCGATCCGCGATACCCACGGCCCGAAGTCCCTCGCGGGATTCGGCTCCGCCAAGGGCAGCAACGAAGAGGCCTACCTCTTCCAGAAGCTCGTGCGCACCGGCTTCGGCAGCAACAACGTCGACCATTGCACGCGGCTGTGCCATGCCTCGTCGGTCGCCGCCCTGCTCGAAGGCATCGGCTCCGGCGCAGTGTCGAATCCGGTCATGGACGTCACGCAGGCCGAGGTCATCGTGGTCATCGGCGCCAACCCGACGGTCAACCATCCGGTCGCCGCGACGTGGATGAAGAATGCGGTGAAGAACGGCAAGAAGCTGGTCGTGATGGACCCGCGCCGCTCCGACCTCTCGCGGCTCGCGCACCGCTACCTGCAGTTCAAGCCCGACACCGACGTCGCGATGCTCAACGCGATGATGCACGTCATCGTCCATGAGGGCCTCGTCGACAGGAGCTTCATCGAGTCGCGCACCATCGGCTACGAGGAACTCCGCCGCAACGTCGAGGGCTACAGCCCCGAGGCGATGGCGCCGATCTGCGGCATTCCCGCCGAGACGCTGCGCGAGGTGGCGCGCCTCTACGCCACGTCGAAGGGCTCGATGATCCTGTGGGGCATGGGCGTGTCGCAACACGTCCACGGCACCGACAACGCCCGCTGCCTGATCGCGCTGGCGCTCATGACCGGCCAGATCGGCCGGCCCGGCACCGGCCTGCATCCGCTGCGCGGCCAGAACAACGTGCAGGGCGCGTCCGACGCGGGCCTGATCCCGATGATGTTCCCCGATTACCAGAAGGTGATCGAGCCCGACGTGCGCGCGCGTTTCGAGAAGGCGTGGAAGCTGCAGCCCGGCACGCTCGACGCGCAACCCGGACTCACGGTCGTCGAAGTGATGCACGCGGTCCACGACGGCAAGGTGCGCGGCATGTACATCATGGGCGAGAACCCCGCGATGTCCGACCCCGACGCGAACCATGCGCGCGAGGCGCTGGCGAAGCTCGATCATCTCGTGGTGCAGGACATCTTCCTCACCGAGACCGCCGCGCTCGCGGACGTCGTGCTGCCCGCCAGCGCCTTCCCCGAAAAGGACGGCACCTTCACCAACACCGATCGTCTCGTGCAGATGGCGCGCAAGGCGCTCGACATGCCCGGCGAGGCGCGGCAGGACCTCTGGATCATCCAGGAGCTCGCGCAGCGCATCGGCCTGCCCTGGAACTACACGCACGTGAGAGAAGTGTTCGACGAGATGCGCCACACCATGCCCAGCATCGGCGGCATCACGTGGGACCGCCTGGAGCGCGACCATGCGGTCACGTATCCCTGCACGAAGGAAGGCGATCCTGGGCAGTCGGTGGTGTTCACGACGGACTTCCCGCGCGCGGAGGGCAAGGCGCGCTTCGTTCCGGCCGACATCATTCCCGCGGCCGAGCGGCCCGATGCGGCCTACCCCGTCGTGCTCATCACCGGCCGCCAGCTCGAACACTGGCACACCGGCAGCATGACGCGCCGCGCGGGCGTGCTCGATGCGATCGAGCCCGATCCGGTCGCGCTGATCCATCCGCTCGACCTCGCCGCGCTGGGCGCGCAGCCCGGTGACCTGGTCACCATCGAGTCGCGCCGCGGCAAGGTGACGCTCTATGGCCGCGCCGACGACAGCTCGCCGCGCGGCGCGGTCTTCGTGCCCTTCTGCTACTACGAAGCGGCGGTCAATCGCGTGACCAACGACGCGCTCGACCCCGTGGCGAAGATCCCCGAGCTGAAGTACTGCGCGGTGCGGCTCACGCTGGGCGGCGAGCCGCCGAAGCAACTGAGTTTCGGCGGCGGGCAGGCGCTGGCGGCGCTGGCGGCACACCCGGGCTGAGGCCGCCTTCCGCCCCGCGCCTGGGGGCGTGCCGCATCACGAGGGCATGAGCACCTTGTCGACGACGTGGATCACGCCGTTCGACTGGTACACGTCGGCGGTGGTGACCACGGCCGCATTGCCCTTGCTGTCGGTGATCAGCACATCCTTGCCGCGCATGCTGGCGGTCAGCGTGCCGCCGCTCGCGGTTTTCAGCATCGCCTTGCCGCCGCCGGCGCGGATCTGCTGCGAGAGCGAGGCCGCGTCGACCTTGCCGGGGACGACGTGGTAGGTCAGCACCTGGGTCAGCGTCGACTTGTTCTCGGGCTTCAGCAGCGTGTCGACCGTGCCGGCCGGCAGCGCGGAGAACGCCGTGTTGGTCGGCGCGAAGACCGTGAACGGCCCGTTGCCCTTGAGCGTGTCGACCAGGCCGGCCGCCTTCACGGCCGCGACGAGCGTCGTGTGGTCGCGCGAGTTCACGGCGTTGTCGATGATGTCCTTGGCCGGGTACATCGGCGCGCCGCCGACCGTCTTGGGCGCGGCGTTCGCGCCCATCGCGGTTGCCGTTGCGGTCGCGGGATAGGTGGAGCCCTGCACCGACGCGTTCCGGTCGACGAGCACCCCGTTTCCATAGCCTTCCGCGAACGCGGAGCTGCCGATGGCGGCGACGAACGAAGCGGCGCAAAGGGCGACGAATGTGTGTTTCATGGATCTCTCTCCTGAGCTGGCGGGCCTGGCGGGATGGCCGGGCCTCGGGATGGATACGCAGCCGCCGCGCCCTCCGGATTCGGATCAAATGTGAGCGAATGTCGATTTGTGCATCGCGTCTTCGTCGTGTACACAGAGGGTCATCCTCGACCATCAGGGAGCACTTCGCCATGGGAACCCAGACCATCCGCCTGCATCGCGTGCTGCGCACCACGCCCGACAAGCTCTACCGTGCGTTCACCGAACCGGATGCCTTCGCACGCTGGCTGCCGCCCTTCGGCTTCGTGGGCAAGGTGCATGCGATGGAGCCCGTGGTGGGCGGCCAGTGGCGCATGTCGTTCACGAACTTCGGCACAGGTCAATCGCATTCGTTCGGCGGCCGCTATCACGAGCTCGTGCCGGGCGAGCGAATCGTGTACGACGCGGCCTTCGACGATCCCAACCTGCCGGGCACGATGAAGACGAGCGTGACGATCAGGCCGGTGTCGTGCGGCGTCGACGTCAGCTTCGTGCAGGAAGGCGTGCCCGACATCATTCCGGCCGAGATGTGCTACCTCGGCTGGCAGGAGTCGCTGGTCGCGCTGGCGCAGCTCGTGGAGCCCGACATTCCCGGCTGAAGCCTCGCGCACATTCGGTGACAACGAGCCCGCGCGGCGTCCGCGCGGCGCTATCGTGGCGCATGGCAGAACGCGCAAGGTCGGGCATTCCCCTTTTCGTGGCCGGCGCCCTCGCGGGCGCCGCCCTGGCGGTGGGTGGTGTGTACGCGCTGCGTTCGGCGGATGACCCGCCCGCACGGACCGCGGGGGCGTCGGCGGGCACGCCTGCCCGTGCATCGGCATCGGCCCCAATGGCCACCGCGAACGCCGCCGACGCGCAGGCACCGTGCAACGACAAGCCCGTCGTGGCAGTGGCGGGCAAGGGCGACGGCAGCGCAAGCCCCGGCGGCACCGAAAGCAGCGCCGCGCTCGTCGTCAAGGGCAAGGAGTCCGCCGCCGCGGGGCTGGATCGCGATGCCGAGGTCGCCTACCTCGCGGCCTGCAATCTTCCGGTGAAGGACGGCGCCGCGAACGCCGGCGTGCTGCGGGCCGATGCGAAGTACAACCTCGCGCGGCACTATGCGAGCCTGGCCGAGGAAGGCGCGGCGAACCGGGCCGAGCTGCTTGCGCGGGCATCGCGCCTGTTCCGCGAAAGCCTGACGGTTTACCAGGCGCAGCTCGGACCCTCGCACGAGAAGGTCCGCTTCGCTACGCAGGCGATGAGTGCGATCGGCGCGCAGCCGGCCAAGGGACGCGGGGACACCGTCGCGGTGTCCCGGCCTCCGGCGACCGCGAAGGAGCGCGGTCCGGGTCCAGGGACGGCCAAGGCCCCCGAGAGCGTCGCGCCCGTGGAGGCGAAGCCTACGCCTGCACAGGGCAACCCGCGCGTGATCCCGCGCAGCGATGAACGTGGACTCGGGCGCGAGCGCGACGCGGACCGCGACCGCGACCGCGACCGCGACCGCGACCGCGACCGTGACCGTGAAGTCGAAAGCGGCCCACCGGACGCGGACCGCGCGCCCCGGACCCGCCCGAATCCCAGCTTCGACTGCGACAAGGCGCGCTCGACGCCGGAGCGCCTGATCTGCGCCGACCCCGAGCTCGCTCGCCTCGACCGCGACCTCGGCCGGATCTACGCCCGCGCGAAAGCGTCCGCCGATGATCCCGCCGCCTTCCAGCGCGTGAGCGACCGGGAATGGCGGCGACGCGAAGCGGAGTGCCGCGACCGAGAATGCCTGCTCGAATGGTTCGCGCAGCGCCGTGCCCAACTGCTCGCGCAGGACCGCTAGCTGTGAAGCTTCGATCGGTTGAATTCGGTGTTCATCCCCGAGCGCCAGCATCAGCGCGCGGGGAAGCAGGAGCCAACGCGCTTCGATCGCGCGCTCGACCGTGCTTCAGGCCAAGGGCACGCGGGCGTCCTTCAGCACGCGCAGCACGAAGTTCGACTTGCTGTGCCGAATGCCGGGAATCTTGTAGAGCTTCTCGCGCAACAGGCGCTCGTAGTCGCGCGTGTCCTTCACCGCGATGCGGATGAAGTAGTCGTACTCCCCCGACACCAGATAGGCATCGAGCACCTCGGGAATCTCGGCGAGCGCGCGGCCGAACTGGTAGAGCGCCTGGTCGGTGTGGCTGTCGAGGGTGAGCTGCACGATGACCGTGTCGTGGTAGCCGATGCGCGCGCGATCGAGTTCCACGGTGTACTTCGTGATCACGCCCTCGGCCTCGAGTCGCTTGATGCGGCTCCAGCACGTCGTGGGCGACAGCTTCACCGCCTCCCCGATCTGCTGCAGCGTGCGGCGCGAGTCGGCCAGCAGTTCCCGGACGATGGCGAGATCGACCTTATCGAGCCCATCCGGCAATTCTTCGGCGATCGGCGCCTTCTTTCGAACGATTTTTGCCATTCTCTGTCCCGCATCCCGCAAATTCGAAGGACATTTTGTCAGATTCACGGAAAAATCAAGGACATGGAAGCGCTGTATCCCCTCCCCCCCGAAACGTCCGCCGACGTTCCCGCCGACGTCCGCACCCGCAACGGCGCGGAAATCCTGCTCGATGCGCTGGTCGCCTGCGGCATCGACACGATTTTCGGCTACCCCGGCGGCGCGGCGCTTCCGCTGTACGACGCCTTGTATTCGCAGCCGGCGCTTCGCCACGTTCTCGTGCGCCACGAGCAGGCCGCCATGCACGCGGCCGAAGGCTACGCACGCAGCACCGGCAAGCTGGGCGTGGTGCTGGTCACCTCGGGCCCCGGCGTCGGCAACACGATCACCGGCCTGCTCGATGCGATCAGCGATTCGGTTCCCGTGCTGTGCATCAGCGGCCAGGTCTCGACGTCCGTGATCGGCACGCAGGCGTTCCAGGAATGCGATGCGCTGGGCCTGTCGCGGCCCGTGACGAAGTGGAACCACCAGCCGCGCGACGCCGCGCAGATGGCCGAGGCCGTCCACGAAGCCGTGCGCATCGCGCTCTCGGGCCGGCCCGGGCCGGTCCTGCTCGACATCCCGAAGGACGTGCAGCTGCAGCGCGTCGCGGTGCCCGAAGAACGCCCGGTCGAATCGGCCGCCGTTGCCCGGGCGCCCTCGGCATTCGCGCCCGCGGACCTGGACAAGGCCTGCGAACTCATCACGGCCAGCCGCCGGCCCGTGCTCTATGGCGGCGGCGGGCTCATCAACTCCGGTCCGGCCGCATGCGCAGCCTTCACCGAACTCGCGCGGGGCTGGAACCTGCCGACCACGCTCACGCTCATGGGCCTGGGCGCGCTGCCCGCGTCCGACGAGCGCTTCCTGGGCATGCTCGGCATGCACGGCACGCTGGAAGCGAACCTTGCGATGCATGAAGCCGACCTCGTGATCTGCGTCGGCGCGCGCTTCGACGATCGCATCACGGGCCGCCTCGCGGACTTCTGCCCGCATGCGCGCAAGATCCACATCGACATCCATGCCGCGCAGATCGGCAAGGTGGTGAAGGTCGACGTCGGCCTTGCGGGCGATTGCCACGACGTGCTGTCGGCGCTGCTGCGCAAGCTGCCTGCGTGCGAGCCGCAGCGGCTGGATGCCTGGTGGTCCCGCATCGCGACGTGGCAAGGCGCGGACTGCCTCGCCTTCTCGCCGCGCGAAGGCGAGATCCTGCCGCAGCAGCTCATGGCCGCCGTGCAGTCGCAACTGCAGGGCCGCGATGCGATCGTCTCCACCGACGTCGGGCAGCACCAGATGTGGGCCGCGCAGTACCTGCGCTTCGAGCAGCCGCGACGCTGGCTCACCTCCGGCGGCGCGGGCACGATGGGCTACGGCCTGCCCGCGGCCATCGGCGCGCAGGTCGCGCACCCGGACAAGACCGTCGTGTGCGTGAGCGGCGACGCGTCGGTGCTGATGAACATCCAGGAGCTGTCGACGGCGATGCAGCACAGCACGCCGGTCAAGCTCGTGCTGTCGAACAACGGCTACATGGGCATGGTGCGGCAGTGGCAGGAGCTGATCCACGGCAACCGGCTGAGCCACAGCTGGAACGCCGCGCTGCCGGACTTCGTCGCGCTCGCTCGCGCATTCGGCTGGGGCGCGCGCCGCGTTTCCGATCCCCAGGAGCTGGACGCGGCGCTCGCGGAGTGCCTGGCCCACGACGGCCCGTTCTTCCTCGACGTGCAGGTGGCGGCGCAGGAGAACTGCTATCCGATGATCCCGGCCGGGCGCGGCCACCACGAAGTCATGCTGGGCGACGGCCGCTGGTACGGCGCCGACTGACGCCGCTCAGGACTTCGCTTCGGCCTTCGCGCTGAAGCGGAAGTTGCAGTGCGTGTCGCCGCCCGCCAACGTGCGGGTGCGGTAGAGCTTGATGCCGCGCAGGCCGTAGGACTCGTTGTCCATCGCGCACATCACGGGCAGCAGGTCTTCGTCGCCGTTCGCCTTGCTCAGCTTACAGAAGCCGCACTCGCTGTAGTCGATGCCGAAGTCGAACGCCGCGCCCGACTCCGTCTTGCCGGCCTCGACGAAGCGGTAGACGAAATCGCCAGGGTTCTCGCGAGTCTGGCTGGCCGCGGCGAGTTCGCGCAGCGCGGCCTGGTTCTCCGGCGTGAGCCAGCGGTGGCCGAGCGCGTGCCGCTCGGACTCGGGCAGGTTCACGAGCCGCGCCATGAAGGTCTCGCGCATGAGCGGACCATTGACCTCGATGGGCACGCCGTGCGAGCGCAGCACGCGGCCCACCGCGAAGAAGCCCGTGGCCTGCTCGAAGAACGGCGTCATGCGGCCCTGCGCGCCGCCCGCATACGGCAGCGTCGCGAGCACGCGGTCGAACTCGGCGATGAGTTCGGGCTTCAGGCTCGCCAGCGGATGCTGCGGCAGCAGCTGGGCGAACTTCGGCGCGGCGCGGGCGAGGCATTCCTCGAAATCGGCCACGAGCGCGTCGCGGCGCTGCGCGTAATACGGATGCGGCGTGGGCGAGGGATTCATGGGCGCGAGTCTCCTGCTGGCGGTGTGCCGCGGCGGTCCGCGGCGATGCGGCGCACGGCGCGCGCGCACGCGATCACGTCGTCCACGCGGATATCCAGGTGCGTCACTGCCCGCAGTCGGGTTGCGCCCTGCGGGCTCATGCGAATGCCGTCCGGCGCCAGCGCGTCGTTGAACGCCTGCGCGGAAAGGCCCGTGGCCGCGACGTCGATGAACACCATATTGGTCTCCACGGGCTCGACCGCGATGCCTTCGACGTCGGCGAGCAGGCGCGCGAGTTCGCGCGCGTTGGCGTGATCCTCGGCAAGGCGTTCGACATGATGGTCGAGCGCATGCAGGCAGGCCGCGGCGAGCACGCCCGCCTGCCGCATCGAGCCGCCCAGGCGCTGCTTCCAGCGCCACGCGGCCTCGATCAGCGGCCGGGTGCCGGCGAGCACGGCGCCGAACGGCGCACCGAGGCCCTTGGTGAAGTCGACGTAGACGGTGTCGAAGCAGCGTGCGTATTCGCGCGGGGCCACGCCGCTCGCCGTGCTGGCGTTGAAAAGCCGCGCGCCGTCGAGATGGGTTGCGAATCCCGCTTCGCGCGCGAAGTGAGTCACGGCCGCGAGTTGCGCAAGCGGCCACACCGCGCCGCCCCCGAGATTCGCGGTCTGTTCCAGCGCGACGAGGCGCGTGGTCGGGAGGTCGGGACGCACCGCATGCCGCATGGCCGCGCGCACGGCCGCGACATCGAACAACCCGCGCGCGCCGCCCACCGGCCGCGGCATCGCGCCCGCGAGCGCGGCGAGGCCGCCCGCCTCGTAGTGGAAGAGATGCGCCGATTCGTGCGCGATGACTTCATCGCCCGGCCGGCAATGCACCAGCACCGCGACGGCGTTGGCCATCGTGCCGGAGGGAACGAAGATCGCGGACTCCGCGCCCAGCAGGTCGGCGACGCGCTCGAGCAGTCGCGCGACCGTGGGGTCCTCGCGATGCTGCTCGTCGCCGACCTCCGCATCGGCCATGACACGCCGCATCGCCGGCGTGGGCTGCGTCTTCGTGTCGCTGTAGAAATCGAGGGGGAAGCGTTGCATGGCGCTCAGGGGTGCAGCACGCGCGAGAGGAAGGCCTGCGCGCGCTCGTGCCGCGGCGCGCGGAAGAATTCCTCGGGCGACGCATCCTCGCGGATCGCGCCCTGGTCGATGAAGAGGATGCGGTCGGCCACCTGCTTCGCGAAGCCCATCTCGTGCGTCACGCACAGCATGGTCATGCCATCGCGCGCCAGGGCGCGCAGCGTGTCCAGCACTTCGCCCACCATCTCGGGATCGAGTGCGGAGGTCGGCTCGTCGAACAGCATCACGCGCGGCTGCAGGCACAGCGCGCGCGCGATCGCCACGCGCTGCTGCTGGCCGCCCGAGAGTTGCGCCGGATATTTGTGCGCCTGCTCGGGAATGCGCACGCGCTCGAGCAGGGCCATCGCGCGCGCCTCGGCCTCGCGCTGCGAGAGGCCTTGCGTGCGCATCGGCGCGAGCGTGCAGTTCTGCAGGGCCGTGAGATGGGGGAACAGGTTGAACTGCTGGAACACCATCCCGACCTGGCGGCGCACTTCGTCGAGTCCCTTCGCGTCGACCCCGACGCCTTCGACCACGATGCGTCCCGCGTCCGGCGTCTCCAGGCCGTTCACGCAGCGTATCAGCGTGGACTTGCCCGAACCCGAGGGTCCGCAGATCACCACGCATTGCCCTCTCGCAATCGTGAGGCTCACGTCGTCGAGCGCGCGAAAGCTGCCGAAGTGCTTGGTGACGCGATCGAATGCGACGGCAACGCCATACGCCCGGTCGCTGGTGGAAATCTGGTCTCGGCTAATGTCGGAAGTTGAAAAGATACTTCCACCAGAGGCGCTCGTGGACGACGTGACCATGTCCATGGGACCTCCTCAGGCCGTGGTTTTAGCCGCGCGCTCCTGCTGCACGCGGGTGAGGTACGCGGTAAGTTGCTCCGCGAAACCGAGGATGTGGCGCCGCAGGCGATCGAGCACGCGCGCATCCTTGCGGGCGTACAGCTCCAGCAGTTCCTCGTGCCCCTGGATGACCTCTTCCTTGTTGAGGTCGGGGCTCAGCTGCATGCGAACGTAGCGCTCCGCCTGCGAATGGAGCTTTCGCAGATGGTCGATCACGAAGGGCTTCTTCGCCGGGCGGTACAGCGCCTCGTGGAACTGCCAGTTGAGTTCCGGAAATTCGGCGGGGTCCGTCGACACGGCGATCCGGTCCGCGTAGCGACGCGCGGCGATGACGTCGTCGAGCGTGGCCGCCGCCATGCCGAGCTCCATCAGCCACACCTCGATCTGCGTGCGCAGCTCGAAGACTTCCATGATCTCGTCGGGCGACAGGCCCGCGACCGTCGCGCCGCGATGGAACTGCTGAATGACGAAACCCTCGGCCTCGAGCTGATGCAGCGCCTCGCGAACCGGCACCTTGCTGATGCCGAACTCGGCGGCCAGCTGCTCCTGCAACAGCTGCGTGCCCTCCGGAAACTCGCCCGAAAGAATGCGCCGGCGCAAGTCGTCCGCGACCTGGCCGGACATCGTCTGGCGTTGGAGGCGCGCGATTTTCGGCGCGGGCTTGGGGTCGGCGGCAGTGGTGGGCATCAGTCGAGTCGCAGTGTAGCCCGGATCATAGCAGAGGAAAAGAATAAAAGATACAAGCTACAGTATCTTGACAACTTCGTTTCCGACGCTAGGATTCGACGACCAACTACCCATTCGGAGACAAGCCATGGTCTTTTCGACGCTGCGGACGATCGCAACAGCCGCAACGCTCCTTCTTCCCGTGCTCGCGGCCGCGCAGGCGAACCCGACGCTCGACAAGATCCTGGCCCGCGGGCAGATCGTCATCGGCCATCGCACCGCCTCGCCGCCGCTCGGCTACGTGGCGGACAACGGACAGGTGACCGGCTATTCCGTGGAGGTGTGCAAGTACGCGGCGGAGCACATCAAGGCGGCGCTCAAGCGCCCCGACCTCAAGGTCGCTTTCGTTCCCGTCGATGCGTCGAACCGCATTCCGCTCGTGCAGAACGGCACCATCGACATGGAATGCGCCGGTACGAGCAACACGATCGAGCGGCAGAAGGTCGTGGGCTTCACCTACAACATCCTCTACATCGAAACGCGCATCGCCGTGCGCAAGAGCGGGCCGGTGCGCTCCGCCGCCGACCTGAAGGGGCGCAGCGTCGCGGTGATGCAGGGCACGGTGCAGCAGAAGCTGCTCGCCGAACTCGACCGCGCGCGCGGTCTCGGCGTGAAGCCCGTGCTCGCGCGCGACACGGCCGAAGGCTTCCTGCTGCTCGAGACCGGCCGCGCCGATGCGGCGATCAACGATTCGCTCATGCTCGCGAGCTCGATCCACAAGTCGCGCGAAGCGGCGGACTTCGTGTTCCTGCCCGACTGGTCGTCGCCGCCGGACGTGGTGTCGATCATGATCGCCAAGGGCGACGACCGGTTCCGCACGCTCGCCAACGAAGGCATCCGGAAGATGATGAGCACGGGCGAATTCGAGAAGAACTACAACCGCTTCTTCATGGCCGCGCCCTACATGCTGCCGATGCCCGAGCCGCTGCGCCAGCAGATGCGCCAGCCCAACGACACCGGCATCTGATTCCACCGGCACGCGGCCGCCATGCTCGACTTCGCGTTTCTCTCGCTGCCCGCGACGCTCGGCACGGGCGAGAGCAACCTCGCGCTGGTGTTCGACGGCTGGCGGCGCACGCTCGCGGCGTTCGCCGGCGCGATGACGCTCGCGCTCGTCGTCGGCCTGCCGCTGGGCGTGGTGCGGACGCTGCCACGCGCCCGCATCGCGCAGCGCGCGATCGCGGCCTACGTGGAAGTCGTGCGCAACGTGCCGCTGCTGGTGCAGCTCTTCCTGTGGTTCTTCGTCCTGCCCGAAATCCTGCCGCGCGCCGCCGGCGACTGGCTCAAGCGCGACCTGCCCGATGCGCCCTACTGGACGCTCGTGGTGGGGCTGGGCGTCTTCATGTCGGTGCGCGTGATCGAACTCACGCGGGCGGGCGTGGGCAGCCTCGGCCGCGGCCAGCGCGAGGCGTGCTTCGCGCTCGGCCTGCATGCACGCGACGAATACCGTTTCGTGCTGCTGCCGCAGGCCTTGCGCATCGTGCTGCCGCCCTTCACCACCGAGTTCACCAATTGCATCAAGGGCACGTCGGTCGGACTGACCATCGGCTACATCGAGGTCACGCAGCGCGCGCGCGAAATCTCCGAACAGACCTTCCGCACCTTCGAGATCTTCTTCATCGCCACGCTGGTGTACCTCGTCACCATTCTCACCGTCGTGGTCGTGCTGCAGGCGCTGGAACACGCACTGCGCCTGCCCGGCACCTTGCAGCCGCCCGCCGCCTGACATGGACGCCTTCGCCGACTCCTTCGACCTGCTCGTGCGCAACCTGCCGCGGCTCGCGGAGGGGCTCGCCTTTTCGCTGACGCTCACGGTCGCGTCCGCGCTGGCGGGGCTCGTCCTGGGCATCCCGCTCGCGCTGATGCGCCTGTCCGCCAACCGCGCGCTGTCGTCGTTCGCCCTCGCCTACGTCACCTTCTTCCGCTGCGTGCCGCTGCTGCTGGTCATCTTCTGGTTCTTCTTCCTCATGCCGCTCGTGCTGCAGCATGCGACCGGCGCGCGCTTTCCCGTACCCATCGGCCCCGTGTACTCCGCCTTTATCACGTTCGCGATCTTCGAGGCGGCCTACTACTGCGAGATCGTGCGCGCGGGCATCCAGAGCGTGCCGCGCGGACAACTGGAGGCCGCGCGCGCCCTGCGCCTTTCCCCGTTCGACGTGTATCGCCACGTGATCCTGCCGCAGGCGCTGCCGCGCATGCTGCCCGTGCTGCTGCTGCAGACCGTGGTGCTGTTCCAGGACACCTCGCTCGTCTACGTGCTCACGCTGCCCGACTTCGTGGGCATGGCCGCGCGGCTCGGCCAGCGCGAGGGGCAACTGGGTTTCTTCTACGGCGTCGTCGCCGTCGTGTTCTTCGTGTGCTGTTTCGCGCTCTCGCGCGCCGTTCGCCATCTGGAGCGGCGCTACGGCGTCGCGACCTGAGGCAGCCTGCCCCATCCACCCGCCCCAAGGAGCTTCCCATGAGATTCATCGCCCAACTGGCCCTGTGCAGCGCGCTCGGCCTCTCCCTCGTCGCGGCAGGCCCGGCCGCGGCGCAGAACAAGACGGTCCTCAAGCTCGGGTGGGCCACGGCCGATTCGGCGCAGGATTCGTATGCCATCGCCGCGCACGCATTCAAGAAGGCGCTGGAGAACGAGAGCAAGGGCACGATGGAAGTGCAGCTGTTTCCCAACCGGCAGATCGGCGACGAAAAGCAGCTGATCGAAGGGCTGCGCCTCGGCACGGTCGACGCGGCCGTGGTGACGAACGGCGCCTGGTCGCCCGTGGAGCCGGCATTCCAGCTCAACGACCTGCCCTTCCTCTATGCGACGGAAGCGCAGGTATTCAAGGTGCTCGACGGCGACGTCGGCCGCAAGCTCGCGGCGAAGATGGAAGCGAAGGGCGTGGTCGTCCTCGGCTACCTCGCCTCGGGCTATCGCCACATGCTGAACAACAAGAAGCCGGTGAGCACGCCGCAGGACGTGGTCGGCGTGAAGTACCGCGTCCACAACAGCGTGGCCATGGACATGTACTCGGCGCTCGACGCGAGCCCGGTTCCCATGGCCTGGGGCGAGACGATGACCGCGCTGCAGCAGGGCGCCGTGGACGGCATGGACCTGCCCACGGTCCTTGTCGACGCGCTCAAGCTGTACGAGGCGGTCAAGTTCATGTCGCTCACCGGGCACACCTATTCCGTCGCCGAGCTCGGCGTGAGCAAGCGCCGCTTCGACCAGCTGAGCGCCGCGCAGAAGGACATGGTGCGCAAGGCCGCGGCCAGCGCCGTCGCGGAGCAGCGGCGGGTGAACGCGGCCAACGAGGACAAGGCGCTCGAGATCCTCAAGGGCAAGGGCCTGAAGGTCAATGCGGTCGGCGACCGCACGGCGTTCCGCCGCAAGGTGCAGCCGCTCTACGACAAGCTGCGCCCTTCCATCGGCGCGGACCTCATGGACGCGGCGCTCGCGGCGACCAAGTAATTCGCGATGGAACTCGCGGCCCCTCCGATGCGCATGCGGCCGGTCGAACGCCTGTTGCACGCGGCCGCCGCGGGCAACGCGCTGCTGGCGAGCGCCGCGCGCGCCCTCGTCGTGGCGCTCGTGGGCATCATGGTCGCCTCCATCGTCTGGCAGGTGGTCACGCGCGCCGTGTTCAACCGCTCGCCGCCGTGGACGGAGGAAGTCGCCCTGCTCGCCTTCGGCTGGATCGTGCTGCTCATGCTCGCGCTGTGTACCCGCGAGCATCTGCACGTGCGCGTGGACCTGCTGCTGACGGCCCTGCCGGAGCGCGCCTCGCGATGGGTCGAGCGCGCCATCGCGCTGCTCGTCGCGGGCATCGCCGCCTACCTGCTCTGGGCGGGCTCCAGCTATCTCATGGAAATGCGCGGCGCGACCTCGCAAGCCGTCAAGTACCCCTCGTGGCTGCTCTACGGCGCGTTGCCGGTGACCGCCGCGATGCTGTTCCTCTTCGCCGCGGAGAACGCGCTGCGCGGCCCGCCGGCGCGCGGGGAGCACGCCGAGTGACCGCGAACGCCTGGATTCTCTCCGGCGGCTTCGCGGCGCTCGCGATGTGCGGCGTGCCATTCGCCTTCGCCATCGCCGCGGCGGTCATCGCGGTGCTGACCTTCTCGAACATCGCGCCGGAACTGCTGCCGCAGACGATGATGGCCGGCACGCAGTCGTTCAGCCTGCTCGGCATTCCCTTCTTCATGCTCGCGGGCGAGCTGATGTCGGCGGGCGGCCTGTCGAAGCGGTTGATCGCGCTGGCCGACGTGTTCGTGCGCCATCTGCCCGGCGGGCTCGGTCTCGTCGTCATCCTCGCGGCCATCGTTTTTTCCGCCATCTCCGGCTCGGCGCCGGCAACGACCGCCGCCATCGGCGCGATCATGGTTCCCGCCATGGTGGAGCGCGGCTACTCGAAGGCGTATGCGGCCTCGCTCTGCGTGAGCGCCGGCGTCCTCGCGCCGCTCATCCCGCCTTCCATCGCCTTCATCATCTGGGGCGTCATCGCCGAACAGTCCATCGCGAAGCTGTTCCTCTCCGGCGTGCTTCCGGGGCTGGCGATGGCGGGCAGCATCGCGGCCTACGTGCTCTGGCGCGCCCGGCGCGACACGAACGTCGAGCGCCTGCCGCGCGCGACCTGGCCGGAGATCCGCCTGGCCCTGCGGGGCGGCATCTGGGCGCTGCTCGCGCCGGTCATCATCCTCGGCGGCATCTATTCGGGCATCTTCACGCCGACCGAAGCGTCCGCCGTGGCCTGCGTCTACGCGCTCTTCGTCGGCTTCGCGATCGAGCGCAAGCTCACGCTGCGCGCACTGCCGGGCCTCGCGATCGATGCGATGAAGATCACCGCGATCGTCATGGCCGTGGTGATCGTCTCCAACGGCTTCGGCGTGGTCGTGGCGCAGGAACAGCTTGCGCAGAAGCTCGCCGCCGGCCTGCTCGGCGCGGTGGAATCGAAGTGGATGGTGCTGCTGCTCCTGAACGTCGCCTTCTTCCTGCTCGCCGCGGTGATGGACGAAGTCGCGATCATGGTGATCCTCGGTCCGGTGCTGATCGCCATCGCGCGGCAGCTCGGGGTCGACCCCACCCACTTCGGCGCCATCATCGTCACGAACGTCGCGATCGGCATGGCCGCGCCGCCCATCGGCTACTGCCTCTTCATCGGCATGGCCATCGCCAGGCTGAGCCTCTGGGACATCAGCCGCGCGATCTGGCCGCAGGTGCTGCTGATGCTCGGGGTGCTGATGCTCGTGACTTACGTGCCGGCGTTCTCGCTCGCGCTGGTACGCTGAATCTCATGAACGAAGACACTTTCGACACCCTTCACGACTTCGCCGTCGTCGGCGCCGGCATCGCGGGCGCCTCCGTGGCGTGGCGGCTCGCCGCGTCCGACGCGAAGGTGGTCCTGCTCGAACGCGAATCGCAGCCGGGCTACCACTCGACCGGCCGCTCCGCCGCGATGTTCATGGAGAGCTACGGCACCGCCGCGATCCGTGCGCTCACGCGCGCCAGCCGCGCGTTCTACGAGTCGCCGCCGGCCGGCTTCACGGGCGAGCCGCTGCTGGCGCCGCGCGGCGCGCTGTACATCGCGTCGCACGGCCAGGAGCAACTTCTGAAGGACATGTACACGGAACTGGCCGGCAACGCGGGCAACGTGCGCCTCGTCGAGCCGGCGGAGGCGCTTGCGATGGTTCCCGTGCTGCGCGGCGAGCTGCTGCACGGCGCGATTCTCGAGGACGATGCGCAGGACATCGACGTGAATGCGCTGCATCAGGGCTTCCTGCGCGGCGTCCGCGCACGCGGCGTGAGCCTGGTCACGAACGCGGACCTCGTGGCCGCGCGTCGCGAAGACGGCCAGTGGCGACTGACGCTGGGCGACGGCCGCGAACTGCGCGCCCGCCATGTCGTGAACGCCGCGGGCGCATGGGCCGACACGGTCGCCGCGACTTGCGGCGTGCGGCCCGTCGGCCTGGAGCCGCGCCGCCGCACCGCCTTCACCTTCGACGCGCCCGAGGGCATGGACATCCACGCCTGGCCCACGGTGTGCAGCGTCGACGAAAGCTTCTACTTCAAGCCTGACGCGGGCCGACTGCTCGGCTCGCCGGCCAACGCCGACCCCGTGCATCCGCACGACGTGGTGGCCGAGGAATTCGACGTCGCGCTCGGCATCCATCGCATCGAAGAGACCACCTCGCTGCGCATCCGCCGTCCGGCGAGTACCTGGGCGGGCCTGCGCTCGTTCGTACCCGACGGTGACCTCGTCGTCGGCTGGGACGGCGCGGCCGAGGGTTTCTTCTGGCTCGCCGGGCAAGGCGGCTACGGCATCCAGTCCGCCGCTGCGGTGTCGGAACTCGCCGCGGCGCAGTTGCTGCACCTTGCCACCCCCGAACACATCCTCGCGCAAGGGCTGGACCCTGCGGCCATCTCGCCGCAACGCCTGCGCTGAACTCTGGAGCTTCACCGATGCTGAGCGGCAATCCCACCTTCGACTCCTTCCTGCGCGACATGGAGGCGCTGCTCGACGAAGCGGGCGACGACGAGCCCCGACTGCTCGCGCAAGGGCAGCAGCGCCTCGCGCAGCTCGTCGCGGAGGACGCATGGCTTCCCGCGAAGTACCTCGAGGCCGAGCCGGAAAAGTTCACCCAGTACCTTTTGCATCGCGACACGCGCAAGGGCTTCACCGTGCTGTGCGTCTCGTGGGGACCGGGCGGCTGGTCGAGTCCGCACGACCACAAGACCTGGGGCCTGATCGGCCAGCTGCGCGGCGCGGAATCGACGCGGGTCTACCGCGACGCCGTCGCGGGCCAGCCGCTCGTGCTGCAATCCGAATGCGTGCTGAGGCCCGGCGAAACCACGGCCGTGTCCCCCACCCTCGGCGACATCCACGAGGTCCGCAACGTGTTCGACGGCGACTCCGTCAGCATCCACGTCTACGGCGCCGACCTCGCCTCGCTCGCGCCGCTTCGCCGCCGCTACGACGAAGCCACGGGCGCGACCACGCCCTTCGTCGCAAGCTACCGGTGACGTGCGCATGACTTCCGCCGCCTCCTCCCCCCCCCCCCGCGTCGCCCTCGTCGGCCTGCATCTCGAAGCGAACGGCTTCGCGCCGCCCACCACCCGCGCGGACTTCGAGGCCGAATGCTGGGCCGAGGGCGAAGCGATCACCCGGCAGGCCTACGAGACGAGCCACCTGCCGCTCGAAGTGCCCGGTTTCTATCGCCGCATGGACGAGACCGGACCCTGGACCGCCGTGCCCCTGATCCTGCTCGCGGCGCAGCCCGGCGGGCCGGTGCTGCAATCGGTGTTCAACGAGTTCATGGCGATCGCCCGCGCGCGTCTGCAGGCGGCCCTGCCCGTGGATGCCGTGTACGTATGCAGCCATGGCGGCTCGAAGGCGACCGGCGACGATGACAACGACGGCACGCTGGTTGCCATGGTGCGGGAACTCGTCGGCCCGGGCGTGCCCGTCGTCGTCACGCACGACCTCCACTGCAGCGTGTCCGACCGTCTGGTGCGCGACGCCGATGCGCTGCTCGCGTACCTCACCAATCCACACGTCGACCATCGCGAACGCGCGGCGGATGCGGCCGATCTCCTGCGCGCGATGCTGCGCGGCGTGAAGACCCGCAAGGCCTTCATCCGCCTGCCGCTCGCGCCCGCGGGCGTGTCGATGCTGGCCGCGCCCGGCTGGCCGATGGGCGAGCTCATCGCGCTGGGCCAGTCGCTGAAGAAGCCGCCGATCCTCGACGTCTCGGTCACCGGCGGCTTCATCCTGACCGACGTGCCGAAGTCGGGCATGACGATCAACGTGACTTCGGACGGCGACCAGGAAGCCGCCGACCGCGTCGCGCGGCAGCTCGCACATGCGGCATGGGACATGCGCCACCGATTCATCCGCGACCTCGTTTCCCTGCCCCGCGCCCTCGCCCTCGCCCGCGAAGCCGCGGACGGAAAGCGCCCGCCGGTAATCCTGGCCGACCTCGCCGACAATCCCGGCGGCGGCGCACCCGGCAACACCACATGGCTGATGCAGGCCCTGCACGACGCGCGCGTGCCCCGCGTGGTGGTCGGACTCTTCAACGACCCCGCACTCGCGAGCGAGGCGCATCGCATCGGCGTGGGAGAGCGCTTCAAGGCCGTGTTCAACCGCGTCGAAGGCGAATTCAACAAGCGATTCGAATGCGAGGCGACGGTCGAGCACCTCTGCGACGGCAACGACGTCGGCCGGCGCGGCCGCGACGCCGGGCGCCAGATCGTGCTGGGCACCTCCGCGCTGTTGAGACTCGAAGGTTCCGGCCTGCGCGTCGTCGTCACGAGCTTGCGCGAGCAACCGGCGGACCCGCGCACGCTGGAGATGTTCGGCATCGACATCGGCCAGGCGGCCTGCGTCGTGCTCAAGAGCCGGGGCCATTTCCGCGCGGGCTTCGACGAGTTCTTCTCCGATGCGCAGATCTTCGAGGTCGACGTGCCCGGCATGACGAGCAACGTGCTTTCCAACTTCAACTATCGCGGCCTGCGCCGCCCCGTGTTTCCGCTCGACCTCGACACGCAGTGGACACCGCCCCCAGCCACCGCCTCCCTCGCGCCCTGAAAGACCTCGACGCCATGCCCATGCCGACCCTCACGAGAATGGACCTCTACGACAGCCTCGTCGTGCGCAAGGACGAGTTTCTCGCGCGCGCCGAAGAGGCGGGGCGCGCGCTCGACATCCCGCCCGAGTTGCGCGGCCGACTCGGCACCTCGGGCGCCAGTTCCGCGTTGCCGGGAACGCTGCGCGCCGACGTCATGCAGGCGATGCAGGACGTCGCGGGAAAGTTCGTCTCCATGCGCGCGCTGGGCGACGAGATCCGTCGCCTCGTGAAATCCGTGTACGGCGATGGCTGGGACGCGGCGCCCACCAACAGCTGCGAAGCCGCGCTGGAGGTTGTCCACGACGCCCTGCTCACGCCGCCGCAGCTCGGCCGCGGCGACACCTACCGCGCGCGCTGCGTCGGCCTGTTGGAGCGCCATGCGGAACATCACCTGAGTTACGGCCGGCCCTTTCCGCCGAAGTACAAGGAAGTGTTCTCCGACCGGGGCTCCACCGCTGGCGAACTCGGTCTCAACGGGCGCCGCGCGCTGAACACCGACATCGTCTTCGTGCCCATGGCCGGCGCGCGCTACGACGTGCATGGCCCGAAGATGATCCAGAGCCCGATGCTGCTCGGCACGGACGCGGCGCGCACGCTGAACGCAGTCGAGCGCGCCGCACAGACGCATGCGAGCCAGCTCGCGGGCTTCGTCACGCTCGGCTACGACACGCCCGGCTACGGCTATGGCGAGAGGGACGCGTACGGCGTGCCGCGCATCCAGTCCAGCATCGGCGCGCTCGCGGCTTCGTACGACGTGCCCTATGTCGTCGACAATGCCTGGGGCGCGCCCTTCATCGGCTCCGACCCGCGCAAGCTCGGCGCCGACGTGATGCTCTTCAGCATGGACAAGGTCGCGGGCGCGCCGACGAGCGGCCTCATGATCGGCCGCGAAGGCGCGATGGTGAACGTGCGCCGCGCGCTCGGCTTCCACAGCGAGCGGTTCGGCACCGTGTCCTCGCACGGCAAGGGCACGCACGCGTCGGCGGACCCCGGCAAGCTGAGTCTCGCGGCACTCGTGCATGTGCTGCGCGTGCTGCGCGACGAGCCGCAGCGCCTGACCGACCCCATCGACCGGCTGCACGACATCGTGCAGGAGGAATGCACGCGCTGGCGGGACCGCCTCGGCAGCGACTTCGTCGTCACCCGCTCGCACAACCTCGGCGGCGTCGAGCTGAACTACGAGCGCACCTGGTCGGGCGACCGGATGGGCATTCCGATCTTCACCAACGAGGACCGCATCGCGGGCGCGAACCTCATGGGCCACGCGCTCGCGCGCATGGGCATCGTGCTCAGCCAGGCCGAAGACGGCAATGTGATCTTCACGCCGGGGCTCGGCACGGTGGATGCGAACGGCGCGCTGATCGAGCCGAACATGCGCCTGGCCGTGCGAGCGGTGTTCACGACGCTCGCCCTGCTGCGCGACTGGGCCGCGGAGCAGAAGCCGCCGGCCTGAGGCCGCAAGGGCTTCCGCTCCGGGGAGCGGTGACAATCCGGGTTCGATCCGCCCCCGAAGCAGCGCTCCCGACATGAATCCTCCGCCCCCCGTGGTCGTCGCCGGCGGCGCCGGCTATATCGGCTCGCACATGGTCCGCATGCTGCGGGATGCCGGCTACCGGCCCGTCGTCGTCGACAACCTGGCGACGGGGCATGCCGAGGCCGTCGGGGATGCGATCCTGCGCATCGGCGACATCGGCGACCCGGCCTTCATGACCGGGGTCCTGCGAGAATTCCGGCCGCAATGCGTGATGCATTTCGCGGGGGCCAGCCTCGTCGGCGAATCCGTGGCGGACCCGGGCAAGTACTGGCGCAACAACCTCGTGCAGACGATGGGCCTGCTCGACGCGATGCTCTCTTGCGGCGTGAGTCGCTTCATCTTTTCATCGACCGCCGCCGTGTTCGGCGAACCGGTGACCGTGCCGATGGCGGAGTCGCATCCCACGCAGCCGATCAACCCGTACGGGCAGAGCAAGCTCGCCGTGGAGCGCCTCCTGGCGGACTACGACCGTGCCTACGGACTTCGCTCGATCGTGCTGCGCTACTTCAATGCGGCGGGCGCGCACCCCGACGCAACGCTCGGCGAATCGCACGAGCCCGAGACACATCTGATTCCTCTGGTGCTGCAGGTGGCAGCCGGACGACGCCCCGCGATTTCGCGCTTCGGCTCGACGTTTGCTACGCGCGACGGCTCATGCATCCGCGACTACGTCCACGTACAGGACCTCTGCGATGCCCATCTGCTGGCGATGCGCAGGCTCGCCGACGGCGGCGCATCGGCGACATACAACCTCGGCAATGGGGATGGTCAGTCGGTGAACGAGGTGATTGCCGCGGCGCGGCGGGTGACGGGGCACCCGATTCCTGTTCGGGACGACCCGCCTCGCGCAGGCGATCCACCGGTGCTGGTGGCCGATTCGGCGCGGGCGCGCGCGGAACTGGGGTGGACGCCGAATTACCCGGAGATCGAGACGATCGTGGCGCACGCCTGGCGCTGGGAACAGCGCCGAACCCGCGCCTGAGACCGGGAGCGCCGCGGTGGACGGCGCTGGCCGGTGCTCAATGGCTGTGCGTGGGTCGGCGCTCGCCGGTCAGCCGCGCAAGCAGCAGCCGGATTCCGTCGGCGACCTTGACGTTGGACTGGGGAGCAGCCTGCGACTGAAGCTGCATCCGGGTCGGGCAATGCCGGCCTTGTTGGCAAGTGTGGTTGCACGGTGCGCACATGATGGGTCTCCCGCTTCCTTTGATGTGAAGGATGGACGACGAACCGGTGCCTTGCTGTAGGACCGCTGCGGACCGTCGGGTCCGACAGCGGCGTCACCGGCCTGGCACGACTTCAATATCGGCGACGCCCGCGGGAAATTCATCATGCTTTGGTCTGGCCCAGCGTCGCGGTCGCCTTGCCGCTGCCTTTGCAGTCCGGACAGGTCAGGCCCGTCACCTTGCCGCTGCCGGCACAGCGGACGCAGTCCCTGACCGCGCTGTCCGGGCGTGGACCGGCGCCGGGGGCGAGCGTGATGTCGATGGAGGCGCCGGGGTCTTCTTCGCCGGCGGCCGATTCGGAGGCCAGGTCGACCGGTGCGGGGGCGTGCGTGGGGTTCATCGCACCATGGTAGACAGGGGCGCGCGCTGGAGGTGTAGGACGAAGTATCGGATCATAACAATCCTATTTAGGTCTATAAAGTGGACATTTATTCATTAATGATCCTTTAAAAGGCTAAAATATCTCGTGCTTCCCGATCTCCGTCTAGCCACCCCCGCCGAGGTCTGCGCCGAGCTCGGCGCTCGCCTGCGCGAACGCAGGCTGGCGCTGGACATCACCCAGCAGGACCTGGCCACCCGGGCCGGGATCGCGCTCAACGCGGTGAAGAAGCTCGAGCGCGACGGCCAGTCGACCGTGGCGACGCTCGTGCGCGTCGCGCGGGCCCTCGGCCTCGTCGCCGAACTCGACGTGTTCAAGCCGAATCCCGTGGCGAGCATTGCCGAGATGGAACGCGCCACCGCCGCCCGACGGCAACGCGCCCGAGGCAAGCGCGCATGAAAAAGGTCGACGTCGCCTTTCGGGGCTGGGGCGAGCACTGGCCGCTCGGCACGCTGGCCGATGCCGGTGCCGGGGTCGTGTTCGAGTACTCGCCCGAAGCCCTGCGCCGCGGTGTCGAACTTTCGCCCTTGCATGCCCCGCTGCGGCCGCAGGCGTTCAGCGGCTTCGCTTCGCATCAGTCCGGACTGCCCGGCTTCATTGCCGACGCCCTGCCCGACGGCTGGGGCCTGCTGCTCATGGACCGCGTGTTCCTCAAGTACGGCCTTCGTCCCGAGCGGCTGTCCCCGCTCGACCGCCTGAGCTTCATCGGCGAGCGCGCGCTCGGTGCACTGGCCTTCGCGCCGCCCGCCGCGCTCGAACTCGACGGCCACGACCTCACGCTGCTCGAGCTCGCGCGCGCCGCCGGCGACGTGATCGACGACCGCGACACGGCCGCACTGCAGGCCCTCGCGGTCGTGGGCGGCTCGCCGCAGGGCGCTCGGCCCAAGGCGCTGGTGCAGTACGAGCCGCGAAGCGGACGCATGAGCACGAAGCCCGATGCCGAGGGCCAACCGTGGCTCGTGAAATTCCCCGCGCGCGCCGAACACAAGGAGGTCTGCGCCATCGAGTTCGCCTATACGCGGCTCGCGAGGGAATGCGGAATCGAATTCCCGGAGAGCCGCGTTTTCGACCTTTCGCGCGACCTGGCCGCGTTCGGCGTGGCGCGCTTCGACCGCGAGGACGGCATGCGCGTGCCCGTGCATTCGGCCGCGGGTGCGCTGAATGCGGACTTCCGCCTGCCCTCGCTCGACTATCGGGCGCTCCTGCGCGCCACGCACTTCTTCACGCGCGACGAGCAGGAGGTCCGCAAGGCGTATGCGCGCTGCGTCTTCAACGTCGTCTTCCACAACCGCGACGACCATGCGAAGAATTTCGCCTTCCGCATGGATCGGCGCTTCGAGTGGAAGCTTGCGCCGGGCTACGACCTCACGTTCAGCCACGGCCCCGGCGGCTGGCACCAGACGAGCGTGATGGGCGAGGCGCGCGCGCCGGCGCGCGGCGATCTGCTGAAGCTGGCGGCGGATGCGGGCGTGCCCAAGGGCAAGGCGACCGAGTGCATCGAGCGCTGCCGTGCGGTGGCCGAGGGATTGCGGGCGGGACTCGACGAGGGCGGCGTGCGGAAGACCACGCGCCAACGCATCGCGGCCGAAGTCGACGCGTGCGTGGCGCGGTGCGGCTGAATTGAGCTAAGCGCCCGTCCAGCGAGGCGGCCGCTTCTCGACGAACGCGCGCACACCCTCGTGGAAATCGTCGCTGCCATAGGCGCGGCGGATCAGGTCTTGCGCATCCGGCAGATCGCGCAGCAGCAGGCGGTTCAGCGCCGTCTTGCTCACCGCCTGCGTCACCGGAGCGAGCTGGGCGAGCCGTTTGCAGAAGCGCTCCGATGCCGCGCCGACGTCGTCCGCCACCTCGTGCAGAAAGCCCGCCGCGAGCGCTTCGTCGGCCCCCAGCAGGTCCGCCGCCAGCAGCACGCGCAGCGCGCGGGGGCGTCCGAGCGCGGCCGCCAGGCGCGCGACGTTCTCCACCGACAGGCAGTTGCCCAGCGTGCGCGCGATCGGCACGCCGAATTTCGCGGACGGCGTCGCGATGCGGAAGTCGCAGACGGTCGCGATCACCAGGCCGCCGCCCACGCACCAGCCCTCGACGACCGCGACGGTCGGCTTCTCCAGCGATTCGAGGCCCGCGATGCACGCCTCGATGCGCTCCTCGTAGGCCACGCCGTCGTCGCCGGTGCGGAAGGTCTGGAACTGCGCGATGTCGGTCCCCGCGACGAAGGCTTCGCCGCCCGCGCCGCGAAAGCGGACCACGCGCACCGCATCGTCGCCGCGCAGTTGTTCGCAGATCGACGCGAGCGATTCGTACATCGCCCACGTCATCGCATTGCGCGCCTCGGGCCGGTCGAAAGTGACCGTGGCGATGCCCCCGTCGATGTCGAGCCGAACCGTCACGAGAATGCTCCTTTCGCTTCCAGCGCCGCAGGGTCGAGTCCCAGCTCCTCCAGCACCTCGCGCGTGTGTTCCCCCAGCAGCGGCGGATGGCGCCGCACCTGCTGCGGCGTTCCGGACAGCTTCACCGCGAAGCCGATGTTGGGCACGGAGCCTTCGACGGGATGGTCGATCTCCATGCGCATGCCGCGTGCCCTGGCGTGCTCGCTGCCGAAGGCCTCGGGATAGCCGAGGATCGGGCCGGCCGGGATGCCGTTGGCGAGCAGCGTGTCGACCCAATGGTCGCGCGTGTGCAGGCGAAACGTCTTCTCCAGCTCGTCCTGCAGGGCCTGCCGGTGGGCCAGGCGCGAGGCGATCGTGGCGAAGCGCTCGTCGCGCAGCAGATCCTCGCGGCCCATCAGCGCGCACAGCTGCAGCCACAGCTTCTGGTTGTTGGCGCCCATGACGAAATGGCCGTCGCTGCATGCCATGGCCTGGTAGGGCGCCGTCATCTTGTTCGAAGTACCCAGCGGCTCCGGGCGCTTGCCCGTGCCCCAGTAGTCGCAGATGTCCCAGACGGAGAACGCCATCGCCGCATCGAACAGCGCCGCGTCGACGTACTGGCCCTGCCCCGTGTTCTTCGCGCCGATGTACGCGGAGAGCGTCGCATAGATCGCGAAGAGCGCGCAGCCGATGTCGGCGACGGGCACGCCGCATTTCACGGGCGGCGAGTCGGGATAGCCCGTCACGCTCATCACGCCGCTCATCGCCTGCGCCATCAGGTCGAAACCGGGGCGGTCGGCCCATGGGCCGGTCTGGCCGAAGCCCGAGATGCTCGTGTAGACCAGCCGCGGATTGACCGCCTTCACGGCTTCGTAGCCGAGCCCGAGGCGCTTCATCGCGCCGGGCCGGTAGTTCTCGATCAGGATGTCGGCATCTTTCGCGAGCGCGAGCACGACGTCGCGGCCCGCCTCGGACTTCAGGTTCAGCGCGATGCTGCGCTTGTTGCGGTTCATGTTGAGGTAGCCGAGCGAGTCGGCGCCCTTCATCTTGAACCCCATCGAGCCGCGCGTCTGGTCGCCGGTGCCCGGCGGCTCGATCTTGATGACGTCGGCGCCGAGGTCGCCGAGCAGCATGGCCGCGTAAGGGCCGGCCATGACCTGGCTGATGTCGAGGACGCGGACGCCTTGAAGAGGCAATGGAGGCACGGTTTTCCTTTCGGGGACACCGCGGAACCGGCTTTGCCGGGCCGCTGGTGGCGCCCCCTCGAGGGGGAGGCGCCGCAGGCGCTTCGGGGGTGGGTCTAGATTTCGGCTTTCACGCCGGCGTCCTTGATGACCTTCGCCCACTTGGTCTTCTCGACGCTCATGAACTGCGCGAACTTCTCGACGCTGCCGCCGCCGTCTTCCGCGCCGGAAGCTTCGAGCTTCTCCATCACGTCGGGCATGACGAGCGCCTTGTTCACGTCCTCGTTCATGCGGCGCGCCATCGCGACCGGCATCTTGCCGGGACCCACCAGCCCATACCACGTGGTCGCCTCGAAACCGGGGAATCCCGACTCGGCCATCGTCGGCACGTTGGGGTGCCCTGCCGCGCGCTTCTGCCGCGTTTGCGCGATAGCGTGCGCCTTGCCGCCCTTCACGTGCGGCGTGGCGGCCGTCATCGTGTCGAAGCTGTACTGCACCTGCCCGCCGATCAGGTCGGTGAGCATCGGACCCGAGCCTTTGTACGGCACGTGGATCGCCTTCACGCCGGCCTGCAGCATGAACATCTCGAGCGCGAGATGCTGCGCGCTGCCATTGCCCGCCGAGCCGAAACTGATCTTGCCGGGGTTCGCCTTGCACAGGTCCACGAGATCCTTCACCGTCTTGGCGGGCTGCGCCTGGTTGCAGATCAGCAGGTTGGGCGTGACGCCCACGAGCGCGATGGGCTGGAAGTCCCGCTCGGCGTCGTAGTTCAGCTTCTGCAGGCCCGGCACGATGGCATGGCTGTTGATGTGCGCCATGTGCAGGACGGTCCCGTCGCCGGCCTGCTTGGCCACGAAGTCAGAAGCGATCGTGCCGGACGCGCCCGCGCGGTTCTCGACGATCACCTGCGTCTTCCACATGTCGCCGAGCTTCTGCCCGATGACGCGCGCGAGGATGTCGGTGCCGCCGCCGGGCGCGAAGCCCACGATGATGCGCACCGGCCCCGTGGGCAGGGTCTGCGCGCGGAGCATCGGCGCGGCCAGCGTCGCGGCCATGCCGATCGCGCCGGCGGTGAAGGTTCTGCGTTGCATGTGGTCTGTCTCCTTGTCGTTTCTTGTCCGTCGTGTCATCTCTTGCCGCGCGGCGGACTCAGGCCGCCTTCAGCAGCGCCACCGGCGCCGGATGCGCGGCGAAATAGTCCATCGCCGCCTGCACGCCGCTGCCCGCGAGCTTCACGCCCGAGAGCTTCAGCCCCATCTCGCAGCCCGAGAGCGCGGCCATGAGCGTGAGGTCGTTGCAATCGCCCAGGTGGCCGATGCGGAACATGCGGCCCTTCACCTTGCCCAGGCCCATGCCGAGCGACAGGTCGAAGCGTTCGTAGATCAGCTTGCGCACGGCGTCGGCATCCACGCCCTCGGGCATGACGACGCCGGTGAGCACGGGCGAATGGCTCGCGGCTTCGAGGCACTGCGTCTCGAGGCCCCACGCGGCCACCGCCGCGCGCACGCCCTCGCCCCAACGCACGTGCCGCGCGAAGGCGCCCTGCAGGCCGCCGTGCGCGGGCTCCAGCAGCATGTCGCACGCTTCGGCCAGGCCGTACAGCAGGTTGGTGTTGGGCGTGTACGGGAAGTAGCCGGTCTTGTTGAACTCCAGCATCTCGTCCCAGGCCCAGAACGACTTCGGCAGCTTCGCCGTCCTGCTCGCTTCCAGCGCGCGCGGGGTGAGCGCGTTGAAGCTGATGCCGGGCGGCAGCATGAGTCCCTTTTGCGAACCGGCGATGGAGACGTCCGCGCCGCATCCGTCGTGGTCGTACTCGGCGGAGCCGAGGCCCGAGATCGTGTCGACCAGCAGCAGCGCCGGATGCTTCGCCGCGTCGATGGCCTTGCGCACCGCCGCGATGTTGCTCGTGGCGCCGGTCGAGGTCTCGTTGTGGACGACGCACACCGCCTTGATCGAATGCTGCGCGTCGGACTTCAGCCGCTCCTCGATCAGATGCGGCTGCACGCCGCGCCGCCAGCCTTCCAGGCCGGGCAGCGCCAACACTTCCGCCTTCAGACCGAGGCGCGTCGCGACTTTCACCCACGAGGCCGCGAACTGGCCCGTCTCGTACATCAGTACATGGTCGCCCGGGCTGAGCGTGTTGGACAGCGCGGCTTCCCATGCGCCGGTGCCCGAAGCCGGATAGATGACGACGGGCTGCTTCGTCTGGAACACCTGCTGCATGCCGCGCAGCACGCGCTTGCCGAGCACGGCGAACTCCGGGCCGCGATGGTCGATGGTCGGATAACTCATCGCGCGCAGGATCCGGTCCGGCACGGGCGAGGGACCGGGAATCTGGAGGAAATGGCGGCCAGTCGGGTGAAAGTCGAGGGTCAGCATCCACGGATTTTTGCATACAAAATCCGGGCGTCAAGTTTATTCCTTCGGTTCTAGGGGTTTGACCGCAGGGCATATTGCATACAAAATTCGCGCCCAATGTCCGCCGAAATCATCTCCATCCCGCGCGCCAACCTGCACGAGCAGGTCGCGCAGCGGCTGCGCCAGATGCTGGTCGAAGGCCGCATCGCCCCCGGCGCCAAGCTCAACGAACGCGAACTCGCGGAGGTGCTGCAGGTGTCGCGCACGCCCCTGCGCGAGGCGATCAAGATGCTGGCCGCCGAAGGGCTCGTCGAACTCGTGCCGAACCGGGGCGCCATCGCGGTCGCGCTCGACGAGGACGCGATCCGCCACACCTTCGAGCTCATGGGCGGGCTCGAAGGGCTCTCGGGCGAACTCGCGGCGCAGCGCATCACCGACGAGGAACTCGCCGAGATCCGCGCGCTGCACTACGAAATGATGGCCGCCTACACCCGCCGGGACCTTTCCGCCTATTACCGCCTCAATGCGCAGATCCACCGCGCCATCAATGCGGCGGCACGCAATCCCGTGCTCGCCGCCACGTACGACCGCGTCAATGCGCGCCTGCAGGCGCTGCGCTTCCGCTCCAACCAGGACGGCGAGAAGTGGAAGGGCGCCATGCAGGAACACGAACGAATGATCGAAGCCTTGTCGAAACGCGACGCCGCCGCCATGCGCGAGGTGCTCGCCGCCCACCTGAAGAACAAGCTCGACGTGGTGCTCGGCCAGATGCGCTCCCCCGTGGCGGCGACCGCGCGCAAGCGCAGGAAGTCGGCCGAATGAACGCGCGCGTCCCGCTCTCCATCACCCCCGAGGACAAGGCCCGGGCCTACGACGTCGTCGCGCGCGTGACGAACGAAACGGCGGGCCGGCTGGCTGCACGCCTGGCGAAGGAAACCCGCGGCGAGACGCTGTTTTCCGCGGGCGACCGCGGCCGCTATGCGACCGACGCCTCGATCTACCAGGTCATGCCCGTCGGCGTGTTCGTGCCACGCACGGTCGACGAGGCGCGCACCGCGCTCGACATCGCGCGCGACCTGGGCGTGCCCGTCATCGCGCGTGGGGGCGGCACCAGCCAGTGCGGCCAGACGACGGGCGCGGGGCTCGTGATCGACTGCTCGAAGCACGTGCGCCAGTTGATTCGCGTCGATGCGGACAGGCGCGAGGCCGTGGTCGAGCCCGGCATCGTGCTCGACCACCTCAACGCGCAGCTGAAGAAGACCGGACTCTGGTATCCCGTGGACGTGTCCACGAGCGCGCAGGCCACCCTCGGCGGCATGGCCGGCAACAACTCGTGCGGCAGCCGCAGCATCGCCTACGGCAACATGGTGCACAACGTGCTGGGCATGGAGGCGTGGACGTCCGACGGCGCACTGCACGCCTTCGGCCGCTTCGAGGACGCCACCGGCACGGCCCGCGAACTCGGCGAACGCATCCGCCAGCTGGCCGAAGACCTCGCGCCCGACATCGACCAGCGCTGGCCCAAGGTGCTGCGCCGCGTGGCGGGCTACAACCTCGACGTCTTCCGCAACCAGAACGAGCGGCCTTACACGCGCGACGGCGGCGTGAATCTCGCGCACCTGCTCGTGGGCAGCGAAGGCACGCTCGCGCTCACGAAGTCGCTCACCCTGCAGCTCGCGCCCCTGCCGCGCCACAAGGTGCTGGGGGTGGTCAACTTCCCGACCTTCTACAAGGCGATGGACACGGCGCAGCACATCGTCAAGCTGGGCTCGGACGGCCTGTTGACGGCGGTCGAGCTGGTCGACCGGACGATGATCGAGCTGTCGATGAAGAACCCGGCGTTCGCGCCCACGGTCAAGGCGGCGGTGATCGGCCGGCCCGACGCCGTGCTGCTGGTCGAATTCGCGGGCGACGACAAGACGGCGCTCGTGCGCAAGCTCGGCGAGCTGGTCGCGCTGATGGGCGACCTGGGCCTGCCGAACTCCGTGGTGCAACTCGTCGACGAAGGCGCGCAGAAGGCACTGTGGGAGGTGCGCAAGGCCGGCCTCAACATCATGATGTCGCTGCGCGGCGACGGCAAGCCGGTCAGCTTCATCGAGGACTGCGCGGTGCCGCTCGAACACCTCGCCGAGTACACCGACCAGCTCACGCAGGTGTTCCGCCGGCACGAAACGCGCGGCACCTGGTATGCCCATGCGTCGGTCGGCACGCTGCACGTGCGGCCGATCCTCGACATGCGCCAGCAGGGCGCGGAAAAAATGCGGCGCATCGCCGAGGAAGCCGCCGTGCTGGTGCGCCGCTACAAGGGCGCGTACAGCGGCGAGCATGGCGATGGTCTTTGCCGCGGCGAATGGATCTCGTGGCAGTTCGGCCCGCGCATCTCCGAAGCGTTCGCGGAGATCAAGCGGATGTTCGACCCCATCGGCCTGCTCTGCCCGAACCGCATCATCGACCCGCCCCGCATGGACGACACGCGGCTGATGCGCTTTCCGCCCTCGTATCGCGTGATTCCGCTGAAGCCCGCGCTCGACTGGACCGCATGGGACGTCCAGAACGATGCGCAGACGGAGAAGGCCACCGCGCCCGGCACCGGCGGCGACCCCGCCGGCGGTTTCGCCAAGGCGGTGGAGATGTGCAACAACAATGGCCACTGCAGGAAGTTCGACGTCGGCACGATGTGCCCGAGCTACCGCGTGACGCGCGACGAAAAGCATCTCACGCGCGGCCGTGCGAACACGCTGCGCCTTGCGCTGTCGGGCCAGCTCGGCGGCGAGGGGCTGCTGCACGACGAAGTGCGCGAGGCGATGGAACTCTGCGTGAGCTGCAAGGGGTGCAAGCGCGACTGCCCCACGGGCGTCGACATGGCGCGCATGAAGATCGAGTTCATGGCGCAGGACGCGCGCGCCAACGGCACGACGCGGCGGCAGCGGCTCATCGCGCGCCTGCCCGACTACGTGGCGCGTGCGAGCCGCTTCGCGGGCCTCCTGAACCTGCGCAACGGAATCCCCTGGCTCGCGAAGCTCGGCGAAAAGTACCTCGGCATCTCCGCGCGTCGCAGCCTGCCCGCGTTCCGCGCCGACCACTTCTTCGCCAGCGGCGTGAAGAGCGCGACGCGCGAGCAGGTGTTGAGCTCCGGCCGTCCGGTTGTGCTCTTCGTCGATACGTTCAATGGCTATTTCGATTCGGAGAACGCGCACGCCGCCTTCAAGGTGCTGCAGGCCGCAGGCTACACGGTTCACGTCGCGAGCAAGGAGAAGCCCGACGGCAAGCATCTGTGCTGCGGCCGCACGTACCTCGCCTCGGGTCTCGTCGACGAGGCGCGCGAGAAGGCGCAGGAGCTCATCGCGTCGCTGCATCCCTTCGCGGCGCGCGGCATCGCCATCGTCGGCCTCGAACCCTCGTGCCTTCTGACCTTGCGCGACGAAGCGCTCGCCCTCGGCCTCGGCACGGTCGCCGAAGACGTGTCGCGTCACGCGATGCTGTTCGAGGAATTCCTCGCGCGCGAAGCCGCCAACGACCGCCTGGAGCGTCTTCGGCATGCCTTGCGGCCTTTCGAAGGCAAGCTGCTGGTGCATGGGCACTGCCACCAGAAGGCGATGGGCGCGATGCCGCCGGTGATGGAGGCGCTGAAGCTGCTGCCCGGCGCGAAGCCCGAACCGATCGAATCGAGCTGCTGCGGCATGGCCGGCGCCTTCGGCTACGAAGCGAAGCACATCGACGCGTCGATGGCCATGGCCGAACTGAGCCTGCTGCCGGCGATCCGCGCCGTGCCCGACGCGACGATCGTCGCGGACGGCACCAGTTGCAGGCACCAGATCCACGACGGTGCGCAGCGCGAGGCGATCCACGTGGCGAAGCTGCTTGCGGATCATCTCTGACAAGGAGGACCCGAAGCCCCGCTTAAGATGGCTCGCATGCCCTCCTCCGCGCCCTGCATCATCCGCGCCGCCCTGCCTTCCGACGAACCCGCGTGGCGCGCGCTGTGGCGGGCGTATTGCGACTTCTACGAGGCGGACGTGGGCGACGAAGTCACGGCGCGCACCTGGAAGCGCATCCTGGACCCCGATTCGGCGGTGATGTGCGTCGTGGCCGAAGCCGAGGGCAAGGTCGTCGGCTTCGCGCATTGCGTGGTGCATGAGAACACCTGGGAGACGCAGCCCGTGTGCTATCTCGAGGATCTTTTCGTCGCGCGCACGGCACGCGGCCGCGGCGTCGGCGCGGCGCTCATCGAATGGCTGCGCAACGCCATGCGGGCCGAGGGCTGGGCGCGCGTCTACTGGATGACGAAGGAAGACAACGCGGTGGCGCGGCGGCTGTACGACCGCTACTCGAAGGCGGATGGCTTCGTGCGGTATGTCATGAAGCCACGCTGAAGGCGGCTGTCCGTTCTCCCGGCTACCCGAAGACGAACTGCGGCGCGCCGCCGCTGCCGCCTTCTACCCGCGCGCAGGACACCTGCCACACTTCCTCGATTCGCTCGGCCGTGAGGGCCTTGGCGACGGGACCGATGAGCGGGCCGTGCGCCGATCCCAGTACGAGCGCGTCGTCCGCATAGCGAAGCGCGAGGTTGATGTCGTGCAGCACCACGACGGCGCCGACGCCCCGGTCATGCGCCCACGCGCGCACGAGACGCAGCACCGCGTGCTGATGCGCCAGGTCCAGCGCGGCCGTCGGTTCGTCCAGCAGCATCCAACGCGCTTCCCCGCCGGGTAGCGGCTCCCACACCTGGGCGAGCGCCCTCGCCAGATGCACGCGCGCCTTCTCGCCGCCCGACAGCGTCGCGAAGGTGCGCTGCGCGAGATGCGCGACGCCGGTCACTTCCATCGCCTCCCGCACGATCGCGGATTCGTCGGCGCCCGGACGCCGACGATGCGGATAGCGGCCGAGTTCGACCACCTCCGCGGCCGTGAAATCGAATGCCACGCTCGACTCCTGCGCCATCGCCGCGCGACGCGTCGCCAGCACGGCGGCCGGACTGCGGCGCACCTCGACGCCATCGAGCAGCACGGCGCCTTCGTCGGCGACCCGCTGGCCTGTCAGCAGCGACAGCAGCGTGGATTTGCCCGCGCCGTTCGGCCCCGCGATCACGGTCACGCGCCCGGGTTGGAGCACGGCGTCGACGGGCGGCACGAGGACCTTGGGGCCGGCGCGCGCGCATGCGGCACGCAGTTCGAACGTCATACGCGGGACCTGAAATGGCGCAGCAATAGGAGGAACATCGGCACGCCGATGGCCGCGGTGAGCACGCCCAGGGGCAACTCCGCCGGTGCGAGCACGGTGCGCGCGACCGCGTCGGCCGCGAGAACCAGCGTCGCCCCCAGCAGCGCCGAGGCGGGCAACACGACGCGATGGTCCGGTCCCGCGACGAGGCGCACCCAGTGCGGAGCGATCAGGCCGATGAAGCCGATGATTCCGGTCGTCGCCGTCACCGCGCCGACCGCGAGCGCGGTGGCCACGATGACCTGGCGCTTCACGCGTTCGACGTTCATGCCCAGCAACGCGGCCTGCGCCTCGCCCAGCGCGATGGCGTTGAGCGCATGCGCCCGCGCCAGGCCCACGCCTGCAGCCACCGCGACGACGGCCGCGACCAGGATCACCGCGCTCCAGCGCGCCGCGCCCAGGCTGCCCAGCAGCCAGAACTGGATGTTGCGCAGCTGCTCGTCGGTCGCCATGAAGTTGAGGAATCCGAGCCCCGCGCCCGCCAGCGCGTTGATCGCCACGCCGGCCAGCAGCATCAGCCCGATGTGCGTGCCCGCCGGCCCCTGCGCAAGCGTGTACACGAGGGCGGTGACCGCAAGTCCGCCCGCGAAGGCGGCCGCCACGAGCAGCCAGCTGCCGAGCGCGCGCGGCGCATCGGGCAGCCACCAGGCGCCGAGCACGATGGTCGCGCCCGCCGCGAGCGCGGCGCCACTGCTGATGCCGATCAGGCCGGGGTCGGCCAGCGAATTGCGAAAGAGGCCCTGCATCAGCGCGCCAGCCAGCCCGAGCCCCGCACCCGCGGCCACGCCGAGCACGAGGCGCGGCAGGCGGATGTTCATGAAGACGAGCCGCTCCTGCGAGGGTGCGTCGTTGCCTGCGAGCGTGTCGAGGAGCAGCGCCAGCAGTTGCCCGGGCGAGATCGCGAAGGCTCCGCGCGCGCTGCCGGCCACGAAAGCCGCGAGCAGCAGCGCCCCGCCCAGCAGCAGCACGGTGCGGGGGGCGAGCCGGTGGCCCACGCCGGCGTTCACCATGCCGCGAAGCGCCGGTGCAGCGTAGCCACCGCCTGCGGCAGGCGCGGCCCGAAGCCGAGCAGCAGCAGCGCGTCGAGGCTCACCAGCGCCTTGCGGCGGAAGGCCGGCGCCAGCGCGAGTTCGGGACGCATCCAGAACTTCGCCTCGCCGCCTTGTGCCTGCAGGCCCTGGTCGGTGATGAGGAGCACGTCGGGCGCGGCGCTCGCCATCGCTTCGGCGGTCAGCGGGCGGTAGCCCTCGAAGCCGGCGATCGCATTGGTCGCCCCCGCGAAGCGGATCAGCGCGTCGGCCGCGGTTGCCGTGCCGGCCACCTGCGGGCTTGCGGCGTGGGACAGGATGAACAGCACGCGAGGTTTCGACCGCGTCGCCGCGGCGACCTGACGCAAGACGGCCTGCCATTCGTCGTCGAGGCGCCGCTGCAGCGATTCCGCCTGCGCCGTGCGTGCGCAGGCCCGGCCGACCGCCTGCACCTTGCGCTGCACCTCCGACCACGTGTGGTCGGCCTTCACCAGTTCGACCTGGACCCCCGCATTGCGGAGCTGGTCCAGCACGACGGGCGGCCCGGCTTCGGTCGTCGCGACCAGCGCGGTGGGACGCAGCGACAGGACGCCCTCGGCCGACAGCTGGCGCATGTAGCCGACCTTGGGCGTGCGCAGCGCCTCCGCCGGAAACAGGCTGGTCGTGTCGGTGCCCACCAGTTGCGACTGCGCGCCGAGCGTGTAGACAATCTCGGTGATGGCGCCACCGACGGTGACGATGCGCGGTGAGCGGGCAACTTGTGCCTGCCCCTGCCCCTGGCCCTGCCCCTGCCCTTGCGCTTGCGAACTCGTGCCCAGCAGGGACGCGGCGGACAGGCCCAGAACACGCAGCGCGGCACGGCGCGTGGCGCCGCTCGATGGACATCCCTCCGTCAAGCCGGCTGCGGGATTCGCCTCGGGACGGCCACGGCGGCTCATGCCTCGGCCTTCGCGAGCCGGGGCAGTCCGCGGACCAGCGTGCGCCAGTCCTCGCGCTCCGGCACGCCGGGCTTGCGCGCGCCGAAGAACATGGCCATGAGCCCGCCCTCCCCGTCGAACGCCTCGACCGACGTCACCACGCCATCGCTGGTCGGCTTCTCCACGATCCAGGTACCCGCAACGAGGTCTTCGCGCAAATGCAGGTTGAAGCCTTCGTCCAGCACGTTGAGCCACTTCATGCCATGGACCTCCAGCGGCTCGATACGCGTCACGGGACCCGTGTGGATCTGGATGCAGCCGGGGCTGCCGACGAACACCATGATCGGCGCGCCGCCGAAGGAAGCCGCATACAACAGGTCGCGCAAGGCCTGCGGGGCAACCCGCCATGCATAGCGGCCCTCCATCAGCCGGAAGCTTTGCTGCCGCTCCACGCCGAACTGCTTCAGCAGGCCGAAGAACTGGTGCGTGTCGGTCATCTCCGACCAGGCTTTCCCGAGCGCCCGACAGTCGAACGACGAATCGGGCTTCTGCGCCGCAGGGGCCTCGGCGCGGCGGAAGACCGCGGTCGCCGCATCCGCGGCGAACACCGTGGCGATGGACGCCAGCGCCACGCGGTCGCTGCCCTCGCGCGCGAAGATCTTGTGCACGGCGGTGCCGTGCGCATCGAAGAACTGCAGGCTCATCGACGGCGGATTCGACCGATTGGCGGCGGCTTCCGTCACCGCGAAGCCGGCATGCCACTGAGCGAAGAAGAGGCGCAGATCGATCTCTTCGCCGAGCGCGAGGCCGATGGGGCCGGTGGCGGAGAGGTTGCGGTACACGCCGGTCTTCTCGTGCACGACGCCCTCGTTGCGCGTGAGCGCGAGCAGCGGCCCGCAGGCCTCGAGCGACTTGAGCAGTTCGATCCAGGGCCCGCGCAGCGGCGCGGCTTGCAGCGTGCCATCGTGCTCGCCCGCGTGCGCGGCGACCGCTTCGCCTTCGCTGACGCCGCAGGCCGCGGCCGCATCCTTGTGCCGCTTGCCTTGCGCGCGCGCGGCGGCGAATCGTTCGCGCAGTTCGGTTGAATTCGTCATGGTGGGCTCTCTCTCAGAAATCGGCGACGAACGACACGCGCACGTTGCGCCCGGGCTGGGTGTAGGCATCGACGACCGTCGAGTTGGATGCGACGCCGCGCACGTCGGCCCACTGCCAATACTTCCGGTCGGTGAGGTTGTAGAGGCCGACGGAAAGACGCATGCCGGGGCGGATGCGCCACTGCGCGCTCAGGTCGAACGTGGTGGCCGATGGCGTGGCGAACTGCGTGGCAGGCGCGGTGACGAGTCCGGCGCTGTGGATGTCCGAAGCCTTCTTCGCCGCCCTATGCGTCGCGTCGAGGCGCACGGCCCACACTTCGGCGTCGAACTTGAGCCCCGCATTCAGCCGGGACGGGTTGACGGAATTGACGGGCCGGCCGGTGTTCGTGTCCTTGCCGATCGCGCGGCCGTAGGCGAACGGCGTCGACAGCTTTCC
>NZ_JBFWNP010000027.1:0-67709 GCF_050250995.1 Ramlibacter sp.
GATTCCACCGTCACTCCGGGCCACGCGCGACTGCCCACCATCACGGCGGAACGTTGCCCGCGATCACGATGGAACGCTGCCCGCCATCGCGTGGAATGGGTGCCCGCGATCAGTGGAATAGGCACTGCACGACAGCGCGCTGCAACTGCAGGGCTTTCGCGAGCAGGTCGAGGCCGATGCGCTCGCACTGAATCAGGCAAACGAGAATCTCGAGGCGCGCGTGGAGCAACGCACCGCCGAGCTCGCCGCGTCGCGCGAGGAGGCGCTGGGCGCGGCGCGTGCCAAGGCGGCCTTCCTCGCGACGATGAGCCACGAGATCCGCACGCCCTTGAACGGCGTGGTCGGCATGAGCACGCTGCTCGCCGAGACGCCGCTCGATCCTGAGCAGCGCGACTATCTCGAGACCATCCGACTGTCGAGCGACCAGCTGCTTGCGGTGATCAACGACATCCTCGACTTCTCCAAGATCGAGTCGGGCAAGCTCGACCTCGAAGCGGAGCCGCTGTCCGTGCGCGGTGCGGTCGAGGAGGCGTGCGATATCGCCGCGCCGCGCGCGCGCGAGAAGGGCCTGGAACTCATCATCGACGTGCCCGAGACCGGCGCGGACGCAGTGCCCGCCGCGATCAGGAGCGACATCACGCGCTTGCGGCAGGTGCTCATCAACCTCATCAACAACGCCGTGAAGTTCACGCCGAAGGGCGAAGTTGCCGTCCATGTGCGCCAGCTGAAGCGCGACGACGGCCAGGGCCGCGCGATCCTCGAGTTCCGGGTGACCGACACGGGCATCGGCATTCCGCCGGAACGCATCGACGCGCTCTTCGAAGCCTTCACGCAGGTCGATGCTTCCACGACGCGCAAGTACGGCGGTACCGGACTGGGCCTTGCGATCTGCAAGCGCCTCGTGGACTTGATGGGCGGGCAACTGGGCGTCGAGAGCGAGCAGGGCAAGGGCTCCACCTTCTGGTTCACCATCGCCGCGCCGACCACGGAGCTCGCCGTCGGCTTCAGTCCCGCCGATGTCGGGCGGCTCAAGTCGATCCGTGTGCTGGTCGTCGACGACCATGCGACCAACGTGCGCGTGCTTTCGCGCCAGCTTCAGCTCTGGGGCATGCAGGTCGATGCCGCCGATTCGGGCCAGCGCGCGCTCGAGTTGCTGAGCGGCTCGCCGCTGCCCGACGTGATCATCACCGACATGCACATGCCCGAGATGGACGGCGTGGCCTTCGCCCGCGCGGTGCGGGCGAACGAGACCTGGCGTCGAATCCCCGTCGTGCTGCTGAGTTCGGGCTTCATGCCGGCGGGCGACGAAAGCGCGTCGCTCTTCGCCGCGCGCCTGCTCAAGCCGGCGCGGCAGAACCAGCTCTACGACACCGTCGTGCGATGCGTCGTGGCCGAGACCGCCGGTCCGGCCGTCCCGGCCGCCGCGGTCGACGTTCGCAAGGATGCCATCGTGCTCGTGGCGGACGACAACCCGGTCAACCTCAAGGTGGCGAGCGCGATGCTCATGAAGCTCGGCTACGAGGTCCGAACCGCCACCGACGGCCGGGAGGCCATCGAAGGGCTGGCACAGGCCGACTCGGCGGGCGAGCGCATCGCCGCCATCCTGATGGACGTCAACATGCCCGACGTCGACGGCCTCGAAGCGACGAAGCTGATCCAGAGTACCTGGGGACCGAAGGCGCCGCCCATCATCGCCGTCACGGCCGCCGCTTCCGCCGAGGACCGGTTGCGGTGCGAAGCCGCTGGCATGGACGACTACCTCACCAAGCCGCTGCAGGTGGCGTTGCTGGCGCAGGCTCTGGAGAAATGGATCGCCGGCGCGTCGGCCGCAGCACCGATACCTTTACCGGCGGATGAGCCAGCCGAAGACTCCGCGGCGCAATCCTTGATGCCAGGTACTGCACAGCAAGAACCCGCTGCCGCTGCACCCCCCGTCGCCATGGATTTCAGCCGCCTGCAGGAATTCCGCGACTACGACGACGAAGACCTGACGATGACGCGCGAAGTGATCGGTCTGTTCCTCGCCGACACGCCGGCGCGTCTCGATGGCGTGGAAGCGGCCATCGCTGCCGGCGATGCGGCGGCCCTGGCCTCGGCCGCGCATGCGATCAAGGGTTCGGCGGGCAACATCGGGGCGACGGCGCTGCACCTCGCCGCTGGCGAGCTGGAGGCCGATGCGAAGCAGGGGCTGCCGTCGGACGCGCCGCAACGCGCCGCGGCGCTGCGCGCCTTGTGGAAAGGCACGAGGGACGCGCTCGAAGCCTGGGCGCCGCCAACAGGTTGACGTTGAAGGCTGACGTTGCAGGCCAGCGCCTACGTAGAAGTACGTTTTAGGGAGGCCGCCCCAGGTAAATCACCTTGTTGCTGCGGGAAAACCCTTATATTGAAATCATGGAAGTCGATTCAAGCCGCGTTCAGCGCGCACCATCGCTCGTTGTGCCCATCCGGTCCCTGGGCCCGGGCCACCGCGACCGCATTGCCGCGCATCTGCTGGCGCTGGAGGGCGATGACCGTTACCTGCGTTTCGGCTACACGGCCACCGACGAACAGATCCAGCGCTACGTCGATGGCCTCGATTTCGAGCGCGACGACATCTTCGGCATCTACAACCGCAAGCTCGAGCTGATCGCGGTGGCGCATCTCGCATTCATGGCCGACGATCGCGCGTCCGCCTGCGCGGAGTTCGGCGTTTCCGTGTCGAAGAACGCGCGCGGCAGGGGATACGGCTCGCGCCTGTTCGAGCGCGCCGCCATGCATGCGCGCAACGAGGGTGTGGAGCTGATGTTCATCCACGCCCTGAGCGAGAACACCGCGATGATCCGGATCGCCCGCAACGCCGGCGCGATGATCGAGCGCACGGGCGGCGAGACGGATGCGCACCTTCGCCTTCCGCCCGCGACGCTCGACTCCCGGGTGAGTGAGCTCGTGGAGGAGCAGGTCGCCCAGACCGACTACCGGCTCAAGGCACAGGCCAAGACCTTCCACGACTTTCTCGCAGGACTGCAGGAAGTCCGCCAGGGCGTGCGCGAAGGCCGCCACAAGTCGGGGCAATGAGGGCCGTCCGGCCGGGCTCCGACGGCCGAGTCACAGGGGCCGCCGGGTTTTAGTTATCCTATCGGTCCCTCCACTGCTGCCTTCCAGGCTGTGTCAGACCCACACCCAGCGCGTCACGCGCTCGACCGGCAGGACAAGCGCACGTTCCTGCAAAAAGTCGCCGAGTTCATCCACCCCGGCCCCGACTCGCGGGCGGAGCTGATCGAAACCCTCGCGGACGCCGAAGACAACGACATCATCGGCGCGGAGTCGCGCGCCATGCTCGAGGGCGTGATCCGCATGGCCGATCTCACGGCCGGCGACGTCATGGTCGCGGCGCCGCGCATGGACGTCGTCAACATCGACGCACCGTACGACGACATCCTCCACCTCGTCATCGACACGGCGCACTCGCGCTTTCCGGTGTACGAGAACGAGCGCGAGAACATCATCGGCATCCTGCTCGCGAAAGACCTGCTGAAGCTTCAGCGCGCGCCACAACTGAACATCCGCGCGCTGCTGCGGCCCGCCGTGTTCGTGCCCGAGAGCAAGGGGCTCAACGATCTCCTGCGCGAGTTCCGCGGCAACCGCAACCACCTCGCCGTCGTCATCGACGAGTTCGGCCGCATCGCCGGGCTCATCACCATCGAGGACGTGCTGGAGCAGATCGTCGGCGAGATCGAGGACGAGTTCGACATCGAGGACGACGAGGGCGACATCTTCGGCCTGGCCGACCGCACCTACCGCGTGAGCGGCGACACCTCGATCGAGCGCGTGAACGAGGCGTTCAACGTGCAGTTGCAGCCCGCGGACGAGGACCGCCAGTTCGACACCGTCGGCGGCCTGGTGGCCCACGAGATGGGGCACGTGCCCAAGCGCGGCGAAACCGTCACGCTGGGCGGGCTCGATTTCGTCGTGCTGCACACCAAGGGCGGCGCCGTGCGCTGGTTCAAGGTGTCGCCGGCAACGGCCGCGAAGGCCGGCTGACATGGCGCCCGTGCCGGTCGCTTCGTGGACAGCGCCGCGCTCGCGGGGTGCTGCATCCGCCTCGTGGCGACTCTGCGGCGGCCGAGGCGCGTGAGCGCGCGTCTGCCCGCATTCGCGGTTGCGCTTCTCGCGGGACTCGCCCAAGCCGGCGCCATCGCGTCGCCCTGGGACGGCCAGCCGCAGTGGTGGCTGCAGATCCTCGCGCTTTCCGCTCTGGCTGCCGTGCTTCAACGTGCTGCGGGCGCTCGGGAAGGCGCCGCGCTGGCGTGGGTCTTCGCCATCGCGTGGCTCGGGGGGGTCTTCTGGTGGCTGTTCATTTCGATGCACGTCTATGGCGGGCTGCCCTCGCCGCTGGCCGCGCTTGCCGTGCTTGCGCTCGCAGCCTTCCTGGGCCTGTACTACGCCGCGGCGGGCGGGGTGTTCGTGCGCTATGCGAGCGGCGGTCCGTTCGCCCGCGCCGTGTCGTTCGCCGGACTCTGGCTGCTGGCGGAGCTGATGCGCGCGAGCTGGTTCACCGGCTTTCCGTGGGGTGCGTCGGGCTATGCGCATGTCGACGGACCGCTCGCATTTCTCGCGCCCTGGATCGGCGTGTACGGCGTCGGCGCGGTGGCCGCGCTCATCGCGTGCGCGCTTGCCGCGGTCGCGCAGCCCGAGGCGGGCCGCGCCGTGCGGCATTGGCTCCTCCTCGCCGGCATCGCGGGCCTCCTTGCCGCGTGCAACTATGCCGCGCTGCGTCCCGGGCCGTCGACGAATCCGCGGCCGCCGCTCTCCGTCGCGCTCCTGCAGGGCAACATCCCGCAGGACGAGAAGTTCGGCGAGCGAAACGGCGTCCCCTTCGCGCTGGCCTGGTATGCCGAGCAACTGGCCGGCGCCGGGGCGTCCCTGGTCGTCACCCCGGAGACCGCGATCCCTCTCCTGCCCCAGCGCCTGCCCGCGGAGTATCTCGAGGCCCTGCGCAGGCACTTCGCCCGCGGGCCGCAGGCGGCCCTCGTCAGCCTGCCGCTCGGCAACCGCGTGGACGGCTATACCAACTCGGTCATCGCGCTGCACCCGGGGCGCGAACAGTACCGCTACGACAAGCACCACCTCGTGCCCTTCGGCGAGTTCATCCCGCCGTTCTTCAAGTGGTTCACGGAGATGATGAACATCCCGCTCGGCGACTTCGACCGCGGCGCGGTGCGCCAGGCGTCGTTCGCATGGCGGGGCGAGCGCCTCGCGCCGAACATCTGCTACGAAGACCTGTTCGGCGAAGACCTCGCCGCCCGCTTCGCGGACGGCGCCGCGAACGCGCCCACGGTCTTCGTCAACATGAGCAACATCGCGTGGTTCGGCGACTCGATTGCCATCGACCAGCACCTGCACATCAGCCGCATGCGCGCCCTGGAGTTCGACCGGCCCATGATCCGCGCGACGAACACCGGCGCCACGGCCATCATCGACCGCGCCGGCCGTGTGACGCACTCGCTGCCGCGGCTCACGCGCGGCGTGCTGACCGGAGAGGTGCAAGGCAGCGACGCGATCACGCCGTACGCCGCCTGGCTCTCGCGACTCGGCCTCTGGCCCCTGTGGCTGCTCGGTATCGCGGTCCTTGCCGCCCTTCTGGGCCGCGCGGCGCGTCGGCCCGCCACGCCCCCGTAAAATCGAGGGTTTCGCCTCGCCCGTCCATGCTCACCTTCCAGCAACTTATCCTGAAGCTTCAGTCGTACTGGGATGCCCAGGGCTGCGCGCTGCTGCAGCCCTACGACATGGAAGTCGGCGCGGGCACCTCGCACACGGCCACTTTCCTGCGCGCGCTCGGCCCCGAGCCCTGGAAGGCCGCGTACGTGCAACCGAGCCGCCGCCCCAAGGACGGCCGCTATGGGCAGAACCCCAATCGCATGCAGCACTACTACCAGTATCAGGTGGTGCTCAAGCCCGCGCCCGCGAACATCCTGGAGCTGTACCTCGGCTCGCTCGAAGCGGTGGGGTTCGACCTGAAGAAGAACGACATACGCTTCGTGGAAGACGACTGGGAGAACCCCACGCTCGGCGCGTGGGGCCTGGGCTGGGAGGTGTGGCTCAACGGCATGGAGGTCACGCAGTTCACGTACTTCCAGCAGGTCGGCGGCATCGACTGCAAGCCCATCACGGGCGAGATCACCTACGGGCTGGAGCGTCTCGCGATGTACCTGCAAGGCGTGGACAATGTTTTCCAGCTCAAGTGGACCGAAGGGCTTACCTACGGCGACGTGTATCACCAGAACGAGGTGGAACAGTCGGCCTACAACTTCGAGCACAGCGACGCCGAGTTCCTGTTCACCGCGTTCGGCGCGCACGAGAAGCAGGCGAAGCACCTGATGGAGCAGCAACTGGCATTGCCCGCGTACGAGCAGGTCCTGAAGGCCGCGCACACGTTCAACCTGCTGGATGCGCGCGGCGCGATCAGCGTCACCGAACGCGCGGCGTACATCGGACGCATCCGCAACCTCGCCCGCAGCGTCGCGCAAGCCTATCTCGTGAGCCGCCAGCGGCTCGGGTTCCCGATGGCGCCGAAAGCGTGGGCGGAAGCCGCCACCGCGAAGATGGTCGCCGACAAACTCGTGCCGGAGGCCGCATGAGCGACGCCACGGTCTCGAATCTCCTCGTCGAACTCTTCGTCGAGGAGCTGCCGCCGAAGGCGTTGAAGAAGCTCGGGGATTCCTTCGCCGGCACGCTCGCGGCATCGCTGAAGGCGGACGGCCTCGTCGACGGCGAACCGGCCTTCGCCGCCTTCGCTTCGCCCCGGCGGCTCGCCGTCCATGTGAAGGGCGTGCGCTCGCAAGCCGCGGACAAGCAGGTCAGGTCCAAGCTCATGCCGGCCAGTGTCGGCCTCGATGCGTCGGGGAACGCGACCCCCGCGCTGCTGAAGAAGTTGCAAGCGCTGGGCGCCGATGCGTCCGCGGTGCCGCGCCTCACGCGCGCGCAGGACGGCAAGGCCGAGGCGCTGTTCTACGAAAGCACGGCCAAGGGCGCGACGCTTGCCGAAGGGCTGCAGAAGGCGCTCGACGAGTCGCTGGCGAAGCTGCCGATCCCGAAGGTGATGACCTACCAGCTGGCGGACGGCTGGAGCGACGTGAAGTTCGTCCGACCCGCGCACGGCCTCGTCGCACTGCACGGCGCGGACGTCGTGCCCATCGAGGCGCTCGGCCTGAAGGCCGGCCGCACGACGCAGGGCCACCGTTTCGAATCGTCGGGGACCGTGACGCTCGCGAACGCCGATGCCTATGAAGAAGCGCTGCAAGCGCAAGGCGCCGTGATCCCCGGCTTCGGCGCGCGCCGGGCGGAAATCGTGCGTCAGCTGGCCGATGCCGCCGCGAAAGTGGGCGGGGGCGCCAAGCCGATCGACGACGACGCGCTGCTCGACGAAGTGACGGCGCTGGTCGAGCGGCCGAACGTGCTCACCTGCGAGTTCGAGACCGAATTCCTCGCGGTGCCGCAGGAGTGCCTCATCCTCACGATGAAGGCCAATCAGAAATATTTCCCGCTGCTCGATGCGCAGGGCAGGCTGACGCACCGCTTCCTGGTCGTGAGCAATATTCGTCCCCAGGATGCGAGCGCGGTGATCGGCGGCAACGAGCGCGTGGTGCGCCCGCGGCTGGCCGACGCCAAGTTCTTCTTCGACCAGGACCGGAAGAAGTCGCTCGAGTCGCGCGTGGCGGGACTCGCCAAGGTCGTGTACCACAACAAGCTCGGCACGCAGGGCGAGCGGGCGGAGCGCGTGCGCGCGATCGCCAGGGCCATCGGCGCGCAGCTCGGCGGCGACGTGCTGGCGCAGGAGGCCGACCTCGCCGCACGCCTGTCCAAGGCGGACCTGCTGACCGACATGGTCGGCGAGTTCCCCGAGTTGCAAGGCATCATGGGCGGCTACTACGCGCGCCACGACGGCTTGGCCGAAGGCGTCGCTTTCGCGATCGAGGACCACTACAAGCCGCGCTTCGCGGGCGACGCGCTGCCGCGTGGCGCGGCGGGCGTCGCGGTGGCGCTGGCCGACAAGCTCGAGACGCTGGCCGGCATGTTCGGCATCGGCAACCTCCCCTCGGGCGACAAGGATCCGTTCGCCCTGCGCCGCCATGCGCTGGGTGTCGTGCGCATGCTGATCGAGCGGGAGCTGCCGCTGCAGTTCCACGAGCTCACGCGCCTCGCCTTCTCGGCGTTCCCCGCGGGCATGCTGCAGGACAAGTCGACGGAGCTCGACGAATTCCTGGTCGAACGCCTCAAGGGCTACCTGCGCGAAGGCGGCTATTCCGCCACCGAGGTCGATGCCGCGATCCACGCGCAGAAGCTCGGCCGCTGGTCCACGATCCCGAAGCGCCTCGCCGCCGTGCGCGCGTTCGCCGCGCTGCCGGAAGCGCCGGCGCTCGCCGCGGCCAACAAGCGGATCGGCAACATCCTCAAGAAGGCAGAGCGTGCCGATGCGCACGTGAGCATGAACCTGCTGAAGGAAGACGCCGAGAAGCGCCTGTACGCCGCGATGAACGATGTGGCGCCCAGGGCGGGCGCGCAGTTCGACGCCGGCGACTACACGGCATCGCTCCAGACGCTGGCCGCGCTGCGCGAGCCGGTCGACCGCTTCTTCGACGACGTGATGGTGAATGCCGAGGAAACCGACCTTCGCCTGAACCGGCTGGGCCTGCTCGCGACCTTGCACCAGGCGATGAACCGCGTGGCCGACCTCTCGCGCCTGGCGTCATGAGCCGCCACGCCGCGCACTTCGTGTCGTCGCCGCCCGCCGGAGTTCGCAAGGCATGAAACTCGTCATCCTCGACCGCGACGGCACCATCAACCGCGACAGCGACGACTTCGTCAAGGCGCCGGAGGAATGGGAGCCGCTGCCGGGCGCGCTGGAGGGCATCGCGCGCCTGAATCACGCCGGCTGGCACGTCGCCGTGGCGTCCAACCAGTCGGGACTCGGCCGCGGCCTCTTCGACGTCGCGGCGCTCAACGCCATCCACGCGAAGATGCACAAGGCGCTGTCGGCCGTCGGCGGGCGCATCGACGCGGTGTTCTACTGCCCGCACAGCCCCGACGAAGGCTGCCAGTGCCGCAAGCCCCTGCCGGGACTGTTCGAACAGATCGGCGAGCGCTTCGGCGTCGACCTGAAGAGCACGCCCGTGGTCGGCGACACGCTGCGCGACCTGCAGGCCGGCGCGCTCGTCGGTTGCGCGCCGCATCTCGTGCTCACGGGCAAGGGCGAGGCGCTGCGCGGCTTGCCCTTGCCGGATACGTTTCCGCACGGCACGCGGGTCCACGACAATCTGTCGGCCTTCGCCGACTGGCTGATCGAGCGGCCGCAACCCGCCCGCGGGATGCTCGCGCCATGATGGCGGTCCTGCGCTCCATCGTCCACGGCCTGTGGATGCTCGTCACGGTGGTGCCGTGGGGCATCATCATGCTGATCGCGTCGCTTTGGCGCGGCGGCATTCCCCTGTACTGGATGGCCGCGCGCTGGCTCGGCTGGGCCATGCACGGGCTGCGTGCGATCTGCGGCGTGCAGTGGCGGGTGACGGGCATGGAGAACCTGCCCCAGGGGGAGACGAGCCCCGCCATCCTGCTCGTGAAGCACCAGTCGACCCTCGAGACCTTCCTCATGCCGGTGCTCATGCCGCACCCGCTCGCCTACGTGTTCAAGAAGGAACTGCTCTACGTCCCGTTCTTCGGCTGGGCGATGGCGCGGCTGGACATGATCCACATCGACCGCAGCCAGCGCGCGCAAGCCTTCTCGAAGGTGGTCGCGCAGGGCAAGACGCTGCTCGCCCAGGGCATCTGGGTCATCATGTTCCCGGAGGGCACGCGCATCCCGCGCGGGCAGAAGGGCACGTACAAGAACGGCGGCACGCGGCTGGCCATCGAAACCGGCGCGCCCGTGATCCCCATTGCGGTGACGTCCGCGAAGTGCTGGCCGCGCAAGGCCTTCGTCAAGCGCCCCGGCATCGTCGACGTCTCCATCGGCAAGCCGATCCCGAGCGAAGGCCGGCAGCCCGACGAGCTGATGCGCGAAGTCGAACGATGGATCGAGTCCGAGATGCGCCGGCTTGATCCCGAGGCCTACGCGGGGACTACCGGGTCACAGCCGCGCGACTGAGGGAGCAGGCCCTACACTGGCAGCCCATGCAGTCCCCGTTTCAGCTCCTGTTCGATTTCTTCGACGAGCCGAAACCCGCCGCGAAGAAGCAGCCACAACCGGCGCCCGCGCCTGTGGACGCGGAAGCGGCCGCGCCCGCCGAGCCGCTGGACCGCGTCCTCCACCCCCACTCGTTCCGCCACCCGGACGCGAACCGCGAAGTGCTGCTGGGCGAAGTCCACGTCGCCTACGACTTCCGGCGCGGTCGCCGGCGCAACATCGGCTTCACGGTCGGCCCGGAAGGCCTCGTCGTGAGCGCGCCGAAGTGGGTGACGGTCGCCGAGGTCGAGTCCGCGCTGCGCGGCAAGTCGAAATGGATCGTCGGCAAGCTGCAGCAGGCGCGCGAGCGGCATGACCGCATCGAGGCGTCGCGCATCGAATGGCGGGACGGCGCGACCTTTCCCTTCCTCGGCGAGCCCGTGATCGTCGTGCTCGATCCCCGTCATGCCTTCAGCGAAAGCGGCGGCGTGCTGAACACCGGCGGCGAGGCGCTGCCCGGCGTGCCGCGCCTCACGCTGCACCTGGGCCTGTCGCACAACGCGAAGCCCGCGCAGGTGCGCGATGCCGTGCAGGCCTGGCTGATGCGGCAGGCCAAGCGCATCTTCACCGAGCGGCTGGAGCATTTCGCGCCGCTGCTGGGCGTGCAGTGGCGCAAGCTGTCGCTGTCGAGCGCCGGCACGCTGTGGGGCACGGCGCACAGCGACGGCTCGATCCGGCTCAACTGGCGGCTCGTGCATTTCCGCCAGCCCGTGATCGACTACGTGGTGGCGCACGAGCTGAGCCACCTGCGCGTGATGGACCACAGCCCGCGCTTCTGGGACACGGTGCGCACCGTCGTGCCGGAGTACGCGCAGCTGCGCGCGCAGCTGAAGGACGAGCCGCTGCCGCCCTGGTGAAGCCGTCCGGCCGATTGACGTTGACGTAAACGTCAGATGTAATCGGCCGCATGTCAGCCGCCGCGACCACGTACACCATCAGCGACCTGGCCCGCGAATTCGATCTCACGACGCGGGCGATCCGTTTCTACGAGGACATGGGCCTTCTGCAGCCCGAGCGTTCCGGCCCGGGCGGCCGCAACCGCATCTACAGTTCGCGCGACCGCACGCGGCTGAAGCTCACGCTGCGCGCCAAGCGGCTCGGCCTGTCGCTCACCGAGGCGCGCGACATCATCGACGTGTACGACACGCCGCGCGACACCGGCCCGCAACTGAAGAAATTCCTCGCCATCCTCGCGCAGCACCGCGCCCAGCTCGAGGAGCAGCTCGCCGAGCTCCAGGCGAACCTGGAGGAAGTGAAGACGCACGAGAAGGAATCGCGGGCGCTGCTCGCCCGGCTCGAGAAGGGCAAGGCGCAGCGGGCCTGATTGACGTTTACGTAAACGTCAATCAGAATCGGAAGCGCGCTGTCGGGCCGCGACGACGCCCCCGCACCGAACCTCCAGGAGACTCCATGCAACTCCCCGGCCTCGACTTCCAGTTGGGCGAAGACATCGATGCGCTGCGCGACGCCGTGGCGTCCTTTGCGCGCAGCGAGATCGCCCCGCGCGCGGCCGAGATCGACCGCACCGACCAGTTCCCGATGGACCTGTGGCGCAAGATGGGCGAGCTCGGCGTGCTCGGCATCACGGTGCCGGAGGAATACGGCGGCGCGAACATGGGTTACGTCGCGCACATGATCGCAATGGAGGAGATTTCTCGCGCCTCCGCGTCGGTCGGCCTCTCGTACGGCGCGCACTCCAACTTGTGCGTGAACCAGATCAAGCGCAACGGGAGCGAGGCGCAAAAGAAGAAATACCTGCCCAAGCTCATTTCCGGCGAGCACGTCGGCGCGCTCGCCATGAGCGAGCCCGGCGCGGGCAGCGACGTCATTTCGATGAAACTGAAGGCCGAGGACAAGGGCGGCTACTACCTGCTCAACGGCAGCAAGTTCTGGATCACCAATGGCCCGGACGCCGACACTCTGGTGGTCTACGCCAAGACCGAGCCCGAGCTCGGCGCGCGCGGCGTCACCGCCTTCCTGATCGAGAAGACGATGAAGGGCTTCTCCATCGCGCAGAAGCTCGACAAGCTGGGCATGCGCGGCTCGCACACCGGCGAACTCGTGTTCCGGGACGTCGAGGTGCCCGCCGAGAACGTGCTGGGCAGCGTCAACGGCGGCGCCAGGGTGCTGATGTCCGGACTCGACTACGAGCGCGCGGTGCTCGCCGCCGGCCCCATCGGCATCATGCAGTCGGTGATGGACAACGTGGTGCCCTACATCCACGACCGCAAGCAGTTCGGCCAGAGCATCGGCGAATTCCAGCTCATCCAGGGCAAGGTCGCGGACATGTACACCGTGCTGCAGGCCGGCCGCGCCTTCTGCTACACGGTCGGCAAGAACCTCGATTCGCTGGGCGCCGAGCACGTGCGGCAGGTGCGCAAGGACTGTGCCTCGGTCATTCTCTGGTGCGCCGAGAAGGCGACGTGGATGGCGGGCGAGGGCGTCCAGATCTTCGGCGGCAACGGCTACATCAACGACTATCCGCTCGGCCGCCTCTGGCGCGACGCGAAGCTGTACGAGATCGGAGCGGGCACGAGCGAGATCCGCCGCATGCTGATCGGCCGCGAACTCTTCTCCGAGACGATGTAGATCAAAATAGCGCGATGCCAGACATTCAGGAACTCTTCGCCCACAACCGCGCCTGGGCCGCGGAGATGGAAGCGACCCGGCCGGGCTTCTTCACGGGGCTCACGAAGCAGCAGAAGCCCCAGTTCATGTGGATCGGCTGCAGCGACTCGCGCGTGCCCGCCAACCAGATCACGGGGCTGGAGCCCGGCGAGGTCTTCGTCCATCGCAACGTGGCGAACATCGTCGTCCACTCCGACCTGAATGCGCTTTCCGCCATCCAGTTCGCCGTGGACATGCTGCGGGTGCAGCACATCATGGTGGTGGGCCACTACGGCTGCGGCGGCGTGCTCGCCGCCTTGCACGGCCACCGCATCGGCCTGGCCGACAACTGGATCCGCCACATCCAGGATGTGCGCGACCGGCACCGCGGCCTGCTCGACAACGTCGCGCCCGAAAAGCGCGGCGACGCGCTGGTCGACCTGAACGTGATCGAGCAGGTGGTCAACGTGTGCGTCAGCACCGTCATGACCGACGCCTGGGCCAAGGGCCAGAAGGTCACGATCCACGGCTGGGCGTTCGGCGTTCACGACGGGCTGCTGCAGGACCTGCACATGACGGTCGCGAGCCACGATGCGATCGAGCCCGCCTACCGTGCAGCCGTCGAGGGCGTCATCGCCTCCCACGCCTAGGTTTCGATGTTTCCCCAGCGCCTCGACTCGCCGCATGCCTACGACATCGCGAAGGCGATGCTCGACGGCTTCAATCGCCACTACCGCCTCTTCCGCACCGAGTCCGGCCGCGCGAAGCACCGCTTCGAGACGGCCGACTGGCACGGCCAGCAGCGCGCGCAGCGCGAGCGCATCGAGTTCTACGACCTGCGGGTCAACGAGGCCGTGCTGCGGCTCGAAAAGGAATTCAAGGCGGACGAGCAGCCGATGGAGGTGTGGCAGCAGGTGAAGCTTCACTACATCGGCCTGCTGATCGACCACCACCAGCCCGAGCTGGCCGAAACCTTCTTCAATTCGGTCACCACCAAGATCCTGCACCGCACCTATTTCCACAACGACTTCATCTTCGTGCGGCCGGCGGTGAGCACGGAATACATCGAGAACGACGAGCCCTCGGCGCTGCCGACCTATAGGGCCTACTACCCGACGGCCGACACGCTGCACGAGACCATCGTGCGGATGATCGACAACTTCCAGCTGCGCCTGCCCTTCGCCGACCTCGACCGCGACGCGCACCTCGTGCTCGAGGCGATGAGCGGCCGGCTCGCGAACGTGAAGCTGCGCGCGAATTTCCAGATCCAGGTGCTCTCGTCGCTGTTCTTCCGCAACAAGGGCGCCTACGTCGTCGGCAAGCTGATCAACGGCTTCAACGAACTGCCCTTCGTGCTGCCGATCCTGCATAACCGGTCCGGGACCCTGTCGATCGACGCCTGCCTGTTCGGCGAGGACGACCTGCAGATCCTGTTTTCCTTCGCCCGTGCGTATTTCATGGTCGAGATGGAAGTGCCCAGCGGCTACGTGCAATTCCTGCGGTCGCTCATGCCGCGCAAGCCCCGCAACGAGATCTACAACTCGCTCGGCCTCGCGAAGCAGGGCAAGAACCTGTTCTACCGGGACTTCCTCTATCACCTGCGGCACAGCAGCGACAAGTTCCGCATCGCGCCGGGCATCAAGGGCATGGTCATGCTGGTGTTCGACCTGCCGTCGTTCCCCTACGTCTTCAAGCTGATCAAGGACTACTACCCGCCGCAGAAGGACACGACGCGCGAGCAGATCAAGGGCAAGTACCTGCTGGTGAAGCAGCACGACCGGGTCGGCCGCATGGCCGACACGCTGGAGTACAGCGAAGTCGCCTTCGCGCTCGACCGGTTCGAGCCGGAGCTGATCGAGGAGATCCGCAAGTTCGCGCCGAGCCAGCTCGAGATCTCCGACCGCGACGGCGACGGGCACGACGAAGTCATCATCAAGCACCTCTACATCGAGCGGCGCATGATTCCGCTGAACATCTACCTGCAGGAAGCCTTCGATGCCGGCGCCACCGAGCAGATCGAGCGGGCGGTGGTGGAGTACGGCAACGCGATCAAGGATCTCGTGGCCGCGAACATCTTCCCCGGCGACATGCTGTGGAAGAACTTCGGCGTCACGCGCAACGGCAAGGTCGTGTTCTACGACTACGACGAGATCGAATACATCACGAGCTGCAACTTCCGCAAGGTGCCGCAGGCGCGCAACGAGGAAGAGGAGATGTCCGGCGAGGTCTGGTACAAGGTCGGCCCGCACGACATCTTCCCCGAGACCTTCGGCCCCTTCCTGCTCGGCAATCCGGCGGTCAGGGACGTCTTCATGCGCCACCACGGCGACCTGCTCGACGCATCGTTCTGGCAGGCGCACAAGGAACGCATCCAGGCCGGACACGTCCACGACGTCTTTCCGTACGAGCGCGACAGGCGCTTCTTGCGGCGCAGGGAACAGGCGGCGGACGCATCATGATCTCGCAATCCGCCCGGGAGGCCTGGGAACTGGCGAGCTTCGTCGTCACCGCGCTCGGCCTGCCCTTCGCCATCGCGTTCTTCTGGTGGGAGCAGCGCAAGGAGCGCGACAACGAGGACGAAGAGGCCTACCAGCTGCTGTCGGACGCCTACATCGACTTCCTGCGCATCGTGCTCGCGCACCCCGACCTGCGCTTGCGCTCGGCCGAGCCGCTGGCCGATCCCACGCCCGAACAGTGCGAACGCATCCTCGTGATCTTCGACATGCTCGTGTCGCTGTTCGAGCGCGCCTACCTCGTCGCCTACAAGCCGAACATGGGCGACGACGAGGCGCGGCGCTGGAACAGCTGGGACGACTACATGCACGAGTGGTGCCGGCGCGAGGACTTCCACGCCGCTCTGCCGTCGCTGCTGCGCGGCGAGGATCCGGCGTTTCGCGACTACATCTGCCGGGTCGCGGAAGCCGAGCGCGGCCCGGTTTCCGCAACGAACTGAATCATTTTTGTGAAGGAGAACACCATGGCTGAATCCATCGTCATCGTCGGCGCCGCCCGCACTCCCATGGGCGGCTTCCAGGGCGACTTCGCCGCGCTCGCCGCGCACGACCTCGGCGGCGTCGCGATCCGCGCGGCGGTCGAGCGCGCCGGCATCCCCGGCGATTCCGTCGGCGAAGTCCTGTTCGGCAACTGCCTCATGGCCGGCCAGGGCCAGGCGCCCGCGCGGCAGGCGCTGTTCAAGGCGGGGCTGCCCAAGAGCACCGGCGCGGTCACCCTGTCGAAGATGTGCGGCTCGGGCATGAAGGCCGCGATGTTCGCGCACGACATGCTGCTGGCCGGCACGCACGAGATCATGGTGGCCGGCGGCATGGAGAGCATGACCAACGCGCCCTACCTGCTGCTGAAGGGCCGCGGCGGCTACCGCATGGGCCACGACAAGGTGTACGACCACATGATGCTCGATGGCCTCGAGGACGCGTACGAAGCCGGCCGCTCGATGGGCACGTTCGGCGAGGACTGCGCGGCGAAGTACAGGTTCTCGCGCGAGGCGCAGGATGCGTTCGCGGTCGCCTCGGTCACGCGCGCGAAGAAGGCGACCGAGTCCGGCGCCTTCGCGGCGGAAATCGCGGCGGTCACCGTGAAGGACCGCGCGGGCGAGCGCACGATCACCATCGACGAAGGTCCGGGCAAGGTCAAGCTCGACAAGATTCCGCAACTCAAGCCGGCCTTCAAGAAGGACGGCACGATCACGGCCGCTTCGTCGTCGTCGATCAACGACGGCGCCGCGGCGCTGGTGATGATGACCGAGTCCACCGCGAAGCGCCTGGGCGCCAAGCCGATCGCGCGCATCGTCGGCCATTCCACGCATGCGCAGGAGCCGGAGTGGTTCACCACCGCGCCGGTCGGCGCGACGCAGAAGCTGCTCGCGAAGACGGGGTGGAAGGCGTCGGACGTCGACCTGTGGGAGGTGAACGAAGCCTTCGCCGTGGTGCCGATGGCGCTCATGGAGGAACTGAAGGTGTCGCACGACATCGTGAACGTCAACGGCGGCGCTTGCGCACTGGGCCACCCCATCGGCGCATCGGGCGCGCGCATCATGGTCACGCTGTTGCATGCGCTCAAGGCGCGCGGCGGCAAGCGCGGCATCGCGACGCTGTGCATCGGCGGCGGCGAAGGCACGGCCGTCGCGCTCGAGCTTTTGTGAGCACCGTCCTCGTCATCGGCGCGTCGCGCGGCATCGGGCTGGAATTCGTCCGGCAGTGCCGCGAGGCGGGAGACGCGGTCATCGCGACCGCGCGCGATGACGCGGGTCTCGCGCGGATCGAGGCGCTCGGCGCGAAGTCCCTGCGCATCGACGTGCAGGACGCCAAGAGCATCAGCGGCCTCGGCTGGCAGCTCGATGGCGAGACGATCGACGTCGCGCTCTTCGTCGCGGGCGTGATGTCGCGCGGCGGCGCGACGCAGGCGCCGTCGCAGGACGACTTCGACCGCGTCATCCGCACCAACGTGTGGGGCGCGATGCAGGCGATGGTGCAGGTCGCGCCGCTCGTGGCCGAGGCGAAGGGAAAATTCGTCTTCATCAGCAGCCGGATGGGCCACATCGCGGGCGTGGAGAGCAGCTACAGCTGGGTGTACCGCGCCAGCAAGTCGGCGCTCAACATGGCGGTGGCCAGCGCGCAGCACGACTACCCCGCGGCGACGCTCGTCGCCATGAGTCCCGGCTGGGTGCGGACGGACATGGGCGGCGCGGGCGCGCCCCTGACCGTGGAGCGCAGCGTGGCGTCGATGCGCGAGGCCATCGCGGGCCTGTCCGATGCGCACCGCGGCCAGTTCCTCGACTACGACGGACGCCGTTTCGACGGCTGGTGATCCCCATGCTGCTGACCTCCGACCAGGAAATGATCCGCGACGCCGTGCGCGATTTCGCGCGCGAGCAGTTGTGGCCGCATGCGGCGAAATGGGACCGCGAGCACCACTTTCCGCGCGAGGCGCACCGGGGCCTCGCCGCACTCGGCGCCTACGGCATCTGCGTGCCCGAGGAATTCGGCGGCGCCGGCCTCGACTACCTGACGCTCGCGCTGGTGCTGGAGGAAATCGCCGCGGGCGATGGCGGCACCAGCACCGCGATCAGCGTCACCAACTGCCCCGTCAACGCGATCTTCCTGAGCTACTGCAACGACGCGCAGAAGCAGCGGTGGCTTACGCGACTCGCGACGGGCGAGATGCTCGGCGTGTTCTGCCTGACCGAGCCGCACGCCGGCAGCGATGCGTCGGCGCTGCGCACGACGGCGCGGCGCGAGGGCGACGCGTATGTGATCGACGGCGCGAAGCAGTTCATCACCAGCGGCAAGCACGGCCACCTGGCCATCGTCATCGCCGTCACCGACAAGGTTGCGGGCAAGCGCGGCATGAGCGCGTTCCTGGTGCCCACCGACACGCCGGGCTATGTCGTGGAACGCCTCGAAGAGAAGCTCGGGCAGCGCTCGAGCGACACCGCGCAGATCCGGTTCGAGAACTGCCGCATTCCCGTTGAAAACCGCATCGGCGAGGAAGGCGAGGGCTACAGGATCGCCTTGTCCGCGCTCGAAGGCGGCCGCATCGGCATCGCCGCGCAGAGCGTGGGCATGGCGCGCAGCGCGTTCGAAGTCGCCGTGCAGTACGCGAAGGAGCGCGAGAGCTTCGGCACCGCGATCATCGACCATCAGGCGGTGGGTTTCCGGCTCGCCGACTGCGCGACGCGCATCGAGGCCGCGCGCCAGCTGATCTGGCATGCGGCGTCCCTGCGCGATGCGGGGCGGCCGTGCCTGAAGGAAGCCGCGATGGCGAAGCTGTTCGCCAGCGAGATGGCCGAGCAGGTCTGCAGCGCGGCGATCCAGACGCTCGGCGGCTACGGCTACGTGAGCGACTTCCCCGTCGAGCGCATCTACCGCGACGTGCGCGTGTGCCAGATCTACGAGGGCACGTCGGACGTCCAGAAGATCATCATCCAGCGGGCGCTGGCCTGACACCGAGGAGAACCCCATGCCGATCACCCGAGGTTTTCGCGCACTCGTCGACGAAGCGATGGCGCAGGTGAAGACCTATTCGGTCGACGAAGCGAAGCAGCGCGTCGGCGACGCGAAGACGCAGATCGTCGACATCCGCGACGTGCGCGAACTGCAGGCCGAAGGCACGGTGCCCGGGAGCTACCACGCGCCGCGCGGCATGCTGGAGTTCTGGGTCGATCCCGAGTCGCCGTATCACAAGAAGATCTTCGCGGACGAGGACAAGGAGTTCGTGCTGTTCTGCGGCGCCGGCTGGCGCAGCGCGCTCGCGGCCAAGACGCTGCAGGACATGGGCATGAAGAACGTCGCGCACATCGACGGCGGCTTCGCGGAATGGGTGAAGCGAGGCGGGCCGACCGAGACGATGGAGCAGCGGCAGGCGGCCAAGAAGCGCGCTTGATGGCGGTCCCCTCCGCCGCGTGCCCCTGCGGCAGCGGACGCGCACTCGCCGCCTGTTGCGGACGCTTCGTCGACGACTTCGACGGCACGCCCGCCCCGGATGCCGAGTCGCTCATGCGATCGCGCTACACCGCCTTCGTGCGCGAGAGGCGGGCTTATCTGCTGGCGACGTGGCACGCAAGCACGCGGCCGCCCGAACTCGAATTCGACCCCGCCACGAAATGGCTCGGCCTCGACGTCCGCGACCGGACCCTCATCGACGAGGCCCACGCCGAAGTCGAATTCATCGCGCGCTACCGCATCGCCGGCCGCGCGGTGCGCCTGCACGAGCGCAGCCGCTTCGTACGGGAAGACGGCCGCTGGTTCTACGTGGACGGCGACCTGCGCACGCGCTCGTGAGCGACGTGCGCTGCGCGGTTGCCGTCCCCGTCAGGCCCGCGAGTCCTTCAGCGAATCGCGAATCTCCCGCAGCAGCTGGATGTCCTCCGGCGGCGCGACCGGCGCGGGATCGGGCTCGACCTTCTCCTCGTGGCGCAACCTGTTGACCATCCGCACCATCATGAAGATGATGAACGCGAGGATCACGAAGTTCGCGGCCACGGTGATGAAGTTGCCGTACGCGAGCACCGCGCCGACCTTCTTGGCCTCGACCAGCGGCATCCCGGTTGCCTGGCCCGCCAGCGGGATGTAGTGGTTCGAGAAATCGAGCCCGCCGAAGATCCGGCCGACAACAGGCATGATGAGGTCGTTCACGACCGAGTCGACGATCTTGCCGAAGGCGGCGCCGATGATGACGCCCACCGCGAGATCGACGACGTTGCCCTTGACCGCGAACGTCCTGAATTCCTTCATCAGACTCATGGGACCCTTCCTTTCGGATTTCTCCGCGCGAATTTACCTCGAATGTCGCGGCGCACGCGAGAATTGCCGCATTCCCTCATGACCGCGCAGCTTGCCGAACGCCTTTTCGTCGATGGCCGCGAGCTCGCGCTCTGCGCCGAACCGCTCGAGCCCTACCTCGCCTCGCTGCCCGAGCGCCCGCGTTTTCACCGCCCGGCCTCCGCCCTGAAGCGCGGCTACGTCGGCACCTGGCGCCTTTCGAAGCAGCGGCTGTATCTCGACGCCATCGTGGCGCGCCTGGCCGATGGATCCGAGGCGACGCTGCACACGCTCTTCCCGAACGAGCACCAGGCCGTGTTCGCGTTCTGGTTCAGCGGCGTGCTGCGTATCCCGCAGGGCCGCATGCTCGCCTATGTCCACCGCGGCTTCGAGAGCACGTTCGAGAGCGATCTGTTGTACACCTGCCAGCAGGGCGTGGTCGTGTCTAAGCAGGTGCAAAAAAACGGCAAGAGCGACCGGCCCGGCGCGCCGACCGGGTACGCGATCGGCGGCATGACCGTCTTTGCGGACCCTCCGGCGGGCGGCAAGCCGCCTCAGGCCTCGTAGGCCAGGCCGACGAGCGAGACGAACCCCATCTCGGCGGCCGGGGCGAGCGCGGCGTAGTCGCCGTTCACGCGCGCATTGAAGCCGCGCGCGATGGCGCCGAACACGGAATCGCTCTCAAGCCCGCGCAGCAGGTTCGCGACGTTCAGCACCACCTGCCCGCGCACCGGCGCGAAGGCGTCGAAGATCATGCCCACCGCTTCGCCCAGGGCTGCGAAGCTGGCCGCAGGCGCGGCACCCCCGAGCGTGGTTTCGGAAATCCCGAAGTTGCCGAGGACCTTTTTCGCGGCCGCCTCCGCATTGCCCGCCAGCGCCTGGGCGCCCATGCCGACCGCCCAGGCGGAGAGGTTTGTCGTACGCACCTCCGCGGCCGCAGCGCCGAAGTCGAGCGCTGCCGGCGCCCCGCCCTGCGCGCCGCGCCAGGCGCCCAGCAGCGAAAGGGTCTCGGTGCTCGTGAGCTGCGCGGCCCAGATACCCGCATCGAGCGCGAACTCGCCGTCGGCGAAGCGAACGCGCTCCATGCCGACCAGCGTGTCGGTGCCGTCGCGGCCGCGCTCGCGGTCCGCCACGGTCCAGCCGCCCGTGGCCGCGACCCGCGCAATGTCGTAGTCGCGAAAGGCGGCGCTGAAGACGGCGACGTCTACGCCGGCGCCGCCGGAAAGTCGGTCGTCGCCGTCGCGCCCTTCGAGCCGGTTGGCGGCGTCGTTGCCCTGGAGCGTGTCCGCAGCCGCGCCGCCGGTGGCGTTCTCGATCAGCGCGCCCTTCGCGATCCAGATGTTGGGCATCGCCAGCGTCGTCCCCACCCCCCGCGCCACGACGTCGCGCCCGATCGACGAGCCCGCGCCATCGCGCAGGTCGATCTCCGCCTCGGCGATCCCGTCATAGCGCAGCATGTCGTTGCCGCCCGCATCCCAGAGGGTCTGGAACCAGAACGCGCTGTCGTCGAAGGCGTACGTGTCGGCGCCGGTCGCCCACCCGGTGTTCGGCCCGTAGAGGGCCTGCAGCGCCGCGATGTCTTGAACCATCGGGGTGGTCGGGTAGAAGTTGAAGGTCGATGCCGGCACGCCCGGCAGCGCGGAGTAGCTCATGACCGTGTTGGCCAGCGAGTCCTGCGCGGCCGGCAGCACGGGCGCTTCCTCGAAGGGATGCTTCAGCCCGAGGGCATGGCCGATTTCGTGGAGGACGGACTTGAACGCCGCGCCGCCCGGTGTCCACGGCACACGGCCGAGGCTCGCCAGGTTCAGCCAGATGTCGCCCGCCGCCGATGGCGTGCCCGGCTCGTAGGCCCAGCCCGCGACGTTGCCGGTGACCTGGCCCGAGTAGGCCACGCGGATGTCGCCGACGGCCGTGCGCGTGTCGGCCACCGGCGTGACGGAAATGTTGGCGACCACCGACCAGGCGGCCATGGCCTGCGCGAATGCGGCGCGCTCGGCGGCGCCCAGGGGTCGGAACCCCGTCCAGGGCTCGCCCGCGCCGCTGACTGGTCCGTAGTCATAGATCGCCGTGGAGAACGCCGAATCCGTTTCGGGAAAGCTGTACGTGACCGCGCCGCGCCAGCGGTTGCCGGCGAGCAGGGCGTCGACCGCAAGATCCCCCGTCGAAGGCGCGGAGGCGGCCAGGCTCGAACCTGTGGGCGAAGGCAAGAACGGCTCCCTCGATTGACATTGCAATCTAGGACGGAAGTCGCGCGGGTGCAAGGGCGCAAATCCCGCAGCGTCGGGCGGAAACCACGCGCGTGCTAAGCTGGCCCACTCTCATCGACAGCCCAGCGAGACGTCCCATGCCCGGCCTGCTTTCCTCCGTCGACCCCGAGGGCCTCCTCGAGTTCTCCGTCGTCTACACCGATCGCGCGCTCAACCACATGTCGCGCAGCTTCCAGGGGGTGATGCGCGACATCTCCGCCATCCTGAAGGACGTGTACAAGGGCCACGCCACGGCGCTGGTGCCGGGCAGCGGCACCTTCGGCATGGAGGCGGTCGCGCGCCAGTTCGCCGGCGGCAAGGACGTCATCGTCCTGCGCAACGGCTGGTTCAGCTACCGCTGGTCGCAGATCCTGGACATGGGCCGCATCGCCGCGTCGACCACGGTCCTCAAGGCCCGCCCCGACGGCAGCGGGCCGACGGCGCCGTGGGAGCCCGCGTCGGTGCGCGACGTCACGGCGGCGATCCGCGAGAAGAAGCCGGCGGTGGTGTTCGCGCCCCACGTCGAGACCGCCTCCGGGATGATCCTGCCCGACGACTACATGCGCGCCGTGGCCGACGCCGTCCACAACGTGGGCGGCCTCTTCGTGCTCGATTGCATCGCCTCCGGCGCGATGTGGGTCGACATGAAGTCGGTCGGGGTCGACGTGCTGATCACCGCGCCGCAGAAGGGCTGGAGCAGCTCGCCCTGCTGCGCGATGGTGGTGCTGAGCGAGCGCGCGCGCCAGGCGATCGAGGACACGACCAGCAGCAGCTTCGCGTGCGACCTGAAGAAGTGGCTGCAGATCATGGAGGCCTACGAGAACGGCGGCCACATGTACCACGCGACCATGCCGACCGATGCGCTCACGCGACTGCGCGAGACGATGAAGGAAACGCAGGCCTACGGCTTCGCGCGCGTGAAGGACGAGCAGCAGGAGCTCGGCCGGCGCGTGCGCGAGCTGTTCGAGTCGCGCGGCCTTGCGAGCGTCGCGGCCGAAGGCTTCAAGGCGCCGGGCGTCGTGGTGAGCTACACGAGCGACCCCGACATCCAGTCCGGCAAGAAATTCCTGAACGAGGGCCTGCAGACCGCGGCTGGCGTGCCCCTGCAGTGCGACGAAGGCCCCGACTTCAAGACCTTCCGCATCGGCCTCTTCGGGCTGGAGAAGTGGCACAACGTGGACCGCACGGTGGGCCAGCTCGAGGCGGCGCTCGACCGACTGGGCGTCGGCGAAACGGCGCTTCAGACCGCCAGCGCGACGACGTAGATCCCGATCATCACGAAGGCCAGGACGAACTTGGCCAGCATGCCCGCCATCAGGCCGACCCAGGTGGCAAGGCCCACGCGCACGGCGCGGTCCTGGTCGCGGCGGGCGATGAATTCGCCCACGGCCGCGCCCACCAGCGGCATGAAGAGCACGCCCACGAGGCCCATGAAGATGCCGGCGACGGTGCCGATCGCCGCGCCGACCAGCGCGTAGCGGCTCGCGCCAGCGCGTTTCGCGCCCAGCACCCCGGCGACGAAATCCATCGCCCACGCAAGCACCGCCAGCACGACGACGAAGAAGAGGGCGAGTCCGCCGACGCGCGTGAAGTCGTCGATCCAGGCGCCCACGATGATGCCGGCGAGCACGAGGAAGGTTCCCGGCAGCGCGGGCAGCACGATGCCGGCGAGCCCCGCGAGGATGAGCAGGGCGCTCAAGGCCCACCAGATGGCGTCGGTCATGGCTTCATCGCCTCTGGCGCTCGCGCGCCCGGCGCACCTGCCGGCTTTCGTTGGCGCGCGAGGCCTGCACCTCGCGCTCGCGCCGCCGCTCGCGCCAGCGGCGCCCGAGGATGCGCGCGGCGACGAAGGTCGCGACGAAACTCAGGAGGATGAGCGTCCAGGAGACTGTGTCGGCAGGCATTGGCCTATTCTCGCGGCAACCGAGGATGACGATGGGAACGGGATTCTGGCATCACTCCGCGGCGCGAAACGCGCCGGGCGTCCGGCCCGTCCACGCGCGGAAGGCGCGCGTGAAGCTTTTCTCGTTGCGAAAGCCCACGAGCGCTGCGACCTGCTTGAGCGGCTTGCCGCTGCGCAGCAGCAGTTCCTGCGCGCGCTCGCGCCGCACGTCGTCCTTGAGCGCCTGCAGGCTGGCGCCTTCCTCCTTCAGTTGCCGGTGCAGCGTGCGCGGCGACACGTGCAGCAGCGATGCCAGACCCGTTGCGCTGCGCGACCGGTCGGGATGCGCGTGCAGGGCCTGCCGCACCTGCTCCACCAGCAGGCGGTCCTTCCGGTACTGCAGCACGGTGATCGAGAGCGCGCGCTGCAGCATGAGGCGCAGCGCCCGCTCGTCGCGGCGCAGGGGCAGGGCCAGATAGCGCGCATCGAAGCGGATCCGCGCCAGCGGCGCACCGAATCGGACCTCGCCGCCCGGAAACATGTGCGGGTACGCATCGGCGTGCGCGGGGGCGGGGAAGGGAAAGTCCGCGTCGTGCAGCGCGATGCGCGAATCGATGTACCAGCAGGCGAGCCCATGCACGTTGCGCAGCACGAAGGCGAGGTTGAGTTCGCGCACCTCCCCGCTCGCGGTCCCGTGCTCCTGGACCGACAACGAGGCCAGACCGTCGGCGCTGGCGAGTCCCAGCGCAATGCTGCCCGTGAGCAGGCCATGGTGGCGGCACCAGCGCTGCAGCGCGACGCCGAGCGTGGGCGAGCTGAGCGAGGCGCGCGCGAGCATGCCGTAGCTGCCCCAGGGCAGGCGACGCTCGAACGCGCCCAGCGCCTCGTCGTCGAGTTCCTGCATCGCCGCGGCCGAGAGCGTCTCGAACGCGCGCGCGGTCAGCCGGGTTTGCGGCCGGTTCAGGGAGGCTGGCGCAATCCGTGCCAGCTTCAGGGCTTCGGCCGGGGACCGGCCGGCGCGCTCGTAAGCAGTGACGATGGCCCGCGCGAAGGCCATCGGCGTGACGGCGGCGGCGTCGCGGGACATTGGCGCAAGTCTGCAATACGTTGGCACGATTTGCAACTCGTTCGGCACCGCGAGCCGTGGCGGCGCGGGCCGGCTTCCGCTAAGGTGCAGGCCATGGCGACACTCGAATCGAAGCTCAATCCCCGCTCGGCCGAATTCCAGGCCAACGCCGCCGCGATGCGCGCCGTCGTCGACGACCTGAACGCGCAGGTGGCGAAGGCCGCGCTGGGCGGCGGACAGGCCGCGCGCGACAAGCACACGGCGCGCGGCAAACTGCTGCCTCGCGACCGCGTCGCCATGCTGCTGGACCCGGGCACGCCCTTCCTCGAACTCTCGCCGCTCGCCGCGCACGGCATGTACGACGGCGATGCGCCCGCGTCCGGCCTCGTCGCCGGCATCGGCCGCGTGAGCGGCGTCGACTGCATGATCGTATGCAACGACGCGACGGTGAAGGGCGGCAGCTACTACCCGATCACGGTCAAGAAGCACCTGCGCGCGCAGGAGATCGCGCGCGAGAACCGCCTGCCCTGCGTCTACCTCGTCGACTCCGGCGGCGCGAACCTGCCGACCCAGGACGAGGTGTTCCCCGACCGCGACCACTTCGGCCGCATCTTCTACAACCAGGCCACGCTCAGCGCCGAAGGCATCGCGCAGATCGCCGTGGTGATGGGTTCCTGCACGGCCGGCGGCGCGTACGTGCCGGCGATGAGCGACGAGGCGATCATCGTGAAGAACCAGGGCACGATCTTCCTGGGCGGCCCGCCGCTCGTGAAGGCCGCGACCGGCGAGATCGTGACCGCCGAGGACCTGGGCGGCGGCGACGTCCACACGCGCCTATCGGGCGTGGCGGACCACCTCGCGCAGAACGACCTGCATGCACTTTCGCTCGCGCGGCAGGCGGTGGCGAACCTGAACGCGAGGAAGACGGTCACGACCGCGCTGCGCGAGCCGCGGCCGCCGCGCTTCGACGCGGCCGAGCTCTACGGCGTGATCCCCGCGGACACGCGCAAGCCCTTCGACGTGCGCGAGATCATCGCGCGCATCGTCGACGACAGCGCGTTCGACGAATTCAAGTCGCGCTACGGCACGACGCTCGTGTGCGGCTTCGCGCACATCGAAGGCATGCCGGTGGGCATCGTCGCCAACAACGGCATCCTGTTCTCCGAGAGCGCGCTCAAGGGGACGCACTTCATCGAGCTGTGCTGCCAGCGCAAGGTCCCGCTCGTCTTCCTGCAGAACATCACCGGCTTCATGGTCGGGCGGAAGTACGAGAACGAAGGCATCGCGCGCAATGGCGCGAAGATGGTCACGGCGGTGGCGTGCGCGCAGGTGCCGAAGTTCACGCTCATCATCGGCGGCAGTTTCGGCGCCGGCAACTACGGCATGTGCGGCCGCGCGTATTCGCCGCGCTTCCTGTGGATGTGGCCGAACGCGCGCATCAGCGTCATGGGCGGCGAGCAGGCCGCGAGCGTGCTCGCGACCGTGAAGCGCGACGGCATCGAAGGCCGCGGCGGCCAGTGGGGCAAGGAAGAGGAAGAAGCCTTCAAGTCGCCGATCCGCCAGCAGTACGAAGTGCAGGGCCATCCGTACTACGCCACCGCGCGCCTGTGGGACGACGGCGTGATCGATCCCGCCGACACGCGCCGCGTGCTCGCGCTCGGCCTCTCCGCAAGTCTCAACGCGCCGATCCGCGAAACGAAGTTCGGCGTCTTCCGCATGTGATGCAGGGCATGGACGCGGTCGCCCACCTTCTCGATGCGCCGCAGCTGCTTGCGCTGGCCGCCGCGCTCGGCTGGGCGAGCGGCGTGCGGCTCTATGCGGCGGTCTTCCTCGTCGGCGCGGCGGGCTTTCTGGGCTGGGTCGACCTGCCGTCCGGCTTGCACGTGCTTCAGCATCCCGGCGTGTTGGTGGCGAGCGGCTTCATGTTCGCCGTGGAGTTCTTCGCCGACAAGATCCCGTGGATCGATTCGGTGTGGGACACGCTGCATACGCTCGTTCGCATCCCCGCCGGCGCCGCCCTGGCCGGCGCCGCACTCGGCGCCGACGGGCAGGCCATGACCTGGATCGCCGCGCTGCTGGGCGGCACGCTCGCTGCGACAAGCCACGCGACCAAGATGACCACGCGCGCGGCGGTCAACACTTCGCCGGAGCCCTTCAGCAACGTGCTCGTCTCGCTGTTCGAGGACGGCTTCGTGGTCTTCATGCTGTGGCTCGCGGCCACGCATCCGCTTCTCTTCGCGCTCGCGCTCGCCGTCACCCTCGCCGTGTCGGTGCTTCTGCTGGTGCTGCTCGTGAAGTTCCTGCGCAAAGTGGCGAACGCCATTTCCGAATTCATGCACGGCCGCACCGCGCCGCGCCCGTACTGAGGCTTCCATGTTCCACAAGATTCTCATTGCCAACCGCGGAGAAATCGCATGCCGTGTCGCTGCCACCGCGCGCCGCCTCGCGATCCGCACCGTCGCCGTGTACTCCGACGCCGACGCGCGCGCCAAGCACGTGCAGGCCTGCGACGAGGCCGTTCACATTGGCGGCAGCGCGCCGCGCGACAGCTATCTGCGCTGGGAGGCGATCATCGAGGCCGCGAAGGCCACGGGCGCCGAGGCGATCCATCCCGGCTACGGCTTCCTCTCGGAGAACGAGCAGTTCGCGCAGGCGTGCGCGCAAGCCGGCCTCGTCTTCATCGGCCCTCCCGCCTCCGCCATCCAGGCGATGGGCCTGAAGGCCGAGTCGAAGCAGTTGATGGAGAAGGCCGGCGTGCCGCTCGTGCCGGGCTATCACGGCTCGGACCAGGACCTGGCGCTGCTGAAGGGCGAGGCCGCGCGCATCGGCTACCCGGTGCTCATCAAGGCGAGCGCGGGCGGCGGCGGCAAGGGCATGCGCGCCGTCGAGCGCGAGGAGGACTTCGATGCGGCGCTCGCCTCGTGCAAGCGCGAGGCCGCCAACAGCTTCGGCGACGACGCGGTGCTGATCGAGAAGTACGTGCAGCGGCCGCGGCACATCGAGATCCAGGTGTTCGGCGACACGCAGGGCAACTGCGTCTACCTGTTCGAGCGCGACTGCTCGGTGCAGCGCCGCCACCAGAAGGTGCTGGAGGAGGCGCCCGCGCCGGGCATGACCGAGGCGATGCGCAAGCAGATGGGCGAGGCTGCGGTGGCCGCTGCGCGTGCCGTGAACTACGTGGGTGCCGGCACGGTGGAATTCATCGTCGAGCAGCGTGCCGCCGGCATGGACTTCTTCTTCATGGAGATGAACACGCGGCTCCAGGTTGAGCATCCGGTGACGGAGGCGATCACCGGACTCGATCTCGTCGAATGGCAGTTGCGCGTCGCGGCGGGCGAGCCGCTGCCGATGAAGCAGGACGAGCTGAAGATCGTCGGCCATGCGATCGAGGCGCGCATCTGCGCCGAGAACCCGGACAACAACTTCCTGCCGGCGACCGGCACGCTGCGCGTGTACCGCAAGCCGCCCTGCGCGGCGTTCCAGCGTTCGGCGGTGCGCATCGACGACGGCGTGCGCGAGGGCGACGAGATCTCGCCCTTCTACGACTCGATGATCGCCAAGCTGATCGTGCACGGCAAGACGCGCGAACAGGCGCTGGCGCGGCTCGACGAGGCGCTCGCGCAGACGCGCATCGTGGGCCTGGCGACCAACGTGCAGTTCCTGCGGCACGTCGTGAGGAGCCGCTCGTTCTCTCAGGCCGATCTCGACACCGCCTTGATCCCGCGCGAGCAGGCTGTGCTGTTCCACCAGGAGCCCGTGGGCCTGCCGCTCGCCGCCGCCGCGGCCGTCGCGTCCACGCTGCTCGAGGAGAGGACGCTGGAAACGCCCGATCCGTTCAGCCGCCGCGACGGCTGGCGCTCGCACGGCGCGTTCACGCGACGATTCGAGTTCGACTTCAACGGCGCGCACGAGAAGGCGGAGCTCACCTACCTGCACGACGGCGCCTTGCACCTGCGCGTCGGCGAGGTCGCGGCGCCGCTTGCCTTCGCGGCGCAGGGCGACGCGATCGAGCTGCACTACGCGGGCGAGCGCGAAACCGCGCACGTGCATGCGATCGGCGAAACCGATCATGTGTTCCTCGCGCGCGGCGCGACGCAGATCGTGTCGCTCGACCTGCTCGCGCATGCCGGCGAGGCGCAGGCCGAAGGGGGCCGGCTCACCGCGCCCATGCCGGGCAAGGTGCTCTCGTTCGCCGTGAAGGCCGGCGACACGGTGAGCAAGGGCCAGGCGCTCGCCGTGATGGAGGCAATGAAGATGGAGCACACCATCGCCTCGCCGGCCGATGGCACGGTGGCCGAACTGCTGTATGCGCCCGGCGACCAGGTGGCCGAGGGCGCCGAATTGCTGAAACTGTCCTGAGCGGGGCGCGAGCGCGATGCGGATCATCTTCTACGGCAATCACAACAAGTCCGCGCCCTGGATCGCGGCCTTGCAGGCCGCGCTGCCGGGTGCGGAGATCGAGGCGTGGCATCCCGGCGCGGCCCCTGCGGACCACGCGGTGCTGTGGGGGCCGCCGCAGCAACTGTTCGACGAACAGCCGCGCCTGCGCGGCGTGTTCAACATGGGCGCGGGCGTCGACGCTTTCCTGCACCTGAAGCTGCCGCCGCAGGCGGTGCTCGTGCGACTGGAAGACGCGGGCATGGCGACGCAGATGGCGGAGTACGTCTGCCAGGCCGTGATCCGCCACTTCCGCGATATCGACTTCTACGAGCGCGAGATGGAACAAGGCCGCTGGAGCTTCAGGAAGCCGCTGGCGCGCAGCGATTTTCCCGTTGGCGTGATGGGCCTGGGCGTCCTCGGGTCGCGGGTCGCGCAGGCCGTGGCGCACTTCGACTTCCCCGTCGCCGGCTGGAGCCGGTCGCGGCACGAGATCGAAGGCGTCCGCTGCCATTGGGGCGCGGACCAGCTCGACGAATTCCTTGCCGCGACACGCATCCTCGTGTGCCTGCTGCCGCTCACGCCGCAGACCGAGAATATCCTGTCGCGCGCGACGCTGTCGAAGCTGCGGCCCGGCGGCTATCTCGTCAACGTCGCACGCGGTGCGCACGTGGTCGACGAGGACCTGGTGGCCTTGCTCGACGAGGGGCACCTTGCCGGCGCGACGCTCGACGTGTTCCGCACGGAGCCGCTGCCCCAGGGTCATCCCTTCTGGAATCACCCGAAGATCGTGATGACGCCGCACGCTTCGGCGCGCACGCTGCGCGAGGAGACCGTGGCGCAGATCGCGCGCAAGATCGTGGCGTTCGAGCGCGGCGAAGCCATCGGCGGCATCGTGGACACCGGTCGCGGTTACTGAGCGCGCGCGGTGCCGTTGGCACAATGACACCCGAAACCCCCTCGGGATCGACTCGGAAAACATCATGAACTACCCCCGCAAGGTCAAGCTCGTCGACGTCGGGCCGCGCGACGGTTTGCAGAACGAAAAGCAGCCCGTCCCCGCCGACGTGAAGATCCGGCTCGTCCAGATGCTGCAGGACGCCGGTCTGCGCGAGATCGAAGTCACCAGTTTCGTGTCGCCGAAGTGGGTGCCGCAGATGGCCGACGCGGCCGAGGTCATGGCCGGCATCGAGCGGCGGCCCGGCGTGCGCTACTCCGTGCTGACGCCGAACATCAAGGGCTTCGAGAGCGCCGTCGAATCCAGGCCGGACGAGATCGTCGTGTTCGGCGCGGCCAGCGAAGCGTTCAGCCAGAAGAACATCAACTGCTCGATCGCCGAGAGCATCGAACGCTTCGCGCCGGTCGTCGAGGCGGCGCGCGCGAAAGGCATTCCGGTGCGTGGCGCGATCTCCACCACGGTCGGCTGCCCCTACGAAGGCGAGATCGCCCCGTCGCGCGTCGAGATGGTCGCGCGTCTCATGAAGGAGATCGGCGTGCAGCACGTCGGCGTGTGCGACACCGTGGGCGTGGGCACGCCGCGCAAGGTGCAGGCCGCGATGGAGGCGGCGCTGAAGCACTATTCGATCGACGACGTGTCGGGCCATTTCCACGACACTTATGCGCAGGCCTTGCCGAACACGCTGGCTTCGCTGCAGATGGGCGTGTGGCAGTTCGATTCGTCCGTCGCCGGCCTCGGCGGATGCCCCTACGCGAAGGGCGCGACGGGCAACGTGGCGACCGAGGACGTCGTGTACATGCTGCACGGCATGGGCATCGAGACCGGCATCGACCTCGACAAGCTGGTCGATGCGGGCAACTACATCAGCGAATTCCTCGGGCGCAAGTCGCAGTCGCGCGCGGCCACGGCGATCCTGAACAAGCGGGCGGGATGATGAGCGACGCCGGGCCGCCCCAAGTCGCGAAGGCCCCCTCGGGGGGCAGCGCAGTACACGAAGTGACAAGCGTGGGGGCTCCGTGATGTGCGGTGCAGAGCTGAAGAGCTTGCCCGACGGCGTGCAGCGCGTCGCGCAGGTCCTGCAGCAGAAGAACCATCCCCATGCGCCGGTCATGCTCCACGACGCCGCGCGCACCGCGCAGCAGGCGGCCGATGCGCTGGGCGTTGCCGTCGGCCAGATCGCCAAGAGCATCATCTTCCGGCGCAAGTCGGACGGCGCCGCCGTGCTCGTGATCGCCTCGGGCGATCGGCGCGTGGACGAGAAGAAGGTCGATGCGATCGTCGGCAAGACCGGCCGCGCCGACGCGGAGTTCGTGAAGGAAAAGACCGGCTTCTCCATCGGCGGCGTGTCGCCCATTGCGCATGCGGAAGCACCCGTCACGCTGATCGACCGCGAGCTGTTCCGGTTCGAGGAGATCTGGGCCGCGGCGGGACATCCGCACGGCGTGTTCAGGCTGAGGCCGCAGGACCTCGAACGTCTGACCGGCGCACCGGTCGCCGACGTAGCCCGCGAATGAGTGCATCGGCCACGCTCCTGCTGGCGCGTTCGCGCACGCTGCGCGCGGGCGAAACCGTCCCGTCGCCCTGCCTTTCGGTCTGCCGCATGACGCCCGACCGCCGCCTGTGCGAGGGCTGTTTCCGCACCCTCGACGAAATCGCGGCGTGGAGCACGATGAGCGATGAGGACAAGCGCGATGTGTGGCGCGCGATCGCGCAGAGGGCGGCGACATGAAGCAGATCACCTTCCACCTCGATTTCATCTCGCCGTACGCCTACCTCGCGTTCGAGCGATTGCCGCAGGCCTTGCAGGGGCTGAGTTACGCGGTGGAGTACCGGCCCGTGCTCTTCGCGGGCTTCCTGAAGCACTACGGGCAACTGGGTCCCGCGGAGATCGGGCCCAAGCGCGACTGGACCTACCGCCAGGTCCTGTGGCAGGCGCATTCGCATGGCATCGCGATGCAGATGCCTGCCGCGCATCCGTTCAATCCGCTGGCCCTGCTCCGCCTCGCTGTGGCCTGCGGCGCGAACCGCCATGTGTGCGAGACGCTGTTGCGCCACGTCTGGCGTGGCGGCGGCGATCCCCTGGATGCGACGCGGCTGGCGGACCTGCAGGCCGCGCTCGCACCGGGCCGCGACCCGGCCGGCGAAGAGGTGAAGGTCGAACTGAAGCTGAACACCGAGCAGGCCGTGGCCGAAGGTATCTTCGGCGTGCCGACGCTCACGGTCGACGGGCGGCATTTCTGGGGCGCCGACGCGCTGCCGATGCTGCGGGCCTACCTCGACGGCGACCCCTGGTTCGCCGCCGGCGGGGCCTGGGACGAATTGGCGAAGTTGCCGGGTCTGCAGCGTCCGCGATAAGTTTCGCGAAAGGCGCAGCGCCTAGATTCCGCTCCAACCCAAGGAGACCGGAAACATGTGGAAGATCGCCATCGGATTCGCCGCGTTCGCGGCGCTGGCCCTGTTCGTCATCGTGAAAGGCGGCGACAAGATCGACATGGGCGGCGAAAAGCACGGCACCGAAGCCGTTCACGCGCCCGCGGAAACGAAGAAGTAGCCGCGCGTCAGCGCACGAAACGCCCCTCGAAGTCGACGATGGAGAGGTCGGTGAAGTCCAGGCCCGTGTGGTCGTTCGGCGAGTAGCTCACCTCGAGGCCGCCGAGGTTGTAGCTGGACATCGCCTCGAGCGCAGCCTGCAGTTTCTCGCGCGTCGGGTTCTTGCCAGCGCGGCGCAGCCCTTCGACCAGCACCTTCGCGGCGGCAAAGCCTTCGAGCATCGCCGGCGACAACGCCATGTTTTTCGCCTTCGCGAGGTCGAGCGCCTCCTTCACCATCGGAGAGGCGATGGAGCGCTCGTTGGGGAACACCTGCGTCACCATCACGCCGCGCGCGTGGTCGCCAAGCAGCTTGATGAATCCCGACGATGCGTTGTTCGAGAGGGTGACGACCTGGGCCGCCGACTTCGCGGCGCGCAGCGCACGCACGCCGTCCGCGACGCCCTTGGCCGAACCCATCCACAGCACCGCCTGCGCCCGCGCCGCCGAGATCGGCGGAATGATCTGCGCGTAATCGGGCTGGTTGCGGTCGGCGCGGAGCACTGCGGCCGGACTGAACTTGAGTCGCGAGAAGCCCTTGTTCGCGCCTTCGAGCGCGTCGCGGCCGAAGGAGTCGTCCGCATGCACGACCGCGATGCGCTGGATGCCGAGCGTGTGCAGGTGCTCCACGGCCTTCTCGGCCTCGCGCTGGTAGGTGGCGCGCACGTTGAACACGCGCTTCTTCACGGGGTGATGCAGCACCATCGCGCCGGTCGAGGGCCCGATCAGCGGGACGCCGTGCTGCTCGATGACCGGCAGCAGCGCTTCGGAGTTGGGCGTGCCGCGCGTGAGGAAGATCGCGAGCACGCCGCGCTCGACGATCAGCTGCGTCGCGTTCTTCGCGCCGAGCGCGGGCTCGAATTTGTCGTCCACGGAGACCAGCTCCACGGTCTGCCCGTTGACGCCGCCGCGCGCATTGACGGCATCGATCCAGAGACGTGCGCCGTCGGTGGTCTCCTTGACGCCCGTGGCCACCGGGCCGGTGAAGCCCGCGGTCTGGCCGATCAGGATCTGCGCGCGGGCGTCGGTGAACAAAGCGGCGAGCGCGAAGGCGATGGCGCAGGCCCAGGTGCGGCCTTGGCGGCTGTCGAACTGCATGAAAGTCTCCTGGTCGGTGTTTGAAACTATTTGTTCCTTGTGTTCGTTGTAGTGGGGGATAGGTCTTTTGACAACGAGGGGAGACTTTTGTATGGCTGTACCCCCATGACAGGCCTTGTCAGTGCGCGGTCCCTAGAATGTTTGGCCCCCTCCCTCCCTCACCGGCCTCCAGGGCCTCCTACGCATGACCCAGGGACTGATCCGCATCCGCGGCGCCAGACAGCACAACCTCAAGAACCTCGACGTCGACTTCCGCACCGGCGAACTCACCGTCGTGACAGGCCCCAGCGGCTCGGGGAAGTCGAGCCTCGTGTTCGACACGCTCTTCGCCGAGGGGCAGCGCCGCTACGTCGAGACCTTCTCGGCCTACGCGCGCCAGTTCCTCGACCGCATGGACAAGCCCGCGGTCGACCAGGTCGAGGGTGTGCCGCCCGCGATCGCCATCGACCAGACGAATCCGGTGCGCTCCTCGCGCTCGACGGTGGGGACGATGACGGAGCTGAACGACCACCTGAAGCTGCTGTTCGCGCGGGCGGCCCAGCTTTTCGACCGGAAGACGGGGCTGGCGGTGCGGCACGATTCGCCGGAGACGATCTATGCCGAGCTGATGGCGAGGACGGTCGGGAGCGATCCGAGGCTGGTGGTGACGTTTCCGGTGGAGTTGCCGGCGGCGACCTCGGCGGAGGAGGTGCAGCAGTGGCTCGCTGCGAGTGGGTTTACGCGCGTGCAGGCGGAGCGCACTGTGGAATTGGGGTCAGAGCCCAATTTCGTGCCGAAATCGGGATCTGACCCCAATTCCGGGGCCGGGCGTGCGACCACGGCGCAGGCGCGAAAAGTGCTCGACGTCGTCGCGGACCGGTTCCGGATCCAGGGCGTCGAGAAGGCGCGGGCGATCGAGGCGATCGAGGTTGCGCTCAAGCGCGGCGCCGGAAGGCTCTGGGTCTACGTCGGGGACGAGGGCGCCGAGGTGTGGAAGTTCTCCACCGGCCTGCACTGCCCGGAAAGCGATATCCGCTACGCGGATCCGGTGCCGTCGATGTTCTCGTTCAACTCGCCCGTGGGCGCGTGCGAAGCCTGCCGGGGCTTCGGCCGCGTCATCGGCGTCGACTACAACCTCGTCATTCCCAACGACAAGCTCACCCTGCGCTCCGGCGCGGTGAAGGTGTTCCAGACGCCCGCCTGGGCCGAGAACCAGGACGACCTGATGCGCCACGCCGAGTCCGCGGGCATTCCGCGCGACACGCCCTGGTACAAGCTCACGCCCGAGCAGAAGCACTGGGTGATCCACGGCACGCCCGGCTATCGCGACGGGCAGTGGAACAAGCAGTGGTACGGCATCCGCCGCTTCTTCGGCTACCTGGAATCGAAGGCGTACAAGATGCACATCCGCGTGCTCTTGTCCAAGTACCGCAGCTACACGCCGTGCGAGACCTGCGGCGGCGCGCGCCTGAAGACCGACAGCCTGCTGTGGCGCCTCGGCGGCAAGGCGGAGGCCGATGCCGTGCTCGATCCCTCGAAGCGCTTCATGCCGGTGGGCGTCGCGTGGAGCCGCGAGCAACTCGAAGCGCTGCCCGGCTTGTGCCTGCACGACCTGATGCTGCTGCCCATCGACCGGCTGCGACGCTTCTTCGACCGCGTGGAGCCCGAGGCCGAAGCGCATGCGGCCAGCGGCGAACTGCAGGCGCTCAGGCTGCTGTTCGAGGAGATCACCACGCGGCTGCGCTATCTGGTCGACGTCGGCATCGGCTACCTCACGCTCGACCGCCAGAGCCGCACGCTGTCCGGCGGCGAGGTGCAGCGGATCAACCTCACGACGGCGCTCGGCACCTCGCTCGTCAACACGCTCTTCGTGCTCGACGAGCCCAGCATCGGGCTGCACCCGCGCGACATGAACCGCATCACGCAGGCCATGCAGCGCCTGCGCGACGCGGGTAACACGCTGGTGGTGGTGGAGCACGATCCGGCCGTGATGATGGCCGCCGACCGCATCATCGACATGGGCCCCGGGCCCGGCGAGCGCGGCGGGCAGATCGTGTTCGACGGCACGACGCAGCAGCTGCGCCGCGCGGACACGCTCACGGGCGCTTACCTCGGCGCGCGCAAGCATGTGGGCATGGGCTTCAAGCGCGCGGTGACGGATGCGACGCCGCGCCTCGTGCTCGAAGGCGCGCGCGAGCACAACCTGCGCGACGTGTCGGTGGAGTTCCCGCTGCAGCGGCTGGTGTGCGTCACGGGCGTCTCGGGCTCGGGCAAGTCGTCGCTGATCCAGGACGTGCTGGCGCCCGCGCTGCTGCGGCACTTCGGCCGCGCCACCGATTCGCCCGGTGCGCACGACCGCCTGCTGGGCGCCGACCACCTGGGCGACGTCGTATTCGTCGACCAGTCGCCCATCGGCAAGACGGCGCGCTCCAACCCGGTGAGCTACGTCGGGGCGTGGGACTCCATCCGCGAAATCTTCGCCAACACATCCCTCGCGAAACAGCGGGGCTACACGGGTTCGAAGTTCAGCTTCAACTCGGGCGACGGCCGCTGCCCGACCTGCGGCGGCTCGGGCTTCGAACACGTCGAGATGCAGTTCCTCTCCGACGTCTACCTTCGCTGCCCCGACTGCGACGGCAAGCGCTATCGCCCCGAGATCCTGGAGGTCGCTATCGAACGCAAATCGGCGACGGGTTCCGGTTTCCGAGTCATGAATGTCGCCGACGTGCTGGAGCTCACGGTGAGCGAAGCCGCGGCGCTGTTCGCGAACGACCGCGACGTGATCCGCGCGCTGCAGCCCATCGTCGACGTCGGCCTCGAATACGTGAAGCTCGGCCAGCCCGTGCCCACCCTGTCGGGCGGCGAATCGCAGCGGCTCAAGCTCGCCGGCTTCCTCGCGGGCGCGGCGAAGTCCACGCCGGTTTCGCGGCAGGGCCTCGCGAGCAAGGGCACGCTGTTCCTGTTCGACGAGCCGACGACCGGCCTGCATTTCGACGACATCGCCAAGCTGATGCGCGCCCTGCGCAAGCTGCTGGAGGCGGGCCATTCGCTGATCGTCATCGAGCACAACCTCGACGTGATCCGCGCGGCCGACTGGCTCGTCGACCTCGGCCCCGAGGGCGGCGACGGCGGCGGCCTGGTGGTTGCGGAAGGCGCGCCGGAGGACGTGAAGCACCACGCGACCTCGCACACCGCGAAAGCCCTGCGCGAGTACGACGGCACGCTCGGCATGCGTGCCGGCGAGGAAGTCGTGCCCTATCGCGAACGCCGCGCGGAACCCGCCAAGGCGATCCAGATCGTCAACGCGCGCGAGCACAACCTGAAGTCGATGTCGGTCGACATTCCGCACAACAAGTTCAGCGTCGTCACCGGCGTCTCGGGCTCGGGCAAGTCGACGCTCGCGTTCGACATCCTCTTCAACGAAGGCCAGCGCCGCTATCTCGAATCGCTCAACGCCTATGCGCGCAGCATCGTGCAGCCGGCCGGCCGGCCCGAGGTCGACGCGGTCTACGGCATTCCGCCCACGGTCGCCATCGAGCAGCGCCTGTCGCGCGGCGGGCGCAAGTCCACGGTCGGCACCACCACCGAGACCTGGCACTTCCTCCGCCTGCTCTACGTGAAGCTGGGCGTTCAGCACTGCGTGCGCGATGGCGCGGAGGTGCGCCCGCAGACGCCCGACAGCATCGTCGCGCAGATCATGAAGCGCTACCGCGGCCACCACATCGGCCTGCTCGCGCCGCTCGTGGTCAACCGCAAGGGCGTCTACACCGAGCTCGCCGACTGGGCGCGGCCGCGCGGCTACACGCACCTGCGGGTCGACGGCAACTTCCTGCCGACGACCGGATTCCCGCGCATCGACCGCTTCAAGGAGCACACGATCGAGTTGCCGGTGTGCGACCTCGACGTCACGCCGGCGAACGAGAACCTGCTGCGCGAGAAGATCGCGCTGGCGCTGGAGCACGGCAAGGGCGTGCTGCACGTGCTCGCGCCGCTCGACGGCCTGCGCGCGGTGTTCCACACGGGCAAGCACGATGGCGTCGGCCGTATCGAGGTGTTCTCCACGCTGCGCGCGTGCCCGGTGTGCGCCACCAGCTACCCCGAGCTCGACCCGCGTCTCTTCTCCTACAACAGCAAGCACGGCTGGTGCCCCGAATGCGTGGGCACCGGCGTCAAGCTCACGCGGGAGCAGCGCAAGGCGTTCGACGACACCATCGTCACCGCCGAAGGCGACAAGGGCCGCGAGCAGACCTTCGCCGAACCGGAGGTCGAAGACCTGACCGACGAGGCCTGCCCCCACTGCAAAGGCGCGCGCCTCAACCTGCAGGCGCGCGCGGTGAAGTTCGACGGCACCGGCATCGCCGAAGTCGCGGCACTCTCGGTGCGCGAGGTGCGCCACTGGGTCGAGGGCCTGCAGGCCAGCGGCGCGATGACGCAGCGCGAGCAGGGCATCGCGCGCGACCTGATTCCCGAAATCCGCAGCCGGCTGGAGTTCCTCGAAGAGGTCGGCCTCGGCTACCTCACGCTCGACCGCGGCGCGCCGACCCTGTCCGGCGGGGAGGCGCAACGCATCCGGCTCGCCGCGCAGCTCGGCTCCAATCTGCAGGGCGTCTGCTACGTGCTCGACGAGCCGACCATTGGCCTGCATGCCCGCGACAACCAGATCCTGCTGGACGCGCTGCACAAGCTCGGCGGCAAGGGCAACACGCTGGTGGTGGTGGAGCACGACGAGGACACGATCCGCCGCGCCGACCACATCATCGACATCGGCCCGAGTGCGGGCAAGCGCGGCGGCCGCCTGGTGGCGCAGGGCAGCGTCGACGACGTGCAGAAGGCCGGGGATTCGCTCACCGGCCGCTATCTCCTGCATGCGATGCGCCATCCGCTCAAGCCGCGCCGCGACATGTCGGCGCCCGCCGTCGAAGTCGGCTTGCCGGTGCTCGAGACGCCTGTGCCCATCGCCAGGGGCAAGAAGCCGCGTTCGCTGCTCGCGCAGATCGCCTCCGGCCTGGAGGAAACGACGCGCATGCAGGCGCTGCACCTGCGCGGCGCGAACCTGCACAACCTCGACAACGTCGACGTCGACGTGCCGCTGCGGCGCCTCGTCGCGGTCACGGGCGTCTCGGGCTCGGGCAAGTCGACGCTCGCGCGCGACGTGCTGCTGCACAACGTGCAGGCGGCGGTGCAGCAGCGCACGACGAAAGCGGGCCGCGACGCGGATGACGCGGGCAAGCGGCCGAAGTGGAGCGGCTGCACGTCGGTCGACGGCTACCAGGCCATCGACCGCGTGCTGGAAGTCGACCAGACCCCCATCGGGAAGACGCCGCGCTCCTGCCCCGCCACCTACATCGGCTTCTGGGACACGATCCGCAAGCTGTTCGCCGACACGCTCGAGGCGCGCGCGCGCGGCTACGGACCTGGCCGCTTCTCGTTCAACACCGGCGAAGGCCGCTGCCCGCTGTGCGAAGGACAGGGCGTGCGCACCATCGGCATGAGCTTCCTGCCGGACGTCAAGGTGCCGTGCGAAGCCTGCCGCGGGGCGCGCTTCAACCCCGAGACGCTCGCCGTCACATGGCGCGGCAAGAACATCGGGGACGTGCTGCGCATGGAGGTCGACGAGGCGGTGGAGTTCTTCGCTTCCATGCCGAACATCTCCCATCCGCTGCAGCTGCTGCGCGACGTCGGCCTCGGCTATCTCACGCTCGGCCAGCCGTCGCCCACGCTGTCGGGCGGCGAGGCGCAGCGCATCAAGCTCGTGACCGAGCTGTCGAAGGTGCGCGACGACGTGACGCGGCGAGGGCAGAAGGCGCCGCACACGCTGTACGTGCTCGACGAACCCACCGTCGGCCTGCACATGGCGGACGTCGAGAAGCTGATCCGCGTGCTGCACCGGCTGGTGGACGGCGGCCACAGCGTGATCGTGATCGAGCACGACCTCGACGTGATCGCCGAGGCCGACTGGATCATCGACCTCGGACCAGAAGGCGGCGCGCAGGGCGGCAAGGTGGTCGCGGCCGCGTCGCCCGAGGAGGTGGTGGCGCTCGGCACGCACACGGGCGTGGCGCTCGCGCCGGTGCTGGCGCGGTAGACTGGGCGGCACCATGGCACTGCCGTCACGCCCCATCGCCTTCGTGCTCGCGTCGTCGAACCACGGCACGATGATCCTGAACCGCAACGACGTCGCGGGGCCGGAGCATGCGCGCATCGGCGTCGGCTGGCAGATCCTGTCGCGCTCGGCGTTCGATCCGCAGGAGGTCGACCTGGCGCACGTGCTGCTCGACTGGCGGCGCCGTTCGTTCGGCGACGGCGTGGTCGCGATCGACGGCGGCGCCAACATCGGCGTGCACACGATCGAATGGGCGCGCCACATGCACGGCTGGGGCCGCGTCCTCGCCTTCGAGGCGCAGGAGTTGGTCTTCTATGCGCTGGCCGGCAACATCGCGATCAACAACTGCATGAACGCGAGGGCGCGCTGGGCCGCGCTGGGCGAGCGGCCGGGCGAGATCGCCATTCCGCAGCCCGACTATCACCGCGCCGCCAGCTTCGGCAGCCTGGAGCTGAAGGAGCGCGCGAACAACGAGCGCATCGGCCAGGCCATCTCGTACCAGGCGGGCGACATGGTGAAGACGCCGATGACGTCCGTCGATGCGCTCGCGCTCGACCGGCTCGACTTCTTCAAGCTCGATGTGGAAAGCATGGAGCTCGAGGTGCTGCGCGGCGCGCGCGAGACGCTCGCACGGCATCGTCCGATCCTGCTCGTGGAGGTCATCAAGTCCGACGCGAACGCGCTGCAGGCATTCGCCCGGGAGCTCGGCTATGCGACCTGGGTGCTCGGCATGAACATGCTCGCCGTCCATGCATCCGACCCTCTGACGCAGGATATCCGCGTCGAAGGCAACCAGCTTCATTTCGGGCGCGTGGCCTGAGTCCATGGCGACGCACAAGCCCCTGGTCTGGCTGCCGGCCTGCCACCGCAACCTCGACCTGTCCGACCCGGGCGGCTACACCGTGCTCGCCGACCGCTATGCGGCGGCCGTCACGGCGCTCGGTCTCCAGCCGGTGCTCTTCCCGATGGCCGGTGCGGCCGACGTGCCGGAACTTCTTCCGCTGGTCGATGGTGTGCTGCTGACGGGTTCGCCGTCGAACGTCGAGGCATCCCATTTCGGAGCGAGCGCGCTGCCTACCGATCTGCTCGATCCGCGCCGCGATGCGCTGACCATGGTGCTCGTGCGCACGGCCATCGAGGAGGGCGTGCCGCTCTTCGGCGTGTGCCGCGGACTGCAGGAGATGAACGTCGCGCTGGGCGGTAGCCTGCACCAGGCGGTGCATTCGCAGCCGGGGCTGATGGACCACCGCGAACCCGACGACGAACCGCTGGAGGTGCAGTTCGCCGAGCGGCACGAGGTGGCGCTCGAACCCGGCAGCGCATTCGCCGAATGGGCGGGCGGCACGCAGGCGCAGGTGAATTCCCTGCATGGCCAGGGCATCCGGGACCTGGGCCGCAACCTCGTCGCCGAAGCGCGCGCGCCCGATGGCCTGGTGGAAGGCGTGCGCGTGAAGGATGCGAGGGCGTTCGCCTATGGCGTGCAGTGGCACCCGGAGTGGCGGCACGAGCAGCACCGCTTCTACGACCGCACGCTGCGTGCGTTCGCCGATGCCTGCGTGGCCCATCGGCAGCGCAAGACCGGCGGCTGAAGTTGCCTCAGCGCGCGGCCAGGATCGCGCGAGCCAGCTCCGCGAAACCCGCGCCGCCTTCGGACGGGGTGACCCATGCGGGGCTCTGGTCCGCAGGCAGGTTGAACTTCCGCACGTTCGCAACGCCGACGGCATTCGGCACATAGGCGAACATCGGCGCGTCGTTGGGCGAGTCCCCCGCGAAGGTCACGCGATCCTTCTGCGCCTCGAGTTCCATGCCGCAACGCTCCCGCAGGTAGAGGTGCGCCATCGACAGCTTGTCGTACTCGCCGAACCAGCCGTTGACGTGGATCGAGCTGACCTTGGCGGTCATGCCCGCTTCTTCCATGAGCGCCACGATGCGCTGGATGTCGGCGGCGGGAAGCGGCGGCACGTCTTCGCAGAAATCGATCGCGATGTCGTAGAGGCGGCAGAACTGATCGGATGCGGCCGCGCAGCCAGGGACTTCGCGCAGGATGCGGGCCTTGACGTCGGCAAGCTTTTCCGCATTGACCGCGCGGGTTGGTTCGTCGGCGACGTGACGCGACTTCAGCCTGCGGGCCTCGGCGTCGTACCAGAGGTAGAAGGCGCCGTTCTCGCCGATCACCGCGTCCACCGGCCACATGCGCGCGATGTGGTCGCACCAGCCGGCGGGCCGGCCGGTGACGAGCACCACGCGCACGCCCGCGTCCTTGAGGGCCTGCAGCGCGCCGTAGGCCTCGACGGTGAGGCGGCCTTCCGTCGTCAGGGTGTCGTCGATGTCGCTGAAGACGGTGTGGATGGCGGCCGCGACCTCGCGCGGCATGTCGGCCAGCGGTTTCATCCGGGAGCCCGAGGTCATTGCGCGTTGTGCAGCGCAAGTCCCGCATGCTCGCGCAGCGGATGGAAATGGATCTTCGGAAAGCGTTCCTGCGCCAGTCGGACGTCGTACGGCGACGTGCAGAGATACGCCAGCGCATCGGCCGCGTCGCGCGCCATGCGCTGCGGGTATGCGTCGACGAAGGCCTTCAGCTCCGCGGCCGAGTCCGCCGTGATCCAGCGCGCACCGGTGTAGGGGCAACTCTCGAGCCGCACGTCGCAGTCGTACTCCGCTTTCAGGCGGTGCTGCACCACTTCGAACTGCAACTGGCCGACCGCGCCGAGCAGCATCGGCCCGCCGATCTCGGGGCGGAAGACCTGGATCGCGCCCTCTTCGCCGAGCTGCGCGAGGCCCTGCTGCAACTGCTTGGTGCGCAACGGATTCTTGAGGATGACGACCTGGAACAGCTCCGGCGCGAAGAACGGCAGGCCGGTGTACTGCAGCGCGACGCTGCCGTCGGTGATGGTGTCGCCGAGCTGGACGCCGCCGTGCGTGGTGAAGCCGATGATGTCGCCGGCGTACGCCTCGTCGACCGCCTCGCGCCGCTGCGACAGGAACGTGACGACGGAGGTGGGCCGCAGCTCCTTCGACGTGCGCTGCACCTTCAGCTTCATGCCCGGCGTGTACTTGCCCGAGGCCATGCGCACGAAGGCGATGCGGTCGCGGTGCGAGGGGTCCATGTTCGCCTGCACCTTGAAGACGACGCCGGAAAATGCCTCGTCGTCGGGCTCGACGATCTTCTCCTGCAACTGCTTGCTCACCACCACCGCGCTTTTGCGCGACTGCGGCGGCGGCGCGAGGTCGACGAGCGCGTCCAGCACCTCCATCACGCCGAAGTTGTTGACGGCGGAGCCGAAGAACACGGGCGTCTGCTTCGCCGCGAGGAATGCGGCATGGTCCCACTCGGGCGACGCGCCCGCGGCGAGCTCCATGCTTTCGGCGGCCTGCTCGTATTCGGCGCCGAAGCGCTTCTTCAGTTCGGCGGCGTCGGACAGCGGGATCGCATCGAAGTCCTGCGGCCGACGCTCGCTGCCGGACTCGAAGACCGTCATCGCCTGCGTGCGCAGGTTCATGATGCCGCCGAAGGACTTGCCCTTGCCCACGGGCCAGGTCATCGGCACGCAGGGCATGCCGAGCTCGCGCTCCACCTCGTCGAGGATGTCGAGCGGCTCGCGCACCTCGCGGTCCATCTTGTTGACGAAGGTGATGATGGGCGTGTCGCGCTGGCGGCAGACCTCGATGAGGCGCCGGGTCTGCGCCTCCACGCCGTTCGCGGCATCGATCACCATCAGCGCGGAGTCGACCGCGGTGAGCACGCGGTAGGTGTCCTCGGAGAAGTCCTTGTGGCCGGGCGTGTCGAGCAGGTTCACGACGTGGTCGCGGTAGAGCATCTGCATGACCGACGACGCGACGGAGATGCCGCGCTGCTTCTCGATCTCCATCCAGTCGCTCGTGGCATGCCGCGAGGCCTTGCGGCCCTTCACCGCGCCCGCGATCTGGATCGCGCCGGAGAACAGCAGCAGCTTCTCGGTGAGCGTGGTCTTGCCCGCATCGGGGTGCGAGATGATGGCAAAGGTGCGGCGGCGCCGGGTTTCGGCGGCAAGGGGCGAGGACACGGGGGACTCCGGGGAAAGCAGAAATGGCCGAGCTGCCGCGGGTGGCGGCAGCCGGCTGCGTATTGTGCCTTCCGCGGCCGCGGAGGGCGAAGCCTCAGCCGAAGATCTTCGCCAGCTCGAAGGGCGTCGTCACCTCCAGCTGGTCGTAACGGCAGTCCGCGGGCGCCTTGTCCGGCCGCCAGCGCAGGAAGGTCGCCGCGTGCCGGAAGCGCATGCCTTGCAGGTGGTCGTACTTCACCTCCGCCACGCGCTCGGGTCGCAGGGCTTGCCAGCTCAGGTCCTTGTCGCCGCTCCAGCGGCTTTGCGCGCCGGGCAGGCGTTGGCCGTCTTCGGCCGACTCGTCGTCTCCGGCGCGCCAGGGGTGATTTTCGAGCGCGCCTTCGCGCAGGGACGCGAGTTCGTCGACGAGCGTCTGCCGCATCTCCAGCGTGAAGGAGGAGGCGACGCCCACGTGGTGGAGCACGCCGGCTTCGTCGTACAGGCCCAGCAGCAGCGAGCCGATCGCGTCCTCGTGGTCCTTGTACCAGCGGAAGCCGGCGACGACGCAATCGGCCGAGCGCACGTGCTTGATCTTCAGCATGGCGCGCTTGGCCGGCTGGTAGGTTGCGCTCTCCAGCTTCGCGATCACGCCGTCGAGCCCCGCGCCTTCGAACCGTTCGAGCCATTGCTGCGCCTCCGCACGGTCGCGCGTGACCGGCGTCAGGTGCAGCGGGGACTTCGGCTTGCCGAGCAGGCGCTCCAGCCGCTCGCGCCGCTGCGCCTGCGGCAGCGTCATCGTCGACTTGCCGCCCGCGGCAAGCAGGTCGAAGGCGACGAAGCTCGCCGGCGTCTCCTTCGCGAGCCGCGCGATGCGCGACGGCGCGGGATGGATGCGCTGCTGGAGCGCGTCGAAGTCGAGCGCGCTGCCGCGCACCACGACGACTTCGCCGTCGAGGATGCAGCCCTTGGGCAGCACGGCCGCCAGCGCTTTCTCGAGCTCGGGGAAATAGCGGTTGAGCGGCTTCAGGTCGCGGCTCTGGATGACGATGCCGTCCTTGTTCGAGAACACGATGGCACGGAAGCCGTCCCATTTCGGCTCGAACAGGAAGCCGTCCGCCGCCGGCAGCTCGGCGGCGACCTTGGCGAGCATGGGTGCGATGGGCGGGGTGGGCATGGAAGGAGTGACCATGCACCCCTTCTACCACTTCGCGCTCAGGCGGGATCGCGGATCGGCGTGGACTGCCAGCTCGCGAACTTCCAGCCCTGCGCCGTCGCCACCCACACGGCGGTGAATCTCAGGTGCAGCTGCAACGCCCGTCCGCCGACGACCGCATCGATGTCGACGTCGCCATTGACGACGGCGCAATCGCCGAACAGGCGCACGACCTGCGAGGTCGCGTCGATCTTCTCGTAGCGCGTCGTGCCCGCTCGCGCACCCTCGAGCACCTGCTCGCGCGATTCGCGGCGGCCCGAAGAGTGGATCCACAGCAGCTCGGGGTGGTACAGCTCGGAGAGCGCCGCCACGTCGCGTTGCAGCATCCCGGCGCGGCGCCGGCTTTCGAGTTCGACGATGTCGTTCGTGTTCATGGCCGCGATGTTCCCCGCTCGCCGCCCCCTTCGCCATGACATCGATTTATGGCCCCGCATAAGGCAGGTTGATGCGCGTAACGCAAGCGACGAAAAGATCGAAGCTCGGCTTCCGCAGGCCGTTGAAAGCGGCTACATTCCGGCGCAATCGACGAACCGAATCAGGAGTGCCCATGCGCCGCGTTTCCAATTTCTTCCACGCGTGCGCGCTCGTCGCCGCCGCATCGTTCGCCGCGCCGTCTTCGGCGCAGGACGCCTTTCCGAGCCGGACGATCCGCATCGTCGTCGGCACGGCCGCCGGCGGATCGAGCGACGTGACCGCGCGCGTGCTCGCGACGCAGTTGCAGGCGGACCTGAAGCAGCCCGTGATCGTCGAGAACCGCGCGGGCGCATCGGGGGCGATCGCCGCGGCCTTCGTCGCGAAGGCGCCGCCGGACGGCTACACCATCCTGTTCGGCACGGGCTCCACGAACGTCATCGCGCCGGCGATGACCAAGGACATCGCGTACGACCCGATCAAGGATTTCTCGCCCCTCGTCTTCGTCGGCCGCGCGCCCTTCGTGCTCATCACGGGCCGCGAGTCGAAACTGCGCACGCTCGCCGACGTCGTCGCCGCCGCGCGGGCACGGCCCGGGCAGGTCACGTTCGGCACGACCGGGCCCGCGACGGTGTACGAGATCGCGGCGCTCACGCTCGAATCGCTCGCCAACGTGAAGTTCAATCACATCCCCTACAAGGGCTTCGTTCCTCTGCAGGTCGACGTGGCCAGCGGACTCGTCGACGTCGCCGTCGGCCCCATCGACGGCTTCGTGAAATCGGACAAGGTCCACGTCGTCGCCTCGCTGGGCTCGAAGCGCGCGGCCGAACTGCCGAACACGCCGTCCGCGGGCGAGGCGGGCATGGCGGGCTTCGACGTTCCCGTGTGGGCGGCGCTGTGGGCGCCCGCCAACACGCCCCGACCCGTCGTGCAGGCGCTGCATGCGTCGCTGCGCAAGGCGCTCGCGCGCAAGGACGTGCAGGACTCGATCCAGGCCACCGGCATCTATGTCGAGCCGGGCGACGAGGCCATGCTGCGCAAGACGGTCGAGGATCAGTTCGAGGGCGTCAAGGCCCTCATGCGCAAGAACGGCATTCAGCCGCAGTAGCGCAGGATCCGGGCGCTCAGTCCGTCGGCGGCTGCACGAGCCGGATCGGCTGCCCGGCCAACCACGCCTCGATGTCTTCGACGGTGTCCGTGTAGAAGCCGCGGTACGTCGCGTCGGTCACGTAGCCGATGTGCGGCGTGATCAGCACGTTCGGAAGGGCGCGGAACGGGTGGTCGGACCGCAGCGGCTCGGGGTCGAAGACATCGATGCCCGCGCCGGCGATGCGGCCGGACCGCAGGGCGGCGAGCAGGGCGTCCTCGTCGACGATCGTCGCCCGGGCCGTGTTGATCAGGTAGGCCGTCGGCTTCATCAGGGCGATTTCGTCCGCGCCGACCAGGCCGACCGTGCTGGGCCGGAACTTCATGCTGACCGTCACGAAATCGGCGCGGCGGAAGAGCTCCTCCTTCGTCACGCATTCCGCCTCGTGCTCGGCGGCGCGCTCCGGCGTCAGCCGAGGGCTCCAGGCGATGACGCGCATGCCGAAGGCGGCGCCCACGCGCGCCACGCGGCTGCCGACACGTCCGAGCCCCAGCACGCCCAGGGTGCTTCCGTACAGGTCCCGGCCGACCGCTGCCTGCCAGCCGCCGCGCTGCAGATTCTCCTGTTCCGCCGGAAGATTGCGTGCCAGCGCCAGGATGTGCATCCAGGTGAGTTCCGGCGTGCCGGTGTGTTCCGCACTGGTGCCGCACATCACGATGCCGCGCCTTTGCACCGCGGGAATGTCCACGGCCGCATTCACCATCGCGCTGGTGACGATGAGCTTCAGTCGCGGCAGGCGGGCCAGCAGCGAGTCCGTGATGCGGGTGCGCTCCCGCATGAGGCAGACGACGTCGAACGGGCGCAGTCGCTCGGCGAGCGCGTCCTCGTCGGCGAGGTTGTCGGAGAACACCGTGAGCTCCGCGCGGCCGGAAAGCCGCTCCCAGGGGCCGTAACGGAGCGCGACCTGTTGATAGTCGTCGAGGATGGCGATGCGCAGGGATTCGTTCATGGCCGTGATTTAAGCAGGCGCGCGCGCCGCGCGCATCGATTCGATGGATGGGCTGCCATAAATTCACCCGCGCCAGCGGCTCCCGCCGCACCCTTCTATAATTCCGCATATCCGAGGAGCGTTGCAGCGCCCCGTCCCGTTCCGGGATGCGTGGCGCGAGGCTCGGACATCCGCAACGACGCTCACCCACTGTCCCGGTGCGGTGAGTCCCGACTCTCCGCGCAGCAGTGGCCGATCTCAACACTCGAGCTTCTGGAGCCCATTCGTGAACGCTGCCCTCAAAACCACCGCCCCGGCCGATTGCGCCATTGCCGACCTGTCGCTTGCCGCCTGGGGCCGCAAGGAAATCCGCATCGCCGAAACCGAGATGCCCGGCCTGATGGCGATCCGCGAGGAGTTCGCGAAGAGCCAGCCGCTGAAGGGCGCGCGCATCACCGGCTCGCTGCACATGACCATCCAGACCGCCGTGCTGATCGAGACGCTGCAGGCGCTCGGCGCGCAGGTGCGCTGGGCCTCGTGCAACATCTTCTCGACGCAGGACCATGCGGCCGCCGCCATCGCCGCGACCGGCACGCCCGTGTACGCGATCAAGGGCGAGTCGCTCGAGGACTACTGGGACTACACGCACCGCATCTTCGACTTCGGCGCCAAGGGCACCGACGCCGAAGGCCCCAACATGATCCTGGACGACGGCGGCGACGCCACGCTGCTCATGCACCTGGGCAAGCGCGCCGAGAAGGACGCATCGCTCGTCGCCGGCAACGGCCACAGCGAGGAAGAGCGCATCCTGCTCGCCTCGATCCGCAAGAAGCTCGCCGAAGACCCGACGTGGTACAGCCGCAAGAGCGCCAGGATCATCGGCGTGACGGAAGAGACCACGACCGGCGTCAACCGCCTGAAGCAGATGGCCGCGCGCGGCGAGCTGATGTTCAAGGCGATCAACGTCAACGACTCGGTCACCAAGAGCAAGTTCGACAACCTGTATGGCTGCCGTGAGTCGCTGGTCGACGGCATCAAGCGCGCGACCGACGTCATGATCGCCGGCAAGGTGGCGCTCGTGGCCGGCTACGGCGACGTGGGCAAGGGCAGCGCCCAGGCGCTGCGCGCGCTGTCGGCGCAGGTGTGGGTCACCGAAATCGACCCCATCAACGCGCTGCAGGCCTGCATGGAAGGCTACCGCGTCGTCACCATGGACTACGCCGCCGACAAGGCCGACATCTTCGTCACCGCCACCGGCAACAAGGACGTGATCACGCACGACCACATGGCGAAGATGAAGGACCAGGCGATCGTCTGCAACATCGGCCACTTCGACAACGAGATCGACGTGGCGTCGCTCGAAAAGTACGAGTGGGAAGAAATCAAGCCGCAGGTCGACCACGTGATCTTCCCCGACGGCAAGCGCATCATCCTGCTCGCCAAGGGCCGCCTCGTGAACCTCGGCTGCGGCACGGGCCACCCGAGCTACGTGATGTCGTCGTCGTTCGCCAACCAGACCATCGCGCAGATCGAGCTGTTCACGCGCAGCGATTCCTACGACCTGAACAAGGTCTACGTGCTGCCGAAGCACCTGGACGAGAAGGTCGCGCGCCTGCAGCTGCGCAAGCTCGGCGCGATGATGACCGAGCTGACGACGGAGCAGGCCGAATACCTCGGCGTGGCGAAGCAGGGTCCGTACAAGCCGGACACGTACCGCTATTGAGCGGGAGCATGCCTTGCGCGCCGACCAGCTTCTCGTCGAACGCGGGCTCGCAGCGTCGCGCTCGCAGGCGCAGCGCCTGATCGCGGGCGGCGCGCGCTGGTTCGACGGGCGCGCCTGGCGGCCCATCGCCAAGAATGGCGACGAGCTGCCGGCCGCCGCGCAGGTGGAGTTGCTCGATGCGTCCGAGGCGCGCTACGTGTCGCGCGGCGGGCTCAAGCTCGAAGGGGCCTTGCGCGCGGCGGGCATCGACGCGAGCGGCCTGCGCTGCCTCGACGTCGGCCAGTCCACCGGCGGCTTCACCGATTGCCTGTTGCGGCACGGCGCCGCGCATGTCACCGGCGTCGACGTCGGCCACGGCCAGTTGCACGAGTCCCTGCGCGGCGATGCGCGGGTGACGGCGATCGAGAAGGTCAATGCGCGCGAACTCGATGCCGCACGCGTCGGCGGCGACTTCGATCTCGTCGTCGGCGATCTTTCATTCATTTCGCTCGTGCTCGTGCTGCCCGCGCTCGTGCCGCTCATGAAGCCCGGCGCCGCGCTGCTCATGCTCGCGAAGCCGCAATTCGAACTGCAGCCCAGCCAGCTCGGCAAGGGCGGCATCGTGCGCGATGCGTCGCTCCACGCGGTGGTCGAGCGCAAGCTGCGCGACGCCTGCGAGCAGCTCGGCCTGCGCGTGCAGGGCTGGTACGACAGTGCCATCGCCGGCGGCGACGGCAACCGCGAATTCTTCATCCATGCCATCCGGAGGGAAGCGTCATGACGTTCCCCATCAGCCTCGAATATTTCCCCCCCAAGACGGCCGAAGGCGCCGAGAAGCTGCGCGCGGTGCGCCAGCAGCTCTACGCGCTGAAGCCCGAGTTCTGCTCCGTCACCTTCGGCGCCGGCGGCTCCACGCAGGACGGCACGCTGCAGACCGTGACCGAGATCCTGCGCGAAGGCTGCCCGGCCGCGCCGCACCTCTCGTGCATCGGCCAGACGCGCGAATCGATCCGCGAGCGCCTCGCGGCCTACGCAGCCGCGGGCATCCGGCGCATCGTGGCATTGCGCGGCGACCTGCCCAGCGGCTACGGCCTCGGCGGCGAGTTCCGCTACGCGAGCGAGCTCGTCGCGTTCATTCGCAGCGAGACGGGCCGGCAGTTCCACCTCGAAGTCGCGGCCTATCCCGAAGTGCATCCACAGGCGAAGTCGCCCGACTCGGACATCGATGCCTTCATCGCGAAGTGCGAGGCGGGCGCCGATGCGGGCATCACGCAGTATTTCTTCAACGCCGACGCCTATTTCCGCTTCGTCGGCGAGCTTCGCCGGCGCAACGTGAACGTGCCCGTGGTGCCGGGCATCATGCCGATCACGAGTTCGACGCAGCTGATGCGCTTTTCCGACGCGTGCGGCGCGGAGATCCCGCGCTGGATCCGCCTGCGGCTGCAGGCGTTCGGCGACGACACCGCGTCGATCCGCGCCTTCGGGCTCGACGTGGTGACGGACCTGTGCGAGCGCCTGCGCGCCGGCGGCGTGCCCGGCATTCATTTCTACACGATGAACCAGTCGGCGGCGACGACGGATATCTGCCGGAGGCTCGGGCTTTGACGGCGCGAGTCGTCGCATTCGTTTTCGCTGCCTTGCTCGGCGCAAGCGTCGCGGTGCATGCGCAGGACGAATCGCTCGACGCGCTCGACGCGCTCGACGCGCTCGATGCGCTCGACGCGGAGGCCGTGGTTTCGCGGGAGATCGATGCCGAGGCGACGCCCGTGTCGAGCATGGTCGCGGCGGATCCGACGCCGATGCCAGTCGAGCCGGAACGATCGACGGCGCCGCCCGTGGAGCCGGAGTTCGTCGAGCACGACCGCGGCGAGGCTTCGTGGTACGGGCCGCGCTTTCATGGGCGCCGCACGGCCAGCGGCGAGCGCTTCAACATGCATGCGCTCACGGCCGCGCATCCGTCCCTGCCCTTCGGAACGTTGGTGCGCGTCGAGCATGAAGACAGCGGGCGCAGTGTCGAGGTGCGAATCAACGACCGCGGCCCGCACATCAAGAGCCGCATCATCGACCTGAGCCACGCCGCGGCGAAGGCGCTCGGACTGCTGAAGGGGACGGGCGACGTCGTGCTCAGGATCCTGAAGTCGCCGGCCCGCCCGGACTGAGCGCCGCGGTGGCGGCTCAGCGCTCGTCGTAGCTCACGACCACCCTGGCGGTGAGCGGCCGCGACTGGCAGGTCAGCACGAAACCGCGCTCCATTTCGCCCGCTTCGAGCGTGTAGTTCTTCTCCATGTGGACTTCGCCCTCGAGAACGCGGGCGCGGCAGGTGCAGCAGACGCCGCCCTTGCAGGAGTAGGGGAGGTCGAGGCCGGCATCGAGCGCGACGTCGAGCACGCGCTCGCCGGAGGACATTGCAAGATGATGCGTCTTGCCGTCCAGCACGATGTCGAGCTGGTGGTCGGCGGCATGCGGTGTCTCCGGGCGCGGCCGAGCCTTCGGCGCGGGATCGCCCGGCGAAAGGAAGCGCTCGGCATGGATGCTCTCGGCCGACACACCGGCCTTCAGCAGCGTCCGCTCGACCGCTTCGATCATGCCTTCGGGGCCGCAGACGAAGGCTTCGTCGATGGTCTCCGGCGGCACGAGGTACCGGAGCAATTCGGTGACCTTGGCTTCGTCGAGTCGGCCTTGAAGCAGCGCCGTCTCCTGCGGCTGTCGCGAAAGGATGTTCACGAGCGTGAGCCGCGAAGGATAGCGGTCCTTCAGGTCCTGCAGCGCCTCGTTGAACATGATCGTGTTCATGCGCTGGTTGCAGTAGACGAGCGTGAAGCTCGAACCCGGCTCGCCCGCGAGCGTGCTCGCGACGATGGACAGAATGGGCGTGATGCCGGAGCCCGCGGCGAAGCCGACGCGGTGCCGCGCGCCGGCCATGCGCGGGCTGAAGCGGCCATCGGGCGGCATGACGTCGAGCGTCGCGCCTTCGCGCAGGGCGTCCACCGCCCAGCGCGAGAACACGCCGCCTTCGACGGGCTTGATGCCGACGTCGATCTCGCGCGACGCGTCGAAGCGCTGGCGCGGACTGCAGATCGAATAGTTGCGGCGAACCTCCCGCCCGTCGATCGTGGCGCGCAGCGTGAGGAACTGGCCGGGGCGGAATTCGAACTCGCGGGCGAGCGCCTGCGGCACCTCGAACGTGATGGCCGCGGCGCCGGCCGCATCGGGTGTCACGCGCTTGATGGGGAGCGGATGGAAATGGGCGGCCATCTAATAGGGCTTGAAATGGTCGAAGGGCTCGAGGCAGGCGAGGCACTTGAACAGCGCCTTGCACGCGGTGGACCCGAAATGCGAAGTCTCGGTCGTGTCGGACGAGCCACAACGGGGGCAGGCGACCGCTTCGTGCCGGGCGCCGCGCCGCGCGAATCGCACCACGTTGTCCTGGGCCGAAGAGCCGGGCGGCGCGATGCCGAACGCGCGCAGCTTTTCGCGCGCTTCGGGCGTGATCCAGTCGGTGGTCCACGCCGGCGCGAGTCGCGAGACGACGTGCGCCTCGATGCCGTGACCGGCGAGCGCGGCGCGCACGTCCTCCTCGATCTGTTCCATCGCGGGGCAGCCGTTGTACGTGGGCGTGATGACGACCTCGAGCGCGCCGCCGTCCGTCTCGCGGATGTCGCGCAGGATGCCGAGTTCGCGGATGCTCACGACGGGAATCTCGGGGTCGGGCACGGCTTCGAGCGCCGCCCAGGCGAGGTCGATCCTGCGCGCCGATGCGTCATGCGCCGCAGCCCTCACCACGTGGCCCCCGGGTGCTGGCGCGCGAGCGACTGCATCTCGGCGAGCAGCCAGCCGAGATGCTCGGTGTGCAGGCCGCACTTCGCCTGCGGGACGTAGCCGCCGCCTTCGGGACGGCGCAGCGTCGCTTCCTCGAAGGCTTCGTCCACGTCGCGGTTCCATCCGTCGCGCAGCATCGCCATGTCGACACCGGTGCCCTCCTGCAGGGCCTGCCGTTCATGCGGCGAGGCTGTCCAGAACTCCTGCGTGTACGGCAGCAGGTGATCGGCCGCGGCCTGCATGCGTGCGTGCGATTCGTCGGTGCCGTCGCCGAGCCGCACGAGCCAGTCGCGCGCGTGCCGCAAGTGGTAGAGCGTCTCCTTGTACGACTTCGCGGCGATGGCGGCGAGCTGCTCGTCCCTCGACGATTTCAGGGCGTCCCACACCGCCACCATCAACGCGCTGTAGAGAAAATTGCGCGTGATGGTCGTCGCGTAGTCGCGCTCCGCGATGGCGGTGCCGGCCAGCGGTCCGTGGTGCGGCAGTTCGCACAGTGCGTAGTTGCGGAACTGGTGCGGGTCGCGGAAGTAGGCGAGCGTGTCCTCCGTGACGCCATCCCCCATGAAAGCCGCCGCATGCTGGTACAGCAGGCGGGCCTGCCCGATCAGGTCGAGGCTGATGTTCGCGAGCGCGATGTCTTCCTCGAGCACGGGCCCGTGCCCGCACCACTCGGCATTGCGCTGGCCGAGCACGAGCGCGTTGTCGGCGAGCTGAAGCAGGTAATCGACCGGCGCGGCGATGCTCACATGTGCCCCACTGCGTCGGGAATCTCGTAGAAGGTCGGGTGGCGGTAGATCTTGTCCGCCATCGGCTCGAAGAGCTGTTCCTTCTCGTCGGGCTGACTCGCGGTGATCGCGGCCGAAGGCACGACCCAGATGCTCACGCCCTCCTGCCGGCGCGTGTAGACGTCGCGCGCCATCTGCAGCGCCTGGTCGGCGTCGACCGCGTGCAGGCTGCCGCAGTGCTTGTGTTCGAGGCCCTGCTTGCTGCGGACGAACACTTCCCAGAGGGGCCATTCGTTGCGCGGATCGGTGCTCATGCCGCCTCCTTCCTGTCGCTCTTTCGCGGCTTGCGCGCATGCGCGAGCGCCGCATCGCGGACCCACCGGCCCGACTCGTGCGCCTTCACGCGCGTCGCGAGGCGCTCCTTGTTGCACGGGCCGTTGCCGTTGACCACGCTCCAGAAGTCGTCCCAGTCGATCGACCCGTAGGACCAGTGGCCCGTGGTCTCGTCCAGCTTGAGGTCGGGGTCGGGCAGCGTCACGCCGAGCACCTTCGCCTGCGGCACGGTCGCGTCGACGAATTTCTGCCGCAGGTCGTCGTTACTGATGCGCTTGATGCCCCAGTGCATGCTCATCGCGCTGTTGGGGCTGTCCTTGTCGGGCGGGCCGAACATCGCGAGGACCGGCCACCACCAGCGGTTCACCGCGTCCTGCACCATCGCGCGCTGCGCCGCCGTGCCTTTCATGAGCGTCATGAGGCTGTCGAAGCCCTGCCGCTGGTGGAAGCTCTCCTCCTTGCAGATGCGGATCATGGCGCGCGCGTACGGACCGTAGCTGCAGCGGCAGATGGGAATCTGGTTCATGATCGCCGCGCCGTCGACCAGCCAGCCGATCACGCCGATGTCGGCCCAGGTGAGCGTCGGGTAGTTGAAGATCGAGCTGTATTTGGCCTTGCCCGAGTGCAGCGCATCGAGCATCCGGTCGCGGCTCGTGCCCAGCGTTTCGGCCGCACTGTAGAGATAGAGGCCGTGGCCGCCTTCGTCCTGCACCTTGGCCAGCAGGATCGCCTTGCGCTTGAGCGAAGGCGCGCGCGAGATCCAGTTTCCCTCGGGCTGCATGCCGACGATCTCGCTGTGCGCATGCTGGCTGATCTGCCGCACGAGCGTCTTGCGATACGCCTCGGGCATCCAGTCCTGCGGTTCGATCTTGCGGTCGGCATCCATCTTGGCATCGAAGGCCGCCTGCTCGTCGCTGGCCGCGGCGGGCACGGCTTGAAGCCGAGCCGAGTCGGCGCCTGGAAGGTCGAGGGCTTGGGTGTACATGCCCGAAGTATAGTTTTTAACCGACCGCCCGGTCGGTTAATTGCGGATGGCCGGGCGATCGGCGGGGCCGCCGCCGATTCAGCGCCCGCCGCTTTCGAGGACGTGGCCCTTGCCGCGTCCGCGTCCCAGCACGTCCACCAGTTGCGGCAGCGAAAGCTGCAGGCCCGCCTTCAGCGTGTGCGGGGGGTTGACGATGAAGACCCCGCTCGCCGTCAGGCCCGGACGCTTGGCGGGCTCGCCCGGCACCGGCTTCTCCTCGGACTGGCCGATGGCCAGCGTCGCGTGGAGCCAGGACTTTCCGGCCTGGTTGGCCAGCGTCTTCAGCCGGCGGGGCAGTTCGTGCGCCTCCGGGCGCGGAATGACCGGATACCAGACCATGTACGTCCCGGTCGAAAAGCGCCTCAGGCTGTCCTGCAGGCAAGCGGCGACCTTGCCGTAGTCGTTCTTCAGCTCGTAGCTCGGGTCGATCAGCACGAGCCCGCGCCGCGAAGGCGGCGGCAGCAAGGCCTTGAGTCCCTCGAATCCATCCGCTCGCTGCACGTGGACCTGGCGACCCGCCTCCAGTTGCTCCACATGCGACTCGAGCGATTTGCTGTCGGTCGGGTGGAGCTCGAACAGGTGGAGCTTGTCGCGCGCCTGCTGCCTCAGCAACGCCTGAGTGACGAAAGGGGAGCCGGGATAGACGCGCACTGCCTTGCCCTCCCGGTTGAAGCTGCGCACGAGGTCGAGATAATCCTGCACGAGCGGCGTCGGCTCGGCGAGCGCAAGGAGCTTGCGGATGCCTTCGTCGGCCTCGCCCGAGGTGTGGGCGAAATCGTCGTCGAGCCGGTACAGGCCCGCGCCCGCGTGGGTGTCGATGACCGCGAGCGCCGTGGGCTTCGCGGTGAGGTGCTTCACGACGGCGATGAGCACCGTGTGCTTCAGGACGTCGGCGTGGTTGCCGGCATGGAAGCCGTGGCGGTAGCTGAACATCCCCCATTCTCATATAATGGCGGGCTTCGCAGCGCTTATGTCGTCCCGCTCGCGAATTCGGAGGCGCCCTGACGGGTGCGCCGATGCGCCGAAGGCGCACCCCACCTAAGAGGTCCCCACCAGAGGGACGCCGACCGTGGAATAGGACGCGCCAAACCAGGAAATCTCATGTCTACCACTGTCAGCGCCAAGCCCGCTGACGTGAAGCACGAGTGGTTTGTGATTGACGCCACCGACAAGGTGCTCGGCCGGGTAGCCAGCGAAGCTGCCCTCCGACTGCGCGGCAAGCACAAGGCCATTTACACGCCTCACGTCGACACCGGCGACTTCATCGTCGTCATCAACGCCAGCAAGCTGCGCGTGACGGGCTCGAAAGAGCTCAACAAGATGTACTACCGCCACACGGGCTACCCCGGCGGCATCCGCGAAACCAACTTCCGCGACATGCAGAACCGGCACCCCGGTCGCGCGCTCGAGAAGGCCGTCAAGGGCATGCTGCCCAAGGGTCCCCTCGGCTACGCCATGATCAAGAAGCTCAAGGTGTACGGCGGCGGCGAGCACCCGCACACCGCCCAGCAACCCCAGCCGCTGGAAATCTGAGGAGCCCACGATGATTGGTGAATGGAACAATGGCACCGGCCGCCGCAAGAGCAGCGTCGCCCGCGTGTTTCTGAAAAAGGGCTCCGGCACGATCACGGTCAATGGCAAGGACATCGCCGAGTTCTTCGGCCGCCAGACCTCGATCATGATCGCGAAGCAGCCCCTGATGCTGACCAACCACGCCGAGACGTTCGACATCCAGGTCAACGTCCGCGGTGGCGGCGAGTCGGGCCAGGCCGGCGCCGTGCGCCACGGCATCACCCGCGCCCTGATCGACTGGGACGGCACGCTCAAGCCCGCCCTCTCGCAAGCCGGGTTCGTCACGCGTGACGCCCGCGAAGTGGAACGCAAGAAGGTCGGCCTCCACTCCGCCCGCCGCCGCAAGCAGTTCTCGAAGCGCTAAGCCTTCGTCACTGCCGCGAAAGGAAAGCCGCACAAGTTCGCAACTTGCTGCGGCTTTTTTCGTTGCGACGCACCGACCCATGAGACTCAAGCTCCTGAGGCGCCGCCTCACGATCAGCGCGCCCCGCATGGCGGTGCGCAGTGCCATGCCCTGGCCGCTGCGCTGGGCGGTGGTCGCGATCGTTCTCGGCTTCTGTGGCGCCATCGCGCTCTGGGCGTTCGAATTCGGCAAGGAAATCGCCGGCCTCGACAGCGGCGCCAAGGAAGAGCTGGTGCAGCTGCGCGCCGACATGGCCAAGCTGCGCGAGGAGCGCGACAAGGCGCAGTCGATCTTCAACACCTCCGCCAGCCTGCTCACGGCCGAGAAGGCGGCGCAGGAAAAACTCACGGCGCAGATCAAGACGCTGGAATCCGAAAACCGGGCGCTGCGCGACGACCTGGGCTTCTTCGAGAAGCTGATCCCCGCCGGCGGCGCGGAAGGCGTCGCCATCCGGGGCCTGCAGGCGGAAGTTCTCGCCGGCACGCAGGTCAAATGGCAGGTGCTCGTGATCCAGCCCGTCAAGGACGCCCCGGAATTCCGGGGCAAGCTCGAGCTCACCGTCTCCGGCGCCCTCAACGGCAAGCCCTGGAGCATGACGCTGCCGGGCGGGCCGATGGCTCTGCAGTTCCGGCAGTACCGCCGCGTCGAAGGCATGCTCGACCTGCCGCCGCAGGCCGTCGTCAGGAATGTTTCCGCAAAACTGCTGGAGGGAGCGGCCACAAGAGCGGTCCAAACCGTTACCCTGTAGGGCATCAGACTTCTTCGATTCGACAGTTGTGGAGAAACAAGACATGTTCGGCAAGAAAGCCCAGCCCCCCATCAAGAGCCTCATTGCCATCGGCAGCCGCATCGAGGGCGACATCAAGTTCACCGAAGGTCTGCGGGTCGACGGTGAAATCTTCGGCGACGTCCGCGCCAACCCGGAACAGTCGAGCCTGCTCGTGATCTCCGAGGCGGCGGTGGTTCAGGGCGAAATCCATGCCGATCACGTGATCATCAACGGAACGGTCCGCGGCCCGGTCCATGCACGCGAACTGCTCGAACTGCAGCCGAAGGCGCAGATCGAGGGCGACGTGTCCTACCGCGCGCTCGAGATGCACCAGGGCGCCACCATCTCCGGACAGCTGAAGCCGCTGCTCGCGGGCGAAGAAAAGCCCACACTCAAATTGGCGGCAAACAACCACTGAAGCATGTTCGCGGCCATGGTCGCGTACCATGCGAGACTAGCCGACGGAGATTCCCATGACCGCAGTTGCCGAAACCACCTCCACCGCCTCGCAGGCGCAGATGCCCGATCCGCTGGTCTTCACCGACAGCGCGGCAGCCAAGGTGGCCGACCTGATCGCCGAGGAGGGCAATCCCGAACTCAAGCTGCGCGTGTTCGTGCAGGGTGGCGGATGCTCCGGCTTCCAGTACGGCTTCACGTTCGACGAGATCGCGAACGAGGACGACACGGTCATGACCAAGAATGGCGTGTCCCTGCTCATCGATGCCATGAGCTACCAGTACCTCGTGGGGGCCGAGATCGACTACAAGGAAGATCTCCAGGGCGCGCAGTTCGTGATCAAGAACCCGAACGCGACCACCACCTGCGGTTGCGGCTCGAGCTTCTCGGCCTGACGAATTCGAAAGCGGCCCCGGTTCACGCCGGGTAGATCGCACCCAGCACACGGGCGCCTCGGGCGCCCGTTGTCGTTGTGAGCTCCAGCTTCTCGCGGCGCACGGCCTTGCGCGCGAGCCAGGCAAAGGCGAGCGCTTCGACCTGAAGCGGCGGTACGCCGGCGTCGTCGCTGGCGACGACGGCGACTCCGGGCAGCAAGTCCGCCAGCCGGTTCATCAAATGGGTGTTGAGCGCGCCGCCGCCGCAGACGATCAATCGCGCGAGGTCGTAGCGGGCGGCATCGTGGGCGCATGCCAGCGCGGTCAACTCCGCGAGGGTGGCCTGCACGTCACGCGCGCGGGCGGCGACGGCGGCGAGAAGGTGCTGCTCGAGCCAGGGGCGGTTGAACAGGTCGCGTCCCGTGCTCTTGGGCGGCGGCAGCGCGAAGAACGGCTCGCCCCGCATCGCCTGCAACAGCGGCCGCACGACGTGGCCCGACGCGGCCCAGGCGCCTGCGTCGTCGAAGGGCGCACCCGTGTGCAGATGGCACCAGAAATCCATCAACGCATTCCCCGGCCCGCAGTCGAAGCCGAGCAGGCCGCCGTCGGCGCGAAGCACCGTCAGGTTGGAGATGCCGCCGATGTTCAGCACGCCGACGTTTTGTCCGCCCGTCGCGAAAGCGTCCCGATGGAAGAACGGCGCGAGCGGCGCACCCTGACCGCCCGCGGCGACGTCGCGGCTGCGGAAATCGCAGGCCACCGAGATGCCGGTGAGCTCCGCCAGCAGCGCGGGCTGGTTGAGCTGGAGCGTGTAGCCGGTGCCGTCGAACATGCCCGGGCGGTGGCGCACCGTCTGCCCGTGGGCGCCGATGGCCTCGACCTGCGCGGGCGAGATGTGCGAGTGCAGGAGCAATTGCTCGACGACGCTGGCATAGACGCGAGCGAGGTCATTGGACGCGAGCGCGGCGCGATGCAATTCGTCGCCGCCGGACGTGTTGAGCGCGAGGAGCTCCGAGCGCAGCTCCGCCGGGAAGGGCGCGCTCGCGTGCGCGAGCACGTTGGCGGATGCGGAAGCGAAATCGGCCAGCACGCCGTCGACGCCGTCGAGCGACGTGCCGGACATGAGGCCGATGAAGAGTTCGGGCATGGGGCTCATGTTAGCCCCATGCAGGCGCCCGAGGGCTCAGCGGGCCGAGGCGACCAGCGACACTGCCGAAACGGTGGCGAGGTGCGAGCGCATCGTGCTCGCCAGCTTGTCGAAGTCCGCGCGCGCCTGCGCCGTGAGGGCCACGCCTTGGCTCTGGCGCATGGCCTGCAACGGATCCTTGTGGACACCGTTCTCGCGGAATTCGAAGTGCAGGTGCGGGCCCGTCACGATGCCCGTCGCGCCGATGGCGCCGATGTGCTGGCCGCGAGCGACTTTCTGGCCCACCCGCACGTCGATGCGGCTCAGGTGCGCATACAGCGTGTGGTCGCCGTCGCCATGGGAGATGGTGATGACGTTGCCGTAGCCGCCCTGCACGCCCGCGAACTGGACGACGCCGTCGCCGATCGTGCGCACCGGCGTGCCGATGGGGCCGCCGTAATCCACGCCCATGTGCTTCTTCCACATGTGATGCACGGGATGGAATCGCATCGCGAAACCGCTCGTGATGCGCGAGATCGCGACCGGCGACGCAAGGTAGGCGCGGTCGAGGTTCTGGCCGTTGAGGTCGTAGTACCGGCCCGGCATGCCGGGGGTCTCGAACCACACGCCCTGATGAGCCCGGCCGTTGTTCACGTATTCGGCGGAGACGACCCGCCCGGTGCGCAGCGCCTCGCCGTCGCCCTCGAGCGTTTCGTAGACGACGCTGAAACGATCGCCTTTCTTCAGGCCGCGGTGGAAATCGATCGCGCCCGAAAACATCTCGACCAGCTGCATCGTCACCGCCTCGGGAATGCCGGCTTCGTCGACCGCGCCGAACAGCGTCTGGCGCACCACGCCGCTGCCGACGCGCTGCGAGGCGACGAGCGCCCCGGTTTCCATGCGCGCCGCGAACTTGCCCTGCGCGTCGCGCGAGATCACCACGCGCTGGAAGCTGCGCTCGTCGGTCGCCCAGCGCGCGACGAGCTTCAGCAGCGAATGATCGTCCGACGCTTCCGCCGTGATCGTCTGGCCGGGCCGGCCGAGGAGCCAGGTGCGGAAGATGTTGTCGGTGCGCAGGAAGGACGCGGCGGCGGGATCGTTGACGCCGAGCCGGGCCAGGAGGGATTCGACCGTGTCGCTGCCGCGCACGGTGTCGGTGCGAAAGAGAGCGAAGCGGAACGCGTCGAGCGCCTCGACCTGCGAGGCGAGGGGCGTCGCGGGTTCGACCGTCTCGACGACCTGCCGCAGGGGCGGGGGGATCTCCGGTGCGGGACCCAGCGATGCCACGGCGAAGGCCCCGCCGCCGCCGCACAGCAGCAGCGCCGCGACGAGTGCCGTGACGTGTTTAGGATGATGCTCGAGCGCGTGCGCCGTGCGCTCCACGAGGCGCCGCGTCGTCGTCCATAAACCGTTGTTCAACTGCGCATCTCCGGGATGGATGGTTCGTCCTACAAGCCTAGGAGAAGATCCCCTACGCGAACATGAGACGAAGGGCTGACGACCTTCGGCGAAAAACTGCCGCAACTAGAATCGGCGAGCGCAAGTATAGCCACGGGTTCAGCTCGGCAGTCAAAAAAAATCCTTATGAATCAAGCCTCTGTTACAAATGACTTTCCCGTGACCGACCGCGTTCGCGCGGCGCTGGCGGTCACGCTGCGGGGGGCCGAGGAACTGCTGCCAGCCGACGAATGGTTGAAGAAGCTGGCCCGCGCGGAGGCGACCGGCAAGCCGCTTCGCATCAAGCTCGGCCTCGATCCCACCGCGCCGGACATCCATGTGGGACACACCGTCGTCCTCAACAAGATGCGGCAGTTGCAAGACCTGGGCCACACCGTCATCTTCCTGATCGGCGACTTCACGACGATGATCGGCGACCCGTCCGGCCGAAACACGACCCGTCCGCCGCTGACGCGGGAGCAGATCGAGTCGAATGCCGAGACCTACAAGGCGCAGGCGTTCAAGGTGCTGGACCCGGAAAAGACCGAGCTGCGCTTCAACAGCGAATGGAGCGATCCGCTCGGCGCACGCGGCATGATCCAGCTTGCGGCGAAGTACACGGTGGCGCGGATGATGGAGCGCAACGACTTCCACGAGCGGTTCAAGGCCGGCACCTCCATCTCGGTCCACGAATTCCTGTACCCGCTGATGCAGGGCTACGACTCGGTGGCCCTGAAGAGCGACCTGGAGCTCGGCGGCACCGACCAGAAGTTCAACCTGCTCATGGGCCGCCACCTGCAGCAGGAGTATGGGCAGGAGCCGCAGTGCATCCTCACGATGCCGCTGCTCGAAGGGCTCGACGGCGTCGAGAAGATGTCCAAGAGCAAGAACAACTACATCGGCATCACGGAGAACGCGAACACGATGTTCGCCAAGGTTATGTCGATCTCCGACACCCTGATGTGGCGCTGGTATACGCTCCTGAGCTTCCGCACCGAGGCCGAGATCGCGGCGCTGCGCGCGGAAGTCGAGGGCGGGCGCAACCCGCGGGATGCGAAGGTCATGCTGGGCAAGGAAATCGCGGCGCGATTTCATGGCACAGCCGCGGCGGAGGCGGCGGAGCAGGACTTCGTGAACCGCAGCCGGGGCGGCGTGCCCGACGAGATCCCCGACGTCGCCGTGACCGGCGCTCCGCTGGGCATCGCACAGTTGCTGAAGCAGGCCGGGCTGGCGCCGTCCACCAGCGAGGCGAACCGCCTCATCGATGCGGGCGGGGTTCGCGTGGACTCGTCCGTGATCGGCGACAAGGCCCTGAAACTGGAGCGCGGCACGTACGTCGTCCAGGTGGGCAAGCGTCGGTTCGCGCGCGTGACCTTGAATTGAAGCGTGAGGCGATCTGTCCAGGCACGCGCAGCGCGACAATACACCGATGTCGCTGGCCGATTCCGCGAAACGCCTGAACCCCGAACTGCTGCTGCGCGCGTCGATCGCCGTGGCCGTGCTCACGATCGGCCTCAAGACCCTCGCCTGGTGGGTCACCGGCTCGGTCGGGCTGCTCTCCGACGCGATGGAGTCGCTGGTCAATCTTGCCAGCGCCATCTTCGCCCTCGTGATGGTCCGTATCGCGGCGCGGCCCGCGGACGAGGACCATCCGCACGGGCACCACAAGGCTGAATACTTCTCCTCCGGATTCGAGGGCCTGGCCATCATCGTGGCCGCGCTCGCGATCATGTGGGCGGCGGCGCCGCGCTTCCTCGCGCCGCAGGGGCTGGAGGACGTCGGCCTGGGCCTTGCCTTGTCCGTCGCGAGTTCGGCGATCAATGGCGCGCTCGCCTGGGCGATGCTGCAGTCGGCCCAGGCGAATCGATCGATGGCGCTCGAAGCCGACGCGCGCCACCTGATCACCGATGTCTGGACCTCGGCCGGCGTCGTCGTCGGCATCGGCCTGGTGGCCGCGTCGGGCTGGCACTGGCTCGATCCGGCGGTGGCCTTCGCGGTCGCGCTCAATATCCTGCGCGAAGGCGCGAGCCTCGTCTGGCGTTCATCGCAGGGGCTGATGGACAAGCGCGTGGAGCGCGAGGTGATGGACGCGATCCGCGAGACCCTGACGGTCTTCGAGCACCCGACCATCCGCTTCGACCACATCTCCTCCCGGCGGTCGGGCAGCCGCCGCTTCGTCCACCTGCACATGCACATGCCCGCGGGCTGGACGCTCGGCCGCGCCGCGGCCTTGCGAACCAGCGTCGAGCAGGCCTTGATGAGCGCGGTGCCGGGATTGCGCGCAACCATCGAACTGCTGCCGACCAACGTCGAGGCGCATTTCGAGGACGAACGGGACCTGATCTGATGCTGGCCGTGGCGCAACGCGTGAGCGAAGCGAGCGTGACCGTCTCGGGCGAGGTGATCGGACAGATCGGGCCGGGCCTGCTCGTGCTCGTCTGCGCGGAGCGCGGGGATGGCGAAGCCCAGGCGGACAAGCTGCTGGCGAAGCTTCTCAAGCTGCGCATCTTCTCCGGCGACGCCGGCAAGATGAACCGCAGCGTGCAGGACATGGGCGGCGGACTCCTGCTCGTGAGCCAGTTCACGCTGGCCGCCGACACGAGCGGCGGCAACCGTCCGAGCTTCACGAATGCCGCGCCGCCCGACGAGGGGCGGCGTCTCTACGACTACTTCGTCGCTCGCGCGCGCGCCGCGCACCCGGTCGTGCAGACCGGCGAATTCGCGGCCGACATGAAGGTGCGGCTCGTGAACGACGGGCCCGTCACGATACCGATGCGCGTTCAGTAGGGGTTGCCGAATCCCAGGCTTGCCAGGATCAGGATCTCGGCGGCTTCCATCTCCAGGGCGTCCGCGTCGCCCGTTTCGTGGTCGTAACCCTGCGCATGGAGCGTGCCGTGGACGAGCAGATGCGCATAGTGCGCCTCGAGCGTCTTGCCTTGCTCGGCGGCCTCGCGCTCGACGACCGGCGCGCACAGCACGAGGTCGGCGGTGACCACCGGCGTCCGCGTGTAGTCGAAGGTGAGGACGTTGGTCGCGTAGTCCTTGCGGCGATAGTCCCGGTTGAGCGCGCGGCCTTCGTCCTCCCCGACGATGCGGATCCCGATTTCGCCGGGCGCTCGCAATGCGGCGTCGACCCAGCGCCCGACTTTTGCGCGGCTCAGCAGTGCGCGGTGCATCTGGATGCCCGGAAATTCGCCGAACTGCAATGAGAGATCGAGCCTCGTGCCGGGTGCCGCCATGCTCACTTGTCCTTGGACCGCGCCGCGTCGTAGGCATCGACGATGCGCGCCACGAGCGGATGCCGCACCACGTCCGCGCTCGTGAAGTGCGTGTGCGCGATGCCTTTCACCCGGCGCAGCACCCGTTCGGCATCGATCAGTCCCGAGGGTTGCCCCCTGGCGAGGTCGATCTGGCTCACATCGCCCGTCACCACGCACTTGCTGCCGAAGCCGATGCGCGTGAGGAACATCTTCATCTGCTCCGGCGTCGTGTTCTGCGCTTCGTCGAGGATCACGAAGGCGTTGTTCAGCGTGCGGCCGCGCATGAAGGCGAGCGGCGCGATTTCCAGCGCATTGCGCTCGAAGGCCTTGGTCACGCGCTCGAAGCCCATCAGGTCGTACAGCGCGTCGTAGAGGGGTCGCAGATACGGGTCGACCTTCTGCGTCAGATCGCCGGGCAGGAAGCCCAGCTTCTCGCCCGCTTCGACGGCGGGCCGCGTGAGCACGATGCGCTGTACCGCGCTGCGCTCCAGCGCATCGACGGCGCAGGCGACCGCGAGGTAGGTCTTGCCGGTGCCCGCGGGGCCGATGCCGAAAGTGATGTCGTGGTTGGCGATGTTGTCGAGATAGACCGACTGGTTCGGCGTGCGCGCCTTCAGGTCGGTGCGCCGCGTGTGCAGCACCTGCGAGCCGTCCGCGTCATCCTCGGCGAGGGGCGCGTCGCCCGCGACCATCAGCTGCACGCGATCGCGCGGAATCGCGCGGCCCGCCATCTCGTACATCGACATCAGCACGTCGAGTGCGCGGCCCGCCTTGGCCTTCGCCCCTTCGACGCGGAAGTGCTCCTGCCGATGGGATATCTTCACCTGCAGCGCCTGCTCGATGGTGCGCAGGTGTTCGTCCATGGGACCGCACAGGTGGCCGAGGCGGGTGTTGTTGAGGGGCGCGAAGTCGTGTTTGAGAATCAAGCCGATAATCCTGTCGAGGACGGAACGAAGCCAGCGGGAAGGCAATGATAGGCAGATTGAACGGGATTTTGAGCGACCGGAACCCGCCCCAGGTGCTGGTGGATTGCCATGGCGTCGGCTACGAGGTCGACGTGCCCATGAGCACGTTCTACAACCTCCCCGGCGTGGGCGAGAAGGTGTCGCTGCTCACGCACTTCGTGGTGCGGGAAGACGCGCAGATCCTGTTCGGCTTCGGCACGGCCGCGGAGCGCGAGGCGTTTCGTCAGCTCATCAAGATTTCCGGCGTTGGCCCGCGCACCGCGTTGTCGGTGCTCTCGGGCATGAGCGTGGGCGACATCGCGCAGGCGGTGACCGCGCAGGACGCGAGCCGGCTGGTGAAAGTCCCGGGCATCGGCAAGAAGACCGCCGAGCGCCTGCTGCTCGAACTCAAGGGCAAGTTCGGCGCGGACATCGGCGCCGACGGCGCGGCCGCGGCCAGCGACGACCAGGCCGACATCCTGCAGGCGCTCGTCGCCCTCGGCTACAGCGACAAGGAAGCCTCCGCAGCGCTGAAAGCCCTGCCGAAGGACGTGGGCGTGAGCGAGGGCATCAAGCTTGCGTTGAAGTCGTTGGCGCGATGATCAGACGTATCGAATAAAGACGAGGCGATCCCCAAATGCTGATCACACGCTTGAAGCTGAAAAACTGGCGAAATTTTCGGGATGTCGACGTCGAACTCGGACCGCGCGGGTATGTTATCGGTGCGAATGCCTCTGGTAAATCAAACCTACTTGATGTGTTTCGGTTCCTCCGGACAATCGCCCAGAGTGAAGGGGGAGGGCTGCAGAAGGCACTGAAAGACCGCGGAGGGCTAAGCAAGCTACGAAGCCTTCATGCTCGGACAGATCCCGAAGTCAGAATCGAAGTGGATGTTACGGATGATCCCGATGACGAAGTGCCCGCATGGAGCTATGTGCTTGCCTTCAAGTCGGAGGGGAAGGGGCTTCAGCGTGTTCTTATTCAGGAGGAGGCTGTTTTCAAAAGCGGTAGCAAGCTTTTCACACGCCCCAACTCGGATGATAAAAGGGATTCTGCTAGGCTTACCCAGACCCACCTTGAGCAGATCAATGAGAACTCGGAGTTTCGCGAACTTGTTGCGCACTTCGCAGCCACCATTTATCTTCATTTGGTTCCGCAATTATTGAAACATAGCGACGAAATCAGTGGCCGAATTGTCGAGAACGACCCCTTTGGCCAAGGGCTGCTACAGCGCATTGCGCGCACGCCCAACAAGACTCGAGAGTCTCGACTGAAGCGGATTCAGAAAGCCTTGGAGGTGGCGGTTCCACAATTTTCGGAGCTCCATTTCGAACAGGATCAAGCTACCGGAGCACCGCACTTGAAGGCGAACTTCAAGCATTGGCGAGTGCATGGTTCGTGGCAGCGCGAAGATCAGTTCTCAGATGGAACATTGAGACTCATCGGCTTCCTTTGGGCCTTGCAGGAAGGTGATGGCCTGTTGCTCTTGGAAGAACCGGAACTTTCACTCAACGATGCAATTACCGCTCATATCCCATTGATGATCGATCGAGTTCTACGATTGCGGAAAAAGGGAAGTTTCCTTCGCCAAGTAATAAGCTCGACCCACAGCGAGACTTTGATTGGGGCTGTCCCGGATGTGAGTTCGATTCTGCTACTGGAGCC
>NZ_JBFWNP010000028.1:0-67456 GCF_050250995.1 Ramlibacter sp.
CATCTTCGGCCCGGTGACGCGCGAACTGCGCACCGAGAAGTTCATGAAGATCGTGTCGCTGGCGCCCGAAGTCCTCTAAGGAATCCGCCATGAACAAGATCCGCAAGGGCGACGAGGTCATCGTGCTGGCCGGCCGCGACAAGGGCAAGCGCGGCAAGGTCTCGCTGCGCAAGGATGCCGACTACCTGATCGTCGACGGCATCAACCTGGTGAAGAAGCACACCAAGCCGAACCCGATGAAGGGCACCACCGGCGGCATCGTGGAAAAGGCCATGCCCATCCACCAGTCCAACGTGGCTATCTACAACCCCGCCACCGGCAAGGCCGATCGCGTGGGCATCAAGGTCGATGGCGACAACCGCTCGCGCGTGTTCAAGTCGTCCGGCGAAGACATCAAGGTGGCATGACCATGGCAGACAAGCAAGCGAAAGCCGAGAAGCCGGCGAAAGCGGAGTCGCAGAAGCAGGCGGGCGGACGGCCCGAGAAGTCCGGCGTCCCGGCGCGGCTGCAGCAGCACTATCGCGAGAAGGTGGCCAAGGAGCTGAGCGAGAAGTTCGGCTACAAGTCCCCGATGCAGGTGCCCCGCATCACCAAGATCACGCTGAACATGGGTGTGAGCGAGGCGGTCGCCGATAAGAAGGTCATGGACAACGCCGTGGGCGACCTGACCAAGATCGCCGGCCAGAAGCCCGTGGTGACCAAGGCCAAGAAGGCCATCGCCGGCTTCAAGATCCGCGAAGGCCAGGCCATCGGCGCCATGGTCACGCTGCGCGGCGCGCGCATGTACGAATTCCTCGATCGCTTCGTCACCGTGGCCCTGCCCCGCGTGCGCGACTTCCGCGGTGTGTCCGCCCGTGCCTTCGACGGCCGCGGCAACTACAACATCGGCGTGAAAGAGCAGATCATCTTTCCCGAGATCGAGTACGACAAGGTCGACGCCATTCGCGGCCTGAACATCTCCATCACCACCACGGCCAAGACGGACGAAGAGTGCAAGGCGCTCCTCGCCGGCTTCCGTTTCCCGTTCAAGAACTGAAGGTGCATCGTGGCTAAAACTGCTTTGATCCAGCGCGAACTCAAGCGCGAGAAGCTGGTCGCCAAGTACGCGAAGAAGTACGAGGAATACAAGACCATCGCCAACGATGCCAAGCGCAGCGACGAAGAGCGTGCAGCCGCGCGCGATTCGCTGCAGAAGCTGCCGCGCAACGCGAACCCCACGCGCCAGCGCAATCGTTGCGAAATCACCGGCCGGCCGCGCGGAACGTTCCGCCAGTTCGGTCTGGCCCGCAGCAAGATCCGCGAGATGGCCTTCACCGGCGACATCCCGGGCGTGACCAAGGCCAGCTGGTAAGCCGGCAGGAGACACAAACATGAGCATGAGTGATCCCATTGCCGACCTGCTGACGCGCATTCGCAACGCGCAGATGGTCGCCAAGGCCACGGTGACGGTGCCCTCCTCCAAGGTGAAGGTCGCCATCGCCCAGGTCCTGAAGGACGAGGGCTACATCGACGGATTCCAGGTGAAGACCGAGGGCAACAAGAGCGAACTCGAAATCGCCCTCAAGTACTACGCCGGCCGTCCCGTGATCGAGCGCATCGAGCGCGTGAGCCGTCCCGGCCTGCGCGTCTACAAGGGCCGCGACGACATTCCCCAGGTGCAGAACGGCCTGGGCGTCGCGATCGTGACCACCCCCAAGGGCGTGATGACGGACCGCAAGGCGCGCGCAAGCGGCGTCGGCGGCGAAGTCCTCTGCTACGTTGCCTGATCGGGAGGAAATAGCATATGTCCCGAGTCGGAAAAATGCCGGTCGCCGTCCCCCAGGGCGTCGACGTGGCGATCAAGGATGACCAGATCAGCGTCAAGGGCGCCGGCGGCACGCTGTCGCTCGCCACGAACACGCTGGTGAAGGTGACGAACGAAGACGGCAAGTTGACGTTCACCCCCATCGACGAGTCCCGCGAAGCCAATGCCATGAGCGGCACCATGCGCCAGCTGGTGAACAACATGGTCGTGGGCGTGACCAAGGGCTTCGAGAAGAAGCTCAGCCTGGTCGGTGTCGGCTACAAGGCCGCGATGCAAGGCAACAAGCTGAACCTCGCGGTCGGCTATTCGCACCCCGTCAACGTCGACATGCCCGCAGGCATCAAGTTCGAGACGCCCACGCCGACGGAAATCGTCGTCAAGGGCGCCGACCGCCAGCGTGTTGGCCAGCTGGCCGCCGAGATCCGTGCCGTCCGCCCGCCCGAGCCCTACAAAGGCAAGGGCATTCGCTACGCGAACGAGCGGATCACGATCAAAGAGACGAAGAAGAAGTAAGGAGCATGACGATGTTGACGAAGAAAGAGCAGCGTCTGCGCCGTGCGCGCCAGACCCGCATCCGCATCGCCACGCAAGGCACGGCTCGCCTGATGGTGAACCGCACCAACCTGCACATCTACGCCAGCGTGGTATCCGGCGACGGCACGCAGGTCCTGGCCTCGGCCTCGACCGTCGAAACCGACATCCGCAAGGAGCTGGGTGCCACGGGCAAGGGCGCAACGACCGCCGCTGCCGCCGCGATCGGCAAGCGCATCGCCGAGAAGGCGAAGGCCGCCGGCGTCGAGAAGGTCGCGTTCGACCGCTCGGGCTTCGCCTACCACGGCCGCGTCAAGGCGCTTGCCGATGCGGCCCGTGAAGCCGGCTTGCAGTTCTAACGGACCAGGAATCTGAAAATGGCAAAGATCCAAGCGAAGACGCAGGGTGACGGTCCGGAAGACGGCCTCAAGGAAAAGATGATCGCGGTGAACCGCGTCACCAAGGTGGTGAAGGGCGGCCGAATCCTGGGCTTCGCCGCACTGACCGTGGTTGGCGACGGCGATGGCCGCGTCGGCATGGGCAAGGGCAAGTCGAAGGAAGTGCCGCTGGCCGTGCAGAAGGCGATGGAAGAAGCGCGCCGCGGCATGACCAAGGTGTCGCTCAAGAACGGCACGATCCACCACGCGGTGCATGGCCACCACGGCGCGGCTCGCGTCATGATGGCGCCGGCTCCCAAGGGCACGGGCATCATCGCCGGCGGCCCGATGCGCGCCGTGTTCGAAGTCATGGGCATCACCGACATCGTGGCCAAGAGCCACGGTTCGACGAACCCGTACAACATGGTCCGCGCCACGTTCGACGCGCTGAAGAACTCCACGACCCCCGCGGAAGTGGCGGCCAAGCGCGGCAAGTCGGTCGAAGAGCTCTTCTCGGCCTAAGGAGTACGCAAATGGCGAACGAACAACAGAAGAAGGTCAAGGTGCAGCTCGTGCGCAGCCCGATCGGCACCAAGTCCGATCACCGCGCCACGGTGCGCGGCCTCGGCCTGCGCAAGCTGAATTCCGTGAGCGAGCTCGAGGACACCCCGGCCGTGCGCGGAATGATCAACAAGATCGACTACCTCATCCGGGTGATCTGACATGGAACTCAATTCGATTCAACCCGGCGAAGGCTCCAAGAAGCCGCGCCGCCGCGTCGGTCGCGGCATCGGCTCCGGCCTCGGCAAGACCGCCGGCCGTGGCCACAAGGGTCAGAAGTCCCGCGCGGGCGGCTATCACAAGGTCGGCTTCGAGGGCGGCCAGATGCCGCTGCAGCGTCGCCTGCCCAAGCGTGGCTTCAAGTCGCAGAACCTCAAGTTCAACGGCGAAGTGACGCTGGCCCAGCTCGAGAAGCTCGGGGCGGCGGAGGTCGACCTGCTCGCGCTGAAGCAAGCCAAGCTCGTGGCCCAGATCGTGAAGAACGTGAAGGTCGTGAAGTCGGGCGAGCTGACCAAGGCCGTGAAGCTCACGGGCATCGGCGCGACCGCCGGCGCCAAGGCCGCGATCGAAGCGGCGGGCGGCAGCCTCAACTGAGCCGGATGGCTTTGACCCTCACGAAGGACTCGAGTGGCAACTAGCGCTGCACAAATCGCGAAGACCGGCAAGTACGGCGACCTGCGTCGCCGGCTGGTCTTCCTGCTGCTCGCTCTGGTGGTCTATCGCATCGGCGCGCACATCCCCGTCCCCGGCATCAACCCGGAGCAGCTCGCACAGCTGTTCAAGGGCCAGCAGGGCGGCATCCTGAGCCTGTTCAACATGTTCTCGGGCGGCGCGCTGTCGCGGTTCACGGTGTTCGCGCTGGGCATCATGCCGTACATCTCGGCCTCGATCATCATGCAGCTGCTCACCTACGTGGTCCCCACGTTCGAGCAGATGAAGAAAGAGGGCGAGGCGGGCCGGCGCAAGATCACGCAGTACACCCGCTACGGCACCTTGGGCCTGGCGATCTTCCAGTCGCTCGGCATCGCCATGGCGCTCGAAGGATCGCCGGGTCTGGTGATCAATCCGGGATTCGGCTTCCGCATGAGCGCGATGGTCAGCCTCACGGCCGGCACGATGTTCCTGATGTGGCTGGGCGAGCAGATCACCGAGCGTGGGCTGGGCAACGGGATCTCGATCTTGATCTTCGCCGGCATCGCGGCCGGACTGCCTTCGGCCATCGGCGGCCTGCTCGAACTCGTGCGCACCGGCGCGATGGGTCCCCTTACCGCGATCGCGATCGTGCTGGTCGTGGCGGCGGTGACCTACTTCGTGGTGTTCGTGGAGCGCGGCCAGCGCAAGATCCTCGTCAACTATGCGCGGCGGCAGGTCGGCAACAAGGTGTATGGCGGCCAGTCGTCCCACCTGCCCCTGAAGCTGAACATGGCTGGCGTGATCCCGCCGATCTTCGCGTCGTCGATCATCCTGCTGCCGGCCACGGTGGTGAGCTGGTTCTCGACGGGCGACGGCATGCGGTGGCTCAAGGACATCGCGTCCACGCTGACGCCGGGACAGCCGATCTACGTGCTGCTGTACGCCGCTGCCATCGTGTTCTTCTGCTTCTTCTACACGGCGCTCGTGTTCAACAGCCGCGAGACCGCCGACAACCTGAAGAAGAGCGGCGCATTCATCCCCGGGATCCGTCCCGGCGACCAGACGGCGCGCTACATCGACAAGATCCTGGTGCGGCTCACGCTGGCCGGCGCGGTGTACATCACCTTCGTTTGCCTGCTGCCCGAGTTCCTGATCCTGAAATACAACGTCCCCTTCTACTTCGGCGGCACCTCGCTGCTGATCATCGTGGTGGTGACGATGGACTTCATGGCCCAGGTGCAGAACTACCTCATGAGCCAGCAGTACGAATCGCTGCTCAAGAAAGCCAACTTCAAGACGTCGCCGGGCGGCTGAGAAGAATTCGCGCCGCGCAGGCGAAAGAGATTTAGGAGAGATAGCAATGAGAGTTTCGGCTTCCGTGAAGAAGATCTGCCGCAACTGCAAGATCATCCGCCGCAAGGGTGTTGTCCGCGTGATCTGCACCGATCCGCGCCACAAGCAGCGGCAAGGCTAAGTTTTAGAGGACGAACATGGCACGTATCGCTGGCATCAACATTCCGCCGCACCAACACGCCGAGATCGGCCTGACGGCGATCTTCGGCATCGGCCGCACGCGCGCTCGCAAGATCTGCGAAGCCTGCGGCATCGCGTACTCGAAGAAGATCAAGGACCTGACCGACGCCGAGATGGAGAAGATCCGCGAGCAGATCGGCCAGTTCACGATCGAGGGCGACTTGCGCCGCGAGACCACGATGAACATCAAGCGTCTGATGGACATCGGGTGCTATCGCGGTTTCCGCCATCGCCGCGGCCTGCCCATGCGAGGCCAGCGCACGCGCACCAATGCCCGCACTCGCAAGGGTCCGCGCAAGGCCGCCCAGGCGCTGAAGAAATAATCAGGAAGATAAGACATGGCCAAGGCTCCCGCCAATAACGCCGCGCAGCGCGTCCGCAAGAAGGTCCGGAAGAACGTTTCGGGCGGCATCTGCCACGTGCATGCGTCGTTCAACAACACGATCATCACGATCACCGACCGGCAGGGCAACGCGCTCTCCTGGGCCTCCTCCGGCGGCCAGGGGTTCAAGGGCTCGCGCAAGTCGACGCCGTTCGCGGCGCAGGTCGCCTCGGAGGTCGCCGGCCGCGCCGCGATCGACCAGGGCATCAAGAACCTCGACGTCGAGATCAAGGGCCCTGGCCCGGGTCGCGAGTCGTCGGTGCGCGCGCTGGCCGCGCTCGGTATCCGCATCACCTCGATCTCCGATGTGACGCCGGTTCCGCACAACGGCTGCCGCCCGCAGAAGCGCCGCCGTATCTGAGCCTGTCCCTGCGCGTGCAGGGATCCAGGGCTCGTTTTCGAAGCCCACCGCCGGCGGCGCATGCGCCACCGGCTCCCCCGGCACGAGGCCGGGGTAGTCATTCAAGGAAAGCAAAGTGGCACGTTATCTCGGCCCCAAGGCCAAACTCTCCCGCCGTGAAGGCACCGACCTGTTCCTGAAGAGCGCCCGCCGCTCGATCAGCGACAAGGCCAAGTTCGACTCCAAGCCCGGCCAGCACGGCCGCACCTCGGGCCAGCGCACCAGCGACTTCGGCCTGCAGCTGCGCGAGAAGCAGAAGGTCAAGCGCATGTACGGCGTGCTCGAGAAGCAGTTCCGCCGCTACTTCGAAGAAGCCGAGCGCCGCAAGGGCAACACCGGCGCCAACCTGCTTTTCCTGCTCGAGTCGCGCCTCGACAACGTCGTCTACCGCATGGGCTTCGGCTCCACGCGTGCGGAAGCCCGCCAGCTGGTGAGCCATTGCGCGATCACGGTCAACGGCAAGCCGGTGAACATCCCCTCGTACCTGGTGAAGGCCGGCGACCTGGTGGCGGTTCGCGACAAGTCGAAGAAGCAGAACCGCGTGGTCGAAGCGCTCCAGCTCGCAGCGCAGGTCGGCATGCCCGCATGGGTCGAAGTGAGTGCCGACAAGGCCGAAGGCACCTTCAAGAAGGTGCCCGATCGCGACGAATTCGGCGCCGACATCAACGAATCGCTGATCGTCGAACTGTATTCGCGTTGATTTTTCTTTAGTCCACCAGCCTTACCGGTGTAACGAGCCGGGGGTATTGAGAGGAAGCCCTGCATGCAGACCAATTTGCTGAAACCCAAAGCCATCAACGTGGAGCAACTCGGCGCCAACCGCGCCAAGGTGACCCTGGAGCCGTTCGAGCGAGGCTACGGCCACACGCTCGGCAACGCGCTGCGCCGGGTGCTGCTCTCGTCGATGGTCGGGTATGCGGCCACCGAGGTGACCATCGCCGGCGTGCTGCACGAGTATTCGTCGATCGACGGGGTGCAGGAAGACGTCGTCGGCATCCTGCTGAACCTGAAGGGTGTGGTGTTCAAGCTCCACAACCGTGACGAAGTGACGCTTTCGCTGCGCAAGGATGGCGAAGGCGTCGTGACCGCGGCCGACATCCAGACGCCGCACGACGTCGAGATCATCAACCCCGAGCATGTCATCGCCAACCTGTCCCAGGGCGGCAAGATCGACATGCAGATCAAGGTCGAGAAGGGCCGCGGCTACGTGCCCGGCACGATGCGCCGCTACGGCGACGAGCCGACCAAGTCGATCGGCCGCATCGTCCTCGACGCGTCGTTCTCGCCCGTCAAGCGCGTGAGCTACACCGTCGAGAGCGCCCGCGTCGAGCAGCGCACCGACCTCGACAAGCTGGTGATGGAGATCGAGACCAACGGCGCGATCACTGCCGAAGACGCCGTGCGCGCTTCGGCCAAGATCCTCGTCGAGCAGCTCGCCGTGTTCGCTCAGCTCGAGGGCAGCGAGCTCGCCGCCTTCGACCAGCCGGTCCAGCGTTCGAGCCAGCAGTTCGATCCGATCCTGCTGCGTCCGGTCGACGAGCTCGAGCTCACGGTTCGCTCCGCGAACTGCCTGAAGGCCGAGAACATCTACTACATCGGCGACCTGATCCAGCGCACGGAAAACGAGCTGCTCAAGACGCCGAACCTGGGCCGCAAGTCGCTCAACGAAATCAAGGAAGTGCTGGCTTCGCGCGGGCTCACGCTCGGCATGAAGCTGGAGTCCTGGCCGCCCGCCGGCCTCGACAAGCGTTAATCGATCGAATCTGAAATGGTGAACTGGCAGTACCTGACACGGCTGCCTTTGAAATAAGGAAAGGAACACACCATGCGCCACGGACACGGCCTCCGCAAACTCAACCGCACCAGCGAGCATCGCCAGGCGATGCTGCGCAACATGATGAACTCGCTGCTCCAGCACGAGGCGATCAAGACCACGGTCCCGAAGGCCAAGGAACTCCGCCGCGTCGTCGAGCCGATGATCACGCTGGCCAAGGAGCCGACGGTCGCCAACAAGCGCCTCGCCTTCGACCGCCTGCGCGACCGCGACATCGTCACGAAGCTGTTCGGCGAGCTCGGCCCGCGCTACAAGGCGCGTCCCGGCGGCTACACCCGCATCCTGAAGATCGGCTTCCGCGTCGGCGACAACGCGCCGATGGCGCTGGTCGAACTGGTGGATCGCCCCGATCCGGACGCGACGCCTGCCGCCGGCGAGCAAAGCGAAGCCTGATCGCGCTATAATCAACCTCTTGACGCGCGGTGGAGCAGCCTGGTAGCTCGTTGGGCTCATAACCCAAAGGTCGCAAGTTCAAATCTTGCCCGCGCAACCAAAAATTGGAAACGCCTACACGATCGTGTAGGCGTTTTTTTTTGCCTTCGGATAGGGGAAATCCTGCCGCATCGGTGTTGCCGGATCGGACGTGCATCGATACGATGACCCCCGGTCAGTATCAGAGGTAACAGTGATGGGGATGCAGCGAGCGAATGCGGCCGCCGGCCTGGGGTCGAGCGATGGAGGGCCGGCAGCATGGCTTCGGGTGCTGCTCGTTTTCGCCCTGTGCCAGATGTTCGGCGCCGCCCTGGCGCAAGCACCGGCTGCGCCCGCGGCGGCTCCCCGGCTTGCCGCTTCCGCCACGGCGGCCGCGCCAACGGCGGTTCCCATGGCCGCATCCTCGGCCATGCCGCTCGGCGGCCTCGTGCGCGTCGCCGATGGCCGCATGCTCGCACCGGACATCGCGCGCATCGTGCAGCGCGGCGAGCTCGTCGTGGCAATGCTCGGCGTCGACACACCCCCCTTTTTCTACGAGCGCAACGGCGAACTCGTCGGCGTCGAGGTGGACCTCGCGAAAGCCATCGCCAAGGAGATGGGGGTCAACCTCAAGTTCAATCGCCAGGCCAAGACGTTCAACGGCGTCGTCGACATCGTGGCCAAGGGCGAGGCCGACATGGGCCTGTCGAAGCTGTCGCGCACCCTGGCCCGGGCGCAGGTCATCAGCTTCACGCAGCCCTATCTGGTCATGAACCACGCGCTCATCCTCAACCGGGTGAAGTTCGCCGCGTTCGCGCGCGATCGTGCCTTGCCGGAGGTCATCCGCGGGTTCAAGGGGTCGATCGGGGTGATCGCGCGCTCGTCGTTCTCGGACTATGCGCGCCGCAACTTCCCGAGCGCAAAGGTCATCGAGTATCCCGGCTGGCCGGACGTGCTCAAGGCGCTCGACCGCGGCGAGATCATCGGCGCGTATCGCGACGAGTTCGAGGTCAAGCGCATCCTGAAGGCAGACTCCACGGCATCACTCGTGCTGCGCACGGTCACCTTCAAGGACCTCGAGGACACCCTCGGCATCGCGGTGGGCATCAACGACCACGTGCTGCTTGCGTTCCTGAACGAGTTCCTGTCCCAGCGGGCCGAGAAGCTCACCGTCAACAAAGTGCTGTCGGCACTCGAGAAATAGCCATCGGAGGGCCGTCGACATGGACGCCAAGAAAATCTACGCTTTCGTCCTGAACCCCTGGGTCATCATCGGCAGTCTGGGCTTGGGATTCCTCGTCGGCACGCTTTGGCCGCAGCAGGCCATCGGCCTCGGCGTGTTCGGCGACATCTACGTCGACCTGCTCAAGATGATCACGCTGCCCTTCATGGTGTCCGCGGTCATCTTCAGCCTCCAGCGGCTGTTCCGCGAAGGGGGCACCGGCCAGCTGCTCGGACGGCTCGCGGGTGTGTTCCTCGCGTTCTCGATCGCGGTCGCGATCATCGGCGCGCTGACGCTGCTGATTGTTCGGCCCGGTGAGAACCTGTCGAGCGAGACGATGAAGACCTTCGGTGAGATCGTGGGCAACGACCTCGCGTCGAGCGACACCGCGATGAGCCTGAAGGGGACGGACGAGCCGCGCAAGCAGGTCACCTTCTCCGAAGTGCTGCTGAGCCTCGTGCCTGCCAACATCTTCTCCGCACTCGCCAGCGGGGATACGCTGAAGGCGCTCGTGTTCGCGATGCTTTTCGGGCTCGCGGTCGGCCATGTGCCATCTCGCATTTCCGATGGCCTCACGCACTCGCTGGAGACGATCTACCACTCGTGCCAGACGCTCGTGCGCTGGCTGAATTTTCCCCTGCCGCTGGTGCTGTTCTGCATGAGCGCGGCCCAGTTGGGTAAGACGGGCGTCGGGCCGCTGCAGGCCATGATGCAGTTCGTGGTCGCCTTCTTCATCGCCTCCGTCATCATCATCGTCGCGGCCGCCATCATCATCTGGCGGCGCTCGAACAACTCATTCGGCCAGACGCTCGACGCCTTGCGCGGACCGTTCGCGCTGGCGCTCGCCACGCGCAGCAGCGCAACCTGCATGCCGGTGATGATCGAGAGCCTGGCCGACAGGCTGGGCTTCGCGCGCTCCCGCGTCGAGCTGCTCGTGCCGCTGTCCGTGTCGCTGCTTCGCGTCGGCCCGGTGGTGTACTACGTGTGCGCGACGCTCTTCATCGCTCAACTCTATGGCCGCGATCTCACCTTCGCGGACGTGTCGATCGTCATGGGCGCTTCGGTCCTTGCCGGATTCGCATCGGCGGGCATGACCGGCCTGGTCACGGTGTCGCTGGTCGGCATGACCTGTGCCTACCTCGGCCTGCCGTTCGAGGCGGCCTTCATCCTGTTCCTCGCGGTCGACCCGATCTGCGACATGCTGCGCACGCTGGTGCTCGTCATCGGCAACACCGCGGCCGTCTCGCTCATCTGTCCCAAGCCGCTGAAGATCTGACGCAACGCCAAAGGAGTCCCCATGTCCCGTATCGGAGTGTTCGGCGGCATGGGCCCGGCGGCCACCGTCGACTTCATGGACAAGCTGGTGCAACTCACGCCGGCTCGGCGTGACCAGGACCATCTGCCCGTCATCGTGGCGAGCCTGCCCCACGTCCATGACCGCTCGCGCGCCATCCTCGGCACCGGCAAGGATCCCTTGCCGCAACTGCTCGAGGGCATCGACTTCCTCAACCGAGCCGAAGTCGGCGTCATCGCGATCCCCTGCAATTCCTCGCACCACTGGTACCGGGAGATGAGCGAGCGCAGCAAGGTGCCAATCCTGCACATCGCGCGCGCCTGCGTGGCCGCGATTCCGCGCGAGGCCGCGGGCAAGGTCGCGGTGCTCGCGACACAGGGCGCGCTCGTGTCCGGCTTCTACCAGTCAGCGCTCGACGAGCGCGGCATTCCCTACGGCGTCCCCGACCAGGACACGCAGCCCTTCGTCAACGACTGCATTCGCCAGATCAAGGCGGGCGACATGAAGGACGGCGGCGAGAGCCTGGGCAAGGCGCTGGCCGTCGTGAAGGCGCAAGGGGCGACGGCGGTCATCATGGGCTGCACCGAGATCCCGCTCGCGGCACGCTACACCGACGCGCTGGGCCTGCATCTCATGGACAGCTCGCTGGAGCTCGCGCGCGCGACGGTGAACTACGCCCTCGAACGCGGTTGGCAGCGTACCGGCTGGGACGCCTGAGCGCGCCTGCGCCGACGCGTCAGCCCGACAGCCAGCGAGCCGGGACGGTCACCAGCGCCGGGAAGAGGGTCATCAAGAAGAGGATCGCGAACTCCGCGGCCATGAAGGGCAGCACGCCCCGGGTCACGTCGTCCAGCTTCATGCGTCCCACGCCGGCGACCACGTTCAGCACCGTGCCGACCGGCGGCGTCACGAGGCCGATGGAGTTGTTGATGATGAACATCACGCCGAAATAGACCGGGTCGATCCCGGCGGCCTTCACCACGGGCATCAGCACCGGAGTAAGGATCAGGATCGTGGGCGTCATGTCCAGGGCGGTGCCCACGACCATCACCAGCAGCATGATGGCCATCATCAGAATGATGGGACTGCCCAGGAGCGGCCGAAGCAGTTCGGTCACCATGCCGGGAAGGTTGGCGACGGTGATCAGCCAGGCGCTCACCATCGCGGCGGCAATCAGGAACATCACGACCGCGCTCGTCTTTGCCGCGGCCACGAACACGGGATAGAGGTCGCGCAGCTTCAGTTCGCGGTAGATGACGGTGGAGACGAACAGGGCGTAGACGGCCGCCACGACCGCGGCCTCGGTCGGGGTGAACACGCCCATGCGCAGGCCGACGAGAATGATCAGCGGCAGCAGCAGCGCCCAGCCGGCGCCCCGCGCGGCGGCCCAGACCTCCGCCGTGGACTTGCGCGGCGCCGGCTCGATCTTCTCCGCGCGAACGAGCCAGGCCCACGTGACCCACAGTGCGCCGCCGATCAGCAGCCCGGGCACGATGGCCGCGAGAAACAGCTTGGAAATCGACACGTTCGCCGCCACCCCGAAGATCACGAGTCCGATGCTCGGCGGGATCACCGGACCGATCACGCCGGTGGCGGCGATGAGCCCGGCGGCACGTTTGCGATCGTGCCCGGCCTTGACCATCATCGGCAGGAGAAGCGCGGTCAGCGCCGCCGCGTCCGCGACGGCGGAGCCCGACAGGGCCGACAAAAGGCACCCTGCCATGATCGTCACGTAGCCGAGGCCGCCGCGGATGTGTCCCACCATCGCGAGCGCCAGGTCGACGATGCGCCGCGACAGGCCGCCGACGTTCATCACCTCGCCGGCCAGCATGAAGAACGGAACGGCAAGGAGCGGGAAGCTGTCGGCCCCGCCGATCAGGTTCTGCGCGAGGATCTGGAAATCCAGCATGTCCAGGTGCCACATCAGCGCGACACCGCTCGCGAGCAGCGCGAAGGCGATCGGCATGCCGATGGACATGGCCGCCAGCAGCGCGCCGACGAAGACGACCAGCGTCATGGGCGGGTCCCCGGTCCGACGATGTCGCGCAACTGCGCGCTCTCCTCGGACTCTTGCACCATGACCAGTTCATCGTCGGCGAGCCGGCCGGTGAACAGGCGCGCCATGTCCGCGAGCAGGATCAGGCCCGCGACCGCGGCGAACACGACGGAAGCCGAATGCACGATCGCCATCGACCAGCCGGTGGTGGGGGCGCTCACGTCCCAGTTGATCTTGACCTGCTCCCAGCCGCCCCTGCCGAGCATGGCGACGATCGCGAGCATGAGCGCGTGGCTGAGAACCAGGCACACCTTCTTGCCGGCCGGCGGCAGCTTGCTCACGACCATGTCCATGCCCAGATGGCCGTGCTGGCGCAGCGCGACCAGCGCACCGAGGAAGGTGCCCCAGATGAACAGCCACCGCGACAACTCCTCCGACACGCCGATGCCGGAATTGAAGCCGTAGCGCATCACCACGTTGCCGAAGACGAGAACCACCATCAGGGCCAAGGCGGCGGCGATCGCCGCTTCCAGGACGCGGCACAGGGCGTCGATCAGGCGCTGCACGCGGCCCTCAGCCCTTCTCGCCGGCCAGGGCGGCCAGGGCCCGCAGTCCCATCAGATAGGAGTGCGGCCCGAGCCCCTGGATCGTGGCCTTGACGGCCGGCGAGATGATCGAATGCACGCGCCAGGCTTCCCGCGCGGCGATGTTGGACATATGCACCTCGATCACCGGGAACGGCATGGCCTTGATGGCGTCGTGCAGCGGCACGCCATGCTGGGTGAGCCCCGCCGGATTGACGAGCGCCCCCTGGGCCTCGTCGATGTAGCGATGCAGGAAGTCCACCAGCGCGCCTTCATGGTTGGACTGGATCGTCTCGAGCTGCACCCCGAGCTCCCGCGCGAGATCGGCGAGCCGCGCATCGATCTCGGCCAGGGTGGTGTGGCCGTAGATGTGGGGCTCGCGGCGTCCGAACAGGTTCAGGTTCGGACCGTGCAGGACGAGGAATTTCACGGGCGCCGGGTCGTGCATCAGAGCTTGGACACGCGTTCCAGTTCGGCCCGGAAGAGCGTCACCAGGGTCGGGTCGTAGGCCGCGGCGAACTTGTCGTAGACCGGGCGCACCGCGGCGCGCATCTTCGCGAGTTCGGCGGGCGCGATGTCGTTGTAGACCATGCCCTTGGCCGTCAGCTCGCCCAGCGCCTTGCTGGAGACTTCGCGGCTCACCACGCGCTGCCAGTTCTGCGCTTCGATGGCGGCGTCCTGCAGGATCTTCCGCTCCTGCGCGGAGAGGCGATCCCAGAAGCGCTTGCTGATCTGCACGGGGTTGGTCGCGTAGACGTGATTGGTGCCGCTCACGAACTTCTGCACCTCGAAGAACTTGCTCGATGCGATCACGGCGAACGGATTCTCCTGGCCATCGACCGCCTTGCTCTCGAGCGCGCCGTACAGTTCGGCGAACGGCATCGGCAGCGGGTTCGCGTTGAAGGTCTTGAAGGTCTCCAGGAACACCGGGTTGGGGATCACGCGAAGCTTCAGGCCCTCCAGGTCGGAACCCTTCGTGATCGGCCGCTTGCTGTTGGTCACGTTGCGAAAACCGAGGTCGAAGAAGGCCAGCACGATGACGCCCTTTTCCGGCAGCTTGGCGGCGAGCGCCTTGCCGAGCGGGCCGTCGACCATCGCGTCCGCCTGCTTCGCATTCGCGAACAGGAAGGGGAAGTCGAGCATGCCGAACTCCTTGACGATGCCGTTCAGCGAGGTCGTGGAGGCGACCAGCATTTCCTGCACCCCGCCTTGCAGCGCGGACTGCTGCTGCAGTTCGTTGCCCAGCTGCGACGCGGCGAATTCCTGCACCTTGATCTTGCCGCCGCTCTTGGCGGCCACGAGCTCGGCGAACTTCTGCACGCCCAGGCTGGTGGGATGGCCGACGTTGTTCAGGTGGCCGAACTTGATCGTGCGTTCCTGCACTTGCGCGCTGGCGCCGACGGCGGCGAAGAGGAAGGCGAAGGCGGCAAGGCCGCGGCGGGTCATCGGGGTCACGCGTGTCTCCTGGAGTTGTCTGTCGAAACGTCGGGCATGATAATTGGCATGTCAGAACACTGTTCCGAACTGGAAACCATTTTCATATGACGAACTCGAGCGCCGTTCTCTCGGGCACCGTCGATCGCACGCTGCGCATCCTGGAGACACTGGCGTCGCAACCCGAGGGCCTGCCGCTGACGGCGCTCGCCGACGAACTCAACCTGCCGCGCAGCGCTTGCCATCGGCTGTTGGCGGATCTGGTGCGTTGCGGCTACGTGCGCCAGTTGCGCGCGATGGGCGACTACGCGCTGACCACGCGCCTGCCCGCGCTGGGCTTGAGTTTTCTGGGCGCAGCCGGCATCCTCGACATCGCCCAGCCCATCATCGACCGGCTCGCGGAGGAGTGCGGCGAACTCGTGCGTCTCGCGCTCGTCGACGAAGACCGTCTCACTTTCGTCGCCAAGGCGCAAGGCGCGCGCGCGGGCCTGCGCTACGACCCCGACATGGGCATCGACGTGCCCCTGTCGTGTACCGCGGCCGGCCATGCCTGGCTGATGACCCTGGACGAGGAGCGCGCGACGGAACTCGTCGCGCGGCAAGGCTTCGGCACGCCGCGCGAGTACGGCCCCAAGGCGCCCACCACGTTCAAGGCGTTGATGAAGATCCTGGAGGAAGACCGCCGGCGCGGCTTCAGCATGATGGTGGAAATGTATGCGCCGGGCATGAGCGCCATGGCGGCGCCCGTGCAGGGAAGCGGCCGGGAAGTCGCCGGCGTCATCACCATCGCCGGGCCGATGCAGCGGCTGACGACCGCGGTCATGCAGGAGCTCGGCCGCCCGCTCGTCGAGGCGGCCGACGAACTGGCGGTCGCGGCGAAGAGCTCGCCTCTGCTTCGCCGACGCTCGGCGCGCGGCTGACCCCTCGCCTGCGCGACCGCATCAGTAGCGCAGCCGCGCGACGTCGCGCAGCCGATCCGCGGTGGTCGTCGGGAAGCCGAAGAACTCCAGGTACGGCGGAATCATTTCGAACAGCATGTCCGTGCCGACCTGCACGCGGCAGCCCCGGTCGCCCGCGGCACGCAGGAATTCGGTGACTTCCGCGCTCATCACGACATCGCCGACGAACGTGCTCGCGGCCAGGCGCGACACGTCGAGCGGCAGCGGATCGCCCGGGTTCATCCCGAGCGCCGTGGCGTTGACGACGAGGTCGAAGCCGGCCGGATCGTTGCTGCCGGTCGCCACGCGCACCCGCGGGAAGTGCTTGGCGAGGCGCTGGGCGAGCGCGCGTTCGGAATCCTTTTCGATGTCGTAGAGGGCAACTTCCTCCGCACCGGCCCCCGCGAGCGCCGCGGCGATGGCCGAGCCGACGCCCCCGCAGCCGACGACGAGCGCACGCGCGCCCTGCGTCGACAGCCCTTTGCTCCGCATGCCGCGCACGAAACCTTCGCCATCGAACTGCTCGCCCATCAGGCGCCCGTCCGCCAGGCGCTTGACTGCGTTGCACGCGCCCGCCACCTCGACGGCCGGAGAGGCAACGTCCAGCAGGCCGACGACGCTCACCTTGTGCGGCATCGTCACCAGCGCGCCCCGTGCGTTCTCCAGTCGGAAGAAGCTTCGCAGCACGTCCTCGAACGCTTGCGGCCTGCACCCCATCGGCACCACCACCGCATTGACGCCCGCCGACTCGAAGTACGGGTTGTAGATGAGTGGCGCCTTGAAGGCATGGGTCGGCCATCCCAGGTGGGCGATCAGCCCGGTGTTGCCGTCGATGTTCATGGCGCGTCACCCACGCCGCGACGACCCGCCCGCGGCGCGGGGAGTGCGCTCATGCGATGTCCGCGGGGACCGCGGCGTAGGCGAGCTGGTAGCGCCCGTGCAGGGCGCCCGCCGAGGCGCCGAGCGCCTCGAGCGCGGCGGCGCCGAGCTCGCCCCCCGCCAGCTCTTCGAGGGCAGCGAACTCGTAGCCGGTGATCACCAGCACCCAGTCCGCATACGAGTCGTTGCCGCGAATCTTCTGCTCGGCGGTCGCGGCGATCTGCGGAGGACTGTGCTTCAGCAGGTGCGCGCCGCCCACGCCCGGGCGATGCGGCAACGCCTCGAGCAGGGGCGCGAGTCCCTGCAACAGCGCCTCCCCCCGCGCCTCGGCGGGCGAGAGCCGCACGGTCAGCGCGTGCCGCGCCGTCACGCCTCCGTGCGAGACCAGTACGGTGCACTGGCTGCGCACCATGTTCCGATGGTGGGGCATCATCCGCGTCGACCACGGCGTCGGCGCGTTGAGGCGCGCCAGGTAGGCATCCGAGGAAAGCACGGCGTGCGTATCGAGCTCGTACAGCTGGAAGATGCCTTCGCCGCCCGTGGCGTCGCGCCACCGGCTCGCCCGCAGAAAGCCGGGAATGCCCAGCCGCTCCGGATAGTGTTCGTGCGTGTGCCAGTGCTCGAACTCCGGGCGTTGCGCCGGGGCCATGTCCCACCACATCGCAAGCGCAGCGTGTCCGAGCATCGGCGGATGATGCCAGAAGCTCAGCGCGGATTCGCGCCGATGCCGGCCATCCACAGGACGAGGGGGATGTAGAACACCGCGAACACGGTGGACTGGAGGACGACCGAGGCGGCTTCCGCGGGCCGGAGCCTGAGCTGCGCCGCGAATGCGACGACGTTCGCGGCCATGGGGACGATTCCGAAGATGAGGAGCAGGGTATGCACGCGGGGCTCGAAGAGCCCCAGCACTTCGCGGTCCAGCAAGGCCAGGCCCCACGTGCAGGCGGGCCACAGCAGGAATTTCACGCCCAGCATCACCCCCGTTAGCCTTGCGGAGGCTTTCCATACGCCGGCCTGGCTCAGTGCGGCACCGATCAGCATCATGCCGACGATGATCCATGCACCCGTCAGCCGCTGCCACCAGGTCAGCGCCGCCGCAGGCAGCGGAAAGTCGAGCGCGTTCCACGCCAGTCCGAGGATGACCGCATAGTTCGCGGGCAGCGACAGCACGCGCTTGACGCTGTCGCGTACGCTGAAGGTGCTCCGCGCGCCGAGGTAGTAGCCGACCGTCGATTCGGACAAGGAGATGCCGACGTTGCCGAGCAGATAGATCCCGGCGGCATCCGGCCCGGCGACGGCGAGGACGACGGGAAGGCCGAAATACCCGGTATTGGCGGTGGACGCCGCCATCGCGACGAGATTGCGCCGGCTGTCGGTGAAGATGCGCGCCGTCGCGGCATAGACGAAGACGCTGATGCAGCTTCCGACCGCCAGGAGCAGCAGCGGAAGGAGCAGGTACGAGGGACGGAAATCGAGCTGGGCCATCGCGCCGAACGTGACGGAGGGCGCGAGGAAATAGATGCCCAGCTTCGCAAGCGTGAGCGAGTCGACCTGCATCCAGCGGCCCGCGACGTAGCCGAGCCCGATGAGGAGGAGCAGCGGCAAGAGGCTGCCGAAGAGGAGTTCAGGGAACATGGCGGTGCCGGGCAAGCATCCCTGGCGAGAGACGAAACCTGGCGCGGCTGGCGGGGATCGAACCCACGACCCTTGGCTTCGGAGGCCAATACTCTATCCACTGAGCTACAGCCGCTTCGCATTCGGAAAGCGAGGCGCGATTATCCCTCATGTAAGCGGCCGCGCCCGGCTGCGGTGCGCGGCGGGGCGCGTCGAAGAGGGCAAAAGGGCGCCGTCTATAATCGAAGGTTGATTTTCGAATAGCCCGCGAACTCCGAGGACGTCATGAGCGACAGCACGCACGAAGAAGCCCACACCGGCCCGATCAAGACACCCAAGCAGTTGTTGATCGCGGTCTTCTTCTCCTTCTTCGTCCCGGTCTTCGCCATCATCGCGCTCGTGGCCTACGTCGTCGCCGACAACAAGCCCGCGGGCAGCACCGACGTCGCGAAGTACGCCCTCGGCGGCGTGACGGCGCAGGATATCGAGCGCGGCACGGTCGAGCGCATCCGCAAGGTGGGCACGGTCGAAATTCGCGATGCCAATCGCCCGCTCAAGAGCGGCGAAGAGGTCTACAAGGCGCAATGCACGTCCTGCCACACGGCCGGCGTGGCCGGCGCCCCCAAGCTCGGCGACGCGCCGTCGTGGGCCAACCGCCTCGCGACCGGCTTCGACGCCCTCGTCGCCTCGGCCATCAAGGGCAAGGGCGCCATGCCGGCGCAAGCCGGTGGCGACTTCGAAGATCTGGAAATCGCACGCGCGGTCGCCTACCTGGCCAATGCCGCCGGCGGCAAGTTCGCCGAGCCGCAGCGCCCCGCCGCGGCAGCCGCCACCGCGCAGGCCGGCCCATCCGCGCCCGCATCCGCGCCCGTCGCTGCGGCCGCAGCTGCAACCGCGCCGGTCGCCAGCGCCGCGCCCGTCGCGGTGGCCGCGGCGGCAGCGCCTGCACCCGCCGCCGCTGCCGCGGGCGGCGCCGGCGAAGCGCTCTACAAGACCGCCTGCGCGGTTTGCCATGCGGCTGGCGTGGCCAACGCCCCGAAGTTCGGCGACAAGGCCGGCTGGGCTCCGCGGCTCGCGGCCGGCGTGCCGGCGCTCTACGAGTCGGCGATCAAGGGCAAGGGCGCGATGCCGCCCAAGGGCGGGTCGACCGCCCCCGACGCCGATGTGCGCGCCGCCGTCGACTTCATGGTGAAGTCGGTGCGCTGACCGTTCGCCGTCCACTCTCGAAAAGCCGCTCACCGAGCGGCTTTTTTCATGGCGCGGTGCGAGCCGAGGCGTTTTCCGCGGCGGGGCTGGTGACGAAACCGAACCGCGAAGGGAGTTCCGCCGACGACACGGGCAGCGGCGTCCACCGCCCGTCCTCGATCGCATCGGCGGCCAGCGCCATGTCGAGCGTGTGCACGAGGCCGATGCCCAGGTCGGTGTCGAGATAGACCCGCCCCGCTTCGTCCGTGAAGCAGGCACGCGGCTGCGCCAGGGGCCCTGTGTGCGATGTCACCGCGCCATCGGCGGCGATGCGCCACACATGCGGCGTGCATTCGAGTTCGATGTAGACGCGCTGCGGCCCGTTCTGGAAATACCAGCGCCCCGCATCGTCGCGATCGTAGTTGCGGTGGATGAAGTCGACGAGCTTCTCGTGCCGCAGCATCGAGCCCTTGTGTGCTGGGAAGGGCCCCAGCGCCTGCACGCGGTCGTCGCGCATGTACCAGTTGCCGCGCGCATCGAGCGCGAGCCAGCCGTAGCAATGCGGAACGTTGGGCCACTTGGCCATGGCCTGGCGCACGATGTCGTCCATGCGGCCATTATCGGGCGGGCCGCCTTGCTGCGGGGGCAGGAGGACGGTTGCGTTCCGGCCTACGCATGCAAGCGGCGGCCAGCGCCCCGCTGGCGGCGGCGCTGCGCCACAATCCAATGCATGACGACGCTCAGCCTGATCGGCGCGCCGACCGATGTCGGGGCCAGCGTCCGCGGCGCAGGGATGGGACCCGACGCTTTGCGCGTGGCCGGGCTGGTGGAAGCGCTGCGGGCCTGCCGCTACGACGTGGTGGACCGCGGCAACCTCGCGGGTCCGCCCAACCCCTGGCAGCCGCCATCGCAGGGCCTGCGCCATCTCGACGAGGTCGTGGCATGGAATCGCGCCGTGTACGACTCGGTGACCGCGATCCTCGGTGACGGCCAGGTGCCCGTCGTCATGGGGGGCGACCACAGCATCGCCATCGGCTCCATCAGCGCGATCGCGCGGCATTGCCGCGCGCAGCGCAGGAAGCTGCGCGTGATCTGGCTCGACGCGCACTCCGACGTCAACACGGAAGCGATCAGTCCCAGCGGCAACATGCACGGCATGCCGGTGGCCTGCCTGCTCGGTCATGGCCCGGACGCGCTGGTCGGCTGGAGCGGCGAACGCGCGGCGCTGGGCCCCCACGACATCGACTTCATCGGCATCCGAAGCGTCGACGTCGAGGAGAAGGAGGCGATACGCCAGCTCGACCTCCAGGTGTTCGACATGCGGCACATCGACGAGCACGGAATGCGCAACACGATGACCCAGGCGCTCCATGCCGTGGACGAGGACACCCACCTCCACGTGAGCTTCGACCTCGATTGCCTCGACCCCCTCGACGCGCCCGGCGTGGGGACGGGCGTGCGCGGCGGGCCGACCTATCGCGAGATGCAGCTCTGCATGGAAATGATCGCGGACACCGGACAGCTGGGCTCGGTCGACATCGTCGAGATCAACCCGGCGCTCGACGTCCGTAACCGCACCGCCGAGCTGGCGGTCGAGTTCGTCCGCAGCCTGTTCGGGGCGAGCACCCTCGCGCGCTGAGCTCTGACCCGTTCGCGTCGGATCTTCAGCCGGTGGCGATCGACGCTCGCCGCCTGCTAGGCGACATGCTCATGCGCCCTAGTCGAAATCCCTAAAGGGCATGCGGGGCCGCGATCGAAACTTCACTCCATCGAACGCCGCAGCCTGGAGAGAACATGAACACCGCTCACATCGACCTCGACCGCGATCCCATCGACCTCGTGTGGGGCGAGCGTCCCAAGACCATCGTCCTTGCCTCCGTGCATCGCCCGACATTCACGCAGCAGCTCACCGTGCTGCGCGACAGCCTGCCGCAGGACCGGGCCCTCGGCACCGTCATATTGCCGAAGCCGCGCATCCGCGCCGTCAATCTCGCCTGACGCCGCGTCAGGCGGATGGTGCTCAGGCGCGCGGAAGAGCGAGCTCGAAGCACACACCGCCGGACACGTTGCGCGCCACGATGGTCCCGCCCATCTTGACCATGTAGGTCCGCGCGACGAAGAGGCCCTGGCCGCGACGCTCGCCCGAGGGTCCGTCGCGAAGCTCGCCGGCCTCCCCCGCCTCGCCCGCCTCGCTGCCTCCCACGCCATAGTCGAAGATGCGATCCAGCAGGGCGTTGTCGATCGGCGGACCCGCATTGCGGATGCCGGCCACGGCCCGGCCTTCGTGCAAGGACAGCGCGATCTCGATGGCGGAGCCCGGTGTGCGGTGGCGCTCGGCATTGCGCAGCACGTGCGTCACGACATCCTCCAGCGCGAACTCGTCCGCCCGCACCATGACGGACCTGTCGGCGCCCGCATACCGAACGTCGGCGATGCCCGCGAATCCCGCGTTCTGCGCGACGTGGCGCAGGAACGCATCGAGGTCCAGCGGCGCGACGTCGATTCGCGCCGCCGCCAGCGCCTCGCTCGGCGAAGCCTGTCCGTAGAGCACGCGCACGGCCTGCTGCATGCGCTGCACGTAGCGGTGTGCCGGGTCGTCGGCATGAGGATGCAGCACCATCAGCGACTGCAGCGGCGACAGGATCTCGTGGCCCACGGCCTGGAGCATGTCGCGCTCCTGCCCCGCGCGGCGCTGCTCGCGCTGCACGTCGTCCTTCACGCGCTGCAGCAGGTCGGCAAGGCCGCCGGCCAGCAGGCCGAGCTCGTCGTTGCCGCGCAGGTCGGACACGTCGAGCCGGCCGATGCGCTCCCCGCCGCGCGCGTCGTGCTGTACGTCGTGCGACACCGCCGCGGCGCGCTTCGCGAGCACCGCGATGCGCCGGATGAGCCCCACCTCGATCACGAGCCAGGCGAGCGCGATGGCGCCCAGCATGGCCGCGACGTACCACGACAGGCGCGTCGCGATCGCGCCGAGGTTGCGGTCGATGCCGCGTGCGTCCGAGGCGAGGCGCACGTCGTACGAGCCGAGCGGTGTCGCGATCGTCTCTCGCGCCTGCATGGGCGGGGGCCGCGTCGCCACCGGCAGGCGGTCGATGAGGCGCACGATGAGCGGAGAGCTCGGCTCCGTCGCTGTCGCGCCCTTGAGCACGACGGACGGCTGCGCCGAATCCATCGCGCGCACGGTGAGCGTCTCGCCCGGCAGCAGCGATCGCGCGAACTGCTCCAGCGGGGCCGCGCCTTCCGCGCCCGGCGCATTGCTGTCGAAAAGCGGCGGGCCATCGCCGGGCGCGAGCATCTGCACGTGGATGCGCGACTGCCGCAGGTCCGGCGGCGGCCACGCGGTGCGGGTGCCTTCGCGCAAGGCATCCAGCGGCAGGCGCATCGCATAGAACACGCTGCGCGCGCAGTCGGGAGGCTCGCCGCCCGCCGAGCAGGTCGCGCTCTGCCACAGCCAGCCGCGGAAATCCCGCACGGGCCGGGCCGACGCGAGGGTGGGATCGCCGGTCGTCTCGAAAGCGCTCAGCCGCCCGCGCACGAGCGGCTCGCCGCGCATCGACAACCGCTCGAACGGTGCGATCCACGAGCGCACCTCGCCGCGCATCTCGACGCGCACGCGGGCGCGGTGCGAGGCTTCGATGTCGAGCTCGCCGCCCTCGCGGCCCGCCAGTTCGCCCGAGCGGAAACTCCCGACGAGATAGAGGAAGCCGCCGGCCACCGCGCTGCTGCCCACGCCCGCGCAGAGCGTGCCGCCGTCCGGGTAGCGCACGGCGCAGCCCGCCGCGTCGACGGCCTGCTGCGCCCGGTTCGGATCGTCGAAATCGAGCGAGGGATACGGCAGCACCTTCGGCCGCAGCGGCGTCGCCTCGGACGCCTCGCTGGAATCGCCGGCATTCAGCAAGGCGAACAGGCCCGCCGGCTGCTTGAGGCGCGCGAGCAGGTCGGCCTGCGTGCGGCGCAGGGACTGCTCGTAGCTGCGGTAGCTGCGGTCCTTTTCGTCCTGCAGCAGCACGACGGCGAAAGCGATCGTCGCCAGGGCGAGCAACAGGAAGACGCCGCGAAAGAGGATGCGCAGGCGAAACGAGGCGAGCCCGAGACGGAGCCTCGGTCGCTCGAGTCCGCGCGTCATGCGCCGCCGCGCCGCGCGTCCCCGCGGGGCCCGCCGACCCAGCGGAAGCCGCGCATCGGCACGTTCTCGATCCCGTCGAAGGCGGCGTCGACCTCGCGGAACGCGTCGCGGATCGTGCTCACGTGCTTGCGCACGTTGTCGCGGTTGCGCCCGCTCTTGACGACCTCGAACAGGTCGTCGTAGCTCACGACTTCCCCGTGCCGCTGGTACAGCGTGGCGAGGATGCGCTGTGCGGTCAGCGGCAGGTTGATGCGCTGGCCCCGCCACATCGGCGTGCGCTGCCAGAGCGGGTCGAGCGAAAGCTCGCCGGGCGCATCGCCACGCGGCGCGGCTTCCTTCGCTTTGCGCTCGCGCGCGACCCGCAGCAACTCGAGGAAAGTCTCGATGAAGTCGGCCTCCTCGAACGTGGTCTTCTGCAGGTAGTCCCACGCGTCGAGCGCCTTCATGATTCCGCGGTAGATCGTCGCGGGCATCGCGGAGACGACGAGGACCGGCGTGCCCCGGCCTTGCTTGTTGATGGCATTGATGAGCGCCACGCCGGCATGACGCTCGCGCCCGAGCTCGATGTCGAGCAGGACGACGTCGTAGCTCTTGCGCGCGAGGGCGGCCTCGGCGTCGTCGCGCGTGAACCACTGGTCGACCTCGATGCCCTCGCGCACCGATCGGATCCAGCCGGCCAGCTGGTCGCTGGTGGGCGGGTCGTCCTCGATCACGGCGACACGCGTCATGCGGACGATTATCGGCGGCGTCCGCGCGGGTCCGCGTGAGGATTTCTTCCGGGGCGTGAACGAAGCCGCCCGGCGCGCGCATTGTTCGCTCCGGGCGGAATTCGAAGAATGGGTTCATCGCACACAAAAGGAGAAATGCGATGAACGCGATGAATGGGATGAACGCGAACCGCCCCCTGCGCCAGTTCTCGCTCGCCTGCGCCGGTGCGGCGCTTGCCGCCACGACCTGGGCCTGCGGCCTGAACGAGGCGGGCCTGTCGCTCGACGCGCGGCTCTGGCGCGAGGAGGCCGTCGCCAACGACGTGGCGTCGGGCGACGAGGGCTGGTATCGGCTTGCGGTCCATGGCGATGCGATCGACGTCCGACTGGCGCGCCCCGAGTGCGGGGACGAGGACGTGCCGGCCGGCACGATGTACGTGCAGCTGCCCGACGCGACGATCCTCGAGGGCACGCGCGTCAACCACCTGTTCCCGCAGGGCGCCTTCCATCCGCGCGTCGGCGACGCGTACCGGCTCGCACTTGGCAGGACCGAGGTGGAATTCCACGTCGAGAGCAGCGGCCGTGGCACCGAATACGTGATCCGCTATGGCGGGATCGATCACCGCTACGTGCTCGGCCGGCCCGCATCCGCCACGCGCCTGCATGCGGTGGCGGACCTCGACGGCGACCGCCTACCCGACTTCCTGGTGGAAGTCGGCGGCGTTACCTTCCTGCTGCTGTCGAGTCACGCCCGTGCCGGCACGAATTTCCCGAGCGCGCAGCTCTGGGCGGCGGGTTGAGCCGTCGGCGCCGCGCGTGCTGACGCGTGCCGGCTCACGCTGCCTGTCGCGGCCGGTGGCGTTGAACGTACTCCGGCAGGAAGGCGCGCCGCGTCCCGTCCGCGAATGCCACGGTCACCTGCAGCGCGGTCGCTTCCTCCACGATGCCGCGACCGTAGCGCTTGACCTTCACGATGTCGCCGCGCGCCAGGCCCGGCGCACCGGTGCCGGTTACGGGCTCGTCGTTCGCCGCCGATTCACGCGCGAGATGCTCCACCACCTTCTCGTGCGCGGCGATGCGACGGCAGTTGTCGCAATGCTCGCACCGGTCGAAGGGCGAGGTGCCGTCCAGATGTTCGAGGATGAGGCGCCAGCGGCACGTCCCCGCCTGTGCGTAGAACACCATGCGCTCCAGCCCTTCGCGGTCGAGGTCGCGCTTCTCGCCATACGCTTCCATGAGCGCCTCGATCTCCTGCGCGGTCAGCTGCCGCTTCGCAAGCCTCAGCGAGCCGTCGATCCCCGCTTCCACGATTTTCTGCCGGCGCAGCAGGCCCACGGCGACCTGCAGCTTGTTGCGCGGCCGCGCGAGGCGTCCCTGCAGCAGCGGCAGCGTCCAGGCCATGCCGTCCGGTGGAGGCTCGTGCAGCGCTTCGAGCAGCGCGACCGCATCCTGCCCCGTCGGATAGCGCCCGGCCAGGAAGAACTGCTGCACCGCCTTGTCCCCGCGCAGGAAGATCAGCGTGCAGCGCGCCGCTTCCCCGTCGCGGCCCGCGCGTCCGGCTTCCTGGTAGTACGCCTCCAGCGTCGGCGGCAGCTGGAAGTGCAGCACGAACCGGATGTCGGGCTTGTCGATGCCGAGGCCGAACGCGTTGGTGGCCACCATCACGCGCTGCGCGCCGCTCATGAACCCTTCCTGCGCCGCATGCCGCTCGGCCGCGGGCAACTTGCCGTGGTACAGGCCCGCGGATTCACCGGCGGCGTGCAGGGCTTCATGCACGGCAGTCGCGGCCTTGATCGTCGCGCAATACACCATGCCGCTGCCGTCGAGCGTGCGCACCTGCTGGACGCAGCGCTCGAGCTTCTCGTCTTCCGTCGCCACCGCTTCGACGCGCAGGTCGAGGTTGGGGCGGTGCGCGCTGGCGTTGACCACACCGGCGGCCGGGATGTCGAGCTGCGCGCAGATGTCCCGGGCCACCTCGTCGTGCGCGGTCGCGGTAAGCGCCAGCACCGTCGGCTTGCCCAGGCGCGGCAGCACCGTGCCGACGTCGAGGAAGGCGGGGCGGAAATCGTGGCCCCACTGCGAGATGCAGTGCGCCTCGTCGACCGCGAGCAGGCTCACGGGATGGCGCAGGAGCAGCTCGAGGAACTCGGCGTCGGCGAGCCGCTCCGGCGTCGTCATCACGATGCGCGCCGTGCCGTCGGCGATGGCGGCTTCGGCGCTGCGGGTCTCTTCCGAGTCGAGTGCGCTGTGCAACTGCACGGCCTCGATGCCGTGGTCGCGGAGGGACTCGCACTGGTCCTTCATGAGCGCGATCAGGGGCGAGACCACCACCGTGCGGCCCGGAAGCAGCACCGCCGGCAACTGGTAGCACAGCGACTTGCCGGCGCCCGTGGGCATCACCGCCAGGGTCGGCAGGCCGCGCATGACGCGGTCGATCACCGCCTGCTGGCCGGGCGTGAGGCGCGAGAAGCCGAACTGCTCCCGCAGCACGGCGCGGATGCGCCGGGCGTCGGGTGCGGCCGCGGCAACGCCGGAGCGGCGGGCGGCGGTCAGCGGTCCGCCTCTTCGTCTTCGATGTCGTCGGATGCGCCGAGGCCGGAAGCGTCGAGGTCGGTGAGCGCCATGCCGTCGGCTTCGTCGGCCGCGAAGACTTCGCCGTCGGCGAGGTTCACGATGCGGTCCGGCGCGATGTCGGCGCCTTCGCGCATGTCGGCCCCCGCGACCGCGCCGCGCTCGCCCGTGCCGCGCGAGTCGCTGTCCGCATGCTCCTCGTACGTGCCGATGGTGTCGCTGCCGCTGTCGGAGTTGTCGCTCGGGCCCAGGAGGTCCGCGCCGCGGCCGATGGGTTGCTCGGGCGCGGTGTCGCCGCCCAGGATGCTGCTGTACGCCATGAGATATGTCCTGTGGTTCCGTTCGCGCCAGTGTGCGGACGCTGGCGTTGCCGCCGCGTAGTCGCTCTCGGTCCCCGGCTGTCGGACGGCTCCGGCGCGGCCGGCTCAGGCTTTCGCCGGCCGCCCGCCGAAGATCGCGGTGCCCACCCGCACCATCGTGCTGCCCGCGTGGATCGCGGCCTCGAGGTCGGCCGTCATTCCCATCGACAGGGTGTCGAGCGCGAGCCCGCTGCCCTTGAGCTGCTCGAAGAGTGCGCGCGCCTTCGCATGCACGGCCATATGCGCCGCGAAATCCTCCTGCGGCTCGGGGATCGACATCAGGCCGCGCAGCCTCAGCCGGGGCAGTGCCGCGATCTCGCGCGCGAGGGCGAGCGTTTCCCCGGGAGCCACCCCCGATTTGGACGCGCCGCCGTCGATGTTGACCTGGATGCAGACGTCCAGCGGCGGCTGCTCGTCCGTGCGCTGCTCCGACAGGCGCTGCGCGATCTTGAGCCGGTCCACCGAATGGGCCCAGGCGAAATGCGCCGCCACCAGGCGCGTCTTGTTGCTCTGGATCGGGCCGATGCAGTGCCACTCCAGCGGGAGGTCCGCCAGGAGCGCCATTTTCTCGACGGCTTCCTGGATGTAGTTCTCGCCGAAAGCGCGCTGCCCCGCCGCATAGGCCTCCCGCACGGCCTCGGGCCCGAACGTCTTGGCGACGGCGAGCAGCGCCACGTCGGCCACGGGGCGTCCGGCGTCCGCGCAGGCCGCGGCGATGCGGGCATGGACGCTCTGGAGGTTGGCGGCAATCGTGGTCATAATGGAACGGCCACTTCGACAAGCAGAACAAAGAGGGATCCGTGGATATTACCCAGCTGCTCGCATTCAGCGTCAAGAACAAGGCGTCCGACCTGCACCTCTCCGCAGGCCTGCCGCCCATGATCCGGGTTCACGGCGACGTGCGCCGCATCAACGTCGACCCGATGGACCACAAGCAGGTCCATTCCATGGTGTACGACATCATGAACGATACGCAACGCAAGAACTACGAAGAGTTCCTCGAGTGCGACTTTTCGTTCGAGATCGAGGGCCTGGCCCGCTTCCGGGTGAATGCGTTCAACCAGAACCGCGGCGCGGCCGCCGTGTTCCGCACGATTCCGTCGAAGATCCTCACGCTCGAGCAGCTCAACTGTCCGAAGATCTTCGCCGACCTCGCCATGAAGCCGCGCGGCATGGTGCTCGTCACCGGCCCCACGGGCTCGGGCAAGTCGACCACGCTCGCGGCGATGGTCAATCACCTGAACGAGACCGAGTACGGCCACATCCTCACCGTGGAAGACCCGATCGAGTTCGTCCACGACTCCAAGAAGTGCCTGGTGAACCAGCGCGAAGTGGGGCCGATGACGCTCTCGTTCGCGGCCGCGCTCAAGTCGGCGCTGCGCGAAGACCCGGACTGCATCCTGGTCGGCGAAATGCGCGACCTCGAGACGATCCGGCTCGCGATGACCGCGGCGGAAACCGGCCACCTCGTGTTCGGCACGCTGCATACCTCGAGCGCCGCCAAGACCATCGACCGGATCATCGACGTGTTCCCCGCGGACGAGAAGGAAATGGTTCGCGCGATGCTCTCGGAGTCGCTGCAGGCCGTGATCTCGCAGACGCTGTGCAAGACCAAGGACGGCACCGGCCGCGTCGCCGCGCATGAAATCATGCTGGGGACCTCGGCCATCCGGAACCTGATCCGCGAAGCGAAGGTCGCGCAGATGTATTCGGCGATCCAGACCGGCAACAGCTTCGGCATGCAGACGCTCGACCAGAACCTCGCCGATCTCGTGAAGCGCAACATGATCAGCCCGGCCGAGGCGCGGGGCAAGGCGAAGATCCCCGAGAACTTCCCTGGATAAGAGTTGTAAAGGACCATCATGGAACGCGACCAGGCGAGCAAGTTCATCAACGACCTGCTGAAGCTGATGATCAGCCGCAACGGCAGCGACCTGTTCATCACGGCCGACTTCCCGCCCGCGATCAAGGTCGACGGCAAGGTCACCAAGGTCTCGCCGCAGCCGCTCAATGCCGGGCACACGCTCGCGCTGGCGCGCTCGATCATGAACGACAAGCAGGCGGCCGAGTTCGAGCGGACGAAGGAATGCAACTTCGCCATCTCGCCGCCCGGCGTCGGCCGCTTCCGCGTCAACGCGTTCGTGCAGCAGGGCAAGGTCGGCATGGTGCTGCGGGTGATTCCGATGACGCTGCCCACGATCGACAAGCTCGGGGTGCCGACCGTGCTCAAGGACGTGGTGATGTCCAAGCGCGGCCTCGTCGTGCTCGTGGGCGCCACGGGCTCCGGCAAGTCCACGACGCTCGCGGCCATGATCGACTGGCGCAACGAGCAGAGCTACGGGCACATCATCACGATCGAGGACCCGGTCGAGTTCGTGCATCCGCACAAGAACTGCGTGGTGACGCAGCGCGAGGTGGGACTGGACACGGACAATTGGGAGGCCGCGCTCAAGAACACGCTGCGGCAGGCGCCGGACGTCATCCTGATGGGCGAGGTGCGCGACCGCGAGACGATGGAGCACGCCATCGCCTTCGCCGAGACCGGCCATCTGTGCATGGCCACGCTGCATGCCAACAGCGCCAACCAGGCGCTCGACCGCGTGATCAACTTCTTTCCCGAGGAGCGGCGCGCGCAGCTGCTCATGGACCTGTCGCTCAACCTCAAGGCCTTCATCTCGCAGCGGCTCGTGCCCAAGCAGGACGGCAAGGGCCGGCAGGCGGCGGTCGAGGTGCTGCTGAATTCGCCGCTGATCTCCGACCTGATCTTCAAGGGTGAAGTCTCCGAGATCAAGGAGATCATGAAGAAGAGCCGCAACCTGGGCATGCAGACCTTCGACCAGGCGCTCTTCGACCTCTACGAGACCAACGTCATCAGCTACGAGGACGCGCTGCGCAACGCCGACTCGGTGAACGACCTGCGCCTTCAGATCAAGCTCAATTCGCAGCGTGCGAAGACGCAGGACCTGTCGGCGGGCACCGAGCATCTGGCGATCGTTTGACCCTCCCCGAAGCCACACCGAAAGATTGAAGCGAACGCCATGGCAAGTACGAATCCAAGAACCTACGAAGCGTCGGAGTCGCGCAAGGTGGCCTTCCTCGGCCTCGGCGTGATGGGCTTTCCGATGGCCGGGCACCTCGCGCTCGCCGGCCACAAGGTCACCGTCTACAACCGCAGCCCCGAGAAGGCGCTGGCCTGGTGCAAGGAATTCACCGGCGGCTATGCGCCGACGCCCCGCGAAGCCGTGGCGGGCTGCGAGCTCGTCTACGCCTGCGTGGGCAACGACGACGACCTGCGCGCCATCGTGCTCGGACCGGACGGCGCATTCGCCGGCATGAAGCCCGGCGCGATCTTCGTGGACCACACGACCGCATCGGCCAACGTCGCGCGCGAGCTGCACGCCGAAGCGAAGAAGCGCGGCCTGTCCTTCATCGACGCGCCCGTGTCGGGCGGGCAAGCCGGCGCGCAGAACGGCATGCTCACCGTCATGTGCGGCGGCGACAAGGAAGCGTTCGATGCGGCGCGTCCGGCGGCCATGGCGTTCTCGCGCGCCTGCACGCTGCTGGGCGAGAGCGGTGCCGGCCAGCTCGCGAAGATGGTCAACCAGATCGCCATCGCCGGGCTCGTGCAAGGGCTGTCGGAAGCCATCGCCTTCGGCCAGAAGGCGGGACTCGACATGAACCTCGTGCTCGACGTGATCGGCAAGGGCGCGGCTCAGAGCTGGCAGATGGACAACCGCGGCAAGACGATGATCGAAGACAAGTTCGACTTCGGCTTCGCGGTCGCGTGGATGCGCAAGGACCTGGGCATCGCGCTCGACGAGGCCAAGCGCAACGGCGCGCAGCTACCGGTGACGGCGCTGGTCGACCAGTTCTATGCCGACATCAAGATCCGCGGCGGCGCGCGCTGGGACACGTCGAGCCTGATCCGCCGGCTGCGCTGAGCGCGGCGGACGCGCCGCGCATGCGGCGCGCGGTCAGCGCGCCTGCATGCGCTTGAGCTCGTCTTCCGTCAGGTATTCGAACACGCGCACGACGCGCTGGACGCCGCTGACCGTGCGCGCGATCTGCGTCGCCTTGTCGGCCTCCCGCTGCGTCACGCGGCCGAGCAGGTACACCGTGCCGCGCTCGGTGATCACCTTGAACGCATTGATCTGCAGGTCGGCCGCATCGACGATCGACGCTTTCACCTTGCCGGTCACGAGCGTGTCCGACGAGCGCTGCGAGAGCGTGGTGATGCCGATCACGCCCAGTTCGTTCACGATCGACTTCACGTTCTCGACCCGCGACACGATCTGCTCGGCCTGCTGCTTGGCCTGCTCGCTCGGGACCTCGCCGGTCAGGAGCACGACGCGGTTGTAGCTGTTCACGTTGACGTGCGCACGGTCGCCGAAGGCCTCGCGCAGGCGCGCACCCGCGCGCAGCTCGATGCCCTCGTCCTCGATCTGGATGCCCGAGGTGCGGCGGTCGGTGTACATGAGCGCGCCGCCGGCGGCCGCGCCGGCCACGAGCAGGGGCGCGCAGGCCGAGAGGGTGAGGGCGGCCGCGCAGGCGGCGAGGACAATGCGTGCAGTGCGTTTCATGCGGGACTTTCCTGGTCGCCCAGCAACTGCGAATCGACGCCGTCGCAGATGCAGTGCAGGGCAAGGATGTGGACTTCCTGGATGCGTGCGGTGCGCTCGTGCGGCACGCAGACGTGGACATCGGTCTCGCGCAGCACGGCGCCGATGCGGCCGCCGCCGCGCCCCGTGAGCGCGACGACGGTCATCTCGCGCTCGTGCGCGGCCTCGATGGCGGCGAGGACGTTCGCCGAGTTGCCGCTCGTGGAGAGCGCGAGCAGCACGTCGCCGGACTGGCCGAGCGCGCGCACCTGCTTGGAGAAGATGCGGTTGTAGTCGTAGTCGTTGGCGATCGCGGTGAGGATCGAGCTGTCGGTGGTGAGCGCGATCGCGCCGAGTTCGGGCCGCTCGCGTTCGAAGCGGCCCACGAACTCCGCCGAGAAGTGCTGCGCGTCCGCGGCCGAGCCGCCGTTGCCGCAGGCCAGCACCTTGCCGCCGCTCGTGACGCAGGCGAGCACGGCCTGCACCGCAGCCGCGAGCGGCTTGCTCAGCGTCTGCGCGGCCTGATACTTCAGGTCGGCGCTGTCGATGAAGTTCTGCTGTATGCGTTGCTCGAGCATGATCGCCGAATGATAACGGCCCGATGCGAACGGCCAGCAAAGCTGGCTCTGCAGCAAGCGGCCGCGATCCGGTGCGCCACCGTGAGGCCCAACGGGATGTAGGCGAACGACCGACGCCCCGGCGGGCGCGGAACGACACGAGGTGCCGCATGAGGCTGACTCCGCGCAAGCGTGGCGCAACTAATCTACACGAAGCAGGCAGGAGCCCGCTTTCATCAATCAGCGAATACGCTCAAGGAGAAGTTGCAATGGCCATGAAAAAAATTGCCGGTCTGATCGCCGGTGTCGCCTCCGTCGCCGTCATCGGTGTCGCCGTCGCCCAAGGCGTTCCGCCCAACCCGTACGTGACGAACCATGCCCTCGGCGCGGGCCAGCAAAGCACGCACATGACGTCGATGGGCGAGACCGGCGTCCCCGGCTTCGTGGACAGCACCGTGACGGCCACCGTCATCACCGAGCAGCCCGTCGCCGTGGCGCCCGCGCCCGTGATCGTGGAAGAGCGCGTGGCGATCGCCGAGCCGGCCCCGGTCGTGGTGGAGCAGCAGCAGATGGGTGCCTCCCCGGCGCCTGCCGCCGAGCCGGCACCGATGCCCGCGCCCCGTCGCGACCGCGGCTGATCGCGCGATCGACCTCGGTTGAGGACCGGACGGCTTAGGCGGACCGGTTCGCATCGACCTTTGGGCCGAGGGCGCTGCCCTCAGCCCGCATCGAAGGCGGCACGGAGCCATTGCAGCGTGCCGCCTTCGATGCTCACGACGTCGAATCGACAGGCGGGCGTGCGTCCGAGGCGCATGAGCCAATGACGCGCCGCCAGCACGATGCGCCGTCGCTTCGCCAAGCCGATGCTCGCGGCCGCGCCTCCGAAGGCGCGGCTTGCGCGCTTGCGCACTTCGACGAAGACGAGCGTGCCGTCGCGCTCGCGCATGATGAGATCCACCTCGCCGCCGCCGCGTCCCGGCGTGCGGTAGTTGCGCGCGACCAGTTGCAGCCCTTCGGCGACGAGGAAACGCAGCGCCTCGTCCTCGCCCGCGTCGCCGCGGGCCTTGGTGGTAGCCTCGGGCGCTGGGGCTTTTCTGCCGGGGACCTGCATTGAGCGCATCTTTCGCTTCCGCCTTGATCGCCGCGCGAGAGGCGGCGGCCGCGCAGCATTATCCGCAAGGCGCGCTGTACGTCCTCGCGACGCCGATCGGCAATCTCGCCGACATCTCCCTGCGCGCATTGCACGTCCTTCAGATCGCGGATGCGATCGCCTGCGAGGACACGCGCCACACGCAGGCGCTGCTGCGCGCCTACGGCATCGAGCAGTCCGCCGGCCGTTGGCTCGCGGTCCACCGGCACAACGAGACGGCGTCGGCCGATGCGGTCATCGAGCGCCTGCGCGCGGGCGAGCGCGTCGTGTATGCGAGCGATGCCGGCACGCCCGCGGTCAGCGACCCGGGCGCGCGACTGGTGGCCGCGGTGCGCGAAGCCGGCTTCGCCGCCGTGCCGCTGCCGGGGGCGAGCAGCGTCACGGCCTTGATGAGCGTCGCGGGCGCGGCCTCGGACGATCCTTCCTTCGTGTTCGCGGGCTTTGTTCCGGCGAAGGCCGGCGAGCGCGATGCGCTCGTGCAGGCGCTCGCGGCCGAGCCGCGCGCGGTCGTGCTGCTGGAGGCGCCGCATCGCATCGAAGCCGCCGCGAAGGCGCTGGCCGCGCTGGGCGAGCGACCCCTGGCTGTCGGGCGCGAGTTGACGAAGCAGTTCGAGGAGATCGCGGTGATGCCGTGCGCCGCATTCAGCGACTGGCTGGCGGCGCAGCCGCAGCGCCTGCGCGGCGAGTACGTGCTCATGCTTCATCCGGTGCCGCAGGTGCGCAGCCCGGACGAAGGCTTGCGCGTGCTGAAGCTTCTGCTCCAGGAACTGCCCGTGAAGACGGCCGTGAAGCTCGCGGCCGAAATCAGCGGCGCGCCGCGCAACGAGTTGTACGAAGCGGCGCTCGCGCTTCGTCGCGGCTAGATCGCCAGCGGATCGACGTCGACCGCCCAGCGGATCAGCCCCTTCGTGCGCAATTCGTACAAGGGCCAGTTCGCGAGAAAGCGCTGGAGTGCGACGCGCGATGCGCTTTCCACCAGCATCTGCGCCCGCTCGACGTTCGCCACGCGCTGCACCGTCATCGGCACCGGCGAATACACGGTCACGTGCTCCCCCGCCTCGACGCCATCCGCCGCCTCCGCCGCCGCGGCGAGGAAGGCCTGCGCCGCCTCCTGCGTCCGCGCGTCGGCACGCAGCAGGGCCTGCGACACGAAGGGCGGCATGCCGGCCTGTTCGCGCTCCTTCAGCTGCCGCTCGGCGAATGCGGGGAAATCGTGCGCCTTCAGCGCCGCAAACAGCGCATGTTCGGGATTGAAGGTCTGGATCCACATCTCGCTCGCATCCGCCTGCGCCGCGTCGCGGCCGGCGCGGCCCGCGGCCTGCATCAGCAGGCTGAACAAGCGCTCGGGCGCACGGAAGTCGCTCGCGTAGAGCGCGGAATCGGCGTTGACCGCGGCCACGAGCGTCATGCGCCGGAAGTCGTGGCCCTTGGTCACCATCTGCGTGCCCACGAGCACGTCGACCTCCCCCGCATGGACCTCCGCGAGCTGGCGCTCGAGCGCGCCCTTGAGCCGCGTCGTGTCGGCGTCCATGCGGCCGATCCGCGCGGGCTCGCCGTCGGGCCGCCGCGCATCGCCGAGCAACTCGATCAACTGCTCTTCGATGCGTTCCGTGCCGCGTCCAACCGGCGCGATGTCGACGTTGCCGCACGCGGGACACGCGCGCGGCACGCGCTCGGCGAAGCCGCAGTGGTGGCAGCGCAGCGTGCGGTCGATCTTGTGGAACACGCGATACGCGCTGCAGTTCGGGCAATCGCTCTTCCACTCGCAGGCGCCGCAGGCAAGCACGGGCGCGTAGCCGCGGCGATTCAGGAACACGAGCGACTGCTCGCCGCGCGCGATGCGCTCGCGCAGCGCCGCCACCAGCGGCGGTGAGAACACCGTGCCGCGCGGCTGCTTCGTCATGTCGACCACGCGCACCTTCGGCAGCACGCCGGCGCCCACGCGCGAGGGCATGTGCAGACGCGTGTAGCGGCCGCGGTTCGCGCCCTGCCAGCTCTCCAGCGACGGCGTCGCGGAGCCGAGCAGCACCTTCGCGCCTTCGAGCTTGCCGCGATAGACCGCGAGGTCGCGCGCGGAGTAGCGCGCCCCCTCCTGCTGCTTGTAGCTCGGGTCGTGCTCTTCGTCGACGACGATCAGGCGCAGGTGCGGCATCGAGGCGAACACCGCCATGCGCGTGCCGAGCACGATACGCGCTTCGCCCGCATGCGCGGCGAGCCAGGACTTCAGGCGCTGCGCCGGCGTCATGCCGCTGTGCATCGCCACGACCGCGGCCTCGCCGAAACGCTCGACGAAGCGCGCGTGAAGCTGCGGTGTGAGGTTGATTTCGGGCACGAGAACCAGCGCCTGCGCATCGGGCTGCGCCTCGAGCGCGCACGCCACCGCACGCAGGTAAACCTCCGTCTTGCCGCTGCCGGTGGCGCCGAAGAGCAGGAACGGGCCTTCCCCCCTGCCGATATCGTCAACGGCTGCCTGCTGCTCCGGGGTCAGGGGCGGCGCAGGATGGACTTCGGAGGGGTTAGCCGCCGCGCTGCGCCGCTTCAGCCGCCGCGCCAGCTGAGCCGGCACGAGGTCGCGCAGCTGCGGCGGCACGGCGGCGAGCGCCACTTCGCCCAGACCGCGACGGTAATAGTTGGCCGTGAAGGTAACCAGCTGTCGCCAAGGGGCAGCGAGTGGCGTGAGGCCGCTGAGCACGGCCGAGATGGGCCTGAGCTCCATGCCTGCGCCGGGCGCATCGTCCGCATCGTCGTCCCAGACGATCCCGAGCAACTCCCGGCGGCCGAGCGGCACGCGCACCAAGGTACCGGGCGCAAGTGGCAACTCACTTAGATAGGTGAGGGGGCCTGCGAGCGTGCTGTGGGCGGGCGTGGGCACCACCGTCCGGACGAAATGGCTCATCGATTTCGGCTCGCTTAGCCCGGTCTTTTCATGCGATCTTGCGAAAACGGCGTTAAGTCTTTGATTGAAAACAAGAAACCGAACGACCCCCGTTTTTTGTGGATAACTTTGTTGATAGGTGCGCGGCGACCCCTTGCAAGCCCAGCAAAATCAAGGGCTTGGCTACATTGCCCGGAAAGGTGGCATTTGCAATACCCAAATAAAATCAACAACTTGCGAGCGCTACGGGTTTCATAGCGCGCCCGGCCGCGGCGGCGAAAAATGCGTTCCCCGCAACATGTTTTCTGTGTACAAGTCAAGCACGCCCGAAGTGAATTGCTGGGCTTGGACCTAGGGAACACCCGGATGACGACGCGCCGCCACCTCGATCAAGCATTCCGGAGGCGGCGGGAATGTGCATGGACCTCGTCGACCAGGGCGTCGACGCTTTCGGGGGGCGTGTGCTGATTGATGCCATGACCCAGGTTGAAGATGTGGGTGGGTCCCGGGCCCGCGCCGGCATGCGGCGTGCCGAAGTCGTCCAGCACCCGGCGCGCCTCGGCGCGCACGGCCTCGGCCGGCGCGAACAGCGCGGCCGGGTCGAGATTGCCCTGGAGGGCGACGCGCGCGCCGACCTGCGCGCGCGCCCGCGCCAGGCTCACGGTCCAGTCGACCCCGAGCACGTCGCACGCGAGCGAATCGGCCATGTCGCCGAGCCACAGCCCGCCGCCCTTGGTGAACACGATGCGCGGGATGCGCACGCCTTCGTGTTCCCGCTTCACGGCCGCGAGCACGCGAGCGGTGTACGCGAGACTGAATGCGCGGAAGGCGTCGTCCGAAAGCGCGCCGCCCCAGCTGTCGAAGATCATCACGGCCTGCGCGCCCGCGTCGATCTGCGCGTTCAGGTAGGCGGCGACCGCTTGCGCGTTCACGGCCAGGATGCGGTGCATCAGGTCGGGACGCGCGTACATCAGGCTCTTCACGCGCCGCCAGTCGTCGCCCGAGCCCGCGCCCTCGACCATGTAGCAGCCGAGCGTCCATGGGCTGCCCGAGAAGCCGATGAGGGGGACGCGCCCGTCGAGCGCGCGGCGGATCGAGGTCACGGCATCGAACACGTAGCGCAGCTTCTCCAGGTCGGGCGGCGCGAGCGCGGCCACGGCCGCCTCGTCGCGCACGGGCGAAGCGAAGCGGGGCCCTTCGCCTTCGGCGAAGGTGAGGCCCAGGCCCATCGCGTCGGGCACGGTGAGGATGTCGGAGAACAGGATGGCGGCATCGAGCGGGAAGCGTTCGAGCGGCTGCAGCGTGACTTCGGTCGCGTAGTCGACGTTCGTCGCCAGGCCCATGAAGCTGCCCGCGCGGGCGCGCGTCGCGCGGTATTCCGGCAGGTAGCGGCCGGCCTGGCGCATCAGCCAGACGGGCGTGTACGGCGTGGGCTCGCGCAGGCACGCGCGCAGGAAAGTGTCGTTGCGCAGGGGGGCGAAAGGCATGGGGCGATTCTCGCAGGGCAGGCCCTATGATCCCACGGATGCCAGTCCCCACGCCCGTCGCCTCGTGTCCTGTGCCGCTCGGGCGATCGTCTGCCTTCACACGACGGCTGGGCCGAGGCTGAATGTCGGACGCGAATTTCAGGCAGGCCCGCGAGTTCTTCCTTTCGGGTCTCGCCCACTACCAGGCCGGCCGCTTCGTGGAGGCGGAGCGCGACTTCGCCGCATCGCTGTCGCTCGTGCCCGGGCGTCCCTCGACGCTCACCAACCTCGGCGCGACCCGCCTGAAGCTCGGGCGTTTCGAGGAGGCGGTGGCGATGCTCGACCAGGCGATCGCCGCCGAGCCCGACAACGTCGAGGCGCTCGGCCATCGCGCCACCGGGCTCGCGGAGATGGGGCTGCTGCGCGAGGCGCTCGCGGACTTCGACCGCGTCGTCGCCATCACGCCCGACGCGGCGGCGGCGTGGACGTTGCGGGGCTCCGTGCTCAACGACCTCGGGCGGCAGGCGGAGGCCGCCGACTCGTACCGCGAGTCGCTGCGGCTCGGCGGCGATGCCGAGCTCAACCGCTACTACCTCGCGGCGGCCGCGCGCGGCGAGGCGCCTCGCACCGCGCCGCGCTTCTATGTCGAATCGCTCTTCGACAACTATGCACTGGGCTTCGACGAACAGCTGGTGGCGTCGCTGCGCTACCGCGCGCCGCAGATTCTCGTCGCCGGCTTGCAGCGGGAGAAGCGGATCTTCGCCAGCGCCATCGACCTGGGCTGCGGCACGGGCCTGTGCGGGCCGCTGCTGAAGCCCCTGTGCGCGCGGCTGGAAGGTGTCGACCTCTCCCGTGGCATGCTCGCGAAGGCCGAGGCGCTGGGCGTGTACGACGCGCTCGCGCACGCCGATCTGCTGGATGCGCTGCGCGCGTCGGCGCAGCCGTGCGATCTCGCCGTCGCGGCCGATGTGTTCATCTACGTGGGCGCGCTCGATGCGGTGTTCGAGGCGCTGGCGCGGCGCATGCCGGCGGGCGGCATGTTCTGCTTCTCGCTCGAGGAGTCCGAAGGCGGCGAGGCGTTGCAACTGCGCCAGAGCCGCCGCTATGCGCACTCGGAGAACTACGTTCGCGAACTCGCGGCGAGGACCGGCTTCGAGGTACGTGCGCTCGAGCGCGCGCCGGTGCGCGAGGAGCAGCGCGTGCCGATCCCCGGCCTCTATTTCTGGCTGGCGCGCAAGGACTGAAGCGCCGGTCCGGTGCGCGGCCGACTCAGGCGTCGTTCTTGTACTTCACCGAACAGCCGTAGGCGCGCGTGGTGGCCGCGCTGATCGGCTTGCCCGCCATCGCCTCGGCGAGGCCCTGCTTCACGTAGTTCACGGCCTTGCCGATGTCCGCGGGATTGCTCGACGCAATGCTGTCGATGCCGCCTGCGTAGACGAGCTGCCCCCGCGGATCGACGATGTACATGTGCGGCGTGGTGCGCGCGCCGTAGGCCTTGCCGGCCACGCCGTCCTCGTCCATCAGCACGGCGCTCGGCCTGGACTTGCGCTCGTTCTTCCAGGCCACGAGCTTCGCGGGCGCCATGTAGTCGTAGGCATCCTTGGCGGTGGAGTTGATGGAGAGCCACACCGCGCCCTTGCCCACCGCGTCGGCCTGCGTCGCCGGCATGTTGCCGCTGTCGTAGTGCTTGCGCACGTAGGGACAGCCGGGGTTGGTCCACTCGAGCACGACGTACTTCCCGCGGAAGTCGCTCAGCTTCACGGTCTTGCCGCTCGCGTCCTTCAACGCGAAGTCGGGCGCGGCCTGCCCCACGGAAGGCGCGGCGTGCGAAGCGGCCGCGAAGACGAGGGCACAGCAGGTCAACAGGGTACGGCGCATCAACATGGACATCACTCCTAGAGTTTGGCGATCGCGGAACGGACTTCCTCCACCCCCAGCACTTCGGACAGCACGACCGGCGCGCTGCCCGCGCGGTAGAACACGTAGACCGGCACGCCGCTGCGGCCGAGGCCGGCGAGCGCGGCGGTGATGGCGGGGTCGCGCCGGGTCCAGTCGGCACGCAGCAAGGCTACGTTCCTGGTCCGCAGATCGGCAAGCACATCCCGATGCGCGAGCGTGGTCTTCTTGTTGAACTGGCAGGTGACGCACCAGGCGGCGGTGAAATCGACGAAGACCGGCTGGCCCTGCGCGACCAACTGTTCCACGCGCTCGGCCGACCAGGGTTGCCAGAGGGCGTCGCTCGCGGCCACGCGCTCGGGCGGGGTCGGCGTGGCGATGGCGGGGCCCACGCCCCAGGCCAGCGCGGCGGCGCTGGCGATCGATACCGCCCCGATGATCGCGCGCGAGCGCCCGCGCAGCGTCGCCGCCCAGATCACCATGGCGAGCGCGACCAGCAGCGCGAGCAGCGCGCCCGCGCCGTCGATGCCGGCCTGCTGGCCGATCACCCACACCAGCCACGCGACCGTGGCGAACATCGGGAAGGCCATCAGCCTGCGGAACGTGTCCATCCACGGACCCGGCCGCGGCAGGAGGCGCGCCACCGCGGGGATCCAGCTGGCCAGGAGATAGGGCAGCGCCATGCCGGCCCCGATGGCTGCGAACACCGCGAGCGCTTCATGCGCGGGCAGTCCGATGGCGAAGCCGAGCGAGGCGCCCATGAAGGGCGCGGTACAGGGCGATGCGATCGCGACGGCGAGGACGCCGGACAGGAAGGAATTCGCCACGGGATGTTTCGCTTCGAGCGACGCGACGGCCGAAGGCAGCAGGCTGCGGAATTCGAACAATCCCGCGAGGTTGAGGCCGATGACCGTGAACAGCGCTGCAAGTCCGGCCACGAAAATCGGCGACTGCAACTGGAAGCCCCATCCCAGTTGCTCGCCCGCCGCGCGCAGCGCGAGCATGAGCGCCCCGAGGCCGATGAAGGAGAGCACCACGCCGGCGCCGTAGGCGAGGCCGGCGATGCGGTGGCCGCGGCGGTCGTCCGCGTGCTTCGTGAAGCCCACCACCTTGATCGTGAGCACCGGGAACACGCAGGGCATGAGGTTGAGAATGATGCCGCCGAGGAAGGCGCCGAGGATCGCGGCAAGCAGCGTGAGCGACGGCGTGGCCGGTGCCGGCGAAGAACCGCCTGCGTTGCGCAGCGCCTGCTGCAATGCGGGCGTGAGCGTGGCCGACGCCGCCGTGCCCGCAGCCTTCGGCCATTCGCCCCGCACCGGCGCTTCGATGCGCCAGCCATCGCCGCCCGAGGCGAGCACCACCGGCATCACCGACGGACTTTGCGCGCGCTGCGCCGCGAGGGGCACGGAAGCCGTCCACACCTCGCCCTTCCAGGCCTGCGTCCACTTCGCGCCGGTCTCGATGACTTCGCCCTGCTCCGGGAAGAATTCGAGCGTCTTGCCGCGCACCGCGACGGGCAGGCCCGGAACGCTGACTTGAAGCGCGTTGCCTTCGATGCGAACCTCGCCGCCGTCCTTCAAGGCCTTCGGCTGCGAAGCCAGCGCCTTCGAGAAGGCGGGTCCGTTGAGCGCCGTGCTGCCGCGAGCCGGCAGTTTCAGCACGAATTCGCCCTCCTCGGGAATGCACTCCTTCCTGCAGACGAGCCAGTTCGCCTTGAGCCGGATCTCGGCGTCGCCCACGAGCGGCGCCTTGAACTCGGGCGTGACCGTCAGCGGCACGGGCAGCAGCACCGTGTCCTCGTAGCCGTAGTTCGCGAGATGGCCGATGGGAATCTTCTTCGGCACGGGCCAGGCGATGTCGCCGGCCTCGATGCCGCGCGGCAGCGTCCATTGCAGCTGCGTCGGCAGGCCGGAGTCGCCGGAGTTCTTCCAGTAGGTATGCCACTCGGGCTGGTGCGTGAGTTGCAGCCCGACCCAGGCCGTCTTGCCGGCTTCGAGGCCCTCGGGCGCATGCGCCATGACTTCGGCGCGAACGCGCTCGGAGGTAACGACCGTCTTGACAGCGGACTGCGCGGAGACGGTCGACGGGAACAGGCCGCCGAACAGGGCGGCCGAGAGCAGGATGCGCAGGAAATTCGTCATCGCCACGGTCGGAGCTCTGCCATACCGCGAAAGTTCCATCGGGTTCACGCGAAGCCGAGGACGACTCGGCGCGTGCTCGCGCTTTTCTTCTCGATCTTCGTCACCACCACGGCCCCGATCTCGCGCGTGTTCGCGACGTGCGTGCCGCCGCAGGGCTGGTAGTCGACCTCATCGCCGATCCGGATCGTGCGGATGCGGCCCGTGCCGCGCGGAGGCTGCACCGACATGCTTTTCACGAGCGCCGGGTTCGCGTCGAGCTCGGCGTCGCCGATCGCGCCAATGGCCACCGGATGCGCCGCTGCGACGAGTCCGGCGATGCCCTGGGTCAGCGCGTCCTTGTCGAGCGGATCGGTCATGTTGAAGTCGAGCCGCGCGTAGTCCGCCGTGATCGAGCAGCCATTGACTAGCTGCGGCACCAGCTTGCACAGCAGGTGCGTGGCCGTGTGGAAGCGCATGTGGCGAAAACGCCGCGCCCAGTCGATGCGTGCCGTCACCTCGTCGCCGGCGCGCAGTGCCGCCAGCACGGCCTCCTGGCCGGTCGCGGGAACATGAAGGATGCCCGCCGTGGGCCGGCCTTCGGCGTCCTTGCATTTGCGGGTGTCGGCGATGGCGAGGGTGCGGCCGTCGGCCAGCACGAGCTCGCCCGCATCGCCCGCCTGCCCGCCGCCCAGCGGATAGAACACCGTGCGGTCGAGCACGACGCCGGCCTCGTCCGCCGACACGACGCGGGCCGCGCACTCGCGCAGGTAGGAGTCTTCGCGGAACAGCTCTTGGGTCATGCCCGCATTGTCCGCATTCCGGGGAGACGACGCTGCCGCGGGGTCGGCGGGGGTCAGCGGGCGACGACTTCCCAGACCACCTTGGGCTTCTCGTAGCGGAAGATCGTGCGTTCGACGCAGGACAGCACCTTCCAGCCCTCGAACATCTCCAGCACCTCGTCCTTGTCGAAGAAGCGCTTGCGGCTGCTGTAGGTGTCGTGGACTTCGTAGAAATGCCGCTCGATCGCTCGGCCGCCCGAGTCGGCGCCGTGCAGCACGTCCCGCGTCGAGTTGAGCCGGCACAGCATCACGCCCCAGGGCGGGCGCAGCACGCGGCGGATCTCCTGCATGGCCGCCATGGTTTCCGCCCACGGGAAGTAGTGCAGCGACAGGCTCGCGATCACGGCGCCGAACGTGCCGTCGGCGAACGGCAGCGGGTGGCGCAGGTCGTGGCGGATCAGGCCGACGCCGGGTGCGGCGGAAGCGCAGACGCGCAGCGCGTCCATCGATACGTCGGTGGCCACCACGCGGAAACCCTGAGCCTCCAGCCATGCCGTGTCGCGCCCGTTGGCGCAGCCTATTTCGAGCACGCGCCCGTTGCCGCCGGCAGCCTTCAACAGCTTCATCCAGCGGTCGATCCAGAGGTCTTCGCGGTCGATCACCATGGCGTGCATTGTGACTCGACTTCGCGCGGCTCGATGCCGCGCGGCTCAGGACGCGAGCAGGTCGGCGTAGTCCGGATGCTTGGCGATCCAGCCCGCGATGAATTCGCACCGGGCCTCCACCTTGCGGCCCTGCGCGCGCACGTCGTCGAGCGCGGCCCTGGCAAGGCGCGAGCCCACGCCCTTGCCTTCGAAGGCGGGCTCCACCTTGGTGTGCGTGAAGACGACCCGGTCGCCCTCCTCGCGGTATTCGGCAATGCCGGCAAGTGTCTCGCCCTGGCGCAGTTCGAACCTGTGCTGCGCGGCGTTGCGGGCGAATTGGAAGTCGGATGAAGTCATGGAACGAGTGTCCCACCGTTGACGGGGCGCGTGCGGCCCCGCGGGCGAGTTCAGCCGCCGCCGCCCCCGACCTTCTGCCTCAGCCGTTCTTCCTGCTCGCGCAGCTCGGGCGTGAGTTCGGCGCCGAAATCCTCCGTATCGAACACCTGGCGGATCTCGATCTCGGACTCGGTGAGCATCGGGTTCGGGCACTTCTTCACCCACTCGATCGCCTCCTGGAGCGACGCGCACTTCCAGAGCCAGAAGCCGGCGATGAGTTCCTTGGTCTCGGTGAACGGGCCGTCGATCACGGTGCGGTTCGCGCCGGAAAAGCGAACTCGCGCGCCCTTCGAGCTCGGGTGCAGGCCCTCGCCCGCCTGCATCACGCCGGCATTGACCAGCTGTTCGTTGAACTGGCCCATCTGGGTGAGCATTTCGGTGCTGGGCATGACGCCCGCTTCGCTGTCGGCGGTGGCCTTGACGATGACCATGAAGCGCATGGTTTTCTCCTGGTTGGCGATTCGGAAGGTTGGCGTTCTATCACCCCGACGTTTCCGCCCGCGCGAAATCGACATTCCGCGCGGGAAAGATTTCGCGCGAATCAGGCCGCCGTCGCCAGTCGCGGCCTTCGGATCGCCGAGAAGCTCACGGCGGCCACCAGGCACATCACGCCCGCCGCCAGGAAGGCCGGCGCATAGGTGCCGAGCTGGTCGCGCGTGACGCCCGCCGCGAACAGCATGAGGCCCGCGGCGACGTGGTGCGAGGCGAAGATCCACGCGAACACCGCCGGGCCGAGGTCGGCGCCGAAGGTCTGCACGGTCAGGCGCACCGTGGGTGGCAGGGTCGCGATGAAGTCCAGGCCATAGATGACCGCGAAGACCATCAGCGCGAACACCGACACGTTGGCAGACACCAGCCAGATCAGCGCCAGGCCGCGCAGGGCGAAGTAGCCCGCGAGCAGCCAGCGATTGTCGTAGCGGTCGCACAGCCAGCCGGAGCCGATGGTGCCCACCATGTCGAAGACCGCGATCACGGCCAGCAGCCATGCCGACATGCCGAGGGGAATGCCCATGTCGCCGCAGAAGGGCACGAGGTGCGACTGCGTGAGGCCGAAGCTCGAGACGCCGCAGATCGCGAACGTGAAGGCGAGCAGCCAGAAGGTGCGCGTCTTCGCGCCGGCCGCCAGCGCGGCGACGCTCAGCTGCAGGAAGTTCGCCGTCGGCCGCGGCGGCACCGGCACGGGCGCGGTCGCGCCCACGGGCTGCAGCCCGATGTCCTGCGGACGGTCGCGGGCAAGCCAAAGGAAAAGCAGCCACGACACCAGCACCCCCGCCGAGGGGATCATCAGCGCCAGGCGCCAGCCCCAATGCTGGCTGACCCACGCCGCCAGGGGCATGAAGATCAGGGTGCCGGTGGCCACGGCCGATCCGAGCAGGCCGATGGCGAGGCCGCGATGCGCCACAAACCAGCGCGCGGGTACCACGGCCGTGAGTTGCATCGCGGTGATGCCGGGCGCGAGCCCGAGCAGGATGCCCATGCCGAGCCACAACTCCCACTTCGTCGTCATGTTGGCCGACATCAGGAGTCCGACCATCAGCAAGGCCCCCGAGATGGCGACCATGCGGCGCGGACCGTAGCGCAGCATGAGGCCGCCCGCGAGCGGCGCGCACAGGCCGAACAGCGCCAGGCGCAGACCCTGCGGGGCGGACAGCTCGCCGATGCTCCAGCCGAGGTCCTGCGACATCGGCACGATGAGCACGGCGGGCACGCCGAGCGCCGATGCCGAGAAGAGCGCGAAGGTGAAGGCCAGGGCAAGCATGACCCACCCGTAGTGGACTTGCGAGCCGGCGAAGGGCGCGGGGATCCGGGCGACCGGATCGGGGAGGTCGGACGGGGTGGTCATCGCCGCAGCATATCGGCCGCGCTGCAGACCATCGGTCGAAGGGGCATTGCGGGCGCCGCATTCGGCGCGGGTATGCTGCGCGCAGTTAACGGAAGGGTTCCATGCGACGTTTCACCTGCGGCTGGCTCGTGCCGCTCTTCGGTGCGCTGCTGCCGTTCGGCGCGGCCGCGCAGGACTGCGAGCCGCGCCACGCGAAGTCGGCGCAGGCGGCGGGCGAATGCAGGTTCCAGAATCCGCCGAACCCGATGGCGAAGCCGCACCGCTCCAGCTGGGACATCTGGTCGCGCATGCTGCTCGAGAAGAAGCACGGCACGGTGCCCGTCGATCCCGTGCCGGTGCGCAGGCAGGATCGCGCGGCGCTCGATGCGCTCGATGTGTCCGCGAACCACATCATCCGGCTGGGACATTCCTCGCACCTGCTGAAGCTGCGCGGCAAGTGGTGGCTGATCGACCCCGTCTTCGGCCCGCGCGCCTCGCCCGTCACCTGGGCCGGCCCGAAGCGCTTCCACGAGCCGCCGGTGGCGCTCGCGGACGTGCCGCAGATCGAAGGCCTGATCCTGTCGCACGACCACTACGACCACCTCGACGTGCCGACCATCGAGGCGCTGAAGGACCGCGTGCAGCGCTACTTCGTGCCGCTCGGCGTGGGCGCCCGGCTGCGCGAGTTCGGCGTGGCCGCCGACCGCATCGAGGAGTTCGACTGGTGGGAGGAACGCAAGCACGGCGAGATCACGATCACGGCCGCGCCCGCGCAGCATTTTTCCGGGCGCACACTGTGGGACCGCAACAAGACGCTGTGGGCATCGTGGTCGATCCGCAGCGGCAACGAGCGCATCTTCTACAGCGGCGACACGGGCTACTTCCCGGGCTTCAAGGACATCGGCCAGCGGCTCGGCCCCTTCGATGTCGCGCTGATGGAAAACGGCGCCTACGATTCGTACTGGCCCACCGTCCACATGACGCCCGAGGAGACCGTGCAGGGCTTCCAGGACGTCGGCGCCCGCATGCTCTACCTCGTTCACAACAGCACCTTCGACCTCGCCTTCCACACCTGGCAGGAGCCGCTGCAGCGCGTCGCGGCGCTGGCGGAGCAAAAAGGCATCGTGCTCGCCACGCCCGAGATCGGCGAGGCGCTCACGCTCGGCAAGCCGCGCGCCAACAAGAAGTGGTGGGAGGGCATGAAATGATCGTCGTCCACCATCTGAACCTGTCGCGCTCGCATCGCGTGCTCTGGCTGCTCGAGGAGCTGGGCCTGCCCTACGAAGTGCGCAACTACGAGCGCGACGAGAAGACGCTGCTCGCGCCGCCCGAACTGCGGCAGGTGCATCCGCTCGGCCGCTCGCCCGTCATCACCGACGGCGAGCTCACGCTCGCGGAGTCGGGGGCGATCCTCGAATACCTTGCCGAACGCGAGGCTTCGCCCTTGTCGCCCCTGCCCGGCTCGCCGGAGCGTTCGCGCTACCTGTACTGGTTGCATTACGCCGAGGGCTCGCTGATGCCGCCGCTTTTCGTCAAGCTGCTGTTCGACCGCATCGAGACGACGCCGGTGCCCTTCTTCGTCAGGCCGATCACGCGCCGCATCGCGCAGCAGGGTCGCGACTCCTATGTGGTGCCGACCTTGACGCGGCACATGGATTACATCGAGGCCGAGCTCGGCGAGCATGCCTGGTTCGCGGGGGAGCACTTCACCGCGGCCGACATCCAGATGAGTTATCCGCTGGAGGCCGCGCGGCGTCGCCTCGGCCTGGAGCGCTATCCGCGCGTGCGCGAATTCCTGGAGCAGGCGCGCTCGCGCCCCGCGTTCCAGCGCGCCGTGGCCCGTGGAGGAGAATTCGGGATTCCCGCGTTCAAGAAGAAATAGGTTTCCCGTGGTGATGGACGATGCGTTGCGCGACGCCATGCGGCAGCGCCTTCAGGCTTTCGAAGTACACCGTGCCGCGCATGGCGCCAACAGCCATGCGGCCGTGGCGCTGGCGGTGGCCGAGGAGGGCCTGGGCGCAGGCCTTCCCGGCTTGTCGTCGCCCGCCGGGTGGAGCCGCGAGGCGGCGCTCATCCTCACGCGGCGCGCCCGGACGCTGAGCCGCCATGCCGGCCAATGGGCGCTGCCCGGCGGCCGCGTCGATACCGGCGAGTCGGACGAGGCAGCGGCCCTGCGCGAACTCGCCGAGGAGGTCGACCTGCATCTGGAAGCCAGCGCGATCCTGGGCCGCCTCGACGACTACGTCACGCGCTCCGGATTCGTGATCTCTCCGGTGGTGGTCTGGGCCGGCGCCGCGCGCGAACTCAAGCCGAACCCGGGGGAGGTGGCGAGCATCCACCGCATCCGGCTGCAGGAATTCATGCGCGCCGACGCGCCGATGCTCGAAGCCGGCGACGACCCCGCGCGCCCGATCATGCGCATGCCCCTCGGCGCCGACTGGATCGCGGCGCCGACCGCGGCCCTGATCTATCAGTTGCGCGAACTGCTGGCGGGACGCGTGACGCGGGTGGGGCATTTCGACCAGCCCGAATTCGCGCGGCGGTAAGCGGTCGCCCGCCTCTCGCGTCACTGCTTGTTCTTCAGCTTTCCCTTGGGCATCACCGTCGTCATCGGCGGCATCGGCCGGTCGGACTTGTTCTCCGTCGGCGGCGAGGTGTCCTTCTTCGGTTTCTTGGCCAGCTTGTTGCTGCGTTGTTCGCCTTTGGGCATGTCGATCTCCGTCCTGTGTTCGGGCTGCATTTTCTTCGCGCGCCGCCCGATTGCAAGCGTTTTCGGCCTGCATGCCGGCTTTACACTGACCGGATGACGCTGCCGTCCCGCTATTGGGCCGATCTCGCCACCACGGATTTCGCCTCGCTCGACGTCGATGCGACCGTGGCCGTGCTTCCCGTCGGCGCGACGGAGCAGCACGGGCCGCACCTGCCGCTGCGCGTGGACCAGGCGCTGGTCGACGCGATGGTGCAGGCCGCGCTTGCGCACCTGGCGCCCGGGCTGCCGGTGCTCGTGTTGCCGACGCAGCAGGTCGGCTACAGCCCGGAGCATTCACGCTTCGCGGGGACCCTCACGCTGTCGTCTTCGACCGTCGCGGCGACATGGATCGAAATCGGCGAGTCGGTCGCGCGTGCCGGCGTGCGCAAGCTGCTCGTTTTCAACGCGCATGGCGGGCAGGCGAGCCTGCTCGACATCGTGGCGCGCGAACTCCGCACGCGAGCGAACATGATCGTCTACGGCTGCAACTGGTGGAACCTGCCGCTCGGCGAAGCGGTCGAGGGCCTGTTTTCCGCCGAGGAGCACCGCTTCGGCGTGCATGCGGGCGAGATCGAGACCTCGCTGATGCTCGCCATCGACCCGCGACGCGTCGCAATGCAGCGCGCGAAGCATTTCCATTCGACCTCGCAGGACCGTGCGGCCGCGCATTCGATCCTGGGCAACGGCCGCAGCGCCAAGCTCGGCTGGCACATGCAGGATTACAACGCGCAGGGTGCGGCCGGCAATGCCGCCGCCGCCACCGCCGAGAAGGGCCGCGCCGTGCTCGACGCCACGGGTCGCCAGCTCGCGGCGTTGCTGGCCGAGATATCCTCGCTCCCCATGTCGACACTGGTCGACCTTCCCGCTTCCTGAGGGCGCCGATCGGCGTACCGACGAACGTCGAGAGGCTGGCGGCTCGTCCGTGCATTAATCCGTTGCCGGTGTGCCACACGCAGGGCGCTTTGTGCGTTCCGTCACAGCGCTTTCACCTGAGCTTGCCTAGACTGCAAATCACAGGTGACCACCATGCGCTATTTCTCCATCTTCTCCGACAAGGCATCGCCGGATCAGCCGGTGGAGCCGAAGCGCCTCGACGCTTCGGGGGAGCCGGAGCGCTGGCGCACGCAGCTGCCCCCAGCCAGCTCGGCCAGGGCGGGCGAGCCGCCCGACGATCTCGACCAGCGCGTGCGCCTGGTGGGCGAGTGGTGAAGTGAAAAAAGGGCGCCCGGGCGCCCTTTTTCAATTGCGCGTGAGCGCTCTTGCCGCTGGTGGCCGGTTCAGTGCGACCCGCCGGAATTGCTCGCGTGGCTGGTGCCGGTGTCCGAGGAATTGCTCATGTTGCCGGCGATACCGGAACTCGCGGATCCGCCCGACGCGCTGCCCTGCATCGCGGCCTTGCGGTTCGCGCTGCGCGCCTGGCCGCCCTTGCGGCCCGCCTCGCGCGCCTCTTCGGACGTGAACTCATGGGCCGTGCCCTTTTCATGAGCGGCGCGGCCGCCTTCGCTGGCAATCTCGCGCTGGCGCTGCGGGTCCATGGATGCGAAGCCGCGGTTGCTCTTGCCGCTCTTGCCGCCCGGATTGCCTTGATTGTCGGAAGCCATGGTCTCGATCTCCTTCGAAAAGCTGGATTGGAAGTACTGGCCCCTTGCTCTTGGGCCATGGTCCGATTGAGCTTGTGGGCGCTCGCCTCGCTCGTCAGGCGCGAAACCCGTCCGTTGTAGGACGCCGGCTTGCGCCTCTAGAGGTTGGCGGCTGGCACAGCCTGTACGCGCAGCCTCTGCAGCAGGGCCTGTGCAGCCGGCGAGAGCGTGCCCCCCGCGTGCGCCTCGGTCTGGAGCGAACCGAGGAGGCGGGCAAGCTGGGCAGCCGAAGGCGCGATGGGTCCGAGGAAACGAGCCTCGTCGCCCCGCGCGACAAGAACGGTGGGAAAGGTCTCGATGTCGACGTCCCCCATCGCATCGGCCTCGTCCTCGACGTCGACCCAGGCGAAGCGCACGTCGGGATGCGCGCGGGCGGCCGACTCGAATTGCGCGCGCCAGTCCCGGCACACGCCGCACCAGCCTGCGCACAGGCAGATCACCCACCACGCTTCATGCATGACCCAGTCTACTCACTGGGGCCGGCAGGCCGCGTAGGCATCGAGCGAAGAGTCGTAGACGGTGGTGCGCACGTCGAGCACGCCGAGCACGGAATGAAAGTAGTGGTCGTGCGACAGCCGCACGTCGCGCCTATGCTGCAGGCAGTCCGACGCGATGCCGGTGCGCTGTTCGAACGCGGGCGAGAACCAGCTTACCCAGGGGACCTGCAGCTGGACCCGTGGTGCGATGGCGCGCGGCAGGCCGTGCAGGTACAGATTGTTCTCGCCCAGCGATTCGCCATGGTCGGCCACATAGAGCATCGCCGTGTCGAAGCCGGCCGAACGCTCGCGCAGCCAGCCGATGGTCGACGAGAGCAGATGGTCGACGTAGGCGATGGAGTTGTCGTAGGCGTTGACGATGGCGGCGCGGTCGCAGTCCGTCAGACGGTTGCTGACGCATTCGGGCTGAAAGCGCTTGAAGCCGGCCGGCGAGCGCCGGCTGTAGGCAGGCCCATGGCTGCCCATGGGGTGCAGCACGACGACGACGCCGCGCTCGCGGGCGGCAGCGGGCAGCGCCGCGATGCGCGCGTCCAGCCGGCGCAGCAGGATCTCGTCCTGGCATTCGCCGTCGCGGCAGAGGTCGGCGTCGGTCTCGCCGACCGTGCTGGCCTGGGAGATCCGGTCGCACACGCCCTTGCAGCCGCCCTGGTTGTCGACCCACAGCACGGCGAGGCCCGCATGCTGCAGGACGTCGAGCAGGTTTTCGTGCTCGGCGTCGCGCGCGGCGAAGCGCTCGCGGCCCAGGTGCGAGAACATGCAAGGCACCGATGCCGCCGTGCTCGTGCCGCAGGACTCGACGTCGCGGAAGCTCGCAACGCCGACTGCCGCGAGTTCGGGCGTCGTGTTGCGCGGGTAGCCGTTGAGCCCGAAGTTGCCGGCACGCGCCGTCTCCCCGAGCACGAGGACGAGAAGCGGCGGCCGCTGCCCGGTCGCGCCGAGGCGGGCGTCGCGTCCGAGCGGCTCGAGCCGGCGCGCGTCGCGTCGCAGGGGTTTGACCGCCAGCTGTCCCACGGCGTACACCGTGTTCAGCGGATTCATCAGGTAGCGCAACTGCTTGTGGTTGCGCATGGCGGAGGCGAGCGGCTGGAAGCAGGCCATGACGACCACGGTGCCGAGCAGGAGCGCCGCCAGGGCCGAGGCGACGTTGCGAAATATCCGCTGCCGGTCGAATGTGAGGTCGAGCGGCGTGCGCCACACCAGCCACGCCGGCAGCGCAGCGCCCCAGATAGCCGAGAACGCGAGCCCCGGGCCCAGCAGGTCGGCGGATTCGCGGCGATCGCTCTGAAGGGCGTTGAGCAGCATGCCGCTGTCGATCACCACGTGGTACTGCAGCATGAAATGGACGCCGATGGCGCTGGCGAACAGCAGCAGCCACATGGCCGGCTTCAGCCAGCCACGCCAGGCGAGCAGGCTCAGGAGCGCGACGAGCACCGCCGCGATGACGAGGGCGAGCGCCCCCGCCAGCGCCCAGCCCGACGCATCGTCGAAGAACGCGAGCTCGCCGAACTCGCGCCAGAGCGGCACATTGCCCACCGTCGCCATCCACAGGCTGCAGACGACGACCAGCGCAAGCGGCCGGGCGAGAAAGCGGTCGATGCGCTTCATGCGCGTTGCGCCTTGCGCGTGCGCACGATTTCGTCGATGACCCAGGCGAGGGTGAAGCAAAGCCACGCGGTCCACAGCGTGTGGCTCATGAAGTGAGCGCCTCGCGCCTGCTGCGCGAGGCCGAAGACCAGCCCCGCCCCCAGCGCCGCAGCCAGCCATCGGCGCGCCATGCGCGCGTCGATGTCGCGGAAGACGAAGTACCCGCCGACGAACGCGAAGCCCGAGCTGGCGTGACCGGCGGGAAAGCAGTGTCCCGGGCCGCCATCGGCGACACGGCTCCAATGCGAGACATGCCGCGCGAGGCCGCCGAAGCCCGCGAGGTCCCAGGGGCAGCTGGTCGTGCTGAAGCCCTTGAGGACCGAGATCGCGAGCGCGGCGACGAGCGTGGTGGCCGCGAGCTGCGCCCGCCGGCGCAAGGGCAGTCGACGCAGCGGCCCGAACGGCCACCGGATGCCCACGCACAGCGCTGCGGCCGCGAGCCAGGAGACGCGCCGGCCGCCTTCGTGAAGCAGGCCGGAGAGCAGCCAGTGGTCGCGCAGCGGGAAGGCGCCTTCCGGTGCGAGCGCACGGGCCAGCGCGATGTCCCAGCCGGACGCGTCCCAGGCGAGGAGGAGGGCGAAGGCGGCACCCACGATCACGCCGGTGCGGGAGGAAGTCGACATGGGGCCGATGCTCGCGCCCCTGTCTTAAGTCATCCTTAACGTGCAGTCGAGCGCCTCGACGCCTGTCGTCCTCGACGACGGGCGGCCACTACCGTTCCATCGGCTTGGGCTTCGGCCTCAGGCGTACGTGATCCAGCCGTCGTACTCGGCCGCATCGAGATGCGGCAGGCCGTTGTAGGTGACGAGCATGTGCCGCTTCGGCGTGAAGGCGAATTCCGTGATCGAGGTGTTGCGGATGCGCAGGTTGAGCTCGATCGTGGTTTGCGGCGGCGTGTTCAGCACGTGGCCGACTGCGGTGGAGATGGGGCCGCCGCTGGAGACGACGAGCACGTTCTGGCCGTAGTGGTTCTGGCGCACGTGATCGAGCGCGCCCGCGACGCCCTTCACGAAGTCCGCGTACGACGGCATGCCGCGCGGGCTCGCCGTGCCCGCCATCCAGCGCGAGAGTCCGTCGCGCAGCAGCCGGAAATGGTGGCGGTACATGTCGGAGTCGGCGGGCTTGTCGAGCTTGCCGTCATGCACCGTCGCGATCACCGCGTCGCTGTCGTATTCGTTCAACCCGTCCCACGCGAGGTGCTCGCCGGCGAGGTTCATCCCGCGCAGGATGCCCTCCAGCGTCTGCTTGTGGCGCCGCAGCGTGCCGGCGATGAGGGCATCGAAGCGGATTCCCTTGTGCGCGAAGTATTCGCCGAGCCTCACGCTCTGGCGATGGCCGAGCTCGCTCAGCTGGTCGTAATCTTCCGCGCCGAAGGAGGCCTGGCCGTGACGAACGAGGTAAAGCGTGCCCATGCCCGCGATTCTGCCGAAACCGCATGGGGCGCGGGACCACGGCGTGTCACGCGCTTGTCCGTCCGACATGCGTGCGCCTGCGCGGTCTCATCGGCCGCGTTGCATTGGCGGCATGAATTCCGCGACCGTCCGTCACGCGGCTTCGACGTCTTCGCGCCGGTACTGCATCACAGACCTCGCGATTCGAGTTGAACGCGGCCCCGCGGCGTGAACAGGGTTGCGCACAGATTGGCGGCACCGGGAGCAACGGTGGCCGCATGCAGGCCGATGGCTTCATATGCCGCGGCCAGCTTGGGCGCCTGCGGATGCGTGACCGCGAGCGAGTGCAGGGTCACCCCGCACTCGGGCAGGGCGGGCGCGGGGTGCCGCGCGCCCCACTCGATCAGCGTCGGCAGGCAGCCGTCGAACGTGCGGTGGCCGTCGCCGCGCACGGTGATCTTCCACTCCAGCAGGCCGCGCGCGGTCATGCGCGATGCGGGGACCACCTCGCCGCGTTCGATGTCCAGCGCCTTCAGTTCCTTCGTGGCGGCGGCGACGTCCGCGACGCTCGCCACGAAATGCACGAGCCTCGGCCCCTCGCGGCGGATGGTCGAACGCATGGCTTCGTCGTCCATGTCGAACCAGCGACGCCGACCGCCTTGCGGCGCCGCCGCGGGATCGATCGCGATGATCTCGAGATACGCGCGTGGATGGTCGACGGTAGCGATGCGAAGCAGGCGGTTGTGCGTGCCCATCAGCGGATGCTCGCCGCCGGGGCCGGGCGTGACGCCGAGCGTGGCCTCGCACCACGCCGCGCCCTCGCCGAGGCTGGCCGCGACGACGACGAGGTGGTCGATGCGGGCCGGCAGGTTCACAGGTTCACCGTCCCGTCGATGCAGGTGACGGACGTGCCGCCGACCCAGATCTCGCCGTCGGCGGCGCGCTCGACATGCACGCGGCCCGCGCGGCCGAGCGCCGTGCCCTGGCTCGCCACGTAGTCCGGCGGTGCAATGCCGTCGCCGATCAGCCACTGCGCGAGCGCGGCGTTGAGGCTGCCGGTCACGGGGTCCTCGGTCATGCCGTTGTTGCCGGGGAAGAAGGCGCGCACTTCGAACGCGCATTCGTCGTCGCCGCTGTGAGCGCCGATGACGCCGACCTTGCCGCGCGGGCCGACCACGCCGATATCCAGTCCGGCGAGGACGGCGGCGTCGGGGCGCAAGTCCAGCACCTGTTGCGCGGAGCGCAGCATCACGCCGCGCCAGTTCGGTCCGTTGTCGCACCAGGCATGCGAGACGATGTCCGTTCGCGCAACGCCCAGCCCGCGTGCGATGAGCGACACATCGGCCTCGTCGAGCGGGCCGCGCTTGCGCAGCGGCGGCGCCGCGAAGGCGAGCCGGCTTCCATCGCGGCGGAGCTTCACGAGTCCGATGCCGCACTCCTGCACCACGAATTCGCCGCGTGGCTTGCCTCCCGCCTGCAGCCATGCGTGGCAGCTGCCGAGCGTCGGATGTCCCGCGAATAGTAGTTCGCGGCCCGGACAGAAGATGCGGACCCGGTAGTCCGCGCCCGCATGCGTCGGCGGCAGCAGGAACGTCGCCTCGGAGAGGTTCGTCCAGTTCGTGAAGTGCTGCATCTCCTCGGTGGACAGCCCCTCGGCGTCGAGCACGACGGCCAGCGGATTGCCCCGGTAGGGCACGGCCGTGAACACGTCGACCTGTTTGAATGCGCGGTGCTTCATGAAGAATTCAGGTGAGTGGCAGGTCGAGGACGCCGGCGGCGGCGGGCCTTGCGCGAAGTCCCTCGTACCAGCGCTGGAGGTTGGGACGCGGCTTGTGCGCGAGCGGCAGGCCTTGCCAGCGGTGGGCCTCGCACGCGAGGGGGATGTCGGCCATGGTGAGGCGGTCGCCCGCGATGAACGCGCGCTTCGACAATTCCGCGTCGAGCCGGTCCCAAAGCGGCTCGCTCGCAGCGACCGAGCGGTCGATCAGGTCCTGCTGCCGTTGCGACTCGGGAACGCGGATCAACTGGAGGAATGCGTCGCGGCCCGCGCCGTTGAGCGTGGTCTGCTGCCAGTCCATCCAGCGCTCGGCGTCGAAGCGGGCGCGCAGGTCGAGCGGGTACATGCCGCCCGGGTCGTGCTTCGCGCACAGGTAGCGAACGATGACGTTCGACTCGTAGAGCGTGAACCCATCGCCTTCGCCCTCGCGCTCGTCCAGCAGCGGCACGAGCGAGTTCGGATTCTTCGCCTTGTATTCCGGCGTGTCGACGATGCCGAAGTCCGCGCCCGCGTCGATCCGCTCGAATTCGAGGCCGAGGAGTTGCGCCGCCAGCACGGCCTTGCGGACGTTGATGGAGGAGATGCGGCCCCAGATGCGCAGCATGTTCAGCGCTTCGTTGCTTCGCGGATCACCTGCGCGAGCGCGGCGACGCCGGTGTCGATCTGCTCGTGCGACGCGGTGACGAACGAAAGCCGCAGCGTGCGCGCGTCGGCGTCCTCGGCGTAGAAGGCCGCGCCGGGCACGAACGCGACGCCGCGGTCGACGGCCTTCGGCAGGAGATCCACGGCGGACACGCCCGCGGGCAGTCGCGCCCAGAGAAACATGCCGCCCACCGGCGTGTTCCACGTCACATCGAGTCCGCGCATTTCGCGCGCGAGCGCGGCCAGCATCGCGTCGCGCTGGCTGCGGTACAGCGCGCGGATGGTCGGCACATGGCGGTCGAGGAAGCCGTCCTTGAGCACGTCCGACACCATGCGCTGATTGAAGCTGGGGCTGTGCAGGTCGGCCGCCTGCTTCGCCTGCAGCAGCTTCGGGAAGATCGCGGGCGGCGCCACGAGGAAGCCCAGGCGCAGGCCCGGCGCGAGCACCTTGGAAAACGATCCCAGGTAGACGCAGCCATCCGGGTTGCGCGCGGACAGCGGCAGGGGCGGCGCCGCATCGAACCACAGGTCGCCGTAGGGGTTGTCCTCGACGAGGGGCAGGCCCAGCCGTGCGGCGCGCGCGGAGAGCGCGGCCCGGCGCGCCTCGCTCATCGTGCGGCCGGTGGGATTCTGGAAGTTCGGCAGCACGTAGAGAAATCGGGCGCCCTCGGCCTTGCCGTCGAGGTCTTCGACGCGGACGCCCTCGTCGTCGCTGTCGACGCTCACGATCTGCGGCTCCATCGGCGTGAACGCCTGCAGCGCGCCGAGGTAGGTGGGCGTCTCGACGAGCACGCGACTGCCGTGGTCGACGAGGATCTTGGCGACGAGGTCGAGCCCCTGCTGCGAGCCGGTGGTGATCAGCACGTGGTCGGGATCCACCTTCCACGGCAGCATCGCCGCGACGGCTTCGCGCAGCGGCCCGTAGCCTTCGCTCGCCGCGTACTGCAGCGCGGCCGCGCCGTCGCTGCGCAGCACCTGCGCGCAGGCCTGCGCGAAGGCATCGACCGGGAAGGTCTTCGGCGAAGGCAGGCCACCCGCGAAGCTGATGATGCCGGGTCGTTCGGTGACCTTGAGGATCTCGCGGATGAACGAGGGGTTCATAAGTTCGGCGCGGCGCGCGAGCGTCCATGGCTGCGCGGATTCTTTTGGCATGGCGTCGGGTTTCATGGTGTCTCCAGCTTTTTCGGGGGTGCAAGGGGGCGCACGGGCATTCGCTTGCCGAGGAAGACGGTGGCGATCACGGCGAGCCCGAAGCCCACGGTCGTCGCATCGAGCCGCTCCCCCAGCAGGGGCACGGCGAACAGCATACTGAGGAATGGCTGGACGAGTTGGACCTGGCTTACCCGCACGGTGCCGCCGAGCGCGAGGCCGCGGTACCAGGCGAAGAACCCGATCCACATCGAGAACACCGCCACGTAGGCGAAGCCCCACCATGCCGAGGGCGGCACCGCGGCGCGCGGCATGGCGTGGAAGGCGAGCGGCGCCGTGGCCGGAAGTGCGATGACGAGCGCCCAGCAGATCACGTGCTCCGCGCGCATGCGCTGCGACAGGTGCGCGCCGAACGCATAGCCGATCGCTGCGCAGCCCATCGCGGCGAGCAGCAGCAGGTCCGCGACGTGCAGGGTGGCGCCCGTGGCCGATGCCTTCACGAGCGCGAACGCCACGACGAGCGCGCTGCCCGCAAGGGCGCAGAGCCAGAACCCGGCCGAGGGCCGCTGGCGATGCAGGAGCGCGCCGACCGCCGCCGTGGCGAGCGGCAGCACGCCGACGATCACGCTCGCATGCACCGCCTCCACGTGGCGCATCGCGATGGACGTGAAAAGCGGAAAGCCGAAAACCACGCCGGCGGAAGTGACGGCCAGCGGCAACCATTCGGCGCGCCCGGGCAGCGGCGCGCGCGTCGCGATGAGGAACACCGCCGACAACGCCGCCGCCACGACGGCGCGGCCGAGCGCGATGAACATGCCGGACATCTGCGGCGCCTCCGGCGTGCCGACCGCCAGGCGCGTCATCGGCAAGGTGAGCGCGAAGATCGCCACGCCCGCGAAGCCGAGCCAGAGCCCGCGAATTTCGTCGGACCTCATGCGACGAGCAGCCATGCCGCGGTGACGACGAGCACGGCCGCGAGGCCGCGATTGAACCAGAGCAGGCGCTGGCCCTGCGACAGCCATTCGCGCAGGAGCGAGCCGAGCACCGCATAGGTGAAATTGCTCGCGAAGGCGAAGAACATCATGATCGCGCAGATGATGGCGAGGCGCTCGCCGGGGTTGGTCGAGGGCTGGCCGCCCGCGTTCACGACCCAGCCCGCGGTGAGCGTGAGCGCGAGCATCCATGCCTTGATGTTCACGAACTGCAAGCCGACGCCCTGCCAGAAGCCGACGTCGAGGCGGCTCGCGTCGACGGTCGCGAGCGACGCGGCGCGCGACACCTTCCAGGCCAGCCAGAGCATGTAGGCGACGCCCGCGATCTTCACGCCCCAGCGCAGCGCGGGCACGCCGAGCACGAGCGCGCCGAGCCCGAGGCCGCTGGCGGCCATCAGCAACGTCCAGCCGGCGGGCACGGCGAAACAGAAGCGCAGCGCGCGGGCGAGCCCGAGATTGGCCGCGAGCGCGGTGGACAGCGTGGTGTTCGGCCCCGGCGAAAAACTCATCGCCGTGCAGAAGACGAGCAGTGCGGTCAGCTCCGCGGCGCTCACTGGACGGGCCCCCGCGCGATGGGCCGCGGGTGGGTGAGCCTCGGGGTGCTTGCGCAGTTCATGGAGAAAGCGTGTCTTGCCGTTGCATGAGGTTCACTGTAATCTGCGATACCAATACACGACCAATACACTTCGCCAGATCACCGGCCATTCTGTATTGCCCGACGTGTCAGTACACGACACCGCACGTTTTCCCATTCGGAGCGCCCATCATGCTCATGAAGACCTCTTCGCAGTCGCTCACCGAGCAGCTCGCCGCGCGTTTCGCGGAACGCATCCGCAACCATCTGCTCGCGCCCGGCGCGCGACTGCCTTCGGTGCGCCAGTGCGCCGAGCAACAAGGCGTGAGTCCGTCGACCGTGGTGGCCGCGTATGACCAGCTGCTCGCGCAGGGGCTCGTGGAAGCGCGGCGCAACCGCGGCTTCTTCGTGCGCGAAGCGGTGCGCGGCGAGGCGCCCGCGGCGCGTTCGCGCGAGGCGCCGCCGTCGTCCTTCAGCGCCGCGCACTGGGTCACTCGGGAGCGCGGACCGGCGCCGGTGAATGCGACATCCCTCATCCGCGGCATGTTCCACAAGATCAGCGACAAGCCTCAGCCGGGCATGGGCGTGCTGCCGGCGGAATGGCTCGAGTCGACCTTCATGCCGGCGGCCGTACGGAGAGTGACCTCTACGAAGATGCTTCACGAGTTCTCGTCGCAGTACGGCGAGCCGATGGGCGATTCGGGGCTGCGCCGGGCGCTGGCGAAGAAGCTGGCCGACGTGAGCGTGCCGGCGTCGCCGGAACAGATCATCACGACGGTCGGCGCGACGCATGCGCTCGACATCGTCAGCCGAACGCTGCTCTCGCCCGGCGAGCCGGTGATGGTCGAGGAGCCCGGATGGGCCGTGGAGTTCGCGCGCCTGAACGCGCTGGGCATGCGGCTTTTGCCGGTGCCGCGCGGCGCCGACGGGCCCGACCTCGCCGTGATGGCGAAATACTGCGAGCTGCACCGGCCCAAGCTGTTCGTGAGCGTGAGCGTGTTGCACAACCCCACGAGCTACTGCCTCACGCCGGGCAGCGCGCACCGTGTCCTGCAGCTCGCGGCTAAGCACGATTTCCACATCGTCGAGGACGACACCTACAGCCACATCGCGCCGCCGCATGCGCCGCGCCTGTCGGCGCTCGACGGGCTGCAGCGGACGGTCTACGTGAGCGGCTTCGCGAAGATCCTGGCGCCCAACTGGCGCATCGGCTTCATCGCCGCGCCGACCGCGCTGGTCGAACAGTTGCTGGACACCAAGCTGCTCGCGACCCTCACCACGCCGGCGCTCCTCGAGCGGGCGCTCGCGCTGTGCATCGAGCAGGGCCAGTTGCGCCGCCACGCGGAGCGCATCCGCACGAAGCTCGACGCGGCCCGCAGCCGCAGCGTCAAGCTTGCGTTGAATGCCGGCTGCACCTTCGTCGCGGAACCGGCGGGCCTCTTCGGCTGGGTCGACACCGGCGTCGATACGGATGCGATGGCGCAGCGGATGCTCGATGCGGGCTACCTGCTCGCCCCCGGCGCGCTTTTCCACGCCGAGCGCAAGCCCGGCACGCTGATGCGCATCAATTTCGCGACGACGCAGGACGCCGCGTTCTGGAAGCGCTTCTCGGAGATGCGGCGCGAAATGCGCGGCTAGAGCATTTCCTCCGGGGCGAACGGTCCGATCAGGGTCACGAGTGCGCGCATCTTGAGCGGCGCGTCCGGCTCGCCGGTGCTGTCCTTGAAGGGCGCGCCCGGCGGCGCGCGCCACACGAGCTTGCCGCTGCCGAGGTCGAGCCGATAGGCGTTGCTCGCGACCGTGTCGTCCACCTGCTTGAGCACCTGGGCCGCGAAGGGCGCGCTGCGGATGACGAGCGCCACTTCGCTGTTCTGGATCTGCGAGCGCAGATCGAGATTCATCGAGCCGACGATCGCCAGGCTGCCGTCGACGACCACGGCTTTCGTGTGCAGGCTCGCGCGGGAGCCCTTGCCGCTCGAGCCCGCGGCGGCGAGTTGCGGCGTGGTCGCCGGATCGACGCGCATCTCGTGAAGCTCGATGCCGAGCTTCAGCATGGCTTCGCGGTAGCGCAGGTAGCCGGCATGGGCGGCAGGCGCATCGTTGGAGGCCATGGTGTTCGTGAGCATGCGGATGCGCACCCCGCGTTGCCGAAGTTCCGCGTAGACCGCCATCATCTGCGGCCCCGGCACGAGGTAGGGCGAGACGATGACGACTTCGCGCCGCGCCCCGCGCATGATCGACAGCAGGCCGTCGATCACGGTGTCGCCGGCGTCTACCTCGTCGTCGCCCGGCGCGATCTTGCCGGGCTTGTCGCCGAGGAAGGTCGACGGCGCCCAGACCAGCGGCACGGTCCGCAGATCGAGCGGGGGCTTGGCGGCGGCCTGCGCCTCCGCGCGTGAGATGTTCGGCAGGATCGTCGGCGAATTCGCGGAGACGGCCGCCAGGGGCTTGGCACGATTGGGGGAACCGTCGGCCGTCGCGCCGCCCCCGGGCAGCGCCTGCAGGCGCTCGAGATCCTCCTTCGACAGGATCGCCTGGACCGGATAGGCGAGCGGGTCGTTCCAGTAGCGGTCGAAACTCGTCGACATCTCGCGCACGACCGCGCCCGCGGCCAGCACGTCGAGGTCGACGAAGTTGAGCTTTTCCCCCGTGCCGAAGAAGCGGTCGCCGATGTTGCGTCCCCCGGTGATGCCCCAGGCGTTGTCGGCGATGAAGAGCTTGTTGTGCATCCGCTTCTGGATGCGCGGGATGTCGTGCAGCGAGGTCATCACCCGGCCGAACAGGTTGTTTCGCGGGCCCGGCAGCGGATTGAACAGGCGGACCTCCACGTTGGGCTCGAATCCGAGCCGGAGCACCTGCGCGTCGTCGCCGACCGAGTTGAAATCGTCGAGGAGGATGCGCACTCGCACGCCCCGTCGGGCCGCCTGACGAAGTTCCTGCAGCAGCGTCTCGGTGCTCGCATCCGCGTGGATGGCGTACGACTGGATGTCGATCGTGCGCTCCGCCCCCTTCGCCAGCGCCAGCCGGCTCGTGTACGCCTGTTCCATGACGTCGATGAGCTTGAAGCCCGAGGCGCTGCGCGATCCGGATTCGGCGCGACGCGTCTGCACGAGGCGGCCGAGGGCCGTGGCGTCGGGCGCGCTCCAGGCCTGCGACGGTGGGCGCGGCCCGTTGGCAGGAAGGCTCGCGCACGCGGTGGCGCAGAGGAGGAGGATCGACATCGCGATCCAGTGAATGATGCGCAGGCTCATGGCCGACTCAATGTAGCCCGCGTCGATGAGCTTCGGGGGACGGGGGAGTCAGCCGTTCGAGGCAATCGGTGACGGACGGGGGCTACACGTTGCCGAGGTCTTCCCAGCGCTGCAGCGCGGCCGTCAGTTCGTCGTCGATGGCGGCCCCGCGCTGGGCGAGGGTGGCTGCGCGCCCCGGGTCGCTCGCGTAGAGCGTGCCGTCCTGCAACTGGCCTTCGATCGCCTTCTGCTCCGCTTCCAGTGCTTCTATCCGGGCGGGAAGCGCATCGAGTTCGCGCTGTTCCTTGTAGCTCAGCTTGCGCTTCGCGGGTCGCGCCGGTTCCGTCTTCGTATCGGCCGCCTTCGGGGCAGCGGCCGGCGCAGTCGCCGCGAGCGCGGCGCGGCTGCGTTGCGACTGGGTCAGCCAGTCGGTCACGCCCCCCTCGTATTCGCGCCACCGGCCCTCGCCCTCGAAAGCGATCGTGCTGGTCACGACGTTGTCGAGGAATGCCCGGTCGTGGCTGACGAGGAACACGGTGCCGGGGTAGTCCTGCAGCAGTTCTTCGAGGAGCTCCAGCGTGTCGATGTCGAGGTCGTTCGTGGGCTCGTCGAGCACGAGCACGTTCGCGGGGCGCGCGAAGAGGCGAGCGAGCAGCAGGCGGTTGCGCTCGCCGCCGGAGAGCGAGCGAACCGGCGAGGAGGCCCGGGCGGGCGAAAAGAGGAAATCGCCGAGATAGCTCTTGACGTGCTTGCGCTGGTTGCCGATCTCGATCCACTCGCTGCCGGGGCTGATGAAGTCCTCGAGCGTCGCGTCGAGATCGATGGCAGCGCGCATCTGGTCGAAATAGGCGACGTTCAGATTCGTGCCCAGACGCACGCTGCCGCTGTCCGGCGGCAACTCCCCGAGGATCAGCTTGAGCAGCGTGGTCTTGCCCGCGCCATTGGGGCCGATCAGCCCGACCTTGTCGCCGCGCAGGATCGTGCTGGTGAAGGCGTCGACCACGATCTTGTCGCCGAACGCCTTGCGCACGTCGGTCAGCTCGGCGACGAGCTTGCCGCTGCGCGCGCCGGCGTCGAGGTCGAGCTTCACGCGGCCGACGGCGTCGCGGCGGGCGGCGCGTTCGGCGCGCAGCCGCTGCAGGCGCACGATGCGGCCTTGTGCCCGCGTGCGTCTCGCCTCCACCCCTTTGCGCACCCAGACCTCTTCCTGCGCGAGAAGCTTGTCGGCCTTGGCGCTGACGACGGATTCCTGTGCGAGTTGCTCCTCCTTCAACGTCTGGTAGGCCGTGAAATTGCCGGGATAGGAGCGCAGGCGGCCGCGGTCGAGTTCGACGATGCGGGTGGAAACGCGATCGAGGAAGTGGCGGTCGTGCGTGATGACGACCAGGCTGCCCCGGAACGCGAGCAGCAAGGACTCGAGCCAGTCGATGGAGTCGAGGTCGAGGTGGTTGGTCGGCTCGTCGAGCAGCAGCACGTCGGGCTGCCGCACCAACGCCTGGGCAAGCGCGACCCGCTTGCGGTTGCCGCCGGAGAGCGTATCGATGCGCGCCTCGGGATCGAGATGCAGGCGCTGCAGCGTTTCTTCGACGCGCTGCTGCCAGTGCCAGCCGTCGCGCGCTTCGATGCGGCCCTGCAGTGCGTCCAGGTCGCCCTCGCCGCTCGTGTACTGGTCCACCAGCGCGATCACGTCCGCAAGACCGTCGCGAACGGCCTCGAACACGGTGGCATGCGAGTGGAGCTGCGGCTCCTGCGCGACATATGCGCTTTGCAGTTGCTGCTGGCGCTGGAGGATGCCGTCGTCCGGCTTCTCGAGTCCGCCGAGGATCTTCAGAAGCGACGATTTGCCGGCGCCGTTGCGCCCGATCAAGCCGACGCGTTCGCCGGCTTCGAGCGCGAAGTCGGCATGGTCCAGGAGGGCGACGTGGCCGAACGCGAGCTGCGCGGCGGAGAGGGTGATGAGTGCCATGGGGAGCGGCGATTATCGTGCGAGCGCCGCTGGGCCGGCTCGCCCCCCTATCCCCGTGATGGCGTGCTGGCTATAGTGTCCCGCTCGAGGAGGGTTCGCATGGAGCTGCAGATCAACGGCCGCGTAATGCAGGCCGACGTCGAACCGGACATGCCTCTGCTCTGGGTGCTGCGCGACGTCCTGGGCCTGACGGGCACGAAGTACGGCTGCGGCATCGGGGACTGCGGCGCATGTACGGTGCGCGTGGCGGGGCAGGCGGTGCGGTCCTGCGTCACTGGGGCGGCAAGCGTCGCGGGCAAGCCGATCCAGACGATCGAGGGCCTCGGGACGGCGGCGAAACCGCACCCCCTGCAGTCGGCGTGGATCGCGGAACAGGTGCCGCAGTGTGGCTATTGCCAGAGCGGGATGCTGATGGCGGCCGCCTCCCTGCTGGAGCGAAAGCCGCGGCCGACCGATGCCGACATCGACGCGTCGATCACGAATCTCTGTCGCTGCGGGACATACCAGCGCGTACGCCTCGCGATCAAGCGCGCGGCCGGGTCCAGAAGTTGAAACGGCGCGCGTGGCTCCTGGGTTCGGCGGCAGCGACGGGTGCGCTGGTGGTCGGCTGGGGCTTCATCCCTGCGCGCTCCCGGCTTGGCGCAGGTGCACTGATGTTGCCCGAAGAGGGGCACGTCGCACTCAATGGCTGGATCAAGATCGCCTACGACGGCGCCGTGGTGCTTGCCATGCCGCGCAGCGAGATGGGCCAGGGTGTGCATACGGCGCTTCCGATGCTCGCGGCCGAGGAACTCGACGTGCCGCTCGCCCGAGTGCGCATCGAACAGGCGGGAGCCGACGCCATCTACGGCAACGTGGCGATGCTCTTCGGCAACCTGCCGCTGCACCCGCAGGACGAAGAGCGCGAAGACGGGTTCGGGCGCGCGAAGGCGGCGCGCTGGATCGTAGGCAAGGTGGGGCGTGAACTTGGGATCAACGCGACGGGAGGATCCTCGAGCGTCGCCGATGCCTGGGACGTCGTGCGCGCGGCCGCGGCGACCGCTCGCGCTTCGCTTCTTGGCGCGGCATCGCTGCAGTGGCGACTGCCGGTCGCCGATCTCGCCGTCGTCGACGGCGTCGTGTCGCATCCGTCGGGCAGGTCGATCGGCTACGGCGCGCTTGCACGATTTGCCGCGGCGACGCCGCCGGGCAAGGTTTCGCTCAAGGCTCGCGAGAACTGGAGGCTGATCGGGCATGCCGCGCCGCGGCTCGATGTGCCTGACAAGGTGAACGGCCGCGCAACCTACGGAATCGACGTCCGTCTGCCCGGCATGAGGTTCGCCGCCATCCGCCTGTGTCCCATCCTCGGCGGCGCGACGGGCCGGGTCGATGCTGGGGCGGCGCTCGCGATGCCGGGTGTGGAGCGGCTCGTCATGCTGCGTGCCTATGCCGGCTCGGCGCCCGGATTCGCCGTGGTCGCGCGTACCTCGTGGCATGCAATGCGCGCCGCGCAAGCCGTGGAGGTGGAATGGCGGCCCGGGACGGGAGACACGCGCGATTCCCGGAAGATTGAAGCGATGCTGCGGCAGGCCTTGTTGGAAAGGGATGGCTACACCTTCCACGAGCGCGGCAACATCGAGCAGGCACGGACCGTTGCTGCAAGCAACATCGATGCGACCTATGCGGCGCCTTACCTGGCGCACCTCACTCTGGAGCCAATGAACGCCACGGCCCGCGTACGCGATGGCGTGGTGGACCTCTGGTTGCCGACGCAGGTGCCGCAGATGTGCCGCGACGCCGCTGCCCGTGTTGCCGGCGTGCCGAGTTCGAGGGTGAACGTGCATGTCACGCTGCTCGGCGGTGGCTTCGGCCGGCGGCTGGAGGTCGACTATGCGGCCTATGCCGTGCGCGTGGCCATGGACTGCGGCGGCGCACCCGTTCAGTTGCTGTGGCCCCGCGAGGAAGATACGAGGCACGACTTCTTCCGACCCATGCAGGTAGCGGCCCTTTCCGCGTGGTTCGACCGGGAATCCGAACCCACCGCACTGTCGATCCGTTCGGCGGGCGACGCCATTTCGCCGCGCTGGTTCGAGCGCGCCCTCCCTCGATTCGCTGGGCCGGTGGACCTGCCCGACAAGACCGCGTCCGAGGGCCTGTTCGACTTGCCCTATGCGTTCGCTCATCAACGCATTGCTCACGTGGCGACCCGGATGGATGTGCCGGTCGGGTTCTGGCGCTCGGTGGGGCACTCGCACAACGCCTTCTTTTCGGAGTGCTTCGTCGATGAAGTGGCACACCGGACGGGCCTCGACCCCGTAGAGATGAGACGCCGACTGTTACGCGATGCGCCTCGTCATCTGGCTGTGCTGTCATTGGCGGCGGAGAAGGCGCGTTGGGGTACGCCACTACCGGCGGGAAGAGCGCACGGCATCGCGCTCCACGAGTCGTTCGGATCCGTGGTGGCCGAGGTCGTGGAGCTTTCACTGAGCGGAGGGCGAGTGCGAGTGCATCGCGTCACCTGCGCGATCGACTGCGGGACCGTCGTCAATCCTGCCATCGTCGCCCAGCAGATGGAGAGCTCGGTGGTGTTCGGTGCGTCTGCAGCCCTCCATGGCCGAATCGACATCGAAGGAGGACGGGTCATTCAGGGGAACTTCCCTACGACGCCGCTCCTCAGATTGGCTGCGGCGCCGCAAGTAGAAACCTGGATCGTCAAGAGCGAGCGAACTCCCGGCGGCGTGGGGGAGCCCGGCGTTCCCCCGGTCGCGCCGGCAATTGCGAATGCATTGTTCGCACTCACCGGGCAGCGGCGCAGGACGCTCCCGCTTGAAGGCTGAATTTTTCGCTCTGCATTGCAGTCGCCAAAAATCTCGTGCTATAGTCGCGGGCTCCGCTGATGAGAGCAAGGCAAATCGCCGAAAACGATTCGCACTGCAGCAAAGGCGGAGGGGGTGAAAAAGGTTTTGAAGCTAAAAACCTTGAGTTGACTGGGGAGAAAAACCCGGTATAGAATTCAAGGCTCTGCTGAGAACGCCGCGAGACACGAAGCAAATGCTTCTCGATTCGCAGCAAGATCGGCGGGAAGCAAAAAAATCTGCTTCGAGTTGACCGGGACGAAAGAAACGGTATAGAATTCGAGGCTCTGCTGAAAACGCGGCGAAGCACGAAAGTGATGAGCAGCAAATCGGTAGAAACCCCAGCGGTTGACGGGTCATTCTGAAAACTGCGATAATTCAAGGCTTCGCTGATCGCAGCGAAAGCAGCAAAGAAAGAAGCAAAAGCTTCGATCGATGCAAGCAGGTTCGTTAAAAATATACAGCCGATAAGCGTGGGCGTTTGATGGCAACTGCCAAGTTCTTCGGAACAAATCAAACGCTCTACGAAAAGAAGTGAAGTTCACTTCGATTCCTATGAGCAAAAATCAAGATCGAACTGTAGAGTTTGATCCTGGCTCAGATTGAACGCTGGCGGAATGCTTTACACATGCAAGTCGAACGGCAGCACGGGGGCAACCCTGGTGGCGAGTGGCGAACGGGTGAGTAATA
>NZ_JBFWNP010000029.1:0-67098 GCF_050250995.1 Ramlibacter sp.
CGGCGCGGGCGTCGGCGCAGGCGTCGGAGCGGGCGTAGGCGCAGGAGTCGGAGCAGGCGTCGGCGCGGGCGTTGGCGCAGGAGTCGGAGCAGGAGTCGGAGCAGGCGTCGGAGCAGGCGTCGGAGCAGGCGTCGGAGCAGGCGTCGGAGCAGGCGTCGGCGCAGGTGTCGGCGCAGGTGTCGGAGCAGGCGTCGGCGCGGGCGTCGGCGCAGGCGTCGGAGCGGGCGTCGGCGCGGGTGTGGGCGCAGGCGTAGGTGCTGGCGTCGGCGCTGGAGTCGGAGCTGGTGTCGGCGCAGGAGTTGGAGCGGGCGTCGGAGCAGGCGTCGGTGCAGGCGTCGGTGCAGGCGTGGGAGCCGGCGTCGGTGCGCTCGTGGGCGCCGGAGCCGACGACGTCCGCTCCAGGTTCACCTTCTGGGGTGAATACGTCGCGCCGAAGCCCGGAAGATCTGGCGCATCGATCGCGGAGAAGGTTCCGTTGCGGCTGCCCGCGTCGGCGATCACGAATTCCTGGGTGGGCGTGGGCGCGGTGCCGATGGGCGCCGCGCGCAACGTGCCGCCCACGGTGAGGTGGCCGCCGTCGATCTTCAGCAGGTCCGTCTGACCGGAGCGCCGCACTTCCACATCGAGGACCGAAGTCGACGCCAGCGTGACGTCGCCCTTGACCTTGAGTTCGCCGGTGGCACCGGTCCCCGCGGGCCTCAGCGTGCCGCGATTCAGCAGCAGCCGGCTGCCCACGTCGATTTCGCCCGTGCCCTGGATCACGCCCGACGCCAGGTTTTCCAGGCCGCCGTGTTTCGCGTCGACCTTGGAGCCCGCGAGCGAAACGACGCCCGCGTTGCGCATCGTGTCGCCGTGCAGCTTCAGGTCGCCGCCGGCCGAGTCGAGGCCGCCGTGGATCGTCACCGCGGAGTCGTGCGCGTCGAGCGAAATCTTGCCGCCGCCGGTCGTGATCTGTCCCACGTCGATGGGCTGGCGGGCCGCCGAGGTCTGGAGATCGACCGACCCCGACCCCTGCGTGCGAAGGTGGACGCCTCGCAGGTCGATGCCGCCGGCGCCGGAGCCCGTGACTTCCAGCTTGATGTTTCGGTTGTCGCGCACGAGGATGTCGCCGTCGATGAAGGTCCCGCTCACCTGGATGGCGTTCGTTGCGCTCAGCGTGATGTTGGCGTTGACGCCTTCGAGTTCGCTCTCACGCACGGTGAATGTGGAGGGCGAGTCGTTCGCCTTCACCACGCCCGGCGAGTTGCCGGACACGTTCAAGTTGGTCGCCGAACTGTTGCCGTCGCTGCCGTCGCCGATGCCGCCCTGGATGACGATCACCGCCGGGTCGAGCAGCAGCTGGCCGAGTCGCCCGATGGCCGAGCCGAGGTCGGCCTGGCCGCGGAAGACGAGATCCTGTTTGCCGGACACTTCGGCGTTGCCGCCGCGGCCCTGGCCCGCGCCGCGCGCCTCGATCGCGCCGGTGAAGCGCGTCGTGCCGTCGGCCCAAACGACGACGGTGCCGCCGTCGCCTTCGCGCGTGGCGTTCGCGATGAGCCGCGCGCCGCTTTCCACCTCGCTCGTCGCGGCATTCGCGATGCGGCCGTCGCGGCCTTGCCAGCCGCCGCCCACGAGAATTTCTCCACCGCCGGTTTCCGACGATACGTCGATGCGCGCGCCCGTGCCGACCTGGACCGAGGGCGCCGCGACGTGGATCGAACCGCCCGCTGCCTGCGTGTCGCCCTCGATGCGAGCGGCGGCGCTCGCGCGCAGGACGATGCGCCCGCTTTCGGTTGCGATGCCCTGCGCGCGGATCGCCCCGCTGTGGCGCAACTGCCCCGCGAACACGCTCACCGCGTCGCCTTGCAGCGAGCCCATGTGCAGCGCGCGATCGTCCGGCGCCTGGATTTCCAGGCGGATTCCCTCGATGCCGCGGCCCGTGAGTTCGACCTTGCGGCCCGCGACGATGGAGACGTCGCCTCGTTCCGAACGCACGACCGACGCCGCGCCGGTCTCGACTTCGGCGGCGATCAGCACGACGTCGCCGTGCCGCGACACGATGCTGCCGTCCACGCGAATGCCGCCGGCCGCCGCGTCGGCGTCGCCGAAGCGCAGCCGGCCCAAGCGCAGGTCCGCATCGCTCATGCGCAGCGCGGAGGCTGTGAAGCCCGCGGTGTCGACCACCGCCCCGGCGCCGACGGCGATGCCGGCGGGATTGACCAGCACGAGCCGGCCGTTGGACGAGAGCGTGCCGAAGATGCGCGACGGATCGCCGCCGGTGACGCGATTGATGGAGGTACTGAGCGCGTTGGGCTGTTCGAATCGCGTGGTGCTTCCGGATGGCACCGAGAAGCTGCGCCAGTCGATGGCCGAATGCGCGGACCCGGGACCGTTTTGCGTGGTGACCGTGAGGTTGTTGCCCTGGCGGGTCAGGACGGCCGAGCCGTGAACCACGGTGGCGCCGGCGGGCTGCGCGTGGCCCGGCACCTGCCAGCCCAAGGCCAGCGCGGCACTCACGGCCAGCGCGACTTTTCTGGGCTGGAACTGCTGACTCATCTCATCCTCCCCGCTGAACTTGCGGAATGGAACGAGCGTAAAAATCGCAACGAAAAGCACGCGTAGGCCGTGCCCGGTGCGTGCTGTAGGAGAGCGGCTGACGTGAAAAAAAACCCGGCGCGCGGCCGGGTTCGTACGAAAGGTTGCGGGGCGCTACGAGCGCTGCGAACGCTACGCGCTGAAGAAGCCCTTCAGCTTGTCGGCCCAGGTCTCCTCTTGCGGCGAATGCTTGGAGCCGCCCTTGCGCAGCGACTCCTCGAACTCGCGCAGCAGCTTGCGCTGGTGCTCGGTCAGCTTCACCGGCGTCTCCACCGCGATGTGGCAGTACAGGTCGCCGGGGTAGCTCGAGCGCACGCCCTTGATGCCCTTGCCGCGCAGGCGGAACTGCTTGCCGGCCTGCGTGCCCTCGGGGATGTCGATGGCGGCCTTGCCGTCGAGCGTGGGCACCTCGATCTCGCCGCCGAGCGATGCGCGGGCGATGCTCACGGGCACCACGCAATGCAGGTCGTCGCCGTCGCGCTCGAAGATTCCGTGCTTCTTCAGCCGGATCTCGATGTAGAGGTCGCCCGGCGGCCCGCCGTTCGTGCCCGGCTCGCCGTTGCCGGCGCTGCGGATGCGCATGCCGTCGTCGATGCCCGCGGGGATCTTCACTTCCAGCGTCTTCTGCTTCTTCACCTTGCCCTGCCCATGGCAGGTGGGGCAGGGCTCGGGAATGATCTTGCCGCTGCCGCGGCAGTGCGGGCAGGTCTGCTGCACGCTGAAGAAGCCCTGGCGCATCTGCACGACGCCCTGGCCGTTGCAGGTCTTGCAGGTCTGCGCCTGCGTGCCCGGCTTCGCGCCGCTGCCGCTGCACGTGTCGCACGGGTCCCAGGACGGGATGCGGATCTGCGCGTCCTTGCCCTTGGCGGCCTCTTCGAGGCTCACCTCCATGGCGTAGCTGAGATCGCTGCCGCGATAGACCTGCCGGCCGCCGGCGCGGCCGCCCGCGCCGCCGCGCGCCTGGCCGAAGATGTCGCCGAAGATGTCGCCGAAGGCCTCGGCGAAGCCGCCGAAGCCTTCCGCGCCCGGGCCGCCGCGCATGTTGGGGTCGACCCCCGCATGGCCGTGCTGGTCGTAGGCCGCGCGCTTCTCGGCGTCCGAAAGCATTTCGTACGCTTCCTTCGCTTCCTTGAAGTGCGCCTCGGCGTCCTTGGCCGACTCCCCCTGATTGCGGTCAGGGTGGTACTTCATCGCGAGCTTGCGATAAGCCTTCTTGATCTCGTCCTCGTTGGCGTTCTTGGGAACGCCGAGGATTTCGTAAAAGTCTCTTTTGGTGGCCATGAGGTGGAAGTGGGCGGATGACCCGCCCACTCGTTCGCTTGTTGAATCAGCCCTTCTTCACTTCCTTGACTTCGGCGTCGACGACATTGTCGTCGGCCGGTCGGGAAGCGCCACCCGCGTCGCCGCCCGGCGCGCCGCCCATGCCGCCGGCGGCGCCGCCATCGGCGCCCGCCGCGCCCTGCTGCGCCTGCATGTCGGCGTACATCTTCTCGCCGAGCTTCTGGCTCGCGGTCATGAGCGCCGTGGTCTTGGCCTCGATCGCATCCTTGTCCTCGGACTTGAGCGACTCTTCGGCATCCTTCAGCGCGGCCTCGATCTTCTCTTTCTCGCCGGCGTCGAGCTTGTCGCCGTACTCGGTCAGGCTCTTGCGCACGGTATGCACCGTCGCCTCGCCCTGGTTGCGCGCCTGCACGAGTTCGAGCTTCTTCTTGTCGTCGGCCGCGTTCATCTCGGCGTCCTTCACCATCTTCTCGATCTCGGCCTCGGAGATGCCCGAGTTCGCCTTGATGGTGATCTTGTTCTCCTTGCCCGTCGCCTTGTCCTTGGCGCCCACGTGCAGGATGCCGTTCGCGTCGATGTCGAAGCTCACCTCGATCTGCGGCAGGCCGCGCGGCGCGGGCGGAATGCCTTCGAGGTTGAACTCGCCGAGCATCTTGTTGCCCGTCGCCATCTCGCGCTCGCCCTGGTAGACCTTGATCGTCACGGCCGGCTGGTTGTCGTCGGCCGTCGAGAAGGTCTGCGCGAACTTCGTCGGGATGGTCGTGTTCTTCTTGATCATCTTCGTCATCACGCCGCCGAGCGTCTCGATGCCGAGCGACAGCGGGGTGACGTCGAGCAGCAGCACGTCCTTGCGGTCGCCCGCGAGCACCTGCCCCTGGATCGCGGCGCCGACGGCCACCGCCTCGTCGGGGTTGACGTCCTTGCGCGGCTCCTTGCCGAAGAATTCCTTGACCTTGTCCTGCACCTTCGGCATGCGCGTCATGCCGCCCACCAGGATCACGTCCTGGATGTCGGAGACCGACACGCCCGCGTCCTTGATCGCGGTCTTGCACGGCTCGATGGTGCGAGCGACGAGGTCGTCGACCAGCGACTCGAGCTTGGCGCGCGTGAGCTTGATGTTCAGGTGCTTCGGCCCGCTCGCGTCCGCGGTGACGTAGGGCAGGTTGATGTCGGTCTGCGTGCTGTTGGACAGCTCGATCTTGGCCTTCTCGGCCGCTTCCTTCAGGCGCTGCAGCGCGAGCACGTCCTTCGTGAGGTCGACGCCCTGCTCCTTCTTGAACTCGGTGACGATGTGGTCGATGATGCGCTGGTCGAAGTCCTCGCCGCCCAGGAAGGTGTCGCCGTTGGTGGAGAGCACCTCGAACTGCTTCTCGCCGTCGACGTCGGCGATCTCGATGATCGAGATGTCGAACGTGCCGCCGCCGAGGTCGTACACCGCGATCTTGCGGTCGCCCTTGGCGTGCTTGTCGAGGCCGAAGGCGAGCGCGGCCGCCGTCGGCTCGTTGATGATCCGCTTGACTTCCAGGCCGGCGATGCGGCCGGCATCCTTGGTCGCCTGGCGCTGGCTGTCGTTGAAGTACGCGGGCACCGTGATGACCGCTTCGGTCACCGGCTCGCCGAGGTAGTCCTCGGCGGTCTTCTTCATCTTGCGCAGCACCTCGGCGCTCACCTGCGGCGGCGCGAGCTTCTTGCCGCGCTCGTCCACCCACGCGTCGCCGTTGTCGGCGGCGACGATCTTGTAGGGCATCAGCTCGATGTCCTTCTGCACTTCCTTCTCGGTGAACTTGCGGCCGATCAGGCGCTTGATGGCGTAGAAGGTGTGGCGCGGGTTGGTGACGGCCTGGCGCTTCGCGGAGGCGCCGGTGAGGATTTCGCCGTCTTCCTGGTAGGCGACGATCGAAGGCGTGGTGCGTCCGCCCTCGCTGTTCTCGATCACCTTGACGTTGTTGCCTTCCATGATCGCCACGCACGAATTGGTCGTGCCGAGGTCGATGCCGATGATCTTTGCCATGTCTCTTTCTCCTGTGGATGGCCTGTGCGGCAGGCCGTGCGAATGTTGTTGGTTACTTGTGGATAACTGGTCGGGATTTCAAGCGGCGCGGCGCGTCACTTCGCGGCGGCGACGGTCACCAGGGCAGGGCGCAGAACGCGCTCGGCGATCAGGTAGCCCTTCTGCAGCACGCTGACGACCGTGTTCGGCTCCTGATCGGCGGGCACCACGGAAATCGCCTGGTGCTGGTGCGGATCGAACTTCGCGGCGGCGGCGGGGTTGATCTCGACGACCTTGTTGCGTTCGAGCGCGCTCTTGAGCTGGCGCAGCGTGGCCTCGGCGCCCTCGCGGATCACCTCGGGCGTGGCGTCGGGAATCGCAAGGCCGGCCTCGAGGCTGTCGCACACGGGCAGCAGGCTCTCGGCGAAGGCCTCGACCGCGAACTTGCGCGCCTTGGCGACTTCCTCGTCGGCACGGCGGCGGGTGTTCTGCATGTCGGCCTGCGAGCGCAGGTGCTGGTCGGCGAGCTCCTGGTTCTTCGCCTTGAGCTCCGCGAGCTCGGCCAGGGCGGCGGCCAGCGGCTCGGGGCCGGCGGACTGGGGCGGCGCGTTCTCCGCGCCGGATTCGGGGGGGGAGGGGTCCTGATCGGTCGGGAGGTTGTTCTCGGCCATTTTTTCGGGTGGTTGCACTGACGACGGCGGACAGCTTGGGGCTCAAAAGCCCTTTTCAAGCCACGGGCAAACGGAAATCCCGCACAGATTAAAGTCTGGGGATGGTACGGCGACTCATCGGCAGCGGATCGACCTTCGAGGCGGACATCGGCTATTCCCGGGCGGTGGTCGATGGCGACTGGATCTTCGTGTCGGGCACGACCGGCTTCGACTACGCGGCCATGACGATCCCCGAGGGCATCGTCGAGCAGGCCGAGCAATGCCTGAAGAACATCGAGGCCGCGCTCGCGCAGGCTGATTCGTCCCTGCGCGACGTGGTGCGCGTGACCTACGTGGTGCCGAAGGCCGAGGAATTCCCGGCCACCTGGCCGGTGCTGAGGAAGTACTTCGGCGAGGTGCGGCCGGCCGCGATGATGATCTCGGCGGGCCTGGCCGATCCGCGGATGCGCATCGAGATCGAGGTCACCGCGCGCCGGGGATCCGGCTCCCTCTCCCGCGAGCGGTAGAGGGGAGCGGAAATCAGCGCGCGCCCAGCAGCTCGACGTCGAACTTCAGCGTCGCGTTCGGCGGAATCACGCCGCCCGCGCCGCGCGCGCCATAGCCGAGTTCCGGCGGAATGATCAGCGTGCGCTTGCCGCCGACCTTCATGCCGGCCACGCCTTCGTCCCAGCCGCGGATCACCATGCCGGCGCCGAGCGAGAACTCGAAGGGGTCGTTGCGGTCGCGGCTGGAATCGAACTTCTTGCCCTGCACGCCCTTGTCGTAGAGCCAGCCGGTGTAATGCACGCGAACGGACTGGCCGGACTTCGCTTCGGGGCCGCTGCCGACGGCTTCGTCTTCGTACTGCAGGCCGGAGGGGGTGGTGGTCATGGGTCGGTCTTCTTTCTGCGAACTTCTTTTCGAGCCGCCCAGTGTAGCGACGCGGCGGCGTTCAAGGGCCCGCGGGCGGCCTGCGGCGCGACCGGCCCGCGGCCCAGCGCACGGCGAATGCGTTCATCTCGTTCATGCGCCGCAGCAGGTCCTGCCCGCTCGACGTGACCGCGTAGCCTTCGCCGTTGTGCTGCACGAGGCCCGCTTCGCGCAGGTCCTTGATACGAGTGTTCAGCGTGTTGGGCGTGATGCCGCCCACGCTGTCCTGCAGCAGCCGGAAGGTCTGCGCATGGCCGTCCTTCAGGGCCCACAGCACGCGCATCGCGTAGCGCGCCTCCAGCAGTTCCAGCAACTGGCTGATGGCGGCGGTGTCGCGGGTGCTCATGCGTGAGGGGGCGGGCGGGGAAGCGAGTGTACGCGAGCCGTGCTACACAAACAATAGCATCGAAGGTTGGCGGCACGCCCTCGATTCGCCGGACGCAGGCGTGCGAAACGACTACGCGTAGACCTTTTTCAGCAGCTTGAGCAGCGTGCGCAGTTCGGCGGGGGTGAGCTTGGCGGCGACTTCGGCCTCGAGCTGCGCGGCCGTGCGTTCGGCATCGCGCATCAGCTTCTGCCCGGCCGTCGTGAGGTGCAGGCCCATCGCGCGGCGGTCGCGCGGATGCGGCTGGCGTGCGATGAGGTCGCGCTTCTCCAGCGTATTGAGGAGGCCGACCACATTGGGCGGCAGCAACGCGAGGCTGCCGCACAACTGCCGCGAGGTGATGCCGGGGTTGTGCGCGACGAGCGAGAGCACGGAAAAATCGACCGGCCGCAGGCCATACGGCGCCATGCGCTCCAGGAACACCGAGATCACCGCGAGCGACGCGCGCCGCGCGTTGTAGCCGAGCAGGCTTTCGAGGAAGGTGGTGTCGACCTGCTCGACGGCCGGCTGCGCCTGCGCCGACGAGGCCGATGGGGCCGATCGCGTGGATCGCGTCGATCGCGTCGGTGTCGGGGAAGCGTTCACCGGCAACTGAAGTTCGCGGCGTCTTCGACGTTGCCGCTTCCGTTGTAGCGTGCGACGGTCGGATGGGCGCAAAGCGGTCGCGTGCGCGTTGGGGACCAGTCGGCGGGGAGTTCGGCATTCGCGCCGCCGCCGTGCGCCGGGCCGCGTGCGGACGCCGTGACCGCCTGCGGCGCGACGCCGCCTTCGACCCAGCGAACGAGCGGCGCCAGCAGGTCGAAGGCGTCGGTGGCCGGCCCCCCGCTGCAATGGTTCATGCCGGGCACGGGGAAATAGCGGGCGAAGCCGTCGGCGCGGCCGTCGAGCGCACGGTCGAGGCGCAGCATCCACTGCCGGGTGTCCTCGGCGGAAAACACCGCATCGCTCACGCCGTGATAGATCACCATCTTCGCGCCGCGCGCGGCGAGCGGGGCCATGTTGCGCGGATCGTCCTGGCTGGGCGGCATCATGAGCGAAGCGCCCGATTCGCGGTACGTGGCGTCGGTGGCATGCAGGCGTTGCCAGCGCGCGTCGATGTCCTCGGTGAACGGCGTGACGGGCGAGGGCGGCACGCTGAAGACGATGCCGACGGAGAGCGGATCGAGCGTGATCGGGTTCGTGAACCGCCACGTTGCCCAGTTGGCGCCGACGATGCCCGGATCCCACGGGAACGGCGCGTAGATCGGCTGTCCCTGCGACCGGCGCGCGCCTTCGTAGACGGAGGCGATCGCGTCCTTCTGCAGCGGCGTGAGGCAGCTGCCGTTGCGCGCGCCGGTGCAGGTGGGCACGTCGCGCTTCAGGTCGAATGCCGCCTGGCACGCCTGCGTGGCCTGCACGAGGCCGTCGCGCGCGCCGTCGAGCGCGTCGCACTTGTCGAGCACGGCGCGCGCCACGGTCCGCCGCTCCTGCGCGGTGAAGCCGCTCGCGAGGTCGGGAATCGTCGCGTTCGGATTCTGCGGATGCGCGACCGTCGCGCCCGGCGTCGCGAGGCGGCGCAACTGCGCGCCGTTCCAGATCTGCGCCAGCGCCGCGTAGGGCAGGCGATAGCCGGGCGCGCCGACCAGGTAGCCGTCGTATTCGGCGCCGACGCGCGCGGCGGCGACCATCGCATGGCGTCCGCCATTGGAGCAGCCGCCGATGTACGAGCGGTCGGGGCCCTTGCCGTACGCACTCGCGATCAGCGCCTTGGCCATCGGGGTGAGCTTCGCCACGGCCTGCCAGCCGTAATCGAGTCGCGACTGCGGCTCCATGCCGAAGTACGGCGTCTGGGCGCCCGTGTGGCCGGCGTCGGAACTGATGACCGCGAATCCCTGCGCGAGTGCGCCCGTGAGCGGGCCGCCGCCCAGCGCGCCGCGCGCGGGCTGCACCGCGCCGTCGAGACCGCCGTTGCCCTGGTAGAAGAAGCGGCCGTTCCAGGCCTGCGGCAGGCGCATCTCGAACGCGATGGCGTAGTCGCGCCCATCGCTGCCCTTGCGCTTGTGCATCGCGCCCTTGACGAGGCAGTGCGCGGCGATGGGCGCGTTGCCCTGCATCGTTGCGCCGGCGGCGACGGGCGTGGCCGACTCGATGGCCGTCTCGCCGAATGCGAACGTGCCTGCGAGCGCCTCGCAAGAGCGCAGCGTCGCGGGCGTGGCGGCGGCAAGGGGCCGCGGCGCTGCGCCGGGGATGCTGGCGCAGGACGCGAGGAGCGTGGCGGCCAGTGCAGCGGCCGCGGCCGCTGCGGGGAAACGGCGCGAGCGAAGCGAACGGTTCAAAGGGGGGACTCCTGCCGCGTGGCGGCGCTGGACGACGCGACGCGCGATGCGCCAAGGTAGGTCTCGATCACGCGCGGATCGCCCGCGAGTTCGCGCGCGGGGCCGTGCAGGCCGATCTCGCCGGTCTCGAGCACGTAGGCGTAGTCGGCGACTTCGAGGGCGGCGCGGGCGTTCTGCTCGACGAGCAGGATCGAGACGCCCTGCGCGCGCAGCCGGTCGATGATCTGGAAGACTTCCTTCACCACGAGGGGCGCGAGCCCCAGGCTCGGCTCGTCGAGCATCAGCAGCTTGGGCCGCGACATCAATGCACGGCCGACCGCGAGCATCTGCCGCTCGCCGCCGGACAAGGTGCCGGCCAGTTGCGCGCGGCGCTCCTTCAGGCGGGGAAAGAGTTCGTACACGTGGTCGATCTGCGCGCGCCAGTCGGCCATGCGCAGCTTGCGTGCGCGCCAGCCTCCCAGAATCAGGTTGTCCTCGACCGGCATCGTGCCGAACAGCTCGCGCTTCTCGGGCACGAGGGCCAGGCCGAGCATCACGCGCTCTTCGAGCGTGCTGTCGGCGAGGTCGACGCCGTCGAACATCACGCGCCCGCGAAACGGCAACAGGCCCATGAGCGCATTGAGCGTCGTGGACTTGCCCGCGCCGTTGGGGCCGATCACGGTGACGACCTGGCCCGCGGGCAGCTCGAGATTCAGGCCGGAGAGCACCTCGGCGCGGCCATAGCCCGCATGGAGGTCGTGGACGGACAGCAGCATGTTCAGTGCTCCGTTCCGAGATAGGCGGCGCGCACCGCGGGGCTCGCCTGCACGTCGGCGGGCGTGCCCTCCATCAGCTTCGTGCCGAACTCCATGACCACGATGCGGTCGACGAGGCCCATCACGAACTCCATGTCGTGCTCGACGAGCAACAGGCTCATGCCCTCCCGCTTGAGCTGCCGCAGCACGTCGGCGAGCGCCTGCTTCTCCTTGTGGCGCAGGCCCGCCGCGGGCTCGTCGAGCAGCAGCAGCGCGGGGTCCGTACACAGCGCGCGCGCGATTTCCATCAGGCGCTGCGGTCCGAGCGCGAGGTTGCCCGCGAGTTCGTCCATGCGATCGGCCATGCCGATGCGCGCGAGCTGGCGCTCGGCCTCGGCGAACAGGCGCTTTTCCTCCTCGCGGTCCAGGCGCAGCATCGCGCGCGCGATGCCCGAGCGTCCGCGCAGGTAGCCGCCGAGCGCGACGTTCTCGAGCACCGTCATCTCGGGGATCATCTTCACGTGCTGGAAGGTCCGCGAGATGCCGAGCCGCGCGATGGCGCGCGAGGGCTTGCCCGCGATCTGCTCGCCCTGCCAGCGCACGCGGCCCGCGGTGAGCGACAGCACCCCCGTGACGAGGTTGAAGGTGGTCGACTTGCCCGCGCCATTGGGTCCGATGAGGCCCACGATGTCGCCCGCGCGGACCTCGAAGCTCACGTCGTTGACGGCCACCAGCCCGCCGAACGTCTTGCGCACCGCGTCGACCTGCAGCAGCGGCTCGCCATGGCGCGGCTTCTCGCGCGCGGGCAGCGGTGGGGCGTCCGTCCAGTCGCGCACGCGGTTCGTGCGCGGCAGCTTGCGGCCGATGAAGGTCCACAGGCCGTCGGGCGCGTACTTCAGCACGACGACGAGCACGATGCCGAACACGATGGTCTCGAAATTGCCGCTGGTGCCGATCAGCTTCGGCAGCAGCACCTGCAACTGGTCCTCGGTGATCTTGACCACCGCCGCGCCGAGAAACGCGCCCCACACGTGCGACACGCCGCCGAGCACGGCCATGAAAAGGTACTCGATTCCCTTCCCGATGGAAAACGGCGAGGGGCTCACCGTGCGCTGGAAGAACGCGAACAGCCAGCCGGCGATGGATGCGAGCACCGCGGCGCTCACGAAGACGACGAGCTTGTAGCGGAAGGTCGAGACGCCCATCGCCTCGGCCATCGTCGCGCCGTTCTTGATCGCGCGGATCGCGCGGCCCGGCCGCGAATCGAGGAGGTTGAGCGACGCCCACGCCGCGAGCAGCGCGAACATCCAGATCAGCACGTGCAGTCCGCGACCGGTGCCGAGATCGATGCCGAAGATTTTCAGGGTGGGAATGCCGAGGATGCCGTCGTACTTGCCCAGCCATTCCATGTTGGCCATGGTGTAGTTGAGCGCGAGCCCCCAGGCGATGGTGGCGAGCGGCAGGTAGTGGCCGGACATGCGCAGCGTGATCGCGCCGAGTGCCAGCGCGGCAACGACCGCAAGCGCGATGCCGATGGCGAGCGCGAGCCAGGGCGACGACGCCATCTTCACGGTGAGGAAGGCGGCGGTATAGGCGCCGACGCCGACGAAGGCGGCCTGGCCGAAGGAGGTCAGGCCCGCCACGCCCGTGAGCAGCACGAGCCCCAGCGCGACGAGTGCATAGAGGCCGATGTAGTTGCTCTGCGCGATCCAGAAATCCGGCACGGGCAGCGCCGGCAGGACGAGCATGAGCAACGCGAAGAGCGGAAAGCCGAAGCGGCGGATCGATCGCATGGTCAGTGTTCTTCGGTGTGCGGATCGCGCAGCGACCGCCACAGCAGCACGGGCAGGATCGAGGAGAACACGATCACCTCCTTGAAGGCGCTGGCCCAGTAGGAGCCGAAGCTCTCCAGCAGCCCGACGGCCAGCGCGCCCACGAGCGCCAGCGGATAACCGGAGAGCCCCGCGAACACGGCGGCCACGAAGCCCTTCAGCCCGATCAGGAAGCCGCTGTCGTAGAAGATCGTCGTGGTGGGCCCGATCAGCAGGCCGGACAGCGCGCCGATGAAGGCCGCCATGGTGAAGGCGAGACGTCCGGCGCCGGACGACGAGATGCCCATCAGGCGCGCGCCCGCGCGGTTGACGGCCGTCGCGCGCAGCGCCTTGCCCTGCAGCGTCCGCTCGAAGTACAGCCACAGCGCGACGATCAGCGCGACGGAGGCGATGAAGATGATCAGCGTCTGCCCGCTCAGCGTGAGCGGCCCGGCGGAGAACCGCTGCTCCCAGAAGCTGGGATTGCGGAAGCCCTCGGCGCCGAAGAAGAACAGGCCCAGCCCGACCAGCGCGAAATGCACGCCGACGGAGACGATCAGCAGCACGAGCACGGTCGCATCGGCGAGCGATTCGTAGGCGAGGCGGTAGATCAAGCTGCCGAAGGGCGTGACGAGCGCCAGCGTGAGCAGCGCGTGGACGATGAGGGGAAAGCCCTTGCCCGCGACGGCGAACGCGATGGCCGAAGCGATCACCGGCCAGGCGAGGGTGCGCGCGACGTTCATCGCGACGCGCCTGGCCGGCTTGCGGTGCCGCACGCCGTCGACGATGTCGCCGAAGGCCGCAAGCGCCGCGAGCGCCAGCAGGAACACGACGGTGCCCGGCACCTTGCCCGCCTGCAGCAGGGCGAGCGTGAGCGCGCCGAACGCGACGAACTCGCCCTGCGGGATGAAGATCACGCGCGTGACGGCGAACACCAGCACGGTCGCCAGCGCCAGGAGGGCGTAGACCGCGCCGTTGGTGAGGCCGTCGAGCGCGAGGATGCTCGCGATGGAGAAGTCCACTCAGCTTCCAGTATGTCGTGTCTTGTCGTGGGCACCGCGGAACCGGCTTCGCCGGGCCGCAGGGTGCGCCCCCTCGAGGGGGAAGCGCCGCAGGCGCTTCGGGGGTGGGCCTATTTCTCGGCGACGAACTTGCCGCCCACCACCTTCAGCATCACACCCGTCTCGTTGGTGTAGCCCCAGTGGTCGTCCTTCGTCCAGTTCATCACGCCATGCGCGAACACCGTGCGGCCCATCGTCTCCATCGCATCGCGCAGCGCCGCGCGGAACTCCGGCGTGCCCGGCTTCGCGCGCTTCATCGCGACCGGCACGATCCTGTTCATGGTGATCTCGAAGTCGTAGCTGTGGCCGGCGAACTGGTTGCGCTGGCCTGCGCCCACGAGCTTCTCGTACTTGGTCACGAAGTCGATGGCGACTTTCTTGGAGGGATGCGAGTCGGGCAGCTGCTCGGCGACCACGGCCGGGCCGGAGACGACGAACGAGCCTTCGACGTCCTTGCCGCCGATGCGAACGAGGTCGGGCGTCGCCGCGGCGTGCGTCTGGTAGATCTTGCCCTTGTAGCCGCGCTCGACGATGGCCTTGTGCGGCATGGCGGCGCCCGAGCCCGAAGCGACGACGAGCATCGCGTCGGGATTGGCGGACGTGAGCTTCAGCGCCTGCGGCGTGACGCTCGTGTCGGTGCGCGCGAAGCGCTCGGTTGCCACGATCTTCATGCCGGCTTTCTCGGCCAGCGGCGTCAGCGCCTTCAGCCACAGCTCGCCGTAAGCGTCGGTGTAGCCGAGGAAGCCGATCGTCTTGATGTTCTGCTTCTTCATGTGCTCGACCATCGCGAACGCCATGACGTCGTTGCCCTGCGGCAGGCGGAACAGCCAATGATCCTGGCCGGGCGGAACGCCGACCGGCGAGGCGGCGATCTGCAGCGTCTTGTTCTCCGCGGCGACGGGCGCCATGGCGGCGGCGACCGGCGTGAGGCAGGAGCCGAGGATCACGTCGACCTTGTCCTCGGTGACGAAGCGGCGGACGTTGCTCACGCCCTTGCCGGGGTCCGACGCGTCGTCGAGGATGATGAGCGTGACCTTCTCGCCCGCGATGGTCTGCGGGAACAGCTTCAGCTGGTTCTGCATCGGGATGCCGAGGCCCGAGCCGGGGCCGGTGAGCGAGAGGCTCACGCCCACCTTGATGTCGGCGAGGGCCGAGGTGGCGGCCGCCAGCATGGCGGCGGCTGCGACGAGGGTGCGGGCGAGTTTCATGGGCTGTGTCTCCTTGGGTGGAAGTTGTGGCTTGCGGCGCTTCAGGGCTTGCCGGCTTGCGGTAGGAGCGTGAACGGCAGGCGTCCCGCGTGGAAATCGTCGATGAGCGCGGCGCGGTGCTTCAGCACGGCGCGCTGGTTGATGGAGCCCTTGTCGGTGACCTCGCCCCGGTCGATGGAGGGCGCTTCGTGCAGCAGGTGCAGCCGCGCGACCCGGCTCGCACTGCCGGTGGCCGTCTTCGCGAGCCGGTTCAGCAGGTCCTGGAACTGCGCCTGCACCGGCGCGCTCTCGAGCACGTCCTTCAGCGGCGCGTCGGACGGCAGCCCCGAGAGCTTGCGCACGGCGGGCGTCGCGAAGACCAGCGCGCCGATCTCGTTGAGGTTCAGCCCGGTGACGACGACGTCCTGCACGAAGGGCGCGCCTTCGGCGATGATCTTCGAGCGCAGCGGCCCGACGCTCACGAAGGTGCCGGTCGCGAGCTTGAAATCCTCCGCGATGCGGCCGTCGAACTTCAGGCCCTGGTGGATGTCGGCTTCGTCGATCCAGAGCACCGCGTCGCCGGTCTTGAAGAAGCCCTCTTCGTCGAAGCACGCGGCCGTTTCCTCCGGCCCGCGCCAGTAGCCCGGCGTGATGTTCGGGCCCTTGTAGCGGACCTCGGTCTTGCCGTCGACGGGCACGAGCTTGAGCTCCATGCCCGGCGTGGGCAGGCCCAGGTAGCCCGACTTCACGTTCGGGTTGGTGATGTAGATCGCGAAAGGCGAGGACTCGGTCATGCCGAGGCCCGTACCCATGACGATGCGCTCGCCGATCTCCTGCTCCTGCACCTGCGCGAGCGCGTCCCACACGGGTTGCGCGAGCGCCGCGCCGGCGTAGAAGAACATGCGCACGCGCGCCAGCAGGTTCCGGCGCAGCGCCTCGTCCGTCTTCATGGCGTTGGCGATGGCCTCGAAGCCGGTCGGCACGTTGAAGTAGACGGTGGGCGCGATCTCGCGCAGGTTGCGCAGCGTCTCGCCGACCAGCGCGGGCGTGGGCTTGCCGTCGTCGATGTAGAGCGTGCCGCCGTTGTAGATCGTGAGGCCGACGTTGTGGTTGCCGCCGAAGGTGTGGTTCCACGGCAGCCAGTCGACGAGCACCGGCGGCTCGTCGGCCAGCAGCGGCATCGACTGCCGCATCTGCTGCTGGTTGGCGCACCACATGCCATGCGTGTTGATCACCGCTTTCGGCAGCTTGGTCGAGCCCGAGGTGAAGAGGAACTTGGTGATCGTGTCGGGGCCGGTGGCCTGCATCGCCGCGTCGACGGCGGGCGTGGGCGACGTTCCGGTGAGCTTGGCGAAGTCCTTGCCGTAGAGAACCTCGACGTCCTTGCCGACCGTGGCCGCGACGGCCTTGCCGTACAGCGTTTCGTCGGTTGCGAAGACGAGTCCCGGCGTCAGCGTGGCCAGCACGTGGCGCAGCTTGTCGTAGTCCTGGCTGATGAGCGAATAGGGCGGCGAGACGGGGCAGTAGGGCACGCCGGCATACAGGCAGCCCAGCGCGAGCATCGCGTGCTCGAGGTCGTTGCCCGAGAGGATGGCGACGGGGCGGTCCGCGTTCAGCCCGCAGTCGATCAATGCCTGGCCGATGGCGCGGGCGTGCCGGAGGGCTTCGCGATAGGTCATGTGACGCCAGTCGCCGCCCTTCACGCGCTGCGCCATGAACGTGCGGTCCGGCGCCGCCTCCGCCCAATGAACCAGCCGGTCCGTCATGCGGCGGGCATACGGCGCGAGCGGCTGCTCGGCGCTCAGATAGCGCACGCCATCGGCGCCGTCGCGCAGCACGGCGCGCGTAACGCCGAACTCCATGGGCCGATACCGCACCGTGTTCATCCCTTGCTCACCTTCGCCGCCCGTCCTTCGAGGAAATTCTGCACGCGCTGTTTCGCCTCCGGCGCGCTCTGCGCGATGGCGGCCATGAGCGACTCGGTGAGGAAGCCGTGGTCGGCCGGCTGGTCGGCGATGCGCGGCAGCGCATGCATCAGCGCGTAGTTGGTGAGCGGCGCGTTCTGCGCGATGCGCTCGGCGAGCGCGATGGCCTTGGCGAGCGCCTCGCCCTTGGGCACGAGGTACTGGGCGAAGCCCGCGCGCTCGCCGTCCTGCGCGTTGTAGACGCGGCCCGTGAGCATCATGTCCGTCATGCGCGCGACGCCGATGAGGCGCGGGATGCGCACCGAGCCGCCGCCGCCGACGAAGATGCCGCGGGAGCCTTCGGGCAGCGCGTAGAACGTGGTCTCGTCCGCCACGCGGATGTGGCAGGAGGCCGCGAGCTCCAGCCCGCCGCCCACCACCGCGCCATGCAGCGCGGCGACCACCGGCACCGGCCCGTGCTGCACCTGTTCCAGTGCGGCATGCCACATGCGCGAATGGTGCAGGCCCGCGCCCGCGTCGCGCTCCTTCAGCTCGGACAGGTCGAGGCCCGCGCAGAAGTGCTCGCCCTCGCCGTCGATCACGGCCGCGCGGACGTCGGCGGGCAGGTTCTGGAACGCGTCGCGAATGGCGGCCACGAGGCCGTCCGAGAGCGCATTGCGCTTGGCGCCGCGGGTGAGCCGCACGATGGCGACGGCGCCGCGAATCTCGGTCTGAAGGTCGGAGGAGGTCATGGATCGGGTTTGCGGAACAGGGTGATTATTGTTATAACGAATAACCAAAAACAAGCCCCGAAGTGCCGTCCCGGCCCCGGGCTAACCCTGATCCGCGGAGACGACATGGACCACGCCAACCTGATCGCCATCGACGTGCACACGCATGCCGAGGTGAGCTGCTGGAACCCCTTCGACAACTACGGCGAGGAATACGACCGCGCCGCCGACAAGTACTTCCGCAACAACCGGCGGCCGACGATCGCGGAGACCATCGAGTACTACCGCAAGATCAAGGTGGGCCTGGTGATGTTCACGGTCGACAGCGAGTCGAACCTGGGGCGCCGCCGCATCCCGAACGAGGAGATCGCCGCGGCCGCGCGCGAGAACAGCGACATGATGATGTGCTTCGCGAGCATCGACCCGCACAAAGGGAAGATGGGCGCGCGCGAGGCCGAGCGGCTCATCACGCAGGAAGGCGTGAAGGGTTTCAAGTTCCATCCCACGGTGCAGGGCTACCACCCCTACGACAAGATGGCGTGGCCGATCTACGAGGTGATCGACCACCACAAGCTGCCCGCGATCTTCCACACCGGGCACAGCGGCATCGGCTCGGGCATGCGCTGCGGCGGCGGGCTGCGGCTGGAGTACAGCAACCCGATCCACCTCGACGACGTGGCGATCTCGTTTCCCGACATGCAGATCGTGATGGCGCATCCGAGCTTCCCGTGGCAGGACGAGGCGCTGTCGGTGGCCACGCACAAGCCCAATGTGTGGATCGACCTCTCGGGCTGGAGCCCGAAATATTTTCCGAAGCAGCTCGTGCAGTACGCCAACACGCTGCTGAAAGACCGCGTGCTGTTCGGCAGCGACTACCCGCTCATCACCCCCGAGCGCTGGATGAAGGATTTCCAGGAGGCCGGTTTCCGCGAGGAGGTGATGCCCGGCATCCTCAAGGGCAACGCGATGCGGCTGCTGGGGCTGGCGTGAGCGGGCCGCGACGCTGAAAGGACCCGCCGTGATCTTCCGCTCGCTCGCCGACATCGAGGCGCTGGAACGCACGCCCTGCGAGCAGGCGATTGCCGCGCGCACGACCTACGGCCTGATCGAGCGCGCGGCGCGCCTGCACGGCGCGCGCGACGCCTTCGTCTACCTGCCCGACGGCGAGCTCGACACGGCGCCGCAGCGCATCACGTACGCGGAGTTGCTCGCGAATGTGAACCGCGCGGCGAATCTCTTCCGCAGCCTTGGCGTAGGGCCGGACGACAGCGTGGCGATCCTCGCGCCGAACATCCCTTCGACGCAGTACGCGCTGTGGGGCGCGCAGGTGGCGGGGCGTGCGTGCCCGATCAACTTCATGCTGCAACCGGAGCACGTGGCGGGCTTGCTGGATGCGGCGAACGCCAAGGTGGTCGTGGCGTTCGGCGAGCATGCGCAGCTCGATGTGGCGGGTGCCGTGCGGCGGATTCCGGGGATCGAGCAGCGGCAGGTCCTATGGGTGTCGGCGCCCGGTGCGCCTACCCCGGCGCTGTCCCAACGGGCAAACGAGGCCGTGTTCGAGCAGGCGCTCGCCGCGCAGCCGGACTCACTCCAGTTCGACCCGCGGCTCTCGCCCGAGCGCATCGCATCGCTCTTTCACACCGGCGGCACCACCGGCGCGCCCAAGCTCGTGCAGCACACGCACGGCAACGAGGCGCACACCTCGTGGTTCGCGCACATGTTCTACGGCTTCGACGAGAACACGGTCGAGATCAATGGCTTCCCGCTGTTCCACGTGGCCGGCGCGTTCGTCTACGGACTCGCCATGCTCGCCATCGGCGCGACGCAGGTGCTGCCCACCGTGCTCGGCATGCGCGATGCGGCGTTCCTGCGCAACTACTGGAAGTTTTGCGAACGCGAGAAGGTGGGCGCGCTCGCGTGCGTTCCCACCATCCTCGCGGGCCTTTGCAACCAGCCGGTCGATGCGGACATCGCGAGCGTGAAAGTTGCCTACACCGGCGGCTCGCCACTGCCGACCGAACTGGCCGACCGATTCGAGAAGGCGACGGGCATCCCCGTGCGCAACATCCTCGGCATGACCGAATGCTCGGGCCTCGTCTCCATCGAGCCCCTGCATGCGCCGCGCGTGCCCGGCTCGGCGGGCTTGCGCATGCCCTACAGCGAAGTGAAGATCCGCGAGGACGGCGTGGTCGCGCTGCGCGGCCCGCACGTGAGCCCCGGCTACACCGACGCGGCGCGCAACGCGGGCATGTTCGAAGACGGCTGGCTCGTGTCGGGCGACCTCGGCCGCATCGACGCGCAAGGCTACCTGCACGTTACCGGCCGCGCGAAGGACGTGATCATTCGCGGCTCGCACAACATCGACCCGCAACTCGTCGAAGATGCGTTCCTCGCGCATCCCGGCGTCGCGATGTGCGCGGTGGTCGCCGAGCCCGATGCGCATTCGGGTGAAGTGGCGATGGCCTTCGTCACGTTGAAGCCGGGCGCGTCGATCGCCGGCGACGCGCTGCTGGCCGAGGTCGCGCCCCGCGTCTACGAGCGCCCCGCGATTCCGCGCCGCGTCGTCGTGATCGACACGCTGCCGGTCACGGCCATCGGCAAGGTCTACAAGCCGGCGCTGCGGCTGCGGGCCATCGAGATCAAGTTGCAGGAGTTGTTCGCATCGCAGGCCGATGGCCGCGAGATCGTGGTCACTGCGAAGGAGCGTGGAAGTGCTGCGGTCGCCGACGTGCGGATCGCCGGCGCCGAAGACCCGGCGCTCGCCGCGCGCTTGCAGGCGGCGCTCGGCGCGATCGCCGTGCCCGTGGCATTCAGCTTCTCGTGAAGGATCACGGTAAGGTCGAATGCTCGCCACACGCTAGCGATCTTCCGTCATCCACGCCTCAGACGTGCGTTGGCATTGGAGCTGCGTGTCAGGGGTCGAGCTGAACTCCATTTGCTCTGTGATGCCGAGGGCGGTTCGGCTGGCTCGAGGCGACTCGATTCGATCATGATTTGCCGAGCAACCGGGTCGGTTTGCCTCATGGTCACGCGGGTACGCCAAACCGTCTGGTTTCCGACTTTCGTCTAGTTGGCGTGGGACCCGCGACTTGCGATGCTGGCGGCTATTGCCGGCCAATCCAGTGCTTCAACACCGCTTGCCATGAGCTACGACGCTTATGTCGTCGCCATTCAATTGCTGCTCAAAGAATGCCAGGCCGGCAGGCCGTCGCATGAGCGAGTGCTTGTCGTAAGCCGGACACCGGAGTGTTTGATCGAGTGCGGCTTTTCGCAGCTTCCCCTTGTCGTCACGGGAAAGGTCGTCGACAAAGCGCACTTCGACCATGGCGTGACGAAAGGGGTGTTGGAGCGCCTGCCCCTGCTTGTGGAAAACCCGAGGGCGATTTATGCGAGCGCGAGCCAGGAGCTCGCTGCGGTCGTCGTCACCCTCGAGGTGAAAGGTGGAAACAACATCGTCGTTCCCGTGCATCGCGATCGCCAGGTGGGGCGCCATCCTGCCCGGTTCAATGTCATCGCGAGCGTCTACGACAAGCGAGCCGAAGTCGAGGCGGGCTTGCGCAGCAAAGGCCTGCTGCTATGGGAAAAACCAAAGAAATAGTCCCTCTCTGCTGCACGACATTTCGGCTCCAATTGCCTGGTGTGGGACGCAGCTGGAAGGGACTGATCGCATTTTAGTGCCTCCGTGAGAGCCAGTGCAACACAAGCGATCCAGGAAGCACTTCGAAACGCTTCCCCCGCAACTCCTCCGCACGGACGTGGTCCAACTCCCATGGTCGAGTACATCATCGGCATCGACGGTGGGGGCACCGGAACCCGGGCGGTCGTCGCGCGGAACGATGGCCGGGTCCTGGGCGGCGGTGAATCCGGTCCGTCCGCCCTCGGCCAGGGCATTCCCCAAGCCTGGCGGCATATCGAGCTCGCGATCCGCCGCGCGTTCGACGAAGCGGGACTCCCCGTCCCCGATTGGCGAAACTGCAAGCTCGCTGCTGGCCTCTCCGGCGTCAGCCATCCCCCCTGGCGCGACGAATTCATCGCCGCCAACCCCGGCTTTGCCGCACTCGTCGCCGAAACCGATTCCTTCACCATGCTCCTCGGCGCGCACCGGGGTCGACCCGGCGCCATCGTCGCGGCCGGCACCGGCAGCATCGGCGAGGTTCTGCGCGCCGACGGCTCGCGCTGCACCGTCGGCGGCTGGGGCTTTCCGGTCGGCGACGAAGGCAGCGGTGCGTGGCTCGGCCTGCATGCGGTGCGCCAGGCGCAAGCCGCGATGGACGGGCGCTTGCGGCCCGGTCCGCTCGCGCGCCACGTATTCAGCCACTGCGGTCGCCACCGCACCGCACTTCAGTCGTGGTGCAGCCACGCGGGCCAGTTCGAATTCGCCCAACTCGCGCGCGCTGTGTTCGAATACGAGGCGAGCGATCCCTTTGCTGCGCAGCTGCTCGACCGTGCGGCAGCGTGTATCGAAGGCATCGCGTGGGCGCTGGACCCGCCGGGTGACTTGCCGCTGGCGCTAGCCGGCAGCATCGGCCTGCGGCTTGCGCCTCGCCTCACGCCCGAGCTGCGCGAGCGGCTCGTGGAGGCCGCGGAGCCGCCGACGATGGGCGCCTTGAGGCTCGCGCGGCGAATCGTGCGGGGATCGCGTGAAGATCCCGAACAGGCCATCGACAGCAAGGAGCCGGAAACCACGTCGTGACGCGCACACTCGAAGGCAACATCCTCACATCGCAAGGCTGGCTGCGCGGCGCGCTCGACATCGACGGTGCGCGCATCGCTGCGATCCGCGGCGATGCCATCGACGAGGCCACCGCGCGATCGAATGGCGGCGCGCTGCTGCTGCCGGGCTTCATCGACCTGCACGTCCACGGCGGCGACGGCCGCGACATCATGGAAGGCGGCGACGCGGCGCGCACCGTGGCGCGCTGCCACGCGCGCCATGGCTCGACGGCGCTGCTCGCCACGACCATGACCGCGCCCATGGCCGACCTTCGCGTGGCCTTCGAAGGACTGAACACCGTACGCTCGGCGCCCGATTCGCACGCGGCGCACATCCTCGGCGTCCACCTCGAGGGCCCTTACATCAACCCCGGCAAGCTCGGCGCTCAGCCCGACTTCGCGCGGCGCGTTTCGCAGGAGGAACTCGCCGAGCTGAATGCGATGGTGCCCGTGCGCCTCCTCACGATCGCGCCGGAGATGCACGGCCACCTCGAGCAGATCCCGCAGCTGGTGGCCGCCGGCTACCGGGTGCAGATCGGCCACACCACCGGCAGCTACGACGACGGGGTGCGGGCGCTGCAACGCGGCGCGACGGGCTTCACGCATCTCTTCAATGCCATGACGGGTTTGCAGCATCGCGAGCCCGGCATGGTCGGCGCGGCGCTCGCGCATGCGCAATTCGCCGAAATCATTCCCGACCTGCTGCACGTCCACCCCGGCGCGATCCGCGCGGCCATGCGGGCGATTCCCTGCCTTTACTGCGTGACCGACTCCACGTCCGCGACCGGCATGCCCGACGGCGAGTACAAGCTCGGCCGTCAGCCGGTGACCAAGTGCCTGGGCGGCGTGCGGCTCGCGGACGGCACGCTCGCGGGCTCGGCATTGACGATGGACAAGGCCTTGCGCAACCTGGTCGAGCGCATCGGCACGAGCATCGAGGATGCGTCGCGCAGATTGTCGACGTACGCAGCCGATCACCTCGGCCTCGCCGACCGCGGCCGGCTCGAAGTCGGGGCGCACGCCGACATCGTCGTGCTCGATGCCGCGCTCACACTCACCGACGTCATCATCGAAGGACGAAGGAACGACGCTTGAGCACGCGAATGCTGCTGGAAGCGCGTGAGGCCGCCGAGGTCGTCGCGCGCCAGCTGAGCCACGACGCCGACGCGTACCGCGCCTTCGGCGCGACGCTGAGAGAACGCTCGCCGACGTCGCTGCTGACCGTCGCGCGCGGCAGTTCGGACCACGCCGCGCACTACGCGGCCTACCTCATCATGGCGCGCCTTGGCCGGCTCGTGACCTCGCTGCCGATGTCGCTGGTGACGCTGTACCAGTCACGCATTGCCTGCGACGGCCTCGCGTCCTTCGCCTTCTCGCAGTCGGGACAAAGCCCCGACCTCGTCGAGCCCACGCGCTACTTCCGCGAGGGCGGGGCGCTCACCTCGGCCTTCGTCAATGCTTCCGGCTCGCCGCTCGCAAGCGCCGCCGAATGGGTGTTCCCCCTGCACGCGGGCGAGGAGCGCAGCGTCGCGGCCACCAAGAGCTTCATCGCCACCCTCTCGGCGGGCGCGCGGCTCGTTGCCGCGTGGCAGGACGACGCGGCCTTGCTGCGCGCGCTCGAAGCCTTGCCCGACTGCCTGGCGAAAGCCGCGCAGGCCGACTGGTCCGCGGCCGTCGAGGCCTTGCGCTCGCACGACCGCTTGTTCGTGATCGGCCGCGGGCTGGGCCTGCCCGTCGCGCTGGAGGCCGCGCTGAAGTTCAAGGAGACGTGCGCGATCCAGGCCGAGGCCTTCTCCGGCGCGGAGGTCCAGCATGGTCCGATGGCGCTGATCGGCGAACGGTTTCCCTTGCTCGTCTTCGCGCCGCGCGGCCCGGCGCAGGCGGGACTGCTCGCCCTGGCCGAGACGATGCGCAAGCGCGGCGCGTGCGTGCTGCTCGCAGGGCCGGGCGGCGAATTGCCGCTCGCGGAATGCGGCGCCGAAGAGCTCGATCCGCTGATCGCGATCCAGAGTTTCTATCCGATGGTGGAGGCGCTCGCGCGCGCGCGCGGCCTCGACCCGGACAAGCCGCCGCATCTGAACAAGGTGACGAAGACGCAGTAGGGACTACGAGTCCCCGACCGTGAACCGGAAGGTCGCGCCTTCGCCCGGCTTCGACTGCGCCGAGATGCCGCCGCCGTGCCGCGAGAGGATCTTGCGCACGAGCGCGAGGCCGATGCCGGTGCCCTCGAATTCGGCCGCGGTGTGCAGCCGCTGGAACGGCACGAACAGCTTGTCGACGTGCGCCGGATCGAACCCCGCGCCGTTGTCGCTCACGAAGTATTCGGCCCTGCCGTCGGTCACGAGCGCGCCGAACACGATGCGCCCGTCGTCGCGACGCCCGCTGAACTTCCAGGCGTTCGACAGCAGGTTGTCCATCACGTTGGTCAGCAAGCGCGGATCGCCCATCGCGGGCGGCGTGCCGTCGATGACGATCGCGACCCGGCGCTGGGGGTCCAGCTCCCGCAGGCGCTCGACCACGTCGGCCGCGATGGCCGACAGGTCCACGGGGACCCTCACCAGGTCGCTGCGCGAGATGTCGGCCAGCGCGAGCAGGCCATCGGTCAGCTCGGACATCGTTCGCACGCCCGCGCGGATGCGGCGCAGGTAGTGCGCATGACGCTCCCCCAGCGCCGCGCCCAGCGTTTCCTGCAGGCGCGAGCTGAAGCCGTCGATGGAGGCGAGCGGCCCGCGCAGGTCGTGCGCGATGGAGTAGGCGAATTCGCGCAGGTCTTCGTTGCTTTTCTCCAGCTCCGCCGTGCGGCGGCGGATGCGCTGCTCCAGCAGGTTGTTGAGCAGCACGATCTCCTTGTCGGAGCGCTGGCTCTCGGTGAGGTCCTCGACCTGGTCGACGAAGTAGAGCGGCTCGCCGTCGTCGCCGCGCACGACCGCGCGCGTGAGCTGCGTATCGACCGTGCGGCCCCGCCGGTCGCGAAAACGCAGATGCCGGCGGTCGACGACTTCGACGTCGCCGCCGTCAGCGCGGTCGCCGCCGCCGGCCTGCGACAGCGCGCTGCGGCTCGCCCGGTCGGACTCCACGTCCTCCGAATGCACGATGGCCTGAAGGCCGAAGCGGCACAGCTCGGCGCGGGTGTAGCCGAGCATCGCGCACAGGGCCGCGTTGGCCTGCAGCACGCGGCCGTCGGGGGCGAGCACGGCCATGCCGACGCCCGCCGCCTCGAAGGCGGCGGCGTAGGCAAGGGCCTGGCGCTCGTCCGGCGCACGGCCTTGCGCTCCCTGGATATCCTGTTGCAAAGGCACGATAGGCATTGTGGCCCCGCCGCGCACCGAGTGCGGCGACTTGGCATCGCCCGAAGGCCCATTTAGGCAATTTCCCTAATGGGTCCCTCCATGCCGACGGGATACTTCGCTCTCCGCAGCAAAGGACCGCCGCCGGATGCCCACGCTTTCCCGCACCCCGCCGATGAGCGACGCCGAATCCGCCCCCGCGGCCAACGCGCCCACCATGCTTGGCGCCGGCGTGCAGCACTTCTTCGCGCTGTTCGACCAGTCCCCGCACGGCGTGGTCCTCCTCGGACTCGACCTGCGGGTCCTGCGCGCGAACCCGGCCTTCGCCGCGATGGTCGGCCACGACGAGGCCGCGCTGCTGGACAAGAGCGGCCCCGAGCTGACGCACCCCGACGACGCGCGCGACATGGCGTGCGAGGTCGCGGCCATGCTCGCCGGCAAGCTCGCGGTGTGCGAGCACACGCGCCGCTATCTGCACAAGGACGGCGGCGTGGTCTGGGCCCGGACGCGCTGCACGCTCGTGCGCGACGCGTCGCAGCGGCCCCTGCATTTCATCCATCACGTCGACGACCTCGGCGCGTCCCTGGCGCGCGAGGGGCTGCGGGCGAGCGCGGAGCTCGAGGCGCGGCTGGAAGCGCGGGTCGAGGCGCGCACGGCGCAGCTCGCCGCCGCCAACCGCGAGCTCGAGTCGATCTCGCACTCGGTGGCCCACGACCTGCGTGCGCCGCTCGGCTCCATCGACGGCTTCAGCCGCCTGCTCGCGCAGGCCGCCGGCGACGCATTGCCGCAGCGTGCCGGCCACTACATCGAGCGCATCCGCGCCGGCGTGCGGCAGATGGGCGTGCTGACGGATGGCCTGCTCTCGCTCGCGAGCTACGCGCGCGTCGATTTGCAGTGGGAGACCGTCGACCTCGCCGCGCTCGTGCGGCGCTCGCTCTCGCGCTGCCGCCTGGAAGCGCCGTCGCGCGAAGTGCGCGAGATCGTGGCCGAGCCGTGGCATGCGCGCGGCGACGTGCGGCTGCTGTCGCAGATGATCGACAACCTCGTGCGCAACGCGTGGCGTTTCACCGAAGGACGCGACCACGCGTGCATCGAAGCGGGCTCGCAGCGCCAGGCGGACGGCACGCTGGTGCATTTCGTGCGCGACAACGGGGTGGGCTTCGACATGGCGCAGGCCGCGCACCTGTTCGATGCGTTTCATGGCGTTCATTCGGGCGACGAGACGAAGGTCGGACCCGCGCGCCACGACGCCGCCCCAGGCAAGGGCACCGGCATCGGCCTCGCGGCGGTGCAGCGCATCGTGGCCCGGCATGGCGGGCACGTGTGGGCCGAAGGCGCGCCGGGCGCGGGCGCGACCCTCTGGTTCACGCTCGGCGACGCACCTCTCTGAGCATACCGCGCCTGCGCGCGGCTGCAAACGTCTCGTGGTTTCCCCCACGACGCGGAACCTCGCCCTCTTGTTTTTATCTACCGTTCACCTACAGTGAAGTCGGTATTCCGCCTACAGGTGCGTACGGGGTCCAACAGCCGCGCCACGTTACATTGATCGGGCGAAGTGCCGGTCGCCGTACTCCGGCCCCAGTTGAAAACCGAAGGAGCTTTCATGGACGTAGTCCGCAATTTCCTGACGCGATACGAGAAGACGCGCGAAGAGGAGTTGTCGCTCGAAGAGTATCTCGACCTGTGCAAGCGCGACCCGCTCGCCTACGCCTCGGCGCCCGAGCGAATGCTCGCCGCCATCGGCGAACCCGAGATGGTGGACACCCGGCACGACTCGCGACTGTCGCGCATCTTCGGCAACAAGGTCATCCGCGTCTATCCGGCGTTCAAGGATTTCTACGGCCTCGAGGAGCCGATCGAGCAGGTCGTTTCGCACTTCCGCCATGCCGCGCAGGGGCTGGAGGAAAAGAAGCAGATCCTCTATCTGCTGGGTCCCGTGGGCGGCGGCAAGTCGTCCATCGCGGAGCGCCTGAAGCAGCTCATGGAGCAGATCCCGTTCTACGCGATCAAGGGCTCGCCCGTCAACGAGTCGCCGCTCGGCCTCTTCAGCAACGACGAGGACGGGCCGCTGCTCGAGCAGCAGTTCGGCATTCCGCGCCGCTACACGCAGAAGATCATGTCGCCCTGGGCCGTGAAGCGGCTCGAGGAATTCGGCGGCGACGTGCGCAAGTTCAAGATCGTCAAGCGCTACCCGTCGATCCTGAAGCAGGTCGGCATCGCCAAGACCGAGCCGGGGGACGAGAACAACCAGGACATCTCGTCGCTGGTCGGCAAGGTCGACATCCGCAAGCTCGAGAGCTTCGCGCAGGACGACCCCGACGCCTACAGCTACTCCGGCGGCCTGTGCCTCGCGAACCAGGGCCTGCTCGAGTTCGTCGAGATGTTCAAGGCGCCCATCAAGGTGCTGCACCCGCTGCTTACGGCCACCCAGGAAGGCAACTTCAAGGGCACCGAGGGCTTCGGCGCGATCCCGTTCGACGGCATCGTGATGGCGCACTCGAACGAAAGCGAGTGGAAAGCGTTCAAGAACAACAAGAACAACGAGGCCTTCCTCGACCGCATCTACGTGGTCAAGGTGCCCTACTGCCTGCGCGTGACCGAGGAAGTCAAGATCTACGACAAGCTGATCCAGAACTCCTCGCTGAAGGACGCCGTCTGCGCGCCCGGCACGCTGAAGATGATGGCGCAGTTTTCGGTGCTCACGCGCCTGAAGGAGCCCGAGAACTCGAGCATCTTCAGCAAGATGCAGATCTACGACGGCGAGAACCTGAAGGACACCGACCCCAAGGCCAAGAGCTACCAGGAGTACCGCGACTACGCGGGCGTCGACGAAGGCATGACCGGCATCTCGACGCGCTTCGCGTTCAAGATCCTGTCGAAGGTCTTCAACTTCGGCTCCGAGGAAGTCGCCGCGAACCCGGTCCACCTGATGTACGTGCTCGAGCAGCAGATCGAGCGCGAGCAGTTCGCCGCCGAGGTCGAGCAGAAGTACCTCACCTACATCAAGGAACACCTCGCCGCCCGCTACGCGGAGTTCATCGGCAAGGAAATCCAGACGGCCTACCTCGAGTCGTACTCGGAGTACGGCCAGAACATCTTCGACCGCTACGTCACCTACGCCGACTTCTGGATCCAGGACCAGGAGTTCCGCGACACCGACACCGGCGAGATCTTCGACCGCGCGGCGCTCAACGCCGAGCTCGAGAAGATCGAGAAACCGGCCGGCCTGTCCAATCCGAAGGACTTCCGCAACGAGATCGTCAATTTCGTGCTGCGCGCGCGCGCCAACAACGCGGGCAAGAACCCGGTGTGGACCAGCTACGAGAAGCTGCGCACGGTGATCGAGAAGAAGATGTTCTCCAACACCGAGGAGCTGCTGCCCGTCATCAGCTTCAACGCCAAGGCGAGCGCCGACGAGGCCAAGAAGCACGAGGACTTCGTCAACCGCATGGTCGAGAAGGGCTACACGCGGCGGCAGGTCCGCCTGCTGTGCGAGTGGTATCTGCGCGTTCGCAAGAGCAGCTGAAGAATTGGACCACCCCGAAGCGCCTGCGGCGCTCCCCCTCGAGGGGCGCCACCAGCGGCCCGGCAAAGCCGGTTCCGCGGTGTCCCCGATGAAAGGCGATTGCCATCATGTCTGAGCGCTCGATGCTCCACCAGGTGATCGACCGCCGCCTGTCCGGCAAGAACAAGTCCATCGGCAATCGCGAGCGCTTCCTGCGCCGCTACCGCGAGCAGATCAAGGAGGCCGTGCGCAAGGCCGTGGGCGACCGCGGCATTCGCGACATCGAGGGCGGCGCCGACATCAACCTGCCCCGGCGCGACGTGACCGAACCCACGTTTGGCCACGCGCCCGGCGGCAGCCGCGAGATCGTGCATCCGGGCAACCAGGAGTACGTGCGTGGCGACCGCATCCAGCGGCCGCAAGGCGGCGGTGGAGGCGGCGGCAACGGCAACGGCGCCTCGCAGGACGGGCAGAGCGAAGACGACTTCACCTTCCGCATCTCGCGCGAAGAGTTCATGAACTACTTCTTCGACGACCTCGCGCTGCCGCGCATGATCCGCACGCAGCTGCTGGCCGACGTGCCGGAGTGGAAGTCGCGCCGCGCGGGCTTCATCTCCGAAGGCAACCCCACCAGCCTGCATGTGGTGCGCTCCATGCGCGCGGGGCTTGCCCGGCGCATCGCGATGGGAGGCGACCCCCGCCGCGAGCTGCGCAACGCCGAGCGGCACCTCGCGCTGATGGAAGCTTCGGGCACGGCGGAGGAGATCGAGAAGGCGCGTCTCGACGTGGAGGAGCTCAAGGCGCGGATGAAGCGCGTGCCCTTCCTCGATCCGTTCGACCTGCGCTTTCGCAACCGCGTGCGCGAGCCGATGCCCACGAGCAAGGCGGTCATGTTCTGCCTGATGGACGTCTCGGGCTCGATGGACGAGTCGCGCAAGGACCTCGCCAAGCGCTTCTTCATCCTGCTCTACCTGTTTCTCTCGCGGCACTACGAGAAGACCGAGGTCGTGTTCATCCGCCATCACACGCAGGCCTCGGAGGTGAGCGAGGAGGAATTTTTCCACGCCACCGAATCCGGCGGCACGGTCGTATCGTCCGCGCTCACGCTCATGAACGACATCATCCGCGCGCGCTACATGGGCAGCCAGTGGAACATCTACGGCGCGCAGGCGTCCGACGGCGACAACTGGCAGCAGGACTCGTCGAAGTGCCGCGAGCTGCTCGACGACAAGATCCTGCCGCTCGTGCGCTACTACGCCTACGTTCAGGTGGCGGACGAGGACCAGAACCTGTGGGAGGAGTACACGCGCGTGCGCGATGCCAACCCGCAATTCGCCATGCAGAAGATCAGCTCGCCCTCGCAGATCTTCCCGGTGTTCCGCGAGCTGTTCAAGAAAAATCCCGTTCCCGTCCAGGGGTGAGGCCCGAATGAGCATCATCGAACTCCCCGAGCTGATCGGCGAAGTCGTGCCCGAGGGCAAGCGCCTGCCCGCGCCGTCCGACTGGACCTTCGAGCTGATCGAGCTGTACTTCAACGCGATCCGGCGCACGGCCGAGCGCTATGGGCTCGACACCTATCCTTCGCAGCTGGAGCTGATCTCGTCCGAGCAGATGCTCGATGCCTATGCGTCGGTCGGCATGCCGGTGAACTACCGGCACTGGTCCTTCGGCAAGCACTTCATCTCCAACGAGAAGAACTACCGCCGCGGCCACATGGGCCTGGCCTACGAGATCGTCATCAACTCCGACCCCTGCATCGCGTATCTCATGGAAGAGAACACGATGCCGATGCAGGCGCTGGTGATGGCGCATGCGTGCTTCGGCCACAACTCGTTCTTCAAGGGCAACTACCTGTTCCGCATGTGGACGGATGCGAGCTCGATCGTCGACTACCTCGTGTACGCGCGCAGCTACATCGCCGAGTGCGAGGAGCGTCACGGCATCGATGCGGTGGAGCAACTGCTCGACGCCTGCCATGCGCTCATGAACTACGGCGTCGACCGCTACCGCCGGCCGCAGAAGATCAGCATGGTGGAGGAGGAACAGCGCCGCAAGGAGCGCGAGGCCTACCTGCAGCAGCAGGTCAACGACCTGTGGCGCACGCTGCCGACCAAGGCCGGCAAGCAGGCCGAGAAGAAGCAGAAGCGCTTTCCCGACGAGCCGCAGGAGAACATCCTGTACTTCATCGAGAAGAACGCGCCGCTGCTGGAGCCGTGGCAGCGCGAGGTGGTGCGCATCGTGCGCAAGGTCGCGCAGTACTTCTATCCGCAGCGGCAGACGCAGGTCATGAACGAGGGCTGGGCGACGTTCTGGCACTACACCCTGCTCAACACCATGTACGACGAGGGCCAGCTGACCGACGGCTACATGATGGAGATCCTGTCGTCGCACACCAACGTGGTGTTCCAGCCGCCCGTGACACACCCCGGCTACAGCGGCATCAACCCGTACGCGCTCGGCTTCGCGATGTTCACGGACATCCGCCGCATCTGCGAGAACCCGACGCAGGAAGACCGGGAGTGGTTCCCCGACATCGCGGGCAGCGACTGGGTGAAGACGCTCGACTATGCGATGCGCCACTTCAAGGACGAGAGCTTCATCGGCCAGTACCTGAGCCCGAAGCTGATGCGCGAGATGCGCCTGTTCGCGATCCACGACGACGCGACGCAGAAGGAGCTGGAAGTCGCGGCCATCCACGATGACGCCGGCTACCGGCGCCTGCGCGAGTCGCTCGCGCGCCAGCACGACCTGAGCTGGCGCGAGCCCAACATCCAGGTGTGGAACGTCAACGCGCGCGGCGACCGCTCGCTCACGCTGCGCCACGTGCGCAGCAGCGACCGCCCGCTGGACAACAGCGCCGAGGAGGTGGTTAAGCACGTCGCGCGGCTGTGGGGCTTCCGCGTGCGGCTGGAGAGCGTGGACGCGCAGGACCGCGTGATGCAGCACTGGGAAGTGACGCCGGCGCAGGCGGCGCATTGAGCAGGTCTTAGCCGCCGGCGGCGCCGTCCTCCGCCCCGACGTAGGCGCGCCAGGCAAGGAAGGTATTGACGTCCTCGTTCACCATGTCCCGGTCCCGCCTGAAGCTGCTCAGGGCGACGGTCAGCATCTTGACGCCCGGAGACTTGAGGGTCATGTGTCCGCCGGTGAGTCCGACCTCGATGTCCGGACGCGCGGACATATGTTCCGCGATCGCCTTCGTCGACTTGAAGTCGATGGCATCCCACTCCGCCTGGTTCGGGGCCGGCTGCTTTCGATACGGCTGCTTGCTCCGCATGTCCTGGCGTACACGCTGCGCCGGGTGCGCGGCGGATGTCGCGGACGCGGCGTCCCGGCGACGCAGCCCGGCCTTTCGGTTCGCGTGCGCCGCGTGCATGGCGCGCATTCCGGCATCGACTCCGTCCTTGACGTCGTCGCCGCTCGATTCCGCGGCGGCGGACGGGAGAGGTGTGGCCGCAGCGTCGACAGCGCTGGCTCGCGCTTCGTCCTTGGCCGGTGCGTCAATTTCGCCGTCGTCGTCGTGCAGGCCCAACTCCGCCTTCGCCTGCGCCAGTCGCAACTGCAGATTGTGGTTGCGCGCCGCGAGTTCTTTCTCGGAAAGCCGCAGCATCGCCTGGTAGTTCCTCGCGCCTTCCTTGCGCTTGATCCTCTGCTGCTCCCGTTGCGCGGCCTTCTCGGCATCCGCATCGCGTTGCGCCTTCGCGGCTTTCTCGACCTTCCGCGCCTCGTGCCGATTCACGGCCTCCCGGAGGGCGACCCCCAGCACGCCGAGGGCGGCCACCGTCACGGCGGCATAGCTCGTCGCCTTCGAGAGGTCGCCTTCGGCCCGACGCGGCGTGGCACCAAGCAACGCGGCATTCGTGGCGATCATGTGCAGCGGCAGCGGCGACGCCTTGACCACCGAACTGCCGACGGAGAGGCCGTGACGCTCGAAGACTTCCCTTTGCCTGTCGGTGGCCTGCACGATGAGGGTGATATTCGCAACGAGCGTGCCGTTCGTGGTCTCGATGTCGATCGGCGTCCGAGCCACGAGATACCCCTCTCGTCGGTACGCGTCGGCGGCGAGGTCGAAGCCATCGCCGCCGAGACCCAGGGCGCTCAGGTCGGCGCCGATCAACAACGTTCCGGCGTTCGATTGAAGCGTCCGGACACTCTCCAGAGCGCCCTCGGCGTCCATTGCCGTGACGGTGCGCAGGCGGGGATCGGCCAGGCCCGCCGCAAGTGCGCGCTGGTCTTCCCCATAGAACTCGATCTCGACCCCCGGCTGCGTGAGCGAGGCGAGCAGCATGCTCTCGTAAGCGTTGGATTCGCAGATCAGATGGGACATGGCGCGAGCGGCATAGGGAGCGCGCGCCGGATCGTCCGCAAGTGCGTTCATGTCGCGAAGCGGCGTAAGGTCCCGCTCGTCGAGCGCGTGCAAGGTGTGGAACTTCAGCCTGTCCGCGCCGATAGCTCCCGCCAGGGTGAGTGTGACGACCGCGCAGCCGACGGGGTCGCCATACCGGGTTTGCGGGCTGCTGACGTAGAACGTGTTGACGACGCCCGCGTCGAAGAGATCCCCGATCAATGCCGCGACTCTTTCCAGGGGGCGGCAGAATGCGGGAAGCGGCATTCCAACGAGTGGCCGGACGCCATGCCGCTCGAATTCGGCCTGAACGTCCGCGCGTGCCGGCGCGAAGTAGACGAATTCGTCGAGCGCCCCGGCGAGCCGGCCTCCGAATGCGGTCCTGGCGAGGAAGCCTTCCCTCTCGCCTTCCGATGGAAACTGGTGTTCCAACTCGGCGCGCCGCAGCATGACGACTGTCGATGCATCGACCGGTGCGTGAAGGATTTCCCAAAGAGCCGCTTTGGGCGTGACGACGCGAAGGTGCCTTGCGGCGTCGGACCTGTTCCATTCGACCGGGCCGGAGGGGGTGGCCAAGGCGTGCCGGACCGTCAACCGGTCTTGCCGGGTGACGTACGCTTTCTCGAGCGCCTTGCTGGTCCGGCTCGAATCCCGACCGCACAGATGCCCTGCCAGGTTGGACGCATAGATGTCCGCGGGCAGGTACGCCAGGACCGCGTTGGTTTCATCGACCTCCTGCCGTGTGATGCGGTGCGACTGGAGGATCAGCGATGTGCTCTCGTGCCCGGGCGCGTCCCTGCGCACCGCGGACAGGAAGGCCAGCGAGTCGGCGCAGCCGATTCGGTCCTGCGTCGCGATGCCGGCCATGCGCACGTCGATGCCGGCCCCGCTTTCCAGCCCTTGCAGGAGCGCGGCCTGACGCAGTGCGGCTTCGCGGGTCATGGGCCGGTCTTCACCCGCCCGTCCCGAGGCCCCGGCCGCATTTCCCGTCACCAGGCCCACCAGGCATGCGAACACCTTCGCCCACGACGGCCTGCCGTATCCGGCATGAGCGCGCGCACTTGCGATGTGGGGGGATGAGCCGCCAGCGGCGAGCCCCTGCGGGGGCTGCGAATGCTCGGACTGGTGCGCGTGACACGCTTGCGCAAGCGCGCCCTGGGGGAGGGCGTGGAAGGAACCGAAGGCCATGTGCGCACTATCGACCGGCCGAGCCCGTGGGTTCAATCGACGGAAGTCTCTGCCGATCGCCTTCCACGTCGGCTGGCGCGACGTGGTGGTCGACGTCTTGTACGCGCCGGCCAACGCGGCCGACCATGTTCTCTCCACCGCGGACGCGCACGCGGCCGCGTGAGTCGAGCAACGCCCGGCGCCTGCATCGAATCGGTTCATATCGGCTCAAATCGGATCGTATTGGCTCATATCGGCTACAATTGGCTCACCCGCAGCTGAGCCGATTCCGATCCGATTGCCGTGGCCTCCCCAGACCTCTCCACGTCCCAGGCGCTGTTGCTCGCGCTGGCTTCTTCCTCCGCGCAGGGGATGGAGTTCGTCTCCTCGACTCGGCTCGCCGCGTTGACGGGGGCGAGTACGGCGGGCGTCAAGCGCGCATTGTCCGAGCTGGTCGCGACGGGGCAGGTCGAGGTGACGGGGCGCGCAAGAGCCACGCGCTATCGGCTCGTTGCCGTGGATCGCGGCCCGAGGTACGGTGTCCGGACGCAAGCTGTCGAGGCGACGGCGGCATCCGGTATCGAACCCCTCTCGCCCCGGCCCGACTGGACCTCCGCCAGTCTCGAACTGCGCCGGCGCCTGCAGGCGCCGCTCGTGACGCGACGACCGGTCACTTATCGGCGAGATTTCGTCGACCTGTACCGGCCCAACGAGATCTTCCTGCTGCCGCCGAAGCTGGCCGCCGAGTTCGCTGCGCTCGGCCGGTTGCCGGAGCAGATGCCCGCGGGGACGTATGCGCGGAAGGTGCTCGAACAGTTGTTGATCGACCTCTCGTGGTCGTCGTCGCGCCTGGAAGGCAACCGCTACACCCTGCTCGACACCGAGCGGCTGTTCAGGAGCGGCCGGACCGCCACGGACACCGATTCCGTGATGCTGCTCAATCACAAGGCGGCCATCGAGTTTCTCGTCGACGCGGTGCCGACGCAGGGGCTTCACGCCGGCATCCTGCGCAACATGCATGCGGTGCTGATGCAGGATCTCCTCATGGACGTGTCCGCGCTCGGCGCCATCCGCGAGAAGGTGGTGAACATCAGCGGCACGACCTACGTGCCGATGCAGGCGCCGGCCGTGTTGCACGAGATGTTCGGCCTCGTCATCGAGAAGTCGAAGCAGGTGCGCAATCCTGTCGAGGCCGCGTTCTTCCTTTGGGTCCAGCTCGCCTACCTGCAGCCCTTCGAGGACGGCAACAAGCGGGTGAGCCGCCTCGCCGCCAACGTGCCGCTCATGTTGCATAACCAGTCGCCGCTGTCCTTTCTCGACGTCGATCGGGACGATTACGCGCTGGCGATGATGGGCGTCTACGAGTTCTGCGACGTGTCGCTCGCGGTGGACCTGTTCGAGTGGACCTACCGCCGCTCGCACGCCCGCTATCGCGTGCTGCTCGAATCGATGGGCGCGCCCGACCCGTTTCGGGTGCGCCATCGCGAGGCGCTGAACGAAGCTGTCTGCGCCATCGTGCGAGACGGCAAACGTGCGCCCGCCGTGGTCGCTTCGCTCGCGCTGCCCGCCGCGGATGCGTCGGGTTTCGCGGCGCTGCTGGAACAGGAACTCGGAGCGCTCGCCGATTACAACTGCGCACGCTACCGCCTCACGATGAAGGAAACGCAGGCCTGGATCGATTCGGGCCGCGTGCGCTGAGCGTCGCCGCGCTTTCGCGTGAGGACGCGGAGCGGACGGGTCCGGCGGCCTCCTCGATCCTCGACGCCCGCCAGCCGAGGAAGCAGTTCACGTCTTCGATCACCCATTCGGGGCGCCGGCGGAAGACGCTCAGCGCGACGGTCAGCCGTTTGACGCCGGGATGGTGGAGGTGGAAGTGGCTTCCCTTTCCGGGCGTGTACCGCACGCCCTGGAGCCCGGACATGATCGTCAGAAGCGATTCCGGCGAGTCGAAATCGATCCACTTCGACGCAGTCCATTCGATCCAGTTCGGCGGCTTGTCCGTGCGATAGGGCCGGCGGTTGCGCATGATCTGGCCGGGTTGTTCAGGCGCCTCGGACGAGGGCGCCGTCAGCGCCCGGCGGCGTTCCGCGGCCTTGCGCTGCTGATTGCGTTGGTGCTCGGCGCGCATTGCCGAGCCGTGGGCGTCCGTTGGGTCGGCGCCCGAGTCGACGCCGACGGTGGGGACGATCCGGGCGGAAGAAGCAGCGATGCCTGCGTTGGCCTCGTTGTGCTTTTCGTCCTCTTCGTCCTCTTCGTCCGGGAACGCGGGGTCGTCGGAGGCGGCACGTGCGGCGCTCCGGACATGGCGAGTCTTCTGCTCGGCAAGCTGCGCCTGCCACTCGCAGTCGATCTCGGCAGCCTCCTTGACGGAGCGCCTGTTCGCCAGCTTGGCGCGTCGCTCGATCTGGATGCGTTCGAGCTCGCGATCTCTTTGGGCAGCGGCGTCGCGGTCCTTTTCTCCTTGCGCTTTCGCTGCCTTCGTGTGTTGCGTCTTCTCTTCCGCCGCGCGCTGCGTCCTGGCCGAAGCCTCGTGACGGTTCTGGATGTATTTCACGAGCACGCCGAGGCCAAGGCTCGCGGCCACGACGGACACCGCTGCGACGAGCCGCCCCTCCGGTGCCCGGGAATCGTCGGCGTGCGCGGCCTGCGGGTTGAAGCCCCGCGCCGCGCCGTGCATGGCGATCTGCGCCATCGTTGCGACCACGTCCGGCGCCTGGGCGGACACCTCTCCGACGGGCAAGTCGTGATGGCGGAACACGTCGGCGCGTGCGGGCGTCATGTGCAGCAGCACGGTCATGCTGGCGTCCTCCGCCGCGCCCTCGCCCTGGAGCGGCAGGCTCCCGGCGAGCCAGCCGAACTGGCGGAACAGGCGTGCCATGGCCTCCCGATCGCCACGGTAGAACTCGTGGCCCTCCTGGTCCGACAGGACGATGGCCGTCTCGGAGGCCGGACCCATGTCGACGAGCTTTGCCACGTCCTCGGCGGGCGCCACGGTCACCGTGATGCCTCGAGGATCCCGAACCGATTCCTGGAGACTGCGATCGCCGGCGGCCGACCGGCAGAGTAGGCGCAGGGTTGTCACATTGCCGTGGATGGCCGCGCGCCCGAGCATCGTGCGCGCGCCCGGACCCTCGTCCGTGCAGAAGGTGTCGGTGACTCTGATTCGCTGGTGGTTCCTCGTCGACGGATCGGCCATTGCCGCGTTGTCGGCTTCCGGGTCGGATGTGTTCGAGACGATGAACATGAGCACACGCACTTCGCCTGCGACGCTTGCCGCGCCGATACTGCGAGCGGCGGCCGCGCAGTTCTGCGTCCGCGGGAGCGCGACGAGGATCACGTGGCGGATGCCGGTGGGCAGCAGGTCGGCCAGCAGCGCCGAAGGACGGTCCGGCGGACCGCCTCGGGCGACCGCCCTGGCCTCGTTGAGCACCTGGGCGCCGTGCAGAGCGAATTGCTCATCGGATACGGCACTGCGTTGCAGGAACAGCACGACGTCGTCGATGGCGGCGACCTGAACACCGAAACTGCCGAGGTCTTCCAGGAACTGCGCACGTCCCCGGGCGTTGCTCGTGAACCCGGCCCATGCCGAGGCCTCGAGGATCAAGGCATCGGAGGCGGCGATATCGTGCGATCGTATGTAGTCCGCCACGAAATTGGAACTTTCGAGGACCAGCTTGCGTGGACTGTCCATGGGTCCTTGCACCGCCGCGAGCGAACCGGCTTTTTCATGCACCGTGAAGCGCATGTCCTTGTGTCGCGCCAGGTGTGCGGCAAGGCGTTCCCTCGCCGGTCCGGCATCGAGCGGGCACAGCAGTTGGGAGCTCGGCACCGAAAGGTGTTCCGCGGCGTCGGGGCTGTCGCGGAAGTGCTCGAACGTGTTCTGTACCAGGGCGAACTGGCCGTTCAACATCGGCAGCGCGTAGAGATCGAGTTCGGGGTTGCCGGCGCCCTGCGTCCGATCGAAGCTTGCGAAGGCGTCGAAGACCCGGGTCGTGATTTCGCAACTGCCCGGGTACTTGCTGATCGTGCCGGCGGTGAACCTGTCGATGTGGGCATGGGCATGCAGGCCTTTCATGAGCGGGCCGAGCGCCGCGCCGTCGGCGTTGTTGGCGGAGGAGACCAGCAGGCACAGAAATGCCGTGGCCTTCCGCCATGCGGCGCCACCGGTCGGTGCGGCTCGCCTGCCGCGCTGGACGGCTTCGGAGAATCCGGCGCTTGCGCGCGTGCTCGTGCTCGACGCCGTTACGGCTTCGGTGCCAAGCGGCGGCAGAGCAGTCGTCGAGGCCGGCGGTGGAAGTGCGGTCAGGGCCATGGCGCACTATCCACGACGGCCCGCCGCCGCTTCAATCCGACCAAAGTCTCTCCGCAGTCGCGAATTCGGCGCCCCGACAGCGCTTCAGGCCGGAAGCGCGCTCTCCGCCTGCGCGTCCGTCTCCGCCACGCTGATCGCCTCGGCTCCCGTGGCGGCGTCCGCCACTTGCGCCCGCTCCGGCCCCGGTGCGGCAAGCCCCACCTCGGCCTTCAGCCGCATCTGCTCGGCGATCGCCTGATTTTCCTCCGCCGCGCGCAGCATCGCCACGTTGCTGCGGCCGATGCCGACGTACATCAGGCCGGCGGCGGTGAGCTGGTGCGGGTCGTACAGATTGCGCCCGTCGATCACGAGCGGCAGCTTCATCGACTTGCGCAAGGCCGCGAGGTTCGGGCTGCGATAGTTCTTCCACTCCGTGACGATGACGAGCGCGTCGGCATCGACGACGGCTTCCATCGGCTTGTCGACGAGAGAGAAATTCTCGAGCAGGGCGGGCGCATCCGCGAAATCGTCCGCGAGTGCGCGCTCGGCCTGCTCGTACGCGACCGGGTCGTGCGCGCGGATTCGCGCGCCGGCCCGCAGCAGCGCACCGATCACTTCGCGGCTCGGCGCCTCGCGCATGTCGTCGGTGTTGGGCTTGAACGCGAGGCCCCACAGCGCGATGGTCCGACCCGCGAGATTGCGCCCGAGCCGGTCGAAGACCTTCTCGGCCAGCACGTTCTTCTGGCGACGATTCACCTCCTGCACCGCATCGAGGACATGCAGGCGCTGGCCCGCTTCGGCGGCCGTGCGGCGCAGCGCATCGAGGTCCTTGGGGAAGCAGCTGCCGCCGTAGCCCGCGCCCGCGTAGAGGAAGCTGTAGCCGATGCGCGGGTCGGCGCCCACGCCTTGCCGCACGAGCTCGATGTCCGCGCCCATGCGGTCGGCGAGGTTCGCGAGTTCGTTCATGAAGCTGATGCGCGTGGCGAGCATCGCGTTGGCGGCGTACTTGGTGAACTCCGCGCTGCGCAGGTCCATGACGCGCGTGCGCTCGTGGTTGCGGTTGAAGGGCAGGTAGAGCTCGCGCATCGCGGCGAGCGCGCGCTGTCCGGCCTCGCCGGGCTCGATGCCGAGCACGATGCGGTCGGGCCGCATGAAGTCGTCCACCGCCGCGCCTTCCTTCAGGAACTCGGGGTTGCTCACCACCGAGAACGCAAGCTCCTGCAAGCCGCGGCTCGCGAGCTCGATGCGCATCGCATCGGCCACCATCTCCGCCGTGCCCACGGGCACGGTCGACTTGTCGACCACCACCTTGAACTCGGTCATGTGGCGCGCCACGCCGCGCGCGGCGGCCAGCACGTACTTGAGGTCCGCGCTTCCATCCTCGTCCGGCGGCGTGCCCACGGCGATGAACTGGATGTTCGCGAACGCGACGCTCGCCGCGACGTCGCTGGAGAACGTCAGCCGTCCTTCCTCGACGTTGCGCTCGATGATTTCCTTCAGACCCGGCTCGTAGATCGGCATGCCGCCCGCGTTGAGCAGGTCGACCTTGGCCTGGTCGAGGTCGAGGCAGAAGACGTTGTTGCCGAGTTCGGCCAGGCACGCGCCGGTGACGAGCCCGACATAGCCCGTGCCGATGATGGTGACGTTCATGAGGTACCGCTCCCTGCGTTTTTCGTTGCGATCGACGCGAGAGTAGATTTGCGGCGCGCGTCGGATCGTGTCTTGCAGTCGCGTCAGCGGGTAGGCATCCGCCTACGGCCGGTTGCGCCGTTTACGTGGATGTACCGGGCGTGCAATTCGTGACGATGCATCTGCAGTTATTTCACGCAGAGGCAAGCTCATGATCACCCGCGAAGACAACCTGCAGCGCAAGGCGTTGCGTGTCGCGATTCCGCTTTTCGTCGAGCTCGACGGCAGCAGCTACCAGGTGCGCGACTGGTCCACCACGGGCCTGGGCATCGACGGGCTGCCGCGCATCCCGGCGGCGGGCGAGATCGTGCCCGCACGGATCAGCTTCCCCATGCTCGAATCGACCCTCGTCATTCCCGTGCAGCTCGTCTTCCGCGGGGAGCGCGACGGCACATGCGGCTTCGAGTTCCACGACCTCTCGGCACGCAACCGCCGGGTGCTTCGGCACTACATCGAGCTGTCGGTCGACGGCAAACTCGGCGACGTCGAGGACATCGTCGCTGCCGCGTCGCTGCCGGCGACGCGGACGCCGGTCGATGCGCCTCTGAATCTCTCGACACTGGCGCCCGGCTCCGCCCAGCAATACCGCAACCGCGCCTGGCGCGGCATCGCGCTCGGCCTCGTGATGGCGGGCGTGCTGGGCGCGTTGGGCCTGTACAACTACACCTACCCGATCGAGGGAACGGGCTTCGTGAGCGGCAGCATCGCGCGCATCACGGCGAACCACGACGGGCGCATCGCGCGCCTGATGGTGCAGCCGGGCACGCGGATCGAACCGAACATGCCGCTCTTCGCCGTGGAGAACCCGGCGCTGCGCAACGAGGTGGAGGCGCTCGAGCAGCATGTGGCCCAGCTTTCGAAAGAGCAGTCGCGACTCGCGGGGGCGCGCCGCCAGGCCGAGGCCGGCCTGCTGTCGACGCTCAAGAAGGACTGGGCGCAGCGCGAAGCCGAGCTGAACAACGCGCGCAAGCTGTTCGACTCGGGCGTCATCACGCAGCGCGAGGTGCTGCTCGTGTCCAACCAGGTCAACGACATGCAGCAGGCCTACCTGCGGCAGGTGGCCGACGGCGCGACCCGCAGCCAGAGCCTCGACGGCGCGGACGTGATGAACCGCCTGCGCGTCGAGCTCGCCGCCAAGAAGGTGATGCTCGCGCGGCAGGATGCCGAGCGCACCGTGCGCGCCAGCGTGAAGGGCAAGGTCTTCCAGGTCGACAAGACCGCGGGCGAGTTCGTCTCGCCGCACGATCCGGTGGTGCTGGTGGAGGCCGACATCACGCCGAGCGTGCTGCTGCGGTTGCCGAACGACGATGCGCTGAAGCTGCGGCTGGGCATGCCCGCCACGATCTACGTGCCTTATGAAGATCGCAAGTATTCCGCGACGGTCTCCGCCGTCGGCCTCGCCGCCGCGAGCGCCGGAGCGGCTGTCACGCAGGAGGGCGGGCTGAACGAGACGCTGGTGAAGCTGGAGTTCCAGGACAAGCGCGTGCGTCTGCCGGCCAACGCGCGCGTGAACGTCTACATCCGCAATCCGTCCGCGCTGGCCCTCTGGTCATGAAACGGACCGCGAGGTCCCAGGCCCTGCTCTCGGTGGCGGGGCCGCTGCTCGTCTTCGGCCTGCCCGCAGCACTGTTCCTCTGGTGGGGCCGCACGCACCTGCACGGCGTGGAGCACGGCATCGTGGTCGCGCTCGGCGCGTTCGGCCTGTGGCGCTACGGCTGGCAGTTGCTCAACTACGTACGCGCGGGCATCTATGCGACCTGGTACTACCCGCGCCTGCGGGCGCAGGCCGAGGAGGTGGCCGCGAAGGCACACTGGCCCGACCGCATTTTCATCGTCGTCGCGTCGTATCTGGAGGAGCCGTGGGTGTCGGTCGAGTCGATGCAGTCGCTCATGTCGAACATCGCGGACGTACCCTGCAAGGCGACGGTCGTCGTGGCGGTGGGGAGCGACGGCGACGAGGCCCTGATCGCGTCGGTGTACCGCGCGCACCCGGCGCGGGGTCAGGTCGAACTCGTGTTCCAGCGCCAGAGCCAGGGCAAGCGCGCGGCGCTCGGGCATGCGCTGCGGGCGGTGGCGCGGCGGCATCGCGACGAGCCGAACAGCGTCACCGTGCTGATGGACGGCGACTCGTGGCTGGAACCGGGCGGGCTCGCGCGTTGTCTGCCGTTCTTCCTCGCCTACCGCGACCTCGGCGCGGCGACGACGAACGAGGTCGCCTTCATCCCGAACCGCAGCCTGTGGCACCGCGACTGGTTCGGCCTGAAGTTCGGCCAGCGCCATGTGCTCTTCCAGTCGCACAGCCTGTCGAACAAGGTGCTCACGCTCACGGGACGCTTCTCGATCTTCCGCACGTCCATCGTCGTCGAAGAGGAATTCATCGCGTCCATCGAGCGCGATAGTGTCGACCACTGGCTGCACGGCGAGCTGAAGTTCCTGATGGGCGACGACAAGAGCTCGTGGTTCCACGTGCTGCGCAAGGGCTGGAACATGCTCTACCTGCCCGACGTGACCTGCTGCTCGCTGGAGTCGCGCGAAACGCCGTTCTTCGAGGCGAGCGTGTCGCTGCCCTACCGCTGGTTCGGCAACACGCTGCGCAACAACCCGCGCGCGCTCGCGCTCGGGCCGGCGCGGGTCGGCGGCTTCATCTGGCTCGCGCTGCTGGACCAGCGCCTGTCGATGTGGACCTCGCTCGTCGGTCTGGCGGGGGCGGTCGCGCTGGCGGTCGCGAAGTCGGTGCTGTTCATTCCGCTTTATCTCGCGTGGGCCGTCATCGTGCGCTCGCTGCAGCTGCTCGTGATCGGCTGGCACGGGCATGCGGTGACGATGCGCACGATTCCGCTCATGCTGTACACGCAGTGGGTGGGCGCGCTGGTGAAGATCCACGCCTGGCACCACCTCGGCGACCAGAGCTGGTCGAAGGGCAAGGCGCAGCAGGCGCGCGGCGCGCGCGGCTTCGTGCGGCGGCTCGTGCCCGGCGGGGTGATGGTGATGTCGTACCTCCTGTTCGGCGCGGCGGTGCTGCTCGCGCACAGCATGCTGCGCTGGCCGGCGATCCCCCTGTTCGCGGCGGAGGCCGCGCCGACGGCCATCGACGCGCGACAGCACGGCGTGACGCCGGACGACGGGCGCGACGATGCGGCCGCGTTGCAGGCCTTGCTGGAGCGCGTGGCCGGACGCGGGCCGGTGACCATCGCGCTGCCGGGGGGCGTGCTCGACTTTCATCGGCCCGTCGTGATTCGGCACAGCGACGTGAGCCTCGCCGGCGCGGGTCGCGAGCAGACGCGGATCGTGTCCCACATCCGCGGGACCGATGGCGCGGTGATCCGGGTCGAGGGCACGCGCGGACCCGTGATCGCCGAACTCGCGCAGCCGCTCGCGGGCGATGCACGCCGCGCGACGCTCGACCGTGCCGCCGCGCTGCAAGCCGGCGACTACGTGTGGCTGCGCCAGCCGAACGACGATGCGCTCTTCCGCCAGCTCGGAAGCCGCGAATGGAAGCGCGAGCAGCCCTTCCTGCGACAGTCCATGCTGAAGGTCGCTTCGAGTGAGGGCAACGCGGTCGAGTTCGACACGGCGGCGGGCATCGCTTTCGCCGCGCGCGCCTCGCAGCTCATGCGACTGCGTCCGGTGCAGCGGGTGCGTCTGGCCGACTTCCGCATCGAGCAGCGCAACGGCACGCAGGACATCGCGCAGGCGCGATTCCGCTACGAGAACCTCGCGCCCGAGCTCGCGGTGGACGGCATCTCGCTCGAATGGACGGCCGACGTCGCCATCGAGCGCGTCGGTGTCTTCAACGCGGGACGCCACCCGCTCGCCATCGAGAACAGCTCGGGTTTCCTCGTTCAGGACTGCGTGCTCGACGGCGCCTGGAACAAGGGCGACGGGGGCAGCGGTTACCTGCGCATCGCACGCGCCTTCCACGGCAAGGTGGAGGGCTGCAAGGTGCGCAACATCCGCCACATCGCCGTGCAGTGGAGTTCGGCATTCAATCGGATCGAGAACGTCGACAGCGAGGTCGACGTGAATTTCCACGGGGGCTATTCGCACCACAACGAAGTCCACGACGTGCGGTTCGCGATTCCGCGCGAGCACAAGTGGGGTCCCGTGTTCGTGACGCCCGCCAACGCGCGCTGGGCGCCGCCGGACGGGCCGGGCAATCGCGTTACGGCGTCGCCGTCAGCGAATAGAGCTCCGCCGGTTCACGCGGCTTCACCAGCGCGCTGACCTGCGTCAGCACCTCCAGCACGTCGAGGCGCGCCAGCAGGATTTCGCGCTGCAGTTCGTGCAGCCGCAGCGTGTACTCCTCGACCTCGCGGTCGGGGTCGGCCGCGATGGCCGACACGGGCAGGTCGAGCCGGTAGCAGGCGAGGTCGGCCTTCGCCCGAATGAACTTGTTCTCGGCCTGCAGCACGCGCATCTCGTTTTGCTTCATGCGCAGCCGGTCGGCGAGCAGCGCGAGCTTCTGCCGCAGCGTCGCTTTCAGCGACTCCTGCTGGTCGGCGTAGAGCGCGCGCGTCGCGTCCGCGAGCTCGGGCCGGCCCTTGTCGTCGCCGATCGGGATGCGCACGCGCACGCCCGCGTAGTTGTTGGGCGAGCGCTCGAACTCCTTGTTGCGCTCCAGAACGAGCCGGACCGACGTGTTGTCCTTCACCGAAGGCAGGAAGCGACTGCGGCTCTCCGCCAGCAGCGCCTGCAGCTGGATGTCCGGCGAGCGCGTCGCGGCGAGTTCGGCGAGTTCGGGCTCGGGCTTGAGCGCGATGTGCTCGACGCGGTTGATCAGCTCCTGCGCCTGCGGGTACACCAGCACGTCGACCGAGCCCGCGTAATGGCGCGCGCGCAGCGACGCGCGTTCGGCTTTGAATTCGATTTCCGCGAGTTCGACGCGCGTGATGCGGCCGTTCGCGAGTTCCTGCTTGCGCCGCGCGAGCACGGGCACGATCGCGGCCGCTTCGCGTTGGTAGAGCGTCGCGAGCAGCCGGTTGCGCATGTTCTCGACGGCGAGCAGGTTCTCCTGCAACTGCCGCTGTTCCACGTCGCGCAGCAGCTGGAGGTATTGCGCCTTGTTCTCCAGGCGCAGCCGATCCAGCTGCCGGCGCGACTCGGCGCGGCCCTGGTCGTACAGCTCCCACTCCAGGCCGAACGCGTAGCGCGCGCCGCGGCTGTTGTCGATGCTCTGGTCGAGCTGTCCGGTGGCGTAGAGGCCGTCGAAGGGCTTGAGCGCATCGAGCTTCGCGTTGAAGTCGCCCTGCTGCCGCGCGAGCCGCTCGCCGAGGTTCGCCTGCGTCGAGGCCTCGGGCCGCGCGCTCGACGCAAGCGGCGGCACGAGCTGGCTCGCGAGCACCTGGCCGGTCATGCTCGTACACAGGCTCTTGGCAAGACGCAAGGAGGAAGGAGGCGGGGTCTGCGCGTGCCCGGCGCAGGCCAGCGAAAGAAGCGCGATTGCTGTCGAGCAGGCCGAGGAAGTGAAACGCATCGTCGCTGGATTCTAGGGGCGCGGCCGTGCGCGTGGGGCCGTTCGCGGGGGGCAGGCGAATGAGATATCGCCGGGCCGGCTATTTCAATCGCGCATAACTGCTAGACGCCGCCGCCGATTTGCACGGCCCGTGGCGCACGCGGAGAATCTCGACCGAATCCAGGAGACGACCATGCACAAAAGAACTATTCTGCGCACCGTGGCGGCCGCCGCGCTGTGCGCCGTCGGCGGCTTGGCGGCCGCACAGGGCACGCCCTTCAAGATCGGCCTGATCCTCCCCATGACCGGCCAGCAGGCCACGACCGGCCGCCAGATCGAAGCGGCCGCGAAGCTGTGGATGGCGCAGAACGGCGACACGGTCGCCGGCCGCAAGGTCCAGCTGATCTTGAAGGACGACACGAGCCTGCCCGACGTCACGCGGCGCGTGGCGCAGGAACTCGTGGTGAACGACAAGGTCGACGTGCTGGCCGGTTTCGGCATCACGCCCTCGGCGCTGGCCGTCGCGCCCATCGCGACGCAATCGAAGACGCCGCTCGTGGTGATGGCCGCGGCCACGTCGAGCATCACCGAAGCGTCGCCCTACGTGGTCCGCACCAGCTTCACGCTGCCGCAGGCCTCGGTGGCCATGGCCGACTGGGCGCCGAAGAACGGCATCAAGTCGGTGGTGACGCTCGTGTCCGACTACGGCCCCGGGCTCGATGCCGAAAAGTTCTTCAGCGACCGCTTCCTCTTCAACGGCGGCAAGGTCGTCGAGAAGCTGCGCGTGCCGCTGCGCAACCCGGACTTCGCGCCCTTCCTGCAGAAGGTGCGCGACCTGAAGCCCGACGCCATGTTCGTCTTCGTGCCCTCGGGCGCGGGCGCGGCGGTGATGAAGCAGTTCGGCGAGCGCGGCATGGACAAGGCCGGCATCCGGCTTATCGGCACCGGCGACGTGACGGACGACGACCAGCTGAACGACATGGGCGACGTCGCGCTGGGCGTCGTCACCTCGCATCACTACTCGACGGCGCACCCCTCGGCGGTCAACAAGAAGTTCGTCGCCGAGTTCCAGAAGGCCAACAGGAACCTGCGGCCGAACTTCATGGCCGTGGGCGGCTACGACGGCATGCGCGTGATCTACGAGGCGCTGAAGAAGACCGGCGGCAAGGGCGGCGGCGACGCGCTGCTGGCCGGCATGAAGGGCCAGATCTTCGAGAGCCCGCGCGGCCCGGCCTTCGTCGACGCGCAGACGCGCGACATCGTCCACAACATCTACCTGCGCAAGGTCGAGCGCAAGGACGGGCAGTTGTGGAACACCGAGTTCGACGTGATCAAGGACGTGAAGGATCCGGGGAAGAAGTAACGGACGATAACGCGGCCCAAGGGCCGCGTACTTCTGATTTCAGGGTCGTGCTCACTATTCTCTTCGACGGCATCGCCTACGGCATGCTGCTGTTCATCCTCGCCGTCGGCCTGGCGGTGACGATGGGCCTGATGAATTTCATCAACCTCGCGCACGGCGCGTTCGCGATGGTCGGCGGCTACATCACCGTGCTGTTGATGCAGAAGGCCGACGTGCCGTTCCTCGTGTGCCTGCCGCTCGCCTTCCTCGGGGCGGCGCTGCTGGGCGCGGTGCTGGAACGCACCCTGTACCGGCCCCTCTACCGCAAGCCGCACCTCGACCAGGTGCTGTTTTCCATCGGCCTCGTGTTCATGGCGGTCGCCGCCTTCGACTACTTCGTCGGCTCCACCCAGCAGATCATCCAGCTGCCGGCGTGGCTGAAAGGCCGCACGGAGTGGGGCACCGGCGCGTGGACGCTCGGCATGGGGCACTACCGGCTCTTCATCATCGCGGTGTGCGCGGCCCTGACGGTGGGCCTGCAGTTCATCCTTTCGCGCACGCGCTTCGGCAGCCGCCTGCGCGCCTCGGTCGACGACCAGCGGGTCGCCGCGGGCATGGGCATCGACGTGAACGTGGTGTTCCTCTCCACCTTCGCGTTCGGCTCGGGGCTCGCGGGGCTGGGCGGCGCGCTCGGCGCGGAGGTGCTCGGACTGGACCCGAGCTTTCCGCTCAAGTTCATGATCTATTTCCTGATCGTCGTCGCGGTGGGCGGGACGTCATCCATCACGGGGCCGCTGCTCGCCGCGCTCCTGCTCGGCATCGCCGACGTCGCGGGCAAATACTACATCCCGAAGATGGGCGCATTCATCGTGTACGCGCTGATGATCGCGATCCTGCTGTGGAAGCCGAACGGGCTGTTCGTGCGGCAAGGCGGCAAGGCATGAGCGCCTTCGAATCTTCGCTGATGCGCTCGCGCCGCATGCGGCCGTGGGAGCCGGTCGCGTGGCTGCTCGCGCTGGCCTCGCCGTTTCTCTTCCCGACGCATGCGCTGATCGTCAACGAGATCGCGATCGTCGCGCTGTTCGCGCTCTCGCTCGACCTCGTGCTCGGCTACGCGGGCATCGTGTCGCTCGGGCATGCGGCCTTCTTCGGGCTGGGGGCGTACACGGCCGCGCTCTTCTGCAAGCACGTCATGCCCGATCCGCATCTGGGCCTGCTCGTTGCCATGGCCGCGTCCGCCGTGCTCGGCCTCGCCGCGAGCTTCACCGTGCTGCGCGGCTCCGACCTCACACGGCTCATGGTGACGCTGGGGCTGGCCCTGCTGCTGCTGGAACTCGCCAACAAGCTCGACTGGCTCACGGGCGGCGTCGACGGCATCCAGGGGCTGGTGTTCTCGCCGGTGCTGGGCCAGTGGGCGTTCGAGCTCACCGGCCGCGTGGCGTCGTGCTACTCGCTCGTCGTCCTGCTGATCCTCTTCCTCGTCGCGCGCCGGATCGTGCATTCGCCCTTCGGCGCGACGCTCATGGCGATCCGCGACAACCGCTTGCGCGCCATGGCCGTCGGCGTGCCGGTCCATGCGCGGCTCGTCGCCGTCTACACCGTGGCCGCGGCGATGGCGGGCGCGGCCGGGGCGCTGTTCACGCAGACCTCGGGCTTCGCCTCCATCGACGTGTTCGAGTTCCACCGCTCGGCCGACGTGATGCTGGTGCTCGTCATCGGCGGGGCGGGCTGGCTGTATGGCGGAATCGCGGGCGCGATCGTCTTCAAGCTGCTGCAGGATCTGATTTCGCAGGTGACGCCGCAGTACTGGACGTTCTGGATCGGGCTGTTCCTCGTCGTGCTGGTGCTCGTCGGGCGCGAACGGCTGCTGCGGCCGTGGACGTGGTTCGGGCGCGGAGGCAGCGCATGAGCGCATCGAGCGACGAAGTCGTCCTCTCCACGCACGGCCTCGTGAAGAAGTTCGGCGGCATCACGGCCACGGACAACGTCACGATGAGCCTGCGCCGCGGCGCCCGGCACGCGCTCATCGGCCCCAACGGCGCGGGCAAGACGACGCTGGTGAACCTGCTCACGGGCGTGCTGGAGCCGACCGCCGGGCGCATCGAACTCGAGGGCCGCGAGATCGGCCGCCTCGCGCCGCACGAACGCGTGCGGCGCGGCATGGTGCGCACCTTCCAGATCAGCCAGTTGTTCGCGTCCATGACGCCGCTGGAGACGCTGGCGCTCGTGGTGTCGCAGCAGCGCGGGCAGGGCGCGAGCTTCTGGAAGCCGCTGGGCGCGCACCCCGGCGTGGTCGAGCGGGCCACGCGGCTGCTCGAGCAGTTCCATCTCGCCGAGGTCCGCGACCAGCGTACCGAGCACCTTGCGTACGGCAAGCGCCGCCTGCTCGAGATCGCCATCGCCCTCGCGTGCGAGCCGCGCGTGCTGCTGCTCGACGAGCCCGTGGCCGGCGTGCCCGCGGGCGAGCGCGAGGAGTTGCTGCAGACCGTCGCGGCGCTGCCCGCCGAGGTGTCGGTGCTGCTGATCGAGCACGACATGGACCTCGTCTTCAGCTTCGCCGACCGCATGACGGTGCTGGTGAACGGCGGCGTGCTCACCGAAGGGACGCCGGCCGAGATCGCGGCGGACGAGCGGGTGAGGGCGGTGTACCTGGGACACGAGGCGAGCCATGGCTGAACTGCTGCGCGTGGAAGACCTCAGCGCGGGCTACGGCGAGGCGGTCGTGCTGCACGACGTCTCGTTCACGCTGGAAGAAGGCCGGACGCTGGCGCTGCTCGGCCGCAACGGCACGGGCAAGACCACGCTGATCGACACGCTCGCGGGGGCCACGCGGCAGCACGCGGGCCGCATCTCGCTCGCCGGCCGCGCGTTGCACAAGCTGCCGTCGCACGAGCGCGCCGCCGCCGGCATCGGCTGGGTGCCGCAGGAGCGCAACATCTTCAAGTCGCTGACCGTCCACGAGAACCTCACGGCGGTGCAACGGCCCGGCAAGTGGACGCCGGAGGCTGTGTACGCGATGTTCCCGCGGCTTGCGGAGCGCAAGACGAACCTGGGCACGCAACTGTCCGGCGGCGAGCAGCAGATGCTCGCGGTGGCCCGTGCGCTCGTCGTGAATCCGCGCCTGCTGCTGCTCGACGAGCCCCTGGAAGGACTGGCGCCGATCATCGTGGCCGAACTGCTCGCGGCCATCGCGCGCATCACGCGCGAGGAAGGGCTCGCCGCCATCATCGTGGAGCAGCATCCGCAAGCCATTCTCCGGATTTCCGACAGCGCGGTGGTGCTGGATCGCGGCACCATCGTGCATGCAAGCGGCGCGGACGAACTGCTGGCCGCGCCCGAACTGCTGGACCGCCTGCTCGGCGTTGCGCGTTGAAAGAGAACTCCATGGCATTGAAGATCGAATCCATCGGGCTCGTCGGCTACGGCGAGGTGGGACGCATTTTTTCCGCGGGGCTGAAGCCGAGGGTGGGCGCGATGGGCGCGTGGGACGTCAAGTTCGCGCGCGGCGACGCCGAGCGTTCGCATGCGCACGCGAGCGGAGTCACGGCGCACGATTCGATGAAGTCGCTGTGCGAAGCGAGCGATCTCGTCATCTCGGCCGTCACCGCCTCGAACACGCTCGCTGTGGCGCAAGAGGCGGCGCCCTTCCTGCGAAAAGGCACGGTATTCCTCGACCTCAATTCGGCCTCGCCGGGCACGAAGCAGCAGGCCGCGCAAGCCGTGGAGGCGGGCGGAGCGCACTACGTCGAAGCCGGCGTGATGACGTCGGTGCCGCCCTACGGCATCCGGGTTCCGATGCTGCTGGGCGGCGATCGCGCCGAAGCGCTCGCGGCGCTGCTGAATTCGTGGGAGATGGATGCGAAGGCCGTGAGCGAGAAGCTCGGCGTGGCGAGCGCCATCAAGATGTGCCGCAGCGTGATGATCAAGGGGCTGGAGGCGCTGGTGATCGAGAGCTACACGACGGCGCGCGCCTACGGTGTCGAGGACCACGTGATTCCGACGCTGCAGGAGACCTTCCCCAGCATCGACTGGCAGCAGCAGGGCGCCTACTTCTTCAGCCGCGTGGTGCAGCATGGGCAGCGGCGCGCGGAGGAAATGCGCGAGGCCGCGAACACGGTGAAGGAGGCCGGGTTCGATCCGTTCATGGCGAGCGCCATCGCGGACAAGCAGCAGTGGGTGGCGGATCGCGCGAAGGCGGGTGTGTTCGCGGGTCTGGAGAAGGGCGCGAAGTGGCAGGCTTATGCGGATCGCCTGCTCGACGAGCGCGGCAAGCGCGGCTGAAGGGCACCTCCTGGGCGGCATCGAGGGCCGGAATCACGGCGGGAGTTGACGAAGCGCAATTGCGGCGCGCGCGGCGCTGCAATAGAGTCGATTCTTCAACAGGAGCTCTACCATGAAAACCAACGTCGGCGGCATCGACCGCATCATCCGCGCCACCGTCGGCATCGTGCTCGTCGGTCTGGCAGCCACCGGCACCGTGGGCTGGTGGGGCTGGCTCGGCGTCATTCCGCTCGCCACCGCGGCCATGGGCTGGTGCCCGCCCTACACGCTGCTGGGCATCAACACCTGCTCGACCAAGAAACCGTGAGCGCCCATCCGCTGCCGCACCGCTACGAGGTCCGCGCCTCGGGTGGGCTGCAGGGTCCGGTCGCTGTGGCGGCGGCCGGCTGAGCGCTGCGCCGTGGAGCGTGGCGCCTACGAAAGCCGAGCCACCACCGTCGGCACGATCTTGCGAATCAGATCGAGCGTGGCCTTCTGCACCGGGGTGGCGGGGCGCTGCAGGCTGGTGGCAAGCGACAGCGGAATCCGCAGCGCCGGCTTGCCGATCTGCTGCGCGGTATAGGCCGAGGGCCGCGGCGAATTCAGCAGCGCATTGCGCGACAGGATCGCCGCGCCCGCGCCGTCGTGCACGAGGTCGAGGATCGCCGTCACGCCTTCGATCTCCAGCGCCACGTCGGGCCGCAGCCCCGCATCGGCCAGCGCCGACTCGAAGTACATGCGGATCGCATTGGGCCGCGCCGGAATCACGAGCGGCATCTTCGCGATGTCGGCCAGGCTCACCGGACCCGGCGGCGGGTCCTCGTGGAGGCCCGGCGGACGCGCGCGCACCAGCAGCAGGTCTTCCTCGAGGAGCGGCGTGATGTCGAGCTCGCGCGACGGCTGCGCGTTGTAGAGCACCACGATGTCCATGCGGCCGCTCGCCAGCGCCTCCTGCAGGCTGCCCGACATCCCCTCGCTGATCGCCAGGCGCGCATCGGGCATCTCTTCGCGGAACGCGCGGATGAGCGGCACCGCGAGCACGCGGGCGACGCTCGTCGGCAGGCCGACGTTCACGCGACCTGAGACGCCGCCGCGCAGCCGCCCGAGGTCTTCCCTCGCACGCTGGACCTGGTGCAGGATGCCGCGCCCGTGATCGAGCAGGATCTTGCCGGCCTCCGTCGGCACGGCCCCCCGCCCGTTGCGCACGAGCAGGTTCTGGCGCAGTTCGACTTCGAGCAGGCGCACCTGCCGAGACAACGCGGGCTGGGCCACGTCGAGCTCGATCGACGCGCGGGTGAAACTGCCGAGCTCGGCGACGCGCACGAAGTATTCGAGCTGCTTGAGGTCCATGGTTGTGCGAATAGCGCGCGTTGAATTATGCCGAACCGATATAGCTGCTAGTCACATCGCGCGCTTTTGCTTTTCGCGCGCCCTCACCACAATCCCGCCATGAACGCGACGATCCGGGGTATCTCTTCCATGGCGACGCGCGCCTTGCTCGCCGAGCTTGTCGCGGCGTATGAGGCACGTACGGGGCAGAAGGTCGAGGTCGAGGCCGTCGGCGGCGTCGATGCGGCGAGGCGCGTGCAGTCGGGCGAAGCGTTCGACGTCGTGTTCCTCGCCACCGATGCGATCGAGAAGCTGGCGGCGGCTGGCCCCGTCGTCGCGGGCAGCCGCGTCGACCTCGTGCGCTCGGGCGTGTACGCCGCGGTGAAATCGGGCGCGGAGAAGGTCGATCTCTCGAACGCGGAAGCCGTGAAGCGCGCCGTGCTTGCCGCACCCACGCTCGGCTACTCCACCGGCCCGAGCGGCGTCGCGCTCATGAAGCTGTTCGAGCGTTGGGGCATCGCAGAGCAACTGAAGCCGAAGATCGTGCAGGCCCCGCCCGGCGTGCCGGTCGGCTCGCTCGTCGCCCGGGGCGAGGTCGCGCTCGGCTTCCAGCAGCTGAGCGAGCTGATCCATCTGGACGGCATCGACATCGCCGGGCCGCTGCCGCCCGACATCCAGATCACCACGATTTTCTGCGGCGCGGTGTGCGCCGCGTCCGGCCAGGCCGACGCCGTCGGGCGCCTGCTGGCGTTCATGGCCTCGCCCGAAGCCGACGACGCCAAGCGCCGGCAGGGGATGGAACCCGCTTGAAGAAAGTGAAGAAGACATGAGCCTCGTCATCGATTGCCACGGCCACTACACGACGGCGCCGAAGCCGCTGGAGGAGTGGCGCAACCGCCAGATCGCCGGCATCAAGGACCCGGCCGCGAAGCCGAAGGCGAGCGAGCTGAAGATCTCCGACGACGAGATCCGCCAGTCGATCGTCGACAACCAGCTGCGCCTGATGAACGAGCGCGGCAACGACCTCACGCTCTTTTCGCCGCGCGCGAGCTTCATGGCGCACCACATCGGCGACTTCGAGGTGTCGAGCACCTGGGCCGCGATCTGCAACGAGCTCTGCTTCCGCGTGTCGAAACTGTTCCCCCCGCAGTTCGTGCCGGTCGCGATGCTGCCGCAGTCGCCGGGCGTGGACCCGAAGACCTGCATTCCCGAGCTGGTGAAGTGCGTCGAGGAATACGGCTGCGTCGGCATCAACCTCAATCCGGACCCCTCGGGCGGCCACTGGAAGGAGCCTCCGCTCACGGACAAGTGGTGGTACCCGATCTACGAGAAGATGGTGGAGTACGACATCCCCGCGATGATCCACGTCTCGACCTCGTGCAATGCCTGCTTCCACACGACGGGCGCGCACTACCTGAATGCGGATACCACCGCGTTCATGCAATGCCTGCAGGGCGACCTGTTCAAGGACTTTCCCACGCTTCGTTTCCTGATCCCGCACGGCGGCGGCGCGGTGCCCTACCACTGGGGGCGCTTCCGCGGGCTGGCGCAGGAGATGAAGAAGCCGCTGCTCGAAGACCATCTGCTGAACAACATCTACTTCGACACCTGCGTGTACCACCAGCCGGGCATCAACCTGCTCAACGAAGTGATCCCGGTGAAGAACGTGCTCTTCGCGAGCGAGATGATCGGCGCGGTGCGCGGCATCGATCCGCGCACGGGCAATTTCTACGACGACACGAAGCGCTACATCGACGCCTGCGCGCAGTTGTCGGCGGAGGATCGGCAAGCGATCTTCGAGGACAACACCCGCCGCGTGTTCCCCCGCCTCGACACGTTACTAAAGAACCAGGGACGCTGAAGCCATGTACGAACTCGGAGTCGTCTATCGCAACATCGTGCGCGCCGACCGCGACACGGCCGACGCATTGGCCTCGCTCGGCTCGGCCACGGTGCATGAAGCCATGGGCCGCGTCGGCCTCATGAACACCTACATGCGGCCGATCTTCGCCGGCCAGCAGGTCTCGGGCACGGCGGTGACCGTGCTGCTGCACCCCGGCGACAACTGGATGCTGCACGTCGCGGCCGAACAGATCCAGCCCGGCGACATCGTGGTCGCGGCCGTCACGTCGCCCAACACCGATGGTTTCTTCGGCGACCTGCTCGCGAGCTCGTTCAAGGCGCGCGGCGCGCGCGCGCTCGTGATCGACGCGGGCGTGCGCGACGTGAAGACGCTGACCGAGATGCCGTTCCCGGTGTGGAGCAAGGCGATCAGTTCCAAGGGCACGGTGAAGGCGACGCTCGGCTCGGTGAACATTCCCGTGGTCTGCGCCGATGCGCTGGTGCATCCTGGCGACGTGATCGTGGCCGACGACGATGGCGTGGTCTGCGTGCCCGCCGCGCTGGCGCCCAAAACGCTGGCCGCCGCGAAGGCGCGCGAGGCGAACGAGGGCGAGAAGCGCGCGAAGCTGGCCTCGGGCGTGCTGGGCCTGGACATGTACAAGATGCGCGAGCCGCTGGAAAAAGCCGGCCTGCGCTACATCGACTGATCATGAGCAAACCGACTTCAGGCGGGTTCGACAAGACCGCGGGCTGGCTCGACTGGTATGCCGGCCCGAGCAAGCCGCAATTCAAGCTGCCGCCGGGAAGCGTCGACGCGCACTGCCACGTGTTCGGCCCCGGCGCGGAGTTCCCGTACGCGCCCGAGCGCAAGTACACCCCTTGCGACGCGAGCAAGGAACAGCTCTTCGCGCTGCGCGACCATCTCGGCTTCGACAAAAACGTGATCGTGCAGGCCACCTGCCACGGCGCGGACAACCGCGCGCTGCTCGATGCGCTGAAGTCGTCGAACGGCAAGGCGCGCGGCGTCGTGACGGTCAAGCGCAGCATCACCGACCAGGCGCTTCAGGACATGAACGCGGCCGGCGTGCGCGGCGTGCGATTCAACTTCGTCAAGCGGCTCGTCGACTTCACGCCGAAGGACGAACTGCTGGAGATCGCTTCGCGCATCGCGCCGCTCGGCTGGCACGTCGTGATCTATTTCGAGGCGGTCGACCTGCCCGAGCTGTGGGACTTCTTCACCGCGCTGCCCACCACCGTCGTCGTCGATCATATGGGGCGGCCGGACGTGACGAAGCCGATCGACGGGCCGGAGTTCAGCCTGTTCCTGAAATACATGCGCGAGCATCCGAACGTGTGGAGCAAGGTGAGCTGCCCCGAGCGCCTGTCGGTGTCGGGACCGCCCGCGCTGGATGGCGAGCGCAACGCCTACCGCGACGTCGTGCCCTTCGCGCGCAAGGTCGTCGAGACCTTTCCCGACCGCGTGCTGTGGGGCACCGACTGGCCGCACCCGAACCTGAAGGGCCACATGCCCGACGACGGATTGCTGGTCGACTACATCCCGCACATCGCGACGACCCCCGAGTTGCAGCGCAAGCTGCTGGTCGACAACCCGACGCGCCTCTACTGGAGCTGAACGAGATGCCGCTCGACAAACCCTACAAGGACGTGCCCGGCACGACCATCTTCGACGCGGAGCAAAGCCGCCGGGGCTACGCGCTCAACCAGTTCTGCATGTCGCTCATGAAGGCCGACAACCGCGAGCGTTTCAAGAAGGACGAACGCGCCTACCTCGACGAATGGCCGATGACCGAGGACCAGAAGCAGGCGGTGCTGGCGCGCGACCTGAACCGCTGCATCGCGCTCGGCGGCAACATCTACTTCCTCGCGAAGATCGGCGCGACCGACGGCAAGAGCTTCCAGCAGATGGCGGGCTCGATGACGGGCATGAGCGAAGAGGCGTATCGCGACATGATGATCGGCGGCGGCAGGGATCCCAAGTGGGGGAGAAAGTAATGGCAAGAATCACCGCATCCGTCTTCACCTCCCACGTACCCGCCATCGGCGCGGCGATGGACCTGAAGAAGAGCGAGGAGCCGTACTGGCAGAAGGTCTTCTCGGGCTACGAGTTCTCGCGCCGCTGGATGAAGGACAACACGCCCGACGTCGTGATCCTCGTCTTCAACGACCATGCGACGGCGTTCAGCCTGGAGATGATCCCGACCTTCGCCATCGGCACGGCGGCGGAGTACAAGGTCGCCGACGAGGGCTGGGGACCGCGCCCGGTCCCGGACGTGCAGGGCGCGCCCGACCTCGCGTCGCACGTCGCGCATTCGGTCATCCAGCAGGATTTCGACCTCACGATCGTCAACCGCATGGACGTGGACCACGGCCTCACGGTGCCGCTGTCGCTGATGTGCGGCGACACGAAAGTCTGGCCGTTCAAGGTGATCCCCTTCGCCGTCAACGTGGTGCAGTACCCGGTGCCCAGCGGCATGCGCTGCTTCAAGCTGGGCCAGGCGATCCGCAAGGCGGTCGAGAGCTACGACGAAGACCTGAACGTGCAGATCTGGGGCACGGGCGGCATGAGCCACCAGTTGCAGGGGCCGCGCGCCGGGCTGATCAACCGCGAATGGGACAACCGCTTCCTCGACCGGCTGATCGACGACCCCGAGGGCCTGGCGAGCGTGCCGCACCTGGAGTACGTCAACGAGGCGGGCAGCGAAGGCATCGAACTCGTGATGTGGCTCATCGCGCGCGGCGCGATGAGCGACGTGGCGGGCGGCAACAAGCCGACCTTGAAGCATCGCTTCTACCATGTGCCCGCGTCCAACACCGCCGTCGGCCACATGATCCTGGAGAACAACTGACATGGCATCCACCCCCCTGAGAATCGCCCTCGCGGGCGCCGGCGCCTTCGGGCAGAAGCACCTCGACGGCCTGAAGCTGATCGATGGCGTGCAGGTCACCTCGCTCGTCGGCCGCGAGCTGGACAAGACGAAGGAGGTCGCGGCGAAGTACGGTATCGGCCACGTCACCACCGACCTCAACGACACGCTGGAGCGCGACGATGTCGATGCGGTGATCCTCTGCACGCCGACGCAGATGCACGCGGAACAGGCCATCGCCTGCCTGAATGCCGGCAAGCACGTGCAAGTCGAGATTCCGCTGTGCGACAGCTTCGCGGACGGGCAGGCGGTCGTCGAAGCGCAGAAGAAGACCGGGCTCGTCGCGATGTGCGGCCATACGCGCCGCTTCAATCCGAGCCACCAGTACGTGCGCGGGAAGATCGTCGCGGGCGAATTCAACGTCCAGCAGATGGACGTTCAGACCTTCTTCTTCCGCCGCACGAACATGAACGCGCTGGGCCAGCCGCGCAGCTGGACCGACCACCTGCTGTGGCACCACGCCGCGCACACGGTCGACCTGTTCCAGTACCAGACGCGCAGCAAGGTCGTGAAGGCGAACGCGGTGCAGGGGCCGATCCATCCCGCGCTGGGCATCGCCATGGACATGAGCATCCAGCTGAAGGCCGAGAACGGCGCGATCTGCACGCTGTCGCTCTCGTTCAACAACGAGGGGCCGCTGGGCACCTTCTTCCGCTACATCGGCGACACGGCGACCTACATCGCGCGCTACGACGACCTGTTCAACGGCAAGGAAGAGAAGATCGACGTGTCCAAGGTGGACGTGTCGATGAACGGCATCGAACTGCAGGACCGCGAGTTCGTCGCCGCCATCCGCGAAAAACGCGAACCCAACGCCAGCGTGGCGCAGGTTCTGCCATGCTACGAGGTTCTCCACCAACTTGAGCAGCAGCTGCAATGAAGACGCGCAAGATCGGTCCGTTCGAAGTCGCCGAGATCGGCCTCGGCTGCATGAACCTGAGCCACGCCTACGGCACGCCGCCGTCGGACGAGCAGGGCGAGCGCGTGCTGCTCGCCGCGCTCGACGCGGGCGTGACGCTGTTCGACACCGCGGCCATCTACGGCCTGCGGAAGAACGAGGCGCTCGTCGGCCGCGTCCTCAAGCCGCATCGCAACAGCATCACGCTTGCGTCGAAGGGCGGGATGGGGCCGGTCCCCGGCGAGGACGGCAAGCCCAAGCGCACCATCGACGGCCGGCCCGAGTCCATCGTCCGCGACTGCGAAGAAAGCCTGCGCCTGCTGCAGACCGACGTGATCGACCTGTACTACCTGCATCGCTGGGACAAGAAGATTCCCATCGAGGAGAGTGTCGGCGCGATGAGCCGCCTGGTGGAGCAGGGCAAGGTGCGCACCATCGGCCTGTCGGAAATTTCCGCGACGACGCTGCGCAGGGCGCACAAGGTTCACCCCATCACGGCGCTGCAGACCGAGTATTCGCTGTGGACGCGCAATCCCGAGATCGCGGTGCTGCAGGCCTGCCGCGAACTCGGGGCGGCCTTCGTCGCGTTCAGTCCCGTGGCGCGGGGCTTCCTGTGCGATGCGGTGCATGACGCCGGCGCGCTCACGGAAAAGGACTTGCGGCGCGCCATGCCGCGCTTCGAGCCGGCGAACCTCGCGAAGAACCTCGAACTCCTGAACGGCTACAAGGCGATCGCGCGGGAAGCCGGCTGCACGCCGGCGCAACTCGCACTCGCATGGCTTTTGCACAAAGGCCAGGACATCGTGCCGATTCCCGGCACGACGAGCGTCGAGCATATCCGCGAGGACGTGGGCGCTGCCGGCGTGAAGCTGTCGCCCGAGACGATGGCCAGGGTCGAGGCGCTCATCAACGAGAAGACCGTGCACGGCAACCGCTACAACGCGCAGTCGCGCAGCGAGGTGGATACCGAGGAGTTCGAGTAGCGCGGGATTGCACCCGATGCATGCGCGTTGGGTATCTGTAAGTTCGCCGATGGCAGATTGTTCTTGCACGTAGAGTGCAAGCAACAATCTGGACTTCTCAACCTACGAGTCTGTGGAACTATCCAAAGGTCACGATCGCATCGCATAGCTTGTCGAGGGAAGGCGGTCGGATACCGGCTTCCATCAAGTTTGCCAATCGGGCTGCAATGTGCAGCGTGTTCTTGTTCAGGTCTGCGGCCATACCGCACTGCGAACTCGCATAGTCCATCGCTTCGTGCCATGCGTCGCCATTGACCTCCGATTCGATGCTTGCGCCCATGTCGTGAGGCCAAACGATGTGATTGCTTTTCCACACCGTCGCAGCGGGGAACGGCGTTGCATCGTCGCCGCCTGCCACCCGCAATAGCGCGGTATTGTCGCTTCGATGCACGCCTTCATTTTTCTTGTCGGCGTCGGCGTCAAAAATCACGAGAGAGGGGATTGCGAGGCCACTGGCAATGATTAGGGGATAGAGTAGTGCGTGCTTGCCGTTGGCCGGAACGATGTGGACGCCGCGGCGGCGGAACTCATCCCATTTCCCGGTGATCACGAGCCATGAGTGGATGTATGCCACGTCTTCGAGACCTTCGACGAGAACCAGTCGCTGCGCAAAGAACATTTCATTGAGCGCCGGCTGCAATACCTGGTGCACCTTGGCAATCAAGCCGGCGGGTTTCAAGGGGGCATGTCCCTTTGCCTTGGCAAAAATCTCGGCAAATCGATCGTACGCGTAGGAACAGACCACGGAGTGCTTTGCTCCGGCAACGCGACGCACGACTCGAACATCCTCGAATGTCTCACCCGATACGAAGTGTGGGCTGTGAGTAGTGATAATGATCTGAGCGTTCTTTTCGCTGAGACGATGCAGCACGTTGGAGAGGTGGCGAGCCTGAGGCGGATGCTGATACAACTCAGGTTCCTCGCATCCGAGCAGGAGAGTGGGGCCGGCATCACCTGACGCCGCAAGCTCCTGCAACAGCGCAAGCAAAAACGAGCGCTGCAGGCCGTGCCCGAACCTTGAAAGTTGACCTTCGAAGTCACCCTCCTTCGCGAGAATTGCCGCCAACGGTTCTTCAACCTGCACGGATTTTTTCGGATCCTGGCGCCATTCGACACGTAGTGCGGCTTCTGGGTGAGCCCATTCAGCGATGCGGCCGGCGAGGGCGGCGGAGATATCGTCCAAGGCGCCTTGGTTATCCTGCAGAAGTTGCCTGTATTCCTTTTGGGCACTGTCAGCAATTTCCTTGATTCGCTCGGAAAAATTCACCTTGCTTCGTACGGCGCGCGCAAGCAATTTGCTCAGGGCGCTGTTTTTTCCTTCGGATTGTTCATCTGAAGCGTCCTTCACGGCTGGCACATATACCCATTGCACATACTTGGCGAGCCGGTTTGATCCCTTGCTTATGCCGTAGAACTGATCCAAACTTGGTATAAGCACGCATTGCGCGGGCCTTGCAGCTTCAAAAGCTTGCAAGGCTGCGGAGTTCGCGTCTTTTGCCGACGGAGCAGGTAGTTCAGGGTGTTTGTCCCGCAGGTCGACGTAGATTGCCCTCAGTTCCGCTGCAGATGCTCCATCATTTGCAGCCTTGAAGTACGGTGCGAATGCGGGCATGGCCATGCGCTGGCCGTACTGCTTGACAGTAGCAGCGCCCGTTGCTTCGTCGAAATGCGCGACGGCCGAGACGACCAGGGTGCCTTGGCGATAATAGTCCGCGAAATCTTTCTGAGCCTCTTGACTCAATTCGGTGAATTCAACCGTGATCTCGATTGGCTGGCCGACGTTGCGCGCATGGAAGTCTTCAGCTTGCAGGGCCGTAAGGTCGGTTGCGGCATGCACCGATTCGCGGAAGAAAATGTTCAGCGCGCATAGGATCGTCGACTTGCCGGCACCATTGGCACCGACCAGTCTGTTGTATTCGCCGAATTCGATCCTTTGATCGATGAAGGACCTCAAGTTCTTGATGTGGACGGACTTGATTCGCATGGCTCCTCCTTCTCGTTTCTGGCATCGAGCCCGGCCCGAGCTCAGGAATTGTCATTCGTCGGCGGACGGAATTCAACTGAGTGCCTGGTGCAAGTTGAGCGCGGTCAGCGACTCGATTTTCGGCTCGTCCGGAATCTGGAACTACGAAGTCTGACCTCATCATCGACTTCGTAGTAGATTTCGTAGTAGATTCGCATCATGAAGCTCGATGCGATCCTGCGCCAACCCGAGGGGAAGACCCTGGAGTTCAAGCGTGATCTCTCTTCTCCGCGGCCGATCGTGCGCACGCTCGTTGCCTTCGCCAATTCGGCGGGGGGCTCGCTGGTGATTGGTGTCGACGATGCGGGGCGCGTTGCCGGCATCGCCGATCCCATCGAGGAGGCGGAGCGCCTCGCCAATATTGTCGCGGACAGCGTCGAGCCTCAACTGCTGCCCGAGATCGCGGTGCTGCCCTGGCGACGCACGCAGGTGCTCGTCGCGCAGGTGGCTCCGAGTGCGTTGCGCCCGCATTATGTGAAGTCTGAGGGTGCGGAGCGGGGAACCTACGTTCGACTCGGGCCTACCAACCGGCAGGCAGATGCTGCGCTGGTCGGAGAAATGCGTCGGCGTTCCGAGCAACTGGCGTTCGACGAGCAGCCGATTCCTTCTCTCAACTACGAAGCTCTGGACTTCGTAGTAGCTTCGCAGTTGTTTGCGCCGCTGCGCAAGCTGCGGCGTGCCGACCTGGCAACGCTCGGGCTCGCGACAAAATACCAGGGCAAGCTGGTGCCCACGGTGGGAGGTGTCCTGCTCTTCGGGGTGGACCGCCTGCGGCACTTTCCCGACGCGTGGATCCAGGCCGGGTGCTTCGCCGGCATCGACAAGGGCGCACCACTGGTGGATCAACGCGAACTTCGAGGCTATCCCGTGCAGGCGCTTTCAGAGGCGATCAGCTTCGTGGAGCGCAATACACGGCATGGAGTGGAAATCGGCCGGCTGACGCGGCGCGACCTGCATTCCGTTCCTCCGGTTGCGCTGCGCGAGGCACTGGTCAATGCAGTGGTTCATGCGGACTACGCGCAGCGTGGGGCGCCCATTCGGCTCACGGTGTTCGAGGATCGGATCGAGATCGAGAATCCCGGCATCCTGCTGCCAGGTCTGACAATCGACGAGATGCGAGAGGGCGTTTCGCGGCTGCGCAATCGCGTGATCGGCAGGGCTTTCAAAGAACTGGGGCTCATCGAGCAGTGGGGGAGTGGCGTTCAACGCATGACAGCTGCCTGTATCGCGGCAGGTCTGCCCGAACCTGAGTTCGAGGAGATCGGATTGCGTTTCCGTACGCGGATTCGACTGGCCGCGGTCGCGCCGTCGAGCGTTGCGCCGGCGGATCAGGATGTGCTCGCATTTATTGACGTCGACCGGGGCCGATCCACGGCCGAAGTTGCGGCTCATCTGGGGCGAACGACGCGTTCGACGCAGCAGCGCCTGGCCAAGCTTCAACAGGCGGGCATGGTCGTTGCTGTGGGGACGGGTCCGCGCGACCCACGTCGGCGTTGGCATCCGGGACCCAATGCACCGGCGGGTCGAAAGCCACGATCGGCCTGACGCATCGGTGTCGCGTAGGCAGCGAACCCTCTGCGACCCTGCGCCGACCCGTCTGCTACGATGTTCACTCCCTGGAGCACCGTCGCCGCGACGCACTCCACGCCGTATCGAGGTCTCGCCCCATGCGACTTTCCTTCAAGCAGCGCCTGCAATCGCCCGACGCCGTGCTCGCGCCCGGAATCTACGACGCGTTCACGGCGCTGGTCGCCGAGCAGGCGGGCTTCGAGGCGCTGTATCTCTCCGGCGCGTCGATCGCCTACACCCGCCTGGGCCGTTCGGACGTCGGCCTCACGACTGCGGTCGAGGTGGCCGATACGCTGGCGCGCATCACCGAGCGCGTGCGCACCCCTGTCATCGTCGATGCGGACACCGGATTCGGCAACGCGCTGAACGTCCAGCGCACGGTGCGCAGTTTCGAGGCGGCCGGCGCCGCCATGATCCAGCTCGAAGACCAGACGTTTCCCAAGCGCTGCGGCCACCTCGATGGCAAGGGGGTCGTGTCCAAGGCCGAAATGGTCGGCAAGCTCAAGGCCGCTCTCGATGCCCGGCGCACGGAGCAGACGCTGATCATGGCACGCACCGATGCCCTCGCGGTCGAAGGATTCGACAGCGCCCTCGATCGTGCGGATGCCTACGTCGCATGCGGCGTGGACGCACTCTTCATCGAAGCGCTGAGAACGCCCGACCAGATGCGGCAGGCTTGCGCACGCTTCGCCGGGCGGATCCCGATGCTGGCCAACATGGTCGAGGGCGGCAAGACGCCCATACTGCCCGCCACGGATTTGGGGCAGCTGGGCTTTCGAATCGTCATCTTTCCCGGGGGCACGGCGCGCGCGGTGGCGCACACGCTCCAGCGTTACTACGCCAGCCTGAAGCTGCACCAGACTACCGCCCCGGAGCGCGATCGCATGCTGGATTTCGATGAGCTCAATGCATTGATCGGCACGCCCGAACTGCTCGCCAACGCGCGCCGCTACGATGCGGATGCGCAGGACCCAGGCGCCGCCTGAACGCCGATGACGATCGACATGCCGACGGGCCGCACGCTGCTGCAGAAGATCTGGGACACGCACGTCGTGCTGCACGACGACAAGAGCGGGCAGGACCTGCTCCACGTCGATCGGCTGATCCTGACCGACACCTCCTCGTTCCATGCGTTCGATCTCCTGCGCGCCGAAGGATTGCCCGTGCGCAATCCGCGCAACATCTTCGGCGGGCCGGACCACTTCGCGGCAAGCCGGGGTCCGGCGATCGACGACGTCGCCGACGAAGAGCGCCGCGCGCTCGTGCGCGGCCTCGCGAACGACTGCGCCGAATACGGACTCGGCCACTTCGGCCTGGGCGATGGGCGAATGGGCATCTCGCATGTGGTCGGTCCCGAGCAGGGCATGACCCTCCCGGGGCTGTTCCTGCTGTGCGGCGATTCGCACACCTCCACGCATGGCGCGCTCGGTGCGCTGGCATTCGGCATGGGCGGCGGCACCGCGCACGTCATGGCCACGGGTTGCCTCTGGGTCAAGCCGCTGAAGGCGATGCGTGCCCGCGTGGAGGGGAAGCGGCCCTTCGGCGTCGCCGCCAAGGACGTGATCCTCGCCATCATTCGTGAACTCGGCCCCGCCGGCGGCTTCGGCCACGTCATCGAATACGCGGGCAGCACGATCGAGGCGATGACGATCGAGGAGCGCCTCACCGTGTGCAACATGTCCATCGAGGCCGGCGCCCGGGGTGGATTGATCGCTCCGGACGAGACCACGTTCGCTTACCTTCACGGCCGCCCGATGGCGCCCCGGGGCGCGCAGTGGGACGCCGCCGTCGCGTACTGGCGCACCTTGCGATCGGATCCCGCAGCCGCGTTCGACCGGGAGATCGCCATCGATGCCACTGCGCTCGCGCCGATGGTGAGCTGGGGCAACACGGCGGCCGATGTCGTGCCGGTGGATGGACGCGTCCCCGATCCGCGCGAACGAGCCGACGCCGGCGAGCGTGGCGCCATGGAACGCTCTCTCGCATACATGGGCCTGGAACCGGGCATGCCGCTCGCCGGCCTGCCTGTCGACCAGGTCTTCATCGGTTCGTGCACCAATGGCCGGATCGAGGACCTGCGCGACGCGGCGGCGCTGCTGAAGAACCGCAAGGCGCGCGTGCCGGCGCTCGTCGTGCCCGGCTCCAACGTGGTGAAGGCGCAGGCGGAGCGCGAAGGCCTGGACCGGATTTTCATCGAGGCGGGCTTCACCTGGGGGCATCCCGGCTGCTCGATGTGCGTGGGCACGAATGGCGACACGGTTGCCGCGGGCCAGCGCTGCATGTCCACGTCCAACCGCAACTTCATGGGTCGCCAGGGCCCGGGCTCGCGCACGCACCTGGCCAGCCCGATCATGGCGGCCGCGGCCGCAGTCACCGGCCGCATCACCGACGTGCGCGAGCTGTTGTAAGGGGCGCGGCAATGGAGGCCTTCACCACGCTCACGGCTGTCGCGGCGCCCATCGACCGCGACAACATCGACACCGACCAGTTGCTGCCGCCGCGATTCCTGCTCAAGCGGCGCAGCGATCCGGCGTATCCCACGTTTCTCTTTCACGACCAGCGATTCGGCGAGCAAGGCCAACCCCGGCCCGATTTCGTCCTGAATCGGGCGCCGTATCGCGAGGCGCGCATCATCGTGGCGAGCCAGAACTTCGGGGGCGGCTCTTCGCGCGAGGCTGCGGCAATCGCCCTGCAGGCGTACGGAATCCGTTGCGTGGTGGCCGTGAGCTTTGGCGACATCTTCTACAACAACTGCATCAAGAACGGCATCCTGCCCGTGCGTTTGCCGGCGCCCGTGGCCGCCGGGCTGCGTGCGCAATTGCAGGCCGCGCCCGGTGCGACGCTGACGGTGGACCTGCGCGAGCAGTGCGTCATCGACACGCGCGGTGCGCGCGAGCCCTTCGAGATCGATGGATTCAGCCGGCAGTGCCTGCTCGAGGGCCTGAGCGCCATCGACCTGACACTGCAGCACCGCGCCACGATCGACGCCTTCGAGCAGAAGTATCGCACCTCCTTCCCCTGGACTTAGGGCAACAAATGCAAAGCACACGACGCAGGTTCAATACCGCAGCCCTGGCTGCCCTTACGCTGCCGGCAACGCTCGCACGCGCCCAGGCGCAGGCGAATCCGGGCAGGCCGATCCGTGTCGTGATTCCGACCGCGGCCGGTGGCACCGGCGACATCCTCGCGCGGCAGGTCGCGGACATCCTCCGGGATGCGCTGAAGGTGACCGTTGCCGTGGAAAACCGGCCGGGCGCGAACGGGGTCATCGCCACCGAACTCGTGGCGCGCGCCCCGGCCGACGGTTCCACGCTGCTCGTGGCGTCGGCATCCAACATCGCGATCAACCCGGCGCTCTACAAGATGCCGGTCGATGTCGAAAAGGATCTCGCGCCCGTGATCCAGATCGCGAACACGACCCAGGTGCTCATTGCGCATCCTGCCTTCCCCGCCGGTACGCTGCAGGAGCTGATCGCCATGGCCAAAGCCAAGCCCGGCGGGATCGACTACGTCAACGCCGGCAACGGCTCGACACCGCACCTGAACATGGAGCTCCTGGCCAGCATGGCGGGGCTGAAGCTGCACGGAATCGTCTACAAGGGCAGCACGCCGGGACGGACGGCGGTGGTCGCGGGCGAAGTGCCGATCATGATCGACGGCCTCGCGCCCGCGCTGCCGCTGATCCAGTCGGGGAAGTTGAAAGCGCTCGGCGTCACGTCGCCGCGGCGCACCACGGCCTTGCCTGCGTATTCCACCCGATGACGGGCACGATTCCACGCTGATGGCGGGCGCTGTTCCAGCCGATGGCGGGCGGCGTTCCATGCGATCGCGGGCAGCGTTCCATGCTGATGGCGGGCACGATTCCATCG
>NZ_JBFWNP010000030.1:0-64763 GCF_050250995.1 Ramlibacter sp.
TTGAATCTGCGTACATACCCGTCCAGGGCGCCTCCAGCGGCCTGGCAGGGGCCTGAAAACACTGAGAGAATCAAGCCAATACCGAATTCAGAAAACCGCCTCGCACACGAAAAATCGGACACTCCCCCAGGGAGAGCTATGGCGCGAATCCGCCGCTTAGAAATCCGCAACTTCCGTTCAATCCAAGTTCTCGATTGGTATCTCTCGGCCGGCATTAACTGTCTCGTCGGCCCGGGTGACGGTGGCGGGTCCACCATCATCGACGCCATTGACCTCTGTGTAGGCGCTCGCAGTAGCGCGCCGTTTGGAGACACGGACTTCTTCCAGCTGGACGTTACCCAGCCCATTGTCATCCCCGTGACGCTTGGCGGTCTTTCCGACGAGTTGAAGAACCTGGAGAGCCACGCTGAATTCTTGCGCGGCTACGACTCTGCGACCGTTCGAGTGGAAGATGAGCCCCGTGCTCACATCGAAACGGTTCTGACCCTACGCCTGAAGGTCACGAGCGACCTCGAGCCCTCGTGGACGCCGTTCTCCGAACGCGCTGAGCAACAGGCCCTAGAGCGGATTCTTGCCTGGAAGTCCGAACCGCGCTCGCGCCGGCGCGCATCGGGAGCTACGCAAACACAAACCTGTCCTGGACCCGGGGCTAGGTCCTGATCGCCTGACCGACGAGCAGCCCAACCTCGGGGCGGAGCTTGCGCGCGCAGCGCGTGAGGCGCGAGCGAACTTCGGGAACCAGGCAGGCGCCCAACTCGCGTCCACCCTTCAGCGAGTTACCCAGACTGCAAACTTGCTTAGTGTCCCCGTCGGCCCGTCGGCCCAAGCCTTGCTGGACGCACATTCGGTCTCCATCGGGGATGGCGCCATTGCCCTACACAACGCCGAAGGTGTTCCTCTGCGATCGCTGGAACCGGTTCATCACGCCTGCTCATCGCCGGCCTGCAACGGATGGCCGCTGGCACCGCGACGATTGCGTTGGTCGACGAAGTCGAATACGGTCTTGAGCCTCACCGCTTGACCCGCCTTCTGGACTCGATGGGCGTCAAAGATCCAGCATGGCCGCTACAGGTCTTCATGACAAGTCACTCGCCAGTGGCCGTCCGCGAACTCTCAGGAAACCAGGTCTGCGTCGTCCGTGCTCACGCGGGGCAGCACTACGTTCTGGAGGTAGGCATCGCCGATGATGTCCAAAGCACTCTTCGCGCGGACCCGGAAGCGTTCCTGGCCAAGTCGGTCGTCGTCTGCGAGGGTGCCAGCGAGGTCGGCCTGGCGCGTGGGTTGGACCAGTTCTGGGTCGGCAAGGGTAGGCCATCTTTCTTCGCTTTGGGCGGCGCCTACGTCGACGTTGGCGGAAGCAACCCGGATTGGTGCTTCACCCGTGGCATGGCGCTCCTGCGGCTCGGCTACCGCGTACTCGTCTTCGTAGACGCAGACAACGCCCCGACCCCCGAGGTCGTTGCAGGCTACCAATCGCTGGGCGGCCAAACACTTACCTGGCGAGCCGGGCGCGCGCTCGAGGATGAATTGTTCCGCAGCCTCGGCGATGGCGCCATCGACGCCCTTCTCGAGAAGGCCATCGAAGTAGTCGGGCGGGATCTGGTGGAGGCGCACATCGCGTCCAAGTCGATCGGACAGCGAACCCTCGATGCCGTGGAACTAGACCGCCGCCTGATGGTGTCGCGCGCCGGCCAGGTGTTCGATGCGTCGGGCGCCATGGTGGACGAGAAGATGAAGGAGCAGCTGAAGCAGTTCCTGCAAGGTTTCGTCGATTCGCTGGGCCGCTAGCGCGGCGGCCGCCGGAAGCGCTGAGCGCCTGCTTGCAGCGCATCTGCGATACACTGGCCGCATGAAGAACGCCACGATCCCTTCCGTCCGCGTCGAGCCGGAATTTCGTGCCGAGGTCGAGGCTGTCCTTGGCGAAGGCGAAACCTTGTCGCAGTTCGTCGAATCTTCGATTCGGGCCGGCGTGGAGCGCAGGCGCATTCAGTCTGAATTCATCGCGCGTGGGCTTCGATCTCGCGATGCAGCTCGCCGAAGCGGAGACTACGTGGACGCGGAAGTCGTGCTTGCCGACTTGCAGCGCAAGCTGGTGGCGGCTCGCAAACGGCCTGCCAAGCATCGAAATTGAGCTTCCGGGTACGCCTCACTCGAGACGCCGCGCAGGACCTCGAGCGTTTGTTCGACTTCATCATCGAACGAGAGATTGCGCGCGACAGTGGCGGCGACCTGGATCTTGCCCAACGAGCTCTCGATGCAGTTCGAGCAGGTATCGCGACCTCGCAGACGTCGCCTTTCACCTGCCGGAAGGCAGGCGGCAACGCATTCCTGCGTGAACTGGTGATCTCGTTCGGCCGTTCAGGCTACCTCGCCTTGTTCGAAATCGAGGATGCCGAAAACATCTCGGTTGTCGCTGTCCGGCATCAGCTCGAAGACGATTACCACTGAGCGCGCGGGATATCGTCGATTGCGACAAGCCCCTGAAACGCGATAAGGTTGACCCATGAAGTCGTCCGCCCGTTCCACCGGCGCCCCCGTGGCCGCGAACCCGCTGGCCGACCTTCTCACCTCCGCCACCTACCCGCTGCACAGCCGCCTGCCGCCGGAGCGCGAACTCGCGGAAACGCTCAATCTTCCGCGCGGCAAAGTCCGCCAGGCCTTGAAGCAGCTGGAAGACGAGGGCCGCATCTGGCGCCGCGTCGGCATGGGCACCTTCGTCGGCGGCCGGCCGCGATCCATCCAATCTCGGCCCGAATCGCTCGGTGGCGCGACGACCCTCAATGAACTGTTCGAGATGCGCTCGCTGGTCGAGCCGATCGTGGCGGGTCTCGCGGCGCTGCGGGCCGAGGAGGCGGACATCGCCATGATGCGGCAGTACTCGGCGCGCGCGGACACGTCGACCAACTGGGCCGATTGGGAGAGGTGGGACGAGCTGCTGCACCGGGCCATCGTCGAGGCGAGCGGCAACGGCCTCTTGATCAACACCATCGACCAGCTCCTGCGCATCAAGGCGCACCCGCGCTGGACCATCAAGCGGGCCTCCGCATTCGACCCCGCCCTGACGGCGCGCTACGGACGCGAACACGCCGCCGTCATCCACTGCATCGCCGAGCGCGACAGCGAGGGCGCCAAGGCAGCCATGCACCAGCACATGCTGGGCGTGAGCACGACCGTGGGTCCCGCCATCTCCAACCGGTCCCAGCGAAGCAGCTGACCGGCGTCGCCGTCAATCTTCCGCAACGCTGAACCAATCCCGCGATTGGTTCGAATCGGGCGCGCCCACCGCGCCTTCCAAAGATATTCTTGCCTCAGCGTGCAAGACGACCCACACAAGGAAACACGTTCAAATGAATTTCGGCCTGAATGATCGTCACGTCGTGATCGTCGGTGGCAACAGGGGTATCGGCCTGGAGATCGCCAAGGGGTTTCAGGAACAGGGCGCCCGGGTCACGATCACCTCCGAACATGAGAGCGTGTTCGAAGCGCAGGCGGGTTTGAACCAGGGCACCGCGAAAAAGGTGGAGGCGATCCAGTTCGACATCACCGACCGCGACGCCGTCGATGCGGCGTTCGCCAGGCTCGGTTCCATCGACGTTCTCGTCAACAACTCGGGTGTGTTCTGGGACACGCCCTCCGACGACCGGTCGGCGAAGAACTACGACACCTTCGTCAAGCAACTGATGATCAACGTCGTCGGCACCTGGTGGTGCGCGATGGCGGCGGTGCCGCACATGAAGGACGGCGGGCGGATCATCTTCACGTCGTCGATCTCCGGCCGGCTCGGGTCGCCGAAGCACTCCGGCTACGCCGCGTCCAAGCACGCGATCCTGGGCATGGTGAAAAGCCTCGCCAAGGACCTCGGCCCGCTGGGGATTTCCGTCAATGCGGTGTGCCCCGGCAGTTCGGCGACCGACACCAACCTCCGGTCCCTGCCGCTCGAGCGTCAGCAGCTCGCGGCGCGGAACATGGCGTTGCATCCCGGCCTGCTCGATCCGGCCGATCACGTCGGCTCCTATCTGTTCCTCGCTTCCGCGGCGGCTGCGCACATCACCGGCCAGACGATCACCGTCGACCGTGGACAGACCTGCATCTGAGCGGATGCGAATGCGGATGCGCGAGATGAAGCCCAGCACGTCCACCGGCGCCGCGATCCGCATTCGCAATCTGCGAAAGGCATTCGGGTCGGCGGTCGCGGTCGACGATGTGTCGCTCGACGTCGAGCCCGGTGAATTCCTCGCGCTGCTCGGACCGTCGGGTTCGGGCAAGTCGACGATCCTCATGAGCATCGCGGGCTTCGAGAGCCCCACCAGCGGACAGATCCTGATGGACGGCGTGGACTGCACCCACATCGCGCCCCACCGCAGGAACGTGGGCATGGTCTTCCAGAACTACACGCTGTTCCCGCATCTGAGCGTGCTGGACAACGTGGCGTTCCCGCTGAAGATGCGCGGCCTCGCGAAAGCCGAGCGGCATGCGCAGGCGGAGCAGGCGCTCAAGAGCGTTCACCTCGGGGGCTACGGCGCGCGCATGCCGCACCAGCTGTCCGGGGGCCAGCAGCAGCGCGTCGCGCTGGCGCGGGCCATCGTCTACAAGCCGCGGCTGCTCCTGATGGACGAGCCGTTCTCCGCGCTCGACAAGAAGCTGCGCCAGGAGATGCGCCTGGAGACCAAGCGGCTGCACGCGGAACTCGGCCTGAGCGTCGTCTTCGTCACGCACGACCAGGAGGAAGCGCTGACGATGTCCGACCGCGTGGCGGTGCTGAAGGACGGACGCCTGCAGCAGATCGGCTCCGCGCACGACCTGTACGAGCGCCCCGTGAACCTGTTCGTCGCCGGCTTCATCGGCGACATGAATTTCATCCCCGCGACGTTCACCGGCGAGTGCGTGCGGCTTCCCGGCGGCGAAGCGTGGAGCGTGCCGCCGGCAGCGGTCGTCGGCGAACTCTCCCCCGGCTCCGCCACCGTGGCGATCCGGCCGGAGCGGCTGTCGCTCGCGGCGAACCCCGGCGACCTCCGCCTGGCGGGCCGGGTGACGGACGTCATCTACTCCGGCGCGGACACCCTCGTCCTGGCGACGCTCGAGGACGGCACGCCCATCCAGGCGCGCACGAGCAGCCTCGACCGGCACCGGCATCGCGTCGGGGACGCCATCGCGCTGCATTGCCCGACCGATGCGCCCCTCGTCTACGGGGCGGCCAGCGCATGAACGCCGTGTCGCGCATCTTCCAGCCCGATGGCCGCAACCTGTCGAGCGGCGGGTTCGCGCTGCTCGTCGCGCCCTTCTTCACGCTGATGCTGCTGGTCTTCCTGTATCCGATGCTGTCCCTGCTGTCCGCATCGGTCCTGGAGCCCGAGCCCACCGTGGCGCACTACGAGCGCGCGCTCACGGACCCCGTCTTCGTCGGCATCCTGCTGCGCACGCTGCAGATCGGCTTCACGGTGGCGGTCGCATCGCTCCTCATGGCCTACCCCGTCGCGCTCCTCATGGCGCGTTCGAGCGGCCCGAAGTCGATCCTGATCACCGCGTGCATCGTGCTGCCGATGTGGTCCTCGGTCCTGGTGCGGACCACGGCCTGGGCGGTGCTGCTGCAGCGCAACGGGCTGGTCAACGAAGCCCTGCAGTTCCTCCACCTCACCGACGGGCCGCTGAAGCTGCTCTACACGCGCACGGCCGTCGTGCTGGCCATGACGCACGTGCTGCTTCCGCTCATGGTGCTGCCGATCTACGGGTCGCTCCGGTCCATTCCGGTCAACTACGACCGCGCCGCCGAGATCATGGGCGCGAGCCCCTTGCGACGCTTCCTCGAGGTCACCCTGCCGCTGTCGATGCCGGGCGTGCTGACCGGCTTCCTCATGGTCTTCCTGATCTCGCTGGGCTACTTCATCACGCCCGCGCTGCTCGGCTCGCCGCAGGAAATGATGGTGTCCACCCTCATCTCGCAGCAGATCACCATGCTGCTCGACTGGCCCTTCGGCGCCGCGCTCGTGGGCGTCCTGACGCTCTTCGTCCTGTTCGTGGTCCTCGCGTTCGGAAAGTTCGCGCGATTCGACAAGCTGATGGGAGGCGCGGTGTGAACGTCCGATTGCTCGCGCTGAACATCTACGTCTGCGCCGTGCTCGCGTTCGTCCTCGTGCCGATCCTCGTGATCTTGCCGATGGCGTTCAGCAACACCTCCTACCTGACGTTTCCGCCGAAGGGCTTTTCTTTCCGCTGGTTCATCGAGTTCTTCAGCAACTCGCGCTGGATGGGCGCGGCCGCCTTCAGCCTCACCATCGCGTTCTGCGTCGCCCTCGTGACCTCGGTGGTCGGCACGATGACCAGCTATGCGATGGTCCGCGGCGGCGGCCGCCTCGCCACGGTCTTCCGCATCACCCTCATGCTGCCGGTGATCGTGCCGCACGTCGCGCTGGCGGTGGCGCTCTACCTCGTCTTCCAGAAGGTGGGGCTGATGGGCACGACGGCGGGCTACGTCCTGGCGCATTCGGTCATCGCCATGCCCTTCACCGTCTTCACGGTGAGCGCGGCGCTGTCGCGCATCGATCCCGCGCTCGAGTCCGCGGCCATGAGTTGCGGCGCAACCCGGTTCGACGCGTTTCGCCTGGTCACCCTGCCGAACATCCTTCCGAACGTGTTCTCGGGCGCGCTCTTCGCTTTCATCATCTCCTTCGACGAACCCGTCATCACCTACTTCCTGGCGGGCGCCCGCGACAAGACGCTGCCCCGGATGATGTTCGACGACATCCAGATGAACATCACGCCGATGCTCGCCGCCATCGCCGTGCTCCTGACCGGCCTGTCCATCGCCGTCCTGCTGTCCGCGGCGCTTCTTCAACGTCGCTCGCGGACGGGAAGCCCGAGCGAACCATCCACTTAGCCTTAGCCCTAGCCCTAGCCCGAGGAGTCTCCGACATGCGTCTCTTGAACCGAATCCTGCAAGGCGCCGCCTTGCTCACGCTGATCGCCGCAGGCGCTGTCGCCTCGGCGGACGAAATCGTCGTCGCCGCCAATGGCGGGACGATGCGCGAAGCCCGCGACGATTTCTACTTCAAGCCCTTCACCAAGAAGACGGGCACGAAGGTGATCCCGTTCGACATCGAGATCTACGACCAGTGGGCGCGCGTGAAGGCGATGCAGCGCACCGGCAAGTACGAGTTCGACATCGTCAACGCCTCGGCCGCCGACCTGATCCTGCACCGCGACATCCTCGCGCCGATGAACTGCGCGTCGCTGCCCAACGTGAAGAAGGCGCTGCCGGGTGCGTGCGATCCCTACGCCATGTCCAGCCATGCGGGCGCGCTCCTGCTGATGTACAACAAGGACGTCTTCAAGAGCAGGGCGCCGAGGACGTGGGCGGACTTCTGGGACGTCAAGGCCTTCCCCGGCCCGCGTGCCCTGCCGGACTCCGGCGACCGCGCGTGGTGGGTGCCCGCTGCCGCGCTGCTGGCCGACGGCGTGAAGAAGGAAAACCTGTTTCCGCTGGATCTCGACCGCGCCTACCGGAAGATGGACCAGATCAAGCCGCACATCAACGTGTGGTGGAAGACGGCCGCGCAGATGATGCAGATCGTGCGGGACAAGGAGATCGTCATGACCATGGGCTTCTCCGGCCGTGCGTTCACCGCCATCCAGGACGGCGCGCCCTTCGACATCTCGTGGGAAGGCGCCCTGCACGACCAGGGCTATCTCGCGGTGCTCAAGGACGCGCCGAACCGCAGGAAGGCCATCGAGTTCCTCGACTTCATGATCGGCGAGGTCGACGGGCAGGTGAACTTCATGAACAAGATCAACTATTCCACGTTCACGCAGGCGGCCCTGGACAAGGTGCCGCCGGCGCGCCTGAAGTTCTACGCCACGGTCCCCGAGAACGCGGCCAAGGTCGCGCGCCCGGACTGGGAATGGATCGCGAAGAACCAGGGGATGCTCAACGACCGTTTCAACAAGTGGATCACCCGCTAAGGACGGATTCCGCCGCTTCATGAATGCCAACGAGATGAACGCACTTTCCCTCGACCACTACAACGTCTACTGCAAGGATCTCGCGGCGAGCGTGCATTTCTACGAGCGGTACGTCGGACTCCGGATCGGCGACCGCCCGCCCCTGCCTTTCCCGGGCGCCTGGCTGTACGCGGACGACAAGGCCGTGCTGCATCTCATCGCGGAGTCGGGGCGGCAGGACGAGGGCAGCGGGGCCATCGATCATGTGTCCATCAACTGCTCGGGCATCCGGTCGGCCATCGACCGGATCAAGGCCGACAACCTGCCGGTGGACGTTCGGCTGGTGCCGGGCATGCAGCTGCAGCAGGTGTTCATCCGCGATCCGGACGGCGTGCTCATCGAGCTGAACTTCCGGGACGAACCGCAGGTGGAAGAGCTCGCGAATTTCGATGCGGCGACGGAAGACCCGCGCAAGCGCGAACGGCCGGGCTCGCGTTCGGCATCGCGGGGCTGAGGCGCATTCGGGGAGGATTCGCATGGAATATCGCAGACTCGGCGCTTCGGGATTGATGGTGCCGGCCCTCAGCTACGGCACGGGCACCTTCATTCCGCCCGGCACGCCGGGCCGCACGGGGATCGAGCCCGATGCGGCCCGCCGGATCGTCGACGCGTGCATCGACACGGGCATCACCATGTTCGACACGGCGAGCACCTACGGAGGCGGCTATTCCGAGGAGGTGCTCGGCGCCGCGATCAAGGGTCGCCGGGACAAGGTGATCGTCTCGACCAAGGCGGGCCAGCCCGCGGGAGCCGGCCCGAACGAGCTGGGACTGTCCCGCGCCAACCTCACCGCCGCTATCGAACGTTCGCTGCGCCGACTCGGCACCGACTACATCGACGTGTTCCAGTGCCATGTTCACGACCCGATGACGCCCGTCGAGGAGACGCTCTCGACGCTCGACGGCTTCGTCCGCGCCGGCAAGATCCGCTACATCGGTGTGTCCAACTTCTCGGCCTGGTATCTGATGAAGGCGCTGGCGGCAGCCGAGAAGCACCACTTCACGCGCTACGTCGTCCAGCAGGTCTACTACTCGCTGATCGGCCGCGACTACGAACTCGAACTCATGCCGCTTGCCCGCGACCAGGGGCTGGGTGCCGCGGTATGGAGCCCGCTCGGCTGGGGCCGATTGACGGGCAAGGTCCGGCGCGGCGGCGTGATGCCTGAAGCGACGAGCCGCCTGCACGCAACCTGGGATCTCGGCCCGCCCGTCGAGAACGAGGCCCTGTTCAGCGCGATCGACGTGCTGGAGCAGCTGGCGGAGGAGACGGGCAAGTCGATCTCGCAGATCGCCCTCAACTGGCTGCTGCAGCGACCCACCGTCTCCACCGTCATCGTCGGCGCGCGCAACGAAGCCCAGTTGCACGAGAACGCGGGCGCCGTCGGCTGGAACCTCACCGCGGAACAGGTGGCCCGGCTCGATGCCGCGAGCCCGGTGCGTCCGCTGTATCCGAACTGGTTCCACGAGGATTTCGAGTTCGACCGGGCGCGGGACCGATCGCAACCGGCGCCTCGCGACAGGCGACCGATTGCCGGAAGATCGCTTCCTGTAGAAAAGCCCTAGTTCGCGGAGAGCCGTTCGGCGATCACCTGCTTCACGATCGTATCGATCAAGGTAGCAGCCATGCCCTCGTCGAGGCCGGCCCGAACGCATTGTTCGACGAAACTCTTTTTCTGATCCTGGACGCGGGTCGGGTCGTAAGGGGCCTGGCCATTTTTCTTCTTGATCGCGCCGATCTCGCGCGAGCGTTCGAAGCGCCGACTCAGCAGGGCGACCAGTTGCTCGTCGAGGCTGTCGATCTCGGCCATCAGGGACGGCATGTCTTGCGCGTGCATCGAATTCACTCCTGGCAAGCTTGCATGCTACATCTCGCAGTCAATTTGCTGGGACCCGATTCGTCGGAATCCTCGCTCATTACCGGTTCTTCTGCTTCGACGCAGTCGCACGAATCATCAGGCATGCTCCACGCATGCAACTCGAGTACCTGCTTTTCGATACGTCCGACGAAGAGGACGGCGCCTGCAGCTTCGATGCGTTGGCATCGGTCCTTGCGACACACCGGGCGGGCCTGGGCGCCGAAGTCGAGGCGGTGCTCGGCTGGGCCTATCGCGCCTTCGGCTCTCCGTTGGCCGACCAGGACGGCGGCGACTGGGATTTCGACTTGCAGGCGGTCGACGACGATGACGAGCCGCTGGCGATCGCCTACGACGTCGCGCGCGGCCAGGTCGCCATGCCGCAAGGTTGCGGGCGCGTCACGGTGGCGCTCACCTTGAGCGGATCGCGTGCATTCGCGGACGCCTTCCGCGAGGCATTTGCGAACGATTCGGATTGAAGGCCCGGCCTCAGTTCGCGCGCCGATAGTGAACGGCGACGGCGCCGCATCGCAGTGGTTTCGAGGAAACGAGTTCGAGCTTTCGCGTACCTGGCAGCCCGTCCGCATACAGGGTCGGGCCATGCCCGGCGATTCGCGGCTGGATGAGGAACCGATACTCGTCGATCAGACCCAGCCGGTCCAGCTCGGTTGCGAGCTTGCCGCTACCGAGCAGCACGCCTTCCGGGGTCGCGTCCTTGAGCTTCAGCACGCCCGCTCGTAGGTCGCCCTCGACATGATGACTGTTCGTCCAGGCGAAGTCCTTGCGCGTCGACGACACCACGTACTTCGGCTTTGCTTCCAGCTTGACGGCCCACTCGCGTATCGCAGGCGGCGCTTCGACGTCGCCACGCGCGACGGCAGGCCAGTAGCTCTCCATCATCTCGTAGGTCACGCGCCCCCACAGCATGGCGCCGTGCTCGTCCATGAGGCGAGTGAAGAAGCCGTGCGTCTCGTCGTCGGCAATACCCTCCTGGTGGTCGACGCAGCCGTCGAGGGTGACGTTGAGGCAAAAGGTCAGGTGTCCCACGGGGTGGAGTCTATTCGAGCGCCGTGGTCGTGGTGCAGCGCATCTGCGATACACTGACCGAATGAAGAATGCCACGATCCCTTCCGTCCGCGTGGAGCCGGAATTTCGTGCCGAAGTGGAAGCCGTGCTTGGCGAGGGCGAGACATTGTCGCAGTTCGTGGAAGCATCGGTTCGTGCGGGCGTGGAGCGGCGTCGCATCCACTCGGAATTCGTCGCACGTGGCCTTCGTTCCCGCGACGCCGCTCGCAGAAGCGGTGACTACGTGGACGCCGAAGTCGTGCTCGCCGACTTGCAACGCAAGCTTGTCGCAGCTCGAAGGCGGCCAGCCCAAAAGCGCAATTGACGTTCCGGGTCCGCCTTACTCGAGATGCGGCGCAGGATCTCGAGCGCCTGTTCGATTTCATCATCGAGCGAGAGATGGCGCGCGATGGCGGCGGCGACCTGGAGCTTGCTCAGCGGGCGCTCGATGCAGTCCGCGCAGGCATCGCGACATTGCAGACTTCGCCATTCACTTGCCGAAAGGCAGGCGGGAATGCATTTCTTCGTGAGCTGATCATCTCATTCGGTCGCTCTGGCTATGTCGCGCTATTCGAAATCGAGGATGCCGAGAACGTCTCGGTCGTCGCTGTTCGGCACCAGTTGGAGGACGACTACCACTAAGCGCGCCGCCTGGCGTTACGAGGCATTGCAACCTCCGGCGGCGATCATCTGACGCCCCACGCCGAGCTACGATGCCAAGATGGCGGTCCATCGAGAAATCCTCGTTTCAGACGGAGCCACCCGCATCGCCCCGACGCGAACGCGATGCTGAAGATCATTCACCTCGACACCGACCTCGTCGCCATCGACAAGCCCGCGGGCCTGCTCGTACATCCGAGCCGGCTCGACGCGCACGAGCGGGAAACGGCGCTCGCGACGCTGGAACGCCAGCTGGGCGAAAAGCTCTTTCCCGTACACCGCCTGGACAAGGCCACGAGCGGCGTGCTTCTTTTCGCGCGCTCGGGCGAGGCAGCGCGCCACTTCGCCGCGGGCCTCGAAGCCACGGAGAAGCGCTACCTCGCGCTCGTGCGCGGCTGGCCGCCGGAGGCGGGCGCCGTCGAACACCCGCTCGCGCGGGACCCCGAGAAACCTTCGGCCGGCCAGCCTCAGCGCGAGGCGCTGACCCGCTACCACCGCCTCGCAACGCACGAGTGGCCGTTCCGCGTGGACGAGCGCCATGCGACGACGCGCACCGCCCTGGTGGAAGCACGACCCATCACCGGCCGCCGGCACCAGCTGCGGCGACACTTCAAGCACATCGCACACCCGATCGTCGGCGATTCGACGCATGGCAAGGGTCCGCTCAACCGCGCGGCCGCGGCTCACTTCGGCGTGCAGCGGCTGTGGCTGCACGCGCTGTCGCTGCGCCTGCCTGGCGGGTTGAGCATCCGGGCGGCGCCGGATGAGGCGTGGGGGCGGTTTCTGGCTGATGGCGATCCAGCGGTCGCGGCATCACCTGATCCGCAATATTGAGCCGCCCGCCGCCATGGGCCTCCCTCACGGCCCTGCAGCCGATGGACAGGTCTGGAAAGTAGGCCGGGACGAAGCTTGGCACGGACCTCGTCGAAAGAGCCTTGCACGGGCGGGTCGCCAATATCACCCACTTCGAAGACTGCACCGGAGATCGCTTGGCTACGCGCACAGGCGAGCAGCTCCTGGTCCGCGTCGATGCCGACGACCAGCGCCCCGCGCGTGACCAGATCGCGGGACTGCAGGCGTCAACACTCAGATGCTCTAACATGCGCGCGAGAAGGCTGCAAAAAATTGAAACCGTTGCGGAACACGCGATGCTCACAAGCGCCCGCGATTGCGCCGCCTTGCGTGAGCAGTACGTTCACCCCGCCGCATGCACTTCCTGCTTGACACCAATGTCCTGATTCCGCTGGAGGATTCAGCCATTCCGCTGAGGGACAGTCTAGCCAACTTCGTTAGGTTGGCCACAGCGAACAAGCACGTGCTGGTATATCACCCGGCTTCGATCGAGGATATTGAGGAAGACAAGAACGACGCCCGCCGCGCACAGACGCTGCAGCGGCTTCGCCAGTACACGAAGCTGGAACACCGGCCGCCTTGTCCATGGAACACGCCGGATACAAAGCGCAATGATGCCGCTGACAATGAAATCCTCTACGCGCTTTCACTGCACGCAGCATCCGCGCTCGTCACGGAGGACCGGCAGATCCACGACAAGGCGAAGGCCAGAGGGCTTCTCGACCGCGTCTTTACGATCCAGACGGCCGAAGACCTGCTGCTGCGCCTGCACGAGACGGTCGGCGTCAGACTGCCGAACATCGAGGAGGTCCCGCTCTACCAGCTGACGCCCCTGCTGGCGTCCAAGTTCTTCGACAGTCTGCGCGATAGCTACGACTTCGACCGGTGGTTTCGGCGAAAGTCTGAAGAGGGGTGTCGCGCATGGGTACATTGGGAGGCGCAGGACAGGCTTGGAGGCATCTGCATCTTTCAGCGTCAGGACAATGAGCGCATCGCGGACGGCGTCACGCTTGAGGGAGCGGCCCTCAAGCTCTCGACCTTCAAGGTGGACCCGGCCTGCCAAGGCCGCAAGGTCGGTGAACTCTTCCTGAAAGCCGCGTTTCAGTTCGCGAGCGTGAATCGCCTCCAGGACATCTTTGTCCACGGCGACGAGGAACGTCACTACTTTCTATTTGAGATGCTCGCCGACTTCGGTTTTAAGCAGGTCGGCCACCATCCCGCATGCGGACGCCGCGACGTCGTCTACCTGAAGCATCACCCGGTTGACGCCCCTACGGCCTCGGTTCCGCCCTTCGAATACCTCCGCTCGTACTTCCCCCACTTCCGCCACGATCCGTCCGTTTCGGCATATGTTGTACCAATCCGGCCTGAATACCACGACATTCTGTTCCCGGATTTCGAAGGCGCATCGACCCAACAGCGGCACCTGTTCCAGCGCGACAACTATGCGGGTAACGCCATCAAAATGGCCTACTTGTGCAAAGCACAGTTAAAGGCAATGAACCCCGGCGACGTCTTGCTCTTCTATCGTTCAGTGGACGAGCATGCCTTGACCAGCATCGGAGTCGTCGAGACCTACGAGACGCTGGCCGATGCCGAGGCGATCGTCGCTCGCGTAAAGCGGCGTACGGTGTATTCCCTCCCGGAGATACAGAAGATGGCAAGCAAGCCTACAAGGGTGATCCTGTTCCGGTTCGTGCGACATCTGACTCAGGCGTTGCCTCTCCAGGAATTACTGGCACGCCGAATCCTTGGCGGGCATCCGCAGAGCATCACAAAGATTTCCCATGACAAGTTCGAAGACATCCTTTACCTTTGAGGGAGATGTCGCGTTGATCTCGGTTCATCCCGTCCACGTCGAGAAAATTATGTCCGGCGAAAAGAACGTGGAATTCAGACGGGTCTGGCCCACTCGAGCAATTAAGACGCTCGTCGTCTATTCCACGCATCCCGAGCAACGGCTTGCCGCAATCGTGCAGGTCGCCAACGTTGTACGTGGTTCGAAGACGGCGCTATGGCAGGTGGCCTTGGCCGAGGGCGGAGGCATCACGCGGCAAGCGCTCTCCGACTATCTGGAAGGGAAGGAGTTTGGCGTCGCTATCCGCCTGGGCGAGCGAGTGAATCTGGGCTCGGGCGTGCTCCCGAGAGAAATTTTTGGCGCGTCCTTTCGGCCCCCACAGTCGTTCCGCTATCTGTCGGATACCGAAAAGGCGAAAGTGCGTGCCGTTGTGGAGGCCGTTCGGTGACTGTCCTCTTTGTCTTTGGGGTGCATGGGCGGGGAAAGCTCCCGCTGTGCTCAGGTCGCGCAGCTTGATGGCTGTCTGCATGTGACGGCCAGCGAGATCATTCGCCGTGCGCGCGCACAAGTGATTGCCTCGACAGGAAAGTTTGTGGCCGATGTGGATGGCAACCAGAAACTGCTTAAGGTTCTCTATCTCGGCATCCTGAGACGCTTCTTCTCAATGCGTCGGATCGAGAACGATTGCGATCCCAGATCAGGCGTTCCTGCGTTCTGGGTCATACTCTGCCTCAGTGCAGAGCGACTCGACGCTCTGCACTGAGGCTCGGGCCTCGGCCTAAGAAGAATTGGAGCTGCACCGCATTGGTATGGACCGACTCGAAAGACTCCTGAACCTGGGCTACCTGCCGTCCCAGTTGCCGCCGGCATTCAAGTCAATCGACTTAGCGTCCCACCATGCCGGCCTGTACGCCATATGGTCCGCTATGCCTTCCAAGGCTGGTGTTCCGACATCGCCAAGGGCGAAGTCGGAATTATTCAGTGTCGCGCGGGCAGGACATCAGCGTCGAGCAACGAGCTTGCCAAACCCTATCGCTCAGACTTTTTTGAGCAAGGCAGTCGTCGACAACTGGGCCAGCATCGTCGTGCATTTCCGCCGCTCGCAGATGAGCGCGAGCCACCCCCGCTTTCGGCGCGACTCCAATCGCGCTGCAAGCTTGCCGTCCATGCAAGGTCTGTACGAGCGACGATTGTTGCAAGGCGCTGGTTACCGGTACGTCCTCCGGACCGATATCTCACGATTCTTTCCGACTATCTACACGCACTCCATTCCGTGGGCCCTGCACGGAAAGTCGGCAGCCAAGAAGACTACGAAAGTCACGCCAAAGTTTTTTGGCAACCTGTTGGACTTGGCAATTCGCCAAGGCCAGGATGGACAGACACTCGGGCTTCCGATCGGCCCGGATACGTCGCACATCATTGCCGAGTGCATCGCGACGTCGATCGACGTCGACCTACGGCGCAGACTGAAAACCAAACTCGCCGGCTTTCGCTACGTCGATGACTACTACCTTTTTTTCGAGACGCACGACGATGCAGAAAGGGCGCTCGCCTACTTGGTACGGAGTCTTCGCGACTTCGAACTTCAAATAAATTTCGAGAAAACTCGGATATGCCGCGTCGACGAACTGGAAGACGACTCGTGGACACTCGCCCTTCGCAGCATATCGATTGCTGCCAATGGTCAGCGACAGCGCTCCGACATCAATCACTATTTCGAGCTGGCGCGCGATCTCGCTAAGCGTCATGCAACCGACGGCGTCATGGTTTATGCCCTGCGCCGCGTCGGCTCGGTGATCTTGCGTCTACAGAACTGGGACGCATTTGAGGCACAACTTTGCTTGGTCGCAGCTGCACATCCCGTAACGCTTCAGTCGATTGCAAGGCTTCTTTCCACGTATTCAAAGTTGGGTTTCCCAATTGGAAAGCTACGCTTGACGCGACTTTTGAACTCGATTATCGCGGAGCACGCGCCACTCGAGCACCACAGCGAGGTCGCATGGTGCCTGTGGATCTGCAAAGAGCTTGGCTTGGCAATGTCGGCCGCAAATGTCGACTCGGTGGCAGCGATGGATTCGTCAATCTGCGCGCTGATTTTGCTGGACCTCCATTCAACCGGGTGTCTACCCAAGACGCCCTCCCCCTCTCGCTGGAAGGCGTTCGAGACAACGAGCGCACTGTGGGAGGAGCAGTGGATGCTCAGCTATGAAGCTGCTGTTCGGGGATGGGGAGGCATGTCGGACGTCCACGTGAGGGCAGATCCGCATTTCGAGGAGTTGCGCACGCGCCAGGTTCGCTTCTACGACACGGGCGCATCTATGGCTCCGATCATTACCCCGAAGCCAGATGCGCTAAAGCGCTACAACTTCGACACCATCGCTCAGTTGCTGGAACTTGACGATCTACACGACGTCTTTGAATACGAGGATGAAGAGGACTCATACGGGAACCCGATCGAGTCCGATGACGAAGACGAACACGATTTCTGACCCTTTCAACTTGCCTAGGAGTGAAAGGCAGCTAAGGTAGCATGGTGTTATGCATAGGCTGGCGAGAGGCTGCGACCTGACCTTAGGCAGACCTAGAGGTCATCCTCGTGGTACTTCCGTCCCCAGTCTGAACCGCTCATCCACCGACAACTGATCTTGCCTGAACCAACGCTGTAGCAGCGTGACGCCAGCTCTCGGCCCGCAAGCGGCCATACGCAACGCGCCCACGCCCACAGCAGGCCTGCGCCCCCGCAATAGCCCACCCCGCCAGCGACAATCCCCACCATGTCCTCCGGCATGCTCCAAGCAGCCCTCGCGTACGCGATGTGGGGCCTCTTCCCGCTCTACTTCCATCTCGTGTCGGCCGCCGGCCCGCTGGAGATCGTGCTTCATCGCGCCTTGTGGTCGCTGGTCTTCGTGCTGGCGGTGCTCGCGGTGCTGCGTCGATGGACGTGGCTGCGGGACGTCGTGCGCCACCCCCGGACGCTCGCGACCTTTGCCACCAGCGCACTGCTGCTGTCGACCAACTGGCTGGTGTACGTCTGGGCGGTGAACAACGAGCGTGTGGTCGAGGCGAGCCTGGGCTACTTCATCACGCCGCTGATCAACGTGCTGCTCGGCTATTTCGTGCTGAAGGAGCGGCCGCGTCGGGGGCAGTGGTACGCGCTCGCGATCGCAGCGGCCGGCGTCCTGTGGCTGACCCACGTTGCCGGCTCGCTGCCATGGGTGGGGCTGATCCTCGCGGGGACGTTCGGCATCTACGGGCTGATACGCAAGACCGCTCCCCTGGGCGCGCTCGAGGGTCTGGCGCTCGAGACCTTGCTTCTCGCTCCGCTGGCGGCCGGCTTGCTCGCCTGGCGGACCGCGCACGCTGGCAGTGTCGTGTGGGGCGATCCGGCGCTGCTCGGGCTGCTGGCCCTGGCAGGACCGCTGACCGCGCTGCCGCTGCTGCTGTTTGCGGCCGGGGCGCGCCGCATCCCGATGGCCACCCTCGGCCTGCTGCAATACATCGGCCCGACGATCCAGTTCGCGCTCGGGGTGTGGCTGTTCCACGAACCGTTCGCCGGTGCGCGTCTGGCCGGCTTTGTTCTCATCTGGCTGGCGCTGGTGATCTACACCGCGGAAGGCTGGGTGTCGCTGCGACGTCGGGATTCCTGATCGCGACGCGGCATCATTGCGGGATGACATCCACGGTCCCGGGTCCTGACGGACTACCTCGTTGCAGCTGGTGCGCCGGCGCCCCACCCGACTACGTCGCCTACCACGACCGCGAATGGGGGTTCCCCGTGGCGGACGACCATCGCCTGTTCGAGAAAGTCAGCCTCGAGGGATTCCAGTCGGGCTTGAGCTGGCGCACGATCCTCGACAAGCGGGAAAACTTCCGCGCGGCTTTCAAGGGATTCGATTTCCGCAAAGTCGCGCGCTTCGGCGAGAAAGACGTCGCGCGCCTGCTTGCCGATGCGGGCATCGTGCGCCACCGCGGCAAGATCGAAGCCGTGATCAACAACGCGAAGCGCGCGTGCGAGTTGGTCCAGGAGACGGACACGCTGGCGGCGTACTTCTGGCGCTTCGAGCCCGCTGCGCACGAGGTCGACGCACATCGCTCGGTCCCGGTCTCGCGAGCTTCGCGCGACCTGTCCAAGGACCTGAAAAGGCGCGGGTGGAAATTCGTCGGCCCGACCACCATGCACGCCTTGATCCAGGCCATGGGGCTGGTGAATGACCATGCCGAGGGGTGCGTGACCCGGGCAAAGGTGGAGCAGGCGCGCAAGAGATTCAAGCGCCCATAGTTATCAGCGCCTACGCCTCCAGCGGCAGCAGCTCCGACACCGGCGCGCCATTGAGCAGCAACGCGCGCCCGATCCGGGCCGACGGATCGGCGGACCGCGACAGCGCGTCCTGGTAGACGCCCACCTGCCAGCCCATCTGGCGAGCGAACTCGCGCAACGCGAGTGCATGCGCGACGGTGGCGCCGGGCAGGATCGTGCAGCTCGCGTCGCCGCTTCGCTTGCTCAGCACGGCAATCGTCACTTCGCCGCAGGCGAGCGCAACGACCAGGGGCGAATCCGAAGCGTCGGCGCCGCGCGTGGTCTGCGCCGCGCGGCGCAGGGCCATCGCGGCCTCGATCGCGTCCGAGATGCCCGATTCCATGGTGCCGTACTGGTGCGCATCGAACACCGCCACCACTTCCGCCCCGTACGGCAGCACGGCGATCGCGCCCATCTTGTAGAGCGAGTCGCGCGCGGCCCGGAACATCTCCACGAGCATGCCCGATCCCACGCTATCCTCGCCGAGCGCGCCGAACAGGTTGGTCAGGAGCACCGTCGCATTCGACAGCACCAGCAGGCCGTGCCGGTCGACCGCGTTCAGCCAGGGCACGGCGCCCGCGGAGAGGACCTCCAGCGAGGCGGGCATGGTCTTGTCCGGCTCGCGCAGCGCGGCGGCGAATGCCTGCTGGTGCTGCTGGCGGCCCGTGTCGGCGCGCACCGCATGACGGCGCAGCAGCGCCGCGACGGCATCGACGAGCTCCTGCGCGCTGTACGGCTTGCTCAGGTAGTCGTCGGCGCCGCTGGTCATGCCCACGCGCATCTGCACGCGATCGGACAAGGTGCTCAGCAGCAGCAAGGGCGTGTGCGCGATGGCGGGGTCCGCGCGCAGCGCCGTGGCGAGCTGGAAGCCGTTGAGCCCCGGCATGACCACGGCACTGACCACGACGTCGGGCCGCTCGGTGTGGATCAGCGCGAAGCCCCGGTCGCTTTCGCTCGCGACGAGCGTCTCGTGGCCCGCGCCCTGCAGCGCGCGCGCCGTCAGCAACTGCTGCACGGTGTCGTGGTCGATGACGAGAATCCTGGCCATGCGCAACCAGGCTCTGCTTACGTCAGCAGCGCGTTGACACGCTTCACATACGCCGCCGGGTCTTCCGGCATGCCGCCTTCGGCGAGCAGCGCCTGGTCGAACAGGATGTGCGCGAGGTCGTGGAAGTTCGGCGAGCCTTCGAGCTTCTTCACGAGCGCGTGCTCGGCGTTCACTTCGAGCACGGGCTTCACGTCCGGCGCCTTCTGGCCCGCCTGCTTCAGCATGCGCGCGAGCTGCATGCTCATGCCGTCGTCCTTCGCCACCAGGCACGCCGGCGAATCGACGAGGCGCGTCGTGACGCGCACGTCCTCCGCCTTGTCCTTCAGCGCTTCCTTCAGCTTCGCGAGCAGCGGCTTGAACGACTCCGCGGCTTCCTCCGCGGCCTTCTTCTCGGCCTCGTCCTGCAGCTTGCCCAGGTCGACCTGGCCGCGCGCGACGGATTGCAGGGGCGTGCCGTCGAACTCGTTGAGGTAGTTCAGCGCCCACTCGTCCACGCGGTCGGTCATGAGCAGCACTTCGATGCCCTTCTTGCGGAAGACCTCGAGCTGCGGACTGTTCTTCGCGGCCGCGGCCGTGTCGGCGGTGATGTAGTAGATGGCCTCCTGGCCTTCCTTCATCCGCGCCTTGTAGTCGGCGAGCGATACGGTCGCGGCGTCCGTGGTGGTGGACGCGAAGCGCAGCAGCTTCGCGATGCGCTCCTTGTTGCCGAAGTCCTCGCCCAGGCCTTCCTTCAGCACCGCGCCGAACTCCGACCAGAACTTGCCGTAGTCCTCGCCGCCCTCGGCCTTCGCCAGGTCCTCCAGCATCGACAGCACGCGGCGCGTGTTGCCCTCGCGGATGGCCCGCACGTCGCGGCTTTCCTGCAGCAGCTCGCGGCTCACGTTCAGCGGCAGGTCGGCGGAGTCGACCACGCCCTTCACGAAGCGCAGGTACAGCGGCAGCAGCGACTCGGCCTCGTCCATGATGAAGACGCGCTTCACGTAAAGCTTCACGCCATGCGGCTTGTCGCGGTTCCACAGGTCGAACGGCGCCTTCGCCGGCACGTACAGCAGCTGCGTGTACTCCGTGCTGCCCTCCACGCGGTTGTGGCTCCAGGCCAGCGGGTCTTCGTGGTCGTGCGAGATCTGCTTGTAGAACGCCTTGTACTGTTCGTCCGTCACGTCCTTCTTCGGCCGCGTCCAAAGCGCGCTCGCCTGGTTGACGGTCTCCCATTCGTCGGTGAGCACCATTTCGCCGGGCTGGTCGTTCTCGCCTTCCTTCCACTCTTCCTTGCGCATGAGGATGGGCAGCGAGATGTGGTCGGAGTATTTGGAGACGATGGACTTGAGCTTCCACACCGACAGGTATTCGGTGCTGTCCTCGCGCAGGTGCAGCGTGACGCTCGTGCCGCGCTCGGGGCGCGTGATGGTCTCGACCTCGAAGTCGCCGGTGCCCGCGCTCGTCCAGCGCACGCCCTCTTCGGGCTTCTGGCCGGCGCGGCGCGACTCCACCGTGATGCGGTCCGCGACGATGAAGCCGGAGTAGAAGCCCACGCCGAACTGGCCGATCAGCTGGGCGTCGGACTTCTGGTCGCCCGAGAGCTTGCCCATGAACTCCTTGGTGCCGCTCTTGGCGATGGTGCCCAGGTTGTCCACGGCCTCCTGCTGCGACATGCCGATGCCGTTGTCCGCGATGGTCAGCGTGCGCTGCGCCTTGTCGAAGGAGATGCGCACCTCGAGGTTCGGCGCGTCCTCGTAGAGCGTGCCGTCGTTGAGCGCCTCGAAGCGCAGCTTGTCGCACGCGTCGGACGCGTTGGAGATCAGCTCGCGAAGGAAGATCTCCTTGTTGGAGTAGAGCGAGTGCGTGACGAGGTGCAGGAGTTGCGCGACCTCGGCCTGGAACGACAGGGTTTGTTTCTGGCTCATTTTTTTTGTCGTGGCGTGATGAAGAAAAAGGGATGCGGCGGAGATTTGCGGGCCACCCCGCGATTTTCAAGCCGGCGCGGTCGAGTTGCGGCAGCGTGACAAATATGACGTGGACGGGTCGATTTCCCCGATTGTGCGCCGAGCCCTGTTGGACAAGGAATGACAAGTGGTTACAGTACAGGCCGTGAACCCGAATCCTTCCGTGACCATCAAGCGCGTGCGGCGGCCCGCAGCGGCGGCGTCGCTCACGTTGACGCTGCATCAGCTGGCTGTCGCGCAAGTGATCGCCGCGGACGCCCTGCCCACGGAGTTCGGGCGGATCGCGGTGCGGGCGGAAGTCGAAGCGGAGCCCATCCGTACGCCGATGCCGGGCGCGGGCTTCACGCCACTGCTGCTGACGCTGACGTTCTAGGGACCCGGCCAGACCGCCGGGGTCAGGGCGCAATGAGCTGGTGCTTCAGGGCGTAGCGCGTCAGAGTGGCGATGTCATTCATCCGCAGCCGCTCCATGATGCGAGCCCGATGCGCGTCGACCGTCTTGGTGCTGAGGTTCAGCGCGTAGGCAATCTCCTTGGCCGACTCCCCGCTGGCAAGCCGCTTGACGATCTCGATCTGCCGCTCCGTGAGAACGTCCGTGGGCGAGGGCTCGGTCTTGGACAGCAGCAGCGCCGCGACGCCGGGACTCCAGTACGTCCCCCGTTCCAGGATGCTCTGGATCGCGTTGCCGAACTCCTGCGACGACGCGTCCTTCATCACGTAGCCGGCGGCACCCGCGGCCGCCGCACGCTTGACCATGTCGGCCGTGTTGTGCGCCGACACGACCACGGCGCGCACACCCGGGCAGCTATTGGACAGTTCGCGGATGGCGCCGATTCCGTCGAGCCTGGGCATTTCCAGGTCGGTGAAAACGATGTCGGGCTCCAGGGCCTGCGCCACCCGGACCAGCTCGTCGCCGCTGCCCGCCTCCGCGACGACTTCGACGGACGGCAGCTGTTCGAGCAACGCCCGGAAGCCCGCCCGGGTGAGCATGTGGTCGTCGGCGAGGATGACGCGGACTTTCTGCGCCTGGATCTTCTGCATGGATTCACTCCTGGAGCGACCACTCGCGCTGGCCGCGAACGGCCTGCGCAAGCGCATCGAAAGAACTCTGGACGGCGAGCATCGCCCGCTTCGCGCCGGCGTCGTCGGCTCCGCGCAGGCACGCCTCGAGTTGTCCGGCGGCGGACTGCAGGTCGGATGCGCCGAGCATCGACGCGGCGCCTCGCAGCGAGTGGGCCAGGGCGCGCGCCGCTTCGCGTTCGCAGCGCGCGACACAGTCCGCCAGGCGAACGAGTTCCGGCGCCTGCGTGTCGACAAGCAGGTCGAGCATCTGGAGGTAGCGCGCGGGCTGGCCGCTGAAGTCGCGCACGCGCTCGGGATCCATGAGAGGCGAACTGGCGAGCGCTTCCAGGGTCTGGTCGCTGCCCTGCGGCACGGCGGCGGGCTCAGGCGGCGGCTCGGCGCGCGGGGTGGCCGGCAGCCACTTCAGCAGCATGCCGTACAGCTGTGAAGGACGCATCGGCTTCGGCAGGAAATCGTTCATGCCGGCTTCGGAACAGCGCTTGCGGTCCTCGGCCATCACGTTGGCCGTCAACGCGATGATCGGGCAGTCGCCGCCCGCGGGCAGCGCGCGGATACGCTGCGTCGTCTCGACCCCGTCCATGCCCGGCATCTGCATGTCCATGAGGATGATGTCGTACGCGTTCGACGCCGCCAGCTCCACGGCCCGCGCGCCGTCGCTGGCGTGGTCGACGCGCAGGCCCGCGGCGCCGAGGAAATCGAGCACCACCTGGGCGCTGACCGTGTTGTCTTCGGTCAGCAGGACGCGCCGGCCTTCGTAGCGCTCCCGTATCGAAAGCGCCGTGGCCCCCTGGTCCGCGTTCGCCGCATGCGCGGGCTCGTCCGACCGGGGCAGCCGCACGGTCATCGAGAACGTGCTGCCGAGTCCTTCCGTGCTCGCTACATCGACCGAGCCACCCATCATCTCCGCGAAGTGTTTGGTGATCGCGAGGCCCAACCCCGTCCCCCCGAATTTTCGCGAAGTCGAGTTGTCGAGCTGCTCGAAAGGCGCGAACAGACTGGACAGCCGGTCCGCCGGAATGCCGATGCCGGTGTCCTCGACCTCGAAGCGGATGAGCGCGTCCTTTTCGTTCTCCTCGAGGACACGGCAGCGCAGCGCCACCTTGCCGCGCGACGTGAACTTGATCGCGTTGCCCACGTAGTTGAGGATGGCCTGGCGCAGGCGCGTCGGATCGCCGCGCAGCACGAGCGTCGAATCGCGCCCGCCGGTGCTCAGTTCGAGCCCCTTCGCGAGCGCCTGGGGTCGAACCATCGAATCCACATCCGCGAGCAAGGCGCCGAGGGCGAAGGGGATTTCCTCCAGCGTCAGCTTGCCGGCCTCGACCTTGGAGAGATCCAGGATGTCGTTCACGAGCTCCACGAGGTGCTCGCCCGAGCGCTCGATCTGCTGCAGCCGCGCCGCCTGGGCCGGCGTCATGCCGTCCTTCCGGAGGAGGTGGGTGAGGCCGATGATCGCATGGAGCGGCGTGCGGATCTCGTGGCTCATGTTGGCGAGGAAGTCGCTCTTGGCCCGGTTGGCCGCATCGGCGGCATCGCGCGCGGCCACCAGTTCCACCGTTCGCGTCACCACGAGCTGTTCCAGGGCTTCGCGCTGCATCTGCCTGTCGATGTGGGTGGACATCAGCTGCGCCAGGGACTCGAGCACCGCGCGCTCTTCCTTCAGGAACGGGCCTTCGTCGCCGGGTGGCCGCTCCTGCGTGTAAGCAACCTCGATCGTTCCGCGGCCGCCTGCCGTCGTGAAGTCCTGGCACTGACGCCACGGCGAATCGCGCCACCCCGGCGTCTCCGCGACGAACGCCTCGTAGCGGACCCGCGCCTCGCAACACTCCGGAAACTGCCAGGCGGGCGGGATCATGGGGGCCAGCAGAGCCGGCAGGTCGCCGATCTCGACGCTGCTCTCCTGCAGTTGCTTCGCGAACCGATGCAGCAGCTCCAGCTCCTTCACGCGCTCGCCCAACTGGCGCATGACCCGCTTCCGCTCTGTGACATCGAAGTTCAGCCCGACAATCCGCATCGGCGCTCCCGGCTCGCCTTCGACCAGCCGGGCCGCGCGCTCTATATAGCGGACCTCGCCATCGGGGAGGACGGTGCGGAAATCGCTCAGGATATGGCGCACCTCACCCCGCTCGAGCTGCATCATCCTGGCGGCCACCTCGTCCCGGTCGGCGGGATGGATCGTCTCATACCATGCTTCCCGCAGAAGGCCCTCGCCCGCCGGCGGCGGGACGAGACCATGGCGCCTGTACTGCGTCATGTCGGCATGGATAAACCGGCTGCCGACGTCGCGGAACCAGACCCCGATCTGCCCGACTTCGAGCGCCAGGTCGAGACTCGCCTGGACGAGGCGGCGCTCGCGCAGTTCCTCGTTGGCTCGTTGCAGCACGCGCCGCAGCGACGCGGAGATCATCTCCTGCAGCAACAGCGTCAGCCCCAAGGGCACGGCCAGGAAGGCGAACATCGCCAGCGGCGAAAAGTCGAACTGGGGCGGCGGCAGCCAGCCGCGCGTCCCGGCCAGCGCCAGAAAGGCGCCGATGCCCACGCACGCGCCCCCGGTGACCTGCGCGCCCCGCTTGCCGAGCAACAGGCCCGCCATCATCACGAACACGACCACGAACGGGACCAACGGAGCGTGGAGCCCGCCGAGGCGCCACGCGCGCAGCGACACATGCAGCACGAGCCCGAGCACAAGCAGCCAGCTGCCGGCCGCCGTCCATCCGCACCGGTTCAGCGTGTGGACCGAGACGACCAGGACGGCGAGGACCAGGGTGCTTTGAAGGCGGGCCTGCAGGGTCTCGGGCTGGAGCGCCACCAGGATGACGATCCCGGCGAGCCAGATGAGCAGCGTGCCCCAGGAAAGCTTCCAGAGGGTCAGCGCACGTTCCGTGCCCTCCGGCGAGTCCAGCTCGGGCGGCATGAACCATTGCGCCAGGGAATTCCGCTCCCTGCGATGCGCTTCATTCTTCACGGGCACCTCCGACCTCACTTTAGTCTACACCGCGGACCCCGACGCGCCGACGCGGCCGACGCGGCCGACGGCGACACTGACTGAAGCTCGCTGCATCCAATTCCCTAAGGCGGCCGCACATCGCTCGGCTCTACTGTGTCCATCGCCGGCAATGTCCGGCTTGCCCCAAGGAGACCGGAATGGCGCAAGCGCATCACGTGACCGATTGGTCAGACTCGGCCGCCCGTGCCCTGGAGGTGGTCACGCGTGAATTCGTGGTGGTCACCGCGGAGTCCGCGGACCTCCGGTCGTTCCAGCCGCTGTGCGCGTTCCTGCGCCGGGTCCGCAAGGGATTCGGCGTGACCGCGGCCTTCATCTGCGAAGCCAGCGACGGTGAGACGTTCGTGCGCAGTCGCGATGCCGTCAACCTCTCGGGCGCCGACGAGCTGCGGTCGATGTACGGGATGCGCTTGCTGACCACGGGCGCGGCACAAGGCCGTGCGCATTCCTGCGTCGCCATTCCCGTCATCACCCGCGACGGCCTCGAAGTCGGCACCCTGTGCGGCCGCCTCGCCGACGCAGGCTCGCCGCTCGACCCGGGCGCCCTGGACTCCCTCGCACAGCTGATCGCCAACTGGTTCGACGACGCCGAACTCTCGATCAGTGGGTTCACCCCGCTGTCCGCCGGGTCGGGGATGTCCAGCGCCATGGCGGCGGCATGGTGAATCGACGCAAGGCCCCGACGGCTGTCGGGGCCGGCGCCGGACATCAGCGCGGCAGCGATTCCACCTCGCGCGTCCACCGGTCCACCAGGCGACGCCGCTCGCTCGCGCGGCCGAACTTCTCGAAGTCGTACTTGATCAGCCGCACCTCGTCCATGGCCGGGATGCGCAGATCGGGCTTGAAGGTCTTGTTGGCCGGCACCTGCAGGCTGTTGGCGCGCGCGCCGATCTGCTGGCCCTCCCGGCTCATCAGCCAGTCGTAATAGCGCCGCGCGGCGTCGCGGTTGCGCGAGCCCTTGATGAGCGCGATGCCGCCGATCTCGTAGCTCGTGCCTTCGCACGGCGCGGCGGAATGCACCGGGAATTTGTTGGTGAGCCGCTCGTTCTCGAAGCCGAAGATGAAGCTCAGGCCGACACCCACCTCGCCTTTGGCCACGCTGCGCGCCTGGGCGGTGCCGCTGCGGGTGTACTGGGTGACGTTGCGGTGCAGCTTCTTCATGTAGTCGAAGGCGGCGTCCTCGCCCATCATCTGCACGAGCCCGGCGAGGATCGTGTAGCCGGTGCCGCTCGAGCCGGGGTGCGAAGTCTCGATCTCGCCCTTGTAGCGCGGATCGAGCAGGTCCTTCCAGCACTTGGGCGCGGGGACCTTCTTCTTCCTCAGCACCTCGTCGTTCCAGCCGAAGCCGATGGCGCTCGTGTAGAAGCCGCCCACGTGGTTCTGCGTCATCGCGTACTGCCGAACGGCCCAGCCGTGCAGCGTGTCGAGGTAGTCGGGCCGGTAGGGGTCGAGAATGCCGGCCTCGGCGGCTTGGTAGAACGGGTCGCCGGTGCCGCCCCACCACAGGTCGGTCTTGGGGTTGGACGCTTCCGCGCGCAACTGCGCGAGCGCCTCGCCCGTCGGCTTGCGCGTCTGCAGCACGCGCACGCCGGTGGCGCGGGTGAATTCCTGGGCGGCAAGTTCGCACCACGACTGATCGGTGCTGCAGATCGCATTCACCACGCCTTGCGCGTGGGATGCGCAGGCAAGGACCGCCGTAAAAGCCGCAAGGACGAGTTGCTTGATCATGATCAGAATTTCTCGAAGGGGGAGAGATAGCGCCATTGGCCCACCGGCAACTGCCCGAGCGTGACGCGGCCGATGCGCACGCGCTTGAGGCCGACCACGCGCAGCCCGACCAGCTCGCACATGCGGCGGATCTGCCGCTTGCGGCCTTCCCGGAGCACGAAGCGCAACTGCTCGGGGTTCTGCCAGTCGACCCGCGCCGGCTTGAGCATCCGGTCGTCCAGCGACAGGCCGTGCCGCAGCCGCGCGAGCTGCGCGGGCGGGAAGGCCCGCTGCACGTCGGTCGTCGCCGCGCCGTACTCCACGCGCACGAGGTATTCCTTCTCGACCTCGCTGTCTTCGCCGATCAGCTGGCGCGCCACGCGGCCGTCCTGCGTCAGCACGAGCAGCCCGGTGGAATCGATGTCGAGCCGCCCCGCCGGCGCGAGCCCCTTGAAGTTCGCGGGGGAGAAGCGGGTCTTCGACGGATCGCCCGTCCAGTGCGTGGCCGCACCCACCAGCGTGACGGCGGGCTTGTAGCCGTCTTCCGCCTGTCCGCTCACGTAGCCCACGGGCTTGTGCAGCAGGATCGTCACCTGCTGCTGTTGCCGGCCCTGCGCGCGCTTGTCGACGTCGATGCGCGCCTCGGCCGTCACCTGCTGCCCCATGAGCGCCACGGCGCCGTCGACCTTCACCCAGCCGTTGGCGATCCACTCGTCGGCCTCGCGGCGCGAGCACAGGCCGAGTTCGGCCATGCGTTTGTTCAGACGCGAGGTCTGCGTCATGCCGCTGCCTTCGCGGAAGTCGCCGCACCGGCCGCATCGGCGGACACGAACGCGTTCGAGCGCAGCGCCGTCAGGTCGAGCACGCGCAGCCCGCCGTATTCGACGCGGATGCAGCCCTGCGCCTGCATCACCGACAGCGCCTCGTTCACACGCTGTCGCGACAGGCCGACGAGGTACGCGAGCTCCTGCTGCGTGATGCGCAGGACTTCACCCACGCCCGGATACAGCACGGGGTTGAAGAGCGACGCCAGGCTGCGTGCGACGCGCTGGTCGGGGTTGGTCATGCGGTCGATTTCGCGCGCCGCGATGAACTGCGCGAGCCGCTCGTTGAGCTGGTTCATCACGAAACGGTTGAAGCCGATGGAGTGGTCCAGCAGCCAGTGGAAGCTGTCGATGGGCAGGCCCGCGACGACGCTGCGGCGCAGCGCCTGGATGTTGTAGCGATAGGCCTCGCGCTTGAGCGCCGTGCCTTCGCCGAACCAGCCGCCCGGGGGCACGCCGGTGAATGTCATCGTCTGTCCTTCTTCGTTGCCGCTCGACATCTTGAGGAGGCCCTCGATCACGCCGAACCAGTAGGTGACGGGGCGGCCGACGCGGCACACGTAGTCGCCCGTGTCGGCATCGGCCACCTTGATGTGCGGGGCGACGAGATCGTATTCGCTGCGCTGCAGCACGCGCAGCCACGGAATGCCGGCGAGCTCGACGCCGGTCGGGTCGCGCCGGCGCTGGTGCAGGGTCAGTTCGGCCATGTCCCCTCGTTGCCCCTACTAGGAGTTTCCCTTGAATTGTCGGCGCAAAGACAACTCAACGTCAAAGCAGTTCCTACATTGCGGTGGATGGACACGACGTTCCCCCGGCTTCTCCTCCAGCACGCTTCGCAGCGCTCCAGCGCGCCCGCGATGCGCGAGAAGGAGTACGGCATCTGGCAGACCCTCGCCTGGGGCGAGTTGCGCTCGCTGGTGGAACGCATCGCCTGCGGGCTGCACCTGGCGGGCCTCGGTCGCGGCGAGCACATGGTCGTGATCGGCGCGAACCGCCCGCGCCTCTACGCGACGATGCTCGCGGCGCAGGCGCTCGGCGCGATTCCCATTCCGCTGTACCAGGACGCGGTCGCCGCCGAATGCGTGCTGCCCATCGTGAACGCCGACGTGCGCTTCGCGTTCGCGGAAGACCAGGAGCAGGTCGACAAGCTGCTGGAGATCCGGCCGCAGTGCCCGCAGCTCTCGGCGATCTACTTCGACGACGCGCGCGGCTTGCGCAACTACGACGAAACCGGCCTGCACGCCCTCGACGCCTTGATCGAGCGGGGCGCCGACTTCGCGAAGGCGAATCCCGCGTGGTTCGAGGCCGAGGTCGGCAAGGCCCGGCCCGACGACGTGGCCGCGATGTTCTACACCTCGGGCACCACGGGCCAGGCGAAGGGCGTGGTGCATACGCACCGCAGCCTGCTCGACCGCGCGAAGGCGGGCGCCGACTTCGACGCGCTCACCGGCGACGAGGAAGTGCTCGCCTATCTGCCGCCCGCATGGATCGGGCAGAACATCTTCAGCTACGCGCAATGGCTCGCGTGCGGCTACGTGGTCAACTGCCCCGAGTCGGCGGCCACCGTGACGATCGACCTCAAGGAGATCGGACCCACCTACTATTTCGCGCCGCCGCGCGTGTTCGAGGGCCTGCTCACGAACGTGATGATCCGCATGGAAGACGCGAGCGCGCCCAAGCGCAAGCTGTTCCACGCCTTCATGGAGGTGGCGCGCCGCGTGGGCCCGGCCCTGCGGGACGGCAAACCGACGGGCATGCTCGACCGCATCAAATATGCGCTGGGCGACTGGCTCGTGTACGGGCCGCTGCGCAACAACCTCGGGCTGTCGCGCGTGCGCGTGGCGTACACCGCGGGCGAGGCGATCGGGCCCGACCTCTTCACGTTCTACCGCGCCATCGGCGTGAACCTGAAGCAGTTGTACGGCTCGACCGAGACGGCGGTGTTCGTCTGCATGCAGCCCGACCACCAGGTGCGGCCCGACACGGTGGGCGTGCCGTGCAACGGCGTCGAGATCCGGGTGGCCGGCAACGGCGAGGTGCTGGTGCGCTCGGCGGGCCTGCTGAAGGAGTACTACAAGAACCCGGAAGCCACCGCCGAGGTGAAGACCGCCGACGGCTGGTACCACACGGGCGATGCGGGCTTCCTGGACGCGCAGGGCCACCTGAAGATCATCGACCGCGCGAAGGACGTGGGACAGCTCGCCGACGGTTCGCTCTTCGCGCCGAAGTACATCGAGAACAAGCTGAAGTTCTTCCCGCACATCAAGGAGGCGGTGGCGGTGGGCGACCGGCGCGAGAAGGTGTGCGTGATGCTCAACATCGATTTCGAAGCGGTGGGCAACTGGGCCGAGAAGCGCAACCTGCCCTATGCCGGCTACACCGACCTCGCGCAGAAGCCCGAGGTGTATCAACTGATCCGGGAGTGCGTGGAGAAGGTCAACGCCGACCTCGCGGCCGACGAGAAGCTCGCCGGCAGCCAGATCCATCGCTTCCTGATCCTGCACAAGGAGCTCGACGCCGACGACGGCGAGCTGACGCGGACCAACAAGGTGAGGCGCGGCTTCATCGCGGACAAGTACGGCGTGCTGGTCGATGCACTCTATGCGGGCCGCACCGAGCAGTTCATCGAGACGGTGGTGAAGTTCGAGGACGGACGCAGCGGCCGGGTGAGCGCGACGCTGAAGATCGACGACGCCCGGACCTTCGCGCCGATGAAGGCGGCGGCATGAAGACCATGAGCGAACACGGCGGCACCCTTCACGCGGCCGAGGACGACCGGTCGGCCGCAGGGGGCAGGAAGACGGGCGACGTGATCCTGGACGTCAGGAACATCTCGCTCGCGTTCGGCGGCGTGAAGGCGCTGACCGACATCGCGTTCGACGTCCGCGAGCACGAGATCCGCGCGATCATCGGCCCCAACGGCGCGGGCAAGAGCTCCATGCTCAACTGCATCAACGGCGTCTACCAGCCGCAGCAGGGCACGATCAGTTTCCGCGGCCGCACGTTCAAGCACATGAACCCGCGGCAGGTGGCCGAGATGGGCATCGCGCGCACGTTCCAGAACCTCGCGCTGTTCAAGGGCATGAGCGTGCTCGACAACATCATGACGGGGCGCAACCTGCGCATCAGGAGCAACATCCTGCTCCAGGCGCTGCGCATCGGCCCGGCGGAGCGCGAGGAGATCCGGCATCGCGAATACGTCGAGCGGATCATCGACTTCCTCGAGATCCAGGCGTTCCGCAAGACGCCGGTGGGGCAATTGCCCTACGGCCTGCAAAAGCGCGTGGACCTCGGCCGCGCGCTCGCGATGGAGCCGCAGGTGCTGCTGCTCGACGAGCCCATGGCCGGCATGAACCTGGAAGAAAAGCAGGACATGTGCCGCTTCGTGCTCGACGTCAACGACGAGTTCGGCACGACCGTCGTGCTGATCGAGCACGACATGGGCGTGGTGATGGACATCTCCGACCGCGTGGTGGTGCTGGACTACGGCCGCAAGATCGGCGACGGCACGCCGGCGCAGGTGCGCAACAACCCGGATGTGATCTCCGCCTACCTCGGGACCTCGCACTGACATGGGACCCTTCCTCGAAACCCTCCTCGGCGGCCTGATGACGGGCATGCTGTATTCGCTCGTCGCGCTCGGCTTCGTGCTGATCTTCAAGGCGTCCGGCGTCTTCAACTTCGCGCAGGGCGCGATGGTGCTGTTCGCGGCGTTGGCGATGTCGCGCTTCTCCGCATGGCTGCCGAAATGGCTGGGTTTCGAAAGCCTCGTGCTTGCGAACATCCTGGCCTTCCTCATCGCCGGCGTGCTGATGTTCGCGGTCGCGTGGCTCGTCGAGCGGCTCGTGCTGCGGCACCTGGTGAATCAGGACGGCGCGACACTGCTGATGGCGACCCTGGGCATCACGTATTTCCTGGACGGGCTCGGACAAGGTCTCTTCGGCTCCGACGTCTACAAGATCGACGTCGGCATGCCCAAGGAACCGTGGATCGCCATGACCTCGACCTTCGACGGCGGCATCCTCATCAGCAGGGAGGATCTCGTGGCCGCCGCGGTGGCGGCCGGGCTCGTCGCGCTGCTGGCCCTTTTCTTCCAGAAGACCGGCACCGGCCGCGCGCTGCGCGCGGTGGCCGACGACCACCAGGCCGCGCAGTCGATCGGCATTCCGCTCGACCGCATCTGGATCATCGTGTGGTGCGTGGCCGGCATCGTCGCGCTCGTCGCGGGCGTGATCTGGGGATCGAAGCTCGGCGTGCAGTTCTCGCTGTCGACCGTCGCCCTGCGCGCGCTGCCCGTGGTGATCCTGGGCGGCCTCACGTCGGTGCCCGGCGCGATCATCGGGGGGCTGATCATCGGCGTGGGCGAGAAGCTGTCGGAGGTCTACATCGGCCCGATGGTCGGCGGCGGCATCGAGATCTGGTTCGCCTACATGCTGGCGCTCGTCGTGCTCCTGTTCAGGCCCCAGGGCCTGTTCGGCGAGAAGATCATCGATCGCGTGTGATCGGGGACGCACAAAAATGATCTATCGCGAAAACGGCCAGTTCAAGACGAGCTACCGCGCCGACCAGCAGATCTTCCCCGTGCTGCAGGACCGCTGGGCGGTCGCCGCGATCCTCGCGGTCGCGTTCATCGCCGTGCCGGCGCTCGCCAGCGACTACATGCTGCGGGCCGTGCTCATCCCCTTCCTCATCCTCTCGCTCGCGGCGCTCGGCGTGAACATCCTCGTGGGCTACTGCGGCCAGATCTCGCTGGGCTCGGGCGCCTTCATGGCCGTCGGCGCCTACGCGGCCTACAACGCGTTCGTGCGCCTGGACGGCATGCCGGTCGTCGTCGCCATCCTGGTGGGCGGCTTCTTCGCGATGCTCGTCGGCATGGCGTTCGGCATTCCCAGCCTGCGCGTGCGCGGCCTCTACCTGGCCGTGGCGACGCTCGCCGCGCAGTTCTTCTGCGACTGGGCGTTCCTACGCATCAAGTGGTTCACCAACAACTCGTCGTCCGGCTCGGTCGCCGTCTCCGACATCCACATCATGGGCTGGCTGGTCGACTCCCCCGCCGACAAGTACCTGTTCTGCCTCGGCTTCCTCGCGGTCTTCGCGCTGCTCGCCAAGAACCTCGTGCGCAGCGCGATCGGCCGCGAATGGATGGCCATCCGCGACATGGACGTCGCCGCCGCGGTGATTGGCATCCGGCCGATGTACGCGAAGCTGAGCGCGTTCGCGGTGAGCTCGTTCATCGTCGGCGTGGCCGGCGCGCTGTGGGCGTTCATCTACCTCGGCTCGTGGGAGCCGCTGGCCTTCTCGGTCGACCGCTCGTTCCAGCTGCTGTTCATGGTGATCATCGGCGGCCTCGGCTCGATCATGGGCAGCTTCTTCGGCGCCGCCTTCATCGTCGTGCTGCCGATCTTCCTGAATCAGGCGTTGCCGGCCGCGGCCGCCCTGTTCGGCGTGACGATCTCGACCGCGGGCGTCGCGCACACGGAATACATGGTCTTCGGCGCGCTCATCGTCTGGTTCCTGATCGTCGAGCCGCACGGCCTTGCCCGACTCTGGTCCATCGGCAAGCAGAAGCTGCGGATATGGCCTTTCCCCCACTGACGGCATTTCCCGTCCTTCCCGCTTTTTCCTAAGGAGACATGGCATGAAACTGCGACACATCGCCCTCGCCGCCTGCGCGGCCGCCGCACTGGCATCCGGCATGGCGCAAGCCCAGCAGAAAGTGCAGTTCTTCCCGAGCCTCACGGGGCGCACGGGTCCGGTGGCGCCGAACGCGACGCCGTTCGCCAACGGCTACGCCGACTACATGAAGCTGGTCAACCTGCGGGGCGGCATCAACGGCGTGATGACCCTGGTGGAGGAATGCGAGACCGCCTACGACACCGCACGCGGCGTCGAATGCTACGAGCGCCTCAAGGGCAAGCACGGCGGCGCGACCGTGTTCCAGCCGCTGTCCACCGGCATCACCTTCGCGCTGACCGAGAAGGTGCCCGCCGACAAGATCCCGCTCATCACCTCCGGCTACGGCCGCAGCGACAGCGCGGACGGCACCATCTTCAAGTGGAACTTCCCGCTGCTCGGCCACTACTGGGTCGCGGGCGACACCGTGCTCCAGCACATCGCGAAGCAGCAGGGCGGCTGGGACAAGCTCAAGGGCAAGAAGATCGCCGTCGTGTTCCACGACAGCCCGTTCGGCAAGGAGCTGCTGCCGATCGTCCAGGAACGCGCCGCGATGCACGGCTTCGAGCTGCAGCTGCTGCCGGTGCCGGCGCCCGGCGTGGAGCAGAAGTCGATCTGGCTGCAGGTGCGCCAGCAGCGGCCCGACTTCGTGGTGATGCAGACCTGGGGCGTCATGACGCCCACCGCGATCAAGGAGGCGATCGCCGTCGGCTATCCGCGCGAGAAGATGTTCGGCACCTGGTGGTCCGGCGCGGAGCCGGACCTGCGCGACATCGGCGCGAGCGCGAAGGGCTACAACGCGGTGATGATGCAGCACGGCGCCGAGCCGCAGTCGGCCGTGGTCAAGGAAATCCTCGAGAAGGTCCATGCCAAGGGCCAGGGCACCGGCCCGAAGGAAGAGGTCGGGTCCGTCCTCTACATGCGCGGGGTGGTCGGCGCGATGCTGGCGGTCGAAGGCGTCCGCGCGGCGCAGGAACGCTACGGCAAGGGCAAGCCGATGACGGGCGAGCAGGCGCGCTGGGGCTACGAGAACCTGAACCTCACCCAGGCCAAGCTCGACGCCGCGGGCTTCAAGGGCGTGCTGCGCCCGATCTCCACGAGCTGCAACGACCACATGGGCGCGACCGTCGCGCGCGTGCATACCTGGGACGGCGCGAAGTTCACCTGGGCGTCCGACTGGCTGCAGGCCGACGAATCGCTGATCAAGCCGCTCGTCAGGACCTCCGCCGAGAAGTACGCGGGCGAGAAGAAGCTGACGCGCCGCGCACCCTCGGACTGCCAGTCCTGATCGTGGAGACCCGCAGGATCGTCCTCGACGTCAACGGCATCGAGGTCATCTACAACCACGTGATCCTCGTGCTCAAGGGGGTCTCGCTGCAGGTGCCCGAGGGCAGCGTGGTCGCGCTGCTCGGCGGCAACGGCGCGGGCAAGACGACCACGCTGCGCGCCGTGTCCAACCTGCTCGCGGGCCAGCGCGGCGTGGTGACCAAGGGCTCGATCGAGCTGCGCGGCGAACGCATCGAGAACCTGACGCCCGCCGACCTCGTGCAGCGAGGCGTGGTGCAGGTGATGGAGGGCCGGCACTGCTTCGCGCACCTCACGATCGAGGAGAACCTGCTCACGGGCGCCTACACGCGCAAGAGCAAAGGCGAGATCGCTGCGAGTCTCGACAAGGTGTACGCGTACTTCCCGCGCCTGAAGACCCGCCGCACCTCGCAGGCCGCGTACACCTCGGGCGGCGAGCAGCAGATGTGCGCCATCGGCCGCGCGCTGATGGCGAACCCGTCGCTCGTGCTGCTCGACGAGCCGTCGATGGGACTCGCGCCGCAGATCGTGGAGGAGGTGTTCGAGATCGTGAAGGACCTGAACACGAAGGAGAAGGTCACCTTCCTGCTCGCCGAGCAGAACACGAACATGGCGCTGAAGTACGCAGGCTACGGCTACATCCTCGAGAGCGGCCGCATCGTGATGGACGGGCCGGCCAGCGATCTCGCATCGAACGAGGACGTGAAGGAGTTCTACCTCGGCGTGGGCGGCGGCGAACGCAAGAGCTTCCGCGACGTGAAGAGCTACAAGCGCCGCAAGAGGTGGCTCGCGTGAACTCCTTCTTCGACGATCTGGAGCAACGCTCGCGCGACGAGCGCGAGGCGCACCTGCTCGCCGCGTTGCCGGGGCACGTCGCGCATGCGAAGAATGCGTCGCGCGCCTTCGCGCAATCGCTGGCCGAGGTCGACGCGTCGCGCGTCACCACGCGCGACGCCCTTGCGAAGCTGCCCGTGCTGCGCAAGCACGAGCTGCTGGAACGCCAGCGCGCGCACAAGGACACCGATGCCTTCGGCGGCTTCGCCGCCGTCGTGCGCGGGCCGAGGATGCCGCGCGTGTTCGCATCTCCCGGGCCGATCTACGAGCCCGAAGGCGCGGCGCGGGACTACTGGCGCGCCGGGCGCGCGATGTTCGCCGCGGGCTTCCGCGCGGGGGACCTCGTCCACAACGCCTTCAGCTACCACATGACGCCGGGCGCGTTCATCATGGAATCGGGCGCGCACGCCGTGGGCTGCACGGTCTTCCCCGCCGGCACCGGCCAGACGGAGCAGCAGCTGCAGGCGATTGCCGAGCTGAAGCCGGATGCGTATTCGGGAACGCCGAGCTTCCTGCGCATTCTCGTCGAGAAGGCGCAGGAGACCGGCGCCGGCATCGCGAGCCTTCGCAAGGCGATGGTGGGCGGCGAGGCCTTCCCGCCGAGCCTGCGCGACTGGTTCGGCGAACAGGGAATCGCCGCTTACCAGTGCTACGCAACCGCCGACCTCGGCATGGTCGCGTACGAAACCGCATCGCGCGAAGGCATGGTCGTCGAGGAAAGCGTCATCGTCGAGATCGTGCGTCCCGGCACCGGCGACCCCGTGGCCGAAGGCGAAGTGGGCGAGGTCGTCGTCACCGTGCTGAACCCGGACTACCCGCTCATCCGTTTCGGCACGGGCGACCTCTCGGCCGTGCTGCCCGGGATCTGCCCGACCGGCCGCACGAACATGCGCATCAAGGGCTGGATGGGGCGTGCGGACCAGACCACCAAGATCCGCGGCATGTTCGTCCATCCGTCGCAGGTGGCGGACGTCGCGCGGCGCTTTCCCGAAATCGTGAAGGCGCGGCTCGTGGTCAGCGGCGAGATGGCCAACGACACGATGACGCTGCACGTCGAGGCTTCTTCCAACCCTCGGGACCTAGACTTGCGTATAGGGGAGGCTGTACGCGAAGTGACCAAATTGCGGGCCGACGTCGTGATGCTCGCGCCGGGCTCTCTTCCCAATGACGGCAAGGTCATCGAGGACGCGCGGAGCTACAAGTAAATGTTGGTTCGCGGCGCCTCGCGCTACGTAGTTACCGCGTTGCCCGGCCGGCGCCGGATGCCTATCATGGCCGCGCACATTCAAGGAGCGTTCATGCACAAGTTTCTCAAGTCCCTGGTGCCCGTGGCACTGCTCGCCGTCGCGGCCGCCGCCGGTGCGCAGGGATTCCCCGTCAAAGACAAGGTGATCACGCTCGTCGTGCCCTTCGCCGCCGGCGGTCCCACCGACCGCGTCGCCCGCGATCTCGCGGAAGCCATGCGCAAGCCGATGGGCGGCGGCACGATCGTCGTGGACAACGCGGCCGGCGCGGGCGGCTCGATCGGCGCGAACAAGGTGGCCAAGGCCCCCGCCGACGGCTACACGCTGCTCGTCCATCACATCGGCATGGCCACGATGCCCACGCTGGTGCGCAACATCCCGTTCAAGGTCGAGAGCGATTTCGAGTACGTGGGCCTCGTCAACGACGTGCCCATGACGCTGATCAGCCGCCCGTCCCTTGCCGCCAACAACTACAAGGAACTCGTGTCCTGGATCGGCGCGAACAAGGGCAAGGTCAACCTGGCGAACGCCGGCGTCGGCTCCGCCTCGCACCTGTGCGGCATGCTGTTCCAGTCCGCGCCGAAGGAAGACATGACGACGGTGCCTTACAAGGGCACCGGCCCGGCCATGACCGACCTCATCGCCGGCCAGGTCGACATCATGTGCGACCAGACCACCAACACCACGGCGCAGATCGAAGGCAAGAAGGTCAAGGCCTTCGCGGTGAGCTCGCCGAAGCGCCTCACGACGCCGGCCCTCAAGGACCTGCCGACGCTCGACGAAGCCGGCCTCAAGGGCTTCAACGTGAGCATCTTCCACGGCCTCTACGCGCCCAAGGGCACGCCCCCCGCCGTGATCGCCAAGCTCAACGATGCGCTCAAGGTCGCCCTGAAGGACCCCGAGTTCATCAAGAAGCAGGAAGGCCTGGGCGCCGTGGTCGTGAACGACAAGCGCATGGAGCCGGCGGAGCACAAGCGCTTCGTCGCCGCGGAAATCGCGAAGTGGAGCCCGGTCATCAAGGCCGCCGGCGTCTACGTCGACTGATCGCCAGCCGATCGTCGCGCTCTCATGGAAAAGCCGCTCTCCGGAGCGGCTTTTTCTTTGGCATCATCGAAGAACAAAAAGGAGACAAGCCATGTCAGGCACCCGCCGCAATTTCATCGCGTTCGCTGCGGCCACGGCCGCCGCGTCGGCCTTCTCGCAGTCGGCATGGCCGAACCGGCCCGTGCGCATCGTCGTGCCGTTCCCGGCCGGCGGCACCACCGACATCCTCGCGCGCGCGATCGCGCCCGAACTCTCGCGCGCCTTCGGGCAGCAGTTCATCGTCGAGAACCGCGGGGGCGCGGGCGGCAACGTCGGCGCCGAACTCGTCGCGAAGTCGCCCGGCGACGGCTACACCTTCCTCATGGGCACGGTCGGCACGCACGGCATCAACCGCGCGCTCTACGACAAGATGCCCTACGACCCGATCAAGGACTTCGCGCCGGTCACGATGGTCGCGGGCGTGCCCAACGTGATGGTGATGAACCCGGACAAGGCGCGTGCCTACGGCATCAACAACGTCCGCGATTTCATCCGCTATGCGAAGGCGAACCCCGCCAAGCTCAACATGTCGTCGAGCGGCAACGGCACGTCGATCCACCTGGCCGGCGAACTCTTCAAGAGCCAGGCAGGCGTGTACATGGTTCACTTTCCTTACCGCGGATCGGCCCCGGCGCTGCTCGACCTCGTGGGCGGGACCATGGACGTGATGTTCGACAACCTGCCTTCCGCGCTGCAGCAGATCCGCGCCGGCAAGCTCAAGCCACTCGCGGTGACCAGCCTGCAGCGATCGGCCGCGCTGCCCGACGTGCCCACGATCGAGGAAGCCGCCGGCTTCAAGGGCTTCGATGCCACGTCATGGTTCGGCCTGCTCGCGCCGGCCGGCACGCCCGCCGACATCGTCAACCGGGTGCAGCAGGAAGTGGCGAAGGCCCTGGCCACGCCCGCGATGAAGGAAAAACTCGTGGCGCAGGGCGCGATCCCGAGCGGCAACACGCCGGCCGAGTTCGCCAGGCACATCGATGCCGAACATCGCAAGTGGGCGGCGGTGGTGAAGGCGTCGGGCGCGAAGGTGGATTGACGTCATTCCCGCGCAGGCGGGAATGACGCCGATCACACGCCCCAGACGATCTCGTGCCCGGCCTGCTGCGCGCGCCGCAGCATGTCGATAAAGGGGACGGCGCGCTGGCGCAGGGACACGGCATCGGCGCGCGGCGCGACCTCGCCGCGGGCCTTGGCTTCGTCGGCGGCGGCTTTCTGCTCCGCCTCTTCCTGCGCGATGGCCTGCTCCAGTGCGGCGATGGCGGCCGGCATCTGCGACGCCTCGATGATTCCCTTTGGCGCGGGGTCCTTGCCGATCGCTTCGAGCACGCGCCGCCCGTTGGGCTCGAGCATGATGAGGTCGCCGGCCGCTTTCGATTTGAACTTGTACAGCATGGCGCCAGTATCAGCGATACACGTGGTCGCGTGTGAAGGGGTAGCTCGACTGCGCCCCCGGCAGTGAGCCGGTGCCCAGGTCCTCGTCGGGATGCGTCGCCAGGATCTGGTGCAGCGCGACCCAGCCCTGCTCGAACGTCATCGCGCAGCCCGCGAGATAGAGCCGGTAGGCGCGCAGCACCCGCGCGCCCTGCTCCTCGCCCGCTTCACGCGCCAATACCGCCTGCGCATGGTCGAGCTGCGCCTCCAGCGCATCGGACCAGGCCCACAGCGTGCGTGCGTAGTGCGGCCGCAGGTTCTCGGTGTCGACCATTTCCAGCCCGGCCGTCGCGGCGTCGCGCAGCACGCGGCTCACGTGCAGCAGCTCGCCGCCGGGAAAGATGTACTTGTCGATGAAGTCGCCCATGCCCGCGCCGAGCTGGCCCGCCTCCAGCGACCCCGCGGTGATGCCGTGGTTCATGACGAGCCCGCCGCGGCGCAGCAGCCGGCGGATGGTGGCGAAATACGTCGGCATGTTCGCAAGGCCGACGTGCTCGAACATGCCGACCGAGGCGATCTTGTCGAAAGGACGATCGACCTCGAGCTGCCGGTAGTCGCGCAGGTGGATGCGCACGCGGCCGGCCAGTCCCCGCTCGTCGATCAGCCGCTGCACGTAGGCGTGCTGGTTCTTCGACAGCGTGATGCCGGTCGCGTCCACGCCGTAGTGCTCCGCCGCCCAGAGCAGCAAACCGCCCCAGCCCGCGCCGATGTCGAGGAAGCGCTCGCCCGGCGCGAGCATCAGCTTGCGGCAGATCAGGTCGAGCTTGGCCTCCTGCGCCTGCGCGAGGGACATCTGCGCCTCGCGGAAATAGGCGCACGAGTACACCCGCCGCGCGTCGAGCCAGAGCGCGTAGAAATCGTCGGAGACGTCGTAGTGGAACTCGATCTGCCGCGCGTCCCGCTGCGGGGTGTGCTTGGCGAGCGAGAGCGCGCGCCGCCGCATGCGCGCCCACCAGGGCTCCTCGTTGTCGAGCGGGCTGGCGGTGAGCAGGCCCGCGGCCACCGCCATCAGGTCGCGCGCGCGGCCCTGGATGTCGACGCGCTTCTCGACGTAGGCCTCGGCCACGCGGCCGATCTGCCCGGTGGCAAGGCGGGCGAAATCCGACCACTCGTCGAATGCCAGCCGCACGGCGCCACCGTCGGCGCCGACCTGCCGGCCACCCGGGAGGCGCAGCGACACCTTGACGGGAAGGCGGTCGAGCCGGGACTCGATCGCCTGGATCAGCGCGTCCATGCCCGAATTTTCGTCAGGGCCGGGCACCGGCGTCAACAGGCGCCAGGGGCGAAGGATTGACAGGCATTTCTTCAGGTTTAAACTATTTAGGTCGAAGCAAAGGATGCGCCCCATGGACATCGAAGCCCGCGCCCACAGCGAGCACCCCGAAGCCCTGCGCCTGTGGCTGCGCCTGCTGACGTGCACGCAGCTCGTCGAGAAGGACGTGCGCTCGCGCCTGCGGGAGCGTTTCGACACGACGCTGCCCCGCTTCGACCTCATGGCGCAGCTCGAGCGATCCGAGGACGGGCTGAAGATGAACGAACTCTCTCGCCGCATGATGGTCACGGGCGGCAACGTGACCGGCATCACCGACCAGCTGGTGGCCGAGGGGCTCGTCGAGCGCATCGACGTCGAAGGCGACCGGCGCGCCTACCGCGTGCGACTGACGGCGAAGGGACGGCGGCTGTTCAACGACATGGCGCGCGAGCACGAGACCTGGATCCTCGATGCCTTCTCGGCCTTGACCGAACGCGAGGTCGCGACGCTGCACCGCCTGCTCGGCAAGGTGAAGGACCATGCCCGCGGATCGGCGGAGGTGTCGCCGTGAGGGCGCGCGCCGACCGCGCCGCGGGCGTCCGGCGCGGCAATGGAGCCCGCGGATGAGCCGGCCGACCGACCGTTTCGCGCGCGACCGCCTGCCGCCCGCGGCGCAATGGCCTGAACTGCGCTACGACCTGCCCGAGCTTCGGTTGCCGGCCGAGTGCAACCTCGTGGAGACCCTGCTCGACAAGGCGCGCGAACGCGGCTGGGCCGACCGACCGATGCTGCGCTCGAGCGCGGGCACGCTCACTTACGACCAGGCGCGCCAGCGCATCGACCGGGTGGCGCGCGTGCTGGTCGAGGACCTCGGCGTCCAGCCCGGCCACCGCGTGCTGCTGCGCGGCGGCAACTCCATCGGGCTCGCCATCGCCTGGCTCGCCGTCGTGAAGTGCGGCGCGATCGCGGTCGCCACCATGCCGCTGCTGCGCGCTCGCGAACTCGGCGACATCCTCGACAAGGCGCAGCCGGCGCTCGCGCTGTGCGACGCGAAGCTGCTCGACGAACTCGAATTCGCGCGCCGCGAGCGGCCGACCCTGCGTCGCGTGGTTGCGTTCAACGCGGGCAACGATCCGGCTTCGCTGGAAGCCCTCGCTGAGGGCAAGGCGGGCGACTTCGCGGCCGCCGCCACCGATGCCGACGACGTTGCCCTGCTTGCCTTCACGTCGGGAACCACGGGCAAGCCCAAGGCGGCCGCGCACACGCACCGCGATGTGCTGGCCGCCTGCGAGGCCTGGCCGCGTCACGTGCTTCGCTCGACGCCGCAGGACGTCGTGATCGGCAGCCCGCCGCTCGCCTTCACCTTCGGCCTCGGCGGCCTGCTGATCTTTCCCATGTGGGCCGGCAGCTCGGTGTATTTTCCCGACGCGCCCTACACGCCCGAGACCATGGTGCGGACGATCCATGAGGTCGGCGCCACGATCTGCTACACCGCGCCGACCTTCTACCGGCAGATGGCGCCGTTCGCGAAACGGCAGGGCATCGGGGCACTGCGCGTGAGCGTGAGCGCGGGCGAGGGCCTGCCCGACGCGACACGGCAGCTCTGGAAGGAAGCGAGCGGCATCGAGATCACCGACGGCATCGGCGCCACGGAGATGTTCCATATCTTCATTTCCTCGCCGCCGGCCGAAGTCCGCCGCGGCGCGATCGGCAAGGTGGTGCCCGGCTACACCGCGAAGGTGGTCGACGACGAGGGCAAGGAAGTGCCGCGCGGCCAGGTCGGCAAGCTCGCCGTGATCGGGCCGACGGGCTGCAAATACCTCGACGACCCCCGCCAGTCGAACTACGTGAAGGACGGCTGGAACTACCCCGGCGACGCATTCACGCAGGACGAGGACGGCTATTTTTTCTATCGCGCGCGGGCGGACGACATGATCATCACGGCCGGCTACAACGTGGGCGGCCCGGAGGTCGAGGATGCGCTGCTGAAGCACGCGGCCGTGGCCGAGTGCGGCGTCGTCGGCAAGCCCGACGAGGAGCGCGGGATGATCGTCAAGGCCTTCGTCGTGCTCAAGCCCGGGAACGAGCCCGGTGCGTCGATGGCGAAGGCGCTGCAGGACCACGTGAAGGCGACCATCGCGCCGTTCAAGTATCCGCGCGAGATCGAATTCGTCGCGAGCCTGCCGCGCACCGAAACCGGCAAGCTGCAGCGATTCCGGCTGCGCGAGCGCGACTGAGCGCCCGTTGGTGCGCTAGAAGCCGCTTTCGCGGACGAGGACCTGCAGGCCGCGGCGCGTTGCCGCTGCGAGCGAATCGAGGGGTCCCGTTGGCACCACGAGCCGGCCTGCCAGCACGGCGCCCGGCGCCCGTCCCGGTATCTGCACGTCAACCTGGTACAGCGTCTCCTTGAGCTGCCATTCGCCGCGCGCGCTCTGCGTCGCGATCAGGTCGCCGCCGTGGTGCGCATCGAGCAACTGGTGCGGCAGCACGCGCGTGCCCGTGGTGTCGATGCGCACCACCTTGCCCTCGACACGCGGCCGCTCGGGCAGGTTCGGCACGAAGGTGACTTCGGTGCCGACGGCGAGCCGGCGGACCTGCGTCTCGGACACCCACGCCCGCACCTGGCCCTGTTCGATGTCGACGAGCCGGCCCAGCAGCCGGCGCGGGTTGATCCAGCGGCCGGGCGCGATGTCCGTCGGGACGTCGACCAGGCGCCCCGCGTGCGCGCTGCGGATTGTGAGCCGCTCGAGCTCGTCGGCCACCGCGCGCTGCTCGGACACGGCCTGTTCGAGCTCCTCCTGCAGCACGAGGGCGCGCTCGCGGTTGCGGTCGCTCGCCGGAATGCGCGCGAGTTCGGCGCGGTTGCGCTCGATGCGCACCGCCGCCGCCTGCCCCCGGAAGTAGAGATCGGGCGCCTGCAGCTCGAGCAGCAGCTGGCCCGCCTTGACGACCTGTCCGTCTTCCACATGCACGGCCGCCACCTGCGCCGGCGTGGCGGCGTAGATGCGGGTTTCCTCGCCCGCCAGCCATAGCGCGGGCGCGCGCGATTCGCCGGACCACGCGAGCAGTGTCGCGGTGCCGCCCAGCAGCGCGAGGATCGCGATCAGTCGCCCCCAGCGCGGTCGCGCCCGGGCGCGATCCTTCCACACGGCCCGCGCCTCGCTCCAGACCGGCCGCGCGAGGAACCAGACCAGTTCGACCGCCATGAGCAGGATGCCCAGCGCCTTGAAGAAGGCGAAGTACACGAGCGCGGCGATGCCGAGGAAGACGATCGCGCGATAGGCCCAGGTGACGTAGGCAAAGCCGATCAGGAAGCGCCGCATGCCCGCGCCGAAATGTTCCGGCGCCGGCACGTCGATGCCCCACAGCTGCTTGCGCATCCACCACTTCGCCAGCGCGCCGCTGCGCTCGTGCAGGTTGGGGAAGTCGAGCGCGTCCGAGAGCAGGAAGTAGCCGTCGAAGCGCATGAACGGGCTCGCGTTGATCGAGATCGTGAGAATCAGCGAGGTGGTGGCCAGGAAGAAGAGCGCGGCGCGCAGCGCGCCCGGCGGCGCGAGCGTCCACAGGAACAGGCAGACCAGCGCGATGCTCAGCTCGGTGGCGACGCCGGCGGCGGCGATGCGGAAGCGGGCGCGATGGTCTTCGAGTTTCCAGCTGTCGCTGGTGTCCGTGTAGAGCATCGGCCACAGCACGAGGAAGGCCAGGCCCATCACCGGCACCCGCACGCCATGATGGCGCGCGACGAACGCATGCCCCAGCTCGTGCAGGACTTTGGCGAACGACGCCGCGACGGCGGAGGCGATGAGCCCGTCGATCGTGAACAGCCCCGCGAACGACTGCGTGAACTCGGTCCATTCGCGCGCCACGGCGAACGGCGTGAGGATCGCGAGGACGACCAGCGCCACCTTGACCGGCGTCGACACGAGCAAGCGCGCCCACGGCAGCATGCGCTCGAGCCAGGCATCGGGCCGCACGAGCGGCAGGCGGAAGAAGAGGTAGTGGTGCAGCAGCCAGACGAGCCAGTGCTGGTGCCCGCGCCGCCACAGCTCCAGCAGCACGGCGTAGTCGCCGCTGTGCCCCGCGGCCACCAGCTGGTGGCGCAGCAGGAATTCGCGCAGCGCGAGCACTTCCTCGACGTCCACGTCGACGCCCAGCTGCTCGCCGGCGCGCGCCGCGATGTCGGCCGGCGTCGCGCCCGCCTGCCACTGGGCGAGCATCTCGACGTCGAAGGTGCCGAGCTCGAAGTAGCGGTTGCGCAGCGGGTCGTGGATGCGAAAGCGCGGCGAGCCGTCGCGGAAGATGCCCACGCGCTGCACGTGCAGGTCTTCGCGCAGCCCCGGCAGGGCCATCTGCGCGGGATTCAGCCCCATGGTGAAGGCCATTTCAGTGCCGCCCGGCCGCCCGAAGGCACTGAGAAGCCCCCTCGGGGGGCACCGGACCGCGCGAAGCGGGGGAGCGTGGCGGCTGTCTCACTTCAGAACCCCAGCATGCGCCGCGCGGTCGCGAACGGCCGGCGGAAGATGTAGTAGCCGAGCGGCACGGTGTCGCCATAGATCTTGGCCGAGCCGCGCACGCCCAGGCGCGGCGCCTGCGTGCCTCGCTCGAATTCGGCGCGCAGCACGTAGGCGAGGCCTGCATCGACCGTGTTCTCCGCCTCGTAGCCGATCAGGACGATGGTGGCGGTGAGCGTGTCCAGCGGCGAGATGTTCTGATAGAACTGCACCTCGCTGCCGACGCGGATGTCGATGAGATCCTCCGCGGGCAGATGCAGCGTGAGGCCGGCCAGCGCGGGGTTCGCGACGGTCGCGATGCGCTCGCCGGTCACGAGCGGCCGGCCGATCCATTCGTCCGCGCTCGTGTACGTCACGAGCCCGTCGATCGGCGCCTTGAGCTGCACGCGGCCCAGCAACTCCTCGTTGTAGGCGAGTTCGGCCTGCTTTTCGTCCATGCGCGCCTTCAGCGTCAGCAGTTCCGAGCGGCTCTGGTCGTCGCCGAAGGCCTTGGAGCCGGCGCGCGCGTACTCGGCGCGCGCGATTTCGAGACCCTTGCTGGCGACCGCGAAGCGGTTGCGCACGACCGTATCGTCGATGGACGCGACGACGGTGCCCGCCTTCACCATGGTGTTGGGCGGGACATGGAAGCGGGCGAGCACGCCGTCGACGGGCGCGGCGATGGCGGCGGGATCGAGCGGCGTCACCTCGGCCGGCGCGACGGCCGTGAGGCGCACCGGGATCGCCATGAGGCCGGCGATGACGAGGATCGAGATCAGCAGCGCGCTGCGCGAACCGCGCAGGCGCTGGCCCAGCCGCTCGCGCCAGCCCCGGCCTTCCCACGCCGCGAGCACCAGCGCCACCTGGCGCGACGCGAGCTGCAGCAGCGCGACGCCCTGCGCGGGCAGGGGCTCTTCGAACGCCACCAGCAGCCAGCCGAGCAGGCCGCCCGAGGGCGACACGAGCCGGCACAGCACCGCCTGCTCGGGCAGCCATTCGGCCCAGTCGCGAGCGAGCGCTTCGGGCACGTCCTCGACTGTGAACGCGGCCACCGGCTGGTCGCCCGCGTGCTTCACGAGCTGCGTCAGCCACTGCGCGAAGGGCGCGTTCTCGTCGACTTCGGAGAGATGCGAGACGGCCGCGATGCGCACCTTGCGCACCGCGTCGGGCTTGAGCAGCACCGCGAGGCGGTGCGGCATGACGGTGCCCAACCGGTTGGCGGCGACGAAGCCCGCTTCGGCGGCGGAGTGCGCCCCCACCAGTTCGGCCTCGAAGCGCAGCAGTGCCTGAGCAGGATCGGCGGCTTCCATCGGCACTAGCGCGCGCCGTCGAACACGGCCTTGCCGATCATCCCGGGGAGCACGTTGACCGGCACCCTGTCGAAGCGGCCGGTGACCTCCACGGTCTGGCTCGACCCGTCGATGCGGCTGCTGATCTTGGCGATCTTCGCCCGGTAACTGCTCCCGGTCTCGTCCACGGTGAGCGTGAAATTCGCGCCGGGCTTGAGCCAGCGCAGCCACGCGGAGGGAACGAACAACTGCGCGCGCAGGCTCGCGGGATTGACGATCTCCAGCAGCGGCTGCCCCAGGTTCACCGACTCGAAGGCCTTGGCGCGCATGCGCACGACCTTGCCCGGATAGGGCGCGTGCACCACGCAGTATTGCTCCTGGGTACGGGCGAGCTCGAGCTGCGAGCGCGCCTTCGCGGCCGCGGCCGCGGCCACGGTCACGTCGAGGTCGCTCGCGGCGCCGAGGCTTTGCAGCTTGAGTCGCGCGAGGTGGGTCTCGCGCGCGCTCAGGAGCTCGGCCTGCGCCACCTTCACCGTGGCCTGCCGCTCCGAGCAGTCGAAGGCGGCGAGCAGTTCGCCCTGCTTGAAGCTGTCGCCGACCTGCTTGGGCATGCTGATCAGACGGCCGGCGAACTGCGACGAGATCGTGGCTTCCATTTCGGCGACGACGAGCGCGCGCACTTCACCCGGGCCAGCGATCGGCACCCCGAGCGTGGCCGGGGCCGGGACGGGAATGGCCGTCGGCGCCGCCACCGAATCGGCGGGGGCGATGGCGCGCGGCGGGCGCAGCGGCAGCGGCTGCACCTGGCCCGGCGGCGCCGGGCGGGGCGGCGTCTGCGCCAGGACGGCGGCAGCCGACAGGCCCAGCGTCGCAACGGCGGTCCAGCGCGCGAAGACCCGGTACATCAGGAAATTATTCGGCATTCCTTGGCGAAAGACTGAGGCGCGCTTCATCGCGCCGTGGATGGCAAAAACCGAGGGCCCGACCACGACCGATCGAGCTTCAGAGCGCCGCCCTCCGTCATCGTGAGCGTATCCCGCGGGATCGCGGGCCGCGCTCCGATGAGCTGGCGCAGATTTTCGGCGATCTTGAAGATCGCGGCTTCTCCAAGCACTTTCCACTGGTCGCGCGTCACGGGGTCGAGCAGCATCGAATTCATCTGGACCACGTGCAGCATGTTCCCGCTCGAGCCGTCCGCCAGCGTGATCTTCAGCGTCACCGGCCGGCCGGCGTCCTGGCGCGGGCCCAGCTTCACCGCCACGTCGGCCTCGATCGCGGGGGTCTTCTGCACCACCGGCACCTGCATGACGCGCATCACGGTCACCATCGATTCGGTGAAGTCCCCGAGCATGTCGTTCGGAACGCCGACGATGGCCCCGACGCCCACCGTGCGCAGCGCCTGGCCCGCCTGCGTGATGAAGTGGGCGTCCGCGAACTTGCCGAAGGCGGCATCGATCTGGTTGGCGAGCGTCGGCGTTTCGTCGGCGTTCGTCTCCGCGTTGACCACATCGTAGCCCACCGAGTTCATCACGCGCCCCAGCGAATGTTCGAGGTTGGCGTGGATCACGTCGCGGCTGATCTCGGTCACGGTCACGCGGGCGCCCGCGCGGATGAGTTCGAGCTCGGTCTCCAGCCCCGACTGCTGCGTCGATTGCAAGGCCCGCAGCAGCGCGCGGTCGTCGGCCAGCGCCTGGTTCCAGATGCCCAGTTCGTGCTTGAGCAGGTCGTAGCGCGTGACGGCCACGCGCGTCTGCGCCATCACCGCCATCGTGAGCGCTTCGCGCCGCGCCTTGTCCAGCTCCTCGGCGGCCTGCTGGGTGCGCTTCATCGCGGGCAGCGAGAGCAGCTTGAGCAGGTTGAAGCTCACGAGGCTGGTCAGCTCGCTCCACTGGTTGTTGACCAGGAAACGGTTGCTGTCGTAGTTGGAGCCGACGTTCAGGTTGATGCCCGGCAGCAGCGACAGGAGCTGGCGCCTGCCTTCGTCCTGCGTGATACGGATGCGCAGGCGTTCCTCGGCGAGCTCGGGCCGGCGTTCGAGCGCCATCGCCTCCAGGTCGTCGGCACGCGTCGCAAGATCGGGCAGCGGCGGGAGCACGCCCTGCGGCGGGCTGACGACCCGGTAGTTCTCGCCCGGCCGCAGTCCCACGAGTTCGGCGAACTCGGCACGCCATTGCGCGAGCTCCTGCCGGCGCGCGCTCAGCTGCTGCTGCAGGTCGAGCAGGGAGCGGCGGTACGCGATGATCTGCAGTGGCGGCATCAGCCGGCGCGCCTCGATCAGCCGCGACCGCTCCGCCGAGCGGTCGATCTGCTCTAGCATCGCGTCGATCTGCGGCAGCAGGCGTTGAGCAGCCTCGGCGCGCCACCAGGCCAGCCGGACGTCGAGCACGAGGTTCTGCAGCGCGCGGCGGCGGCGCTCCTCGGCGATCAGCACCTGGTCGGCGTTCTGCCGGGCGCGGTAATAGGACAGCCCGAAGTCGAGGACGCTCCAGCTGAGGGCCGCGTTGGCCGTGCTGTGCACCCGCTCCGTGGCGGCGGAGGGCGTGGAAGAAATCGTGCCGTCGGGCTGATAGCCCACGCCGAATGCATCGTTGCTGCGCCAGTTGTACCCGGCGGAAAGCGCCAGCCGCGGAAGCATGTCGTAGCGCGAGAGGTCGAGATTCGACGACTGCACCATCGCCTCCATCTGCCGCACGCGCACTTCGAGGTTGTTGCGCATCGCGCGCGCCGTCGCCTCGGACAGCGTGAGGGGTCCCTTGAGCGGCTCGAGCCTGTCGATGATCGACGCGAGATCCTTCTGCGCCTGAGACGAGTTCTCCTGAAGCGTCAGCGGCTTCGGTGTCAGGGCGCAGGCCGCGAGCGCCGACGCCAAGGCGGCGGCTGCGGCCACCCGTCCCGCACGCCCCAGGGGCGACGCCCGAACGGAACGGGGTGCTTCTTCACTCGGCAAACTCGGTTTCCTTCTCCGTGTTACGCGCCTGCACGACCTCCTGGCGGACGCTTCGCCGGTTGACCATCGAGCGCACGTGCCAACAGGGCCTGATCCGACCGGCCCGGCGTTTGTTCCCGCGCCGTGCGAATCTGGTCGGCGAACTTCGCCGCCGCACGCTTCGCGGGCTTCTCTTCCTTCCTGGCGTCTTCGTTTTCGCCATCCTTGGCTTCCGCGGTTTCGCTCGTGTCGACGAACGCCGCATCGGCCTGTCCGGGGTCGGCGGGCGCGGTCGACCGCTGATCGGCCGATTCGCCGGGCACCGACGGCACGAGCGAGGCATTCCCGCCCGCGCCGACTTGGATGTTGACCTGTGTCGACGCCTCCAGTCCGTTATTGTCGCGCGCAACCACGCGGATTTGCAACAAATCGTTAAAGCCGAGCGGGGGCTGGCCGGTGATTTGTCCCGTTGCCGCGTCAAATCTCACCCAGTTCGGCAGCGGTTGCCCGTTGGCGAGGCCGGCTTCGAGCTGGACCGTGGCCGTCGCACTGGTGTGCGCGAACGCGGACGGCGGGATGGTGATCGAGAAGCCGCCGGAGGTCACCGTGGGCTGCGTCGTGATCGGCTCGAACCGGACCAGCGTGTCGTTGCCCTGCGGGCTGCGCGCGAGGCCCAGTTGCTCCGGCGTGACGCGCGCGACGTTGAAGGTCGGCGCGGTCGCGGTCACCGTCGAGAACAGCGGCGTCGACAGGTTGCCCGAGCGCGTCGCATCGCTGACGATCGCGAAGTTCGTGCGCACCTGCCGGCCGGCGTCGTCGCTTGCGACGATCTGCAGCTGCAGCGTCGGCATCGGGCCGGTCTCGGGCCGGCCGTTGATGAGGCCGGACGTGCTGTCGAACACGAGCCAGGGCGGCAGCGGTGAGCCGTCGGCCTGCCGCGCCTCGAGCGTCACGATGCCGGTGCCGCCGGCCGCGAAGGCGTCGGACGGAATTGCGAAACTGACCCCGTTGGAGCTGGCGCGCAGGTCCGGAATGCCGTTGAGCACGGTGACCGCGGTGGGCGGCGGTGCGCCGGTGCTCGTGCCGGCGGTCGTGGGCGTCGCGGCCTGGAAGCCGGTGCGAACGGGCTCGACGACGCGCGAAGCCGCTGCCGGCGTGCCGACTGGCTGGATCGTCACGATGCCCGTGGACACGTCGGCCGCGGGTGCATTCGCGCCGGTCGCGGCGCCGGGCGCGGCGACGATCGTGCGCGCCACGTTCGGCAATGTGCCGCTGCCGCCGGTGAGCGTGCTCGGACCCGTCAGCGTCGACGTGTTGAGCGTCGGCGATGCGGGCGCCGGCGCCTCGGCGGACGCGGAGGTCGGCGTCGGCTGCAGGATCTGCTCGATCGTCACGGGCGCCGGGATGGGCGCGGCCACCGGAGCCGTCGGCACGACCACCGGCGCAGGCGCCGGCACCGTGACCGGCGCGGGCGGCGGCGGGACCGGAACCGGAACTGGCGCGGGCGGCGGTGGCGCAGGCGGCTCGGGCACCGGCGCGGGCGGCGGCGGGACGGGCACGGGAGCCGGCGGCGGCGGGGCCGGCGGTTCGGGTGCTGGTGCCGGCGGGGCCGGAGGCTCTGGCGCCGGGGCAGGCGGCGGCGGGGCAGGCGGCTGCGGTGCCGGCGGCGGCGGAGCGGGCGGTTGCGGCGCGGGAGGCACGACCGCACCGCCGCCGCCGCCGTTGTCGACCGGAGGCGGAGCCGGCGGCGGGGGCGCGGGCGGGGGCGGCTCGACCGGCGGCGGGGCCGGCGGTTCCGGCGCGGGCGCCGGCGGCGGAGGCGGCGGCTCGGGCGCCGGCGGCGGCGCCGCGGTGTCGTTCACGTCGAGGACGCGCATGCGCACGGCCACCGCCTGCGACCAGTTGCCCGCGGCGTCGCGTGCCTGCACCATCTCCGTCATCTCGTTGGGCGCCGTCTCGAAGTCGTTGACGGCCGCGCTCGCTGCGCCGGCGGCCGTCATGCGGATCTGGCCGCCGCTCGAGATCATGAAGTTGCCGTCGGCGCTCATGTTGCCGCCCGAGTCGGCGAAGCGGAACGCCATGACGGCGCCGCCGTCGGTCGCCGTGACCCAGCCGAGCGCGTCGCCCGCGGCGCTGTTTTCCGAATAGCTGATCACCTGGCCCGAGGCGATGACGGGCGCCTCGTCGTCGACGTCGCGCACGCGCAGCGTGAACGTTTCCGCGGGGGACCACTGGCCTTTGGTGTCCTGCGCCTGCACCGAGTACATGAACACGTTGGGCGTCGCCTCGAAGTCGTTCGCCGCCGATGCGGCGCCGGCCGCCGTCAGCACGACACGGCCGTCGTTGCCGATCGTGAAGAAGCCGTCGGCGCTGGTCGTCGTGCCGGTCGCGGTGAAGCGGAAGGCCGCGACGCCCACGTCGTCGTTGGCCGTCACGTCGCCCACCGTGTCGCCCGCTACGCTGTTCTCGTTGTATTCGAACAGCTGGCCGGCCGCGACGACGGGCGGCGTGTCCGGCGCCGGGGCCGGCGGGGGCGGGGCCGGCGGGGGCGGGGGCGGCGGCTCCGGCGCGGGCGGCGGCGGCGGGGGTGGCGCGGGCGGCGCGCCATTGGTGACCGTGGCGTCGGTGAACGTCACCGCCGTGTTCCCGGCCAGGTCCACGAGAGCGCTCGAACCCGGTGCGTAGCCGACGGTGATGGTGTCGCCGCCCGAGACGGCGGAAGCGAGCGTGAGGGTGACGGTCTTGGCCGCGGCGTCCACGCTGACCGAGTCCACGCCTCGTGCGGCCCCACCGACCTTGACCGTGTAGTCGCCGGCCGCCGGCGTCGTGCCCGCGAGCCCGCCCGCCTCCGTGTACGTGAGGACGAGCGTCGTGCCCGTGGCGTGCGCCGCGCTCAGCACCGGCGCCGACGTGTCGACGACGATGGCGAGTGCCGGCGAGACCCCCGATGCATTGCCGGCCGCGTCGGTGACGGTGGCCGTCATGCTGCGCGTGCCGGCGGTGAGCGTGGGCGTGATCTCCACGAAGCCGCCGGTGATGTCGGTCGCGGAGAGCGTCGCGCTCGCCACTTCGATGCCATCGGCGAAGAGCCGCACGACGTCGCCCGCGACCGGCGCCGCCGCGCCGCTGCCCGCGAGCGTGACGCGAACCGTCGGCGTGGTGTCGGCCGTGATGTTGTCGCTGTCGCTCGCGCCGCTGTCGCTCGCCGCGACGAGGTCGAGCGTCGGCGCGGCCGGCGCGGTGACGTCGGACGAGCCGTTGCTCACCGCGCGATCGACGAGCGCGGCGGCGACGTTGCCGGCAACGTCGGCCAGCGGGTTCGCGCCGGGCGTGTAGCTCACCTTCACGGACTCGCCGCTGTCGACGGCGGAGGCGAGCGTGAGGGTCACGGTGCCGGCGACGGCGTCGACGTTCACCGCGGTGACGGCGCGTGCCGAGCCGGCGACGTCGACCACGAAGTCGCCGGTTGCCGGATTCGCCGCGGCCAGTCCGCTGCCGCTGTCGGCGTACGTGAGCACGATGCTGCTGCCATTGGCCGTCGCGCTGGCGAGCGTCGGCGCGCCCGTGTCGATCGTGATGGCCGTCGGATGGCTCGCGGCGACCGAGATGTTGCCTGCCGCATCGGACTGGCGAACCTGCACGGCGCCGGCCGCGTACTGCCCGGAAGCCAGCGTGAAGGCCGAGCCGGAACCCGTCGTCCACGTCGCGCCGCTGTCGACGCTGTACTGCCAGGTCGCGCCGGTCTCGAGACCGCCGACCTGCATGAGGCCGTTGCTCGTGGTGCCGTCGCTTGCGCTCGTGCCCGTGTCCGCGGACATGGCAAGCGTCGGCGCCGTGGGCGGCGTGGTGTCGGGCGCGGCGGCGGTGTCGACCGTGACCGTGCGCGTCGCCGCGGCGCTGGGGTTGCCGGCGGCATCCGTCGCGACCACGCTGACCGTGTAGGTGCCGTCGGCCGGAATCTGCGCGCTCGCGAACGCACGGCTCCAGTTGCCCGAACCGTCCGCGGTCGTCGTGAGCGTCGTCGAGCCGAACGTGACGGAGACCGTCGCGTTGGCTTCGGCCGTGCCGATGACCGTCACGCCCGCGGCCTTCTCGGTCGCATCGATCACATCGTTGGCGGCGACGCTGCCGAGCGTCGGCACGCCCGGGGCGGCGGTGTCGATGGTGATCGTCCGCGTGCCGGCCGCGCTCACGTTGCCGTCCGTGTCGGTAGCGACGGCGCTGATCGTCTCCGTGCCCTGCCCCATCGCCGTGAGGTCCGCGGCCACGAGCGTGTAGCTCCACTGGCCGCTGCCGTCGGCGGTGACGGTGCGCGTGTTGCCGCTGCCCAGCGTGAGCGCGACGCTCGCGTTGGAGCCGGCCGTGCCGGTGATCGTCGAGCCGGCCTCCGCCGCATTGACGACGTCGTTGCCAGCCACGATGTCGATCGACGGCGCGCCCGGCGCGCCGGTGGCGACGGTGATGGCGCGGGTGCCGGCGCTGCTCACGTTGCCCGCGGCATCCGTCGCGGTCACGCTGACCGTGTAGCTGCCGTCGGCGGGAATCTGCGCCGAGGTGAACGTGCGGCTCCAGTTGCCCGAGCCGTCCGCGGTCGTCGTGAGGGTCGTGCCGCCGAACGTGACGGAGATCGACGCGTTGGCTTCCGCCGTGCCGCCGATCTCGATGCCCGCGGCCTTCTCGCTCGCACTCACGCGGTCGTCGCCGGCGACCGCCGTCACGACCGGCGCCGAGGGCAGGCCCGTATCGACCACGACGCTGCGCGTGACGGTGGCGCCGACGTTGCCGGACGTGTCGGTGGCGGTCACGCTGACCGTGTGCGTTCCGTCCGCGGGAATCTGCGCCGAAGTGAACGCCTGGCTCCACTGGCCGGACGCATCCGCCGTGGTGGTGAGCGTCGTCGAGCCGAAAGCGATCGACACGGACGCATTCGCTTCCGTCGTGCCGGAGATCGTCACGCCCGCGGTCTTCTCGCTGGCGGCGATGCGGTCGTCACCGGCCACGACGGCGATGGTCGAAGTGCCGGGCACATCGGTGTCGATGGTGATGGTCCGCGTGGTCGCCGGGCTCACGTTTCCGGTCGCATCCGCCGCGGTGACGCTGATCGTCTCCGTGCCCTGGCCCATGGCCATGATGTCGGCCGCGACCAGGGTGTAGGTCCAGTTGCCGCTGCCGTCGGCGGTGACCGTGCGCACATTGCCCGCGCCGAGGGTCAGGCTGACCGTCGCGCCCGCTTCGGCCGTGCCCGCGATGGCGCTGCCGGCCTCGGACGCATCGATCGCATCGTCGCCCGCGATCGTTGCGATGGTCGGCGCGGCGGGTGCGGTCAGATCGACCGTCACGGAAGTCGCGGCACTCACGCCGCCGACGTTATTCGCGGCGTCCACGACGCGGCTCGTGACGCCGAACGTCCCCGCGCCCTGCGCGGCGATGGTCGCCTGCGACACGATGACGGTCGCGCTGCTGCCGGCGATGTCGCCGGAGGTGAGCGTGTAATCGACGACCTGCGCACCCCAGTTGATTCGCAGCGTGTCGCCCGCGACCGCGTTCGTGCCGCCGAGGTTCACGACCACCGGCGTTCCATTGGCCGCTTCGGCCGCGCTGATGCCGCCGCCCGCGTTCTCCGAAACGGTCGGCGCGCCGGCGGGCGCCACCGGTCCTGCCAGCACCACGCTGACGGACGTGGCGGCGCTCGCCGCGCTCGCGTTGCCCACCGAGTCGACGAGCTGCGTGGTCACGTTGAAAGTGCCCGTGCCCTGCGCCGTGATCGTCGCCTCCGGCACGGTGACGGTCGCGCTGTTGCCGGTGACGTCGCCGCTCGTGAGCGTGTAGTTGAAGGTCTGCGAACCCCAGTTGATGCGCAGCGTCTCGCCCGCGACCGCGCCGGTGCCGGTGAGGTCCACCACGACCGGCGTGCCGTCGGCCGCCTCGGTCGCGTTGATGCCGCCGCCGCCGTTCTCGGCGATGGCCGGGGCCGTGCCGGGCGCCGACGGCGCGGTCGTGTCGACGGTGACGCTGCGGCTGCCCGCGCTGCTCACGTTGCCTGCGGCATCGGTGGCCGTCGCGCTGACCGTGTAGGTGCCGTCGGCGGGAAGGTCTCCGCTCGCGAAGTTGCGTGTCCAGACGCCCGACCCGTCGGCCGTCGTCGTGAGCGTGGTGCCGCCGAAAGTGACGGAGACCGTCGCGTCGGCCTCGGCCGTGCCGCTGAGCGTGACGCCCGCGGTCTTCTCCGCGGCATTGACGACGTCGTCGGTGGCGATGGCATTCAGCGCCGGTGCGCCTGGCGCGCCGGTGTCGATGGTGATCGCGCGCGTGACGGTGCCGCTGACGTTGCCCGTCGTGTCCGTCGCGGTGACGCTGATCGTCTCGGCGCCCTCGCCCATCGCCGCGATATCGGCGGGAACGAGCGTGTAGGACCAGTCGCCGTTCGCATCCGCCGTGAACGTGCGCACGTTGCCGATGCCGAGCGTGAGGTTCACCGTCGCGTTCGCTTCGGCCGTGCCGGTGATGACGCTGGCGGTCTCGCCGGCATTGACGATGTCGTTGCCCGCGACGACGTTGATCGCCGGTGCGCCGGGGCCGCCCGTGTCCACGGTGACGCTGCGCGTGCCCGCGCTGCTCACGTTGCCGGCGGCATCGGTCGCGGTGACGCTGACCGTGTAGGTCCCATCGGCAGGGATCTGCGCCGCGGTGAAGGCGCGGCTCCAGTTGCCGGAACCGTCGGCCGTGGTCGTCAGCGTCGTGCCGCCGAACACGACCGAGACGGCGGCGTTCGCTTCGGCCGTGCCGGCGATGGTGATGCCCGACGTCTTCTCCGCATCGCTCACGAGGTCGTCGCCCGCGACGACGCCCACGACCGGCGCGACCGGCGTGCCGGTGTCGATGCCGATTGACCTCGTAGTAGCGCCGCTGACATTGCCTGCGGCATCGGTGGCCGTGACGCTGATCGTCTCCGCGCCCTGGCCCATGGCCGTGATGTCGGCGGCGACGAGCGTGTACGTCCAGTCGCCGTTCGCATCCGCCGTGAACGTGCGCACGTTGCTGCCGAGCGTGAGGCTGATCGTCGCGTTCGCTTCGGCCGTGCCCGTTATCGCGCTGCCGGCCTCGGCCGCGTTGATCACGTCGTTGCCGGCCACGACGTTGATCGTCGGCGCATTGGGTCCGCCCGTGTCGACGGTGACACTGCGGCTGGCGCTGCTGCTCACGTTGCCGGCGGCATCGGTCGCGGTGACGCTGACCGTGTAGGTGCCGTCGGCGGGAATCTGCGCGCTGCTGAACGCCTGGCTCCAGTTGCCGGCGCCGTCCGCGGTCGTCGTGAGCGTCGTGCCGCCGAAGGTGACGGCGACCGATGCGTTGGCCTCGGCCGCGCCCGTCAGCGTCAGGCCGGCCGACTTCTCGGCGGCGCTCACGTTGTCGTCGGCGGCGACCGCGCCGATGGACGGCAGGCCCGGCGTGCCGGTGTCGATGCTGATGGCGCGCGTCGTCGCCGCGCTCACGTTGCCCGCGGCGTCGGCCGCGGTGGCGCTGATCGTCTCGGCGCCCTGGCCCATGGCCGTGATGTCCGCGGCGACGAGCGTGTAGGTCCACTGGCCGCTGCCATCGGCCGTGACGGTGCGCACATTGCCCGAGCCGAGCGTGAGGCTGACCGTCGCGCCCGCTTCCGCGGTGCCGGTGATGGCCGAACCGGCCTCGCCCGAGTTGATGACGTCGTTGCCGGCCACGACGTCGATCACCGGCGTGCCGGGCGTGGCCGTGTCGACGGTCACGGATCGCGTGCCCGCCAGGCTCGCATTGCCGGCGGCGTCCGTGGCGGTGACGCTCACCGTGTAGGTGCCGTCGACAGGAATCTGCGCCGGCGTGAACGCCTGGCTCCAGTTGCCCGAACCGTCGGCCGTCGTCGTGAGCGTCGTGCCGCCGAAGGTGACGGAGATGGCGGCATTGGCTTCGGCTGTACCGGAGAGCGTGAGTCCCGCCGTCTTCTCGGCGGCATTCACGAAGTTGTCTCCCGACACGGCATTGACGACGGGTGCGCCCGGCGTCGCCGTATCGAGCGTGATCGCACGCGTGCCCGCGCTGCTCACGTTCCCCGCGGCATCGGTGGCCGTCGCGCTGATCGTCGCGGCGCCCTGGCCCAGCGCCGTGATATCGGCGCCGACGAGCGTGTACGTCCACTGGCCGCTGCCATCGGCTGTCACCGCGCGCACGTTGCCCGTGCCCAGCGTCAGGTTTACGGTCGCGTTCGCCTCGGCCGTGCCGGTGATGGCGCTGCCGGCTTCGGCGGCGTTGATCTCGTCGTTGCCCGCGACCAGGTCGATGACCGGAGCGGCCGGCGGCGTGAGGTCCACCGTGACGCTCGTCACCGGGCTCAGGCCACCCACGTTGTTCGCGGAATCGATCACCCGGCCCGTCACGTTGAACGTGCCCGCACCTTGCGCGGAGACGACCGCATTCGACACGTTCACCGTCGCGGTACCCGCCGTCACGTCGCCGGAAGTGACCGTGTAGTCCACGATCTGCGTGCCCCAGAGGACCCGGACCGTGTCCCCGGCAACCGCGTTCGTGCCCGCGAGGCTCACGGCGACATCCGTTCCGTCTGCCGCCTCCGCGGCGTTGATGCCTCCGCCCGCGTTCTCCGCGATGGTCGGCGCGCTGCCCGGCGCATTCGGCCCGGCGAGCGCGACCGTGACGCTCGTCGGCGCGCTCGCCGCACTCGCATTGCCCGCGGCGTCGACGACCTGGGTCGTCACGTTGAAGGTGCCGTTGCCTTGTGCCGTGATCGTCGTGTCGGGCACGGTGACCGAGGCGCTGCCGCCGCTCACGTCGCCCGCGGTCAGCGTGTACGTGTAAGTCTGCGCGCCCCAGTTGATGCGCAGGGTGTCGCCAGCCGTCGCATTGGTTCCGGTGAGATCGACGACCGCCACCGTCCCGTCCGCGGCCTCGATGGAGTTGATGCCACCGCCCGCGTTCTCGGCAATGGCGGGCGCGCCCGGCGTGCCCGGGGCCGTCGCGTCGACGGTCACCGTGCGCGTGCCGGCACTGCCAGCGTTGCCGGCGGCGTCGGTTGCGGTGACGCTGATCGCGTGGTTGCCGTCGGCCGGAACCTGAGGGGCCCCGAACGTCCGGCTCCAGTTGCCGTCGTTGCCGGCGGTGGCGGTGAGCGTCGTGCCGCCGAAGGTGACGGCCACCGTGGCGTTCGCTTCCGCGGTGCCGGCGATGGTCACGCCGGCCTGCTTCTCGGCCGCATTGATCACGTCGTTCGCCGCAACGAGGCCGATGGTCGGCAGGCCCGGCGCGACCGTGTCGATGGTGATCGCGCGCGTGCCCGCGGCGCTCGCGTTGCCGGCCGCATCGGTGGCCACGGCGCTGATCGTCTCGGCGCCTTCCGCCATGGCGGCGATGTCGCCCGCGACGAGCGCATAGCTCCAGTCGCCATTGACGTCCGCGACCACCGTGCGCACGTTGCCCGTGCCCAGGGTGAGCGCAATCGATGCGCCGGCTTCGGCGGTGCCGGTGATCGTCGATCCGGCTTCCGCCGCATTGACGACGTCGTCGCCGGCGACCACCGCGATGACGGGCGCGCCGGGCGCGCCGGTGTCGACCGCGATCGTCACGCTGCCGGCCCCGCCGTTGTTGCCCGCGGCATCGGTGTAGGCGCCGACCGCGACGGTCACGCCCGCGCTCGCATTGGTGGCGTTCGCCGCTGGCGTGAACGTCGCCGTGTAGACCTTCGGATCCCCGGTGCTCGCGAAGTTTGAAATCGTGCCGTCCGTCGCGGCGATGTCGCCCGCCACGAAGTCGAGCGGCGCTTCGCTGAACGTGAACGTCAGCGTGGCCGTTTCGCCGTTGCCGACGCTGGACTTGCTGCTCGCGATCGAGAGCGTGGGCGCGGTCGTGTCGACCTTGTAGGCCGCGTCGTCGGTGACCGCGCCGTGCGTGAGCGTCGCGTCGTTGCCCGAGGCGTCCCTGAGCGCGCCCGCATTGAGCGCCAGCGCGTTCGCCGCGATCGCGATGCCGTTCGCATCCGTGTCGCCGGCCTGCACCGTGTACGCGAACGTCAGCGTCGTCGTGCCGCTGCCGCCCGTGTAGCTCGCCGCGCGGCTGTCCGCGCCCACGTTCAACGCCAGTTGCGGCGTGCCCGTCACGTTGGTGGCTTCGCTCATCGTCACCGTGACGGTGACCACGTCGCCCGCGTTCAGCGTGCTCGCCTGCGCACCCGTGGCGCTGGTGATCGCCACGCCCGTGACCGTCGGGCCGCCCGCGTCCACCGTGATTGCGCCCAGTTGCGCCGCCGTGCCCACGTTGCCCGCCGCATCGGTCTGCCGCACCTGCACCGCGTTGGCCGCATACGTGCCCGCGCCCAGCGTGAAGCTGCCGCCCGTGCCGGCCGTCCACGCGCCGCCGCCGTTGGTGCTGTACTGCCACGTCGCGCCGGCCTCCAGCCCGCTCACGTCCACCTGGCCGTTGCTCGTGACGCCGTCGCTGTTGCTCGCGCCCGTGTCGCTCGCCAGCGCCGCCGTCGGCGCGTTCGGCGCCGTCGTGTCCACCTTGTACGCCGCGTTGTCGCTCGCCGCGCCATGCGCGAGCGTCGCGTCGTTGCCCGAGGCGTCCCGGAGCGTGCCCGCATTGAGCGCCAGCGCGTTGGCCGCAATGGCGATGCCGTCGATGTCCGTGTCGCCCGCCTGCACGGTGTAGCTGAACACCAGCGTCGTCGCCGTGCTCGCGCCCGCGTCGTACGTGGCCGTGCGCGCGTTCGATCCCACCTGCAGCGCCAACTCGGGGCTGCCCGTCACGGTCGTGGTTTCGCTCATCGTCACCGTGACGGTGACCACGTCGCCCGCGTTCAGCGTGCTCGCCTGCGCACCCGTGGCGCTGGTGATCGCCACGCCCGTGACCGTCGGGCCGCCCGCGTCCACCGTGATCGCGCCCAGCTGCGCCGCCGTGCCGACGTTGCCCGCCGCATCGGTCTGCCGCACCTGCACCGCGTTGGCCGCATACGTGCCCGCGCCCAGCGTGAAGCTGCCGCCCGTGCCGCTCGTCCACGCGCCGCCGCCGTTGGTGCTGTACTGCCACGTCGCGCCGGCCTCCAGCCCGCTCACGTCCACCTGGCCGTTGCTCGTGACGCCGTCGCTGTTGCTCGCGCCCGTGTCGCTCGCCAGCGCCGCCGTCGGCGCGTTCGGCGCCGCCGTGTCCACCTTGTACGCCGCGTTGCTCGTCACCAGGGCATGCGTCAGGCTCGCGCCGACGCCGCCGGTGTCGCGGATCGTGCCGCCATTGAGCGAGATGGCATTGGTGCCGATGGAGATGCCGTCGAGGTCCGTCTCGCCCGCCTGGATGGTGTACGTGAAGACCAGCGTGCTGCCGCCCGACCCGCTCGCATACGTCGCGTTGACGGTCGTACCGCCGATTTGGAGCGCGACCGAGGGGGCACCGCCCGTCGTGTCCACGAGCGTGTCTTCGCTCATCGTGACGGTGACGTTGACCACGTCGCCCGCATTCAGCGTGCTGTTCTGCGCCCCCGCGGCGCTCGTGATCGCGACCGAGGCCACGGTCGGCGCGCCACCGTCCACGACATACGGAATCGCGTTGCTGGCCTGACCGCTCGCATTGCCCGCGGCATCGAGTTGCCGCACCCGCACCTCGCCACCCGAATAGGTTCCGTCGCCCAGCGTGAACGTGGTGCCCGAACCGGTTGCCCAGTCGGTGCCGCCATTGATCGAGTACTCCCACGTGGCGCCGGGTTCGATGCCGCCGACGGTGATCTCGCCGTTGCTCGTGACACCGTCGGCGTTGTCGGTGCCCGTGTCCGCGGTCAAGCCCATGGTCGGCGTGGCCGGGGCGGTGGTGTCGACCTTGTAGCTGGCATTGTCCGAAACGCTGCCGTGGCCCAGCGCCAGGTCGTTGCCCGCGCCGTCCTTCAGCGTGCCGCCGTTCGCGGCCAGCGCATTGCCGCCGATGGAAATGCCGTTGGCATCGGTGTCGCCGGCCGCGATCGTGTACTCGAAGACGAGGCTCGTCGTGCCGGAGCCGCTCGCGTAGGCCGCGATCCGGCTTTGCCCTCCAACGTCGAGCGTCAGCTGCGGATTGCCCGTGACCGTCGTCGCTTCGCTCATCGTGACGGTGACGCTGACCTTGTCGCCCGCGTTCAGGGTGTTCGCCTGCGCGCCCGTCGCGCTCGTGATCGCCACGTTCGTGACCGTCGGCACCGTGCTGTCGATCGTCACCGTGTTGGCCGATGCCGCGCTCACGTTGCCCGCGGCATCCACCGTGTACACCTTGTAGGTGCCGTCGATCAGCCCGGTGGCCGCCAGCGCCGTGTCCGCGTTCGCGCTTGCGATGGCGACCGCATTCCACACGTTGCCCGCCGCGTTCACGATGCTCGCTTCGTCCGTCACCGTCACGCTCGACGCCACCAGGTAGGCCGTGCCCGGCTCGCTGGACTGCACCAGCACCTCACCCGTGTTCGCGACCGTCGCCGCCGTCACGCTCGCCGTGGGCAGGCCGCTGTCGACCTTGTACGCCGCGTTGTCGCTGGCCGCACCGTGCGTGAGCGTCGCGTCATTGCCGGACGCGTCCTTCAGCGTGCCCGAACCGAGGGACAGCGCATTCGCGGCAATCGCGATGCCGTTCGCGTCCGTGTCGCCGGCCTGCACCGTGTAGGCGAACGTCAGAGATGTCGTGCCGCTGCCGCCGGTGTAGCTTGCCGTGCGGCCCGTGCCGCCGACGTCCAGCGTGATTTCCGGCGTTCCCGTGACGGTCGTGGCTTCGCTCATCGTCACCGTCACGGTGACGACGTCGCCCGCGTTCAGCGTGCTGTTCTGCGCGCCCGTTGCGCTGGTGATCGCGACTCCGGCGACCGTGGGTCGCGCGGTGTCGACCGTGAGCGTGACCGTGTTGTTCGCATCCGCACCGTCGGTGTTCAGGTTGCCCGCGGCATCCGTGAACTTGCTGCTCGCCACGCTGATCGTGCCGTTGGCCGTGCTGTCCGCCGTCGGCGTGAACGTCGCCGTGCGCGTGAGGCCCGTGCCGCTCAAGGTGCCCAGCGTGCCGCCGCCCACCGCGATGTCGCTCGCGTCGAAGCTCGACCCCGGGTCTTCGCTGAACGTGAAGGTGATCGTGGCCGTCTCGCCGGCCTTCAAGGTCGCCGCATTGCTCGTGATGGCAATGGTCGGACGCTCGGAGTCGATCGTGAGCGTCACCGTGTTGTTGGCGTCGCCACCGTCGGTGTTCAGGTTGCCTGCGGCGTCCTCGAACTTGCTGCTTGCAACGCTGATCGTGCCGTCGGCTGTGCTTCCTGCGGTCGGCGTGAATGTCGCGGTCCGCGTCAAGCCCGTGCCGCTGAGCGTCCCGAGCGTGCCGCCGGATACCGCGATGTCCGTGGCATCGAACGTCGCGCCCGGGTCTTCGCTGAACGTGAAGGTGATGGTCGCCGTCTCGCCCGACTTCAGCGTCGCCGCGTTGGTGGTGATCGCGACCGTCGGGCGTTCGGAGTCGATCGTCAGCGTGACCGTGTTGTTCGCGTCGCCGCCGTCGGCGTTCAGGTTGCCTGCGGCATCCGTGAACTTGCTGCTCGCCACGCTGATCGTGCCGTTGGCGGTGCTGTCCGCCGTCGGCGTGAACGTCGCCGTCCGCGTGAGGCCCGTGCCGCTGAGCGTGCCCAACGTGCCGCCGGTCACCCCAATGTCGCTCGCGTCGAAGCTCGAACCCGGGTCTTCGGTGAAGGTAAACGTGATCGTCGCCGTCTCGCCCGCTTTCAGCGTCGCTGCGTTGCTGGTGATCGCCAACGTCGGCCGTTCGGAGTCGATCGTCAGCGTGACCGTATTGTTCGCGTCGCCGCCGTCGGTGTTCAGGTTGCCCGCGGCATCTTCGAACTTGCTGCTCGCCACGCTGATCGTGCCGTTGGCGGCGCTGTCCGCCGTCGGCGTGAACGTCGCGGTGCGCGTCAGGCCTGTGCCGCTGAGCGTGCCCAGCGTGCCGCCGCTCACCGCGATGTCGCTCGCGTCGAAGCTGGAGCCCGGGTCTTCGCTGAAGGTGAAGGTGATCGTCGCCGTCTCGCCCGCTTTCAGCGTCGCTGCGTTGCTGGTGATCGCCAACGTCGGCCGTTCGGAGTCGATCGTGAGGGTGACCGTGTTGTTGGCGTCGCCGCCATCCGCGTTCAGGTTGCCGGCGGCGTCCTCGAACTTGCTGATCGCCACGCTGATCGTGCCGTTGACCGTGCTGTCCGCCGTCGGCGTGAAGGTCGCCGTGCGCGTCAGGCCCGTGCCGCTCAGCGTGCCCAACGTGCCGCCGCTCACCGCGATGTCGGTGGCGTCGAAGGTCGCACCCGGGTCTTCGGTGAACGTGAAGGTGACCGTCGCCGTCTCGCCCGCCTTCAAGGTTGTGGCGTTGCTCGTGATGGCAACGGTCGGACGCTCCGAATCGATCGTCAGCGTGACCGTGTTGTTCGCGTCACCGCCGTCGGTGTTCAGGTTGCCTGCGGCGTCCGTGAACTTGCTGCTCGCCACGCTGATCGTGCCGTTGGCTGTGCTGTCGGCCGTCGGCGTGAAGGTCGCCGTCCGCGTCAGACCCGTGCCGCTCAGCGTGCCCAGCGTGCCGCCGCTCACCGCGATATCGGTCGCGTCGAACGTCGCGCCTGGGTCTTCGCTGAAGGTGAAGGTGATGGTCGCCGTCTCGCCGGCCTTCAGCGTCGTTGCGTTGCCGGTGATCGCCAACGTCGGCCGTTCGGAGTCGATCGTGAGGGTGACCGTGTTGTTCGCATCGCCGCCGTCGGTGTTCAGGTTGCCTGCGGCGTCCTCGAACTTGCTGCTTGCAACGCTGATCGTGCCGTCGGCTGTGCTTCCTGCGGTCGGCGTGAATGTCGCGGTCCGCGTCAAGCCCGTGCCGCTCAATGCGCCCAGCGTGCCGCCGCTGACTGCAATGTCAGTTGCGTCGAACGTCGCGCCTGGGTCTTCGTTGAACGTGAAGGTGATGGTCGCCGTCTCACCGGCTTTCAACGTCGCGGCATTGGTCGTGATGGCGACCGTCGGACGCTCCGAGTCGATCGTCAGCGTGACGGTGTTGTTGGCGTCGCCGCCGTCGGTGTTCAGGTTGCCTGCAGCGTCCGTGAACTTGCTGC
>NZ_JBFWNP010000031.1:0-63754 GCF_050250995.1 Ramlibacter sp.
GCGTGCGGCGGGTACGCCGCGCTGATTTCTTCACCATCGAAAACTCCTGTCGCCAGCCTTTCTCGGCCGGCATCATGCACGGAGTTTCCACTCAAGACGCTGTTCAGATTTGCGGAGCCACTTCTGTGGACCCTGCCTTCACCGGCCATACCGGCTCGATTAAAGCTAGAAGCGAAGGCCATACATGGGAGACAAACGCCATGTCATCACCTTCTGTAGAAGAGCTAACTGTGCCGATCATTCGTCCTTGACTATCAAGTACCGGCCCGCCACTCATTCCGCCAAAGGCCGGCGAGTCAACCGCAAACGAAGCTGACGGCAACATGACGCGATCCCGCCCTTCAGGCCAAACGTCAATCACTCGGCCAACACTTACTCTCACGTTGCCCCCAATTCGCATATCACTTGAAATCGGAATGGTCGCGGTCTCTGCAGTGAATCCCGCGAGAAACACGCGATCCCCCACGGTAGGCATCCGAGTAGTTATGTAAGCGACGGAGAAGGCGTTGAGCGGTGGCAAATCAGTCCTGTATCGCAAAACCAGGACGGCGAGGTCCGCAGTGTCGAGGCTATGGACGCTCACAATGTCCCAGACATGCACATGGTCAGCTTGGGGCGCTTGACACACTGCAGCAGCCCCTCCACGACCGAGCGCAGCGAGCCAGTCCGATAGCACGTGCTTCGCGGTTATTGCGATACCCGGATGCACTAGAACGGCAGACCCGAGCGTATGTTGGCCTGTCGCGTCTCGGAAGCTAATCGAGAGAAGCGCGCCTCCGAAGGCGAACAAAGAAGTCACCCCGTGATTTCGACCAACGACATCCTCAAGAGAGAACAATTTTGCGTTGATCGTCAGGCTAACCGAATTCAGCCCGACCAAAGGGTCAGGCGTGACCACACCGCGACGTACTTCCTTGGACTGTTCAGCCATCTATGAATCATGCCCGACCTCACAGCGTCCCGGTCCAGCACAGGCCGGTCTACTCGGATCTACTTTCGACGCGAGGACGTTGAGGTAAGCCGATGCGGATGGGGATGTCCGAATTTTTGTATGAGGGCCACTGAGAAGCAGTCGGTGGCGATTCACCGCTGCGAGTTGCGCTCTTGCTTCGCAGCCAAGTCCGTGCGCAGCTTCCTGACGATCATCTCCACCTCTTCGAGAACATTCTCTGCACCATCGATCACATCTTCGATCATGCCCTCCGAAATATCGATTTCGGAGCCCTCATAGATCAGCCGGTTCCTTGTGCGTGCGGCCCGATCCAGCGAATCCTTGGCCGCCGTCGCTCCCGGTACCAGAACCGGCAATAGTTCGTAAAGCACCTGCCGGTGCCCTGGGTCGGACGTCGTTCTGTATCCCCGTGCCATCAGCGCGATCAGGAGGAAACCGTGCGCCGCGTCGTTTGCTGCCTTGTAGCGCGTGGTAAGGCTGTTGGCTGTGCGCTTCGCGTCCTGAAGTTCTTCCTTGCCCACGCGCAGGCTCGACTCGACATCGTGCAGCCGCGGCTCATGCGGTTTGAGCTTGCCCAGTTTCTCCAGATTCTGAAAGTTCGTCGAACTCACGCTGTTGCCCCACGACAAATATCTTCTTGCCTTCGCCGATTCGCTCGACGAAGGAGCCGCCCTTCCTCATCCGTTCATGGAATTCAACGGGAGAGTAAAGCACCGCGTTGACCGGTCGACGCAGCGCCCGCTCGGCGACCGCGGCGGCGGTCATGATGTCCCGATTCTTCGCGGCGCCCACCACGCACAGGTCCACATCGCTATTGCTCTTCGCCTCGTTGCGCGCCACCGACCCGAAGATGAATGCGAGGTCGACTCCCCGCACATCCGCAAGCGCCGCGCGAACGATGTCGGCGACGCCTGCGGTTTTCACGGCGATTCCCTTCAGCTCTTCGAAAATGGGGGACTCGGTATTCGCGCGGACGGTCCTTCGGTTCCCGTCGCGCTGCTCCACGAGGAGGCCGGCGGCAACCAGTATGTCGAGCTCTTTCGCGAGCGTCGCAGCGGTGACGCCAGCGAGGCGTGCGAGCTCACGCAGGTGCAGTTCCTTGCTTTCGTCCGAGAACAGGATGCCGATCACGGCCTGCTTGGTTTTCGAGAACAGCGCGTCGGCCAGGCTATTCGAACGCACTTGCTTCATGGCCGAATTGTTTCATAAAAACAGACATTCGTCAGCTTTTACCAAACGATTTCGAGGGTGCGCCGCTCACGCCCGCTCGAACCCCCCCGCCCGCCACGGTCCGAGCGCGACCCCGTTGGCGGCGTAGACGCGCGACGCCTGGCGCTGGCGCACGCCCTCGTGCATGGAGCCGAAGACGGCGATCGCGCGGTCGGTCGCTTCGAGCCGGCGGGCGGCGGCAGGTCGGCTCAGCATCGAATGCATCACCAGGCGCTCGAGGATCGGACGGCAATCGGCAGGCAGCGTCTGGCCGGCCGAGGCGGCGCTCAGCAGCGCCAGGCGCTTGCGGATCTGCGCCTGGAGTTCGGGCAGCGCGTCGGCGTCGCCCGCCACCAGCGCTTCGGCATGGCGGCGCACCAGAGGCTCGAGTTGCGCGAGCGCGAGCGCGAACGGCGACGACGGCGACGCGGGCGACGCAGGCGACGAAGCCGAGGCGGTCATGCCGGGCGCTGCCTCAGCATGTCGGCGGCGTCGGCGATGAGCCGGTCGGCGATCGCGTCGGCATCGATCTCGAAGCGTCCCTCGAGGATCGCCGTTCGGATCGCGGCGACCTTCGCTGCATCGAAATCGCCGCTGCCGGGCGCGACCAGGCTGGCGGCAGCGGCCGACACCTGCACCTGCTCGACGGTTGCCGATGCGGCCGGCGCGGCCGACTGCGTGGCCGCGGGCGCGGCGGCGGCGCGCGCGCCGCGCAGCGGCGAGGCGGCGGCCGCGGCGGGGTCGTGGGGCACGGGGGAGCCGATCTTCATGGGGTTCTCCAAAGGCTTTTCGGGGCCTGTCCTGCGATCTTCGGCGCGAAGCTCCGGAACTTGAGGCCGCATAAGCAGGCGATTCGCGGCGCTTTTCGGCCAGCGAGGCTCAAAGCGGCACTTCCACCCGCCGGCCGTCCCGGGCCACGCCGGTCACGACCTTGCCGAGCTCGGTGCGCACGCGCACGGTCTGCCCGTCCGCGCCGGCATTGAGCGCCTGGCCCGAGGCGTCGACCGCGAAGCCCGTGCCCACGATGCGCAGGCGCACCATGTCGCCCGCCTGCACCGCCATCGTGGCGCGCAGCATGTCGGCGCGCAGCGCCTGTCCGGGCGCGACCGCGCGCGCGAGCGTCCGGCCCTGCAGCTGCGAGGCATCGCGAAGCACGGACGCGGATTCGCGCGTCAGCTCGATTTCCTGCTCGCGCACGTCCTGAGCGACGGGAACCGACTGCGCGGCGAGCGGCACGGCCGCGACGAGCGCGGTGCCCCACACGCGCACGGTGACGGGCACGAGATAGGTCCACGAGGCACCCTCGGCGCAGCGCACGCCGACCGAGGCGCGGCCCCAGTAGCGCGCGCTCCCCGGCGCGAACAGCTCGATGCGGCGGCAGGGCGCGAGCACGGAGGAGGGCTCGACGTTGCCCACCTGCACCTCGAAGCGCGTCACGCCGCCTTGCGCGGCCTGGGCCGCGGCCTGCTGCGAGACGAAGGCGCGCACCGAGTTCTCGTCGGCCGCTTGCGATTGCGCATTGGAGGACATCGCGGACATCGCGGCCGAAGCGCAGACGAGGGCGGGAAGAAGGGTGTATCGCATGGCACGCACTTTAGGCGCGCGGCGCAAGCGGCCGGCGCGGAATAGGCGCGCAAAGCACGGACTTATCCGCGCTTCAGTTTTCGGCGCGCGATCCGACACTGCATTCCACCGCGGTGATCCGGCCGCGAACGAAGGAATGCGTATGTCACTTCTGACTGCCAAGATCGACGGCCACGCGACCGCGCTGGACCTGCTGGCCCAGCGCCAGAAGGTGCTGGGCGGCAACATCGCGAACGCCGACACGCCCGGCTTCAAGGCGCGCGACTTCGACTTCGCCTCGGCGCTCGCCAACGCGCGCAGCGAGCAGCAGGGTGCGGGCGCCGGCATGCGCGACGCGCAGACCGCGATGCCCGAGCTTCTCTATCGCAACGCCGATCAGCCGTCCCTCGACGGCAACACCGTGGAACTCGACCGCGAGCGTGCCGCCTTCGCCGACAACGCGGTGCGCTACGAGGCGACGCTGCGCTTCATCAATCACGACGTGCGAACGCTGCTGTCGGCCATCACCGGGCAGTGAACGGGAGTCCATCGACCATGTCCCTCTTCAACCTCTTCACGATTTCCGGCAGCGCCGTCTCGGCGCAGAGCAAGCGCCTGAACGTCGTCGCGAGCAACCTCGCGAACGCCGATGCGGTGGCCGGCCCCGACGGCAAGTCGTACCGGGCGCGGCAGATCGCGTTCGAGCCCCAGCCGCTGCCCGGCACGGACGTCGCCGGCGTGCGCGTCGCGGCCGTGACCGAGAACGACGCGCCCGGCCGCCGCGTCCACGAACCCCACCATCCGATGGCCGACGGCGACGGCTACGTGACCCACACGAACGTGAGCGTGGTCGACGAGATGGTGAACATGATCTCGGCGTCGCGCGCCTACCAGAACAACGTCGAAGTGATGAACACCGCGCGGCAGCTGCTCGCGAAGACCTTGCAGATGGGGTAGTAAGCCATGACGAATCCGATCGCGTCCCCCACCGCGCCGACGTCGAACGCCGGCAGCAAGTCGACGGGCAAGACCACGTCCGCCGCCGACCAGCAGGACCGCTTCATGAAGCTGCTCGTCGCGCAGATGAAGAACCAGGATCCGCTGAACCCGATGGACAACGCGCAGATGACGAGCCAGATCGCGCAGATCAACACCGTCGCCGGCATCGAGAAGCTCAATGCCACCGTCGAGTCGCTTGCCGCTTCGTTCGAGGCATTGCAGGCGCGGCTGACCGCGGACGCCGATGCGGCCGCCGCCACCGCCGACACCGCCGCGAAGCCGGCCGCCGGCGCGCCCGCTTCTCCCTGAATCTCTCTCTCGAAACGAATCCACGGAGCCCCTCCCCATGAGCTTCCAGCAAGGCATCAGCGGCCTCAATGCCGCCTCCCGCAACCTCGAGGTCATCGGCAACAACATCGCCAATGCCAACACCGTCGGCGCCAAGGTCTCGCGCGCCGAGTTCGCCGGCATCTACGCGAGCGCGGCGATGCAGGGCGTCACGGCCATGCCCGGCATGGGCGTGCAGGTGACGTCGATCACGCAGCAGTTCTCGCAGGGCGCGCTGCGCACCACGGAGAACCCGCTCGACATCGCGATCAACGGCAACGGGTTCTTCTGCGTCGCCGAGCCCGGCAGCGCCGATGCCGGCTACACGCGCAACGGCGCGTTCCAGCTCGACAGGCAGGGCCACGTCGTCACCACCGGCGGGCTGCGCCTGCAGGGCTTCGCGGTCGATGCGGCGAGCGGCCGCAGCACGGGCGTCGCCGGCGACATCAAGCTGCCCGCCGACGGCATCGCGCCGCAGGTCACGACGAAGGGCGAGCTCGCCGTCAACCTCGATGCGCGCACCGCGGCGCCCTCGGCTTCCACGCCGGCGTTCGCGCTGAACGTTCCCGACTCGTATGCCTCGACCACGTCGATGCCGGTCTACGACCAGCAGGGCAACGAGCACACGCTGTCCCTCTATTTCCGCCGCGCCGCCACCGACAACGAGTGGGAGGTCTATGCGGGCATGGACGGGACGAACATTCCCGCGGCCGCCGGCGGCGCCGTCGTGCCGGCCGGCACGCTGAAGTTCAACGCGGACGGCACGCTCGACGCGGGCAGCGCCGAACTCGAACTCGACGTTCCGTTCCCCGCCGGCACGCTGCCCGTCGCGCCCTCGACCTCGACCGCCGATGCGCCGGTGAAGATCTCCCTGACGGGCACGACGCAGTTCGGCAGCGCCTTCGGCGTCAACGCGGTCGGCCAGGATGGCTACGCCGCGGGCCAGCTCACCGGCTTCGCCGTCGATGCGCGCGGCATGGTGCAGGCGCGTTACTCGAACGGCAAGACGGTGCCCGCCGCGCAGGTCGCGCTCGCCGACTTCGCCAACGAACAGGGGCTCGTGCCCGTCGGCAACAACGTCTGGCGCGCCACGCCCGATTCGGGCGAACCGGCCATCGGCGCGCCGGGCACCGCCAACCTCGGCGCGCTGCAGGGCGGCGCGCTGGAGGAATCGAACATCGACCTCACCCAGCAGCTCGTCGACATGATCACCGCGCAGCGCGCCTACCAGGCGAACGCGCAGACGATCAAGACGCAGGACCAGATGCTGTCGACGCTGGTCAACCTGCGCTGATAGGCCGGAAGCAGCGACGCCATGGACCGCCTCATCTACACCGCCGCGTCGGCCGCGCGCTCGCTCATGCTGCGACAGGACGGGCTGGCGAACAATCTGGCGAATGCCAACACGCCGGGCTTCCGCGCGGACCAGGTGGCGTTTCGCGCGGTGCCCGTGCGCGGCGAAGGCATGGCCACGCGCGTCGTTTCGCTCGAGGCGTCCGCCGGCTTCGACGAGCGCTCGGGCGCCCTCGAAAGCACCGGCCGTGCGCTCGACGTCGCGGTGCTCGGCAAGGGCTGGCTCGCGGTGCAGGCGGCCGACGGCAGCGAGGCCTACACGCGCGCCGGCGCGCTGCAGGTGAACAGCGAAGGCGTGCTGTCGAGCCCCGGCGGCCTGCCGGTGGCGAGCGAGGGCGGCACGCTCAGCATTCCCGCCGGCAGCACCGTGACCATCGCCGCCGACGGGACCGTGTCCGCGCGTGCGAGCAACGGCGCGGCGCAGCAGGTCGGCCGCATCAAGCTGGTGAACCCGCCGGCCGCCGACATGCGCAAGGGCCCCGACGGGCTGATGCGCACGTCGACGGGCGAGGACGCCGCCGCCGACCCCGCGGTGCGCCTGCAGGCGGGCGCGCTCGAAGGAAGCAACGTGAACGTGGTCGAGGCGATGGTCGGAATGATCGCCGCCTCGCGCCAGTTCGAAACCCAGATGAAGCTGCTCCAGAACGCCGAGCAGAACGACCAGCGGGCGGCGCAGCTGCTCGCGCCCCGTTGAGGAGATTCGCCATGCTGCGCTCGCTTTCGATCGCCAAGACCGGCCTGGAGGCCCAGCAGACCCAGCTGGACGCCATCACGCACAACCTCGCCAACGTGGGCACCCACGGCTACAAGCGCAGCCGCGCGGTGTTCGAGGACCTGCTCTACCAGAACATGCGGCAGGCGGGCGGCCCGTCCTCGCAGGACGCGCAACTGCCCACGGGCCTGCAATTGGGCAGCGGCGTGCGGCCGGTCGCGACCTCGCGCAACTTCAGCCAGGGCGCGCTCACGGAGACGGGCAACCAGCTCGACGTCGCCATCAACGGCAGCGGCTTCTTTCAGGTGCAGATGCCCGACGGCGGCACGGGCTACACGCGCGACGGCTCGTTCCAGGTCGATGCGCAGGGGCAGATCGTCACGTCGAGCGGCTATCACCTGAACCCGGCGATCACCGTGCCCGCGGGCGCGCAGACCGTCACCATCGGACGCGACGGCATCGTGTCCGCGACGCTCGCGAACGCGAAGGCGCCGCAGCAGATCGGCCAGATCCAGCTCGCGGGCTTCGTCAATCCGGCCGGGCTCGAGCCGCGCGGCGGCAACCTCTTCACCGAGACGGCCGCGTCGGGCAATCCGCAGACCGGCAACCCGGGCGCGAACGGCATGGGCGTCGTCCACCAGGGCGCGGTGGAAGGCTCGAACGTGAACGTGGTCGAGGAACTCGTCGCGATGATCCAGACGCAGCGCGCGTACGAAATCAATTCCAAGTCGATCCAGACATCGGACCAGATGCTGGCGCGCCTGTCGCAAATCTGAAGGCACTCGTCATGCGGATCCATTCCCTCGCGCTGCTCGCGCTTGCCACCCTGTACAGCGGCTGCGCCACCCTCACCGTGGCGCCGGTCGCCATGCATTCCGCGTCGCCGCAGGCCGGGGCCGCCGCTGTGCTGCCTGCGGCGGCGCCCGCGCCCACCACCGGCGCGATCTTCAACGCGGGCGGCTACCGGCCGCTCTTCGAGGACACGCGCGCGCGCCACGTCGGCGACGTGCTCACGATCCAGATCGAGGAGACGCTGAGCGCGAGCCAGCAGTCCACGACCAAGCTCGATCGCAGCGGCACGCTGTCCGCGGGCGTGACGGCGCTGCCTTATGCGTCCAAGAGTTTCCTCGGCCGCCTGAACGCGAGCGCGAATTCGGCGCTCGCCGGCAGCGCGGACGGCACGACGGGCAGCAGCAACTCGTTCACCGGCGTGATCGCGGTGCGCGTGCAGCAGGTGCTGCCCAACGGCAACCTCCTCGTGGCCGGCGACAAGGAGATCGGCGTGAACCAGAACGTCGACGCGCTGCGCTTCTCGGGCATCGTCGACCCGGCCACGATCCGGGCGGGCAACGTGGTGAGCTCCATGCAGGTCGCCGAGGCGCGCATGGAGCAGCGGGGCCGCGGCGACGTGGGCCGGCTGCAGGGGCTCGGCTGGCTCGCACGCTTCTTCCTTTCGGTCGCGCCGGTATGAGGACGATTCGACTCCTGGCCGCGTGCGCGCTCGTCCTTGGCGCAACGGCTACGCAAGCCCAGTACGGCGTGAACGCGCCGGCCGGCGGCAGCGAGCGCGTGCGCGACCTCGCCACCGTGGCAGGCGTGCGCACGAACCAGTTGCTCGGCTACGGCGTGGTCGTCGGGCTCGACGGGAGTGGCGATGCGACGAACCAGGTGCAGTTCACCGGGCAGAGCGTGCAGTCGCTGCTGCAGCAGTTCGGCGTCACGCTGCCGCCCGGCGTCACGCCGCAGATGAAGAACGTCGCGGCCGTGATGGTGACGGCGGCATTGCCCGCCTACGCGCAGCCGGGCCAGCAGATCGACGTCACCGTGTCTTCGCTCGGCAATGCGCGCAGCCTGCGTGGCGGCACGCTGCTGCTCATGCCGCTGCGCGGCGCGGACGGGCAGATCTACGCGATGGCGCAGGGCAACCTGGTCATCGGCGGCATGGGCGCATCGGCCGGCAACAGCAAGGTGTCGATCAACCACATGCTCGCGGGCCGCGTGCCCGGCGGCGCGACGGTCGAGCGGGCCGTGCCGAACAGCGCGCTCGACGCCGCGCACCTGCATCTGGAACTGAACCAGACCGACTTCTCCACCGCGCGCCGTCTGGCGCAGGCGATCAACCTGCGCCTCGGCAACGAAGCCGCGCGGCCCCTCGACGGGCGCGTCGTGCAGGTCGAGCTGCCCGCGCGGGGCAGCCGCGTCGATTTCATCGCGGAGCTCGAGGGCATCGAGGTCGATCTCGAAGCGCCGCCCGCGAAGGTGATCGTCAATGCGCGCACGGGCTCGGTCGTCATCAACCAGTCGGTGCGGCTCGGCCCCTGCGCGGTCGCGCACGGCAGCCTGTCGGTCACCGTGTCGAGCACGCCGGTTGTGAGTCAGCCGGCGCCGCTCTCCACGGGCGGCCAGACCGTCGTCGCCGAGAAGGCCGACATCCGCGTGCAGCAGGGCTCGGGCAACCTGCTCGCGATTCCGCAGAGCGCGGACCTCTCGCAGATCGTGAAGTCGCTCAACGCGCTCGGCGCGTCGGCGCAGGACCTCATCGGCATCCTGCAGGCCATCAAGGCCGCGGGTGCGCTGAAGGCGGAACTGGAGATCATCTGATGCGCGCCGAATCGGCCTCGATCGCGCAGCTGGACAGCCGCGGCCTCGATGCGCTGCGCCGCCAGGCTGCGCAGGACCCGAAGCAGGCCGCGCGCCACGCGGCCGTTCAATTCGAGTCACTCTTCATGCAGATGGTGCTGAAGAGCATGCGCGATGCATCGCCGAAGCCGAGCGGCGGCAGCGGCGAGGAGACGTTCTCCGCGATGATGGATTCGCAGCTTTCGCGCCAGTTCGCGGGCCGGCCGGGCGGCCTCGCGCAGATGCTGGAGCGGCAGCTCGCGAAGCACATGGGCAACCTGCCGGCCGTGTCGCCGGAAAACGTGCAGTCGGCGCCGATGCCGGCCGCCGCGACGCCCGCGACCGCAACGCCTGCGGCCAGGGGCGCGCCCGCCGAGTTCATCCGCAAGATGCTCCCCCACGCGCAGGAGGCCGAACGGCGCACGGGCGTGCCCGCGTCCTTCATCCTCGGCCAGGCCGCGCTCGAATCGGGCTGGGGGCGCGGCGAGGTGCGCAATGCCGACGGCAGCAACTCGCACAACCTCTTCGGCGTCAAGGCCGGCGCGAGCTGGAGGGGCGAACGCGCCGAGGTCGCGACGACGGAGTTCGAGAACGGGCAGGCGGTACGCACGCGCGCGGCCTTCCGCAGCTACGACTCGTATGCCGATGCCTTCGCCGACTACGCGCGGCTGATCTCGAGCCAGCCGCGCTACGCCGGCGTGGTCCGCGGCGAGGCGACGGCCGAGGCCTTCGCGGGCGGCATGCAGCGCGCGGGCTACGCCACGGACCCGAACTACGCGCAGAAGCTCGCGCGCACGATCAACCAGACGCTCGCCATGCAGCGCGCGATGGGCTGAGCAGGCCATGGGCTCGCTCCTGAATATCGGAACCTCGGCGCTCGCGGCGGCGCAGGGCTCGCTCACCACCATCTCGCACAACATCGCGAATGCCAACACCGAGGGCTATTCGCGGCAGCGGGCGCAACTCTCCACGGCGGGCGGACTCGCCACCGGGGCGGGGTTCTTCGGCCGCGGCGTCGATCTGAGCGGCGTGCAGCGGCAGTACGACCAGTTCCTCACGCAGGCGCTGCAAGGCGCATCGGCGGCCAGCGCGTCCGACGCGGCGCGCGCGGAAGGCCTGCGCGCGCTCGACGCCGTGTTCGCGGGCGCCGACCAGGGCATCGGCGTGGCGCTCGACGAGCTGTTTGGCGCCGCGGGCGACCTCGCCAATCGTCCCGGCGATGCATCCGCGCGGCAGGTGTTCATCGCGCGCGTGTCGGCCTTCTCCGCGACGCTGACGGCCGTGGGCCAGCGTGTCGCCGACGTCGCATCGTCCGCCGATGCGGGTCTGGCGCTGCGCGTGCCCGAGGTGAATTCGAGGCTCTCGACGATCCGCCGGCTCAACGAGCAGATCGCGCGCGGCGGCGCCGGAGGCCAGCCGCCGAACGATCTGCTGGACCAGCGCGACGCCGAGGTGCAGGCGCTCTCCCAATCGATGGCGGTGCAGACCGTCGCACAAGGCGATGGCAGCATCTCCCTCTTCCTGCGCTCGGGCGCGCCGCTGCTCGTGGGCAGCCAGCAGGCGCAACTCGTGGCCGCGCCCGATCCGTCGGACCCGTCGTGCACCGGGCTGCGGCTCGAATCCGCGGGTGCGGCGCAATGGCTCGATGCGGCTGCCCTCGGCGGGGGGAGCCTCGCGGGCCTCATGCGCGTGCGCGACGACGATGCCGCGCGCGCGCTGCGCGAGGTCGGACGCATCGCGACCGTTGCGGCCTCCGCGTTGAACGCGCAGCATGCGCAAGGCATCGACATGGACGGCGCGGCGGGGCAGGCGCTGTTGCGCGTTCCGTCGCCGCGCGCGGTTCCCGCCGCGGGAAACACGAGCGGCGGCGCCGTGTCCTGCTCGGTGGTGAACGCCGCCGCCCTGCAGTCCAGCGACTACGAAGTCGCGTTCGACAACGGCAACTGGACGATCATGCGAACGAGCGACGGCAGGGCGACTTCCGCTTCGTCCTTGCCGGCGACCGTCGACGGTCTCGCATTCGGCTTCGCCGGCACACCCGCCGCGGGCGACACCTGGCTCGTGCGCCCGTTCGATGCGGCCGCGACCGGCTTGTCCGCGCTGCCGCTCGGCACGCGGCAAATCGCCACGGGCGCCGCGGGAAGTTCGGCGCCCGGAAGCGACAACCGCAACGCGCTCGCGCTCGCTTCGCTCGCCACGTCGTCGCTCATCGGCGGCCAGTCGCTCGGCGACACCTATGCGACGCTGCTCGCCGAGGTCGGCAGCCGCGTGCAAGCGGGCGTGGCTTCGGAAACGGTGTCGATGCGGCTGCGCGACGACGCGCTCGCGCGCCAGCAGACCGTCTCGGGCGTCAACCTCGACGAAGAAGCGTCGGACCTGCTGCGCTTTCAGCAGGCCTACCAGGCGTCCGCGCGCATCGTGCAGGCGAGCCAGAGTCTCTTCGAGGCGCTCCTCGCGGCCACGGGCCGCTGAAGCCCGACTGGGGAATCCTCACATGCGCATTGCCACCTCGCACACCGCGCGCCAGGCCTTCGAGGCCATCGGACGCCGGCAGGAAGAACAGGCGCGCCTGCAGGACCAAATCTCGAGCGGCCTGCGCGTCCGTTCGCCGGGCGACGACCCGGTGGCCGCGGCGCAGGCGGAACGGGCACGCTCGCGCCTCGCGCAGATCGGACAGGAACGTCGCGCGACCGATCTGGCGGCGAGCATCCTTGCGACCGCCGACGGCGCGCTCGCGCAGGGCGTGTCCATCCTGCAGGACGCGCGCGCGTGGCTCGTCGCCGCGGGCAACGGCGCCTACTCGGCCGCGGACCGCGGCTCGCTCGCGCAGCAGCTTGCCGCGGCGCGCGAACAGCTGCTGCAGGTCGCGAATGCGGACGACGGCGCGGGCGGCTACATCTTCGCGGGGCAGGGGAGCACGGATGCGCCTTTCACCAGCGGCGGGATGCCGACCTACGCCGCAACGGCAGGCGAACAGCGCGTGGGCACGGGCCGGCACGCCACGACGCTCGATGGCCGCGCCACCTTCATGGCGATCGCGCAAGGCAACGGCGTGTTCGTCACGGCGTCCGCGGCGGCGAACACCGGCGCGGGCTGGATCGACGCGGGCGCCGTGAGCGACGCGACGGCGCTCACGGGGCATTCGTACCGCGTGACGATCGCCGGGACCGCGGCGGCGCCCCTCTATACCGTCGACGACCTCACGGCGGGGACCACGGTGGCCGCGAACCTGCCGTTCGCGGCCGGAAGCGCCCTCGAATTTGGCGGCCAGCGCATCGTCATTTCGGGCGCGCCCGCGGTGGGAGACAGTTTCGACGTCGCGCCGGCCGGGCGGCAGAGCGTGTTCGCGACGCTCGACGATGCGATCGCGCTGCTCGACGATCCCGGCGCGACGAACGCACAGTACGCCGAGCGGCTCGCGCGCGTGCAGGCGGGCCTCGACCGCTCGCTCGACGCGATGGTGTTCTCGCGAACGCGCGCGGGCGAGGGCCTGCGGCAGGTCGACATTGCCGCGGCACGCGGCGAAGAGGCCGCGCTTTCGACCGAGAGCCGGCGCAGCGACCTGCAGGACATGGACATCGCCCGCGGCGTGAGCGCGCTGCAGTCGTCGCAGACGACGCTCGAGGCGGCGCTGCGCAGCTACGCGGGCAGGTCGCGCGCTTCGCTCTTCGACTTCATCGGCTCCTGATCGAGCGTCTGCCGCACGAGCGTCGCCGCCGCGGTGGCGTTGCTCGCCATCAGGTGCGCGAGTTCCGCGTAGTCGTCGGGCAGCGCGGCGTCGTCCCATCCCCGGCTCGCATGCCGCGCGATGCGCACCGCCAGCGCGACGGTGCGCTGGCCCGCGCGCCAGTGCAGCGGCTCCGACGGATCCTGCGTCGAGCCCGGCAGGCCCCACATCGCCACGAGCTTCTGCGCGACGGGCGCGAGGCTCGTGCCGAGCGCCTCGGCCTGCGCGTCGGCCGTGCGCAGTCGCGGATCGCGCCGCTGGCGCGCTTCGATCGCGAGCGCCCGGTCCGGCGCCGCGGCCCACAGCAGCAGGCCGGTGAAGTCGTGCAGCAGCGCGGTCTCGTAGAGCACGTCGACCTCCGCGTCCTGCCGGTGGATCGCGATGGCGGCGGCCAGCCGCGCCGCCGCCTGCGCGCGCTCGAACGCGCGCAAAGCGCCCGCGAGCGCCTCCGGCCTGTCCGCAAGCCGATCCTCCAGCACCGGCGGCGAATCGAATTCCGCGAACACCGCATCGACGCCCAGCAGCACCAGCGCGGCCGTGACCGTCTGCGGCGGCTTGTCCAGCCGTTCGCCGAAGCGGCGCGAGGCGAGGGCGAGCACACGCAGGCTCATCAGCGGGTCGGCGAGCGCGAGCCCGGCGATGCGGTGCGCGTCCACTTCGCCTTCCCGCTCGCGCCAGTGCGCGAGGCCGTCCGCGCTCTCGCGCAGCAGGGGAATGGGTCGAGACGCGAATTCGGTGACCCAGTGTTCGATCGGTTTCGCAGCGCTCATCCCGGAGATTTCGGCGGCGGCGCGGAAAACTGGAGAATCGGGATTGCGCTTCAACGGACACGAACCGGGAGAATCATGCAAGGCTTCCTCTGCGAACGCTACGGCCCTTACCGCGACATGCGATTCGGCGAGCTCCCGCCGCCGACGCTGCGCCCCGGCTGCGTGCGCATCGCGGTCCACTACGCCACGGCGGGCTTCGGCCAGACGCTGGTGATCGCGGGGCGCTACCAGCGCAAGCCGCCGCTGCCCTTCGTGCCGGGCACCGAAGTGTCCGGCGTGGTGATGGAGGTCGCGCCGGACGTCGTCGGCTTCTCGCCGGGTGACCGCGTCGCCGCGGCGCTCGACTGGGGCGGCTTCGCCACCGAAGCCGTGGCGACGGCGGCGACCACCTGGCACGTGCCCGATGGCGTCGATCTCGCAACCGCCGCGACGGTGCCGCTCACCTATGGCACCGCCTACGCCGCGCTGCACTGGCGCGCGCGACTGCAGGCCGGCGAGACGCTGCTCGTGTACGGCGCGGCCGGCGGCGTGGGCCTTCCCGCGGTGGAAGTCGCGCGGCTCGCGGGTGCGGAGATCGTCGCGGTCGCCGGCTCGCCGGACCGCGTGCGGATCGCGATGGATCACGGCGCCGCGCACGGCATCGTGCATTCGCAGGGCGAGGCGATGTCGCGCCAGGTGATGGGCGCGCTCGGCGGACGCCGGGTCGACGTCGTGTTCGACACGGTGGGCGGCGAGCTGTTCGACGAGGCGCTGCGCTGCGTGCAGCCCGAGGGCCGCGTGCTCGTGGTCGGCTTCGCGGGCGGCACGATCCCGCAGATCCCGGCGAACATCCTGCTGATCAAGAACATCGACGTCATCGGCTTCAACTTCGGCCTGTACGTCGGCTGGACGCCCCTCGACGAGCGCGAGCGTTTCCGCGACCGCATGCGCGTGCTCATGGACACGCTGTTCGCGCACGTGGTGGCGGGCGAGCTGAAGCCCACGAGCTCCGTGGTCTACCCGCTGCCGCAGCTGGCCGACGCCTTCGATGCCGTGATCGAGCGTCGCGCGGTCGGCCGCGCGCTGGTCTCCATGGTGTGATGCGTTCGATGTATTCCGGCTCGGGCGCGGGCGGGTGAAAACACCGTGGCGGCCGATGCGCGATGCGCGTCCAATGGACGGCATCGACATCTCACTTTCCGAACGGAGACGACACGTGCGAACCTTCTCGATCCTGCGGACGTTGGGCGTGGCCCTCGGACTGGCCCTCGGCGCGAGCCTCGTCGCGGCGCAGCCGGCGGCCGGCCGCCCGATCCGGCTCGTCGTGCCGCTGCCCGCGGGCACCGCGACCGACCTCGCGGCGCGCGTCCTCGGCCAGCAGATGAGCGTAGCCCTGGGCCAACCCGTCGTGGTCGACAACAAGCCCGGCGCCAATGGCGTGATCGGCACCATGGAGGTCGTGCGTGCGGCGCCCGACGGCCTGACGCTGCTGCTCGGCTCGCAGTCGCCCATCGCGAGCAACGTGGCGCTGGTGAAGAACCTGTCGTACGACCCGCGCAAGGACTTCACGCCCATCAATGGCTTCGGCGAGACCATGCACGTGCTGATGGTGCGGCCCGACCACCCCGCGAAGTCGCTGGCCGACTTCATCGCGTATGCGAAGCAGCGCCCCGGCAAGGTGAGCGTGGGCACGACCACGAGCTCGGTGAACATCCAGATCGCGACGCTCAACAAGCTCGGCGGCCTGGAACTCCTGCCGGTGCCGTACAAGGGCATTCCCGCCACGCTCACCGATGTGATCGGCGGCACGCTCGATGCGAGCATGGTGGACCTCGCCAACGCGCTCGCGCAGGCGAAGAGCGGCCGGCTGCGGCCCCTCGCGGTGACCTCGCTCAAGCGCAATCCGCTGGTGCCCGACTGGCCCGCCATCGCCGAGACCCTGCCGGGCTTCGACTTCCCTTCGTGGGTCGCGCTGGTCGGCCCCGCGAACATGCCGCGCGAGCTGGCGCAGAAGCTCAACGAGTCGGTGGCCGTGGCGATGAAGCACCCCGAGGTGGTCGAGAAGCTCGCGGGCATCGGCATGAGCCCGATGCCGATGACGACGGCGCAGTTCACGACTTTTCTCGACAAGGAAGTCGTGAAGTGGGTCCGGCTCGCGCGCGAGGCGAACGTGCAGCCCGAATGACCGGAATCGACTACGCAACCCTGAAGATCGACCCGCCGCGCGAGCATGTGCAGCGGGTGGCGCTGAACCGCCCCGAGGCGATGAACGCCGTCGACACGCAGATGGGCCGCGACCTGCTCGACTACTTCGCGCGGCTCACGGCCGAGCCCGGCGACGTGCGCTGCGTGCTGCTCACCGGCACCGGCGGCAAGGCCTTCTGCGCGGGCGGCGACCTGAAGGAGCGCAACGGCATGTCGGCCGCGCAGTGGCAGGCGCAGCACGAGCTGTTCGAGCGCGCCTTCGTCACGATGATGGAGTGCCCCGTTCCCATCGTCGCCGCGCTCAACGGCATCGCCTACGGCGGCGGGCTCGAGATGGCGCTCACCTGCGACTTCATCTATGCCGCGCGCGGCGCGCGTTTCGCGTTGAGCGAAGTGCGGCTGGGCCTCATGCCCGGCGGCTGCGGCACGCAGAACCTCGCACGCGCCGTCGGCGAGCGGCGCGCCAAGGAACTCGTGCTGACCGGCAGCCCGTTCACGGCCGAGGAAGGCGTGGCCTGGGGCGCGTTCAATCGCGCGTGCGATCCCGCCTCGCTCGAAGACGAGGCGCTGGCCACCGCACGCACGATCGCCGGCAATGCGCCGCTGTCCGTGCGGCAGGCGAAGAAGTCCATCCACTACGGCATGCAGATGGACCTGCTCACCGGCTACCGTTTCGAGATCGAGGCGTACAACCGCCTGGTCGACACCGAGGACCGGCACGAGGGCGTGCGCGCCTTCAACGAGAAGCGCAAGCCGGACTTCAAGGGACGCTGAGCGCGCCCGTCAAACGTCCAGCGGCAGGATCGTGTCGCTCTTGCGCCGCGAGCCGGGCGGCGGCGGCAGGGAGCGCCGGCCCGCGAAGCACTGGCCGTACGTCACCCACCAGGTCGCGTCCTCGCCCTGCATGCGCAGCGAGGTGTCCGCGACGTTGCGCGTCTGCGAAAGCACCTGGCAGAACTCCACCGCATCGCCCTCGACGCGGCCCGCCGTCGAAGGTTCGTTCCAGGTCCAGATCTTTCCCGAGGGCGCGACGAGGTCGACGCGCGGCGGCGGCCCCGGTTGCGGCTCGCCCGCGATCGCGAAGGCCCAGCCGAAGGTACGGACGCACAGGTCCGCGATGTTCCAGAGGCGATCCTGCGCGGGCGGGCGGTCGATGCCCAGCAGGTCGTAGATGGCCTGCGCATGCGCCCACACCTCCATCTGCCGCGCGCCGGCGAACACGCGCGCGGTCATGGGTTTCGCGGCCCAGGGCAGGCGATGCTGCGGCGACAAGGGCGACACCAGGTCGCACAGCTTCTCGAGCTGCGCGACGTACATGCCGAACAGTTCGTCGTAGGGGAGGTGGCCGACGTGCTGGCGCGCGTGCTCGCTCGCGCTCGCGCCGCTCGCGCGCGAGGCGAGCGTCTCCGCGATCATCGGCTTGAAGGCTTCCACGTCGGTGATCGCCGCGACGGCGAGCACGTCCCCGAGGTACAGGTGGCGCAGCACGTCGAACGGCGTCCACTCGCGGAACGCGGTCGGCAGGTCCCGGTACGCGGGGGGCAGGCGGCGCATCAACGCCTGGAATTCGTGGCCTTCCGCGCGCAGGTCCTCCGCGGCGGCACGGTTGTCGGGGGCATCGTTGGGTTGCATGGGAGCTTTGTAGCAGAGACCCGGCCGGAGCGCCGCCCCGGCGGACTCGGTACGATGGGAGGATCTTTTAGGGATCCGCCAAGGAGCTGCCACCATGTCCACCCCCGCCGTCTTCGTCGTCTCCGCCGTTCGCACCGCCATCGGCACCTTCGGCGGCACCCTCAAGGACGTTCCCCTGTCCGACCTCGCCACGCTGGCCGTCAAGACCGCGCTGGAGCGCAGCGGCGCGCCCGCCGCCGCCATCGGCCACGTCGTCATGGGCAACGTGATCCCGACCGAGCCGCGCGACGCCTACCTGAGCCGCGTCGCCGCCATCCAGGCCGGCCTGCCCAACGAGGTGCCCGCCTTCAACGTCAACCGCCTCTGCGGCTCGGGCCTGCAGTCCATCGTGTCCGCCGCGCAGGCGCTGATGCTGGGCGACACCGATCTCGCCATCGGCGCCGGCGCGGAGTCGATGTCGCGCGGCCCCTATCTCGCGACCATGGCGCGGTGGGGCCAGCGCATGGGCGACATGCAGCTGTCCGACTACATGCTCAACATCCTCCACGACCCCTTCCACCGCATCCACATGGGCGTGACGGCGGAGAACGTCGCGGACAAGTACGGCATCACGCGCGACGACATGGATGCGTTGGCGGTCGAAAGCCATCGCCGCGCCGCCGCCGCGACCGCCGCGGGCTACTTCCGCGAGCAGATCGTCCCCGTGACGATCGCCACGCGCAAGGGCAGCGTCGAATTCGCGACGGACGAGCACGTCAAGGGCGACACGAGCGTCGAATCCCTCGGCAAGCTAAGGCCCGCGTTCCGCAAGGAAGCGGGCCGCGTGACGGCGGGCAATGCCTCGGGCATCAACGACGGCGCGGCCGCCGTCGTGCTGGCAACGGAGGAGGCGGTGCGCAAGCACGGCCTGAAGCCGATGGCGCGCCTCGTCGGCTACGCGCATGCCGGCGTCGAGCCGGAGCTCATGGGCATCGGCCCCGTGCCCGCGACGCGCAAGGTCATGCAGCGCACGGGCCTGAACGTGCGCGACATGGACGTGATCGAGTCGAACGAGGCTTTCGCGGCGCAGGCCTGCGCGGTGGCGAAGCAGCTCGAATTCGATCCGGCGAAGGTGAATCCGAACGGTTCGGGCATTTCGCTGGGCCATCCGGTCGGCGCCACGGGCGCCATCATCACGACGAAGGCGTTGTACGAGCTGCAGCGTGTCCAGGGCCGCTACGCGCTCGTCACCATGTGCATCGGCGGCGGTCAGGGCATCGCGGCGGTCTTCGAGCGCTGCTGATGGCGGAACGCAAGCGCCTCCACACCCGCACCGTCGTCTGCGACACCTTCCAGCGCGACGACGGCCTGTTCGACGTCGAGGCCCGCATCGAGGACCGCAAGCACTACGAGTTCAGCATGCTCGAGCGCGGACCGTATGCGCCCGGCGAGCCGTATCACAGCATCGGCGTGAACCTGGTGGTCGACGGCCGCATGAAGATCGTCGCCGTGGGCACCGACATGGCCGCGCATCCGTTCGACGAATGCAAGCAGGCCGCGCCGCCGGCGCAGAAGCTCGTCGGCGCGACGCTCGGACGCGGCTGGCGCAAGGCCGTCGACGAAGCGGTGGGCGGCGCCGCGGGCTGCACGCACATGCGCGAGATGCTGTATGCGATGGCGTCCTCCGCGATCCAGGCGATCCCGACCTATGCGCGCCTCGGTGCGCGCGCGACGCCGCCCGACCCCGCCGGCATGCCCGCGAAGCCGCCGCCCTTCATCGACGGCTGCCACTCGTGGCGCTCCGATGGGCGCCCGGTCGTCACCTGGTTCCCGATGTACGCGAAGAAATCCTGAAGCCACCCCACCCCGCAGAACAAGGAGCCGCCATGGCCGACCTCTTCGACAATCCGATGGGGCTGATGGGATTCGAGTTCGTCGAATTCGCATCGCCCACGCCAGGCCTGCTGGAGCCGCTGTTCGAGAAGATGGGTTTCTCGCTCGTCGCGAAGCACCGGTCGAAGGATGTGGTGCTGTACCGGCAGGGCGAGATCAACTTCATCGTCAACCGCGAGCCGAAGTCGCAGGCCGCGTACTTCGCCGCCGAGCATGGCCCGTCGGCGTGCGGCCTCGCGTTCCGCGTGAAGGACTCGCACAAGGCGTACGCGCGCGCGCTCGAACTCGGCGCGCAGCCGCTGGAGATGCCCCCGGGCCCGATGGAGCTGCGCCTGCCCGCGATCAAGGGCATCGGCGGCGCGCCGCTGTACCTCATCGACCGGTTCGAGGACGGCAAGTCGATCTACGACATCGATTTCGAGTTCCTCCCCGGCGTGGACCGCCGCCCGCGCGGCGTGGGGCTGAAGGTGCTCGACCACCTCACGCACAACGTGTACCGCGGCCGCATGGCGCACTGGGCCGCGTTCTACGAGCGGCTGTTCAACTTCCGCGAGATCCGCTACTTCGACATCCAGGGCGAATACACCGGCCTCGCCTCGAAGGCGATGACCGCGCCCGACGGCATGATCCGCATCCCGCTGAACGAGGAGTCGTCGCGCGGCGCGGGGCAGATCGAGGAGTTCCTGATGAAGTTCAGCGGCGAGGGCATCCAGCACGTGGCGCTGCTGACCGACGACCTGCTGAAGACGGTGGACGAGTTGCAGATGGCGGGCGTCCCGCTGATGACCGCGCCCAACGACGTGTACTACGAGATGCTCGACGAGCGCCTGCCCGGCCACGGCCAGCCGGTGGCCGAGCTGCAGGCGCGCGGCATCCTGCTCGACGGATCGACGCAGGGCGGCAAGCGCCGGCTGCTGCTGCAGATCTTCAGCCAGACGATGCTGGGTCCGGTGTTCTTCGAATTCATCCAGCGCGAGGGCGACGACGGCTTCGGCGAAGGCAACTTCAAGGCGCTCTTCGAATCGCTGGAGCGGGACCAGATCCGGCGGGGGGCGTTGCAGGCGCCGCAGTAAGAGAAATGCTGGAGGCAGGGTCGCGGGCGCTCAAGCCTCCGCCGCCAGCGGCCCGTCGAACGTCCCCTTCACCGTCTCGATCCGCACGGGCCCTTTCCCCGGCAGGACGACCTGCAGCCCGAGCGGGCCCTTGACCACGCGCACTCGCACGGCGTCGCCGCCGACGTCGCGCCGGTAGTCGTAGGCGCCTTCCTGCCACACCTCGGAAGGCGCATGCAGCCGATGGGTCCCCAGCATGTCGCCGATCCTCTTGCGGATCACGTTGCGCTGGATCTGGATGGCCTGCACCTTGGCGAACAGCTCATCGATGCGATGCCGCTCAGCCTCCGTGCGGCTGAGCTCGAAGGCCTGCGTGAGCAGCACGCCCTCCTGTTCGACCAGGGCCGAGACACGCGAGCGCAATGTTGCGATGTTTTCGTCGGGTCCCATGCAATCGATGTTGGGGCGGAAGATCGGGATTTTAGGAGGTAAGCAAGCCGTTGAGGTGTCGGTTCGCGGCCGACAAGGCCTTCGCCTCGCTTATTTCGACAGCGCCCGCAACACATCCGCGATGGCCGCGCCGACACGCGCGGAAGCGCCGTGGTCCTCCCGGCCTGCGAGCAGGGCCTTCTCGGCCTCCGAGGCGAGCTTCGAAAGCTCCATCGCGCCCAGGTTGCCGGCCATGCCCTTGATCGTGTGCATCACCCGCGCAAGCTGATCCGGCGGCATCGCGTTCGCGGGCTCCAGCTGTGTCCGGGCGCGTTCGAGGTTCTCGCGAAACACCGGCAGCACGGTCTCGAGCAGGTCCTCGTCGCCGCCGAGCCGGGCGATGGCGGCGACGCGGTCGAACACCGGGTCCGTCGCGGCGGCGCTCCCGTGTCCCGTCTCGGCGAACGCCGGCCGGTCGTGGACGCCATGCTCCAGGATCACCGCGACCACGTCCTCCAGCACGAAGGGCTTGCCGACGTGGTCGTTCATGCCCGCGGCCAGGCAGGCTTCGCGATCCGTTTCCATCGCGTTCGCCGTGATGGCGATGATGGGCAGGACGTCGGCCGGAAACCTCTTGCGGATCTCGTGCGTCGCCGCGATGCCGTCCATCACCGGCATCTGCATGTCCATCAGCACCGCGTCGTAGGCATGGCCTTCGGCCAGCCGTTCCACCGCGAGCTGCCCGTTGCCCACGACGTCGACGATCGCGCCCTGCCGCGTCAGCAGTTCCTTGGCGATGCGCTGGTTGACTTCGTTGTCCTCGGCGACCAGCAGGCGGATGCCGTCGAGCAGGTGCGACTCGAGCGGAAATTCCGTCGTGGCCATGGCGTCCGACGGCCCGGCCTTCGCGCGGCGCAAGGCGGTGCGCAGCATGCCCGCGGTCACCGGCTTCACGAGGAAGCCGTCGAGCATCGCCTGCTCCCGCGCCGGCCGCGTGTGGATCATCTCGCGGCCGTGCGCGGTCACCATGACCACGAGCGGCGGCCGGGCGGGCAGGGCGAGCGCGCGGATGCGCGCGCAGGTCTGCCAGCCGTCGAGTCCCGGCATCAGCCAGTCGACGAAGACCACGTCGTAGCCCATGCCGAGCCCGGCGGCGCCTTCGATGCGCGCCAGCGCCTGCGCGCCGTCGTGCGCCGTGTCCGCCTGCCAGCCCGCGGCGCGGGCGAGCGCGGCGAGCGAATCGCGCGCCAGCGCGTTGTCGTCGACGATCAGCACGCGCTGCGGCGCGTCGCCGGCCGCCTCCGCGCCGGCCGGCGCGGCGTCGCCGACCAGGGGCAGGGAGAGCGTGAACCAGAAGCGGCTGCCGATGCCGCGCGTGCTGGCGAGCTGCAGATTCGCCCCCATCAGCTCCGTGAGGCGGCGGCAGATGCCCAGGCCCAGGCCCGTGCCGCCGTACTGGCGCGCCGTGGCGGGGCTCGCCTGCTCGTAGTCCGCGAAAAGGTGGCGCTGTTCCTCGGGCGAGATGCCGATGCCGCTGTCCTGCACCGCGAACTCGACCGTCGCCACGCCGTCCTGCAGCCGCACGAGGCGCGTGCGCAGCACCACTTCGCCGCGTTCTGTGAACTTCACGGCATTGCTGCCGAGGTTGATGAGGATCTGGCGCAGGCGCATGTCGTCGCCGTTCAGCATGTCGGGCACCCGCGGGTCGAGGTCGTACAGCACCTCGATGTCGCGCGTGCCGACGTTGCTCGACAGCACGAGCGACAGGTCCTCCAGCAACTGCTCGAGCGAGAAGGGCCGCGCATCGAGCGTCATCTTCCCGGCCTCGATCTTGGAGAAGTCGAGGATGTCGTTGAGCAGGCTCAGCAGCGCGCGGGCCGCGCCCTCGGCCTGCGTCGCGTAGTCCGCCTGCCGGGCCGACAGCGGTGTGCCGCGCAAGAGGGTCAGCATGCCCAGCACGGCGTTCATGGGCGTGCGGATCTCGTGGCTCATGCTGGAGAGGAACCGCGTCTTCGCGCCGCTCGCCTCCTGCGCCTCCTCCTTCGCGCGCAGCAGCGCCTCCTGCGACTGGACGTATGCCGTGATGTCGGTGAACGTGCGCACCACGCCGCCATCGGGCAGGGGGCGCGTCGTCACGTCGTAATGACGGCCGTCGCGCGTCTTGCGCACATAGGTCTCGGGGCCTTCGAGCGGCGGGGCCTTGTCGCCGACGGCGACGTAGCCGCGCGCCACCGCGTCGACGAACTCGAAGTTGTCGCCGAAGTCGCCGCGCTCGATCTGGAAGCGAACGAGCTGTTCCATGGTCGGGCCGGACTTCAGCAGCGAATCGGGGAGGTCGAGCAACTGCTGGTATTGCTTGTTCCAGAAGACGAGGCGGCCTTTGCCATCGATGGCGGAGATGCCCTGGCTCATGCTGTCGAGCGTGATCTCGAGCGCCCTCGTCTTCTCGGTCAGCGCGCGCTCGGCCTCGACGTACGCCGTCACGTCGGTGTAGGTGCGGACGGCCCCGCCGTCGGACAGGGGCGTGGTCGCGATTTCGAGGGAGCGGCCCGATTTCGTTCGGCGCAGGTACCGGTGCGGGCGGAAGAGCTCCGCGGCCCACCCGTCCGGATCGCCCGGCGGCTGGATCTCGCTCGTCTCGAAATCGCCGCGCTTCTGCTGGTACCGGATGATGTCCGCCACCGTCGAGCCGGCGAGCACGGCTTCCGGCAGGTCGAGCATTTCGAGAGCGAGGCGGTTGAAGAGCAGCACGTGCCCCTGGGCGTCGTAGCGCACGATCCCGCGTCCCGCGTTGTCGAGCGTGAGGCGCAAGGCGGCTTCGAGCGAGCCGCCATCCCGTTGCGCAAGCCCCTTGAGGAATTCCGTCTTCACAGCCGCCCCTTTCCGTGAACTCAACCGCAGTGTAGGGCCAGCGGGCACGCCGAGCGACAGATCACCGCTGCGCGAGTGCGGCGTCTTCGCGCATCATGGCCGGATAGGGGTTCACGGCCTCGCCGCCCCAGAGGGCGTGGGGCGATGCCAGCAGGGAGACGCCGAAGTGCAGGTGGGGCGCGCTCTCCGGCGCGTTGCCCGTACTGCCGACGTAGCCGATGACGTCGCCGCGGCGCACCTGCTGCCCTTCCTTCAGGCCGTCGGCGTAGGCGTCGAGGTGCGCGTAGTAATAGACGAGCTTGCCCTCGGGGTCGACATGGTAGACCGCGAGGCCGCCGCCGATGTTGCGCCAGATCTTGGCGACGTGCCCGTCGTCGGCCGCGAGCACCGGCGTGCCGCGCGGCGCCATGATGTCGAGCGCCTTGTGCTGGCGGCCGCGGCTGCGGCCGTCTTCGAAGGTGTCCCGGATCTGGTTGCGCCGGATGCCGGCCACGGGGACTGCGAGCGAGCGGCCGTCGAAGGGGTCGGAGCCCACGGTGCCGGACTGCGCGCGACGGTCGTTGCGTTCGATGCGTGGCAGGCGCGGCGCGCGCGCCTTCGGCTCGGCCACCGGGTCGCGCTCGGCGCTCTTGGCGGCATCGACGCGGATGTCGCTCGTGGCGCGCCAGGCGACCTGCCCGCTGCCGGGGTGCAGCAGGATCGCGGCGAAGCACAGCAGGAGAGGGAGCGATCGCTCGGCCATGACACACCGTAGCGCCCGCGGCGAAGCCCGACGGTCGGACGACGCAGCGCGACAGTGTCGGCGGCGCTGTCGTGCTACGTAGCCGCCGTGCGCATCGACATCAACTCAGCGGGGACCTCGCGGTCGCGGCGGGCGGATTCGAGCATCGCCAGGCAGACTTGAAGCGTGGCACGTGCCCACGGACCATCGTGCAATGCCGGTCTGCCGTCGCGCAACACGGCCACCAGCTCATCGATCACTTCGGACCGCGGCACGGCCGGCGGAGGCAGCGCCTCGTGCCGTTTCGTCTCGTGCCCGTGAATCCAGACGCCGTCGGGCACCGGCCGAAGGTCGCCGCCCTCGCACGAGACGATGACCGGGCCGAAGTGCTGATACGACGCGGGCGCAGCGCTGTCCGGCGGCTTGTAGGACGGGCCGCCGTAGGTCCCCTCGTTCTTCAGCCGCGCTTCCTCGTCCGCGTTGCCGATCCGCATCAGCCGCCGTCGCGCGCCCCCGTGATCGGCCGGATTCTTCGCCTGACCCATCTCGCCGACCCAGCCGGTCCACTCGTCCGAGTCGAAATGCCCGTAGCCGCTGTACGTGAGGGAGGCGAACGCGCCGCTCGCGAACCACAGCAGAACGGAATACGCGCCCTCGGTGTCGCGTTCGCGGTCCCAGGCGCCCGTCACCGCGCGCACGCGGACGACCTCGCTGCCCGCGAGCAGCCGCACGACGTCGACCTGGTGCGCCGCCTGGCTGAAGACGACGCCGCCGCCCTCGGCGGTCTTCAGTTCTTCGGGCCGGCGCGGCCGGTAGAGGAAGTCGGTGTAGTTGATCGCGTGGATCATGCGCACGCGGCCGAACTCGCCCGTGTCGATCAGCGCGCGCGTGCGCAGATAGGGCGCGTCGAAGCTGTGGCAGTGGCCCACGATCATGCGGACGCCGGCCTCGCGGCACTGCGCGATCATGGCGTCGCATTCATCCAGGCTCAGGGCCATCGGCTTTTCGAGCAGGACGTGCTTGCCGTGCATGGCCGCGATGCGCGTGTGCTCGGCGTGGAACTGGTGCGGGCTCGCGATGTAGAGGGCTTCGATGGACGGGTCGCGCGCGAGCTCGTCGAGGGTGGCGTAGGCCGGCGCGGCGAAGTCGCGCGAGAACTGCTCGCGCGCCGCGGCGCGCGGATCGCAGGCGCCGGCGAGCTGCACGCGCCGGTCGCCGAGGAAGGTCGGCAGCATCAGCGTGAACGCGCGGCCGAGGCCCACGACGCCGAGGCGGATCGGTGTACCGCTCACGATGCGGTCACCGGTCGATTACCAGTCGCTCGCTCTTCGCGCGCGACACGCAGACCATGATCTGGCTGTCCATCTCCTCCGGGAACAGCACCATGTCGCGATGGTCCGCCTCGCCTTCGAGCAGCGTCGTGCGGCAGGTGCCGCACGTGCCGCTCTCGCAGGACGAGGCGACCTCGCAGCCATGCGCGCGCAGCACGGAGAGGATCGACTGCCCGACGGGCACCTCGAACTCCTGGCCCGAGCGCGCAAGCCGCACGACGAAGGGCTTGTCGTCGGCCTTCACGCCGCCGCCCTCGTTGAAGCTCTCGAAGTGGATGTTGCCGTGCGTCCAGTGCCCGGTCATGTCGCGCACCGACTCCATCAGTCCGCGCGGGCCGCAGCAGTAGACGTGGCCGGTGTTGGGCTTCTCCAGCGCCGCCCAGAGGTCGTACGCATTGTCCGGGTCGCCCTCGTCGTGGTGGATGACGACGTTGCGCTTCCACTCCGGGTTGCGAAGCTCCTTCAGGAACGCCGTGGTTTCGGCCGAACGCGTGAGGTAGTAGAGCTTCCACGGGGCGGGCGGCAGTTCGCCGAACGAACGGATCATCGACAGGATCGGCGTGATGCCGATGCCGCCCGCGATGAACACGTAGCCGCGTGCCTTGTCCACGAGCGGGAAGGCATTGTCGGGCGCGGAGGTCGGCAGCGTGTCGCCGACCTTCAGCTGCGTGTGCATGCTGAGCGACCCGCCCTGGCCCGCGTCGTCGCGCTTCACCGCGATGACGTAGCGGTGCCGCTCGGCCGGGTCGTTGCACAGCGAGTACTTGCGCAGCGCGCCGCCGGGCGTCTGCACCTTCACGTGCGAGCCGGGCGTGAATTCGGGCAAGGCCGCGCCGTCGGGCTGCACGAGCTCGAAGCTGCGGATGCCGTCGGCAACGTCCTCGATGGCGGCCACGCGAAGCGGCATCGGCGTGTCGGCGTGCAGGTCGACCGTCATGGCGTGCAAGTCCTCAGATGCTGTACGTTTCGTACGTCGACGGATGGAAGATCTCTTCCACGGGCACCTCGCGCGGCGACAGGCCTTGCAGGTGGTGATGGCGAACGAAGGTCTCGAGCGTGCGGCGCGCGGGCGCGACGCCGTAGGACCAGAAGTCCTCGCCCAGCGTGTCGCGCGCGGCCTTCAGCTGCTCCTCGACGAAGGGCAGCGTCACCTTGGTCGCCGACGTGTCCTCGAGCAGTTCGAGCGCGGCGGCCTTCGATTGCGAGAACGCCTTGAACACCGCGCCCGGCAGCCACGGATGCTGCGCCGCGAGCTCCTTGCGGATGCCGACGACGTGCATGATGGGGAACACGCCGGTGCGCTTGTAGTAGTCCTTCGCGGCCGCCGTGGGATCGTCGAACAGCCAGCGCACGTCCGGGTTCGACTGCAGAACGTGACGGCTGGGCGGGCGCGGGGCCATGAAGCCGTCGATCTCGCCGCGGTCGAGCATCTGCGAGATGGTCGTGCCCTCGGGCGCGACTTCCACGCGCACCCCCGGCGGCAGCTGCAGCGCGATCTTCTCGGGCCGGCCCGGCTGGTCGATGCCGCCGCGCACCCAGGTCACGTCCTCCGGACGCACGCCATGGTCGTCCTGCAGGATCGCGCGCGCCCACACGTTCGCGGTGAGCTGGTATTCGGGCAGGCCGATGCGCTTGCCCTTCAGGTCTTCCGGGCGATGGATGCGGTCGCGCCGCGCATAGAGCGACGTGTGGCGGAACGCGCGCGAGAGAAACACCGGCACCGCGATGTAGGGACATTCGCCGCGCGAATGCTTCACGAGGTAGCTGGAAAACGAGAGCTCGGCGATGTCGAAGTCGCGGCTGCGCATCGCGCGGAAGAACATCTCCTCCGGATTGAGCAGCATGTAGACGGGGTCGACGCCGTCGATCTGCACCGTGCCGTCGTAGAGGGCGCGCGTGCGGTCGTAGTTGCCCATGGCAACGGAGAGCTGGAGCTTGGCCATTCGCGGGGATTCCTCAGGCGGCCTGCACGGAGTACGAGGGTTCCATCTCGTCCGCGTTGTCGGCGCCGCCGGCGAGCACGGGCCGCACGGAGAAGTCGCGCCAATCGGTGGTCTTGGGCACGATGGCCTGGAACGAGCACACGGTGCGCGGAATCGCAAGCTCGCCGGTGCCGATGGCCGTGCCGCCGTCGTCGAAGGCTTTCACCGCCGAGATCATCTGCTTTCGGAATTCGACGATGGCGAGGTCGCTCGCGCCCAGGCGCTCGTGCGTGCGGTCGGCGATGGGTCCCATCGTCACCCACATCGCGATGTCCTGGTTGGGGAAGCCCGTGATGCCGGTGAAATTGCCGGCCTTCATCGCCTCGCGGTTCTGCCAGAAGCGGTTGTCGTCGTTGCGCAGCGGTCGATAGGTCGCATCGAGGTCGACGTCCACGGTCTGGCCGAGGAACTTGCGCCAGGTCTCGGTCTCGGGCGTCTGCGCCGCATCGCCCCAGGCGATGAAGTAGAACGCCGTCGTCGTGTCGTCCATCGGCACGTTGACGTTCGCGACGTTGTACAGGTTGTTCGGCGGAATCAGCACGGAGTAAGGCGCGACGAAGACGGTGGAGCGCACGTAGTCCTTGGTCGCCGCATCCTTGATCGGGCGGCGCAGCGCCGCATAGCGAAAGCCGTAGCCCGCGGTCTGCACCTGCAGGCGCGGCGCCTTGTCGGTGGAGGGTCGCACCCACAGCTTGCCGGTCGCGCCCGCGCTGTCCACGCGCGCCGGCACCATGTCGGACGAATGCAGGCTGGAGCTGTGCGCGGAGTCGATCGCGCCCTCGAGCACCTGCGCCCAGTTGCACGGCAGCACGGCCTTGGCGATGCTCACGCGCACCTTGTCGGTCGGCGCCCACGGCGGCGGCACGAACTCGGGCACGGCGTCGGCCGCGCCGAACCAGCCCCACACCATGCCGCCCCATTCCTTCGCGGGATACGACTTGTGCTTCACCTTGTCGGCCATGCCGCTCGCGGCGGGCTCCGAGACCATCTCGAGCACGTTGCCGTCCACGTCCATCTTCCAGCCGTGGTACAGGCAGCGCAGCCCGCCTTCCTCGTTGCGGCCGTAGAGCAGCGACGCGTGGCGGTGCGGGCACGCTTCGTCGAGCACGCCCACGCGGCCATCGCTGTCGCGGAACACGACGAGCTTTCCGCCGTAGACCTGCGCGCGCACCGGCGCGCCGTCGGGCTCGGCGACTTCTTCCAGCAGGCACACGGGCGTCCAGTGGCGCCGCATCATCCGGCCCATGGGCGCGTCGCCCTCCACGCGGCAGAGGAGGTCGTTTTCTTCACGTGTCAGCACTTTGCTCTCCGGTCGTTTGTTCGCGGCGCCGTTCGGGCGCTCGCTCAGGTTGCGGCGGTCTTGCGCCGCCGCAGCAGCACGGGCTTGCCGCCCATGGTGCGCTTGCACATCCAGTGCGCGAGCGCGGAATCGAGATGGTCGGCATGGCCGGGGAACCAGTCCGCCAGCGCGCGTGCGATGCTGCGCGCCGATTCGAGGTCGCCCTCGGCGACGCGCCGGCTCACGCCCTCCATGCTCGCGAGCACCGCCGCGTGCTCGTCGCGGTGGCAATCGGCGGGCGGGAAATTCGTCTCCGTCATCCACCGCTCCTCGGCCGCGAAGTGCTCGCGCGAATGCGCATGCACGGCGGCGAGGGCGGCCGGGACTTCCGCATCGGGCGCCGCGAGCAGGACGTCGAGCAGCGCGAGGAATTCCTCGTGCGTCGTGTCCATCGGCGCGAAGCCGAGCCGCACGTCGTCGTGCCAGGAAAGGTCGTTCGTCTTCATGATTGCGTGGGGTCGAGCGTCGGTCCGGCCCGGCATGCTCTCGTTCGCTATTCGCCCATCACTCGGGCTTGAGCCCGGCGTGCTGCGCCGCCCCGCCGATGCGCTGCGTCTCCGCCGCGAGCGCCGAAGCGGTCTGCTGCACCGACGCGCCGACGGGCTCGACGCCGGCCTTGGCGAGCTGCTCGATCACCTCGGGCATCTTCACCACGCGCGCGATGGCGGCGTTCATCCGGGCGATGGCATCCGCCGAGGTGCCCGGCTTCGCCAGCACCACGACGTTGAACGCGAAGTCGAAGCCGGGGATCTTCTCGGCCAGCGCCGGCACGTCGGGGGTCTGCGACGCGCGCTTCGCGGTGTTGATCGCGATGAGCTTGGCGCGGCCGTCCTTCACGAAGCCCATGAGGGCGGGCGGCGAGGCGAAGATCATGTCGACCTGGCCGCCGATCATCGCGGGCACCGACTGGCCGCTGCCCTTGAACGGCACGTGCGTGAGCTTGATGCCCAGGCCGCGCTGCATCGCCTCGGCCGTGAGGTGGTGGATGCTGCCGAGGCCGGCCGAGCCGTAGTTGAGCGCGCCCGGCTTGCTTTTGGCGAGCTCGATGAGTTCGTCGAGCGTGTTCGCCTTCACGCGCGAATGCACGGCGAGATAGAGCGGCGCGACGCCGACCAGCGCCACCGGCACGAAGTCGCGCTGCGCGTTGAATGCCGGCTTGGCGGTGACGAAGGGCGGGATGGCGAGCATCGGCCCGTCGGTCACGATGAATGTGTGGCCGTCGTTGGAGGACGCCAGCGCGCCCGCCGCGACGGCGCCTCCGGCGCCCGTCTTGTTGTCGACGACGAAGGACTGGCCCATGGCATCGCCGAGGCGCTGGCCGATGATGCGCGCGACGGTGTCGGGCAGGCCGCCCGGCGCGTACGGCACGATGAGTTTCACCGTCTGCGAGGGAAACGTCTGCGCGTGCGCAGGGAACAGGACGGCGGCGCCCGCCACGGCGAGCGTGGCGGCGAGCAGGGTGCGGCGGATGGCGAACATGACGAGAAATCCCTTCGAGCGAAATGCTTCGAGGGCTAAGTTTATTTGATCTACGTCAAACCGTCGCGGATTTTTCCTCAGGGTTAATACTGATAGGTCTTCCGGCTCATCAGGCCAGCGCAACCGGCCTGAACGGCGCGCCGCTCGCGCCCACGAGCCGCACGGGCAGCCCCACGAACATGAAGCGATGCACGCCGCGCTGCGAGATCGGCTCGAGGTTGAGGTTCTCCATGATGTGGATGTCGCGGTCCACGAGGTACATCACATGCACCCATTGATCGACGATGGGAAGGACCTCGAAGGCCGGCGTGTCCGAGCCCACCATGAACACCCCCTGGTCGGCGAGCCATGCCGCGCCTTCGGAGCACGGGCCCGGCAGGCCGCCCGCGCCGTTGAAGGTCGGCGCGTCCTTCCAGTGGTGCGCCCAGCCGGTGCGCACGAGCACGATGTCGCCGCGTTGCACCGGCGTGCCTTGTTGATCCGCCACGGCCTTCAGCTCGTCGGCGCGGATGCGTTCGCCGCCCTTCATGACGTCGACCCCGCGGAACTTCGCGACGTCGAGCAGCACGGCGGGCCGCAGGATGGGCTGAACCTCGGACACGTCGAGCTTCGACAGGCCCTGGTGCGTCTCGATCGACGCGGCGGGGATGCCGCCGTGCACGCATCCGTTGCGGCCGAAGTGGCCGAGCGCATCGATGTGCGTCGAGCAATGTCCCGGCATGACGATGACCTCGTTGATGTATGAGGAGCCGTCCTTGCGCTCGGGCACGTTCGGGTCGCCGTGGCGGCGGTTCAGCGTGAGCGTGAACGGCGCGTGCTTCGGATACACCGGCATGCCCGGCGCCATCTCGTGCGACAGGTCGATGATGTCGCCGCGCGTCACGAGCGAGCCGAAGAGCGCGCGGATGTCGGGTTGGGGGATCGTCCGTCCGCAGGTGGCTTGCATGGTCTGGTCTCTAGGTTTTGAAAATGTTCTTGGCCAGCTTCACGTGGATGCCCCGGTTGCCGTTGACCATCTGCGTGACGACGAGGTCGGCGGCGACGGAGCAGAGGCGATAGGCCTCCACGCGCGGCATGTCGGCGCGCTGCGCGATGAAGTCGACCATCGCCGCGAGGGCGCGCCGCGCGGCGGCGTGCAGGTCGGCGTCGAAGTCCATCGTGATCCAGTGCGTGGGGGTTTCGGCCTGCGGCGCCTCGAGCGTGCGGCCGGTCTCGACCGTGAGGCGCAGGCGCGCCGAGTCCATCGTCGTCTCGAACGCCGTGCCGTTCACTTCGCCGTGGCCCTGCGCGGCATGCGCGTCGCCAGCGTAGAACATCGCGTCGTCCATCCACACCGGCAGGTAGAGCGTCGTGCCGGCCACGAGTTCGGCGCAGTCGATGTTGCCGCCGAACGGACCCGGCACCGAGGAGACATGCACGCCGTCGTCCGGCGGCGCGACGCCCATGATGCCGAGGAAGGGGCGCAGCGGGACCGCGATGCCGTAGCCGAAATCGGCGGTCATCGTCTCGCGGTCGAGGCGGAAGTGGCGCACGCTGCCCTCGGGGAAGTCGGCCGCGAGCACGCCGCGGCTCTGGCCCGCGGGCGTCATGAGGTTCATCGCGGTCGGGCCGACGTCGAGCTGCAGGACATCCACGCGCAGCACGTCGCCGCGCCGCGCGCCCGCGACCGCGATGGGGCCGGTGATCGTGTGAGGGCCCTTGCCCGCATAGCGCTGGCGCGCGGCGACGACCTTCTCGAACGGGTCGCCGAATGCGACCTCGCCGGCCCAGAGGTTGAGCGTGGAGAGCTGCACTTCGTCGCCGGACGCGACGCGCAGTCGCGGCGCGTGCGCGCGGTCGATCACGCCGACCTGGATGGTGTCCGGCGCGGCGAGCAGGGTGTGGGTGGTCATCGCGGCGGCGTCGCTTGCGAGCCGCCGCCCGTGAGCGACTTCACCAACTCGTCGACGGCCTTCTTCGCGCCCTTGCCGGGCTCGCTGCTCGCTTCGTTGCCGTAGAAGAGGCGTGCGAGCTGGCCGCCGAGGTAGGCGTGCAGGCCCAGGGTGTAGAGGGCATGGAAGTCGCGGCGCTCGAGCGCCGCGCGCTCCTCGGGGCGGAATGCGTAGCGGTCGAGGACCGCCGACTCGTCGCGCTTGAATTCCTCGCGCAGCGCGGGGTTCCACTTGAGGTCCTGCACGAGATCGTGGACCGCGAGCGTGGGATCGAACTTGAAACTCATGCGGCCACCTCCTGCGCCTGCGGCCCAAGGTCCCAGATCACGCCGCCGATGCCGCACTTGAATTCGCTGTGCGCCGTGTAGCCGAGCGAGCGGCCCTTGCGCGCCCCGATCGCGCCGAGCACGACGAACCAGGCATAAAGCTCCGACGTGCCGCCCGCGCCCGAGCGGTCCATGCGCTCCAGCGTCATCTCCTCCAGCAGCCCCTCGTGGTCGCCGCGCACGCACAGGTCGAGGAAGCGGCGGTCGAAGTCCTCGTCGATGTAGTAGTAGCGCGCGCCGCCGGGCTCGTGGCTCAGTCCGCCGGAGCCGAGCAGCGCGACGCGCATGTCCGCCGGCAGATCCTTGCGGATGAAGTCGCCCAGGGCCTCGCCCACGCGGTGGCAGTGGCGCTGGTCGGGGATGGGCGGCACGACGCAGTTCTGCAGCACCGGAACGAGGGGGATGTCGCCGCGGTCGAGGTCCAGCAGCACCGAGGGGATGGAGATGTTGTCGTCGAACTTGAGGTTGTCCGTGGTCCACGCGGTGCGGATGCCGCGGCGCGCGAGTCCGTTGATCATGGCGCGCGCGACTTCGGGGTGGCCCGGCACCCGGTAGTCGCGGCACTTGATCCATTCGCGGAACCATTCGTAGGGACCCGTGTGCTCGGGGGCCACGCCGACCAGGAAGTCCGGGTAGTTGCTCACGCGGCTGTTCGCCAGGTGGTCGTTCGCGAAGACGATCATGACGTCGGGCTTCGCCTCGCGCACGGCGCGCGACACGCTGCCGTAGATCGCGTCCACCGCGTCGCGCGACTGCTGCGGCGCGCTCGCATAGAGGCCCGCGAGGCCCGGGGCGTGCGGGATGCCGGCGGCAAAGACGATCTGGCCCATCGGCGCGGTTCCTTCCGTGAAAGCGTCGGTCGATTTTCGGCGGATTTTCCAGAATGTCAACGATTCTGGATGGGGCTGGATTTTGTGGCGCAGGCACGCCTACACTTCGCGGCATGAGCGCGTCGAAGAAAGTTTCCTCCCGCCAAGTTGCGGCGAAATCGCCGCGCGGCGCGGCCCCGAAGGTCGTGCCGCTGGCAACGGTGCCCGCGTGGCCGGCGGCCGCGGGCCAGTCCGCCCCGTGGGGCCCGCGCGCCGGCATCCCGCGCGGCGCCGAGTCGCGCACGCTCGCCGGCCGCACCGCGCAGCGCATCCGCGAGGACATCGTCCGCAACCGCCTCGCCCCCGGCGAGCGGCTCACGAACGAGAAACTCGCGGCGCGCTACGAAGTGGGCACGAGCCCCTTGCGCGAGGCGCTGTTCCAGGTGGCCGGCGATGGGCTCGTGCGCATCGAAGACCACAAGGGCTTCGTCGTCGCGCCCATCGAGCTCGCCGAGATGTGGGACGTGTCCTCCCTGCGCGCGTACCTCGAGATCAACGCGATGCGCCGTTCCATCGCGCTGGGCGGCGAGGCATGGGAGGCGGCCGTGCTGACCGCCGATCACCGGCTCGCGAAGGCCGAGCGCCGCCTGCTCGACGCGAGCGCCGCGCAGCTGGCCGATGCCGAGGACGAATGGGAGCGGCGGCACCGCGAGTTCCATTTCGCGCTGTGCAGCGCGTGCGAGTCGCCCTGGCTGCTCTACTTCTTCGACACGCTCTACGACCAGCTGGAGCGCTACCGCCGCCACTTCTGGCAGTACCGCGAGCGCGCGGGCGGCGCGGACGACCAGCACCGGCAGATCCGCGACGCCGCGCTCGACCGCGATGCCGAGCGCGCGACGCAGTTGCTGACGCAGCACTTCGAGCGGCAGGCGGAGCTGTCCGCGCTCTCGGCGACGCAGCCGGCGAAAGCGCCGCGGAAGAAGCGGGCGGCGTAGCGAGCGTCGCCACGCGGAATGAAACGGCCATCCGCGTTGACATTTTAGAAAGTCGCCAAGAAAATCGGTTTTTTCTCGGCAACCCTCTTTCAGGAGTCGGAACAGATGATCCAGGCCATCGGCGGCCGCTGCGCATGGAAGGCGGACGAGATGCGGCGCGACACCGACTGGGTGCTGCCGCTCGACGACGGCGAACGCACCGAGCTGCGCGAAGCCGTCGCGCGCGTGCGGAGCCGTTTCGCCGGCATCGAATTCGGCAAGGCCGATTTCCCGCTGAAGCGCATGGCCGAGCGCATGGCGCACGTGCGCCGCGAAGTGGAAGAGGGCCGCGGCGTCGTGCTGATGCGCGGCCTGCCGGTGGACGAGTGGGACACGACCTCGGTCGACCAGGCGTACTGGGGCCTCGGTCTCCACCTGGGCACGGCCCTCGCGCAGACGCCGCGCGGCGACCTGCTGGTGCGCGTCGAGGACATCGCCGACAAGAACCCGCTCGCGCGCGGCTACCGCACGACCGAGTTCCTGCCCTTCCACAACGACCAGGGCGACGTGGTGGGCCTCCTGTGCGTGCGCGCCTCGAAGTCGGGCGGCGCGAGCTGCATCGCCAGCGCCGCCGCCATGCACGACGAGATCCTGCGCACGCGCCCCGACCTGCTCGAGGTCCTGTACGGCGAGTGGTTCTACGACGTGCGCGGCGAGGAGCCGCCCGGGCGCAAGCCCTACTACATGGAGCCGCGCTTCTCGCAGGTGAACGGCCGGCTCTTCACGCAGCACGGACGCCGCTACGTCGAGAGCGCGCAGCGCTTCCCCGAGGTGCCGCGCCTCACGCCGCAGCAGGTCGAGGCCATGGACCTGATGGACGCGCTGTGCAAGAGCGAGGAGTTCCGCCTCGACATGGATTTCCGCCCCGGCGACATCCAGTTCCTCAACAACCGCGTGGTGCTGCATTCGCGCACGGACTTCGTCGACCACGACGACCCTGCGCGCAAGCGCCTGCTGCTGCGCCTGTGGCTGCGCACGCCCGGCTACGCCGAATTGCCCGCGTACTTCAAGCCTCGCTTCGAGGACATGGATCACTGGCTGCGCCATCCGGTGACGACGCCGGCCGCGGAGCCGGCCTGAAGCCCGAAGCGAACCCGTTCACGACCATCAGGAGCCCCCACCATGAGAGCAACGCCCCTTCTTCGCGGACTGTCGATCCTGTGCCTCGGCATGCTGTCGCTGGCCGCCACCGTGCAGGCGCAGTCGCCGGCGCCGGCCTGGCCCACGCGGCCGGGCACGGTCGTCCAGGGCTATCCCGCAGGATCCGCCATCGACATCGTCACGCGCCACCTGGCCGCGCACCTGCAGAAAACGACAGGTCAGACCTTCATCGCGGAAGTGAAGACCGGCGCCCTCGGAAACATCGCCGCGCAGTACGTGGCGCGCGCGAAGCCGGACGGCTCGACCATCCTGCTCACCGCGAACGCGACGCATGCCGCGAACATCCACCTGTTCAAGAACCTCGGCTTCGATCCCGTGAAGGACTTCGTGCCGGTGACCACGCTGCACTCGCTCGGCTTCCTGCTGCTGATCAATCCGGCGCGGGTGCCGGTGACCAACGTCGCGGGCCTGCTGGAGCACATCAAGAACCAGAACGGCAAGGCCTCCTACGGAACGGGTTCGGCGAGCGCGCGCGTCGCGTCCGAACTGCTGCTGCAGATCCGCGGCGACCTGAAGGCCACGAACGTTCCGTACAAGGGTTCGAGCCAGGCGATGTCCGACCTCATGAGCGGCCAGCTCGACTTCATCTTCGCGGACCCGGGCAGCGCGCTGGGCCACATCCGCGCCGGCACGCTGCGGGCGCTCGCGGTGACGAACAAGGAGCGCGTGCCGTGCGCCCCGGACGTCCCCACGATGTCCGAGGCCGGCGTGCCGGGCTACGACCTCACCTCCTGGTTCGCCGTCTTCCTTCCCGCCGGAACGCCGCAGCCGATCGCGACGCGGCTCGCCACGCTCGCGAACGAAGCCTTCCAGACCGACGAGGGCAAGGCGATCGAGAAGAACCTGTGCCTGTCGTCCTTCCCGGGCTCGCCGGCCAGCCTTGCGCGGCTCGTGGAAACCGACACGGCGAAGTGGGGGCAGATCATCAAGCGCGCGGGCATCGAGGCGCAATAGAGCCGAGCTCGACATGCGAGGCGAGCGCGACATGCTCCGGCTGGGGGTGATGGTGCATCCCACCGGCAACCATGTCGCCTCGTGGCTGCATCCCGGGTCGCAGGTGGATGCCGGAACCAACTTCCGGCACTACACCGAGCTCGCGCACATCGCCGAGCGAGGCAAGTTCGACTTCATGTTCTTCGCCGATGCCGTCGCCACGCGCGACGGCAACCTCGAGGTGCTGAGCCGCTGGCCGCAGTACATGGTGTTCTTCGAGCCGACGACGCTCATCGCCGCACTGTCCGCCGTCACGACCAACCTCGGCTTCATCGCCACCGCGACCACGAGCTACAACGAGCCGTACAACATCGCGCGGCGCTTCGCGTCGCTCGACCAGATCAGCGGCGGGCGCGCCGGCTGGAACATCGTGACCTCCGCCAACCTGAGCGAGGCGTACAACTTCGGCCGCGACGAACACTACGAGCACGGCTTCCGCTATGAGCGCGCGGCGGAGTTCACCGAGGTCGTGCGCGGCCTGTGGGACAGCTGGGACGACGACGCGTTCCTGCGCGACCGCTCGCAGGCGCGCTATTTCGATCCGAAGAAGCTGCACTTCCTCAACCACGCCGGCGAGCATTTCAAGGTGCGCGGGCCATTGAACGTCGCGCGTTCGCCGCAGGGGCACCCCGTGCTCGCGCAGGCGGGCTCGTCCGAGGCCGGCAAGGACTTCGCGGCCGAGGTCGCGGAGATCGTCTTCACGCAGCAGCAGTCATTCGCGAAGTGCAGGGAGTTCTACGCGGAGATCAAGGCGCGCGCCGCGAGCAAGGGGCGCGATGCGAATGCGGTGAAGGTGATGCCGGGGCTGAACCCGATCGTCGGCGACACCGAGGCGCAGGCGTGGGAGAAGCACGACTACCTGCAAAGCCTGACCGAGCCCACGGTGGGCCTCGAACTGCTGAAGCAGGCCTGTGGCGGCTTCGACCTGTCGAAGTGCGACCTCGACCAGCCGCTGCCCGACGGCATCCCCGAAGGCAACTCGGTCAAGAGCACGCTCAAGGAGCTCTACCGCATGACGAAGGAAGAGGGCCTCACGCTGCGGCAGCTCTACCAGCGCTATGCGAATTCGCGCGGGCAGCGTACGGTGGTGGGCACGGCGAAGCAGATCGCCGACGACATGGAGCACTGGTTCCGCAGCGAAGCGGTCGATGGCTTCCTGATCCACCCGTCGGTGCTGCCGGGGGACCTGTCCGATTTCACGGAGAAGGTCGTTCCCGAACTGCAGCGCCGCGGCCTGTTCCGCGGCGACTACGAAGGCCGGACGCTGCGCGAGAACCTCGGCTTCACGCGGCCGGCAAGCCGCTACGCGAACGAAGCGGCCTGAGGAATTCGACCAGCGCCTCGGTGAACCGCTCGGGTTGCTCGATGTTCGAGAGGTGACCCGCGCCATCGATCCACGCGAGCCGCGCCCCCGGAATTTCCTCGGCCATCTTCTGCGACATGGCAGGCGGCGTGATGGTGTCGGCCGTGCCGCAGATCACGAGGGTGGGCACCGCGATCGACGCCGCTTCGACGAAGCTGTCGCAGCCCGCGAAATGCGCGGACTGCTCGATGAGCGAGGTCGCGCGCAAGGTCTTCAGGTACGAGTCCTTGTGCAGGATCGCGATGCTGTCCGCGAGGCGCTGCACCTTGTCCGGCGCGGCGGAAGGGCTGCAGATGGTGCGCGCGAGTCCCGGCGCGATGTCCGCCGGCGTCTTGCCCGCGAGCAGCGGCGCCTCGCGCAGGCGCAGGAACTCCTCGGGGTTGTGCCGCGTGAAGCGGTTGCGCGTGTCCGCGAGCACGAGCGAGAGCACGCGCTCGGGGTGGCGCCGGTAGAAGTCCTGCGCCGTCATGCCGCCCATCGAGAGGCCGACGACGTGCGCGGCGCGCTGGCCGAAGTGTTCGATGACGCGGATCAGGTCCGCGTTGAAGTGCGAGAAGTCGAGCGGGCCGTCGTAGTCGTCGCTGTCGCCGTAGCCGCGCGCGTCCCACGCGACGGCATGGAATCCTTCCGCGGCCACGGCCTCCACCTGCTCGCGCCAGTTCGTGCGGTTGCCGCCGATGCCGTGCAGGAACACGACCAGCGGGCCCGTGCCCAGGTGCTCCACCGCGATGTGGGGCGCGGGGCCGATGCGTGCGAATTCGAATGTCGTGTCGTTCAAGGTGCGGTTCTCCTGGCGGGCAGGCCGCCCGTGCCGTCCGGGCTGTAGCCGGTGGGGATGTGCTGGGCGGTGCGCTGGTACTGGCGGCGCAGCCAGCCGACGCTGCCGAGCGCGCGGAACGCGAGCGAGCGCAGGGCTTGCGGCCAGACGGTCACGTGCCCGTAGAGCGAGGACCAGCGTTGCGTGTGCTCGATGAGCGGGCGCTCGCGGCGCTCCCACTCGCGCAGCGATCCCGTGATGTCGCCCGATGCATCCACCGAGGCCGCGAGCGCCAGCGCCGTCATCATCGCGCAGCCCGTGCCCTGCCCGAGGTTCGGCGTCATCGAGTGCGCGGCATCGCCGAGCACGGCGACGCGGCCCTTCGACCACGCATGCAGCCGCATCGTCTCGAACGGGCTCCACTTCACGCGCGGCCACTCGGCCTGCGTTCGCATGCGTTCGAAGAGCGAGGCGAGGTGCGGGAACGATGCGCTCCAGCTTTCCACATCGATCGGCACTGCGCGCGCCCGCTCGTCGCTCGCGAGGCAGCTCATCACCGCGTACATCTCGTCCCGGCTGCAGGGGCTCGTGATCACGCGGCGCGTGCCCGACCAGTATTCGCAGGTGAGCGGCCCGAGCGTGTCGTCCTCCGCCACTTCTTCGGCCGTGCGCGGGATCATCACGCGCGTCGCGCCGTCGCCCGTGACGCGGCGGCGCGCAAGGAGGCCGAGGCTGTCGCGCACCGCCGAGTTCACGCCGTCCGCGCCGATCACGAGGTCGGCGCGCAGGCGCTCGCCGCTCGCGAGGATCAGCTCGCCCGAAGGGTCCGCGCCGGCCACCGCGGACTCGGCGCGGACGTCCACGCCCAATTGCATCGCGCGCTGCGCGAGCACGTTGACGATGTGCTGGCGCGAGACGCGGTGCGCGCCCTGGTTGCGCAGCGCCATCGTCACGTTGTTCTTCTCGTCGCGCGTTTCCCGCCGCACGATCAGCAGCCCGCCGCGCAGGATTTCCTCGCGCAGGCCCAGCGACTCCAGCACGCGCAGCATGTTCGGCTGCATCGCTATCGCGAATCCTTCCGCGCGGATCGCGGGCGTGCGTTCATGCACGCGCACGGACCAGCCGCGCTGCGCGAGCGCGACCGCGGCGACCAGGCCGCCGAAGCCGGCGCCCGCGATCTCGGCGTGCGGCTTCATCGCGCAGGAGTCACGACAGTTCCGCGCACAGTCGACCCGCCTCCACGATCGTGCGGCCGTCGAGCGCGACGGTGCAGTTGCGCAACGGCAGGTCGAAGTGGCCGAGCGTGTAGCGGTTGGCGAAGCGGTTCGAGCCGGTGGAGAACAGGAAGTTGCCGGCGAACGCGCGCTGCTCCGTGCCGTTGATGTCGTTGCGGTCGAACATCGTCAGCGCGTCCCAGCGCGCGGCGGTGTTCATGCCCCAGCCGAGGTGCGCCACGGCGTACGCGTTGCGGTCGTTCCAGGCCTCGAAGTAGCTGCGCATCAGGGCCGCGTCGAGCCCCTTGCCGTCGATGTCCACGATGAAGTCGCGCTCGATGGTCAGGCGGATCGGGCTTTCGAGGTAGCGCTTGAACGTGAGGTTGATGTCGCCGGTGTCCATCACGACCACGCCGTTGACGGCGCCCTCGCGTCCGTAGAACGCGCACAGGCCGCCGGGCCAGTGGGCCATCAGCCCGGGCTCGTCGGCGAAGCCCCAGCCGCCGCCGATGCTCGCGCCGACCATGTCGACCGTGAGGTTCGTTCCGGCCGCGGAGGTGACGCGCATCTTCTCCGCGCCCTTGGCCATCGCCACGCCCTTTTGCACCTTCTGCTTGAGCGCGGTGTCGGTTGCGAGGCGCTCGAGCACCTCGGGGCGTTCGTTGCTCACCATCAGCACGCGCGTGCCGCCGGAAAGGATCGGGCCCCGTTCGGTGGCGTGCAGCAGCCCCTCGACCGTGATGTCGACGACGAAGGTGCAGGCCTTCAGCGCCGCGATCACCGCCGGATGCTCCTGGATCGCGACCGAATGGCCGGTGGAGCGGATCGGCACCGGCGCATCGACCGGCGGCGTCGGCACCACCACGCGGAACGGCTTGGCCTGCATGCGCAGCAGCGCCAGCTCGGCGAGTTCGACGAGGATGGGCCGCGAGTCCGTCTCGGCAAGGATCGCGACGAGCTCGCCCGGCTGCACGCGGCAGGCCTCGAACGTGCGTATGAAGCTGGCGATCCACTTTTCCTGAATGCGATCCATGCGGCGCCCCGGCGAATTGCGAAGCGCAGAGCGTACCGCGCACGGGCCTTGCTTGCATCGGGATCAACGCGAGCCCCCTCGGCGCGCTGCGTGTTAACACCATTGGCGATCGTGTACCGCGCGCGGGATGATCGCGTGCAACAAGGAGCCCGCCGCATGTTCAAGCGCCACGTTCTCGGAGTCCTGTGCGGCATCGCCGCCGCCGCATGCCTCGCCGCGCCGCTCGCGTCGCACGCGCAGGACTTTCCCTCGAAGCCGGTGAAGATCGTCATTCCCGGCGCGCCGGGCAGCAGCCTCGATGCGGCGGGACGCGAACTTCAGAACTATCTGCAGCAGGCGTGGGGCGTGCCCTTCGTCATGGAATACAAGCCCGGCGCGGGCAGCGGCGTGGGCGCCGACTTCGTCGCCAAGAGCCCGCCCGACGGCTACACCTGGCTCATCGCGCCGTACAACGTGCTCACGCTCAACCAGCACCTGTACAACAACCCCTTGCATCCGCTGAAGGAGTTCACGCCGATCAGCACGATCGCGAGCGTCCCGTTCGTGCTGGTCGTGCATCCTTCCGTGCCCGCGAACAACGTGTCGGAGCTGGTGGCGTATGCGAAGGCGAATCCGGGCAAGCTGAACTACGGCACTTCGGGCGCCGGCAGTGCGCAGCACCTGGGCGGCGAGCTGTTGAAGGCGATGGCCGGCGTGAACCTTACCGAGGTCCCGTACAAGGCCGGCGCCGCCGCGATCGTCGACCTGCTGGCCGGGCGCATCCAGGTCTACATCGGCGCCAACAATTCGCTGCTGCCGCACCTGCAGGCCGGCAAGCTGCGCGCGCTGGGCACCGCCGGCGCGCGCCGTGGCAGCGTGACCGCGAACCTGCCCACCATCGCCGAGTCGGGCGTGCCCGGCTACGCGCTGCCCACGTGGACCGGCGTGGTGCTGCCCGCGGGCGTGCCCCGGGCCGTCGTCGACAAGGTCCATGCGGGCGTGTTGCAGGCGCTGGGCAACAAGGAACTGCGCGACCGCCTGGCGGGGCAGGGGATCGAGGTGGAGACGCGCAGCACGCGAGAATTCGCGGACCTGATCGAGCGCGAGTACACGACGCTCGGCAAGCTGGTGAAGGACGCGGGGATCAAGGTGAACTGAGGGCGCCGAGTCGCAGTTCGCCGAATGGGATGTCGTAGAGGTCGAAGTCGATCTGCCCATCCTCGCGATGGAAGAGGTCCAGGGCTCTGTTGATCAGATCCGGCTCGACATCGAGGATATCCAGCGCGATTCCGAACAGTTCGATCTGGAGGTCCAGATCCAGCCCGGACTCCGAGTTCAGGCACACCAGGCCGGCGTGAACGTCGAGCCTTGCGTGTTCGCCGGCGAGCTTGCCGGGGCCTTGCCCGCGAAAGTCGATCGAGTTGCAGGTCACGAGCGTCAGGTCCTCTGCGACGACGTGTCGGATCAGTTCATGGTCCTTCAGTCCGCACCACCCTCGATTGCGAACGCACGTCGATTCGTAGTGACCCCGAAGCACGGCCGCTTCGACGAGTTCCGGGGACAGGCACTCGTCGATCAGGAACTTGAAGCTCACGCCTTCGGGCGTCGAACGATGCGGGTGACAAGAACCGGGGACTCCTTCTTGGTGATGTTCGAACGGCGAGGACGGCCCCTGCGCGGATGCACGAGCGAATAGATGCGAGCCGCATCGACATGCGCTTGCGTCAGGAACGGCCATGAGCGTACGAGCCGCTCCATGCTCACGCCCGACTCGAGCGAAGCCAGCACCGTCTCGATCGGAACGCGCGTCCCCGCAAAACAGGGCAGCGCGCTCAGGATGTCCGGATCCTCGACGACCAGCTTGTCGGCGTCGTCCACTTCCTTCGCGCGGGCCATCGCCGCCGCAACGTAAGGGCCGACATCGACCGTGACTGCCGGGGAGACGGACACTTTCCAGTCGATGTCCGAAGGCATCGACCGCAGGGCGAGCACCTCGTTGCGCTTGGGGGTCTTTTCGACGCGCTCCGCGAGCAGGCGCACGATCCGCTTGCGCGAGCTCGCCAGCAGATCGGATTCGGTGTCGAAGAAGAATCGTGCAAAGGCGGCCGTGATTCGCGCGAAGCGGCGCGTGCCGGACTCCTGCTTGAGCAGACTGTCGGGCACCAGCCCTTCGTCGACCAGCCTGTGCATCTGAGGCGTGCTGAGACCGCCGATGAACCCGGCTTCTGCGATGGGAACGAAAGATGCGATCGCGGCCATGGATAAAGCCTCCGAATGTTCAGAGTATATAACCTTCTACCGATCCGAGGCCGCGTGCAGAATCCCCCCATGCCCCCTTCTCCCGCGGCGCTCGAAGCCGAGATCTCGCAGCGCATCCTCAAGCACTGGCACCACGCGGTGCCCAACGACCGCATGGCGCACCTCGTGAAGGATGCGTCGCGCAGCTTCCTCCGCTCGCTCCAGGCGCGCCTCGCGACCACCGGCGTGTCGCTCGGCCACTGGACCTTCCTGCGCATCCTGTGGGAGCACGACGGCGTCACGCAGCGCGAACTGAGCCACGATGCGGGCGTGATGGAGCCGACCACCGCGGTCGCGCTGCGCGCGATGGAGGAACTCGGCTACATCCGCCGCGAACGCCGCGCGGAGAACCGCAAGAACATCTACGTGTTCCTCACGCCCAAGGGCAAGGCGCTCAAGCGCAAGCTCGTGCCCATGGCGGAAGAGGTGAACGGCCTCGCGGTTCGCGGCATCGACCCGGCGGACCTGGAGACCACGCGCCGCTGCCTGCTCGTGATGCTCGACAACCTCGCGAGCGACGAAGGGCTGGCGCCGGCGCCCGACGCGTGAGGGCGCGCCGCGCGACTCAGCGGCGCGCGAGCCTGAACTTCGGCAGCGGCACTTCGGCCGAGGTGTCGATCACGAGCTCGACGTCCTGGTCGAAGGTCACCGCGCCGGGGTCGTCGCCCGCATAGCCGCTGATCATGCGCGGCCCTTCCTCGAGTTCGACCAGCAGCACCGCGTAGGGCACGTCGCCCTTGAACGCGGGGCCGGGCGCGCGATGCACCACGCTGAAGGAATGCACCTTGCCGCGGCCGCTCGCCGGGCGATGCTCCAGGTTGCCGCTGCCGCACTCGCGGCAGATGCGCTGCTGGTAGAACTGCACGCGCTTGCAATCGAGGCAGTGCTGCAGCAGCAGCTGGCCTTCGCGCACGCCGCGCCAGAACTCGAGGGTGTCGCCGTCCGCCTGGGGGGCGGGCTTCTTCAGTGCGTCTTCGGCGGTGATCACAGCGTGGCCTCCGTGCCAAGGATGGTCGTCGCGTTCGTGGAGAACCCGGCGCCGATGTTGTGGACGATGCCGACGTTCGCGTCGGCGACCTGCCGCTCGCCGCACGTGCCGCGCAGCTGCGAGATGACTTCGTGGAAATGGAACAGCGCGCCCGGCATGCCCGAGTGCGCGAACGACAGCAGGCCGCCGTGCGTGTTGACCGGAATCGTGCCGCCGTAGGTCATGCCGCCATCGGCGACGAAGGGGCCGCCTTCGCCCTTGGGGCAGAAGCCCAGGTCTTCCAGCATCATGAGCGTGGTGCCGGTGAAGCAGTCGTAGACGCCGGCCACGTCCATGTCCTTGGGGCCGAAGCCGGCCATCTTGTACGCGCGGCGGCTCGACTCCACCGTGCCCGTGACCGTCAGCGACGGCATGAGGAAGATGTGCTCGTGCTGGTAGCACTCGCCGCCGCCCAGCACGTAGATCGGCTTCTCGATGCCGAGCGACTTCGCGCGTTCGGCCGAGGTGAGGATGAAGGCCGCGCCGCCGTCGGAGATGAGCGAGCAGTCGAGCTTGTGATACGGCGTCGTGACCCAGCCGGAGTTCAGCACGTCTTCGACCGTGATCGGCTTCGTCTGCTGCGCGCCCGGCGTGCGGCTGGCATGCTGCCGCGTGGTGACCGCGACCTGCGCCAGCTGCTCGGAGGTCGTTCCGTATTCCTTCATGTGCCGGTGCGCGGTCATCGCGAAGGTGTTGGCGACCGGAATGCCGTAGGGCATTTCGTACTGCTGGTCGCGGCTCTCGGTCATGGACCGCAGCGCGAGGTCGGGCGTGAGGCCGGTCATCAGGCTGTCGGCGCCCACGACCATCACGGTCTCCGCGAGTCCGCCGTGGATGGCGGCGGCCGCGATGTTGAACATGGTCGCGGCCGTCGCGCCCGACACCTGCAGCGTGTTCGAGAACGTCGGCTGGATGCCGAAGTATTCGCTGAAGGCGACGCTGAATCGGTGGAAGGGTGAGGCGAAGGCGTGGCACGACAGCACGCCATCGATGTCCTGCTTGGCGATGCCCGCGTCGGCGACGGCGCGGCCGGCGGCGGAGGCCGCGAGCGCGAGCGGGCTCATGCCCGGCACCTTTCCGACCTCGGACTGGCCGATGCCGATCACGGCGATCTTGCCGCGCAACGTATTGGACCCTGGCATTGTCTTCATCTCCTGGCGCACGGCGCCGATTCGTTTTCGTTCGTTCCGGATTCTTCGCAGACCGCAGCATGCCTGCGGACGCGGGGAAATGGCAACCGGGCCGACGCGCGATCCGGCCTGCGAAACTCAGCGCCCGGCGAAGACCGGCGCGCGGCGTTCGGCCATGGCCGCCACCCCTTCGCGAAAATCCGCCATCGCGAAGTGCTTGTCCTGCTCCGCGGCCTCGCGCTCCACCGCCGCCTGCACGGCCTCGGCCAGGCCCGCGCGCAGCGTCGCGCGCGCCGAGCGCAGGGCCACGGGGGCCGACACCGCGATCTCGGCGGCGAGATTCCACGCGGCTTCTCGCGACGCGCCTTCCTCGCACAGCACGTCGGCAAGTCCCATGGCCTTTGCTTCGGCGCCGTCGATGCGGCGGCCGGTCATGAAGAGCAGGCTAGCATTCTGGGTGCCGACCACGCGCGGCAGCGTGGCGCTCAGTGCGAAGCCGGGATGCACGCCGAGCCGCGTGAAGCTCGCGGAAAAGCGCGCGCGCGGATCGACGACGCGGAAGTCGGCGACGAGCGCGAGGCCGAGACCGGCGCCGATGGCCGGCCCCTGCACCGCGGCCACGATCGGCTTGCCGGTGCGGAACAGGCGGATCGCCTCGCCGTACAGCGTGCGCGGCGCGGACGGCCGATGCACCGCATCCTTCGAGAAATCCGCACCCGCGCAGAACGACTTGCCTTGCGAAGCGAGCACGATGGCGCGGCAGTCGTCGTCGAGGTCGAGCGCTTCAAGTGCCTCGGCGAGCGCGACGACGAGCGCGAGGTCGAGGTAGTTGTGCGGCCCGCGCAGGATTTCGACGGTGGTGACGTGATCCTTCACGGTCACGGCAAGTTCGGGCGCCGGATTCGATTCGCTCATCGTGCGCTCCCGTGGGCAGCCGCGGAATTCACCGCAGCCCCAGCGACTTCGCGACGATGCCGCGCAGCACTTCCTTCGTGCCGCCGCGCAGCGTGCTCGACGGCGCGTTGAGGATCACGTCGGCCAGCGCCGCCGCATACGGGTCGGCGTCGGCGAGGTTCGGCTCGGTGTGCATCGCGAGGCGCACGATCTCGGGAATCTCCTGCTCGAACACGGTGCCCAGGTCCTTCACCATCGCCGCGTGCAGCGCGGGCTCGTGGCCGTCGGCGATCATCGTCGCGATCGAGCGCGACATGCGCCGCAGCGTGCTCAGGTGCGCGACGATGCGGCCCAGCGCGACCGCGCCGGCTTCGGACGGGCTGCGCTTGAGCGCATCGACGAAACGCTCCACCGCCGCCATGTGCGAGAGAAAGCGCTCCGGCCCGCTGCGCTCCAGCGCGAGCTCGCTCGTCACCTGCTTCCAGCCTTCGCCTTCGTTGCCCACGAGGTCCGCGTCGGACACGAACACGTCGTCGAGATGCACCTCGTTGAAATCGCTTTCGCCCGCGATGTTCGCGATGGGGCGGCAGGTGATGCCGGGCGTCTTCAGGTCGACGAGGAACTGGCTGAGCCCGGCGTGCCGCAATTCGCCGCGCTCGCCGGTGCGACACAGCATGATCATGAAGTGGCTGCGGTGCGCGTTCGAGGTCCAGATCTTGGAGCCGTTGATGCGCCAGCCGCCGTCCACGCGCGTCGCGCCGGTGCGCACCGAAGCGAGGTCGGAACCCGCGTTGGGTTCGCTCATGCCGATGGCGATGTAGCAGGTGCCGGCCGCGATGCCGGGCAGCACCCGCCGCCGCTGTTCCTCGGTGCCGTAGCGCAGGATCGTCGGGCCGGACTGGCGGTCGGCGATGGCGTGCGCGAAGATCGGCGCGCGCGCGGCGAGGAGTTCCTCCAGCACGACGTAGCGTTCGACGAGCCCGAAGCCCGAGCCGCCGTACTCGCGCGGAAAGCCCATGCCGATCCAGCCGCGCGCGCCCAGCGCCTCGCTGAACTTCGCGTCGAACGCGCCGAAGATTCCGGCGTTGACGCGCCACGGCGTCGGCCACGCATCGAGGAACTCGCGGACTTCGCGGCGGATGCGCTCGCCTGCTGCCGAGCGGCGGGGTTGTGCGAATTCGAGGCGGCTCATCGTGCGGCCTCCGCATTGCGCGACTCGAGGGGCGCAAGAGGTGCGAGCGGCGCCAGCGTGCGCCATGCGCTCTCGCGGCTCGCCAGCACATGCTCGCCGAGCCGGCGCGACCACCACGCCTCGTTGCCGCATTCGTCGCGCCACGACCAGAGCCGCTGTGTCGAATGGTGCAGCTCATGCTCCTGCGTGAAACCGATGGCGCCGAACACCTGATGCGAGATCGCGCAGGCGATGCCCGCCGCTTCCCCCGCGCGGATCTTCGCGCTCATCGCGGCGATGCAGCGCGCAGGCGGCTCGCCGCCGCGCGAGACGAAGTCGTCGATGGCGTCGAGGCCCGCCTCGGCCGCGGCCTTCGCGGCCGCGCTTTGCGTGGCCAGCACGGCGACGCTCTGCTGGATCGCCTGGAACTTGCCGATGGGCCGGCCGAACTGCTCGCGCAGGTTCGCGTAATCAACTGACAGCGCGAGGGTGCGCTCGATCGCGCCGGCCATCTGCGCGCTGCGCGTCACGGCCGCGATAGCCAGCAGCGATGCCGCATCGACTGGAGACGGGCCGACGAACTTCGGCGCCACGTTCGCGAGCGCGAGCGTGTCGCGCGGTTCGCCCGCGAGATTGATGCCTTCCGCGAGCGAAACACCGGCGGCTTCGCGTTCGACGAGCACCACGCGCGGCCCCGATGCGTGGTCGCATACGGCGGCCACGTACCTGGCGTTGCGCGCCCAGGGCACGCGGGCCAGCGTCCCGTCCAGCCGCCACTCGCCGGGCGAACCGGAAAGCTTCACGCCCTCGCTGCCGGTCGAAGCGGCGAGGCTCACGAGACCTTCGACCTCCGCGCCTTGTTCGCCCAGCAACCAGCGCGCGATCATCGCCTCGGCCAGCGGCACTGGCGATGCGTGCCGGCCCACGGCGAACAGCAGCGCGCCCGCGTCGCTGAAGCCGACGCCGGATCCGCCCGCGGACTCCGGCGCGACGGCGGCGTCGAATCCGGCGTCCGCGATCGATCGCCACAAGGCGGCCGGCCATTGCGTGCCCGTGCCGGGGGGATGGTCTCCAAGAATGCGCTGCGCGGTCTCGCGCAGGGCGGCGCCCAATTCGCTCATGGTCGGTGCAGGGGGAGTGATGGAGGAGGGGTGACTTCGGTTTTCATGTTAGCAGCGCGCGCCGGCCCCGCCATGCCCGAGAATGCAGGCACATGCCCAAGGACCTGACCGCGAGCCGCCTGCGCATCGTGCCGCTGCTCGTCGCGTGCCCCATCTTCCTGCAGAACCTCGACTCCTCCGCGCTCGGCACGGCTTTGCCCGCGATCGCTGCGTCGCTGCACGCGGACGTGCTGGACCTCAACCTCGCGATCACGTGTTACCTGATCGGCCTCGTCGTGTTCCTGCCCGCGAGCGCCTGGATGGCGGACCGCTTCGGGCCGCGCCGCGTGTTCTGCGCATCGCTCGCGATCTTCACGGCGGCCTCGCTGCTGTGCGCCATGGCGGTGTCGCTGCCGCAACTTGTTGCGTTCCGGCTGCTGCAGGGCGCGGGCGGCTCGATGATGCTGCCGGTCGGCCGCCTGATCCTGCTGCAGGCGGTGCCGCCCGCGCAGCTCATGCTCGCGATGGTGTGGTTCAGCGTGCCGGGCGGCGTGGGCCGTCTGGTGGGGCCGCTCATGGGCGGCGCCATCGTCACCGTCGCTTCGTGGCGCTGGATCTTCCTGGTCAGCGTGCCCCTGGGCATCGCGACGCTCTTGCTGGCGTGGCGCTTCATCGACCGCGATCCGCCCCCGCCCGCCGAACTGCCGGCCGCGCCCGATGCGGTGGGCCTGCTCATGCTCGCGCTCTCGCTCGGCGCGCTGCTCGCCGCCGTGGAGGTCATCGGCAAGGGCGTGCTGCCGTGGCCCTCGATCGCCGCGCTCGCGGCGGGCGGCGTGGCGCTGCTGTGGCTTTACCTGCGCCGCAGCCGCGGGCAGGCCGAGCCGATGATCGACTTCAGCATCCTGCGCGTGAAGACCTACTGGCTGTCGGTCGGCGGGGGCACGCCGGCGCGCATGGCCGCGGGTTCCTTCCCGTTCCTGCTACCACTTCTGCTGCAGCTCGGCTTCGGCATCCCGGCGCTGCAGACGGGCCTGCTCATGCTCGCCAGCGCCTTCGGCGCCCTGTGCGCCCGGCCGCTGGTGGTCGCGACCGTCAAGCGCTGGGGCGAGCGCACGCTGCTCGTCTTCGGCGCCGCCTGCGCGAGCGCGCTGTTCGGCGTGTACGGCCTCTTCACGGCCGAGACGCCGTGGTGGATCATCGCGGGCGTGCTCGTGCTGGCCAGCGCGGCGAACACGTCGGTGCTCGTCGTCCTCGCGACCATCGGCTACCAGGACCTGCCGCCGCGCCGCATGGGCCACGGCGCGGCGCTGTCGACGATGGTGCAGCAGCTCACGGTGGCGCTCGGCGTCGTGCTGGCGGCGGCGCTGCTCGACTGGATGCATCAGGTGCATGGCGGCGCGGCGGGGCGACTCGCGCCCGAGGACTTCCGCCTGGCGCTCGCGGCGACGGCGATGCTGCCGGTGATCTCGCTGCTGGCTTTCCTGCGGCTGCCGAAGACCGGACCGATCTGAGACGCTGAGACGCGCGATCCACACTACGGAACATCGCCGACGCATGGACGCGCGCCGCCCGACCCCCGCTCCTACACTGGCCGCGACTCAACAGGAGACAACCGCGATGAAGCGCAAGACATTCCTCGGCTGGCTCGGCGCCGGCATCGCCGCCGCGGCCCTGCCCGCGCAGGCCCAGGCCCCGTTCCAGTTCGACAAGACGATTCGCTACGTCGTGCCCTACGCGCCCGGTGGCCCCACCGATGCGGCCGCGCGCATCGTGGCGGAGGAACTGGGCAAGCGCGTGGGCCAGCCCGTCGTCATCTTCAACCGTCCGGGCGGCGCAACGCTCACCGGCGCCAACGAAGTGAAGGCCTCGCCCGCCGACGGCTACACGCTCTTCATGGGGTCGTCGACGACCTTCGCCCTCGCGCCGCTGCAGTTCAAGAATGTCACGGTCACGCTGGAGGACTTCGAGGCCATCGGCGCCATCGCCAAGGTGCCCTACGTGTTCGTGGTGTCGAGCAAGGTGCCCGCGACGAACATGAAGGAGTTCGTGGCCTGGGTGAAGTCGCGGCCCGACGGCTTCAACTTCGGCACGGTGGGGCAGGGCTCGTCGACGCACCTCGCGGGGCTGATCCTGTCGAAGTCGCTGGGCATCAAGGGCACGCCGGTCCACTACAAGGGCGCGGGCCCGGCGATGGCCGACCTGCTGGCCGGCCACACCGATGCGCAGGTCGATCCGCTCACGACGTCGATCCAGGGCCACCGCACCGGCAAGATCCGCATCATTGCCGGTATCGGCGCGAAGCGCGCGGTGGAGTTTCCGGAGATCCCGACGCTGCAGGAGCAGGGCGTTCGCGGGCTGGAGGAAATTCCCGCCGTCTTCGGCCTCAGCGTGAAGGCGGGCACGCCGGGCGCGGCCGTCAATGCGCTGCGCCAGCACCTCAATGCCATCGTGTCGGACCCGGCCGTCGCCGCGCGCCTGAAGACCGTGGGCCTCGAAGCCGCGCCGATCATCGGCGAGGACTACAACAAGCTGCTGCGCTTCCATGCGGAGTGGTACCGCAAGGAAGTGACGGAGAACAAGATCCAGTTTGCCGAGTAGGTCCGCGAGGCGTCGCGGTGTCGACGCAGTGAATGCGCCTGGGGTCAGCCGCCCTGCCGGCGCGACTCCACTTCGGCCATCGCGCATTCCAGCGCGTCCTGCTTCGCGTCTTCCTCGCTCTGGTGGAGCTCGCCGGCCATCACCTCGAACAATGCTTCGGCCGGGTTGGTGCTTCGAGGGTCGGCGTAGACGTGCGCGAGGCCGGCGAACCGGTCCCTGTCCGCACCGGCGAGACGGGACGTGGCGACGACGAACAGACCATTGACGGCGGCGAACATGCCGGGCTCCCTGCAACACAACACACAAATTCTCACACTAAATGTGGGGACTCGCTCGTCGGACGGCGCCGACAAACCGACGGGGCCGTTAAATATTCCCGACTACTTGTCATGGCTTGTGGCCGCAGCCCAACCTTGGCGCCGTTTTCGTGTTGCCGGAGGCGGCGCTAAAGTCCATCGCAAGGAGCTGAACGCATGAGCCACCCCGAAGTCCGGGTCGAATTCCCTCGCGATGCCTGCGCCGTCGTCAGGCTGGATCGACCCGCGGCGAAGAACGCCTTGACCGCGGCGATGCGCCGCGAGCTCGTACGGCTGTTCGCCGACGAACTCCCTGCACGCGCACGCGTCGTCGTGCTGACGGGCGCGGGCGGCGCGTTCTGCGCGGGGCTGGATCTGCAGGAACTGGGCGCAGCCGCGGACCCGCGTCCGCTCATCGTGGCGGAAGAACTCGACGTCGCGCGTGCGATGCGTGCCTTCGACGGACCGATCATCGGCGCGGTGGATGGTGCAGCGGTCACGGGCGGTTTCGAACTCGCGCTGGCCTGCGACCTTCTCCTGGCCAGCGAGGCGGCGCGCTTCGCGGACACGCACGCGCGGATCGGCGTGCTGCCCGCCTGGGGGCTCTCGCAGGAACTGTCGCGGCGCATCGGGCCCGCGCGGGCGAAACAGATGAGCTTCACCGGCAACTTCATCGATGCGCAGCGCGCGCTCGCCTGGGGCCTGGTGAACGAGGTCGTGCCGCGCGACGCATTGATGCCCGCGGCACTGGGCCTCGCCGACGACATGCTGTCGACCGAACCGCAGGCGCTGCGCGCGTACAAGCGCCTGATCGACGACGGCGCGCGGCTTGCCCACGGCGATGCGCTCGCGCTCGAACAGGCGCGTGCGGCGGCATGGGCCGAAACGCTCACGGCGAGCGCGCTCGCGCAAAGGCGCGCGGGCGTCATCGCGCGCGGGCAGGATCAGCAATCGACACTTGGGAGAAGCAGTTGAGCGAACAAGCGATGGAGCGCCTGAACCAGGGGCTGTATTTCGAGGACTTCACGGTCGGGCGGCGCTTCCGCAGCATCGGCCGCACGCTGACCGAGGCGGACCTGTGCGCCTTCGTCAATCTCACGCGCATGACCGAGGGCATGTTCACGGACCACACGTCGGAGGAGTTCAAGCTGCTCGGCGGCCAGGCCGTACCCGGCGCGCTCTGCTACACCTTCGCGGAGGGCCTGTGCATCGTGCCCACGCTCGAGTACACGGGCATCGCGTTCCTCAACATGGAGCTCGACATGAAATCGCCCACCTACGTCGGCGACACGATCCGTGTGGAGATGGAGGTGATCGAGGCGCGCCTGGCGCGCAACAAGCCCGGCCGGGGCCTCGTGCGCACGCGCAACAACGTGGTCAAGCAGGACGGCACGGTGTCGCTGGTCTACACGCCGCTGCGGCTGGTGCAGTGCCGCGCCGCGGCGCATCCGCATTGAACGGAACCCAAGGAGATCGAAAGCGATGACACCCGACGACCTGATCTACCGCCCGGGCCTGCTGAAGGGCCAGCGCATCCTCGTCACCGGCGGCGGCAGCGGCCTCGGCCGCGTGATGGCCGAAGCCTTCGCCATGCTCGGCGCCACGGTGTACATCTGCGGCCGGCGCATGGGGGTGCTGGAGGAGACGGCCGCCGCGCTGCGCAGCGCGCACGGCGCGACCGTCACGCCGGTGGCCTGCGACATCCGCCGGCCCGAGGACATCGCGAAGATGGTCGACACGATCTGGGCCGACGGCGGCGCGCTCACCGGGCTCGTGAACAACGCGGCGGGCAACTTCATCTCGCGCACGCAGGACCTCTCGCCCAACGGCTTCGACGCCATCGCGAGCATCGTGTTCCGCGGCTCCTTCCTCGTCACGCTCGAGTGCGGCAAGCGCTGGATCGCGGAGGGCAAGAAGGCCTCCGTGCTGTCGATCCTCGTGAGCTGGATCTTCAACGGCGGGCCGTTCACCGTGCCCTCGGCCATGTCGAAGGCCGGCTTGCATGCGATGACGCAGTCGCTCGCGGTGGAGTGGGGCGGCAAGGGCATCCGTTGCAACGCGATCGCGCCGGGCCTCTTCCCCACCGAAGGCGCGATGGCGCGGCTCGACCCGCAAGGCGGCGGCTTCGATTCCGAGACCCGCAACCCGATGAAGCGGGCGGGCCGAATGCCCGAACTCGCGAACCTCGCGGTCTACATGATGTCGCCGGCCGCCGAGTACCTGAACGGCCAGACGATCCTGATCGATGGCGGCGAGCAGCAGGCCACCGGCTCGAACTTCGCGCATCTCACGGCGTGGTCCGACGAGCAGTGGGCGGCGGCCTCGGCGGCGATCCGGAAGAAGACGGCGGAGGACAAGCAGCGGCAGTCGACGTAGAAGGCGAGATTGTCGAAATTGGGGTCAGGTTCCAATTTCCAGGCACGCCGAGGATTCCTTCAGGCCGAAACCTCGTCCAGCAACGCCACGCACGGCCGGGCCGCGGCGCGATGGCTACGGCGTCGCTTTGAGGCCGCTGTCGCGGCCCCACGCGATCCCTCGCGCCGAGCAGCCTCGCGGCCCGGCGCCATGAACTCGCTACGAGTTTCCTTGCGGAAACTCTCCGCTCAAACAGCATGGCGCAGCTAGATGACGTACGCGCTTCTCGATACGCGCCTGCCGGCGCTCTCGTAGAAGCGCTGGGCCGCGAGGCCACTCGGCGCGAGCGCCTGTGCTTGACTCGCGCCGCGGCCCGGCCATGCGTGGCGTTGCCGAGATCAAGTAGCGCACCACCAGGCGGCGTGCCACCCCTCCACTGCAAACCCGCGCGTGGGCAGGCTGCGACGCGAGTCAAGCACAGGCGCCTGCGGCGGCGGGTCATGCGGCCCAGCGCGGTGTACGAGAGCGCCGCAGGCGCGTATCGCACCGCGTGTACGTTGACTGGCTGCGCCATGCTGTTTGAGCGGAGCGTTTGACGCTTGCGGCAAACGCGCAGCGAGTTCATGGCGCCGGGCCGCGTGACCTGTCGGCGCAGGGGATCGCGTGTGGACGCGAAGCGTTCACAAAGCGACGCCGTAGCCATCGCGTCGCAGCCTGCCCACGCGCGGGTTTGCCGCGAGGTTGTCGAGAGAACAAAAGCGCAGCCTGCCCACGCGCGGGTTTGCCGCGAGGTTGTCGAGCGTAGAACACGGTCGTCTCTCCGCAATCACGTAGACAACCCCGCCCCCCGCATCGCCATCTTCAGCAACCACGCGACCAGCCCGAGCGACGCGACGCCCGCGATCCAGAAGCCCACCAGCCACGCAAGCCGCTGCCACAGCGGACGCACATCGGCCTCATCGCCGGCATCCTCGATGCGACGCGCCATCAGTGGTACCCGTCCTCCGCCCGCACCTTGCCGCGGAACACCCAGTAGCTCCAAGCGGTGTACCCCAGGATCACCGGCACGATCGCGAGCGCGCCGACCAGCGTGAAGGCGAGGCTCTTGTCCGGGCCGGCGGCCTGCCAGATCGACATCGAAGGCGGAACCACGTTCGGCCACAGGCTGATGCCGAGGCCGGAATAGCCGAGGAACACCAGGGCGAGCGTGAGCAGGAAGGGCATCGTGTCGCGACGAGGATCGCCGAGCGTCTTCAGCAGCATCGCGCCGCATGCCACTACCAGCAGCGGCACCGGCGAGAAGACGAGCATGCCGGGCCACGAGAACCACTTCTGCGCGACCTGCGGCTGCGCGAGCGGCGTCCACAGGCTGATGACGCCGATGACCGCGAGCAGCACGAAGGTGAGCACGCGGCCGTGCGCGCGCAGGCGCTCCTGCAACGGCCCCTCGGTCTTCATCACGAGCCACGTCGCGCCGAGCAGCGCATAGGCCGCGATCAGGCCGAGGCCGACGAAGAGCGGGAACGGCGCGAACCAGCTGAATGCGCCCGCGACGAACTTGCCGTCCTGCATCGGCACGCCCTGCAGGAACGCGCCGAGCGTCACGCCCTGGAAGAAGGTCGCCACGTAGGAGCCGCCGGCGAACGAGGCGTCCCAGAAATGACGGCGGCCTTCCGACGCCTTGAAACGGAACTCGAAGGCCACGCCCCGGAAGATCAAGCCCACCAGCATGAAGATGAGCGGCAGGTGGAACGCGCTCAGGATCGCCGCGTACGCGACCGGAAACGCGACGAAGAGCCCCGCGCCGCCGAGCACGAGCCAGGTCTCGTTGCCGTCCCACACGGGCGCGACCGTGTTCATCATCACGTCGCGGTCGGCCTTGTCCGCGTGGAACGGATAGAGGATGCCGATGCCGAGGTCGAAGCCGTCCATGACCACGTACATCATCACGCCGAAGAGGATGAGGACGGCCCAGGCGAGGGGCAGGTCAACGTTCATCACGGCCTCCGGATGGGGAAGGCGCTTCCGCTTCGAGCTCGTCGAAGCGCTCCGGCGCCGCCGACATCGGCCGCATCGGCTGGCGCTTCTTGCCCGCGCCGCCGTCGGGAATCTCGCTCTCGCCGATCTCCGGCCCCTTGCCCACGATGCGCAGCAGGTACACGGTGCCCGTGCCGAATACGAGCGCATACACGACCACGAACAGCGCGAGCGTGAAGCCGACCTGCGCCGCGCTGTGCGCGGACACGCCGTCGGCCGTGCGCATGATGCCGTAGATCACCCACGGCTGCCGGCCGACTTCGGTGGTGATCCAGCCGGCGAGGATCGCGACGAGCCCCGCCGGCCCCATCGCGAGCGCGAAGCGCAAGTAGGCGCGCGAGGCGTAGACGCGCGCGCCGCGCAGCAACCACACCCCTGCGGCCGCGAGCAGGATCGTCAGCATGCCGAGCCCCACCATCACGCGGAAGCTCCAGAAGACGATGAGCGAATTGGGCCGGTCTTCCTTCGGGAATTCCTTCAGGCCGGGGAACTGCCCGCTCCAGGTGTGCGTGATCAGCAGGCTGCCGAGGTTCGGCACGGCAACCGGGTAGCGAGTTCGTTCCGCCTCCATGTCCGGGATGCCGAAGAGCAGCAGCGGCACGCCCTGGCCCGGATGGTTCTCCCAGTGCCCTTCGATCGCTGCGAGCTTCGCGGGCTGGTGCTTCGCCGTGTTCAATCCGTGCAGGTCGCCGACGAAGGCCTGCAGCGGCGCGACGAGCACCAGCATGCCGAGGCCCATCGCCATCATCTTGCGGATCGGGCCGTTGTCGTTGCCCCGCAGCAGATGCCAGGCGGCGCTGGCGACCACGAACAGCGCGGTGGCGAGAAAGGCCGCGAGCACCATGTGGACGAGCCGGTACGGAAACGAGGGATTGAAGACGATCGCGAACCAGTCGAGCGGCACCACGCGCCCGTCGACGATGGCGTGGCCCTGCGGCGTCTGCATCCAGCTGTTGGAGGCAAGGATCCACGTGGCGGAGACGAGCGTTCCGAGCGCGACCATGAGCGTGGCGAAGAAGTGAAGGCCGGGACCCACCTTGCGCATGCCGAAGAGCATGACGCCCAGGAAGCCGGCTTCGAGGAAGAACGCGGTGAGCACCTCGTACGCCAGCAAGGGGCCGGTGACCCCGCCCGCGAACTTCGAGAACTCGCTCCAGTTCGTGCCGAACTGGTAGGCCATGACGAGCCCGGAGACGACGCCCATGCCGAAGGCGACGGCGAACACCTTCTTCCAGAAATTGAAAAGGTCCAGGTACTCGCGATCGCGCGTCCTCATCCACAGCGCCTCCAGCACGGCGAGGTAGCTCGCCAGGCCGATCGTCAGCGCAGGGAAGACGATGTGGAACGAGATGGTGAAGGCGAACTGGATCCGCGCGAGGAGCAGGGCGTCCATGACGCTCGAATGGTAACCCCGGCGCCGCCGCGCGTACGGCCGGGCTCGGGTTCCCCGCCTTGCGGCCCCCTGTTCTTATAGTTAATATAAGTGATGGACTCCACCCCCGCCCACGTCTACCTGCGCGTCAACCGCGTCGCGCCCGAGCTCGTCGAACGCGCGCGCGCCGTCACGGTCGCGGACCTGCACGAGAGCACCGGCCATCTCTCGTACGCCGGCCTCATGTCGCCGCGCATGCGGCGCGTCACCGCCGGCCGCGCCGTCGGCCCCGCCATCACCGCGTTCTGCCGCGCGGGAGACAACCTCATGATGCACCGCGCGCTCAGCCTCGCGCAGCCCGGCGACGTGCTCGTCGTCGTCTGCCAGGGCGAGGGTTCGGGCGCGGTGTGGGGCGACCTCGCCACGCGCTTCGCCATGAAGCGCGGCCTGGCCGGCATCGTGGTGCAGGGCAACGTGCGCGACGTCGACACGGTCGCCGAACTCGGCTTCCCCGTGTGGGCCACCCTGGTGTCGCCCATGCATGCCGACAAGGGCAAGCTCGGCGGCGTCAACGTGCCCGTGGTCTGCGGCGACGTGGTCGTGCGGCCCGGCGACCTCGTGACGGCCGACGGGGACGGCGTGCTCGTCGTCGAGCGCAGGCACGTCGAGAAGGCGATCGCGGGCGCGGAAGCCAAGATGCGCCGCGAGGAAGAGGTCGCGCGCGAGATCGCCGGGGGCAAGTCCCTGTGGGACCTCACCGGCTCGGCCGCTGCGTTCGAAAAGCTCGAACCGATCGTGAAGGACGCCGCGTTCGACGACGAGGCCTGAATCAACAACGAACCCGAGACACCCCATGGACCGCAAGCAATTCCTCTCCACCGCCGTCGCGCTCGGCGCGGGCGCGGCGCTCTCGCCGATGGCCGCATTCGCGCAGGCCGGACGCTATCCGCAGAAAGTCGTGCGCATCGTCGTGCCTTACCTGGCCGGCGGCAACCTCGACGTGACCACGCGCCTCTTCGCCCAGCATCTCACCGAAGAGCTCGGCCAGCCCTTCGTCGTCGAGAACCGTCCGGGCGCGAACGGCAACACCGGCACCGAGCAGGTCGCCCGCATGGCGGCCGACGGGTACTCGCTCGTCATGGTCTCGGCGGGCACGCTGACGATCAATCCGGCGCTGTACCGCAACATGCCGTTCGACCCCGAGAAGGACCTGACGCACATCTCCATCGTGTCGACCGGGCCGATGGTGCTGCAGGTCAACCCCAACCTGCCCGCGAAGACGGTGCAGGAACTCGTGGAGCTCGCGAAGTCGCAGCCCGGCAAGCTGAATTTCGGCAGCGGCGGCAACGGCACGCTCGCGCACCTCTCGCTCGAGATGCTGAAGGCGCGCACCGGCGCGAACATCGTGCATGTGGCGTACAAGGGCACCTCGCTCGCGACCACCGACGTGATGGCCGGCCACATCCACGGCATGTTCGACACGCTGAGCACGGCCACCCCGCTCATCAAGGACGGCAAGGTGCGCGCGCTGGCGGTCACGTCGGCGAAGCGTTCGGCCGCCTTCCCCAACGTGCCGACGATCGCCGAAGCCGGCGTGCGCGACTACGTCGCCGAGACCTGGGCGGGCCTCGTCGGCCCGGCGGGCCTGCCGCGCGACGTGGTGGAGCGGCTGCAGACCGCCATCGCCAAGATCGCGGCGCGTCCCGACGTGCAGCAGAAGCTCGCCGCGGGCGGCAGCGAGGCCGTGGGCAACACGCCGGAGCAGTTCCGCCAGACGCTCGTGAAGGAGCGCGCGAGCTGGGGCGAAATCGTGAAGATCTCCGGTGCGCGCGCCGATTGAGGACCTGCCGATGCAAATCCATCCCCTTTCCTACGCCCTCGGCGCCGAGATCCGCGGCGTCGACCTGAGCCAGCCGCTCGACGACGTGACCATCGCGGCCATTCGCGCAGCCTGGGTCGAGCACCTCGTGCTGTGCTTCCCCGGACAGAGCCTCTCGCCGGCCCAGCAGATCGCGTTCTGCTCGCGCTTCGGCCCGCTCGACGACCACCGCAACCGTCCGCTGTGGAACCGGCCCGACTTCCCGGAAGTGAACATCGTTTCGAACAAGCCGCAGACCATCGGCGGCAAGAAGCTCATGACGCTGGTGGCCGACAAGTGGCACACCGACATGTCGTTCGCCAACCGGCCGGCGACGGCGAGCTGGCTGCATGCGCTGCAGCTTCCCCCCATCGGCGGCGACACGATGTTCGCCAACATGTACCGCGCCTACGAGGCGCTGTCGCCGAACATGAGGAAGCTCGTCGACGGCCTGCAGGGCGTGCATGACGTGAGCGGCGCGCCCGACTTCCACCGCTACACGCCCGAGGTGCAGGCCGAGCGCAAGCGCAACTATCCGCCGGTGGTGCATGCGGTGGTGAAGACGCATCCGGAGTCGGGCCGCAAGGGCCTGTTCGCCGGCGGCTTCCTCAAGCACTTCGTCGGCTTCACCGAACGCGAGAGCCGGCCCATCATCGACTTCCTCAACGAGTTCGCCACCGGACCCGAGTTCACCTTCCGCCACAAGTGGAAGCCGCAGGACGTGCTGATGTGGGACAACCGCTGCACGATGCATTTCGCGGTGCAGGACTACGACCCGACGCAGCTGCGCGTGCTGCAGCGCTGCACGCTGTTCGCGCCGGTCACGGGGCAGTACTACGACCCCGACGAAGCGGACGGCATCCGCAAGACCGAATTCACCCGCAACACGCCCGAGCCCGCGCGCGCCGTGGCCACGGCCGCCACCGCGGCCGCGATGTAAGCCCCACGAGGAACACCGACCCATGCAAGTCACGGAAGCACGGCGCACCGCCACCCCTTTGCCGGCCCCCATCGGCGCGGAGATCACCGGCATCGACGTCGCGTCGTCGCCGAGCGAGAGCGACTACGAGTTCATGCGCGACGCGCTGCACAAGTATTCCGTGATCGTCCTGCGCGGCCAGGACATCACGCCGCAGCAGCAGCAGGAATTCGCCTCGCACTTCGGCGAGCTGCGCACCTCGTTCTACAACCGCTACGGCGTGGCCGACGTGCCGGCGCTGTCAATCGTCTCGAATCTCAAGCGCGAGGACGGCGAGCACATCGGCATCGCCGACGCCGGCATGCTGTGGCATACCGACGGCTCGTACCTGAAGACGCCCGACATGTACACGGTGCTCTACGGCCTGCAGATCCCGCACCGGGATGGCAAGGCGCTCGGCGACACGGTGTTCTCCAGCGCGTGGGGCGCCTACGACGCGCTGCCCGACGACGTGAAGCAGGTCATCGATGGCCGTCCGGCCGTCCACAGCTTCACCGCGCACATCGAGAAGAAGCGGGCGAAGGGCCAGCTCAAGCGCGCGCCGCTCACCGCGCAGCAGCGCGACGCGCTGCCCGACGTCGAGCATCCCATCGTGCGCAGGCATCCGGTGAACGGCCGCAAGTGCCTCTTCGTGACCGAAGGGCACACGAGCCAGATCGTCGGCCTGCCGGAGAAAGAGGGCGCGGAGCTGCTCGACTTCCTCACCGAGCACGTGAAGAAGCCCGAGTTCCACTACCGCCACACCTGGCGCAAGGGCGACCTGATCGTGTGGGACAACTGCGCCGTGCAGCACCTCGCCGTGTTCGACTACGGCGACATTCCGCGCCGCCTGCACCGTGCCGGCATCGCGGGACCGGTGCCCGTCTGAAACGCATCGCAGGAGAACACATCATGCAAGCTCGCGCACTTCGACGCCACGTGCTCGGCGGCCTCGCCGCCCTGGCGCTCGCCGCATCCGTCGCGCCCGCGTTCGCGCAGGGCGCGTACCCGAACCGCCCCGTGAGGCTCGTCGTCGCCTATCCGCCGGGCGGCCCGCTCGACGTGCTGGCCCGCTCGCTCGCGCAGCCGCTCGGCGAAGCGCTCGGCCAGACCGTCATCGTCGACAACAAGGCCGGCGCGGGCGGCGTGATCGGCTCCGACTTCGTGGCGAAGGCCGCGCCCGACGGCTACACGCTGCTGTTCGGATCGACGCCGCTCACGATCCAGGAAACGCTGCTCGCGAAGCTGCCGTACTCCGTGCTGAAGGACTTCACGCCCATCGCCAAGATGGCCGAAGGCCCGCAGGCGCTCGTGGTCGGCAACTCGGTGCCGGTGAAAACGGTGAAGGAACTCGTCGACTACGGCAAGGCGCAGGGCGGCAAGCTCAATTACGCCTCGCCGAGCGCGGGCGGCTCCAACCACCTCGCCGCCGAGATGTTCAAGACGATGGCGGGCTTCTCGGCGACGCACGTGCCCTACAAGGGCGGGGCGCCGGCCGAGATCGACCTCATCTCCGGCCAGGTCACCTTCATGTTCGGCGCGTTCAGCAGCTCGATGGCGCAGGCCGAGCGCGGCCGCCTCAAGGTGCTGGGCGTGACGTCGAAGAAGCGCATGGCGACGGCGCCCGACGTGCCCGCCATCGGCGAGACGATTCCCGGCTTCGAGGTCGTGTCGTGGTACGGCGTGCTCGGCCCGCCGGGGCTGCCGCCCGCGATCGCGTCGCGCCTGAACGCGGAGATCAACAAGATCCTCGGCTCGCCCGAGATGAAGAAGCGCTTCGCGACGATGGACCTGGAGGCGACGGCGGAGACGCCCGAGCAATTCGCGAGCTACATCCGGCAGAACACCGCGATGTGGTCGAGGGTCATCAAGGAAGCCAACGTCAAGGCGGAGTGAGCGGCATGACGACGACCGAACTCGACCGCACCGAGACCTTCGAGGTCGTGCCCAGCGGCAAGCCCGCGGGCGCGGAGATCCGTGGCGTGGACATCGCGCGGGGCGTGTCCGAGGCCACGATGAAGAAGATCCTGGATGCGCTGCACGAATGGAAGGTGGTGGTGCTGCGCAACCAGCGCATCACGCCCGAGCAGCAGATCGCGTTCAGCCGCCACTTCGGCACGCTCGAGCCGCATGTGCTGCCCCAGTACCTCGTGCCCGGCTATTCCGAACTCGTGCGCGTGTCCAACGTGCTCGACGATGCGGGCAAGCCGATCGGCATGGTCGACGCGGGCCGCGTGTGGCATGCCGACGGCCACTTCCTGCCGAAGCCGAACCTGTATTCGATGCTCTACGCGCTGGAGATTCCGCACGACGCCAACGGCAAGCCGCTCGGCGCCACGTTGTTCGCGAATACCGCGCATGCCTACGCGCAACTGCCCGAGGCGATGAAGCAGCGCCTGCAAGGCCTGCGCGGCGCGAACTCGCTCGCCAACGTCTACGCGCGCATGCATGCGGAGAACGCCGCGAAGAACCGCCCGCCGCTCACCGAAGCGCAGAAGCGCGAGGCGATCCACCCGGTCGTGCGCACGCATCCCTTCACGGGCGAGAAGTGCCTATACGTCACGCGCGCGGCAACGGGACGCATCGAGGGCATGTCGCAGGAGGACGGCGATGCGCTCATCGGGGAGCTCGGCGACTGGTGCGTTCGCGAGGAAAACGTGTATGCGCACCAGTGGGCCGTCGGCGACGTCCTGATCTGGGACAACTGCTCCAGCCAGCACCTGGCGGTGGGCGACTATGCCTTGCCGCAGCGCCGGCTGCTTCACCGCACCACCGTCGCGGGGCTGGAGACGTTCTGAACACGGCCGCCGCGTCCCGCGTCAGCCTGCGGCTCGTGGAAATCTTCGTGGCCGTCGCCGCCGACGGCACGATGAGCGCCGCCGGCACGCGCCTTGGCATGAGCCAGGCCGCGGTGTCGCAGGCGATCACGCAGCTGGA
>NZ_JBFWNP010000032.1:0-62143 GCF_050250995.1 Ramlibacter sp.
TTCGAGGACCGGGATGGGGGTGGCCCCTGCAGCGAAGTAAAGGAGGAGGAGCGCGCACGCGCGCGACGGGGGACATTCGCGGAAGGGGTCGCCCCCGTCCCGGTCCGGGGCGCGCCACTCCCTTCTGTCGCCCACACTCCTAGTAGTCCAGGCGCTCGGGCCGGATCTCCTGCAGGATGGTCGTGGCGATTTCCTCGATCGACTTGGTGGTCGTCGACAGCCACCGGATGCCTTCTCGCCGCATCATCGCCTCGGCTTCGGCGACCTCATGGCGGCAGTTGTCGAGCGCGGCGTACTTCGAGTTCGGTCGCCGCTCGTTTCGAATTTCCGCAAGCCGCTCCGGCTGGATCGTGAGGCCGAAGATCTTCCGGCGGTGCGGCGCCAGCGCGGGCGGCAGTTGCCTGCGCTCGAAGTCGTCGGGAATCAGGGGGTAGTTCGCCGCCTTCAGGCCGTACTGCATGGCCAGGTACAGCGACGTCGGCGTCTTGCCGCTGCGGCTCACGCCGACCAGGATCACGTCGGCGTGCTCCATGTCGCGGTTGGACTGGCCGTCGTCGTGCGCCAGGCTGTAGTTGATCGCTTCGATGCGGTCGTGGTATTCCTTGCTCTTGCTCACGTCCGAGAAGCGGCCGACCCGGTGGCTCGACTTCATCTCCAGCTCGATCTCGAGGGGCCGCACGAAGGTGCCGAACATGTCGAGCACCATCGCCTTGCAGCCCTGCTCGATGACCTGGAGCACCTCGACGTTGACGAGCGTGGTGAAGACGACGGGCCGCCGGCCCTCGGCTTCGGCGGTGTGGTTCACCTGGCGAACCACCTGGTGCGCCTTGTCCACGGTGTCGATGAAGGGCAGCCGCACGTGGCGCGGCTTGAATTCAAACTGGGCGAGGATGGCATTGCCGAAGGTTTCGGCCGTGATGCCGGTGCCGTCGGAGATGAAGAAGACCGTGCGCGTGTGCATGAATCGGGACCCGAATCCGTACAATTCAGCCATTATCCGAATTCCGGATACCCCCGAATTCACGGACGCCCCGCCCCCATGCCCCGCCACCGCCCACAAGCACAACCACAAAGCAGGTTGGCCGGCCCGCGTGCGTCCCTGCGCTGCGGCGCCGACCCGGTTTCAACTTCTGGAGCTTTTTCATGTCTGCCCTCTTCGCACCGGCCGCCCTGGTCGTACCCTTTGAGAACCTGAGAATGACCGACGTCGAGGCGGTCGGCGGCAAGAACGCCAGCCTCGGCGAGATGATCTCCCAGCTGCCCCAGGGCGTGCGCGTGCCCACCGGCTTCGCGACCACCGCCCACGCCTTCCGCCAGTTCCTCGCCCACGACGGTCTCGCCGACCGGATCAACGCCAAGCTCGACGCGCTCGACACCGAGGACGTCCGCGCGCTCGCCGCCGCCGGCGCCGAGATTCGCGGCTGGGTCGAGGCGCAGCCCTTTCCGAAGGACCTGGAAGAGGCGATCCGTTCGGCCTTCGCGACGCTGAGCGCGGGCGACCCCCGGGCGAGCTTCGCCGTCCGTTCCTCGGCCACCGCCGAGGACCTGCCCGACGCATCGTTCGCCGGCCAGCAGGAGACCTTCCTCAACGTGACCGGCATCGACGAGGTGCTGCACAAGATGAAGGAAGTCTTCGCGTCGCTCTACAACGACCGCGCGATCAGCTACCGCGTCCACAAGAACTTCGCGCATGCGGACGTCGCCCTGTCGGCGGGCGTGCAGCGCATGGTGCGCTCCGACCTCGGCACGGCCGGCGTCATGTTCACGATCGACACCGAGTCCGGCTTCGAGGACGTCGTCTTCCTCACCGCGAGCTACGGCCTGGGCGAGACCGTCGTGCAGGGCGCGGTGAACCCGGACGAGTACTACGTCCACAAGCCGATGCTGCGCGCCGGCAAGCGCGCGGTGATCCGCCGCAACCTCGGCTCGAAGCTCGAGCAGATGGTGTTCGCCTCGGCCGAGGAAAAGGCCGCCGGCGGCAAGCTGGTGAAGACCATCGACGTGCCGCTCGAACAGCGCAACCGCTACTGCCTGTCCCAGGACGACGTGGAACAGCTCGCGCGCTATGCCCTCGTGATCGAGGAGCATTACGGCCGCCCGATGGACATCGAGTGGGGCAAGGACGGCGTGGACGGCAAGCTCTACATCCTGCAGGCGCGGCCCGAGACGGTGAAGAGCCAGCAGCAGGGCAAGGCCGAGACGCGCTACAAGCTCAAGGGGCGCGGCGCGGTGCTCGCCGAGGGCCGCGCCATCGGCCAGAAGATCGGCACGGGTCCCGTGCGCCTGGTCCACAGCCTGAACGAAATGGACAAGGTGCAGGCCGGCGACGTGCTCGTCACCGACATGACCGATCCCAACTGGGAGCCCGTGATGAAGCGCGCGAGCGCCATCGTCACCAACCGGGGCGGGCGCACCTGCCACGCGGCCATCATCGCGCGCGAGCTCGGCATTCCGGCGGTGGTGGGCTGCGGCGACGCGACCGAGCGGCTGAAGGACGGCACGCTCGTCACCGTGAGTTGCGCCGAGGGCGACACCGGCTTCATCTACGACGGCCTGCTCGAGACCGAGATCACCGAAGTGCAGCGCGGCGAAATGCCGCCCATCGCGGTGAAGATCTGCATGAACATCGGCAACCCGCAGCTCGCCTTCGACTTCGCGCAGCTGCCCAACGAAGGCGTGGGCCTCGCGCGCCTCGAGTTCATCATCAACAACAACATCGGCGTCCACCCGAAGGCGATCCTCGAGTACCCGAACATCGACGTCGACCTCAAGAAGGCCGTGGAGTCGGTGGCGCGCGGCCATGCGTCGCCGCGCGCGTTCTACGTCGACAAGGTCGCCGAGGGCGTGGCGACGATCGCCGCGGCGTTCTGGCCGAAGCCGGTGATCGTGCGACTGTCCGACTTCAAGAGCAACGAATACCGCAAGTTGATCGGCGGCAGCCGCTACGAGCCGGAAGAAGAGAACCCGATGCTCGGCTTCCGCGGCGCGGCGCGCTATGTGAGCGAGGATTTCCGCGAGGCATTCGCCATGGAGTGCGAGGCGCTCAGGCGCGTGCGCGGCGAGATGGGCCTCGTGAACGTGCAGGTCATGGTGCCCTTCGTGCGTACGCTCGGCCAGGCCGACCGCGTGACGAAACTGCTGGCCGGGCAGGGCCTGGAGCGCGGCAAGGACGACCTGAAGCTCATCATGATGTGCGAGGTGCCGAGCAACGCGATCCTCGCCGACGAATTCCTCGAATACTTCGACGGGTTCTCCATCGGCTCGAACGACCTCACCCAGCTCACGCTGGGCCTCGACCGCGATTCCGGGCTCGAATTGCTCGCGGCCGACTTCGACGAGCGCGACCCGGCCGTGAAGGCGATGCTCTCGCGCGCCATCGCCGCGTGCCGCAAGCAGGGCAAGTATGTCGGCATCTGCGGCCAGGGGCCCAGCGACCATCCCGATTTCGCGGCCTGGCTGGCCGACGAGGGCATCGGCTCGATCTCGCTGAATCCCGACAGCGTGATCGCCACCTGGCAGCAGCTGGCGTCGCGCTAGTTCTTGTCCCTCTCCCGCGCCGCGGGAGAGGGCTGCCTCGCGGATAACCCTCTGCCGCCCAGACGCCCCCCGGTGCGATGATGTCGCCCGAGGAGCGCAACAGCAGAGGATGGCCCCACCCGGAGACTACGCGGCTTACAAGCGACGCCTCGCGCGCATCCTGGCCCGGTATGTCATGGGCCTGTGCATCGTGCTCGGCTGCCTCGCCTGGGCCGAGCAGCTGGGTCTCTCGCGCCAGTGGCTCGGCCCCTTCTTCCTGTTCGCGACGGTGATGATGTACGCGGCCATTGGCATCCATAGCCGCACCAGCGACGCCGAGGAGTACTACGTCGCCGGCCGGCGCATCCCGCCCCTGTTCAACGGCATGGCCACGGCGGCCGACTGGATGAGCGCGGCCTCGTTCATCAGCCTCGCGGGCGGGCTCTACCTCCAGGGCTTCTCCGGCACGCCCACGCAGCCGGGCGGGCTCGCGTACGTGCTCGGATGGACGGGCGGGTTCTGCCTCGTCGCGCTGCTCGTCGCGCCCTACCTGCGCGCGATGGGCCTGTACACGGTGCCGGACTATTTCGAAGCGCGTTTCGGCGGCCACTGGCCCCGTCTGATCGCGGCCTTCGCGGCGATCCTCTGCTCGTTCACCTATGTCGTCGCGCAGATCTACGGCATTGGCCTGATCGCCTCGCGCCTCACCGGGGTGCAGTTCGAGATCGGCATCCTGCTGGGGCTCGGCGGCGTGCTGCTGTGCTCCTTTCTCGGCGGCATGCGCGCAATCACATGGACGCAGGTGGCGCAGTACGTGGTGATGCTGCTGGCCTTCCTCATCCCCGTGTCCTGGCTCGCCTACAAGCAACTGGGCAATCCGTTGGCGCCGCTCGTGTATGGCGAGCAGTTGCGCAAGATCGAACAGCTCGAGAAGGCGTTCATCGATTCGCCGGAAGAAAAGCAGGTGCAGGCCGAGTTCCGCCGCCGCGCCGCGGTGTACCAGTCGTGGCTGTCCGAGGCCGAGGCCGCGCTCCAGCGCGAACGTGCCGCCGCGCAGGAGCGTATCCGCATGCTCAAGCAGCAGGACGCGGATTCGGCACGGGTCGTCGCCGCGTACAAGGAACTCGCCGCGCTGCCGAAGGACGCGGATGGGGCGCGCGAGCTCTGGACGCGCCTGATGAACGAGAGCCTGGAGCGCGCGCGGCCGCTCGGCGGCCTGCCGCCCCACGGCCAGCCCTTCGCGGGCCGCCAGGACGGCACGCCCGAGGAACAACAGGCCTTCTCCCGGTCCCGCCTGAATTTCCTGGCGCTCGTCTTCGTGCTCATGCTCGGGACTGCGGGGTTGCCGCACCTGCTCACGCGCTTCTACACCACGCCCTCGGTGTCCGAGACGCGCTACTCCGTGGGCTGGGCGCTCTTCTTCATCGGCCTGCTGTACCTGAGCGTGCCCGCGCTTGCGGTGCTCGTGAAGTACGAGGTGATGTCGCAGCTCGTGGGCAGCAGCTTCGACAACCTGCCCGCATGGATCGTGCAGTGGGCGAAGGTGGACCCTTCGCTGATCTCGGTCACCGACGTCAACGGCGACGGCCGGCTGCAGTTCGGCGAAATCCGGCTGGGCGCCGACATCATCATGCTCGCGACGCCGGAGATCGGCGGCTTGCCTTATGTGGTCTCCGGCCTGGTCGCCGCGGGCGGGCTCGCGGCCGCGCTGTCGACCGCCGACGGCCTGCTGCTCACGATCAGCAATGCGCTCGTGCGCGACATCTATGGCCGCGAGATCGCGCAGCACACGACGGACGAGCAGCGCGTGATCCTCTCCAAGTTCGCGCTGCTGGCGGTGGCGCTGGTCGCGGCGCTCGTCGCGACGCTCAAGCCGGCGGAGATCCTCTCGCTCGTCTCGGCCTCGTTCTCGCTCGCCGCCGCAGGCTTCGTGCCGGCGATGGTGCTCGGGATCTTCTGGCGGGGCGCCACGGGCACGGGCGCGGTCTGCGCGATGCTGTGCGGCCTTGCGGTCACCGTGTACTACATGCTGGCCAATGCGCCGTCGGTCCGCGCGCTGCTGCGAATGCCGGAGCCGAGCCTGTGGTTCGGGATCCTGCCCGCGTCGGCCGGCGTCTTCGGTGTGGCCGCGGGCCTGGTGGCGGGCATTGTGGGCAGTCTCGTCTCGAGCCGAGTCGCGGCGCATCGCGCGCGGGCGATGCGCTGAGCGTCGTGCCGGACGTCCCGCGCGTCAACCCGGTCGGCGGGTCTCGAGTTCGCGCAGGAATTCGTCGGCCGCCGCATCACCCTTGAAGCCGCGCATCAGTCGCTGCGCCTGCTCGATCGCCGCCCCGAAGTCCGCGGCGTTTCGCGCGGACTCGATCTTCATGCACACCGTCTCCGCCCCCGGTCCGAGCGCATCGATCAGGCGGCGCACGGCGAATCGCTGGGCTTCGCGCAGCGGCACGACGGGGCTGGAAGGAGGTGCCACGGAAGTTGCCGGTGGTGCCGGCGGCGGCAGCGGTGATGCTCCGGCGGCCGGCGAGGGCGCGTTCGCGCCGACCTGCTCGACATAGCCGTTGTCTTCGAGGAAGGCGAGACTCTTCTCGTCGCCGAGGGCCAGGGCGAACTTGTGGAGTTCCTCCGCGGACTTGCGGCCGTCGACCACGATGAGCAGCGATCGCGCGCGCGGCGGAATCGCCGCATCGCGCGTGGCGATGGCCTGCTGTCCTCTGGCCGTCTTCCGATAAATCGCGGTCGATTCCGGCATGGTCGCGGCTCAGTGTACGTGGGGCGGGGCACCCGCCGGCCCGAGGGTAATCCCCAGCAGGGTTTGCGCCGAGAAGCAGAGGCCGGTCAGCGGCGGGTCAGTTCTCCGTAAGTTTTCGTTAAGACCATGCCCGCAGGCACGGAGTTGCCGCAGAGGAGACGAGGGTGCTGCTCGCTGTCGAGATCGTGAAGACGCTCGCCGAGATCGCCTTGATGGCGCTCGCGGGGCAATGGGTGCTCGGCCTGCTCGCGGGGGCCAAGCGCGAAGGCAACCTCGTCTACCAGCTCTTCGGCGTGCTGACGCGGCCGCTCGTGACCGGCGCGCGGCTCATCTCGCCCAAGGTGGTGCTCGACCGGCATCTGCCCCTCGTGGCCTTCCTCGTGCTCGTCTTCGTGTGGCTCGCGGCCACCATCGCGAAGATCGACATTTGCGTTCGCATCGGAGTGCATCTGTGCAAGTGACGCAGCGCCTGCGCTGGGCCGGCTTCAAGTGGCGCGCCGTGCTGCAGTTGCTGCTCGGGCGCGAGACCGCCGCGCTGGCGGTCTTCGATGCGATGCTGCGCGAGTTCCCCGGCGACGCCCATGCGATGGCGAGCCGCGCCCACGTGCTCGCGCAGCTCGGTCGCCCCGACGAGGCGCTGGCCGCGCACCGCGCGCTGGTCGAGTCCTGGCCGGGAGTCGGCGCGCACTGGTTCAACCTCGGCTATCTGCTGGAGGCCCGCGAGGACCATGCCGGCGCCGAAGCGGCGTTTCGCCGCGCAACCGAACTGAGCCCCGAGCTCGACCGGGCCTGGTACGGCCTCGGGCTCGTCCTGATCCGCTTCGGCCGCCTCGACGAGGCGATCGACGCGCTGAAGCGCAACACGAAATTGCAGCCCATGAGCCCGTACGGCTGGTACCAGCTGGCGCGGGTCCATGCGAACCGGCAGGAGCCCGAGGAGGCGCGGAAGATCATCCGCCACCTCCAGCGGTTCGAGCCGAAGGTGGCCGCGCAGCTGGAACGCGAGACGGGCATCGCCGTGTCGCGTGGCGGCTGAGCGGCACGACAGCGGCCTGCTTGCAAGCCGGCGACACGCCGGCGGGCCGATCGGAGTGAGGGTGGGGCGCGAGCCCCGACAACAGGAGACAACGGCATGCAACTGACCGAACGGCATCGAGAGTACTGGCAGAAGAACCTCAGGATCACCGGCGTTCTGCTCGCGATCTGGTTCCTCGTGACCTACGGCGTGGGCTACTTCGCCCGCGACCTCAGCTTCAACTTCATGGGCTGGCCCTTCAGCTTCTGGGTCGGCGCCCAGGGGGCGCTCGTCGTGTACGTGGCGATCATCTGGTACTACGCCCGGTACATGAACCGGCTGGACCAGGAATACGGCGTCGCCGAGGAGGAATAAACGATGTTCGCAACCACCACCGGCGGCTCGGCCGCCGCGCAGTCGAGCGCATTCCGCAAGCAGCTGACCAAGGTCTACGGCTTCTACACGGGCGGCTTCCTCGCGTTCGTGGTCGTGCTCGCCATCTGCGAGCAGCTCGGCATGAACCGCGACTGGATCGGCTTCGTCTTCCTGCTCGCGACCATCGGCCTGTATGCCGGCATCGGCATCATGAGCCGCACCACCGACGCGGCCGAATACTACGTCGCCGGCCGGCGCGTGCCCGCGATCTACAACGGCATGGCGACCGGAGCCGACTGGATGTCGGCCGCGTCGTTCATCGGCATGGCGGGCACGCTGTACCTCTCCGGCTACAGCGGGCTGGCCTTCATCATGGGCTGGACGGGCGGCTATGTGCTGGTCGCGCTGTTCCTCGCGCCCTACCTGCGGAAGTTCGGGCAGTTCACCATTCCCGACTTCCTGGGCGAGCGCTACGGCGGCAACCTGCCGCGCTTCATCGGCATCGTGGCGGCCATCCTCTGCTCCTTCACCTACGTGGTGGCGCAGATCTACGGCGTGGGCATCATCACGACGCGCCTGACCGGCGTGGCGTTCGAGATCGGCATCTTCCTGGGCCTGGGCGGCATCCTCGTGTGCTCCTTCCTCGGCGGCATGCGCGCGGTTACCTGGACGCAGGTCGCGCAGTACATCATCCTGATCATCGCGTACCTGATCCCGGTCGTCTGGCTGGGCATCAAGCAGGTCGGCAACCCCGTGCCGCAGCTGTCGTACGGCTTCCAGCTCGAGAAGGTCACGGCGCTCGAGACCAAGCTGATCAGCGATCCGAAGGAGCTCGAGGTCCGCAAGGTCTTCGCCGACCAGGCGAAGGCGCTCGGCGAGAAGATCAAGGATCCGAAGACCGGCCTGGCGGCCGATCGCGCGGCCGCGGAGAAGAAGGTCGCGGACCTCAAGGGCGCCAACGCGGTGCCGGCGCAGGTGGCGGCGGCGGAGAAGGAACTCGCGGCACTGCCGAAGGACGAGGCCGCGGCGGTGAAGGCGTGGACGGCGGCGAAGACGGCCGCGGAAGCGCGCGACAAGCCACTGGCCGGCATGCCGAGGCACGGCGCCATCTATTCGGGCAATCCGAACGGAACGCCCGCGGAGGTGAAGACGTACAACGAGTCGCGGCGAAACTTCCTCGCGCTCATCTTCTGCCTGATGGTGGGCACCGCCGCCTTGCCGCACATCCTGATGCGCTACTACACGACGCCGAGCGTCAAGGAGGCGCGGCAGTCGGTGTTCTGGTCGCTGTTCTTCATCTTCCTGCTCTACTTCACCGCGCCGACGCTCGCGGTGCTCGTGAAGTACGAGATGTTCAGCGGCGTGGTCGGCTCCTCGTTCGACAAGCTGCCATTCTGGATACAGGCCTGGAACAAGGTGGACGCCTCGCTGCTCTCGGTGGTGGACATCAACAAGGACGGCATCCTGCAGCTGGGCGAGCTGCGCATCGGCGGGGACATCGTGGTGCTGGCGACGCCGGCCATCGGCGGCCTGCCCTACGTCATCTCGGGCCTCGTCGCGGCGGGCGGCCTCGCGGCCGCGCTCTCGACGGCGGACGGCCTGCTGCTGACGATCGCCAACGCGCTGTCGCACGACCTCTACTACAAGATGATCGACCCCAACGCGCCCACGGCGCGCCGCGTGATGCTGTCGAAGATCCTGCTGCTCGTCGTGGCCCTCGCGGCCGCGGCGGTGGCGGCGCAGAAACCGGCGGACATCCTGTTCCTCGTCTCGGCGGCGTTCTCGTTCGCGGCGGCGTCGTTCTTCCCGGCGCTGGTGCTCGGCATCTTCTGGAAGCGCGCGACCGGCATCGCCGCATCGCTGGGCATGGCTTCGGGTCTGGGGATCACGCTGTACTACATGGCGACCACCCAGCCGTGGCTGCGCGGCGTGTTCGGCGTGACGAGCCCGGTGGCGGACAACATCTGGTTCGGCATTCAGCCGATCTCGGCCGGCGTGTTCGGCGTGCCGCTCGGCTTCGCGGTGATCATCATCGTGAGCCTGCTGACCAAGGCGCCGGACAAGAAGACGCAGGAGCTCGTGGAGCACGTGCGCTATCCGGAACTCAAGGGTGCGGCGGCCCGCATGGCCTGATCGTTCCCCGGACCCCTCGAGCCCCGGCCCTGCCGGGGCTTTTTTTTCTTGTGCGCGTCGGCCGGCGCCCCGGCGCGGGGCTCAGTCGCCCTGGATCGACCAGCCCTTGTCGCACTTGCGGCAGCAGACGTCGAGCCGGCCGCCGCCTTCGGCAACGACGCGGAAGCGCCCGTATTCGCCGCAGTGGGGACAGTTCGCCTGGTTCGCCGCTTCCTCCGCACGCAGCAGGATGGCCGAATAGCGGTTCATCGCCCAGGCCCCGATCGACGCGCAGGCGAGAATGAGCAGCGTCAGCAGGGCGGGATCGGACTCGTGGCGGCTGAAATCCTCCACGCTGCCGACCACGCCGATGGCCGCGAGGAAACCCAGCACGAGGTGGCCGTGGCTCTTCAGCAGCTGGCGCTCGTACCACTTCCGGAATCCGATGCGGGACACGCTGCGCGCGAGGCTGCTTGGCATGGGAAGCCCTTTCGACGGTTCCCCGTATAATGCCGGGTTTTGCCTTGCCGCACCTGCCTGACGCGCGGGGCGGCTGAAACCCAGGTCGCCCCGCATGGCGGCCGATCCACAAGGAGTCGTATGCGTCACTATGAAATCATCCTGCTGATCCACCCGGACCAGAGCGAACAGGTTCCGGCCATGCTGGAGCGCTACAAGGGCATGATCACCGCCGGCGGCGGCAAGATCCACCGCGTGGAAGACTGGGGCCGCCGCCAGCTGGCCTACCAGATCAACAAGCTCGGCAAGGCGCACTTCCTGTGCATCAACATCGAGGCCGACCAGGCCGTGATGAGCGAGCTGGAGCATGCATTCCGCTTCAACGACGCCGTGCTGCGCCACCTCACCGTGGTGAAGAAGAAGGCCGACACCGGCCCGTCGTCGATGATGAAGACCGTCGAGCGCGAAGAGGCCCGCAAGGCCCAGCAGGCGGAGTTCCAGTCGTAAACCAGGTCGTGCTCGGCGCCCGCATCGCGGAGGCTTCGGCCCTGCGACACACGCCCGCCGGACTGCCCGCCCTCGACCTGCTGCTCGAACACGAGTCGCAGATTGCGGAAGCAGGCGGTACGAGGCAGGTGAAGCTGGCGTTGAAGGCGGTGGCTTTCGGCACGAATGCCGAAACGCTGGCGCGGCAGGCGGTCGGTGCCGGATTCCGTTTCGAAGGATTCCTGGCCGCGCCCCGCAACGGCAAGCACCCCGTGCTGCACATCCGGTCATTCCAGCAAGATCAAAGTTCATAAGATTCACGAGAGGCTCACACCATGGCCACGTTCAAGAAGTTCAACAAGGACAAGCGTCCGAAGCGCAACACCCAGTCGCTGCTGTTCAAGCGCAAGCGCTTCTGCCGCTTCACCGTCGCGGGCGTCGAGGAAATCGACTACAAGGACATCGACACCCTGCGCGATTTCGTCTCCGAGAACGGCAAGATCATCCCGGCGCGCCTCACGGGCACCCGCGCGATCTACCAGCGCCAGCTGAACACCGCGATCAAGCGCGCGCGTTTCCTGGCCCTGCTGCCGTATTCCGACCAGCACAAGATCTGAGGAGCAAAGACAAATGCAAGTCATCCTGCTCGAGAAAGTCGTTAACCTCGGTAACCTCGGCGAAATCGTCAAGGTCAAGGACGGTTACGCCCGCAATTTCCTGATCCCGCAAAAGCGCGCCCGCCGTGCGACCGAAGCCGCCAAGGCCGAGTTCGAGGCCAAGCGCGTCGAGCTCGAGAAGGCCGCCGCCGCCAAGCTCGCCGAGTCGCAGAAGCAGGGCGAAAAGCTCGCCGGCACGACGGTCAAGCTGTCCCAGAAGGCCGGCGTCGATGGCCGCCTGTTCGGTTCGGTCACCAACTTCGACATCGCCGAGGAACTGGGCAAGCAGGGCTACCCGGTCGCCAAGGCGCAGGTGCGCATGCCCAACGGCCCGATCAAGGTCGTGGGCGAGAGCACGGTGCAGGTCGCGCTGCACACGGACGTGGTGGTCGACATCAACGTCCAGGTGCTGGGCGAGACGGCCTGATCGGCCTTTCACCTCTCCTGCCACCGCGCTGTCGGTAGAAGCCGCCTTAGGGCGGCTTTTCCTTTTCTGCGCACCGGATTTCCACAGGTTTCACCCAGCTTTCAGGCTGGCATTTTCCCGGTCCGCACGTCAATATCCCGAGTTCATGGCCGCAGTACTCTCCCCGATCGACGACGACTTCCCCCGCGACAAGCAGGTCGCGCAACTGCGCATCCCGCCGCACTCCATCGAAGCAGAAGCCAGCGTGCTCGGCGGCCTGCTCCTGGACAACGGCGCCTGGGACCGCGTCGGCGACCTGCTGACCGACGGCGACTTCTACCGCTACGAACATCGCCTGATCTACGCAGCCGTCGGCGCGCTGATCAATGCGACGAAGCCTGCGGACGTCGTGACGGTCTACGAGCACCTGCAGGCGCTCGGCAAGGCCGACGAGGTTGGCGGCATCGCATATCTCAACTCGCTCGCGCAGTACGTGCCGAGCGCGGGCAACATCCGGCGCTACGGTGAAATCGTCCGCGAGCGCTCGATCCTGCGCAAGCTGGTCGGCGCCTCGGACGAAATCGCCACGAGCGCCTTCAACACGCAGGGCCGCCCGGTCGACCAGATCCTCGACGAGGCCGAGCAGAAGGTCTTCAACATCGGCGAGGAAGGCTCGCGGATGAAGCAGGGCTTCCAGAGCATGGACAGCCTGGTGGTCTCGCTGCTGGACCGCGTGCAGGAGATGGCGGACAACCCGAACGACATCACGGGCGTGCCCACCGGCTTCTACGACCTCGACCGGATGATGTCGGGGATGCAGGCGGGGGACCTGATCATCCTCGCGGCGCGGCCGAGCATGGGAAAAACGTCCCTGGCGATCAACATCGCGGAACACGTCGCGTTGCACGAAGGCCTGCCCGTCGCCGTCTTCTCGATGGAAATGAGCGCCAGCCAGCTCGCGGTGCGTATAGTCGGCTCCATCGGCCGCATCGACCAGGGGCACCTGCGCACCGGTCGGCTGTCCGACGAGGAATGGCCTCGGCTCACGGAGGCCATCGAGAAGCTGCGCACCATCTCGCTCCACATCGACGAAACGCCCGGCCTCACGGCGAGCGAGCTGCGCGCCAACGCGCGGCGGCTGGCGCGTACCTGCGGCAAGCTCGGACTGATCGTCGTCGACTACCTGCAGCTGATGAGCGCCTCTTCCGGCATGAGCGACGAGAACCGCGCGACTGCCGTCGGCGAGATCTCGCGCGGCCTGAAGATGCTCGCCAAGGAATTGCAGTGCCCCGTGATCGCGCTGTCCCAGTTGTCGCGCGGCGTCGAGTCGCGCACGGACAAGCGGCCGATGATGAGCGACCTGCGCGAATCGGGCGCGATCGAGCAGGATGCGGACGTCATCATGTTCATCTACCGCGACGACTACTACAACAAGGATTCCAAGGAGCCCGGCGTCGCCGAGGTCATCATCAGCAAGCAGCGCAACGGGCCGACCGGAACGGCCAAGCTCGCGTTCATCAAGCCGCTCACGAAGTTCGAGAGCCTGGCCTCGGGCGGCGATTTCTGAGCTCGCGTCGCTGAGTTCTCCTACGGGACGCGCCCGCCCCCGGAGCGATGCTCCAGCCATCCACTCATGGGTGCGGAGTCAAGCGATGGAAAAAACAATGGAGCGGGCCGACGCGTCCGCGGAGTCCGAAGACAAGCCTGCGGTCGTCGAGGCCGTGAACGATGCGGTCGCAGTCGTCGGGGACAAGGTGGGCGACGCGGCCCAGGCCGTCGGCGACAAGGTCGAGGACATCGCCGAAGCGGACGAGCGCCGCGAAGGCTTTCCCGGCGAGCACTGGCTCGTGCTCGCCCTCGGCATCGCGCTGTGGCAGGACACGCGGCGCAACCGCCACTGGGCCGTGCGCACGGCCGGCTCGCTCGGCGCGAGCGTGCTCGTGGCGCGTGCCGCGAGCGGCCGCAAGGGGCTTGCAAAAATCCTGAAATACACCCCGTGGGGCAGTCGCATCCAGAACTGCCCGCCGTGCGAGGTGAAGGCTTCGGGCCGCTGACGACCCAGGACGCCTCAGAGCACGTCGCTCGCGAAGTCAGCCAGCCGCGAACGCTCGCCGCGCGCCAGCGTGATGTGCCCGCTGTGCGGCCAGCCCTTGAACTTGTCGACGGCGAAGGTAAGGCCGGACGAGCCCTCGGTCAGGTAGGGCGTGTCGATCTGCGCCAGGTTGCCCATGCAGATGATCTTCGTGCCGGGACCGGCGCGCGTGATCAGCGTCTTCATCTGCTTGGGCGTCAGGTTCTGCGCCTCGTCGATGATCACGTACTTGTTGAGGAAGGTGCGGCCGCGCATGAAGTTCATGCTCTTGATCTTGATGCGGCTGCGGATCAGGTCGTTGGTGGCCGCGCGGCCCCACTCGCCGGCGCCGCCCTCGGTCTTGCCAAGCACTTCGAGGTTGTCGTCGAGCGCGCCCATCCACGGACCCATCTTTTCCTCTTCCGTGCCGGGAAGGAAGCCGATGTCCTCGCCCACGCTCACGGTCGCGCGGGTCATGATGATCTCGGTGTAGCGCCGGTCGTCGAGCACCTGCGTGAGGCCGGCCGCCAGCGCCAGCAAGGTCTTGCCGGTGCCCGCCGTGCCGGTGAGCGTCACGAAGTCGACCTCGGGATCCATCAGCAGGTTCATCGCGAAGTTCTGCTCGCGGTTGCGCGTGGTCACGCCCCACACCGCGTTCTTGAGGTGGCCGAAGTCCTTGAGCGTCTTGAGCACCGCCGTCTTGCCGCGGATCTCGGTCACGCGCGCATAGAGGCTCGGCTCGCCGGGCGCCTCGAAGTAGACGAACTGGTTGATCAGCAAGCTCGGCACGATGGGGCCGCTGATGCGATAGAACGTATGGCTGCCCGACTGCCAGCTCTCCACCGTCTTGCCGTGCTTCGCCCAGAAGTCGGACGGCAGCGCGAGCGAGCCGGGGTACAGCAGGTCGAGGTCGTCGAGCGTCTTGTCGTTCTGGTAGTCGTCGGTCGCGAGGCCGAGCGCGCGCGCCTTCACGCGCATGTTGATGTCCTTGGACACCAGCACCACTTCGCGCGGCGCGTGCTTGTCGCGCAGGGCCGCGACCACGCCCAGGATCTGGTTGTCCGCCTTGCCGGGCGGCAAGGTGTTCGGCAGCTTGTTCTCGAGCGGCGCGGTCTGGAAGAACAGGCAGCCGCCCGCTTCGACGTGGCCCGTGCTGTCGAGGTTCAGGCCCTGGGCGATGTCGGCGCCCTGGTGACCCGCGAGCGCGTCGAGGGTGCGGCTCGCCTGCCGCGCGTTGCGCGCGACTTCGGTCATGCCCTTCTTGTGGCCGTCGAGTTCCTCCAGCACGATCATCGGCAGGAAGATGTCGTGCTCCTCGAAGCGGAAGAGGCTCATCGGGTCGTGCATCAGCACGTTGGTGTCGAGCACGAAGAGCTTCTTGGGACCGTTCGACTTCTTGCGCTTGGCGGGCACCGGCGCGGCCGAGGCGCGCTTGCGGGCCGCGGGCGCCGGCATGGCGGGCGCGTCGACCTCGGCGTCCTCGACAAACAGGTCCTCGGTGTCCTCCGCCGCGTAGACGGTGGACGGCAGGCCGCCGCCCGCGCGCGGATCGAACTCGTCGGATGCCTGCGGGCCCTCAGGGCGCGGTCCGGCCTCCGCCTGCACGGCCGCCGATTTTCGCGCCGCCTTCTGCGTGGAGCGGGCCGGGGCGTCGTACGCCTGCGGCGAAAGCATGGCGGCGCGCTTGGTAGGGGCGGGGGGAAGAGGCATGGAGGAACGTGCTCGCGGACAGGGGAATCTGGAAACGAAAAAGCCGCAGGGCGGGCCCGGCGGCTTCTGGGAGTCTGACGGTGATGACGCTTGGCGTCGGGGTCAACGGCATGAATTCATTATGCACAGCGACCGTGACGGAACAACGTCGGCCGTCGCCATGTTGTTGCCAAACGTCAGCCGCCGGGCCGGGCTGTGTCAGGCGGCCTTCTTCAGCAGCTTGACGGCCTTGAGGACATCGTCGACGTGGCCGGGCACCTTGAGGCCGCGCCACTCCTGCTTGAGGATGCCGTCGGCGCCCACGAGGAAGGTGCTGCGCTCGATGCCCTTGACCTTCTTGCCGTACATGATCTTGTTCTTGACCACGCCGAACATGTGGCACATCTTTTCTTCGGTGTCGGCGATGAGCTCGAAGGGGAGTTCGAGCTTGGCCTTGAAGTCGTCGTGCGACTTCATGTTGTCGCGCGACACGCCGAACACCACGGCGCCCGCCTTCACGAAATCCTTGTACTTGTCCCGAAACTGCATCGCTTCGGTCGTGCAGCCGGGCGTGTTGTCCTTCGGGTAGAAGTAAAGCACCACAATCTGGCCGACATGCGAGCCATTGGTGACCTTGACGCCGCCGGTGGCGTTCGCTTCGAATTCGGGGAGGGGTTTGTTGACAACGATCGCCATGGGGTCGAATACTCGTCTCTGATTCTGGGTGACGTGGAGATAGCCAGCGTTGCTGCACAGGCACCGCGCGGCCCCCGTAGCAATCCGAGATTTTATCGCGAAACGTCGTTCCGCGCTGTCCCCCTCAGGACGGCTGTTCGAGGAGCAGGGCCACCGCGACGTCCCGGCCCTCCTGCGCGAGGATGTTGTAGGTGCGGCAGGCCGCGGGCGTGTCCATCGTCTCGATGCCGATGCCCGCTTCCACGAGCGGCCGAATCCAGGCCGGCTTGGGAAAGCGCAGGCGCGGACCGCTGCCGAAGATCACCACCTCGACCTTCATGTCGGCCAGCATCGCAAAGTGTTCGGGGCCCAGCGCTTCGAACCCGCCCGCCCACTCCACGCGCTGGCCGCGCGAGCCGATCACCACGTTGTGCGTGATCTTTTCGGAGGCGACGCCGACCCAGCCGGGGCCGTGGGCGCTGATGGTCTGGGCGTCGGAGCGATCGGGCTGCAGCCGCATGGGATGCGAGGGCGGTGGCGTGGAAAGTGAATCGTGCCGCGACGCGGGAGGCCGCGTCGAACTATGGTCAAATTATACGTTTCCGCTACGTGCAACCGCCCACGGAGGGGCTTTGAAAAACGTCCAGAAATCGACCAAGCTGGCCAATGTCCTTTACGACATCCGCGGCCCCATCATGGATGCCGCGCGCCAGATGGAGGAAGAGGGCCACAAGGTCATCAAGCTGAACATCGGCAACCTCGCCGTGTTCGGCTTCGACGCGCCCGAAGAGATCCAGCAGGACATGATCCACAACCTGCCCAATGCGGCGGGATATTCGGACAGCAAGGGCATCTTTCCCGCCCGCCGCGCCGTGGCCCACTACACGCAGCAGCAGGGCATCAAGGGCGTCACGATCGACGACATCTACCTCGGCAACGGCGCGAGCGAGCTCATCGCGATGTCGCTCAACGCCCTGCTCAACGACGGCGACGAGTTGCTGCTGCCCTCGCCCGACTATCCGCTGTGGACCGCGTCGGCCACGCTGTCGGGCGGCACGCCCGTGCATTACATGTGCGACGAGGCAAGCGGCTGGATGCCCGACCTCGACGACATCCGCCGCAAGATCACGCCGGCCACCAAGGGCATCGTCGTCATCAATCCCAACAACCCGACGGGCGCGCTGTATCCCGACGCCGTGCTGCTCGAGATCATCGCCATCGCCCGCAAGCACGGGCTCGTGATCCTCGCGGACGAGGTGTACGACAAGGTGCTGTTCGATGGCGTGAAGCACACCGCCATGGGCAGCCTGTCGACCGACGTGCTCACGTTGACCTTCAACTCGCTGTCGAAGAGCTATCGCTCGTGCGGCTATCGCGCGGGCTGGCTGGTGGTGTCGGGCGACAAGAAGCCGGCGGCCGACTACATCGAGGGCCTCACGATGCTCTCGAACATGCGCCTGTGCGCCAACGTGCCGGGGCAGTTCGCGATCCAGACGGCGCTCGGCGGCTACCAGAGCATCAACGAGCTCATCGAGCCCGGCGGGCGCCTGCGCCGGCAGCGGGACGTGGCCTACGAGCTGATCACCGCCATTCCGGGCGTGTCGTGCGTGAAGCCGCAGGCGGCGCTCTACATGTTCCCCAAGCTCGATCCGGCGATGTACCCGATCGCCGACGACCGCCAGTTCTTCCTGGAACTGCTGCAGGCCACGCGCGTCATGCTCGTGCAGGGCTCGGGCTTCAACTATCCCGACAACCAGCATTTCCGCATCGTCTTCCTGCCGCACGAGGACGACCTGCGCGAGGCCATCGGCCGCATCGCGCGCTTCCTAGAGTCCTATCGCAAGCGTCATTCCTCATGAGCAATCTGAACCCCATCAAGGTGGGCCTGCTGGGCATCGGCACCGTGGGCAGCGGCGTCTTCAACGTCCTGAAGCGCAACCAGGAAGAGATCAAGCGGCGCGCCGGCCGCGGCATCGAGATCGCGGTGGTCGCCGATCTCGACCTCGAGCGTGCGCGCGCCGTCGTCGGCGAGGGCGTGAAGGTCGTGAAGGATGCGCGCGAAGTCATCGCCGACCCGGAGATTGACATCGTGGTCGAGCTGATCGGCGGCTACGGCATCGCGCGCGAACTGATGATGTCGGCCATCGCGGCGGGCAAGCATGTCGTCACGGCCAACAAGGCGCTGCTCGCGGTGCATGGCACCGAGATCTTCGCCGCGGCGCATGCCAAGGGCGTGATGGTCGCGTTCGAGGCGGCGGTGGCCGGCGGCATCCCCATCATCAAGGCGCTGCGCGAAGGCCTCACGGCCAACAGCATCCAGTGGATCGCGGGGATCATCAACGGCACGACGAACTTCATCCTGTCCGAGATGCGCGACAAGGGCCTCGACTTCGACTCGGTGCTGAAGGAAGCGCAGCGCCTCGGCTATGCCGAAGCCGACCCGACCTTCGACATCGAGGGCGTGGACGCCGCGCACAAGGCGACGATCATGTCGGCCATCGCCTTCGGCATCCCGGTGCAGTTCGACAAGGCCTACGTCGAGGGCATCACCAAGCTCGCGGGCCAGGACATCCGCTACGCCGAGAAGCTCGGCTACCGGATCAAGCTGCTGGGCATCGCGCGCCGCATGGACAAGGGCATCGAGCTGCGCGTGCATCCCGCGCTCGTGCCGGCCAGCCGCCTCATTGCCAACGTCGAGGGCGCGATGAACGCGGTCATGGTGCAGGGCGACGCCGTCGGCACGACGCTCTACTACGGCAAGGGGGCCGGCAGCGAGCCCACCGCCAGCGCCGTGATCGCGGACCTCGTGGACATCACGCGCCTGCATACGGCCGACGCCGCGCACCGCGTGCCGCACCTCGCGTTCCAGCCGGACCGGATGAGCGATGCGCCCGTGCTGCCGATGAGCGAGATCGTCACGAGCTATTACCTGCGCCTGCGCGTCGCCGACGAGGCGGGCGTGCTCGCGAAGGTGACGGGCATCCTGGCCGCGGCCGGCATCAGCATCGACGCGATGCTGCAGCGCGAAGCGGGCGAGGGCGAGCGCCAGACCGACCTCATCCTGCTCACGCACAACGTGCGCGAAGGCACGATGAACGAGGCGCTCGCGCAGATGCAGGGCCTGCCGACCGTGCTGGCGCCCATCATCCGCATCCGCAAGGAAGAGTTGGCCTGATGCGCTACGTGTCCACGCGCGGCCATGCCGACCGCAAGCGCTTCTGCGAAATCCTGCTCGAAGGCCTTGCGCCCGACGGCGGCCTGTACCTGCCCGAGTCGTATCCGCGCATCGACGCGGCGACGCTCGCGACATGGCGCGGCCTGCCCTACGCGGAGCTCGCCTTCGAGATCCTCTCGCTCTACATCGACGACATTCCCGCGGACGATCTGCGGGCGATCTGCCGCAAGACGTACACGCGGGAGGTCTTCGGGACCGACGCGATCGTTCCGCTGAAAGCCCTGGATTCCCGCGTTCGCGGGGATGGCGGGGATGTCTACCTCGAAGCCCTGTCCAACGGCCCCACGCTCGCCTTCAAGGACATGGCGATGCAGCTGCTCGGCAACCTGTTCGAGTACGAGCTCGCGCGGCGCGGCGAGGAGTTGAACATTCTCGGCGCGACCTCCGGCGACACGGGCAGCGCCGCGGAGTACGCGATGAAGGGCAAGCGGGGCGTGCGCGTCTTCATGACCTCGCCGCACGGCCGCATGAGCCCGTTCCAGCAGGCGCAGATGTTCAGCCTGCAGGACGCGAACATCCACAACCTCGCGGTCGAGGGCGTGTTCGACGATTGCCAGGACATCGTGAAGGCGGTGTCCAACGACCTCGCGTTCAAGCGCAAGTACCGCATCGGCACGGTGAACTCGATCAACTGGGCACGGCTCGTCGCGCAGGTTGTCTATTACTTCGCCGGATACTTCCAGGCGACGCGCGCCAACGACGAGGCGGTGAGCTTCACCGTGCCCTCCGGGAACTTCGGCAACATCTGCGCCGGCCACGTCGCGCGGATGATGGGATTGCCCATTGCACGGCTCGTGCTCGCCACCAACGAGAACGACGTGCTCGACGAGTTCTTCCGCACGGGCGTCTACCGTGTGCGCGGCAGCGCCGACACGCACGAGACCTCGAGCCCGTCGATGGACATTTCCAAGGCGAGCAACTTCGAGCGCTTCGTGTTCGACCTGCTCGGCCGCGATGCCGCGCGCCTGAAGCAACTGTTCGGCAACGAACTCTCGCGCAATGGCCGCTTCGACCTGAGCAAGGATCCCGCCTTCGCGCGCGCGAAAAGCGAGTTCGGCTTCGTCTCCGGCAAGAGCACGCATGCGGACCGCCTGGCGACCATCCGCGACACGCATGCGCGCTTCGGCATCACGATCGACACGCACACCGCCGACGGCCTGAAGGTCGCGCGCGAACACATGCAGCCCGGCGTGCCGATGATCGTGCTCGAGACCGCGCTGCCCATCAAGTTCGCGGCGACCATCGTCGAGGCGCTGGGCCAGGAGCCGCCGCGCCCGGCGAAGTTCGCTGGCATCGAGGCGCTGCCCAAGCGCGTGACGGTCGTCGCGGCCGATGCTGCGAAGATCAAGGAATTCATCGCCGCGCACTGCGGCTAGCGGCAACACGCAACAGCACTGACGAAAGTAAACCCGGCATGAAGGCAGTTGGATTCGCCGGTTTCTCCGGATCGGGCAAGACGACGCTCGTCGAGCGGCTCATTCCCGCGCTCAGGATGCGCGGCCTGCGCGTCTCGGTGGTGAAGCACGCCCACCACCGCTTCGACATCGACCATGCGGGCAAGGACACCTACCGCCACCGCGAAGCGGGCGCGTTCGAGGTCGTCGCCGCGTCCAGCCGCCGTCTCGCGCTGATGCGCGAGTTCGAGCAGGAGGCCGAGCTCACCGTCCACCAGCTCATCGCGCAGTTGTGGGAGGGCGTCGACTGGGTGCTCGTCGAAGGCTTCAAGCAGAGCGACCTGCTCAAGGTCGAGGTGTGGCGCGGCGATGCCGGCAAGCCCGCGCGCTATCCCGACGACGATTTCATCGTGGCCATCGCCACCGACACACCCGAGCGCCTGCCCGTGCCCACCCAGCGGCCGGTGCTGGACCTGAACGACGCCGACGGCATGGCGCAGTGGCTGGTCGACCAGGGCCACCGCTTCGACTACGACCCCGAAAGGTACTCGTGATCCCCACGTTCGTCACATCGCGGCCGGCGCTGCCGCTGCGGGCCCTTCGCGGAGCCCGGACATGAACGCGACCCGGCCGCCGCTCAGGCCCCTGGACCAGGCACTGGCGGAGCTGCTGTCGCATGCGCAGCTGCTCGCGGGCACCGAATCGGTCTCGACCTTCGATGCCGGCCGCCGCGTGCTCGCGCGCGACCTCGTCTCGCCGCTGCAGGTGCCGCCGAACGACAACAGTTCGATGGACGGCTATGCGGTGCGTTGCGCCGACGTCGCGGCCAACGGCGAAGCCTTGCGCGTGAGCCAGCGAATTCCCGCGGGCGCCTCGCCGGAGCCGCTCGAGCCCGGCACGGTCGCGCGCATCTTCACGGGCGCCCCGGTGCCGGCCGGCGCCGATGCGATCGTGATGCAGGAGGACACCGAGCCGGCGGGCGAGCACGTGGTGCGCTTCCTGCGAACGCCGCAGCCGGGCGAATGGATTCGCCGCAGCGGCGAGGACGTGCGTGCGGGCTCCGTCGTGCTCGCACGCGGCGAGCGCCTGTCGTCCGCCGCGCTCGGGCTCGCCGCGAGCATCGGCATGGGCGAACTGGAGGTCGTGCGCCGCCCACGTGTCGCGCTGTTCTCGACCGGCGACGAACTCGTCATGCCCGGCGAGGTCGCGCCCGCCGACATGAAGCCGGGGGCGATCTACAACTCCAACCGTTTCTTCCTGAGCGAGCTGCTGCGCAATCTCGAATGCGAGGTGAGCGACTACGGCATCGTGCCGGACGACCGCGAGGCGACGGTGGGCGCGCTCGCCCATGCGTCGCGGTCCAGCGACCTCATTCTCACGAGCGGCGGCGTGTCGGTGGGCGAGGAAGATCATGTGAAGCCCGCCGTGCAGCAGCTGGGCTCGCTCGATCTCTGGCAGATCGCGATCAAGCCCGGCAAGCCCTTCGCGTATGGGCGCATCGGCGATGCGCATTTCATGGGCCTGCCCGGCAACCCCGTGTCGAGCTTCGTGACCTTCCTGCTGCTCGTGCGGCCGTTCCTGCTGAAGCTGCAGGGCGCGACGCAGCTCGCGCCGCGCGCGGTGGACATGCCCGCGCACTTCGAGTGGCCGCGCGCCGACCGGCGCCGCGAGTTCCTGCGCGTGCGGCGCAACGGCAACGGCGCGCTGGAGCTGTTCCCGAACCAGAGCTCGGGCGTGCTGACGTCCGTGGCGTGGGCCGACGGCCTCGTGGACAATCCCGCCGGCCGCACCATCGCGCTGGGCGACACCGTGTCCTTCATTCCGCTTGCGGAGCTCCTCGCGTGAGAGTCACCGTTCGCTACTTCGCATCGATCCGCGAGGCCGTGGGGCAGGGCGCGGAGGCGTTCGAGACGCAGGCGGCCACGGCCGGCGCGTTGCGCGACGAGCTCATCGCCCGCGGCGGCGCGTACGCGGCGACGCTGGCGCGCGGGAAATCCGTGCGCATCGCCCTCGACCAGACGATGGCGCAGGAGTCCGCCGAACTGCGCGAAGGCAGCGAGGTCGCTTTCTTTCCGCCCGTGACCGGGGGATAGTCGCCCGATGACCCCGCGCGTTTCCATCCGCAACGAAGACTTCGATATCGGCGCCGAAGTCGCCGCGCTGCGCGCTGGCGACGGCGGCGTGGGTGCGGTCTGTGTCTTCGTCGGCACCGTGCGCGACCGCAATGACGGCAGCAGCGTCCGTTCGATGGAGCTGGAGCACTATCCCGGCATGACGGAGAAGTCGATCGAGGGCATGGTCGACGAGGCCGTCCGGCGGTTCGACCTGCGCGGCGTGCGTGTCATCCATCGCGTCGGTCTGCTGCAACCGCAGGACCAGATCGTGCTGGTGGCCGTCACCTCATCGCACCGGGGCGAGAGCTTTCGCGCCTGCGAGTTCCTGATGGACTACCTGAAGACGCATGCGCCCTTCTGGAAGAAGGAGCAGACGCCCGAGGGCGAACGCTGGGTCGATGCGCGAGTGGCGGACGACGAGGCGCTGAAGCGTTGGGGGCTGCCAAGCGGAAACGCCTGAGCGCGAGCGTCCTCAGCAGATGGCGGGAACGGCCAGAAGCGGCATCGCCCAGGCGCCCGCGGCGATGAGCTGCCGGCGCGATTGCATTTTGCGGCCGAAGGCCAGGAAGAGCGTGCCGATCACCAGCGCCTGCAGCCCCAGGTAGGCGGCAAGTCCTTCGGAGGGGCCGAACTGCATGGCGGGCACGACGTTGTCGAGGAGCACTTCCTCGGCGGCCACCGCGAGCGCATAAGCCGCCAGCAGCCAGCCCCATGTGTGTTGTCGTGTCCCGGCTGGCGGGGAGGTGGCGGGATCGCCTTGCGGTGGATACATGGCGTCGAGCAACGCCTTGCCTGTCGTGCCGCGCCTGAGGGCCCAGGTCTCGGACATCCAGCGTGTCAGCCGATCCGCCGCCCGTCGCCACGGGTGGGCCGAGAGCGCATGCGACCACGACGTGTGGGCCTTCACGACGGCCGCGACCTGCGCGTGGTTGCCGGGGATGCGCAACGCCGGCGCCCCGTCCGTGCAGGCAGCCGCCGGCGCGAAGATCATGGTGATGTTTCCGCCGTCGGCGGAGCGCTCGAACGCCACCTGCTCCAGCCCGGCCTTGGCGCCGAGCCGCGCGAGCGTGGCGGCGCAGAAGGTGTAGAGGTGCGCTTCGTGGAAGCTGCTGCGCGGCGACTGGCAGGTGGCCTCGACGTTGGGCACTTCGACGACGAGGCGGCCCTCCGGGCGCAGGGCCGCGCGCAGCTGGCCCAGGACGGCGCCGGGATCTTCCGTGTGCTCCAGCACATGCCAGATCGTGATGACGTCGAAACTTTCCGCGGGCAGGCCGACGTCGCCGACGAAGCCGACGCGGACGTCGAGGCCGTATTCCTCGCGCGAATGTTCGGCATAACCGCGGTTGGGCTCCACGCCCGTCACGTCGTGGCCGAGACGCTTCAGCAGGTAGGCGAACTCGCCGCCGCCACTGCCCACATCGAGCACGCGCCGGGCCGGACCCAGCACGCGGGCGCATTTCTCGAGCCGGTCGAGCGCCACCCGGCCGGCGCGCAGGACGTGCCGGGCGCGGGGCCTGTACGTCCCCTTGTACGCGAGCCGGTAGTCGTGTTCGTAGAACTTCCTCGCTTCATGGGGGCGGGGGTCGGACCAGACCAGGCCGCAGCCGGTACAAGCCACCGAACGCAGGGGCTGGCCACTGCGGCTGCGAGTCGAAAGCACGGTCACCGTGTCGGTGCCGCAGAGATTGCAGGGCAGGGCGGCCAGTTCGACGAGGGTCATCGCTGTACATCGGGTGGAAAGCTCGGCAGTTTACAGATGGACATGCGAACGGACCATCGGGCGCAACCGCCCGGCCGGCGCGGGTCAGTTCAGATAGCGCGGCTTGCGCAGGCCGGTGCTCTGATCGTCCTCGGTCACCGAGGGCTCGCCCGCCGGCGCCGCGGCCGGCGAGAACGCGTCCCGCCATCCCGACTGATTGAGCGACTGCTCCAGCAAGTGCATCAGCCCCTGCATGAGCTTGGCTTCGAGTTCCATCTGGAAGCTGCGCGGCGAGCCGTTCGCCGGGCGCTCGTTGAACGACAGCCGCAAGGGCCCGTTGGGCAGCGGGGTCGCGTCCACGTCGGTGATGAGGAGGGGCTCCTCGCCCAGGGGGAGCTTCGAGCGGGTCTCGTTGTACGGGGTCTCGAAGTCGGCGCTGCGCAGGAATTCCTCCTTGCGGAATTCGGCCAGCATCTTCCTGAGCTCGTCGTCCGCCGTCTGCAGGGACGCGCCCGCGGACTCGAGCTTGAGCAGATGGTCGGTCAGCATGCGCGACAGGAGCGGCCACAGGCCCATCATCAGGCGCCGCGTCAGCCACAGTCGCATCTCCTCGGCATCGGTGGTGTTGATGCGCATGAGGATGCGGTCCTGCTCCGGCAGGTAGGTCACCGACATCTGGTGGATGTGCATGCGCCGATTCTAAGTCGCGCCATCGAAACAACCCTTGAATTCGTCGGGTCAATGCCTACCTTCGGTGCAACGGAGAAACAGAAACATGCGTCTCGACAAACTCACCACCAAGTTCCAGGAAGCCCTGGCCGAGGGCCAGACCCTTGCGCTCGGCAACGACCACGCCTACATCGAACCCGAGCACGTGCTCGTCGCCATGCTGCGGCAGGAGGACGGCCCCCGCGCGCTCCTGCAGCGCGCCGGCGTCAACGTGCCCGGCCTGCTGGCCGCCGCCGAAGGCGCGATGCACAAGCGCGCCCAGGTCCAGGGCCAGGAGCAGGTCCAGGTCGGGCGCGACCTCGGCATCCTGCTTCAGGCCGCCGAGAAGGAAGGCCTCAAGCGCAACGACCAGTTCATCGCGAGCGAGCTCTTCCTGCTCGCCGTGGCCGACACCAAGCAGGACATCGGCCGCATCGCCCGCGAGAACGGGCTCACCCGCAAGTCGCTCGAGTCCGCCATCGACGCCGTGCGCGGCGGCCAGGCGGTCGACAGCGCCGATGCGGAAGCCAACCGCGAATCGCTGAAGAAATACACGATCGACCTCACCGAGCGCGCGCGCAAGGGCAAGCTCGATCCCGTGATCGGCCGCGACGAGGAGATCCGCCGCGCGATCCAGGTGCTGCAGCGCCGCACCAAGAACAACCCAGTGCTCATCGGCGAGCCGGGCGTCGGCAAGACAGCCATCGTCGAAGGCCTGGCGCAGCGGATCGTGGCCGAGGAAGTGCCCGAGTCGCTCAAGGGCAAGCGCGTGCTGTCGCTCGACATGGCCGCGCTGCTCGCGGGCGCCAAGTACCGCGGCGAGTTCGAGGAACGCCTGAAGAACGTGCTGAAGGAACTCGCGCAGGACGAGGGCCAGACCATCGTTTTCATCGACGAGCTGCACACGATGGTGGGCGCGGGCAAGGCCGAAGGCGCGATGGACGCGGGCAACATGCTCAAGCCCGCGCTGGCGCGCGGCGAGCTGCATTGCGTGGGCGCGACCACGCTCGACGAATACCGCAAGTACATCGAGAAGGACGCCGCGCTCGAGCGCCGCTTCCAGAAGATCCTGGTGGGTGAGCCGACGGTGGAGGCCACCATCGCCATCCTGCGCGGCCTGCAGGAAAAATACGAGGTTCACCACGGCGTCGAGATCACCGACCCGGCCATCGTCGCCGCGGCCGAGCTCTCGCACCGCTACATCACCGACCGCTTCCTGCCGGACAAGGCCATCGACCTGATCGACGAGGCCGCGTCGAAGATCAAGATCGAGATCGATTCCAAGCCCGAGGTGCTCGACCGGCTCGACCGCCGCATGATCCAGCTGCAGATCGAGCGCGAGGCCGTGCGCAAGGAAAAGGACGAGGCGTCGCAAAAGCGCCTGGGCCTGATCGAAGAGGAGATCGCGCGCCTGCAGAAGGAGAGCGCCGACCTCGAGGAGATCTGGAAGTCCGAGAAGGCGCAGGCGCAGGGCAGCGCGCAGATCAAGGAAGAGATCGACCGCCTGCGCCACCAGATCGAGGAGTTCACCCGCAAGGGGGACTTCAACAAGGTGGCCGAGCTGCAATACGGCAAGCTGCCGGGGCTGGAAGCGCAGCTGAAGCAGGCGCAGGACGCCGAATCCGCCAAGGGCAAGAGCGGCAAGCCGCAGCTGCTGCGCACGCAGGTCGGCGCCGAGGAGATCGCCGAAGTGGTGGCGCGCGCGACCGGCATCCCCGTGTCGAAACTCATGCAGGGCGAGCGCGAGAAGCTGCTCATGATGGAGGACAAGCTGCACGAGCGCGTGGTCGGCCAGGACGAATCGATCACCGCGGTGGCCGATGCCATCCGCCGTTCGCGCGCGGGCCTGTCCGACCCGAACCGGCCGACCGGCTCGTTCCTCTTCCTCGGCCCCACCGGGGTGGGCAAGACGGAGCTGTGCAAGGCGCTGGCGGGCTTCCTGTTCGACAGCGAGGAGCATCTCATCCGCGTCGACATGAGCGAGTTCATGGAGAAGCACTCGGTGGCGCGGCTGATCGGCGCGCCTCCCGGCTACGTGGGCTACGAGGAGGGCGGCTTCCTGACCGAAGCCGTGCGCCGCAAGCCCTACAGCGTGATCCTGCTCGACGAGATCGAGAAGGCGCACCACGACGTGTTCAACGTGCTGCTGCAGGTGCTCGACGATGGCCGCCTCACCGATGGCCAGGGCCGCACCGTGGACTTCAAGAACACGGTCATCGTCATGACCTCGAACATCGGCTCGCACATGATCCAGGCGATGGTGGGCCGGCCGTACGCGGACGTGAAGGAAGCCGTGTGGGACGAGTTGAAGAACCACTTCCGCCCGGAGTTCCTCAACCGCATCGACGAGACGGTGGTGTTCCACGGCCTCGACGCCCAGCACATCGCGAAGATCGCCAAGATCCAGCTGCGCGTGCTCGAGCAACGCATGGCGAAGATGGACCTGCACCTGCAGGTCTCGCCGGCAGCCCTGGAGGAACTCGCGAAGGTGGGCTTCGATCCGGTGTTCGGCGCGCGGCCGCTCAAGCGCGCGATCCAGCAGCGCATCGAGAACCCGCTGTCGAAGCTGATCCTCGAAGGGCGCTTCCCGCCGAAGAGCGACATTCCGGTGGAGGTCGATCCGGTGCGAGAGCCGGGCGTCTTCCACTTCGGCGAGAAGACCGCGCGCCGCGTCGAGGCGGCGGGCTGAGGTGGGGGAGTTCCTCGACCTCGTCCAGTGGCCCGCCATGGTCGCCAGCGTGCTGGCGGCCTGGCTCGTGGCCTCCAACAACCCCAGGCGCCGCAACATCGGCTTCTGGGTCTTCCTGTTCAGCAACGTGCTGTGGGTGGCCTGGGGCTTGCACACGAAGGCGTGGGCGCTCATCACGCTGCAGGTGATCCTCGCCGCGATGAACGTTCGCGGAGTGCGGAAGACGGAGAAAGCCGAAAAATCGGAGAAAGCCGGGAACGCGGGGCAGGGCTGAGCGCCCCCGCCCCCGCAGCCACGCTTGCTGTGTTAAACCGTGTGTTCGACGACCTCGCGAACACCGGAGCACAAGCACATGCAGTACGTCCAGCACATCGGCCCCGTCGCCGCGCTCATCTCGGGCATCCTCATCCTCGTGATGCCCAGGCTGCTTAACTACATCGTGGCGCTCTACCTCATCGTGATCGGCGTCACGGGCCTTTTGAAGTAGGTGCCGCGCCCATGTGCTGGGCGTAGAGCTTCTGCATGCCGCCCAGCCAGCGGTCGTAGTCCTGCCCTTTCATGGCGAAGTACTTCGCCACCTCGGGGTGCGGCAGGACGAGGAATTTCTCCTCGCGCATCACGCGCACGATGTCCTCGGCCACCTGCTCCGGCGTGAGCACGCCGTCGTGGCCGGCCGAGCCCGAGCCGTCCTTCGTCATGTCCGTCGCCACGGACTGAGGGCACAGGCACGACACGCGCACGCCCTGGCGGCCGTAGGCGATGCGCAGCCACTCCGCGATGGCGACGGCCGCGTGCTTGGTCACGCCATAGGGTGCGGTCTCCACGATGTTCAGCAGTCCGGCGGCCGAGGCCGTGACGAGGAAATAGCCTTCGCCGCGCTTCGTCATCTCGGGGATCACCGCCCGCGCGGCCCACACGTGCGCCATGCCGTGGACCTGCCACATCTTCTCCCACAGCGCATCCTCGAGGTCGATGCCGCCCATCTTGCCGAGGAAGCCGGCGTTGGAGAAATAGATGTCCACCTGCCCGAAGCGCTCGCGCGCGGCGGCAACGAGCGCCTGGATGTCGGCTTCGCGGCTCACGTCGCATTGCACGGCGATGGCCTGCGTGCCGATGGAACGCGCGACGCCTTGCGCGCGTTCGAGGTTCATGTCCGCGACCACGACGCCGCGCGCGCCCTCGGCCGCGAAACGCTGCGCCGCCGCGGCGCCGATGCCGCTCGCGCCGCCGGTGACGACCGCGACTTTCCCGTGAATGTCCATGAGTGCCTCCAGAGTGCGCCGAGTATCGCGCGCGGCGGGGCGGGCGCAGCCACGCAGGCGACACGCGGGGCCCTGAGCGTGTCGCGGTCAACGGCCGAGTAGCGCGCCGCTGGCGTCGCGTCCTCCCGGATTCCGACACGCGCCGCACGCCGTTGCCTACGGCCCAGCGCAGCGCCCCGCGCCACCATTCGTTCATTCAAGACACGCGAACACTACGGAGCATTCGACATGGCCAAGGAAATGGACTGGGACCTCGACGGTGAAGACACGGTCGTCGTGGAAGCCTACGTGAACCCGCAGGAGCAGGACACGTACTGGCAGCAGGCCCATGCGGGCGAACAGTACTTCCGCCGGGAACTCGGCTACGAGGACTATGCCCCCGCCTACTGCGTGGGCTACATCGGCTATGCGCAGTACGGCGGCAATGGCGGCACCTACGACGATGCCGAGAAGTCGCTTTGCGCGAACTGGGTCCGAATCAAGGGCGATGCGCGCCTGTCGTACGACGAGGCCCGGCTGGCGATGCGCGCAGCCTGGGATCGCGCCGCAGCTCAGGCCGCCGCACGCTGAGGCGACGTTCTAGACGGGAACAGCCGGGCTTCGAGCCCGGCTTTTTCGTGGCGCTGGCGTCGAATGGAATTGCTGTTTTTGGATGGGGGGCGCGAATCGTCAGCGCTTCTCGTCGTCGGCGGGCGGCGCGTTCTCGGGCGCAACCGCGTCGGGCTCCGCGCTCAGCTTGCGTTTGCGGATGAGCGCGAGCAGTGCGGTCTGGGCGCCTTCGCCGGAGCCGGCGGGCTGCTGGGTGTTGGGAAACGGACGCAGCTGGCCGCCCGTCTCATCGGCGTCGGGGGCGCTCATTTCGTCACGCTCCCGGCGCGGTTGGCGCTGTCGTCCTCGCCGGCCTGGTGACGGTGCTGGCGGTTCTGGGATTTCATCGTGGCAAGCGCGCTGGCCGCGCCCTCGCCCGAATGTCCGGATTCGCCGCCGCTGCCCTGGGGCTGTTCCTGCTGCTGCCTTTGCTGCTGGTTGGTGTCGCTCGTACCGCTCATCTCGAAGTCTCCGTGAGAATGATCCACCCACCTTTCAATGGGTAGATTGCATTCTGGGCGAGACCCCAAAGCTCTTCATTGCGGCGATGCCGCGACGCGGTGTAGGACGAATCTGAACGCGAGTCCTCCGCGCCCGCTGCCGAGCTGCCAGGACGGCAGGCCCGTCTCCTGCTACTGCGGCGACTTCGTCACGCGCAGATAGGGCTTGACCGTCTTCCAGCCCTGCGGGAACAGCGTCTTTGCGTCCTCGTCGGAGACCGAGCCCGCGATGATCACGTCGTCGCCGGGCTTCCAGTTGGCCGGCGTCGCGACCTTGAACTTCGCGGTCATCTGCATGGAGTCGAGCACGCGCAGGATCTCGTCGAAATTGCGGCCCGTGGTCATGGGGTAGGTGAGCATCAGCTTGATCTTCTTGTCGGGGCCGACGATGAAGACGGAACGCACGGTCTGGTTGGTCGCGGCCGTGCGGCCGTCGGTCGTGACGTCCTCGGCCGGCAGCATGTTGTACAGCTTGGAGACCTCGAGCTTCGCGTCCGCGATGATCGGGTAGTTGACCTTCGCGCCCTGGGTCTCCTCGATGTCGCCGAGCCAGCGGCTGTGGCTGTCGACCGGGTCGACCGACAGGCCGATCAGCTTTGCATTGCGCTTCGTGAACTCGGGCTCGATCCGGGCCATGTAGCCCAGCTCGGTCGTACACACGGGCGTGAAGTCCTTCGGGTGCGAGAACAGGACGGCCCACTGGTCGCCGATCCACTCGTGGAAGCGGACGGTGCCCTGGGTGGTCTCGGCCGTGAAGTCGGGGGCGATGTCGTTGATGCGAAGGGACATTGTTTTTTCTCCTTGAGGATGCGGGTTCGCCGTCGATGATGCGCCGCGCGCGGAGACCCTGTCAACGCATGAAATTCATGCCGCGTCGCGCGCCGCGCGGCCCGGCTGGAAGCGGCTGGGCGGCGCACCCATCGCCGACTTGAACATCGCAGTGAAGGCGCTGTCGCTGTCGTAGCCCGCCGCCGCGGCCACATGGCTCACGGCCATTCCGCGGGCGAGCAGCGGCAGCGCATGCGCCAGCGCGGCCTGCTGGCGCCACTGCTGGTAGCTCGTGCCGAGTTCGTCGCGGAAGAGCCGCGCCATCGTGCGCTCGCTCGCGCCCGCGTCCGCCGCCCACTCGGCGAGCGTGGCGCGCTGCGAGGGCGAGCGCAGGATGGCCTCGCACAGGCCGCGCAGGCGCTTGTCGCCGTGCTGCGCATCGGGCAGCGGCACGCCGAGCGACTGCGTCGCGGCCCGTGTCAACTCGTCGAGTACGAGACCGGTGAGCAGCGACTCGCGATGTTCCGCCAACGGCGCGTCGAGCGGCGCATCCAGCGCCTGGATCAGTTCGCGCAGCAGGGCCGAGACGACGATGACGCGGCTGCCCGCCCAGCCCGCGGGTGTGACGGACTCATCCATGTAGAGCGTGCGGAACTGCGCGTCCTCCAGCACGTGGATCGAGTGCCGCGCGCCGGGCGCGATCCACACCGCGCGCGACGGCGGCACGATGCAGGTGGCCTGCTCCAGGCTCACCTGCAGGATGCCGCTCGCGCAATACGCGAGCTGCGCCCATCCATGGTGGTGAGGCTCGAAGTGCGTGTCGGCCGGCATGGAGCGCGCCCGCACGCGCACGGGCCGCGCCGCATGGGGACGGAACGGGTCGATGTTCCCGAGCGGCTGGAGCTGGGCGGGGGCGGATGTGGAGGCGGGGGTGCGGCGCATCGGGAGGGAAGGGCAACCGGGTTTGGCCGATTTTCGCCGATTCCTGTCGTTTCATCGCATTTCAGAAAGGGCGCGCAGGCCTACGATCCAGCCCATGAGCAGCATCAGCAGCACGCTTCCCGCCGCCGGGGCGCCGACCTTCCGCCAGGACGCCACCCTCATCGGCCTCGTCGGGGCGGGGCATCTCGTCAGCCACTTCAGCCAGCTCTGGCTCGCGCCGCTGTTTCCGTGGCTGAAGGACGAGTTCAACGTGAGCTACACCCAGCTCGGCCTGCTGCTCACCGTCTTCTTCGTGGTCTCCTGCCTGGTGCAGGCCGCCTCCGGCTTCCTGGTCGACAGGCACGGGCCGCGCCCGGTGCTGTTCGGCGGACTCGCGCTGCTCGCGGTTGCGGGCTTCGGCTACGCGATCAGCACGAGCTACTGGGGCCTGATGGCCTTCTCGGTCGTGGCGGGGCTGGGCAACGGCGTGTTCCATCCGGTCGACTACACGCTGCTGAACAAGAAGGTGAGCACGCCGCGCCTCGGCCACGCGTACAGCCTTCACGGCGTGACCGGCAGCCTGGGCTGGGCGCTTGCGCCCGCGATGCTGGTGCCGCTCACGATCGCATTCTCGTGGCGCGTGGCCGTGGCCTGCGCGGCCGGCGTCGCGGTCTTCGTGCTGCTCGTCATGTGGATCAATGCGCGCAAGCTCGCGCTCCCCGCACAGCCGGCCGCCGCGAAGCCGTCGGGCGCACCGCAGGAGCACACGCTCGCCTTCATGCGCATTCCCGCCGTATGGATGTGCTTCGCCTTCTTCTTCGTCTACGCGATGATCCTGAGCGTGGTGCAGGCCTTCGCGCCCGCCGCCGCGCGCGAACTGCATCAAGTGCCCGTGGCGCTCGCGGCGATGTGCCTCACGGCCTACATGATCTGCGCCGCGGGCGGCGCGGTCGTGGGCGGCTTCCTCGTCGCCGATCCGTCGCGGGCGGAACGGATCGTGGGCATCGGCTTCGGCACGGCCGCGGTGATCGCCCTCGGCATCGCCACGCTGCCCTTGCCGGCCCTCGTGGTGCCGGTGATGTTCGGCGCGATGGGCGTGGCCTCCGGCCTCGCGGGCCCTTCACGGGACATGATCGTGAAGCGCTCGACGCCCGAAAACGCGAGCGGGCGTGTGTACGGCGTCGTGTACTCGGGCCTCGACATCGGCCAGGCCTTCGCGCCGCTCATCTTCGGCGTGCTGATGGACGCGGGCCGCTTCCAGGGCGTGTGGCTGGGCCTCGTGCTGCTGCAGGGCCTGCTGATCGCGAGCGCGTTCAATGTGCGGCGCGTGCGCCGTACGGTGGCCGTGCCCGCCTGAGCCGGCGCCCCCCGACCCGCGTCCGCGCCGTCCGTCCCGCACTCGCGCCGTCATTCCCGCGAAGGCGGTAATCCAGGGCTCCCCTGCCTGCGCAGGCCGCCGCCGGCCGCGCGGTATCCTTGCGACCCATGTACGCCGCCTACTTCGGCCTGCGGCAAGAGCCGTTCTCCATCGCGCCCGATCCCCGCCTGCTCTTCATGAGCGAGCGGCACCGCGAGGCGTTGGCGCACCTTCTGTACGGCCTCGGCGGCGGGGGCGGCTTCGTGCTCCTCACGGGCGAAATCGGCACCGGCAAGACGACCGTGGTTCGCTGCTTCACCGAGCAGGTGCCCGCCAACTGCAACCTCGCCTACATCTTCAACCCCAAGCTCACGGTGCTCGAATTGCTCGAGACCGTGTGCCACGAGTTCGGCATCGACGTCGCGCCGTTGCGCCACGGCACGGTGAAGGACTTCGTCGACACGCTCAATGCGTACCTGCTCGACGCGCACGCCGCTGGGCGCAACAACGTTCTGGTGATCGACGAGGCGCAGAACCTGTCGCCCGACGTTCTGGAGCAGCTTCGCCTGCTCACGAACCTCGAGACGACCGAGCGCAAGCTGCTGCAGATCATCCTGGTCGGCCAGCCCGAGCTGCGCGAGATGCTCGCGCGCCCCGAGCTCGAGCAGCTCGCGCAGCGCGTGATCGCGCGCTACCACCTGCAGGCGCTCTCCGAGAACGAGACCGCGCAGTACATCCGCCACCGCATGGAAGTCTGCGGCCTCAAGGGGCCGCTGCCCTTCGACCGGCGTGCGCTCAAGCGCGTCCACGAGATCGCGCGCGGCGTGCCCCGGCGCATCAACCTGCTGTGCGACCGCGCGCTGCTCGGCGCGTTCGCGAGCGAGCAGACCGTGGTCGGCCGCGCCATCGTCGACCAGGCCGCGCGCGAGGTGTTCGACGAGAAGCCACCGCGCTCCCACATGAACTGGCTCAAGCCCGCTTTCACGCTCAGTCTCGGTCTGGCGGCCGGTGCGGGCCTGTGGGCGGCCGTCAACCGCGTCGCCGAGATGGATGCCCCGGCGGCCGTGCGCGCTTCGCAGGTGCCGGCGAGCGGCGCGGTCGCCGCGCGGGTCGCGTCCTCCGGTGCGCGAACCGCCGCCGTGCCGGGCCCGTTCGCCGTGCTGCGCGAAATCGATGCCGCCTGGCGGGAACTGGCGCCCGCCTGGAAGGTGAAGGCGGGCGATGGCGACCCGTGCAGCACGCTCGCGCGCGAGCAGGTGCAGTGCTGGTTCCCGAAGCCGACGCCGCTCGCGCTGATCCGCCAGCTGGGGCGGCCGGGCATCGTCACGCTCGATGCGGCGAGCGGTCAACCCTCGTATGCGATCCTCGTGGGACTCACCGACACGCAGGTCACGCTGCGCGCGGGCGGCGGCGAGCAGACGCTGGCGCTCGCCGCGTTCGGCGCGCGATGGCAGGGCGATTTCGCGACGCTGTGGAAAGCGCCGCCGGGCTACGTCGGGCGCATGGAAGACGACGCCACCGGAACCACGGTCGACTGGGTCGCTGCGAGTCTCGCCAAGGCGAAGGGCGTCGCGCCGCGCAAGACCCCGGCCCGACTGAGCCCTGCGCTCAAGGCCGACGTGCGCGAGTTCCAGCTCGCGCAGAACCTGCCTGCCGATGGGCGGCCCGGGCCGCTCACGTACATGCAACTCAATCGCGCGACCGGCATCGACGAGCCGCGGCTGCGCACGGAACCCTGATGTCCTACATTCTCGACGCCCTGCGCAAAGCGGACGCACAGCGCGTGCGCGACCCGGCGCACGGCATCCACGCGCAGCCGCAGGTCGCGGCGTCGACACGCGAGGGCCGCGACTGGAAGCAGCCGGCTGCGGTGGCGGCGCTCGCTGCCGCGGTCCTGCTCGTGGCGATCGCGTTGTGGCCGCGGACCCCCGCCGTGCCTTCGTCGGGGGGGCCGTCCGCGGCCACCTCCGATGTGCCTCGGGCGCCGGCGCCCGGGGCGCTCGCGCCCGGTATTTCATCGGCGCCTGCGGTGGCAACGCCAGGCGCGCAGGTACGGGCGCCGGTGCCGACGACGGCGAACGCTGCGCCGCGCGTCGCAGCGCCGGTTGCACCGCCTCCGCCGGCCGCGCGTGCCGAACGCGCGGTCCGCAACCCCGCGAATCCGCAAGTCGCCGCCGCGACGTTGCCATCGCCATCGCCATCGCCATCGCCATCGCCCGTGGTAGGTATGCCCGCGCCAGCACCCGCGGTCCCGCCGCCCGCTCCCTTGCCGAACGCGGCACCCGTAGCGCCCGCGCCGTCGACCCCGGCGGTGGCGAGCGCGCCTCCCGCTGGACGAGCACCGGCCGCCGTACTCACCGCATCCGCGCCCTCGGGCAGAGATCGCGTGATGACGGTCGCCGAACTCCCCTTCCAGTTGCAACGCGAATTGCCGCGCCTTGCCATCAGCGGCGGCGTGTATTCGGACAATCCGTCGCAGCGGATGCTGATCGTGGGTGGGCAGGTTGCGAACGAGGGCACGGAGCTCGCGCCGGGGCTGGTGCTCGACCAGATCCGGCCCAATGCCGCGGTCATGAAGTTTCGCGGCTATCGGTACTCGGTTCCCTTTTGAGTAGGGCTGTGTAGGGAAGGGCCACCGCGCGCTTTCCGAACTTCTCGCACGATGTTACGCAACTTGCGCGTACGGATGAACTTGTAGACGCTTCGATGCGTAGCATCGGTTCCTCACTCAACCCGCTCCCGAGGAAATCACCCGATGGCACTGCAATCTCCGTTCTTCAACAACAACAACCACCGGCGCGACGCCGAGCCCGTGCGCCCGCCTTCGCAAAGCCCGAACGCGGCGGCGCTGGCTGCCGCGCAGCAGCCGCCGCCGGCCGCGCCCGTGGCGTCGGGGAATGCCGCGGCGCCCGCGACGAAGGAAGGGGAGAGCAAGCTCACCGTCGGCCCCAACATCAAGCTCAAGGGCGTGGAGATCACCGACTGCGACACCCTCGTCGTCGAAGGCTCGGTCGAGGCGACGATGGACTCGCGCGTGATCCAGATTTCCGAGCGCGGCGCGTTCAAGGGCTCGGCGGAGATCGACATCGCCGAGATCCGCGGGCAATTCGACGGCAACCTCACGGCGCGGCAGAAGCTCGTGATCTATTCGACCGGCAAGGTGACCGGCCGCGTGCGCTACGGCAAGGTCGTGATCGAGGAAGGCGGGCAGTTGTCGGGCGAGATCGAGTTCGGGGCGAGTGGGACGCCGAGCCGGATCGGCGCGAACGCAGCAGAGGTGCAGTCCTTCAGGAATTCGGCCGTCGGCTGACAACCCACCCCGCCGGACGGTGCGGGACCGCGCGTCAGGCCCGCAGCAGCGCGAAGATGCGGGTCGCCAGCCCGGGGCGGGTGCGATCCGGCGTCTTTTGCAGGTTCGCGCTGTCCCACACCGGTGCTTCGTCGCGAAGCGTGACTTCCATCGCGTGGAGCAAGCGCGTCTTGTCTTCGTCCATGTCGGACGCGATGAAGTGGTAGGTCTGCGAATGCCGCTCGAAGGCGAACCGCACCTCGGCCGCGCCATCGAGCGCCGCATGCTTGCCCAGCGCCTGCAAGACGCCGGGGTCGGCGAGTCGGAACGACACCACGATTTCGGCCTCGTCCGCATGGACCAGCCGGCCGCTCACCCACCCGCGGTACTTGCCTTGTCCGCACTGCACGCGGATCGCGGGACACTTCTCGGGTCCGTGGTGATGGAGGACCGCCAGCAGCGCATCGAGGCGGCGGCGGCGTTCGGCGCCGCTGAAGACGGAGTACTTGCTGGCGTCGTCGACGCGCAGGCCCCTGGGCGCGAGCGGGTGACGCGGCGCGGCGTGCCCGGACACGGGCTGGAAGCGGGGCGCTGAGACGGATTCCATGGTGAGGCTTTCGACGTATGCGCACAGCATGCGTCCAATGCCGCGCGGCCGCGATCATCCAGAGGTCTTGTCCGGTCCCGTCCCTTCCGGGTCCGGCCCGGCGTCACACGGCGCTGCGGTGCCTTTCGATGCAGGCGGCGAGCGTGTCGCCCGCGTCGCGCTGCCACCAGTTTCCTGTGGAGAAAATCTCGACCTCGCTGTAGCCCGCGAAACCCTGCGCTTCGACCCAGCCGCGAATCCGCGGAATGTCGATGACGCCGTCGCCCATCATGCCGCGGTCGTTCAGCAGGTCGGTCGTCGGCGTGAGCCAGTCGCACACGTGGAAGGCGAGCAGGCGTTCGCGGCCGGCGCGCTCGATCTGCGCGCGCAGCTTCGGGTCCCACCACACGTGGTACACGTCGACGGCGACGCCGAGGTCGCCCTTGCGGGACGGGTCGAGTTCGTCGCAGACGTCGAGCGCCTGCTCCATCGTGTTGATACAGGCGCGGTCGGCCGCGTACATCGGATGCAGCGGCTCGATGGCGAGCGGCATGTTCGCCTGGCGCGCGTACTCCAGGAGTTCGGCGATGCCGTCGCGCACCTGCGTCCGCGCGAACGCGAGATCCTTGTGCGCGGGCTTGCCCTGCAATGCGCCGGGCAGCGCGCCGACCACGAGCACGAGGCAGGGCGCGCCGAGTTCCGCGGCCTCGTCGACCGCGCGCCGGTTGTCGTCGCGTGCGGCCTGCAGGCCGGCGGCGTCGGTCGCGGGGAACATGCCGCCGCGGCAGTAGCCCGAGAGCGCGAGTCCGTGCGCCTTGACGAGCCGGGAGATCGTGCCGAGGCCGGCCGCCGCGACCTGGTCGCGCCAGGGCGAGATCGCGCGGATGCCGCGGCGCGCGCAGGCCTCGATGATCTCGGTGAGGGGCAGCTCCTGCCCGCGGCTCTTGCGCACCGTGGCCGTGTTGATCGACAGCCAGTCGTGGTCCTGCGAAAAGTCGCGCATCATTCGACGCCGTGCAGCGCGAGCAGCGTCTTCATGCGCTTCGTCGCCAGCTCCGGTTGCTCCAGCAGGTTCGCCGCGTCCGCGAGGCGGAAGAGTTCGGCGAGATGCACGAGGCTGCGCGTGCTCTGCTGGCCGCCCACCATCGTGAAATGCTTCTGGTGGCCGTTCAGCCAGGCCATGAACACCACGCCCGTCTTGTAGAAGCGCGTCGGCGCCGCGAAGATGTGACGCGACAGCGGCACGGTGGGGCCGAGGATCGCATGGAAGCGTTCGACATTGCCCCGTGCGAGTTCGCCCAGCGCCGCGCTGGCGGCCGGCGCGATCGCGTCGAAGATGCCGAGCAGCGCGTCGCTCCTGCCGTGCGTGGGCTCGCCGCCGAAGCCGTCGCCCGCGATCAGCTCCGCGTAGTTGAAGTCGTCGCCCGTGTACATGCGCACGCCCGGCGGGAGCCTGCGGCGCATCGCGATCTCCTTGTGCTTGTCGAGCAGCGAGATCTTGATGCCGTCCACTTTCGATGCATGCGCGGCGATGATGCCGAGCGCGGTGTCCATCGCCGCATCGACGTCGCTCGAACCCCAGTAGCCCGCAAGCGCGGGATCGAACATCTCGCCGAGCCAGTGCAGCACGACGGGCTGCTTCGCCTGCGACAGGATGCGGCCGTAGACCTTCTCGTAGTCGGCGGGCGAGCTGGCGACGCGCGCGAGCGCACGGCTGGCCATCACGATCAGCTTGCCGCCGAGTTTCTCGATGGCTTCCATCTGCGCTTCGTACGCGCGGATCACGTCGTCGGTGGTCTTCGCGTTCTCGGGCGGGAGATGGTCGGTGCCGCAGCCCGATGCCACGAGCGCGCCCGGAAAATCGCGGGCGGCGTCGAGCGAGCGCGCGATGAGTTCGAGCGACGTCGGCCAGTCGAGCCCCATGCCGCGCTGCGCCGTGTCCATCGCTTCGGCCACGCCGAGGCCCAGCGACCACAGGTGCCGGCGGTAGGCGATGGTGGCGTCCCAGTCGACCGCGGAGGCCAGCCATGGGTCGATGGCCGCCAGCGGGTCGGCGACGACGTGCGCGGCGGAGTAGGCGATGCGGTTGAATCGCGGTGCGTCGTTCCCGCGAAGGCGGGAATCCAGGGCGCCCCGGGTCCCCGTGTTCGCGGGGATGACGGAGCCCTCGAGCGCGTAAGTCTCCAGCGCGCCCGAGGCGGAAGGCAGTTGAATCGACAGCGCCACGATCACACCTCGAGCTTCGGTACATCCACCCAGCGCCGCTCCTTCCAGGACTGCAACGCGGCCTCGACCAGCTGCACGCCCTTCGCGCCCTCGGGCAGCGTCCACTTGTACGGCGCGTTCTCCACGACGTGGCGGATGAAGTGCTCCCACTGGATTTTGAAGCCGTTGTCGTAGAACTCCGTATCGGGCACTTCCTGCCACTGGTCGAAGAAGTTCATCGGCTGCTTCACTTCCGGGTTCCAGATGGGACGCGGCGTCGTCACGCGGCTTTGCGCGCGGCATTCGGTGAGCGTCGCCACCGCGGAGCCATTCGTGCCGTCGACGTGGAAGGTCACGAGGTCGTCGCGTCTCACGCGCGTGGACCACGACATGTTGATCTGCGCGACGATGGGCTCGCCATCGTGGCCGGTGAGTTCGGCGATGGCGTAGGCGGCGTCGTCGGCGGTCGCCTTGTAGGGCTGGCCCGCCTCGTCCCAGCGCTGCGGGATGTGCGTCGCGCCGAGGCAGGTGATGGATTTCACTTCGCCGAAGAGGTTGTCGAGCACGTAGCGCCAGTGGCACATCATGTCGAGGATCATTCCGCCGCCGTCTTCCGCGCGGTAGTTCCAGCTCGGGCGCTGGATCGGCTGCAGGTCGCCCTCGAACACCCAGTAGCCGAACTCCAGGCGCAGCGACAGCATGCGGCCGAAGAAGCCGGCGCGGCGCAGCATGTCGAGCTTGCGCAGCCCGGGCAGGAACAGCTTGTCCTGCACGGCGCCATGCTTGAGGCCGGACTGTCCCGCGAGACGCGCGATCTCGACCGCCTCGTTGAGGTTGGTCGCGATGGGCTTTTCGCAGTAGACGTGCTTGCCCGCGCGGATCGCCTTGGCGAGCAGGGTGGGGCGCATCTGCGTCGTGCCCGCGTCGAAGAAGATCGTGTCGTCCTTGTTCGCGAGCGCCTGGTCGAGGTCGGTGCCCCAGCGCTCGATGCCGTGCGACCTGGCCAGCGCCGCGATCTTCTCGGCGTTGCGGCCGATGAGGATCGGGTCGGGCATGACCTTGTCGCCGTTGGAGAGCGTCACGCCGCCCTGGTTGCGGATCGCGACGATGGAGCGGATCAGGTGCTGGTTCATGCCCATGCGTCCGGTGACGCCGTGCATGACGATGCCAAGTCGTTTTGTTGCCATTATTTCTGCACCTCCAGGCCGGCGGCCTTCACGAGCGCCGCGTTGGACTTGATCTCGCCCGCGATGTAGGCGTCGAACTGCGAGGGACTCAGCGTCCAGGCGTCCGCGCCGAGCGTGTTGAAGCGCTCCTTGACCTCGGGCGTATTGAGCGCCTTCACCACTTCGTCGTGCAGGCGGTTGACGATGGCGGCCGGCGTCTTCGCGGGCGCCATCATGCCGATCCAGAAGTTGAATTCGGAGCCGGGCACGCCGGCCTCCGCCGTGGTGGGCACCTGCGGCAAGGCGGCGGCGCGCTTGGGCGAGCCGACCGCGAGCGCGACGAGCTGGCCGTTGCGGATCTGGCCGATGACAGGCGCAATGGGCGAGAAGTAATAGTCGACGCGGCCCGACATCACCTCGGTCACGGCTTCGGCCGAGCCCTTGAACGGGATGTTGGTCGCTTCGATCTTCGCGGCGAGCTTGAACTTCTCGGCGTTCAGGTGCGTGGCGCTGCCCTGGCCCGCCGACGCGAAGTTGACCTTGCCCGGATTCGCCCGCGCATAGGTCAGCAACTCGCCCAGCGTCTTGATGTTCTTCGAGGGCGACATCACCAGCACGTTGGGCGTCGAGGAAATCGGCGTCACGCCCACGAAGTCCTTCTCGGTGTCGAAGGGCAGCTTCGCGAACGTGTGCGGGCTGACCGTGTGCGAGGACGAATGGACCATGATCGTGTAGCCGTCCGGTGCGGCGGCCGCCACCGCCGCCTGGCCGATGGTGCCGCTGGCGCCGCCGCGGTTCTCGATCACCAGTTGCTGGCCCATGCTCTGGCCCATCTTGTCCGCGATGGCGCGGGCGATGATGTCCGTGGTGCTGCCGGCGGGGAACGGCACGATCACGCGGATCGGCTTGGTCGGGTAGGCGCCCTGCGCGTGCGCGGCCAGCGGCGCGAGCAGGGCGGCGGCCGCGAAGGCGGCCAGGGTACGGCGGGGGAACTGCATCGATGTCTCCTTGTGGCGGATGGGACGGACGGAAGCTCTTAATTAACTGATTGGTGAATTATAGGGAACGGCTGGCCTGGCGCAAGGCCTTGCGTCCGCGGCTCAGCCGGCCAGCAGGTAGCCCAGGATCACCTCGGTCATGTGCGACAGGCGCTCGTTTCGGGCCTTGGGCGTCATGAGGTCGCGGCCGAAGATCGCCGACAGCGTGTGCGTGTTCGAGAGGTAGAAGTACGAGAGCCCGGCGATCGACACGTAGAGCTGCACCGGGTCCACGCCGCCGCGGAAGGTGCCCTCCTGCCGTCCGCGCTCGACGATGCCGGCGAGCGTCTCGACCAGCGGCGAGTTGAGCTCGCGCGCGCGCTCGGAGCCTTGCAGGTGACGCCCCTTGTGCAGGTTGGCGCTGTTCAGCAAGGTGAGGAACTCGGGGTGTTCGAGGTAGTAGTTCCAGGTGAACTCGACCAGCCGCCGCACCGCGTCGACCGGCGGCAGGTCCAGCAGGCGCAGCCCGCGCTCCTGCTCGCGGATGTCGCGGTAGGCCTGCTCCAGCACGGCGCCGAACAGCCGCTCCTTGTCCTCGAAGTAGTAGTAGATGAGGCGCTTGTTGAGGCCGGCGCGCTCGGCGATGCGGTCGACGCGCGCGCCGCCCAGGCCGAACTCGGCGAATTCGTCGCGGGCCGCGGCTAAGATCATCAGCTGAGAGCGATCCGCATCGCGCTGGCGTTCTTCCGTGGCGGGCAGGGTGTCTCGGGCCATGGGCGAATAATTCACCAAATGGTTAACAGAGTCAAGCTCATGTCCTCTCCTTCGTCATCCGCGCCGGGCCAGCTCGCCGGCCACCTCCTCGTCGAATGCCTGGTGGCGCAGGGCGCCTCGCATGTCTTCGGCGTGCCCGGCGAGAGCTACCTGGCGGTGCTCGACGGCTTTCACCAGTACCGCGAAAAGATCCAGTTCGTGATCTGCCGGCAGGAAGGCGGCGCCGCCTACATGGCCGAGGCGGCGGGCAAGCTGACGGGGCGTCCCGGCGTGTGCTTCGTGACGCGCGGGCCGGGGGCGAGCAACGCGACCATCGGCGTCCACACGGCCTTCCAGGATTCGACGCCCATGGTGCTGTTCGTCGGCGACGTCGCCAGCGACCAGCGCGACCGGGAAGCCTTCCAGGAAGTCGAGTACATGAGCTTTTTCGGCCCGAGCACGAAAGGCATGGCCAAGCGCGTGGAACGCATCGACGACCCGGACCGCATTCCCGAATACGTGTCGCGCGCGTTCGCCACGGCGATGAACGGGCGACCGGGCCCGGTGGTGCTGATCCTGCCCGAGGACATGCTCGTCAAGCCGACGAGCGCGCGGCCGCTGCCTCGCGTGGAAGCCGTCGAGTCCTGGAGCGACCCCGGCGCGCTGCGAAAACTGCGCGAGATGCTGCTCGCTTCGCGCAAACCCTTCGTGATCGCGGGCGGCGGCGGCTGGACGCCGCAGGCGGCGCAGGCGCTGCAACGCTTCGCCGAAAACTGGAAGCTGCCGGTCGGAAATTCCTTCCGTTTCCAGGACACCTTCGACAACCACCATCCCCTGTACGCGGGCGACGTCGGCATCGGCATCGCGCCGAAGCTCGCGGCCCGCATCAGGGAAAGCGACCTGATCATCGCCCTCGGCCCGCGCCTGGGTGAGATGACGACCAGCGGCTACACGCTGCTGAAGCCGCCGAAGGCGGCGCAGAAGCTCGTGCATTTCCATGCCGACCCGCACGAGTTGCACCGCGTCTACCAGGCCGACCTGGCGATCTGCTCGACGATGAACGCCGCCGCGCGCTCGCTGGAGGTGCTGACCGCGCCGCCGGAGGTGCCGTGGTCGGACTGGGCCGAGGCGGCGAATGCGGACTATCGGGCGAACCTCGTGCCGCAGGCGCTGCCCGGCGACATCGACATGCACGCGATCGTGACGACGATCGAGCGGCTGCTGCCCGCCGATGCCGTGCTGACCAATGGCGCGGGCAACTTCGCGTCGTGGATCCACCGCTTCTACCGGCATCACGGGCTGGCCAAGGGGCTGAAGACGCAGCTCGCGCCGACCAACGGGTCGATGGGCTACGGCGTGCCCGCGGGCATCGCGGCCAATCTCGTTTCGGGCCGGACCGCGTTCACCATCGCCGGCGACGGCGACTTCCTGATGAACGGGCAGGAGCTCGCAACGGCATCGCAGTTCGGCGCGAAGTCCATCATCGTGCTGCTGAACAACGGCACGTACGGGACGATCCGCATGCACCAGGAGCGCGAGTACCCCACGCGCGTACACGGCACGGAACTGGTCAACCCGGATTTCGTGGCCTTGGCGAAGGCTTATGGATTCGAGGGCGCGCGCGTCACGAAGACGGCGGAGTTCGAACCCGCGTTCGCCGCGGCGCTCGAGCGCGGGCGCGGGACGCTGATCGAGGTGATGCTCGATGCGGAAGTGCTCACGACGCGAGGCACGCTGAGCGGGATCCGGGCGAGCGCTCTGAAGAAGTAGACGGCCTGTCCGCGCCAGCCGACATCGTCCGCGCAAATAAAAAGGGCCGCGATTGCGGCCCTGTCTCAAGCGCAGGAAACCCGCTTACTTGACGTGCTTGCCGATCAGGCCGGCCATCTCGAACATGGACACCTGGGCCTTGCCGAAGAGTTCCTTCAGCTTGCCGTCGGCGTTGACCATGCGCTTGTTGGCGTTGTCCTGCAGCTTGTTCTTCTTGATGTAGGCCCACAGCTTCGACACGATTTCCGTGCGCGGCAGGGGCTGGGTTCCCACCACGGCCGCGAGTTGCGGGCTGGGGCTCAGGGGCTTCATGAACGCGGCGTTGGGCGTGCGCTTCTTGGCGGGCGCCTTCTTCGCGGCGGCCTTCTTGGCGGGTGCCGCCTTCTTCGCCGGAGCAGCCTTCTTGGCGGGGGCCGCGGCCTTCTTCGCCGGTGCGGCCTTCTTCGCCGGTGCCGCCTTCTTCGCGACGGCCTTCTTTGCGGGGGCCGCCTTCTTCGCGGGGGCCTTCTTCGCCGGAGCCTTTTTTGCAGTTGCCATGATCATTTCCTTCTAGAAGTTTTTGAACCACCAGCGCAATACTTCGCCACGCCGGCACTGCGGATGCTAATGGAGAAAAAGGGGCTTTCCAAGCGAAAAACGAGGTTTTTTGCGGTCCCGTGTTGTTTTTTTCAAGGCGGGGCGGTGCCCGCCGCGACCGTCCGTCGCCGCTGGAGCGCGCACCGGCCTTGCCTCGACGGGAAGGGGGATGCATCATTCAAGGTGAAAATGAGCATCTGCCTATATTTCCAAGGTCAATCATGATTTCAACCGAGGTTCCAGAGCTGGATGCGGCCGACGATCTGCTGCTTGCGGAGCTGCAGCGCGACGGCCGCATCACCATGGTCGAACTCGGGCGGCGCGTGGGGCTGAGCCAGCCGGCCGTCACCGAACGCGTGCGCAAGCTCGAAATGGGCGGCTTCATCCGCGGCTACCGGGCGGTGGTCGACTACAAGCGCCTCGGCTACGGCCTGCGCGCGCTGGTGGGGCTGGGCCGGGTGGACTACGCGCGCGTGGTGAAGCTGATCGAGCAGACGCCGGAGGTGATCAACGCCTTCGACGTGACGGGCGAGGAGAGCTGGATCCTGGAGATCGCGGTGATCGACGTCGAGCACCTCGACGCGGTCGTGACCCGCTTCGGGCTGCTCGCGCCGGCCTCCACGTCGATCATCCTGAGCATGCCGCGCGAGCACGCGGTGGTGCTGCCGGCGCGGCGGGAGAACATCAAGCCTGCGGTGCGGAAGGTGTCGGGGCGGTAACCGGCTCCCGCACCTTCTCCCTCACTCGCTTGCGGGAGAGGGTGCTGCTGCCCTTCGCGGCGCCGTCGCCAGCACCACCCCCGCCAGCGCGACCGCGAACGCCGCGATCTGCAGCCCGCCCAGCCTCTCTCCGAGCACGACGACGCCGACGACGGCCGCGGAGACCGGCAGCATGACCGTGAACACGCCGCCTTGCGACGCCGGCACCGCCTTCAGGCCCGTCATCCAGAGCCACACCGTCCAGATGCTGGCGGCGAGCGAGTAGAAGAGAAGCAGCAGCCACATGGCCGGCGGGACCGTGCCGAAATCGAAGCGCCAGGCCGCATACAGCCCGAAGGGCGTGGCGAGCGCGAAACCCCACAGGTTGATCAGCGCCGTGATGCGCTTGGGCGCCAGCGCCCCGGTCAGGGCCTTCCCGATCACCGAATACGCGGCCTCGCAGAGCACGGCGGCGAACACGAGGGCGTTGCCCAGCCATGCCTTCGCGTCCGCCGCCGCGCCGGTGCCATGAGCGCTGTCCGGCTTCGCGATGGCAAGCAGGCCGATGCCGACCGCCGCGCACACCACGGCGCCCCAGACCCGCGGCGCGATCCGTTCCCGCAGGAACGCCCAGCTCATGGGCGCGACCACCGCGGGAATCGACGCCATGATGACCCCGGCCGACACCGCGCTCGTCATGCTCACGCCGTACAGCATGCAGATGGAGAACAGGAAGTTGCCGAGAAAGGATTCGAGGAAGAGGAGCCTCTTCGTCCGCCCCGACATCGGCGGTTCGTCCGCGGGCCTGCGCAGCCAGTGCAGCATCGCCAGGCCGCCGATGCCGAAGCGCAGCCACGCGAGCAGCAGCACCGGGATGGCCGCGACGAGCGGCTTCGACAATGCGACATAGCCGCCCACCAGCGACATGCTGAGTGCGAGGCAGGCGTAGGCGAGGGGTCGGCTCGGCACGAACATTGCGGCGCATCTTCTCATTTCATCCGACGCGAAATGAATTTCGCATTGCAGGATGGCGAAGTGCTGCGCCGCCGCATTTTTTCTTGATATGAGAAAGTAGCTCCCACATCATGAAATAAAACTCCCAAGTTGTTGAAATGGAAAGAGAAAATTTTGTGTCTTGTATAAGACACAAGAGCCCCCGCAAGTCTTCTACAAGACTTACAGTCACTCCATCACGAATTCGTCATCAACCCCGGAGAAGACCATGAGCAACTGGACCCACCTGAGCCGCGAGCAGCAGATCGCCCAACTCGAGAAGGACTGGGCGGAAAATCCGCGCTGGAAGGGCATCAAGCGCGGCTACAGCGCCGCCGACGTCGTGAAGCTGCGCGGCTCGCTCGCCATCGAGCACACGCTGGCCCAGCGCGGCGCCGAGAAGCTGTGGAACCTGATCAACACCGAGCCCTTCGTCAACACGCTGGGCGCGTTGACGGGCAACCAGGCCATGCAGCAGGTCAAGGCCGGCCTGAAAGCCATCTATCTGTCCGGCTGGCAGGTCGCGGGCGACGCGAACAGCAACGGCGAGATGTACCCCGACCAATCGCTGTATTCGGTGGACTCGGTGCCGAAGGTCGTGAAGAAGATCAACGGCACGTTCAAGCGCGCCGACGAGATCCAGTGGAGCGAAGGCAAGTCCACGGGCGACGAGGGCTACATCGACTACTTCGCGCCCATCGTGGCCGATGCGGAAGCCGGCTTCGGCGGCGTGCTCAACGCCTTCGAGCTGATGAAGGCCATGATCGAAGCCGGCGCCGGCGGCGTTCACTTCGAGGACCAGCTGGCCTCCGTCAAGAAGTGCGGCCACATGGGCGGCAAGGTGCTCGTGCCGACGCGCGAGGCGGTGGCCAAGCTCGTGGCAGCGCGGCTCGCGGCCGACGTGATGGGCACGCCGACCGTGCTGCTGGCCCGCACCGACGCGGAAGCCGCGGACCTGGTGACGAGCGACGTCGACCCGATCGACCAGCCCTTCTGCACGGGCGAGCGCACGGTCGAAGGCTTCTACCGGACGAAGAAGGGCTTCGACCAGGCCGTGAGCCGCGGTCTCGCCTACGCCGAGTACGCCGACCTGATCTGGTGCGAGACCGGCACGCCCGACCTCAAGTTCGCCAAGGACTACGCCGACGCGATCCACGCGAAGTTCCCGGGCAAGCTGCTCGCGTACAACTGCTCGCCTTCCTTCAACTGGCGCAAGAACCTGGACGACGCGACCATCGCGAAGTTCCAGAAGGAGCTGGGCGCGATGGGCTACAAGTTCCAGTTCATCACGCTGGCCGGCTTCCACAGCCTCAACTACTCGATGTTCGAGCTGGCCCACGGCTATGCCCGCAACAACATGAGCGCCTTCGTCGAGCTGCAGCAGAAGGAATTCGCGGCGGCCGAGCGCGGCTTTACCGCCGTGAAGCACCAGCGAGAGGTGGGCACGGGCTACTTCGACGCGGTCACGACGACCATCGAGGCGCAGGCCTCGACGGCGGCGCTGAAGGGTTCGACGGAGGACGAGCAGTTCTTCGACGAGCACAAGAAGGCGGCCTGAGGCCAGGCGCCGGGGGGAGACCTTGGTGTGATGCCTCCGGCGGGGCGGGACTTCCAGAATGTCCCGCATGCCCCCGGATACCATCATCCCCAGAGTCAGTCCCCTCCACCAGCACTCGACTTCGGCCGCGGGTCCGTCCGCAGTTCCGTCATCGCACACGGCCGCCGCAGGCGGCAGTGCGCGGACCGGGCCTTCGCCTGCGCTCCGATTCGCGCTGGACGCGATCCCCGGCCAGGCGGTCGCCGCGCAGGCCCGCGACGCGCCGGCATCGCATGCCGCCCTGTTCCGCGAAGGCTTCGAAATTTCGTATCGGGGCGGGATGCGGAACTTCTGGTTCTCCGAACTTCATAACCATGCGCCGGCCAACCTGGAGTCGATTGCCGAGTTGATCGCCGCGGCCGACGCGACGCTCGAGAAGTACGCCCCCGAAGCCGGTGAGTGGCGCGCGCGCGAACAGGCGCCGCGCATCGTCTTCGACCGCGAGGTGGGACACAACTATCCACGCATGGCCCGGTACTTTTCGGTGAGCGACGCCGTGCTGGCGGATCTGGCGCGGCGCCCCGCCGCCACCGATTTCGTGCTGCGCAACATCCTCGGCGACATGCACGTCCCGCGGCCCGAAACGCGAGCCGTCCACCTGTTCAGGGAGGCGATGCGCAGCGGTCGGGTCGTTCCGCGCATGCTGCGCTTCGTCGATCCGCTCTTCGACCTGCGCCGGTTTCTCGACCGCACGCGCGAGAACCCCGCATCCATCCGCATCTTCAGCGGCGGCTCGTCCCATTCCCTGGGTCACCGCGCCAACCAACGGGTGAACTACTACCCCTGGAACACGACGAGTTTCAACCCGACGCCCCAGGCCTACCAATCCAAGGTGTTCAACGCGACTTCGCAGGGCGACATGTACGCCGGATTCGCCCGCGGCCACGGCGCTTCGCCGGACGATGTCGCGCTCATGCATTCGGAATTCCTGGCGAATCCCTTCTGCCAACGCGAGCGGATCGCCGGCCATTTCAACGAGCACGGCTTTGTCATGTACGAAGTCCCGTTGCGGGATGGATTGAACGTGAGCTTCATTGCGCCCGAATCGATGCTCGCCAGCGTGCAGGCCTTCGCCGCCAAGCACCCCGGCCGCGTCACGGTGTTCTGCAAGGGCCTCGATGGTTGTCCGCAGCCGGCGGGCTTTCCCAAGCTCTATCGCGAGCTCGTTCGCCGCCTGCGTTCGGAGGCCGGGGTCGCTCGCGTGCTCGTCGGGACCGCGCCCACGCGCTCGCGCGACCTCGCGCTCGTTACCGAGGCGGTGCGCGGCGGGCTCGATGCCTCCCGGCGCCCCGCGGGTCCGCCGGAGGTCGCCCTGTACAAGGGATGGGGCGCGGTCCCCGATTCGCAGACCGAAAAAAAGATTGCCGCGCGCGAGTACCGAGAGGGCGTGATCGCCGAGTTTCTCGCCAGCTTCGCTTCCGCGCAGCCGCCGCTTGGCGACGACGACGCGCGGCGCTTCCAAGGCGCAATGGCCCTTCACAAGGTCACGCCGAAGTTCATGAATTTCGCGGAGCCGAAGCGCGCCGACATGCGCCGATTCCTCACCGGCACCGAACCCTTCGCCGTCGCCAGCGTCGACCTGGTCCACGCCGTTGGCGCCTGGCTGCGCGAGCGGGGATTCGCGATGCCGTGGGCCGCACGCGCGGAGGCCGTGTCCCGCGCGGCCGGGACGGGCGGCCTCGACGGCATGGAGCTCGCCGAGGATCTCGGCGTGCGGACGATCTTCGTGGCGCAAAGCGAGTTGTGGACGCGCGAGATGACGGCCGAGCGCTTTCGCGAGCACTACAACGACGAAGGCCTTGCCGTCATGGAGATTCCCTGGCACGTCGATGACGCCGCCGCCGGTGGCGACGGCATCCTGGTGAGCGTGCTGGCGCCCGCATCGGCGCTGCCCGTGCTCCAGCAGTTCGCTGCGGCTCACCCGCAGGTGCGGCTCTACTGCGCCGGGATTGCGGGATGCGCCCCGTTGGATTCGGGCCATCGGCCCGACCTTGGCACGGACCGCGAGCTGTAGTCCACGACTTCAGCCTTGCCAACGCGCAGGCACGCTCGTAAAGTGCGCCTGTCACACCCCGGGGGTCTCATGGCCGCTGACAACGAGAAGACTGGCGTCTTCGACGCATCCCAGCTCAACCAGGCGAAGTGCCCGGACTGCGGCGGCACGGGAGAACTGCGCTTCGACAGCGAGAACATCAACGAGAACTTCGAGGTCGAGAAGCAGACCATCATCGCGCCGTGCGAGAAGTGCGGCGGCACGGGATTCCTGAAGGCTGTCTAGGCAGAGGACTGCGCCGCCCGTTCACAGGTCTTCGCGAGGCCGTGGGCAATCTGGCCGGTCCCCGCATGCGATCGCGACGGCTGCGCCGATTTCGCTTTTCGCATGAAGCAGGGGACGCAGTCCTCGCGGCGATGCGACGACGATCACGTCGGACCGCGGCCGCTCGATGGTGGCGATGACGCGGCCGGCATCCAGGTGATGTTCGTAGAGCCCCACACGACATCGGCGATGTCTCTCACGGCCTGGGTTCCGCGCGCATGCTGCGTCCCGACGAGGACGTGGTCGAAACCATCCTCCGCCAGGCCTTGGGCAACGCGACTCGTGGGACCGAATTCGTTGGGGCACGGGCCGAACGGAAGCTTGTCCGGGGCGTGGGCGGCCTCGACGCCCTGCTGAAGCGCGGCAACGGGACCCAGGATTCTCACGAAGGTTCGCAGGAACGAGTTGATTGCCGACGAAAGGCCGCCGCCCGATGAGCCATGGACGATGCTCGGCGTGCAAGCAGGGAAAGGTCGCGCGGCAAGGGAAATCGGCAGAGATGCGCGATCGATGTTCATCCGGTACCTCGGGGCAGTGACGTTTGCCGTGAGCACGGCCACTCTTGGAATTCTCGGCCGTGAAACGGGCAACTCGACTCAGACGGACGTCTCCATCGCAGCGTCGCGGTAGAATCAAGCGATCTCCCCGCACAGCAAGAGCGAGAAAGGCACCCCGGTTATGACACCGCGAACTACGACCGAAAGGTTCACGACCCCCTGAGGTCGCGAAGTCGCGCACACTGAAACAACCCCGGTTCCAGCAGACGAAAGGCGCGGCTCACGACCGCGCCTTTTTGTTTTCTCGAAGCTCGAAACGAACATGATCCAAGTCACGCTCCCCGACGGTTCCCAGCGCGAATACCCCGGCCCGGTCACGGTCGGCGAGGTCGCGGCCTCCATCGGCGCCGGCCTCGCCAAGGCCGCGCTCGCCGGCAAGGTCGACGGCAAGGTGGTCGACACGGCATTCACCATCGACCGCAACGCGAAGGTCGCCATCGTCACGGCCAAGGACCCCGAGGGGCTGGACGTCATCCGCCACTCGACGGCGCACCTTCTGGCCTATGCGGTCAAGCAGCTCTTCCCCGACGCGCAGGTCACCATCGGGCCGGTGATCGAGAACGGCTTCTACTACGACTTCGCGTACAAGCGGCCTTTCACGCCCGAGGACCTGCAGGCCATCGAGAAGCGCATGGGCGAACTGGCCGCGAAGGACGAGCCCGTCACGCGGCGCGTGCTGCCGCGCGACGAGGCGGTGCAGCACTTCCTCGCGCAGGGGGAGAAATACAAGGCCGAGATCATCGGCAGCATTCCGGCCGGCGAAGACGTGTCCCTCTACGCCGAGGGCGGCTTCGAAGACCTCTGCCGCGGCCCCCACGTCCCGAGCACGGGCAAACTCAAGTTCTTCAAGCTCATGAAGGTCGCGGGCGCGTACTGGCGCGGCGACAGCAAGAACGAGATGCTGCAACGCGTCTACGGCACGGCCTGGGCGACGAAGGACGAGCTCCAGCAGTACCTCACGATGCTGGAGGAAGCCGAGAAACGCGACCACCGCAAGCTCGGCCGCGAGCTCGACCTGTTCCACGTCGACGACGTCGCGCCCGGCGTCGTGTTCTGGCATCCCAAGGGCTGGGCGATCTGGCAGCAGGTCGAGCAGTACATGCGCCAGGTCTACAAGGACACGGGCTACCAGGAAGTGAAGGGCCCGCAGATCCTCGACCGCAGCCTCTGGGAAAAGACGGGCCACTGGCAGAACTACCGCGAGAACATGTTCACGACGGAGTCGGAGAAGCGCGACTACGCGCTCAAGCCGATGAACTGCCCGGGCCACGTGCTGATCTTCAAGTCGCAACTGCGCAGCTACCGCGAGCTGCCGCTGCGCTACGGCGAATTCGGCCAGTGCCACCGCAACGAGCCCTCGGGCGCGCTGCACGGCATCATGCGCGTGCGCGGCTTCACGCAGGACGACGGCCACGCCTTCGTCACCGAGGACCAGATCCTGGATGAATGCGTGGCGTACACGGCGAAGCTGCAGCAGGTCTACAAGGACTTCGGCTTCCACGACATCCTCTACAAGGTCGCGACGCGGCCGGAGAATCGCGTCGGCTCGGATGAGCTGTGGGACAAGGCCGAGCATGCCGTCATGGAGGCGCTGCGCCGCTCCGGCGTCGACTTCATCGTGTCGCCCGGCGACGGCGCGTTCTACGGCCCGAAGATCGAATACACGCTGAAGGACGCGCTGGGCCGCCAGTGGCAGTGCGGCACGATGCAGGTCGACTTCAACACGGCGGAGCGACTGGGCGCGGAGTACGTGACGGAAACGAGCGGCCGGGCGCACCCCGTCATGCTCCACCGCGCCATCGTGGGCAGCCTCGAGCGCTTCATCGGCATGCTCATCGAAAACCATGCCGGCGCACTGCCGGCGTGGCTCGCTCCGGTGCAGGCAGTGGTGATGAACATCACCGGCGCACAGCAGGATTACGCTTCGGATGTTGCCAAAGCTCTGCAAAATCAAGGGCTTAGGGTCGACCTCGATCTGCGTAACGAGAAAATCACGTATAAAATACGCGAACATTCGTTGCAGAAGCCTCCTTTTCTCCTCGTCGTGGGCGAAAAAGAGAAGGCGGCGGGTACGGTCGCCGTTCGCGCCCGTGGCAACCAGGACCTCGGTGTCATGTCCCTCGAAGCGTTCTCCCAGAAGATCGCTTCCGACATCGCCGGGAAAATTTGAACGTACACAAGGATATCGACCATCGCTACAGAATTTCGCGACCGCCGCCACCGCGAGGAACGCAAGCACCGCCTCAACCGGGAAATCATGGCCCCGGAAGTCCGGCTCTCCGGGCCGAACAACGAGCCCCTGGGCATCGTGAGCCTGCAGGATGCTTTGCGTATGGCGGGTGAGCACGACGTCGATCTCGTGGAGATCGCGCCGACGGCACAGCCCCCTGTCTGCCGCCTGATGGACTACGGAAAGTTCAAGTACCAGGAGCAGAAGAAAGCGGCGGAAGCGAAGGCCAAGCAGACGGTCATCGAGATCAAGGAAGTGAAGTTCCGCCCCGGAACGGATGACGGCGACTACAACATCAAGTTGCGCAACATCCGCAGGTTCCTGGCGGAGGGCGACAAGTGCAAGATCACGCTGCGCTTCCGGGGGCGCGAGATCACGCACCAGGAAATCGGCATGGCGCTGCTGCAGCGCCTGCGCGACGACCTGGCGGACACCATCGTGGTGGAGCAGTTCCCCAAGCTGGAAGGCCGGCAGATGATCATGATGATCGCGCCGGGCAAGAAGAAGATCGCGCCCGCGAAACCGGCGGACGCGACGACCACGCCGACCACGGCGTAAGCAGGTTCGTGATCCAGCGGTTGGTCGCCGCTGGTGAACAAGTGGCGAATTCGAAACTCGCCACGCACCCAGTGGCTCGGGGCCATCAAGGCACGAAGATTTCTTCGTGACGCCTCACGAGCACATAAAAGAAGGAGCATTCACATGCCCAAGATGAAGACCAAGAGCGGAGCCAAGAAGCGCTTCCGCGTTCGTCCCGGCGGGACGGTCAAGCGCGGACAGGCCTTCAAGCGTCACATCCTGACGAAGAAGTCCACCAAGAACAAGCGCCACCTGCGCGGTGCGGTCGCTGTGCATGAGACCAACATGGGTCACATGGCGCAGATGCTGCCCTTTGCCGGCCTCTAAGACGAAGAAGGAGAACACACAATGCCTCGCGTCAAACGTGGTGTAACGGCACGCGCCCGTCACAAGAAGGTCCTCGCCCTCGCCAAGGGTTTCCGCGGCCGCCGCGGCAACGTCTTCCGCATCGCCAAGCAGGCGGTGATGAAGGCGGGCCAGTATGCGTACCGCGACCGCCGCGCCAAGAAGCGCGTGTTCCGCCAACTGTGGATCGCGCGTATCAACGCGGCAGCCCGTGCCAACGGCCTGACCTACAGCCAGTTCGCCAACGGTATCCGCAAGGCCGGTATCGACATCGACCGCAAGGTCCTTGCCGACATCGCCTATCACGATCCTGCGGCGTTCACCGGCATCGTGGAGCAAGTCAAGGCCAAGCTGGCTGCTTGAGTTCGCGATGATGCGGGCCGTGAAAGCGGTCCGCATCCGACAGCAACACAATCAAGTTCAGGGCCGAGGCTTCGCCGCCGCGGCCCTTTTTTCTTTTCGCATGACAGACCTCGATACGATCGTCGACAGCGCGCGTGAATCCTTCGCGAAGGCGGCCACGCCCGCGGAGCTCGAGAACGCGAAGGCGCAGTACACCGGCAAGGCTGGCCGCATCACCGAGCTGATGAAGGGCATGGCCGCGCTTTCGGTGGAAGAGAAGAAGTCCCGCGGCGCCGCCATCAACCAGGCGAAGCAGGCGATCGAGGCGGCGCTGAGCGCACGCCGGCAGGCCCTGGCCGATGCCGAGCTCGAGGCGCAGCTGCACGCCGAGGCGCTCGACGTGTCGCTGCCGGGCCGCGTGCGCGAGCCGGGCGGGCTGCACCCCGTGATGCTCACCATGGAGCGCATCGAACGGATCTTCGCGTCGATGGGCTTCGACGTCGCGGACGGCCCCGAGATCGAGAGCGACTGGCACAGCTTCACGTCGCTGAACAATCCGCCGAACCACCCCGCGCGCTCGATGCAGGACACGTTCTACGTCGACATGCAGGGCGACGACGGCATCCACTACAACCTGCGGCCGCACACGAGCCCCATGCAGGTGCGGTATGCGCACGCGCATATCAAGAAATATGCGGGTCTGGAATCGATGCCGGAAATCCGCGTCATCGCCCCCGGCCGCACCTACCGCGTCGACAGCGACGCCACGCATTCGCCGATGTTCCACCAGTGCGAAGGCCTGTGGCTCGGCGAGAACGTGAGCTTCAAGGACCTGAAGGTCGTCTTCACCGACTTCTGCCGCACGTTCTTCGAGAGCGACGACCTCGCGCTGCGCTTCCGACCGAGCTTCTTCCCGTTCACGGAGCCCAGCGCCGAGATCGACATCCAGTTCCAGCACGGACCTCTGGCGGGCCGCTGGCTCGAAGTCGCCGGTTCCGGCCAGGTGCATCCGACCGTGGTGCGCAACATGGGGCTCGACCCCGAGAAGTACATCGGCTTCGCCTTCGGCATGGGTCCGGACCGGCTGACAATGCTGCGCTACGGCGTGAACGATCTTCGCCTCTTTTTCGACGGCGATATCCGCTTCCTCCGTCAATTCCGCTGATCGCTCCCAGAGACAAAGACATGCAATTCCCCGAGTCCTGGTTGCGCGAGTTCTGCAACCCACCGCTCACCACGCAACAGATCGCCGACACGCTCACGATGGGCGGTCTCGAGGTCGAGGAGCTTCGCCCCGTCGCGCCGCCGTTTTCGAAGGTCGTCGTCGGCGAGATCAAGGAAGCGGTGCAGCACCCCAACGCCGACCGCCTGCGCGTGTGCCAGGTCGACGTGGGGCAGGGCGCGCTGCTCAACATCGTGTGCGGCGCGCCGAACGCACGCGTGGGTATTCGCGTGCCCACGGCGCTCGTGGGCGCGGCGCTGCCCCCCGGCGACGACGGCAAGCCCTTCGCGATCAAGCTCGGCAAGCTGCGCGGCGTCGAAAGCCAGGGCATGCTCTGCTCCGCGCGCGAGCTGAAGCTGAGCGATGACCACGGCGGCCTGCTCGAGCTGGATGCCGACGCGAAGATCGGCGCCGACATCCGCGAGGTGCTGAACCTCGACGATCACGTCTTCACGCTGAAGCTCACGCCGAACCTCGCGCATGCGCTGTCGGTCTACGGCGTGGCGCGCGAACTCGCGGCCCTTACGGGCGCCCCTTTGAAAGCCCCGGCCTTCGAGCCGGTGAAGCCGACGCACGACGCGAAGCTCGCGGTGAAGGTGAGCGCGCCGGATCTCTGCGGCCGCTTCTCCGGGCGCATCGTGCGCAACGTGAATACGAAGGCGAAAACGCCGCAGTGGATGGTCGACCGCCTCGCGCGCTGCGGCCAGCGCAGCGTCACCGCGCTCGTCGACATCTCCAACTACGTGATGTTCGAGTTCGGCCGGCCGTCGCACGTCTTCGACCTGGACAAGATCCATGGCGCGCTCGACGTTCGCTGGGGCCGCGCGGGCGAGACGCTCAAGCTGCTGAACGGCAACACGATCGAAGTGGACGAGAAGGTCGGCGTGATCGCCGACGACCGCGAGGTCGAGTCGCTCGCCGGCATCATGGGCGGCGATTCGACGGCCGTGTCCGACGACACGAAGAACGTCTACGTCGAAGCCGCGTTCTGGTGGCCCGAGGCGGTGCAGGGCCGTTCGCGCCGCTTCAACTTCTCCACGGACGCGGGCCACCGCTTCGAGCGCGGCGTCGATCCGAGCCTGACGGTCGAGCACATCGAGCACGTCACGCGCCTCGTCATCGACATCTGCGGCGGCGAAGCCGGGCCGATGGACGACCAGGTCGCGAAGCTGCCCGGGCGCAAGCCGGTCACGCTGCGCGTGGCGCGCGCGAGCAAGGTGATCGGCATGCCGATCACGCAGGCCCAGTGCCTCGAAGCTTTCAAGCGTCTCGGCCTGGACGCGCAGGCGAGCGAGGGCACGATCACCGTCACGCCGCCGCCGTATCGCTTCGACCTCACGATCGAGGAGGACCTGATCGAGGAGGTGACGCGCATCGTCGGCTACAACAACCTGCCGACCACGCCGCCGCTCGCGCCGATCACCGCGCGCATTCCGCCGGAATCGCGCCGCAGCCGGTTCGCGGTGCGGCGCCTGCTCGCGTCCCTGGGCTACCAGGAGACGATCAACTTCAGCTTCGTCGAGGAAAGCTGGGAGCGCGACCTCGCCGGCAACGCCAACCCGATCAGGTTGCTCAACCCCATCGCGAGCCAGATGAGCGTGATGCGTTCGTCGCTGATCGGCTCGCTGCTGCAGGTGCTGAAATTCAACCTCGACCACCGCGCCGAGCGCGTGCGCGTGTTCGAGGTCGGCCGTGTGTTCGAGCGCGACGATGGCGTCGCGACCACCGACACGACCGTGCGCGGCGTGAGGCAGCCGATGCACGTCGGCGGCCTCGCGTACGGCGAGCCTGACGGCCTGCAGTGGGGCCGCAAATCGGCGGGCGCCGATTTTTACGACATGAAGGGCGACGTCGAGGCGCTGCTGTCGCCGCTGAAGGCCGAGTTCGCGCCCGCGTCGCATCCGGCGATGCATCCCGGCCGCTGCGCGGTCGTGCGCGTGGACGGCCGGCCGATCGGCATGCTCGGCGAACTGCATCCGCGCTGGCGGCAGGCCTGGGAACTGCCGCATGCGCCGATGCTCTTCGAGCTCGATCTCGAGGCGGTCGTCGCGCGCAAGGTGCCCGCGTTCGAAGCCGTGCCGAAATTCCAGCCGGCGGTGCGCGACCTCGCGGTGATCGTCGACGACAAGGTCACGCACGGCGCGCTCATGAATGCGGTGCGCGGCGCCGACACCGGCGGCTTGCTGCGCGATGCGTTGTTGTTCGACGTCTACAAACCGAAGCAATCGAGCGCGGCGCTTGCGGACAGCGAGAAAAGCCTCGCGGTGCGCTTGACGCTCGCGAGCGCCGAAGCCACACTGACCGATGCGCAGATCGATGCGGCCGTCGCGGCAGTGGTCGATCGCATCGCTCGGGATCTCGGTGGGCGGCTGAGGGGCTGAGAGGTTGAGAGGTAGACGGAGATGGACCTGACGACGACGATGAAGAACGAAGACCTCATGGAGTTTGCCGTCGAGAGCCTCGAGACGCCCGCGCTCACCAAGGCGCAGCTCGCCGAACTGCTGTTCGAGCAGATCGGACTGAACAAGCGCGAGTCGAAGGACATGATCGACGCGTTCTTCGACCTGATCGCGACGAGCCTGGTCGATGGCCAGGACGTGAAGATCTCCGGCTTCGGCAATTTCCAGATCCGTACCAAGGCCCCGCGGCCCGGCCGCAATCCGCGCACGGGCGAAGCGATTCCCATCGATGCACGCCGCGTGGTCACGTTCCACGCCAGCCACAAGCTCAAGGAACAGATCCAGGGGAACTCGGGCTCGGGCGCGTCCACGCTCGGTTGAGCTGAACCTGCAACGCTCGCGCTGCGAAATTCGCGCGCGTTTCTTTCCAGCCGCCTCCAGTTAGAGTAACCTAGGAGATTCCTCTCCTAGTAGATTGATTTCAATGGAGAAACCCCTCCCGGCGATACCGGCCAAGCGCTACTTCACCATCGGTGAAGTGAGCGAGCTGTGTGGCGTCAAGCCCCACGTGCTACGGTATTGGGAGCAGGAGTTCACGCAGCTGCGGCCGATGAAGCGGCGCGGCAACCGCCGCTACTACCAGCACCACGAGGTGCTGATGATCCGGCGCATCCGCGACCTGCTCTACGACCAGGGCTTCACCATCAGCGGCGCGCGCAACAAGCTGCAGGAGATCGTGCAGGTCGAGCGCGACAAGCGCCGCGCGGGCGAGGTGATGCTCGAAGGCGTGGAAGTGATCGAGGTCGACGATTCGACCTTCGCCGATTTCGAGGAGAGCACGCCGCCCGCCGATGCCGACGTGATGTCGCAGAAGCTGCAGTTCGTGCGCCGCGAGCTGTTCGAGATTCGGGACCTGCTCAGCTCGACGCACTAGGCACAGGCTATAATCGAGAGCTTCGGCGTGTAGCGCAGCCTGGTAGCGCACTTGCATGGGGTGCAAGGGGTCGCGAGTTCGAATCCCGCCACGCCGACCAACGACAAAAAGGCCCGGTCTCCGCAAGGAGGCCGGGCTTCTCGCTTTTTTGGGCGGCGCTTTCGTCTCGCCGCATGGGCAAGCGATCAGTCGACGGATCGAGCTCGCCATGGACTTCCGGTCGACCCTAAGCGCTTTTTGGTGACCGCCGCCTCAACATGACAAAATCGCCCGCAATGGCAACCGTCGTCTTCGCCGATCTCGTCGGCAGCACCGGCATCTTCGAGCGCCTCGGCGACGAGACGGCGGGACGCTTCGTCACCCAGATCACCACCGCGCTCTCGCGGACTTTCGAGCAGCATCGCGGCCGCGTGGTCAAGCTGCTGGGCGACGGGCTCTTCGTCGTGTTCAAGGAAGAGCAGGATGCGCTGGCCGCCTGCGTCGCGATCCAGCAGCGCCTCGTCGAAAAGCCCATCGTCCCCGGCGGCAGCGGCCACCCCGTGCAGATGCAGATGGGCATCGAGTCCGGCGAGGTCGTGGAGATCGAGGGCGATTGCTACGGCGATGCCGTCAACACCGCGGCGCGCCTGGCGGACCTCGCGGGGGCCGACCAGATCCTCACCACGCAGCGCGTTCACCTCGCGGTGCCGCCTGCGCAACGCGAAATGATGCGCAGCATCGGCCCGATGTTCCTGCGCGGGAAGGCCGAAGCCACCGAAGTCTTCCGCGTCGAATGGCAGCCGGAGCGCGAGGCCGAGGCGACCGTCATGGGCGCGTCGATGTTCCGGCCGCCCTCCGTCAACGCGCTCGAGATCACCGTCGCCGGCCAGACCGTGGAGCTGCAGCCGCGCGGCGAACGCATCACGCTGGGCCGCTCCCTGACGGCGGACCTGCCCGTCAACGACGCGCGGGTCTCGCGCATCCACGCCACGGTCGAATGGCGCGGCGGCCATTTCGTGCTGTCCGATGCCTCGAGCTTCGGGACCTGGGTCTACATGGGCAACCAGGTCGAGCCGGTGGTGCTGAGGCGCACGGAGTGCTATCTGGTGGGCAGCGGCGTCATTGCACTGGGCTGCGACCGCAATGCCGAAGACGCGCCGCTGGCGACGTTCGCCGTGAAGGCCTGATGATCCTGCAGCTGCACATCGCAGGCCCCGGCCTCGATGTCGTGCGGCGACTCGGGCCCGGCGATCCCGCGCTCGTCCTCGGCCGCGATGCCGACTGCGGGGTGTGCCTGCCCGATCCGCTGCGCAACGTCTCGCGCCGCCACCTGAGCGTGTGGAACCTCGGCGGCGAACTGCATTTTCACGTCCTGTCGGCGGTCAATGGCGTGGTCGTGCCGTCCGGCCATTTGCCGCCCGGCGCGCGCGGCATCCTGGCGCGCGGAGAGGCGCTCGAGCTTGCGGAGTACCGGCTCGAGGCGAGGGCGGTCGAGCCGCTTTCGACCGGCGCCGAAGAGGCGACCGTCGCCGCGTCGCACGATGGGGCCGACGACCCCTGGTCCGTCTTCGAACGCGACGACTCCGGCATCGCGCCGCTGCGCCATTCCGGCGCCGTCGACGCGCGCGCCTTGCGCTCCGACGGTACGGACGACGATCCGTTCGGCGACTGGGGCTTCGAGACGACTTTCGGGCCGGGCGGTCCGGGCGGCGGCGCACTCGATGCATCGACGCTCGGCGCGGCGACCGGCATCGCGCCCCTGCTGCGCGGCCTGGGCGTGGATGCCGCAGGCGTGTCGGCCTTGACCGAAGGCGAGCTCGAAACCATCGGCCGCATGATGAGGGCGATGGCGCTCGGCCTGCTGGACATGCACGCTTCTGCCGCGAACGGGCCGGGGTCGCCCGCACCGGCCCGCGACGGCGGGCCGGGCAGCACCGCGCATGCAAAGCGCAATCCTCTGAGGGATCCGGGCGCAAGCGACGACGCGAAGCTGCGCTACCTGTTCGGCGGCCGCGCCGGGGCCGGGCAGGGCATGGCACCCGAGCAAGCCCTGGCCGCGCTGCTGCGCGAACTGCTTGCGCACGAGGCTTTCCGCCGGGGCGCGGCGTCGCCGGATTGAGGCGCTCCACGTCGTTGCGGCGGGGGGCGCAAGCTAGAATGAATCGTCATCCCCCCTCGAGGCCATAGCCGCACGTGACGCTGAAGAAACTGGGCCGCTACGAGTTGATCCGCGTGCTCGGCAAGGGCGCGATGGGCGTGGTCTACGAGGCGCGCGATCCGAACCTCGAGCGTCGCGTGGCGATCAAGACCGTCAAGGTCGAGAACCTGTCCGAGGAAGCCGCGGCCGAGTACGAGCACCGCTTCCGCACCGAGGCCCGGTCCGCGGCGCGCCTGCAGCACCCCAACATCGTCAGCGTCTACGACTCCGACCGCGACGGCGACATCGCCTTTCTCGTCATGGAGTACGTGCAGGGCGATGACCTGAAGTTCCACATCGACCGCGGCGTGCGCTACACGCTCGAGCAGTCGCTGAAGATCGTCCGCGACCTGCTGTCCGCGCTCGACTACGCGCACAAGCAGGGCATCGTGCATCGCGACATCAAGCCGGCCAACCTGATGATCGAGCCCGCCGGCCGCGTGAAGCTCACCGACTTCGGCGTCGCGCGCATCCAGGACTCGGGCGAGGCGACGCGCACGCAGGGCACGATGGTGGGCACGCTCAAGTACATGGCCCCGGAGCAGGTGCAGGGGCAGAAGATCGATTCGCGCGCCGACCTGTTCTCGGCGGGCGTGGTGCTGTACCAGTTGCTCACCGACAAGCGCCCCTTCGACGGCGACAACGACTTCTCCATCATCCACCAGATCATCGGCAGCGAGCCGCCGGCGCCGAGCCTGTTCAATGCGCGACTGCCGCCGGCCATCGACGAGGTGGTCGCGCGAGCGCTCGCGAAGAATCGCGACGACCGCTTCGCCACCGCGCGCGATTTCGCGGCGGCGCTGCAGGCGGCCATCCGTCGCGCCGAAGACCCGACCATCGTGCCGCCCGCCAACCCGCAGAATGCGTATTCCACCCGATGACGGGCACGATTCCACGCTGATGGCGGGCGCTGTTCCAGCCGATGGCGGGCGGCGTTCCATGCGATCGCGGGCAGCGTTCCATGCTGATGGCGGGCACGATTCCATCG
>NZ_JBFWNP010000033.1:0-61906 GCF_050250995.1 Ramlibacter sp.
ACGGGGGACATTCGCGGAAGGGGCCGCCCCCGTCCCGGTCCGGGGTGCGCCACCGCATTCAACGCCACAGCTTCAGAATCTGTGGAGAAGGGCGCGGGCTACCCTTCTGCCGCCCACACTCCTAGCCGGAGCCCGCCGTCCCCCAATCGCCGCCATCGGCCGAATCAATCGGCGCCTGGCTGGCACCCTCCGGGTTTGCCCTTATCATTGACCTTGTCAATCGACACAACCACATCAATAGAGGAACCCAACAATGTCTCTGATCAACCAGCAAGTCCCCGAGTTCAGCGCCACCGCTTACCACAACGGCAAGTTCGTGCCGGTCACGCAGGACAACTTCAAGGGCAAGTGGTCGGTCGTCGTTTTCTACCCCGCCGACTTCACTTTCGTGTGCCCGACCGAACTGGGCGACCTGGCCGACAACTACGCCGAGTTCCAGAAGCTGGGCGTCGAGGTGTACGGCGTGTCCACCGACACCCACTTCACGCACAAGGCCTGGCACGACACGTCGGACACCATCCGCAAGGTGCAGTACCCGCTGGTCGGCGACGCCAGCCACCAGCTCGCGCGCTTCTTCCAGGTGCTCATCACCGAGGGCGAGGACACGGGCCTCGCGCTGCGCGGCACGTTCGTGATCGACCCCGAGGGCCGCATCAAGACGATGGAAGTGCATGACAACGGCATCGGCCGCGACGCCAAGGAAACGCTGCGCCGCGTGAAGGCCGCGCAGTACGTCGCCGCCCACCCCGGCGAAGTCTGCCCCGCCAAGTGGAGCGAAGGCGCGGAAACGCTGAAGCCGTCGCTCGACCTCGTCGGGAAGATCTAGCCCACCCCGAAGCGCCTGACGGCGCTTCCCCTCAAGGGGCGCAGCCTGCGGCCCGGCAAAGCCGGTTCCGCGCTGCCACGAAGGGCGCTACTGCCGCTGCGCGGCAGTGCGCCGCCGCATTCAACGCCATCTGAATTTTCGGCATCAACGCTGAGGTATCGCCATGCTCGACGCACAACTCAAAGCGCAACTGTCTTCCTATCTGGAGCGCATCACGAATCCCGTGGAGATCGCGGCCGCGCTCGACGACTCCGCGGCGTCCCTCCAGTTGCGCGACTTGCTGACGGACATCGCGGACGCCTCGCCGCTCGTGAAAGTCACCAAGACCAAGGGCGGGCCGCACCGCACGCCCTCGTTCGCCATCAACCGCCCCGGCGAGAACACCGGCGTGCGCTTCGCCGGCCTGCCCATGGGCCACGAGTTCACCTCCCTTGTGCTCGCGCTGCTGCAAGTGGGCGGCTATCCGCCCAAGGTGGACGAGGCCGTGCTGCGCCAGGTGCGAGAGCTGCCCGGCGACTACGAATTCGAGATCTACATCTCCCTGTCGTGCCACAACTGCCCGGACGTCGTGCAGGCCCTGAACCTCATGGCCGTGCAGAACCCGCGCATCCGCACGACGATGATCGACGGCGCCCTCTTCCAGAAGGAAGTGGACGAGCGCCGGATCATGGCGGTGCCCACCGTCTTCCTCAACGGCACGCATTTCGGCCAGGGCCGCATGACGCTCGAGGAAATCCTGGGCAAGCTCGACACGGCCGGCGCGCAGAAGCAGGCCGAAGCCCTGACGGCGCGCGAGCCCTACGATGTGCTGATCGTGGGCGGCGGACCGGCCGGCGCCGCGGCCGCGGTGTACGCGGCGCGCAAGGGCATCCGCACCGGCATCGCGTCGGAGCGCTTCGGCGGACAGGTGCTGGACACGCTCGGCATCGAGAACTTCATCTCGGTGAAGGAAACCGAGGGGCCGAAGTTCGCCCTGGCGCTCGAGGAACACGTGCGCCACTACGACGTGGACATCGTCAACCTGCAGCGCGCGAAGGCGCTGCGCCCGGTGAACGGCCACGTGGAGGTCGATCTGGAGAGCGGCGGCACCCTGAAGGGCAAGACCGTCATCGTTTCGACCGGCGCGCGCTGGCGGATGATGGGCGTGCCCGGCGAGAACGAGTACCGCAACAAGGGCGTGACGTTCTGCCCGCACTGCGACGGGCCGCTCTTCAAGGGCAAGAAGGTCGCGGTGATCGGCGGCGGCAACTCCGGCGTCGAAGCGGCGATCGACCTCGCGGGGCTCGTGCAGCACGTGACGCTGGTGGAGTTCGGCGGCGAACTGCGCGCGGACGCCGTGCTGCAGAAGAAACTGCGCTCGCTGCCCAACGTCGACGTGATCGTGAACGCGCAGACGACCGAGGTGACGGGTGACGGCCAGAAGGTCACCGGCCTCGTCTACAAGGACCGAACGAGCGGCGAGGACCGGCGGCTCGCGCTCGAGGGCGTCTTCGTGCAGATCGGGCTCGTGCCCAACACCGAATGGCTCAAGGGCACGCTCGAACTCTCGAGACACGGCGAGATCCTGATCGACGGCAAGGGGCAGACCTCGATCCCCGGCGTGTTCGCCGCGGGCGACTGCACGACCGTGCCGTTCAAGCAGATCATCATCGCCGCCGGCGACGGCGCGAAGGCCGCGCTCGGCGCCTTCGATCATCTGATCCGCCATTGACGCTGCGGCTTGGGGGATACTCCCGGGACGACAACAACATCCCGGGAGTGTTCGCATGCAAGGCGATCCCCAAGTCATCCAGCATCTGCAGGCGCAGCTCAAGAACGAGCTGACGGCCACCAACCAGTATTTCCTGCACTACCGCATCCTCAAGCACTGGGGCTTCGCCCGGCTCGCGAAGAAGGAGTACGAGGAGTCCATCGGCGAGATGAAGCACGCCGACAAACTCATCGAGCGCATCCTCTTCCTCGACGGCCTGCCCAATCTGCAGGACCTCGGCAAGCTGCTCATCGGCGAGGACGTGCCCGAGATCCTCGAGTGCGACCTGAAGAGCGAACGCGCCGCGCAGGCCGCGGTGAAGGAAGGCATCGCGCACTGCGAGTCCGTGCGCGACTACATCTCGCGCGAAATCCTCGAGCGCATCCTCGAGGACACCGAGGAGCACATCGACTACCTCGAGACGCAGATCGACCTCATCGCCAAGGTCGGGCTGCAGAACTACCTGCAGTCGCAGATGGAGCCGGCCTCCAGCTGAGCGGGCGCGCGCAGGCGCGTCGAGGGAAAGCCGCCGCACGCGGCTTTTTCTGCGACCGCAAATGAGAGTGATTCGTATTTGATGTATGCTTCAGCCGTTCAGAAAACGGAGAAGACATCTTGCCTACCTCATCGAATGCACTGCTTCCGCTCGGCGCGGCCATGCTCGCCGCCTCGTTTTCCAGCTGGGCGCAAACGCCCGCCACACCGCCCGAGTCGCGCCCGCCCCGAAACAGCACGACGCTCGCCCCGGTCATCGTCACCGACAAGGCCGAGGGCAAGGACACGATCCGCGCCACGACCACCAACATCGGCCGCGGCACGCAGGAACTGCGCGACATCCCGCAGTCGATCACCGTCGTCACCGAGAAGCTGATCGACGACCGCAACCTCGACACGCTGAAGGACGCGCTGAAGCAGACCGCCGGGATCACCTTCCTCGCGGCGGAGGGCGGCGAAGAGGACATCCGCCTGCGCGGCTTCTCGCTCGCCGGCACGGGCGACATCTTCCTCGACGGCATGCGCGACCCGGCCTTCTACGAGCGCGACACGTTCAACAACGACCGCATCGAAGTCCTGCGCGGATCGGCCTCGATGCTGTTCGGCCGCGGCTCCACCGGCGGCGCGGTCAACCAGGTGAGCAAGGTGCCGCGCCTGATGAACCAGCACGAGGTGACCACCACCCTCGGCAACTTCGCGTACAAGCGCCTCACCGGCGACTTCAACTGGAAGACCGGCGAGGATGCGGCGCTGCGCATCAATGCCATGGCGACGAACGCGAACAACAACGGCGCGGGCTCGAGCCTCGACAAGCAGGGCCTTGCGGGCGCGTTCCGCTGGGGCATCGGCACGCGCGACGAGTTCAACGTCAGCGCGTTCCACCTGAACAACAGGAACGGCATCAACTACGGCCTGCCCTGGATCCGCCCGACGGCCGCGTCGACGTCCGCGTCCAACACGATTCTTCCGGGCCTGAACCCCGAGGACTACTTCGGTGCCGCGAGCGACCGAGGCGACGGCAACGCGACGGTGGCCACCTTCAGCCACCTGCACCGCTTCGACAACGCGGAGCTGCGCACCCAGGTGCGCAAGGGCGCGTTCGAGCGCGACCAGCGCGCAAGCACCGTGCGTTTCGCGAATGCCACCACGCTGCAGAACTTCGGCCCCGGCACGGTGTTCAACCGCGGCTCGCAATTGAAGATCCAGGACGTCGATACGCTGCACGCCCAGTCGGACCTTTCCGCGAAGCTCAAGGCCTGGGGCATGGAGCACACGATCCAGACCGGCATCGACTTCGCGCACGAGGAGAAGACCGTCTATACGGCGCTCACCGCGGCACAAGGCGGCGTGGCGCCCACGAAGCCGCAGACGACGGCGGGCACGCCCTTCGACGGCGGCGCCGTCAGCGAAAATCGCCCGCTGCGCGTCGGCAACCAGTTCACCGCCAAGGGCTGGGGCGCCTACCTGCAGGATCTCGTGCAGGTCGCGCCGCACTGGAAGGTGCTGGGCGGCCTGCGCTACGACAGCCTCGACGGCAACTACGACGTGTTCGCCATTCCGAACAATGCGGCCGGACCGGTGACGGCCACGAACTACAACCAGCGCATCTCCGAATGGAGCAAGCGCGTCGGCCTGTTGTACCAGCCGACCGACCGCCACTCGTTCCACTTCTCCTACGGCACCTCGTTCAACACCTCGGGCGACACCTACTCGTACAACGCGCTGAGCGCGAACACGCCGCCCGAGTCGAGCCAGAACATCGAGGTCGGCGCGAAGATCGACTCCGCCGACAAGCGCTTCACCTCGCGCTTCGCGATCTTCCATTCGACGAAGAAGAACGAGCGCAACACCGACCCCGACACGGCCGCCACGCGCCTGCTGCTCTCCGGCAAGCGCCACACGGCCGGCTTCGAGGTGGACCTGTCCGGCCGCATCACGCCGAAGTGGGAAGTGTTCGGCTCGTACATGTGGATGCCGATCGCCAAGGTCGACGTCGCCGCATCCACCGCGACGACGGTCGGCAACCGCGTGGGCGACCGCCCGGGCCTGACGCCCAAGCACAGCGGCACCATCTGGACGACCTACCAGCTCACGCCGCAACTGCGCGTTGGCGGCGGCCTCAACTTCCGCGGCAAGCAGGCGGCGCCCGACGTGACGGCGCCGATGTGGGAAGCCCCGGGCTTCGTCACCGCCGACCTGATGGCCGAGTACACGATCAACGACCGCTTCACGCTCAAGGGCAACATCTCGAACGTGACGGACAAGTACTATGGCGACGTGCTCTATCGCGGCCACTACATCCCCGGTGCGGGCCGCCTGATCCAGCTCTCGCTCACGACCCGCTTCTGGTGATGCTCACCCTGCCCTTGCTCGATGCCGAAGAGGTGCGCCACGCGCGCGCCCTGCTCGCGCGCGCGCCGTGGGCCGAGGGCCGCGCGACGGCCGGTGCGCAGGCCGCGCTCGCGAAGAACAACGAGCAGTTGCCCGCCGACGGCGATATCCAGCGCGAACTGCAGCAGATGGTGCTGCGCGCGCTGGACCGTTCGCCGCGATTCCTTTCCGCCGCGCTGCCGCGCAAGGTGTTCCCGCCGCGCTTCAACCGGTATGCCGGCGACAGCAATTCATTCGGCATGCACGTGGACGGCTCGATCCGCTATGCGGAGGGCGGCGTGCGCGTGCGCACCGACCTCTCCTGCACCGTGTTCCTGAGCGAGCTCGAGGACTACGACGGCGGCGAGCTGGTGATCCGCGATCCCGGCGGCAGCCGGCGCGTGAAGCTGCCCGCCGGCCAGGCCGTGCTTTACGAGGGCACGACCCTCCACGAAGTCGCGCCCGTCACGCGCGGCGCGCGGCTCGCGAGCTTCTTCTGGGTCGAGAGCATGGTGCGCAGCGCCGAACGGCGCCGCCTGCTGCTCGAACTCGACGATGCGCTGACCGCGCTGCGCCAGCGCCACGGCGAGGACGCAAGCACCGTGGCCCTCGTCGGGACGTATCACAACCTCCTGCGCATGTGGGCCGAGACCTGAACCGCGCGCTCCCCATGCCCGCCTCGACCGCCGTGAACCCTCACCCGATTCCCCCTTCAGCGATCCATGCCATTGCGAATGCGATGGATTCGCATTTATACTTCGCGCACTGCCTGCCCACCCTGACCGAGCCCGAACATGATCGTCTGTGTCTGCCGCCGAGTGTCCGATCGCGAGATCGCGCGTCATGCGCGGGCTGGCATGAGCTTCGACGACATCCAGTTCGAGCTGGGCGTCGCGACGCAATGTGGCCGGTGCGAGGGCTGCGCGCGGGACGTGGTCGCGCAGTGCTGCGCCTCGCAACCGGTGGCCGCGATCAGCCAGCACTCGCCGAGCATCCAGGAACCCGCTGCCGCTTGATGTCCACCGGCCCGCGGCGCGGGGCGAGGCCCTCGCCGTGAATCGTTCCCAACGCAACTACGTCATCGCGGGCAGCGTGGTCCTCTTCCACGCCGCGGCGCTGTGGGCGCTGCAAAGCGGCCTGGTGCGGCGCGTCGTCGAGGTGATCGTGCCCGTGACCGTGCTGAGCGAATTGATCACGCCCCCGACCCCGGTCGAGCCGAAGCCGGTTCCGCCGCCCCCACGCCCGCCCGAGCCCAAGACGCCGCCGAAGCAGAAACCGACGTTGCCGCCCGCGCCCCAGCCCGTTGCGCGGGCCGAGGCGCCGGCCACACCGAACGCTCCGACCGGCGTCGTCGAGCCGCAGCCGCCCGCGCCACCCATCGCCGCGCCGGTCGCGCCTTCGCCGGCCCCGGCGCCGGCCCCGTACGTTCCGCCCGCGCCACCGCCCGCGCCACCGTCACCGCCGAAGATCGAGCTGCCGTCGAGCGACGCGAACTACCTGCAGAATCCCAAGCCGGCCTACCCACCGCTCAGCAGGCGCATGGGCGAGCAGGGCACGGTGATGCTTCGCGCCCTCATCGGCGCCGACGGCAACGTGCAGCGCGTCGAAATCCTGCGCTCGAGCGGCTATGACCGACTCGACCAGGCCGCGCTCGCCGCCGTGCGGCAGTGGCGCTTCGTGCCCGGCAAGCGCGGCGGCGTCCCCACGACCATGTCGCACGACATCCCTCTCATCTTCAACCTCGATTGAACTCCATGAATCCCGACTTCGGCCTCCTCAATCTCTGGCAGCAAGGCGACTTCGTCACGCGCGCCGTCGCCGTCCTCCTGCTCGGCATGTCGCTCGCGTCGTGGATGGTGATCATCCTCAAGGCGCTCGACCTGCGCCGCCATGCCGCCGAAGCGCGCCGCATCGAGGGCTTCTGGCATGCCGCCGACTTCGCGGACGGCCTGAGCAAACTCGGCACCGACCCCTCCAACCCGTACCGCGCGCTGGCGCTCGAGGGCCGCGAAGCCGCCGCGCACCACAACGCGCAGCCGCAACTGCACGACTCGCTCGACGCGAGCGAGTGGCTCACGCGCAGCCTGCGCAACTCCATCGACGAAGCGACGGCGCGCCTGCAGTCGGGCCTGGCCGTGCTCGCCTCGGTCGGCTCCACCGCCCCTTTCATCGGCCTCTTCGGCACGGTCTGGGGCATCTACCACGCGCTCATCTCCATCAGCACGGCGGGCCAGGCCACGATCGACAAGGTCGCCGGCCCCATCGGCGAGGCGCTCGTGATGACGGCGCTCGGCCTCGCCGTGGCCATCCCGGCCGTGCTGGGCTACAACGCCCTCGTGCGCGGCAACAAGTCGGTGCTCGGCAAGCTCAACCGCTTCGCGCACGACCTGCATGCCTATTTCATGACCGGCGCGCGCGTCCCCCGCGCCGGCATGCCCAATGTTGTGTCGATGAAAAAAGGCAGCTGACATGGCCTTCGGAACCCAGGAAGACGTCGACGACGTCATGAACGAGATCAACATGACGCCGCTGGTCGACGTCATGCTGGTGCTGCTCATCATCTTCATCATCACCGTCCCGGTGATGAAGCATGCGGTCAACATCGACCTGCCGACGGCGAACGCGCAGCGGCAGGAGACGAAACCCGAGACGGTGCGCCTGTCGGTCGATGCGCAGGGGCGCTACTGGTGGAACGAAACCGCGGTGGACGATGCGGAACTGGCACGCCGCCTCAAGGCGGAGTCCGCCCGCGACCCGCAGCCCGAGCTGCACATCCGCGGCGACCGCGAGGTGCGTTACGAACGCGTGGCGCAGGCCATGGCCGCGGCGCAGTCGGCCGGGCTGAAGAAGATCGGCTTCATCACGGAGCCGAAGCCCTGAGCTCAGCCCAGCGCCGCGATCCCCGCCCGCCCGACCTCGACGTCCTGCGTCGACTTCACGCCGCTCACGCCGACGGCGCCGATGCAGTGGCCGTCCTTCAGGATCGGCACGCCGCCTTCGAGCAGGCCTTCCAGCCCCGGCGCGCTCAGGAAGGACACGCGCCCCCCGTTGATCATTTCCTCGTAGATCCGGCTCTCGCGCTGGCCCAGCGCCGCCGTGCGCGCCTTGGCCGGCGCGATCTGCGCCGAGATGGGCGCGGCGCCGTCGAGCCGCTGCAGCCACAGCAGGTGGCCGCCGTCGTCGACGACGGCGATGGACACGGCCCAGGCGTTTTTCAGCGCTTCGGCTTCGGCGGCGGCCGCGATGCGCTTCACGTCCGCCAGTTCGAGGGTAGGCTTGGTCTTCATCCGGCTAGCATAGCCGGAAAGGTTTCGCGCCTCTTTCGCGTCTCATCTTGAACCATTCTAGAATGCGCGCATCCAACCCCGACCTGGGTTGAAAGGAGTCCCCGATCATGAACGACCGTGTCCAGACCCTCCCGACCGCCGACTACGGCTACGTGGAGACCACGCGCGAACAGCGCAACAAGGTGCTGCGCAATACCTATTGGCTGCTGGCGCTGAGCCTCGTGCCGACAGTGCTGGGCGCGTGGCTCGGCATCGCAACCGGCATCACGCGCAGCCTCTCCGGCGGCGTCGGCCTGATCGTGTTCCTCGCGGGCGCGTTCGGCTTCATGTACGCGATCGAGAAGACCAAGAATTCCACGGCCGGCATCGGCGTGCTGCTCGCCTTCACGTTCTTCATGGGGCTGATGCTCTCGCGCATGCTCGCGATGGTCCTCGGCATGAAGAACGGCAGCGAAATCGTCATGACGGCCTTCGGCGGCACGGCCGGCGTGTTCTTCGTGATGGCGACGCTCGCCAGCGTGATCAAGCGCGACCTGTCCGGCATGGGCAAGTGGCTCTTCGTCGGCGCGATCGTGATCCTGGTCGGCGCGGTCATCAACGTGTTCGTCGGCTCCACGGCGGTCATGATGGCGATCAGCACGCTGGCCATCGGCGTCTTCAGCCTGTTCATGCTCTACGACCTGAAGCGCATTATCGACGGCGGCGAGACCAACTACATCAGCGCCACGCTCGCGCTGTACCTGAGCATCTTCAACGTGTTCCAGAGCCTTCTGGCGCTGCTCGGCATCACGAGCGGGAACGATTGAACCGCTTTCGCGGCTCACGACGGAACGGGGCTTCGGCCCCGTTTTTCATGGCCGGTCGAACACCGCGATCGATTCGACGTGCCCCGTGTGCGGAAACATGTTCACCACGCCGGCCGCGCTGCACCGGTAACCCGCCTGATGCACCAGCAGGCCCGCATCGCGCGCGAGCGTCGCCGGGTTGCAGCTGACGTAGACGATGCGCCGTGGCGGCTGCCAGTTGTCGCCCTTCAGCGCCGGGTTCTGCTCCAGGTCGGCGAGCGCCTTGGCAAGCGCGAAGGCGCCCTCGCGCGGCGGATCGACCAGCCAGCGGTCCGCGCGGCCATCCTCCACCAGCTGCTGCGTCGTCATCTCGAACAGGTTGCGCGCCGCGAACGTCGTCGGGGCGAGCGCCGTCGTGGCAGCGTTCAGCGCATGGTTCTCGCGCGAGCGCGCGACGAGCGCCTCGCTGCCCTCGATCCCGTGGACCTCGCCCGCGCGCGTCGCGAGCGGCAGCGTGAAGTTGCCGAGGCCGCAGAACCAGTCGATCACGCGCTCGTGGCGCGCCGGCGCCAGCAGGCGCACCGCGCGATCCACCAGGACGCGGTTGATGTGCGGATTGACCTGCGTGAAATCGGTCGGCCGGAACGGCATGCGGATGCCGTATTCGGGCAGCGCGTAGGCGAGCTCGGGGCCGCCCTCGTCCAGCAGCTTCACGGTATCCGGCCCCTTGGCCTGCAGCCACCATTGCACGCCCGGATGGTCGAGCGCGAACCGCCGCAGCTTCGCCAGGTCGCCCTCGGAGAGCGGCTCGAGGTGGCGCAGCACGAGCGCCGTGACCTCGTCGCCGCAGGCGAGCTCGATCTGCGGACAAGTCTCGATGGCCTCCATCGAGCCGATCAGCGCGCGCAGCGGCAGCAGCAGCGCGCTCACGTGCGGCGGCACGACGTGGCACTCGCGGATGTCGGCCACGTAGCGGCTCTTGCGCTCGTGGAAGCCGACCAGCACGGTTTCCTTCTTGCGCACGTGGCGTACCGAAAAGCGCGCACGCCAGCGGTAGCCCCAGTCGGGGCCCTGGATGGCCGGCAGCATCCGGTCGGCCTTCACCTTGCCGAGGTGCCACAGGTTGTCTTCGAGCACGCGCTGCTTGATCGCCACCTGCGCGCCCACGTGCAGATGCTGCATCTTGCAGCCGCCGCACGCGCCTTCGTGCAGGCCGAAGTGCGGGCAGCGCGGCACGACGCGCTGCGAACTCTCGCGCTGCACGCTCACCAGGCTCGCCTGCTCCCAGTTGTTCTTGCGGCGGTGAACGCTGGCCGTGACGGTCTCGCCCGGCAGCGCGCCGTCAATGAACACCACCTTGCCGTCTTCCCGCCGCGCCACGCCCTGCGCCTCGATGTCGAGGGCATCCACCCGCAACACCTCCGGCGGCGAAGCCGCTTTCCTGTCCTTTGATCGCATTCCCCGATTTTCTCAGGCTTGGGGCCGCGCATACTGCGGCGCATGGATATCCGCATCTGCATCGACGTGAGCGACCTCGACGCGGCCATCGCGTTCTACACGCAAGGAATCGGCCTGCGCCTCGGCCGGCGGTTGCAAAAGGGCTGGGCGGAACTGCTGGGTGCCACCTCGCCCATCGATCTGCTGTGCGAAGAAGATGGCTCGTCGCCGCTCGGCGCGGACCATCCGCAGCGCCGCAGCTTCGCGCGGCACTGGACGCCGGTCCACCTGGACTTCGCGGTCGACGACCTCGACGCAGCCGTCGCACGCGCCGTCGCGCAGGGCGCGAAGCTGGAGCGGCCGATCCAGGAACGGAAATGGGGCCGAATGGCCAATCTCGCCGACCCGTGGGGTCACGGCTTCGACTTCCTGCAGTTCGCCGGCCGCGGCTACGACGAGATCCTTTCGCCCTGACCCCATCCCGTCATTCCCGCGATGGCGGGAATCCAGGGCGCCCGTCTTCCGTGCGCCGCGCTACTTCCAAGCCGCCAGATACTCCGCCCAATGCGCCTCGGCATGCGCCAGCGTGCCCAGCGTCTCCTTCACCATCGCGATCTCCTGCTCGTACTCCGCGTCGTTGAAGCCGCAACGCATCTTCTGGAAGCGGCAGTACAGCAGGTAGGTGTTCATCACGTCCGTCTCGCAGTAGCGGCGGATGTCCTCGAGCTTGCCGTCGAGGTAGGCGGAATACACCTGCGAGCCATCCATGCCCAGCTTGCCCGGAAAACCGCACAATTTCGCCATCGCATCGAGCGGCGCGCTCGCGCGCGGCTGGTACATCGCCAGCACGTCCATCAGGTCCATGTGGCGCATGTGATAGCGGTTGATGTAGTTGTTGTACTTGAACTCGCGGTCGTCCGGCGCCCCACCCTCGCCCAGGCACCAGTAGCGGTCGGCGTTCACGCCGTGGCGCAGGCCGCGGTAGTTGAGCACCGGCAGGTCGAAGCCGCCGCCGTTCCAGCTCACGAGCTGCGGCGTGTGCTTGTCGATCGTGTTGAAGAAGGTCTGCACGATGCGCCCCTCGCTCGCGCCGTCGCGGTCGACGAAGGAATGCACGCGCAGCCCCTCGGCGTTGCGGAACACGCAGCTGATGACCAGGATGCGCTGCAGGTGCAGCGGCATGAAGTCGGACTGGTTCGCGTCCTTGCGCTCCTGCAGCCAGGCGGCGTGCAGCTGCGCATCGGTGACGTCGTCCGGCGTGTTGCGCAGCAGGCGCAAGCCGGCGATGTCGGGGATGGATTCAATGTCGAAAACTAAAACGGGCCACGGCATCGAGCGACTTTAACAAGTCGTCCGCACGGCCTCAGAAGAGCGCTTCCTTCGAGACGCCCTGCTTCACCATGTTCCGCTTCAGCTTGAGCAGGGCTTCGTTCTGGATCTGCCGCACGCGCTCGCGGGTCAGGCCGAGGCGGTCGCTCAGCACCTCGAGCGTCTCGGGCTCGCGGTCGCGCAGGCCGAACCGGCCTTCGAGCACTTCCTTTTCGCGCGTGGACAGGGTGTCGATCCAGCGGCCGAGCAGGCGCTCGACCTCGTGGTTGTGCGTGATGCCGGTCGGATCGACCGCGAGCTCGTCGGCCATGAATTCGCCGAGCGTGTGCTCCTCGTCGTTGCGGTCCACCGCGGCATCGATCGACCGGGGCGTCTCCGACATCGCGAGCAACTGCGCCACCTCGTTCACGTCGCGATTGAGCAGCGCGGCGATGTCCTCGACGCGAACGCCATCGCCCTCGACGCCGCCGCGCGCCGCCATGAAGGCGGGATCGTTCTCGAGCGTGCGGCGCGCGCGCAGCACCTGCTGCAGCTCGCGCACGACATGGACGGGCAACCGGATCACGCGCCCCTGGTTCATCACGGCACGCTCGACCGCCTGGCGAATCCACCACGTCGCGTAGGTCGAGAAGCGAAAGCCGCGCTCCGGCTCGAACTTGTCGATGGCGTGCATCAGGCCGAGGTTGCCCTCCTCGATCAGGTCCGAAAGCGGCACGCCCCGCCCGAGGTACCCCTTGGCGATGCTCACCACGAGCCGCAGGTTGTGCTCGATCATCGACTGGCGCGCCGCGAAATCGCCGGCCCGCGCGCGCGTCGCTGTGGCGAACTCTTCCTCGGGGGTGAACAGCTCGGTGCGGCGCACCTCGCGCAGATAGAGGGTCAGCGTGTCGCTCGATTCGCCGGCGACATCGGCCGGGATCTCGCGAAGCTGGATCTCGGGGACTTCCTCGGCCCGCTCAGCCGGCGACGCGCCCGCGTCCTCGCCATTGCCTTCGGGCAGGGGGGGAGCGTGGCCGTTGCGCCGCTTCATGCATCACCTCGGTGGCAGGTACTTCGTCGGGTCGACAGGCTTGCCCTGGCGACGGATTTCGAAATGCAGCTTCACGCGGTCGGCATCGGAAGAGCCCATCTCCGCGATCTTCTGTCCCTTGCTAACCGATTGGTCCTCGCGCACCAGCAGCGCCTGGTTGTGCGCATAGGCCGTGAGGTAGGTGTTGTTGTGCTTGAGGATGATGAGGTTCCCGTAGCCGCGCAGGCCGGCGCCCGCGTAGACGACGCGGCCATCCGCGGACGCGAGCACGGGGTCGCCGGCGCGGCCGCCGATGTCGATGCCCTTGTTCTTCTGCTCGTCGAAGCCCGCCAGCACGGAGGACCCTGCCGCCGTCGGCCACGACCAGGCGATGTCTTCTTCGCCCGCAGCCACCGGCGGCGTGTTCACCGGCAGCGACGGCGTGGAAGCCCCGGCGCGCGGCGCACTCGCGGCCGGCGCGGCGGAAGCAGCGGCGAGCGGCGCGGAGGCCACGGCCGCGGGCGGCGCGATCGGACGCGCGGTGGCTTCGCCCACCAACGTGCCCGGCGGCGCGACGCGAATCACCTGCCCGACCTCGATGAGGTTCGGGTTGTCGAGGTTGTTCCAGCGCGCGACGTCGCGCCAGTTCTGGCCGTTCTCGAGTGCGATGCGGATGAGCGTGTCGCCCGGCCGCACGGTGAAGTAGCCCGGCTTGCCCGCGTTCTCGGCGCCGGGCAGGACACGCGCGACTTCGGGGGCGCCGGAGGGCGCGACCACGACGCGCGGCGGCGTGCGATCTTCCAGCGGCGCGGGCGCGCGCGTCGGCGACGAGCACCCGGCCAGCACGGCCAGGCCTCCCACCAACGACAACCACCACCGGCAACGCGCACGCTTGTTCTGCATCTGGATCGATTCTTCTAGGCGACGCCTGATTTTAGGGGGACAAAGTGAACCGTCTCAAGCACACTTTGTCGCAGACCTGAAGATGTCTTCTCGACCATCATCAGGGCTTGCCGCCCGTCGGTTCCGAGGACGGGCGCGACGATGCGCGCGCCTTCGCCCAGCTGATCCAGCCACTCGCGCGGCATGGCGTCGCCGCCGGCCGCCGCGATGATGCCGGCGTAGGGCGCGCCCTTGGCGTAGCCGGCCATACCGTCGCCGAACAGAAGGTGGATGTTCGCAATGCGCAGCGGGCGCAGGTTCTCGCGCGCCTTGTCGTGCAGCCCGCGCAGGCGCTCGATGCTGTAGACCTCGCTCGCCACCTGGCTCAGCACGGCCGCCTGGTAGCCGCAGCCCGTGCCCACTTCGAGTACGCGGCCCAGCCGCCCGTTCGCGCCGCGACGCCCGCCCAGCAGCAGCTCGATCATGCGCGCCACCACGCTCGGCTTCGAAATGGTCTGCCCGAGCCCGATGGGCAGGCTGGTGTCCTCGTACGCCTGGTTCACGAGCGCGGAGTCGACGAAGCGGTGGCGCTCCACCGTCGCCATGGCAGCGAGCACTTGCGGGTCGCTCACGCCGTCGGCCGCGAGCTTCGCCACCATGCGGTCGCGCACCGCCTGCGAGTCGAGCCCATGGCCGCTCGGCGCGAGGCGCACGTTCATCGCGGTCGCCGCGCTGCGCACGGGCGGCTTCGCGCCGGCGAAGTCGAGGCGTGCGGGAAAGCCCGGCCGCTTCGTCGTCACGGAGCGTTCCCCGTTTTCGCCTGCGGCGTGGCCTTCGACCAGTACTGCAGCGCATCATGGTCGGTCAGGTCGACCTTCAGCGGCGTGATCGTCGGATGGCCCTGCAGCGCCGCGTGGAAGTCGGTGCCGTCCGCGTCGTCCTTGGCCGCGCCCGCGCCGCCGATCCAGTACATCACGTCGCCGCGCGGGCTCGTTTGCGAAATCACCTTCTCGGCGCTGTGGCGCCGGCCGAGCCGGCACACCTTGAACGGCTTCAGCGCCTCGTACGCGAGGTTGGGGATGTTGACGTTCAGCAACCAGAGCGCATCGTCGGCTTCGCGCCGCTTCAGCAGATGCTGCACCAGCTCGCGCGCCTTGCGCGCGGCCGCGTCGAGATTCGCCCAGCCTTTTTCCACCTGCGAGAACGCGATAGCCGGCACGCCGAAGAGATAGCCCTCCATCGCCGCGCCGACGGTGCCGGAGTAGATCGTGTCGTCGCCCATGTTGGCGCCGTTGTTGATGCCGCTCACGACGAGGTCGGGCTTGTAGCCGAGAAGGCCCGTGAGCGCGATGTGGACGCAGTCGGCCGGAGTGCCGTTCACGTAGCGAAAGCCGTTGCCCGCGATGTTCACGTACAGGGGCGCGTTGAGCGTGAGCGCGTTCGACTTCGCGCTGTTGTTGTGCTCGGGCGCGACGACCTCGACATCGCCCAGGTCGCGAATCGCCTCGTACAGGGCCACGATGCCGGGGGCCTGGTAGCCGTCGTCGTTGGAAAGCAGGATCTTCATGGGGTGCGGATCATTGTAGGGTTCGCCCGGCCCTATGATCGGTCGAAATATCTGCCCGGAGACCGACGATGCATGCATGGATTTGCGAGAACCCGACCGGCGTGGACGCCCTCGAATGGCGCGAGGTGCCGACGCCTTCGCCGAAGAAGGGCGAAGTGCTGATCGAGGTGAAGGCGGCAAGCCTGAACTTCCCCGACCTGCTGATCGTGGAGAACAAGTACCAGATCAAGCCGCCGTTGCCCTTCGTGCCCGGCGCGGAATTCGCGGGCGTGGTGGCGGCCGTCGGCGAAGGTGTCACGCACCTGAAGGTCGGCGACAACGTCGCCTCGCGCTCCGGCACGGGCGGGTTCGGCACGCATGCGGTCGCCGATGCGTCGCTCGTCATGGCGCTGCCCCCCGATTTCTCCCATGTCGATGCATCCGCGTTCTTCTTCACGTATGCGACGAGCCATCACGCGCTGATCGATCGCGGGCAGCTGAAGGCCGGCGAAACGGTCCTCGTGCTCGGCGCGGCGGGCGGCGTGGGCACGGCGGCCGTCGAGATCGCGAAGCTCAAGGGCGCGAAGGTGATCGCCGCCGCGTCGAGCGACGAGAAATGCGCCGTGTGCAAATCGATCGGCGCCGACGTCACGATCAACTACAGCAAGGCGACGCTGCCGGACGCATTCCGCGAAGCGATCAAGGAAGCCACAGACGGCAAGGGCCCGGACATCATCTACGACCCGGTCGGCGGCGACTTCGCCGAGCCCGCCTTCCGCTCGATCGGATGGCGCGGCCGTTATCTGGTGGTCGGCTTCGCCTCGGGGCCGATCCCGAAGCTGCCGCTGAACCTGCCGCTGCTCAAGGGCGCCTCCATCGTCGGCGTGATCTGGGGCTTCTTCGCCCGCCGCGAGCCCGAAGCCGGGCTCGCCGACATGCGCGAACTGGTGCAGTGGTACACCGAAGGCAAGATCAAGCCGGTGATCGACAGCACGCGGCCGATGAGCGAGCTGAAGGCGGCGTACGCGCACATGGCGTCGCGTGGTGTGAAGGGCAAGGTGGTGATGGTGAACTGACGCGCGTTCCGCGCGGATCAGTGCGCAGCGGGCTCGGCGAGCGGATACACCTCCAGTGGCGCGGCCTTGCCCTTGGCCACGAGATCGCGGCGCGGGCCGACCGCCCACGCGCCTGCCAGTTGACGGAGCATGACGCCGGACACCAGGATCTCGCCGCCGCCCGCCGCGCCCTCGATGCGCTTGGCGGTGTTGACGGTGTCGCCGATCACGTCGTACGCCTTCAGACCTTCACTGCCGAGCAGGCCCTCGACCACCGGGCCGGCGTGCAGCCCGATGCCGGCATGCAGGCCCCACAGCGACAGCGCATCCCGCGCGCGCGCCCGCAGCTCGCGGGCGCAGGCCACGGCGGTGGCCGGCGCGTCGAAGACGGCCAGCACCTCGTCGGCGGAGAACTTCAGCTTGATGGCCGCGTGGCGGCGCAGCACGGGTTCTGCCGCGGCGTAGTAGGCATTGAGGGCCTGCACCACGGTCTCGGGCGCGCAGCCCTCGCTCCATGCGGTGAAGCCACGAACATCCATGAACAGCACGCTACGTTCGCGCCGCGCCAGCGACAGGGCGGCAGGGTCCTCGATGGCGCGCTCCAGCAGCTCGGTGCCGAACAGCCATTCGGAATAGCGCTGGAGCTGCGTGGAGGTGCTGCGCAACAGCGCAAGGTAAGAGCGCGCCGACCAGGCCTCCAGCCCGCTGGACAGGCCCAGCAGCAGCGTGGCCAGCCCCATGAAGACGTGGGACGGGTCGCTCAGGAACACCGGCCACGAGAAGGGGCGGTTGCCGGTCAGCACCTCGAAGATCGCGTACATGATGAACAGGATCGAGGCCTTGGCGACATGCTCCAGCACGACGAGTGCCGCTGCCGCGCGCGGGCCGGCGGCGCGTTGCCCGTACTGCAGCAGCCCGATGGCGGCGCCGTAGCCCAGGTAGGCGACGTGGTTGGGCGCGGCAAAGAAGGCCGGCCCTTCGAGCGCGAACTCCACCCCCGCATAGAACGCCGGGCCCACCAGGTTGCCGAGGAGCCGGTTCACCGGGCGGGTGTCGCCGCGCTGCGTGAGCACCCAGGCCTGCAGCAGCGCCGCGGCCACCAGCACATACATGTCGGGCGCCAGCAGGATGCGGGGCCCCTCCAGCAGCATCTCGAGCAGCAGGTTGGCGATGGGGAACTGCGCGGAGTTGCGCAGCAGCTCCTGCGCGAGGCGTTGACGGAACGAACCGGCAATGCGAGCGTCGAGAACGGAAGAGGCGCCCATGGTTGGCTTCATGATGGTTCGTGGCCACCCGTGACTTGAGCAGGCCGGCATCGCGAGTTCGGCTTCGACAGCCTACCTGAACAGAGCCTCGATCCCTTTTTTCTCGATCACCTGCAGAAGCCGAGCCGCCGCTCCCGTCGGGCGTTTTCCCGAGGCGGGCGACTCCCACTTCTGGACAGCTGAGACGGTGACGTTTAGCGCGCTCGCGAATACCGACTGGCTCATTCGCGCCTTTTTGATGCGGATGTCGGCGACGTTCCGCGGCGTATAAACGGGAGGGGCCGCGCATAGCGCGCTCATCTCGGCCATGTCATCCTTGGTGAGCAAGCCATGGCGGTTCAAGTCGGCCGCAGTCTCCATCATCTCCAGCAGGATGCGATCCTCGGCCGACCCGGATCGTGAGTTTGTCTTCGACGTCATGTGCAAATCTCCTTGATCGAACCATCCACTAGCAGATCGACAAGTTTCTGCTCGCTGGCCGCCTGCAAACCCTTCGCGATCAACCTCGCCGCCGCTTCCTGCTTTTCCGAGAAGTCCGTTCCCGGATCCCCCTTTTGCCGTCCGGCGATGAAGAAGATAGCCCCCTTGTGCCTCTTCGCGATCAGCGTCCTTGTCCCGCCGCTCTTGCCCCTTCCGGCAGTCGCGATACGCTTCTTGCACAGACCACCACCGAGGTCAGCTTCGAACTGCCCTGCCATGACCTCGCCGGCCGCGGTACAGAGCATCGCATCCGACAGGATTCCGCGGGCCCAACGATCGAAGGATCGCGACTTGAAGACGCGCTTGGTATGGGTCATATTCTACGGGGCCATAGCACGAGGTGCAATAATCAGAGAGCATCGGCAGGATCGATGCCGTTCCGAACTGCATGCTGGTAACGCGCGTGCTCCAAAGCAACATACGTTCATCTCGTTCGCCCCCCGAAGGCGCAGCCGAGCGCGCGCCGTGCCTTCCACCCTCTCCCCCTCGGGGGAGAGGGCCGGGGAGAGGGGGTTCCGAAGTCTGGGGGGAACCCCATTGGCAAAAGCAAAGGCCCGCGAATGCGGGCCTTTGCTTTTGCTAAATGGGGTGGCTGATGGGACTCGAACCCACGACGACCAGAATCACAATCTGGGACTCTACCAACTGAGCTACAGCCACCGTAGAGCCCTCGATTATAGCGGGGCCGCCTTCACTGCGTGGTGGCCGCCCCCTCCGCGGGCTTCGGCGCCGTCAGCTGCACCTTGTAGCGCTCCTTCAGCAGGTTGAAGTAGGCCAGCGTCTCGGCCGCGGTCCACGCGTTCGCGTACTGCTGCACCTCCTGCTGTGCCTGCGGCGGCGGCGATGCGTCGCGGGGCAGGCCCTTGTTCACCTTCACGACGGCATAGCCCTCGGCGCCCATGTCCACGCCGACGAACGCCGGCACCGTGCTCGTGTCGGCGCGCAGCGCCGCTTCGACCACCTGGCGCGGCAGCTTCTGGTCGCTGATGCGCGACACGACCACGGCAGGCGTCAAGGCCGCATTCGCGCTGGCCGGGGCGGCCTTCCAGGCGGCGAGTTTCTCCTGGCCTTCCTTCTTCGCGAGCTCGGCGGCGCGCTGCGCGACGACCTGCTCGCGCACCTGCGCCTTCACTTCGGCAAAAGGCTTGGCGCGCGCCAGCGTGTACTGCACGATGCGGCCCGACACCATCTGGCTCGGCCCGAATTCCATCGCCTCGGTATTGCGCTTCTTCTCGACGCTGTCGGGCGTGAAGAGGGCCGTGAGGAACTTCGAACTGGCGAGCGGGCCCTTGGCGTCCCCCGCGCCCTGGCGCGTCACGTTGTCGGCCTTGCGGACCTCGAGCTTCAGCTTGTCGGCCACCGGCTTAAGCGTGTCGGCCTGCTCGTAGACGCCGTTGCTGAACGTCTCCGCGGCTTCGGCGTACTTGCGCTGCGCCTGCTGCTTCTTCAGCTCGGCCTCGAGCTGCGGGCGCATCTGCTCGAACGTGGGCGCCTGCTGGGCCTTGAGGTCGGTGAGCTGGATGATGTGGTAGCCGAAGTCGGTCTCGACCACTTCGCCGATCTCGCCCTTCTTCATCGCGAACACGGCATCGTCGAACGGGCCCGTCATCGCGCCGCGCTGGAACCAGTCGAGGTCGCCGCCGCGCGCGGCCGAGCCCGGGTCCTGCGAATTCTTCTTCGCGACGTCGGCGAAGCTCGCGGGATTCTTCTTCACCTCGGCCAGCAGCTGCTGCGCCTTGGCCTTCGCCTTCTCGCGCTCGGCGGCCGGGGCGGTCTTGGGCGCCGCGACGAGGATGTGGCTTGCGCGACGCTCCTCCTTGCCTGCGAGCCGCGACGCGTTCTGCTCGTAGTAGGTCTTGAGGTCCTGCTCGTTGACCGCGACCGTCTTCGACACCGCGTCGAGGTCGAGCACCACGTACTCGATGCTCGCCTGCTCCGGCTGCTGGAACAGCTGCGGGTTCGTCTTGTAGAAGGCTTCGAGCTCGGCATCGGTCGGATTCACCTTGGCGGCGAACTCGTGCGTGTTGAAGCGCGCGACCTGCACTTCGCGCTTTTCGAAGTAGGCGCCGAGCGCCACGGACGCGGGCGCGGCGCTCGGCATGGCGGTGGCCTGCAGGCCGGCGAGCACCTGCCGGCCAGAGATGTCGGCACGGATCTGGTTCTCGTACTGCTCCGGCGTCATGCCCTGCGAGCTCACGAGCTGGCGATAACGCGCCATGTCGAGCTTGCCGTCGGGGCCGCGCAGCGACGCGATCAGCTGGTCCTGCTCGAGCTCGCGCGCGAGGCGCTGGTCGCTGGTGACGAGCTTCGAGTGGTGCGCGGCGGAGGCGATCACGCGCTCGTGGACCAGGCGCTCGAGCGATGCGTACTTCGCTTCCGGGGAGTCGAGCAGCTTCGCATCGATGTTGGGAACCTGGCGGCGGATGCGCTCGGTCTCGTTGCGGTGCGCGTTGTCCCACTCGGCCTGCGTGATCGCGCGGCCGTCCACCTTGCCGGCGTCGGCGCCCTTCTCCTGGAAGCGGTTGTAGCCCTCCAGGCCGAACAGCACGAACGAGGGCACGATGAGGATGAACAGCATGAACTGCATCACCCGGGTGTGCTTGCGGACGAAATCAAACATGCTCGAAGACTCGCTTTGTCGACAGGAAAAACAAAAAGGCGAACCGGGGTTCGCCTTCGTTCGTTTGGTGGGTGCTGACGGGATCGAACCGCCGACCTACGCCGTGTAAAGGCGCCGCTCTGCCAGCTGAGCTAAGCACCCCACCGGGCGACCGCCTTCAGTTCAGCGCATCCTTGAGCGCCTTGCCGGGACGGAACTTGGGCACCTTGGCAGCCTTGATTTTAATCGCTGCGCCGGTCCGCGGATTGCGGCCGCTGCGCGCGGCCCGCTTCCCCACCGCGAAGGTCCCGAAGCCCACGAGCGAAACCGACCCGCCTTTCTTCAGCGTGGTCTTGATGGCGCCGACCATGGATTCGAGCGCGCGGGTGGCGGCGGCTTTGGAAATGTCGGCGTGCGTGGCGATGTGCTCGATGAGTTCGGTCTTGTTCACAAGGGCCCCTCGTGGAGAGTGTGGATTGAAGTTTCTGTTCGTCCGAAAAAATTTTTGTCTCCCGAATCCGAGGGGGGCGCAAGGCGCCGGAGCCGGGATGCGGGAGACACGTGTTTGGCCGCACGGGCCACTGCCGACCGATTAGAGCGAGCGCCGCAAACCGTGTCAATACGACCGGCGCATCGGGACCGCGCGAACGCGGAATTTCCCGCGGTAAGCAGTCGTCACGGCAGGGTTCAAAGGGCGTCGGCGATGGCCTTGCCGAGGTCGGAGGTCTTCGCCGTTCCCCCGATGTCGGGCGTGCGCGGCGCGCCGCTGCCGGGCTGCAGGACCTTCTCGATGGTGGAGAGGATCGCATCGTGCGCCTCCTTGTGCCCCAGGAACTCGAGCATCATCGCGCCGCACCAGATCTGCCCGATGGGGTTGGCGATCTGCATGCCGTAGATGTCCGGCGCCGAACCATGCACCGGCTCGAAGAGCGAAGGAAACTTGCGGTCGGGGTTGAGGTTCGCACTTGGCGCGATGCCGATCGTTCCCGTGCAGGCCGGACCCAGGTCGCTCAGGATGTCGCCGAAGAGGTTGCTCGCGACGACGACGTCGAAGAAGTCGGGCCGCTGCACGAAGTGCGCGGTGAGGATGTCGATGTGGAACTTGTCGAGCTTCACGCCCGGATACGCCTTGCCCATTTCGGCCACGCGCTCGTCCCAGTAGGGCATGGTGATCGCGATGCCGTTGGACTTGGTCGCGCTCGTCAGGTGCTTCTTGGGCCGGCTCTGCGCGAGCTCGAAGGCGAACTTGAGCACGCGGTCCACGCCGATGCGCGACATGATCGTCTCCTGCATGACGATCTCACGCTCGGTGCCGGGGTACATGCGGCCGCCGACGGCGGAGTATTCGCCCTCGGTGTTCTCGCGCACGATGTACATGTCGATCTCGCCGGGCTCGCGGCGGCTGCCGTCCTTGCGGACGACGGGCGCGACGATGCCGGGCATCAGGCGCGCGGGGCGCAGGTTCACGTACTGGTCGAATTCGCGGCGGAACAGCAGCAGCGAAGCCCACAGCGAGGTGTGATCGGCGATCTTCTCGGGCCAGCCCACCGCGCCGAAGTACAGCGCATCGTGGCCGCCCACCTGGTCCTTCCAGTCGTCCGGCATCATCTTGCCGTGCTTCTCGAAGTAGTCCCAGCTCGAGAAATCGAAGTGGTCGAACGCGAGGTCGATGCCGAACTTGCGCGCGGCCGCATCCATGACGCGCACGCCTTCGGGCATGACTTCCTTGCCGATGCCGTCGCCGGCGATGACTGCGATGCGCTTCTTGCTCATGTCTGCTCCTCGGGAAATGAAATGCGCGATCGGGCGAACCTTCGATCGTCGGAATGATTCTGCACCACGCGGCTCACGTGCCTTCCGTGCGGGCCGCACGCACGACCACGCTCACGCCGACCGCGGTGAGCGCCATGCCGCCCAGGATGAGCGGCGTGAGCGGCTCGCCGAAGAGCAGCCACGCCATCGTTGCGGTCGAGGGCGGCACGAGGTACATGAGCGCGGTGACGCTGGTGGCGGCGCCGCGCTGGATGAGCAGGTACAGCAGCGAGCTCGCGCCGAGCGTGAGCGCGAGCACGGACCACGCCATCGCGCCCGCGAGCTGGCCCGTGAGCCGCATCGGCTCGGCTTCGAGCAAGGCGAGCGGCAGCGTGACGGCGAAGGCGGCGAGCAGCTGCACGAGGCTTGCCGCGCGCACGTCGCAGGGGGCGAGGTAGCGCTTCTGGTAGAGCGTGCCCGACGTGATGGCGACGAGCGCCCCCGCGGCGAGCGAGAAATTGAAAGCCGTGACCTCGCCCAGGCCGAGCTTCTGCCACACCACGAGCACGAGGCCCGCGAGGCCCAGCGCCAGGCCGAGCCACTGGCGCGGGGTCACCGCGCCGCCGCGCGACGAGATCCAGATCGCCGTCAGCACGGGCTGCAGGCCGACCAGCAACGCGGCAAGCCCCGCGCCCATGCCGGCCTTCACCGCGGCCCAGACGCCGCCGAGATAGCCCGCGTGCATGAGGATGCCGATGACCGCAAGGTGGCCGATCTGCACGCGGTCGCGCGGCAGCTTCACGCGCGCCAGCACGATCCACGCCCCGAAGCACAGGACGGACAAGGCGTAGCGCCACGCCAGGAACTTCATGGGCGGCGAATACGGCATGCCGAAGCGCGCGACGATGAAGCCCGTGCTCCAGATCAGCACGAACACCGCCGGCATGGCGCGCAGCAGCGCATCCTGCGCGGCCTGCGCATCGCGGTCCCCGGAGGCCACTACTTCACCACCCGCTTGCGGATCTCGGGCAGCGCCTTGCGCAGGTAGTAGATCATCGACCACACCGTGAGGATGGCCGACACCCAGATGAGCACGGTGCCCCACTCGCCGGTGTCGATGGCGCCGAAGAGCACGCCGTCGTACAGCAGGAAGGGGATGGCGATCATCTGCACCGTCGTCTTCACCTTGCCCAGCATGTGGACGGCGACGCTCTTGGACGCGCCGATCTGCGCCATCCATTCGCGCAGCGCCGAGATGGCGATCTCGCGGCCGATGATGATGAGCGCGACGAAGACGTCGGCGCGCTTGAGATGGACGAGCACGAGCAGCGACGCGCAGACGAGGAACTTGTCGGCGACGGGGTCGAGGAAGGCGCCGAACGACGACGCCTGGTTCAGCTTGCGGGCCAGAAAGCCGTCGAGCCAGTCGGTGAGCGCGAACACGACGAACATGACGGTCGCCACGGTGTTCTGCAACTCGAGCGGCAAGCCGATGTAGAAAATCCCCACGAGCAGCGGAATCGCGACGATGCGCGTCCAGGTGAGGATGGTGGGGATGGTGAAGAACATCAGCCGCCGCCGTGCCGCGCCCAGGCGGCTGGAACACCCGCGGGGGGCGGCGTGGTACGCGAAGCGACGGGCGTGGGGACAGTCATCTGGGGGGATTCTGCATGAATGTCCGATCAGTGCAGCGCGCGGTAGATTTCTTCGGCCAGTTCGCGCGACACGCCTTCGACGGTCGCGATGTCTTCCACGCTCGCCGCCGCGACGCCCCGCACGCCGCCGAATCGCTGCAGCAGGCGGGCCCGCTTCTTCGCGCCGATGCCCGCGATCTCCTCCAGCCGGCTGCCGCCCACGCGCACCTTCGCCCGGCGCGCGCGCATGCCCGTGATCGCGAACCGGTGCGCCTCGTCGCGGATCTGCGCGACGAGCATCAGCGCGGCGGAGTCGCGACCGAGATACACCTTCTCGCGCCCGTCGGCGAAGACGAGTTCCTCCAGGCCGACCTTGCGGCCTTCGCCCTTCTCCACGCCGACGATCACGGACAGGTCGAGCCCCAGTTCCGCGAACACCTCGCGGGCCATGCTCACCTGCCCCTTGCCGCCGTCGACGAGCACGAGGTCGGGCAGGCGCTCGGCGCCGCCGGACGTGGCGCGCTTCTTCTTCGCGCCCGACGCCTCCACGTCATTCCCGCGAAGGCGGGAATCCAGGGCTTCCACAGCATCGGCGAGCGGCGGCTCCTCCGACGATGCACCCTCCGCCGCCAAGGCTTCGGCCGCATCCCCCGCCTCCACGCTGTCCGGCGGCGTCGCATCCGGCGTGTCCGGTCCCGCCTGCGCGAGCCGCGCATAGCGCCGCGCGAGCACCTGGCGCATCGCCGCATAGTCGTCGCCGGGCGTGATGCCGTCGATGTTGAAGCGGCGGTACTCGCGGTTGACCATCCGGTGGCCCTGGTAGACCACGCACGAGGCCTGCGTCGCCTCGCCCGCCGTGTGCGAGATGTCGAAGCACTCCACGCGGAAGGCATCGAGGTCGTCGGGCGCGAGATCGAGCGCTTCGACGAGCGCGCGCGTGCGCGCCTGCTGCGAGCCCTCCTCGGCCAGCAGGCGCGCGAGCTGCAGCCCGGCGTTCTTCTGCGCCATCTCGAGCCAGAGACGCCGCTGCTCGCGCGGGTTGTGGACGGCGGCGATCTTCACGCCCGCCTGCTGCGACAGCGCCGCGACGAGTTCCCGCGCGACCGGTTGGCTCGTGATGAGCGCGGGCGGCACGGGCACGCCGATGTAGTGCTGCGCGATGAACGCCTCGAGCACCTGCACCTCGACCGGCTGCGCCGTCGCCGCGTCCACGGCATCGTCGAACTCCTGCATTGCCGTCGCGTCCTCGACATGGCTCGGGAAGTACGCGCGGTCGCCCAGGTGCCGCCCGCCGCGCACCATGGCGAGGTTGACGCAGGCCTTGCCGCCCTGCACGCGCACCGCGAGGATGTCGACGTCCTTGTCCGAATCCGTCTCCACCGACTGCTGGTGCAGCACCTTCGACAAGGCGCTCACCTGATTGCGGAGTTCCGCCGCCTGCTCGAATTCGAGCTTCTCCGCGTGCGCCATCATTCGCCGCTCCAGCGTCGAGAGCACCTGCTGCGTCTGCCCGTTGAGGAACGCTTCCGCATTCGCCACGTCGTGCCGGTAGTCCGCGGGCGCGACGAGGTTCACGCAGGGGCCCGAGCAGCGCTTGATCTGGTACAGCAGGCACGGCCGCGTGCGGTTGGCGAACACGGTGTCCTCGCACGTGCGCAGGCGGAACACCTTCTGCAGCAGCTGGATGGATTCCTTCACCGCCCACGCGCTCGGGTACGGGCCGAAGTAGCGGTGCTTGCGGTCCACCGCGCCGCGGTAGTAGGCGACGCGCGGGAAGTCGGCGGCCCCGGCGGCCTTGCGGGCGGCGTCGGCGCCCGCCTTGTCCGCAGTGCCCGCCGTGCCCGTGATCTTGAGGTAGGGGTAGCTCTTGTCGTCGCGAAACAGGATGTTGTAGCGCGGCGCGAGCGTCTTGATGAGGTTGTTCTCGAGCAGCAGCGCCTCGGCTTCGGAGCGCACCGCCGTCGTTTCGAGCCGCGCGATCTTGCCGATCATGTGCCCGATGCGCGTGCCACCGTGGTTCTTCTGGAAGTAGCTGGAGACGCGCTTTTTCAGGTTGCGCGCCTTCCCCACGTAGAGCACGCCGCCTTCGGCGTCGTAGTAGCGGTAGACGCCGGGCAGCGCGGGCAGCGCCGCCACCTGGGCGAGGAGTTCGTCGGAATGGCCGGACATGTCCACCCTATTATCGGGAGGCATGTTGTTCGATGTTTTTTGCCGCGTGATCGACAACCACGGCGACGTGGGGGTCTGCTGGCGCCTGTGCCGCGAACTGGGCGAACGCGGCCATGCGGTGCGGCTGTGGATCGACGATGACTCGGCGCTGGCCTGGATGGCGCCCAAAGGCCACCCCGCCGTCACCGTCATTCCCGCGAAGGCGGGAATCCAGGGCGTCCGCGTTGAAACCCCAGGCGATGTCGTCATCGAAGCCTTCGGCTGCGAACTCCCCGGCGATTTCATCCACGCCATGGCCGGGCGCGGCTCGACGTGGATCAATCTCGAATACCTCAGCGCCGAGCCCTACGTCGAACGCAGCCACGGCCTGCGCTCTCCCGTGCGGGACGGCCTCGACAAGTTCTTCTTCTACCCCGGCTTCACGCCGCGCACTGGCGGCCTGCTGCGCGAGCAGGATCTGGCCGCGCGCCAGGCGGCCTTTGTCCGCCCTTCGAGCGACGAGCGCCGCGTGAGCCTCTTCTGCTACGAGCCCGCCGTGCTCGACGGCCTGCTGCGGCAACTCGCCGGCGCCTCCGTGAGCACCCGCCTGCTCGTCACGGCCGGACGCGCGCACGCCGCCGCTCGCGCCGCCATCGCGCGACTGGACGCGCTCGAACCCGGCTGGAACGCAGGGGGACAACTCATCGCAGAGTGGCTGCCGCTGCTCAGCCAGCGGAGCTACGACGAACTCCTGTGGACGTGCGATTTCAACTTCGTCCGCGGCGAGGACTCGCTCGTTCGCGCGCTGTGGGCCGGCCGGCCCTTCGCCTGGCAGCTCTACCCCCAGGACGACGGCGCGCATTTCGCCAAGCTCCGAGCCTTCCTCGACTGGCTGCAGCCGCCCCCGGCGCTGCGCGACCTGTTCCTGGCGTGGAACGGCGCTCCCGGTGCGGAATTGCCGGACTTCGATCCACCGGCCTGGCAGGACGCCGCACAGGCGGCACAGGCGGCGCGGGACCGCGCGCTCGCGCTGCCCGAACTCGCGGGCGCTCTCCTACGGTTCGCGGATCGGGGTAGAATCTAGGGCTTTGCGCAGGAGCCAAGACCGAGCTTCGCGACCTGCGCCCCACCTGCCGCCGGTGACGCCAACCCCCTAGCGGCTCTCCTCGACTGACACGCTTATGAAAATCGCTCAAGAAATCCGCGCCGGCAACGTCATCATGAACGGCGGCAACCCCTGGGTCGTGCTGAAGACGGAATATTCGCGCGGCGGCCGCAACGCCGCCACCGTGCGCATGAAGCTCAAGAGCCTGCTGAACAACCAGGGCACCGAAGTCGTCTTCAAGGCCGACGACAAAATGGACCAGATCATCCTGGAGAAGAAGGACTGCACGTACTCCTACTTCGCCGACCCCATGTACGTCTGGATGGACGGCGAGTACAACCAGTACGAGGTCGAGAAGGAGAACATGGGCGACGCGCTCAACTACCTCGAAGAGGGCATGCCCGCCGAGGTCGTGTTCTACGAAGGCAAGGCCATCTCCGTGGAGCTGCCCACCAGCGTCGAGCGCGTGATCACCTGGACGGAGCCGGCGGTCAAGGGCGACACCTCGGGCAAGGTGCTCAAGCCCGCCAAGATCGCGACCGACTTCGAAGTCGGCGTGCCGATCTTCGTGGCGCAGGGCGACAAGATCGAAATCGACACCCGCACCGGCGAATACCGCCGCCGCGTCTGAGAAGCCGAGTCGGGCAGGCGGCACAATCCGGGCTCCGCAGGGAGCTTGCCGAAAGGGCTCCCCAGGGAGCCCTTTTTCTTTTCCGCTCGATGGATTTCGACTTCGCGCACATCGCCGTACCGTTTCGCATGCAGCCGGGGCTGCGCAAGCTCGCGCGCGGCGCGGCGCGGCTCACGCCGCTGGCGCCGGCGAGCGCGCTGCGCGCCGAGAAGCAGCGCGTGCTGGAGGCGGGCGCATCGCGGCTCGCCGTGCCGGGGTTCGATGCGGCGCCCGCGCTCGAAGCCATCCACGACGTCCACCCCTACGACGGGCCGCTCGAACTCGCGTTCGAGGAAGACTTCGCGGTGCTCGACGGCGCCGACACCACCCTGCCCTGGCTGTGCGTGTGCGTGCCCTCACACTGGGCGCCGGAAGAAAAGATCGGTCTGCCGTTCGCGGCCGTGCATGCGCCCGTGGCGGACAACGCGACGCTGCTCGCCGCGTCGCGCCAGCTGGTGCGGCTGGCCACGAGCGGCGACGAGTTCGAGCGCTTCGTCTGGACCGTCACGCCCTCGGGCCGCTACGACCAGCACCCCCGCCGGCACGCCCGCGAGCCCTGGCCTGCGGCCGATGACGCGAAAGCCTTCGCCGCTCGCTGCCATCTCCGCGCGGAGCGCCAGGCCTTCTTCCCGGTGGGACGGGGCACGCGTCAGGCCGTGTTCACGATCCGCGTCATGCTGCAGCCGCTTGCCGAGGCCGTCGACACGCGCGAGAAGGCCGCTCGCCTGCACGACTCGCTTGCCTCGATGAGCGAGGACGTGCTCGCGTACAAGGGCCTCGCGCCGGCGCGCGAACCGCTGCTGCGCTGGCTGGAAGGACAACGCTGATGGAGCTGCTCTGGCGCATCGCGCAGGTCATCATCCCGGTCTTCCTGATCGTGGCGCTGGGCTTCCTCTATTGCCGGCGCGCGCAGCCCGACCTGCGCGGCTTCAACCGCGTCGTGCTGGACGTGCTCACGCCGCTGCTCGTCTATACCGGCCTCGCTTCCCGGGAGTTCCGCATCGCCGAGCACGGCACCCTGCTCGTGGGCGGCGCGCTCCTCACGCTGTTCGCGGGCGTGCTGGCCTGGGGCCTGTCGCGCGCGACCCGCACCGACCCCCGCACGCTCGTGCCGGTGGTGATGTTCTCCAACTCCGGCAACATGGGCCTGCCTCTGGCACTGCTCGCATTCGGCCCCGCCGGTTTCGGCGCAGCGGTGGCGCTTTTTTCCATCAGCAACATCATCCATTTCTCGCTCGGCGCGCGCATCACGAGCGCGCACGCCTCCACGCGAGAGCTGCTGCTGAGCCCGATGATGATCGCGAGCGCGCTCGGCTTCGCGAGCGCCGCGATCGGCGTGCGGCCGCCCGACGTGGTTTTCACGGGCATGAAGATGCTCGGCGACGCGATGCTGCCGCTCATGCTGTTCTCGCTCGGCGCGCGCCTCACGATGCTGAAGCGGGAAGACATTCCGCGCGGGCTGCTCGGCGCATTCGCGCGGCCGGTCATCGGACTCGCGGTCGGCCTGCCGCTGGCGTGGGCCCTCGGACTCGAAGGCGCGGCGCGCGCGCAGTTGCTGCTGTTCGCGGCGCTGCCGCCGGCCGTGATGCAGTTCCTGCTGGCCGAGCGCTACGAGCAGGAGCCCGAGCGCGTGGCGGCGATGATCCTGCTGGGCAATGCGCTCGCGGTCGTGTTCGTGCCGCTGGCGCTGGCGATCTCGCTGTAGCTCGCCTCAGAGTACCCGCCGCGACAGCAGCACGGTGAACACGACCATGATCGTGACCGCCGTCCCGGCGATCGCGATCCAGACCGTGCGCGTGCTCGCGGCGGCGGGCTGAAGCGGCACGGGCCGGCTCTGGGGTTCGGGCCAGGGCGTCGCCTCCGGCAGCCACTTCACGAAATCCGCCGCCAGTTCCGGCGAAAAGAAGTCGAGCGCGAGCCGCTGGCAGTCCTGCGCATCGTCGCCATCTGCGTGCAGCCACAACTCCACCGCCGAGCCGTGCACGCGCCGGTGCCGGATCGAGCGCAGCGGAATCTTCACGCGGTCCTCGCGCCAGCCGAAGACCCGCCGGAAGCGTCCCGCGAGCCGCAGCACGTCGGTCTGCACGCGCGTTTCGACCTCGCCGCGGAACCGCGGAATGGCCAGGCCGCGGCCGCGCAGGCCGAGCAATGCGCTGGAGAACGTGGCCTGGACGAGCGAGAAGCTGCCGCTGCGCGCGGCCTGGAACGCGGGATCGGACGGGTGCATCCTCAGCAGGTCCGACACGGCGAGACGCGCCCCCTGGTCGTCCACGAGCACATCGAAGCTCGCGAGCGTGTCCTTGATGCGCATGCCGACGATCGTGCGGCGGTCGTAGGGTCCGACCTGCCTGTCTCCCAGGATGACGTGATACTGCGGTTCGGCCAAGGAATTCGTTTCCTGCGTTCGACTTTCGGTGGAGGATAACGGAGACCCCGTTGGGGCGACAATCGCGCGATGTCTTCCACGCGCAACATTCACGACCGCCGCCTCTCGGATGCATGGGCCACGCTCACGGCGCATTCGCACGGCGGATTGCCGCTCGACCCCGACGCCAGCCGCCTCGCATTCGCCGACCCCGAGTTCCTGCTGCGCCGCGAGACGCGCGGCATCCGCTTCCAGCTCGAGCTGCTCAAGCCCGACCTCGAACAGGCCGCCCACGGCATCGAAAACACCATCGTGGTGTTCGGCAGCGCCCGCTTCCGTAGCGCCGAGGAAGCCGCCGCGCTCGTGAACGCGGCGGAGACGGCGGGCGACGAAGCGCAGATCCGCCGCGCCCGCGCGCTCGCGCGCAACTCGCATTACTACGAGAAGGCGCGCACCTTCGGCCGGATCGTCGCCGAGTACAGCGACGGCAAGGAGCCGCGCGACAAGCTCTTCGTTTGCACGGGCGGCGGCCCGGGCATCATGGAGGCCGCCAATCGCGGCTCGCACGAAGGCGACGGCATGAGCGTCGGCCTCGCGATCGCGCTGCCGATGGAGGAGGCGCCGAACCACTATGTGACGCCGGCGCTCTCGTTCCGCTTCCACTACTTCGCGCTGCGCAAGATGCACTTCATGATGCGCGCGAAGGCGCTCGTGGCTTTCCCCGGCGGCTTCGGCACGCTCGACGAGCTCTTCGAGGTCATCACGCTCGTGCAGACGCGCAAGGCGAAGCAGGTGCCCATCGTGCTGTTCGGCGCCGAATACTGGAAGCGGCTGATCGATTTCGACCTGCTCGTCGAAGAGGGCGTGATCTCGCCCGACGACCTGGCGCTGTTCACCTTCGCCGACGCGCCCGAGGATGCGTGGACCGCGATCAGGACTTTCTATCGTCTCTGAGCAGCCAGGCGACCCGCGAGCCGCCGAGCACCCACACCCCCACCGCCCAGAACACGCCCGCCACGCCGACGGCGGCGCCCGCCGCGCCGAACAGCAGCGGCATGGTCACGCTCGACGCCTGGATCACCATCATGCGCAGGCCGACGGCCTCGCCGTGGCGGTGCTCGGGCGTGATCTGGTGCAGCATGCTCATCACCATCGGCTGGACGCAGCCGAGGGCGACGCCGAGCAGCACGGAGCACAGGCCCATCGCGAGCGGCGTCTGCAGGAGCGGGTAGATGCCCAGCAGCACGCCCGTGGCGATCATCGCGCCGAAGATCAGCGCCCATTCGCGCAGGAAGGCCGCGACCATCGGCAACACGACGCGGATCAGTCCCGCGGCGATGGCGAACGCGCCCAGCAGCGTGCCGATCACCGAGGCGGAAAATCCGCGCTCGTGCCCCAGCACGGGCACCACGAAGGTATGCACGTCCCAGCAGGACGACAGGAACCAGTTGACGAGGAGCACGCGGCGGAAGGTGGTGTCGCGCAACAGGTCCCATGCGCGCGGCCGTCGCTCGCCCGGCGGCTGGATGACCGGGGGCAACTCCGTGGCACGGCGCATCGCGAGCCAGGTGGCGATCGGCAGCAGCGCCATCGCCAGGAAAGCGGCGCGAAAACCGGCGCCGTCGATCAGCAGGCCGGCGATGAAGGGGCCGAAGAAATTCGAGAACGCCGGGCCGATGGCCAGCCACGAGAACACCTGCTTGAGCTGCGTCGGCGTCTGCGCGGCGCGCCCCGCATGCCGTTGCAGTGCGATGACCGACGAACCCGTCGCCCCGCCCGTGAGCAGCGCACTCACGCACAGGACGGGAAAGATGGGCCAGATCGCAGCGAGTCCCGCGCCCGCCGCCGCGGCGATGACGGCGTAGCGAACCGGACGCTTGAGGCCGTGGCGGTCCGCGTAGCGCCCCGACGGCAGGGCGAGGAAGACCTGCGTCAGCGCGAAGAGCGCGATCAGCACGCCCACGGCCACTTCGCTGTAGCCCTGCCGCAGCGCCTGCAGCGGCGCGGCCAGGCGCATGCCGGCCATGCAGGCATGGGTCAGCGACTGTCCCGCGATCAGCAGGATCAGCTCGCGGGACATGCCGCCTTCAGTTTTCTGCGTCGTCACCGGGGACTTCCGTTTCGTCGGCCTGCGGCAGCAGGGACCGGGATTGCGTCTCGGGCAGCGCCTCGACCGCCTTGAGCGCGCGCCGCATCTGCCGGGTCCGCGTGTCGGCGCGGTCGATGGTGTCGGACGCCTTGTGGACCTGCTCGCGGATGCGCGCGACCCATTCGCCATAGCGCTCGAACTCGGTCTTGACCGCGCCCAGCACCTTCCACACCTCGGAGGCCTGCTGTTCCAGCGCGAGCGTGCGGAAGCCCATGTGCAGGCTGTTCAGCATGGCGAGCAGCGTCGTGGGGCCGGCGAGCGTGACGCGGTGGTCGCGCTGCAGCTGGTCCATGAGCCCCGGCCGGCGCAGCACCTCGGCATAGAGGCTCTCGATGGGCAGGAAGAGGATGGCGAAGTCGGTGGTATGCGGCGGGCTCAGGTAGCTCTCGCGGATCGTGCGGGCTTCATGGCGGATGCGCGCTTCGAGCGCGCGGCCCGCGCTGTCGGCCGCGGCCTGGTCCGCGCGCTCGTGCGCGTCGACCAGCCGCTCGTAGTCCTCGCGCGGAAATTTCGCGTCGATGGGCAGCCACACCGGCGCGCCCTCGGCGCTGCGGCCGGGAAAGCGGATCGCGAAGTCGACGCGCTGGTTGCTGCGCGGGCGCGTCTCCACCTGCTTCGCGTACTGCTCCACGGTCAGCACCTGTTCGAGCAGCGCTTCGAGCTGCACCTCGCCGAACATGCCGCGCGTCTTGACGTTGGTCAGCACGCGCTGCAGGTCGCCCACGCCGTCCGCCAGTTTCTGCATCTGGCCGAGGCCCTGGTGGACTTGCTCCAGCCGCTCGGCGACCTGCCGGAAGCTTTCGCCCAGCCGCTGCTCGAGCGTCGACTGCAGCTTCTCGTCGACCGTCCTGCGCATCTCCTCCAGCTTCGCGGCGTTGGTCTGCTGCAGGATGGCGAGCTGCGCTTCGAGCGTGCCTCGCACCTCGGCGATGCGGCGCGCGTTCGATTCGGACAATTGCTGCAGCTGCTCGGCGATGGTCCTGTGCAGCAGGGTCAGCTGCTGCGCGAAGGCATCGATCTGCGCGTTCTGCGTGCGCGTGGCCTCGGCGCCCTGCTTGACGATGGCCTCCTGAAAGGTCGCCAGCGTGTGCGTGAGTTCGGTCCGCGCGCCGCGCGAGGACTCGCTGATCTCGCGCCGCAGCTCGCGCTCGAGCCGTTCGCTGGCCGCCAGCAGTTCGACGCGCATCGCATCCTGCGATGCGGCGGCGGGGCGGCGCACCAGCAGCACGACCAGGACGACGAGGTTCGCCGCGGCGAGCACACCCGCCAGCGCGAGGGCGACCCCGGCGTCGATCAAGCCGCCGCCTTGCCCAGCACCTGCGGATTCAGCGGCGTGAGCGGCTTGCCGTGGACGAGGAAGCCGATCAGGTTGTCCGCGGCGAGGTTCGCCATCGCCAGGCGCGTGGGCATCGTCGCGCTCGCGATGTGCGGCGTCAGCACGACGTTCGGAACCGTCAGCAGATCCGGATGCACCTTCGGCTCGCCCTCGTACACGTCGAGTCCGGCGGCCGCGATGCGCCGCTCGCGCAGCGCGCGGGCCAGCGCCGCGTCGTCCACGATGCCGCCGCGCGCGATGTTGACGAGCGTCGCGGTCGGCTTCATCGAGGCGAGCTCCGCCTCGCCGATGGTGTGATGCGACTGCGGCGTGTAGGGCAGCACGAGCACCACGTGGTCGGCCGTGCGCAGGAGTTCCTCCTTGCCCACCCAGGTCGCCTTGCATTCGGCTTCGAGCGATGCTTCCAGCCGCGAGCGGTTGTGATAGATCACCTTCATGCCGAAGCCGTGCGCGCCGCGCTTCGCGATGCCCTGCCCGATGCGGCCCATCCCCAGGATGCCGAGCGTGCTGCCATGCACCTCGGTGCCCGCGAACATGTCGTAGCGCCAGCGGTCCCATTGGCCGGAGCGCAGGAAATGCTCGCTCTCCGTCACCCGGCGCGCGGTCGCCATGAGCAGCGCGAAGCCGAAGTCCGCCGTGGTCTGCGTCAGCACGTCGGGCGTGTTGGTCGCGAGCACGCCCCGCGCCGTCATCGCGGCGATGTCGAAGTTGTTGAAGCCCACGGCCATGTTCGCGCAGATCCTCAGCTGCGGGCACGCGGCCAGCAGTTCGGCGTCGATGGCCTGCGTGCCGGTCGTGAACACGCCGGCCTTGCCCTGCAGGCGCTGGATCAGCTCGGCGCGCGTCCACTGCGCGTCGTCCTGATTGGACTCGACTTCGAAATGCGCGGCGAGCCGCTCGAGCGTCTCGGGAAAGACGGCGCGGGTCACGAGGATGGGGAGTTTGTTCATGGAACTGCCGGAAGTGGGGTTCATCGGAACCAGATGAAGGTCATGGCCACGAACAGCGGAACGAGCACCGCGCCGGACCAGGCCATGTAGCCGAAGAAGCCCGGCATTTTGACACCGCGGCTCTCGGCGACGGCCTTCACCATCAGATTGGGCGCGTTGCCGATATAGGTGTTCGCGCCCATGAAGACCGCGCCCGCGGAAATCGCGGCGAGCGTCGCCGCGTGCGTCGTCATGAGCGTGGCCGCGTCGCCGCCGGCCGTGTTGAAGAAGACCAGATAGGTCGGCGCGTTGTCGAGAAAGGAGCTGAGCGCGCCCGTCGCCCAGAAATACATCGCCGGATCGGGGCTGCCGTCGGGCCGCGTCACCGCGGCGACGATGGGGCCGAAGGGGCCGGACGTCCCGGCGCGCAGCATCGCGATCACGGGAATGATCGTGAGGAAGATGCCCGCGAACAGCTTCGCGACCTCGGCCATCGGCGCCCAGTCGAACTGGTTGGTTTCATGCACGCGCCGCGGCGTGACCTTCAGCGACACGAGGGTCACGAGGATGAGCCCCGCGTCGCGCACGAGCCCGGGCAAGCCGACGGGCGTTCCGAAGACGTCGAAGGCGATGGGCGACTTCCACAGCCCGCTCATCAGCACCAGCGCGACGACCGCGCCGAGCAGCCAGAAATTGCGCGCGCCATCGAAGCCGATGCCGCGCGTGTCCGGCGTCGGGTCGCGCGGCAGCAGTTCCTCGCGCCGATGCCAGTAGTACGAATCCAGCGCGAAGAAGATCGCGAGCAGCGCGCCGACCAGGAACAGCGTCTCGGGGAAGATCTGGCGCACGGTCCAGAAGAACTCCACGCCCTTGAGGAAGCCGAGGAAGAGCGGCGGGTCGCCCAGCGGCGTGAGCGAGCCGCCCGCGTTGGACACGATGAAGATGAAGAACACGAAGACGTGCGCGCGGTGCCGGCGGTTGTCATTCGCGCGGATGAGCGGGCGCACCAGCAGCATCGACGCGCCCGTGGTCCCCATGAAGCTCGCGAGCACGGCGCCGATGGCGAGCACGGCCGTGTTGAGGCCCGGGCTGCCGTGGAGGTTGCCGCGGATGAAGATACCCCCCGAGACCGCGAAAAGCGCCGCAAGCAGGATCACGAACGGGATGTATTCGGCCACGAGCGCATGCACGACGCTCGCCGCGGCGAGGGGCGCGCCGAAGGCGAGCGCGAATGGCGCGAGAAAGGCGATCGACCAGGCCGCCGCGACCTTGCCGAAATGGCGGTGCCAGAAGTGCGGCGCGAGCAGCGGCATGAGGGCGATGGAAAGAAGCAGCCCGGCGAAGGGAATCCCCCAGGAAGCGGCAAGCCGGGCGCCGTCGATTTCCGCGGCCTGCGCGGGCACGCAGGCGAACAGCGCGGCCGCAAGGGCCGTTGCAGGTAGTGGATTGCGCAAAGCCGTGTCTCCTCGGCGTGGAGCATACCGAGTGCGCCGCCCCCCCGTCGAGCCTGTAGGCCCAGGCCTACGCCAGCTTGCGCGGCGCCCGCATGTCGCCGAAGCGGCGAGCCGCCTACCGTAGAGGCATTGGAGGCAGCCGCCATGAACCAGGATCGCATCGAGGGCCGCTGGAAACAGCTCAAGGGCAAGCTGCGCGAGCGTTGGGGCAAGCTCACCGATGACGACATCGACGTGATCGCGGGGCGACGCGACCAGCTGCTCGGCCGCATCCAGCAGCGCCACGGCATCGCCCGGGACGAGGCGGGTCGGCCTGCACAGGCCCGGGAGAGCCGGCAACCGGACACGTCGAAATGAACGGCCCCGTCCTCCTCGCCCTCGCGGCGGCCGCCTGGCTCGCGGCCCAGGATGCGAACGCGATGTCACAGGCCGAATACAAGGCGCAGCGGGCTCGCGTCCAGGCGGCCTATGCCACGGCGAAGGACCGTTGCACGTCCGTGCAGGGCAGCGTCCGCGTCTGCGATGCCGAGGCACGGCGCGACTACGACATCGCGCGCGCGGATCTGCGGGCGCGGTACCGGCCGACGCCGAACAACATGGAGAAGGCGCAGCGCATGAAGGCCGATGGCGAATTCCGGGTCGCCGTCGAGAAATGCGGCGACCTTCGTGACGGCGCGAAGGCGCTGTGCCAGGAAGAAGCGAAGACGAAATGGAAATCGGCGAAGGGCGAAGCCCTTGCCGAACGGGCCGAGCACCGCAAGCAGGCCCGCCTGGAAAAGAGCCAGCGCCCCTGAAGCGCGGGCGGCGCCCTATTCGAGCCAGCGCGTGAAGTTCGCGACCGGCTCGCGCGGCGTGTGGAAGCGGTTCACCGGCGCGGCGAGGTCGGCGTAGCCCAGCGACATCCCCGTGAGCAGCAACTGGCTGTCGGGGATGCCGGCATGCGCCTTCACGATCGTGCCGTAATCCAGCCACGCCGCCTGCGGGCAGGTATGAAGGCCGTGCCCGCGTGCCGCCACCATCACGTTCTGGATGAACATCGCCGCGTCCATCAGCGAGCCGCGGCCGAGCACCTTGTCGATGCTGAACATGAGGCCCACGGGCGCGTCGAAGAACTCGTAGTTGCGCTGGTGCTGCGCATGCATTTTTTCCTTCTCGCCCCGCTGGATGCCCAGCAGGCCGTAGAGGCCCCAGCCGTTCTCGCGGCGGCGGTCGATGAAGGGCGAGGTCCACTTCTCGGGGTAATAGTCGAAGTCCTCTCGATAGCGTGCCGCGGCCGCCGGGTTCGCCTGCACTTCGTCGTGCGCCGCGCAAACCTTGCGCGAGAGTTCGTCGCGACTCGCGCCTTGCAGCACGACCACGTTCCACGGCTGCGTGTTGGTGCCCGAAGGCGCGCGGCTCGCCACCCTCAGCAGCGACTCGATCAGCTCGCGCGGCACCGGCTTGTCGCGCAGGAACGCGCGGCAGGAGAAGCGGCTTTCGATGGCGGCATCGACGCTCGCGGCGTCGCTCACCTGGGTTTCGACCTGGCTCGTCGTCATTTCAGTGTCTCCAGCACGGACTTGAGTTTTTCGGGAAGCGGCGCGGGACGGCGGGTCTGCCGGTCCACGTAGACGTGGATGAAGTGGCCGCTCGCGGCGCACAGCGTATCGTCGGCGCCGAAGAGGCCGACCTCGTAGCGCACGCTCGAACTGCCCACGCGCCCGACACGCAGGCCCGCCACGACATCCTGCGGGAAGGCGAGCGGCGCGAAGTAGTTGCACCGGGTTTCGACGACGAGGCCGATGACCGCGCCGCCATGGATGTCGAGCGCGCCCTGCTCGATGAGGTGCGCATTCACCGCCGTGTCGAACCAGCTGTAGTAGACGACGTTGTTGACGTGGCCGTAGACGTCGTTGTCCATCCATCGCGTTCCGATGGTGCGGAAGACGCGGTAGGCGCTGCGGGATTCGGGCTCGGGGCGGGCGTCGCTCATCGCGCGCGATTGTGCCAGCGTGCCGCGTACCGGGCCGCGACGCGGAAGGTGTTGACCTGCGCCTGCACCGTGTCCTCCAGCCGTTCGCCGTAGCCGCCGGCCATCGCGAACGCGAGCGGCACGCCGCGCTCCCACGCCCAGTCGAACACGCGGCGGTCGCGCGCCTCCAGGCCGTCGAACGTGAGCTTCAGCCGCCCGAGCCGGTCGCCCTCGTGGGGGTCGGCGCCCGCGAGGTAGAAGACGAGTCCGGGGGAGAACCGCGCATCGAGTTCGGCCAGCGCGACCTCGAGTGCGTGAAGGTACTCGTCGTCGCCGCAACCGTCGGGCAGGTCGACGTCGAGGTCGCTCGCCTCCTTGCGGAACGGAAAATTCTTCGCGCCGTGCAGGGAGAGCGTGAAAACGGAATCGTCGCCGCGAAAGACGTGCGCCGTGCCGTTGCCCTGGTGAACGTCGAGGTCGACGATGGCGACGCGCAGCGGCCTGGCGCGCGTGCGCGACCATTCCGCCTGCATCAGCCGCGTCGCCACGGCCGCATCGTTGAACACGCAGAAGCCCCCGCCCCGGTCCGCATAGGCGTGGTGCGTGCCGCCCGCGATGTTGCCGGCTACACCCTCCGTGAATGCGGTGCGTGCCGCCGCGATGGTGGCGCCGACCGAGCGGCGCGCGCGCTCGGCCATGGCGAGGCTCCACGGGAAGCCGATCTCGCGCATGACCCTGGCGTCGACGGAGCCGTCGGCAATGCCCGCGATGTAGGCCGGCGTGTGGACCAGCGCGAGCTCGCCATCGGACGCGGGATGCGCCGCCTCCAGCATGACCGTGGGCAGTTCGGCCGCGAGGCGGTCGCGCAACAGGCGGTACTTGCCCATGGGAAATCGATGTCCCGGCGGCAGAGGCAGGACGAACTGATCCGTATGGAAGACCCGCATCCCCCGAATTTAGACCCGCGACCCCAATTTGTTGCATTGCAGCAAAAAATGCTTGCAATGCATCTCGACGACCCTATACTTCGATCCATGCTGCACTGCAACAAGAGTGCGGTGCAAGCCCCGAACCCTTGTCGAACTCACTGGAGATACCCACCATGCTGACCGCTGAACAAATCGTCGCCGCCCAGAAGGCCAACCTCGAAACCCTCTTCGGCCTGACCACCCGTGCGTTCGAAGGCGTCGAGAAGCTCGTCGAGCTGAACGTCACCGCTTCCAAGGCCGCGCTGGTCGAAGCCGCCGGCACCGCCCAGGCCGTCCTGAGCGTCAAGGACGCGCAGGAACTGCTGGCCCTGCAAGCCGCGCTGTTCCAGCCCCTCGCCGAAAAGACCGCCGCCTACAGCCGCCACCTGTACGACATCACGTCGTCCACGGGCGCCGAGTTCGGCAAGGCCTTCGAAGGCCAGTTCGGCGACGTGCAGCAGAAGTTCCTGGCCGTCGTGGACAACGCTTCCAAGAACGCCCCGGCCGGCTCCGAGACCGCCGTCGCCGTGTTCAAGAGCGCCGTTGCCGCCGGCAACAACGCCCTCGAGTCCGTGCAGAAGGCCGTGAAGCAGGCGACCGAAGTGGCCGAAGCCAACTTCAACGCCGTTGCGAACACCGCCGTCAACGCCGCCAAGACCACGACGGCCAAGGCCAAGCGCGCCGCCTGATACCAAAGCCTTCCGACCGGCGGCCTTCTGGAGGCCGGTCTCTACCCAACACGAGGCGTCTCGTCGATACTGCGGTTCACGAACCCCAGGTTCCACAGGTTGTCTCCTCGGGTCCTTTCGAAACCTCCAGAGGTTCAGGGATCCTTCCAAGCCCCAGTTCTCGAACTGGGGCTTTTTTTATGCTCACGACGCGCGGCCCTTCCAGCGGCGCAGGGTCAGCGCATTGGTCACCACGCTCACCGACGAGAACGCCATGGCCGCGCCCGCGAGCATCGGGCTGAGCATGCCGAACGCCGCGAGCGGAATTCCCACCACGTTGTAGAAGAAGGCCCAGAAGAGGCCCTGGCGGATCTTCGCGTAGGTCCTGCGCGAAATGTCGATCGCGTCGGCGACGAGCCGGGGGTCGCCCCGCATGAGCGTCACACCGGCCGCGTGCATCGCGACCTCGGTCCCCGTCGACATCGAGAAGCCGACATCGGCGGCGGCCAGCGCCGGCGCGTCGTTGATCCCGTCGCCCACCATCGCCACTTTCGCTCCGCCCTTGCGCAGTTCCGCGACGATGTCGGCCTTGTCCTGGGGCAGCACCTCGGCGCGGACCTCGTCGATCCCGAGTTCGTGCGCGACCGCGCGCGCCGCACCGCGGTTGTCGCCCGAGAGCATGGCGGACTTCACGTCGATGGCACGCAGCGCGTCGATGGCTTCGCGCGCCGTGGGCTTGACGACATCGCCGAAGGCCAGCAGGCCGAGCAGCGTCGGCGCGGCCGTCGTGTCGGCCAGCCACGAGACCGTTCGGCCTTCCGCTTCGAGTTGCGCGGCGCGTGCCGCCAGCGGCGAGAGATCGACACCCAGTTCGCGCATCCAGCGGCTGCTGCCCAGTCGCAATTCGCGACCTTGCGCCAGGGCCGACATGCCGCGGCCGGCGACGGCGCGGGCCTCCCGGGCCGGCACGACCGCGAGCGACGACTGCGAAGCCGCCTCCATGACCGCCTTGCCGAGCGGATGCTCGCTGCCGGACTGCACGGCCGCAGCCGCGGCCAGGAGTTCATCCGCGGTGCCGGTCGCGGGCTCGTACGCGGCAAGACGCGGCTTGCCCTCGGTCAGCGTGCCGGTCTTGTCGAAGGCGACCACTCGCACCTCGTGGGCGATCTCGAGCGCTTCGGCGTCCTTGATCAGGATGCCGCGGCGCGCGGCCACGCCGGTGCCCGCCATGATGGCAGTGGGCGTCGCGAGCCCCAGGGCGCAGGGACACGCGATGACGAGCACCGCGACGGCATTGAGGATGGCCTGCTCCCAGTCGCGCGCCGCGACGCCCCAGCCGATGAGCGTCAGCAGGGCCAGACCGATCACGACCGGCACGAAGACCTCGCTCACGCGGTCCACCAGCCGCTGGATCGGCGCCTTTTTCGCCTGCGCCGACTCCACCATGCGCGCGATGCGCGACAGCGTGGACTCGGCGCCCACCGCGGTCGCGGTCACGAGCAGAAGCCCTTCCGCGTTCACCGAGCCGCCCACGACCTTGCTGCCCTGCGACTTCGCGACCGGCAGGCTCTCGCCGGTGATCAGCGACTCGTCGACGTGCGTCGAGCCTTCGACGACGTGGCCATCGACCGGGATGCGCTCGCCGGGCCGCACGACGACCATTTCGCCGAGCTTCACCTGCGCGGCAGGCACTTCCATGTCGACGCTGCCGCGCCGCACGCGTGCGACATCCGGGCGCAAGGCATTCAGGGCGCGGATGGCCTCCGTCGTCTGCCGCTTGGCCCGGCCTTCGAGCCATTTGCCGAGCAGCACCAGCGTGATGACGACGGCGGATGCTTCGAAGTACAGGTGCGGCGCCCCGCCGTGCCCCGCGTGCCCCGCACCCCGGACCAGCAGGTAGATCGACATGAAATAAGCCGCCGAGGTGCCCAGGGCCACCAGCAGGTCCATGTTGCCGGCGCGCGCCTTCACCGCGCTCCAGGCCGAGCGATAGAAGCGAGCGCCCAGCCAGAACTGCACGGGCGTGGCCAGCGCGAACTGCCACCACCCGGGCAAGGCCCAGTCGGCGCCGAAGGCCATGCCCAGCATCGGAAACACGAGGGGGAAGGAGAGCAAGCCTGCCACGGCGACAGGCCACCACGGCGGCAGCGCCTGACCGACCGCCGCCTGCGCGGCGGCGTCGCCAGGGTCGGTCGGCGGCACGGTCGCCGCGTAGCCTGCCTTCTCCACGGCGCCGACCAGGCGCGGCAGCATCTCGTCCGCCTCGCCGACGAATCGGACTTCGGCCTTCTCGGTGGCGAGGTTGACCTCCGCCGAGACCACGCCGGGCGTCTTGTTCAGCGCCTTTTCCACCCGGGACACGCACGAGGCGCAGGTCATGCCGACGATATCGAGGCTCAGCGATTCCTCGGCCGGCGGATTCAGCATTTCGGAGTGGATTGCGGTGTTCATGGCAGCATGTTCGAGCCTGCCATGATGGAAAGGTCAAGTCTTTGACAAATATCGACCCACTCACAAACGAAGTCGATACAATTGAGAATGATTCGTGTTCTTCTACACGACCGTCCTCAAGGATTTCCTCGATGATCAAGAAAGCCTTCGGCATTGCCGGCGCTCTGGTCCTGCTCTCCGCCTCCTGCCCGGCCATGGCGCAGGAGCGGGTGCTCAACCTCTATTCGGCACGCCACTATTCAACCGACGAGGCGCTCTACGCGAACTTCACCAAGGCGACCGGCATCAAGATCAACCGCGTCGACGCGGACGATGCGGGCATCCTGGCCCGGCTGAAGGCGGAAGGCGCGGCCTCCCCCGCCGACGTGATCCTGCTCGTGGACGCGGTGCGCCTGCACAAGGGGGAGGCCGACGGCCTCTTCAAGCCGATCAAGTCGCAGGCGCTCGAAGCCGCGATCCCCGCGCAATACCGCGCCAGGCCGACGGCCGAAGGCACCACCTGGTTCGGCTTTTCCACGCGCGCCCGCGTCGTGCTGTACGACAAGATCAAGGTCAAGCGCGAGGACGTCGACACCTACGAGGAGCTCGCCGACCCCAAGAACAAGGGCCGCATCTGCATCCGCTCGGGCTCGCACCCGTACAACCTCTCGCTCTTCGGCGCCGTCACCGAGCATTTGGGCGAGCAGAAGGCCGAGGCCTGGCTCAAGGGCGTGGTGGCGAACCTCGCGCGCGACCCCAAGGGCGGCGACACCGACCAGATCAAGGCCGTGGGCGCGGGCGAATGCCAGGTCGCCGTGAGCAACACCTACTACATCGCGCGACTGCTGCGTTCGAACAATCCCGAGGACAAGGCGCTGATGGAGCGCGTGGGCGTGGTGTTCCCGAATCAGGCGACCTGGGGCACGCACGTCAACATCGCGGGTGGCGCGGTCGCGAAGAACGCGAAGAACACGGCCGCCGCGGTGCGATTCCTGGAGTACCTCGCGAGCAGCGAGGCGCAGAACCACTTCGCCAACGGCAACAACGAGTGGCCCACGGCCCGGGGCGTGAAGGTGAGCAACCCCGCGCTGCAGGGCATGAGCGGCGGCGGCGATTTCAAGGCCGAGACGATTCCGCTCGCCGCCATCGGCGCGAACCAGGTGAAGGTGCAGCAGATGCTGGACCGCGTCGGATTCAAATAACGGACGTTTCCCTTTCGCCCGTCTTCGGCCCGCTTCGGCGGGCCGTTTCGTTCCCGTTTCGTTGTGCCCGATAATTGACGTTGACGTAACGTCAATCAGGAGAAGACATGGACATCCAAGGCAAGGTATTCATCGTGACCGGCGGCGCTTCGGGCCTCGGCGAAGGCACGGCGCGCATGCTCGCCGCGGCGGGCGGCAAGGTCGTCATCGCCGACATGCAGGTCGAGAAGGGCGAAGCGGTCGCGCGCGAGATCGGCGGCGCATTCGTGAAGTGCGACGTGACGCAGGAGGCCGACGGCCAGGCGGTCGTCGCCAAGGCCACCTCGCTCGGCAAACTGATGGGGCTGGTCAATTGCGCTGGCATCGCGACCGCCGAGCGCACCGTCGGGAAGACGGGGCCGCACAACTTCGCGCAGTTCTCGCGCACCGTCACGATCAACCTGATCGGCAGCTTCAACATGATCCGCCTCGCGGCCGATGCCATGTCGAAGAACGAGCCGGAGTCGACCGGCGAGCGCGGCTGCATGATCTCGACCGCCTCGGTCGCGGCGTACGACGGCCAGATCGGCCAGGCGGCTTACAGCGCGTCCAAGGGCGGCGTGGTCGGCATGACGCTGCCCATCGCGCGCGACCTGGCCCGCAACGGCATCCGCAACATGACGATCGCGCCCGGTATCTTCGGCACGCCCATGATGTTCGGCATGCCCAAGGAAGTGCAGGAGTCGCTCGCCGCGAGCGTGCCCTTCCCTTCGCGACTCGGCACGCCGGAAGACTACGCGAAGCTCGCGAAGCACATCTTCGAGAACGACATGCTCAACGGCGAGGTGATCCGCCTCGACGGCGCGATCCGGCTCGCGCCGAAGTAATCGCCGGAGATCGGGAGCCCGTGATTCCCGCCTGCGCGGGTATGACGGGCAACATGATCCCGGGTTACCGCCTTCGCGGGATCCAGGGCTTCCATGACTTCATTCCGCCTCCTCGCCGCGCTCGCCTGCGCCACGCTGCTCGCCGCGTGCGCCACCGCGCCCCCTCCGCCCACCCAGCCCGAATCCGCCTCGGGCTGGACGCCCAGGCCCGGCTGGGCGACGACGAAATTCGCCGTCGCCGCGGCCAACCCGCTCGCCACCGAGGCGGGCTACCGCATCCTGCGCGCGGGCGGCTCCGCGGTCGACGCCGCCATCGCCGTGCAGATGGTGCTCACGCTCGTCGAGCCGCAATCGAGCGGCATCGGCGGCGGCGCGTTCCTCATGCATTTCGATGGCCGACAGGTCGAAGCCTACGACGGCCGCGAGACCGCGCCCGCCGCCGCGACCGAACAGCTCTTCATGCGCGACGGCAAGCCGATGGGCTTCGACGAGGCGAAGGTGGGCGGTCGAGCCGTCGGCGTGCCCGGCGCGGTGCGCATGCTCGAACTGGCGCATCGCGACCACGGGAAGCTGCCGTGGCCCGCACTCTTCGAGCCGGCGATCCGGCTCGCCAAGGACGGTTTTCCGCTTGGCGCGCGGCTGCGCACGCTGCTCGCGGCCGAGCAACATTTGCGCAAGGACGGCGATGCGGCTGCGTACTTCCTGCAGCCCGACGGCACGCCGCGCGCCGTCGGCAGCACCCTCCGCAATCCCGAACTCGCCAGCGTGCTCCGGCGTATCGCACGCGAAGGCTCGGCGGCGCTGCACGAAGGCGAGCTCGCGCAGGCCATCGTCGACAAGGTGCGCCAGCATCCCACCAACCCCGGCGCATTGACCCTGGCCGACCTGGCCGGCTACCGGCCGATGAAGCGCGCGCCGCTGTGCCACGACTGGCGGGCACGGGGCAAGGACTGGCGCGTCTGCGGCTTTCCGCCGCCCGGCTCCGGCGCGATCGCCATCGGGCAGATCCTCGGCATGCTGGCGCACACACCCGCGGCGACGCTGCCGCTGCAGCAAGGCCTGCCGTCCGCCGACTGGCTGCATCTCTACACCGACGCGGCGCGCCTCGCCTACGCGGACCGCGGCCAGTACGTCGCGGACCCCGACTTCGTCCCCGCGCCCGCCGGAGACTGGGCGAGCCTGCTCGCCCCCGCTTATCTCGCCGAGCGTGCGAAGCAGATCCAGCCGCGCGGGCCGAGCCTGAAGCAGGCGCAACCCGGCACGCCCGGCGCCGCGTCCGCCTCCTCGTCGTTCGCCCCCATGCCCGAGCAGATCGAACACGGCACCTCGCACATCAGCGTCGTCGACGCCGAAGGCAAGGCCGTTGCGATGACGACGACGATCGAGGACGCCTTCGGCTCGCGCCAGTTCGTGCGCGGCTTCCTGCTCAACAATCAGCTCACCGACTTCAGCTTCGCGCCGGCCGACGCGCAGGGCCGGCCCATCGCCAACCGCGTCCAGGCCGGCAAGCGGCCGCGCTCCTCGATGTCGCCCACGCTCGTGTTCGACAAGGCGTCGGGGCAGCTCGTCTTCACCGGCGGCAGCCCGGGCGGCGCGCAGATCATCCACTACACCGCGAAGGCGCTTTACGGCGTGTTCGCCTGGGGACTGGATGCGCAGCGCGCGATCGACCTGCCGAACTTCGGCTCCAACAACGGGCCGACATCGTTGGAGGCGGGGAAGTTTCCGCCAGCCACGGTGCAAGCACTGCGGAGTCGCGGCGCGGAAGTCCGCGAGCAGGACATGACGAGCGGGCTGCAAGGCATCCAGCGCACGCAGCGCGGCTGGTTCGGCGGCGCCGACCCGCGCCGCGAAGGCATCGTCATGGGCGACTGACCGCGCCCGCGGGCGTGCGGCTGATCCGCTCATACTCCGAAATCACCTGCGCGCCCAGCAGCAGCAGCCCCGCGGCGATCTCGAGGCTGAAGAGCACGACGATCGCCGTGGTGAGCGAGCCATAGACCACGCTCACCTGCGACAGCGTGCTGAAGTACCACACGAGGACGTGCCGCGTCACTTCCCACAGCAGCGCGGCCGTCGCGCCGCCCAGCAGCGCATGCCGCCACGACAGGCGGCCCACCGGCATCACCATGTACACCGACGACAGCAGCACGATCTCGCCGATCAGGCCGAGCAGGTAGAGCAGCACGCCCGAGACGCCCTTGAGCGACCACTCGAAGCCGAGGAAGAACAGCATGCGGTCGCCCATCGTCTCGAGCATGCCGGCCACGATCGTCATCACGAGCAGGCCGAACGCCAGGCACACGATGTAGCAATAGGGCAGCAGCGCCGAGACGAGGAAGTGCCGTCTGCGCACGGCGAAGCGATGCAGGAAGATCACGGACATCGCCTTTTCCAGCACGGTGAAGGCGAGCGAGCTGAAGAACAGCATGGTGAGCAGCAGCACCCAACCGATCACGCCGCGGTGGGTGACGAAGCTGGACAGCTCCGCGACCACCGCGCGCGACTGCCCCGGCATCACCCATTCGAGGTAACGGCCCAGCGTTTCGAGCAGTTCGCGCTGGTCGACCACATGCGACAGCGCGATGACGGCGAGGATCAGAAGCGGCACCACCGACAGCAGCGCGTAGTACGCGACGGCGCCCGCGAGGAGCAGGCCCTGGTTCTTCTTGAAGCCCGCGAGCACCTGCCTGGCGAACGCGGCGGGGCTCGCCAGCACATGGGCGGCGGCGGGGCTGATGACGCGCATGTGACGAGTATGCCCGTCCTCTTCGGATTTACCCGGTGGCCGAGTCGCCATCGACGCCCTAGATTGGCGCGAATCCCAAGGAGACCGCCCATGTCGTTATTCCGCCCCGACCGCCGCCGCTTCGTGCGCGCGGCCGCCGCCTCGTCGGCCGCCATCGCGCTGCCGTCGCTGTCGTTCGCGCAGTCGTATCCGACGCGGCCGGTGAAGCTCATCTGTCCGTGGCCCGCGGGCGGTTCGACCGATGCGGTGATGCGCGCGCTCGGCGAAAGCGCGAGCAAGCACCTCGGCCAGCAGATCGTGATCGACAACAAGCCCGGCGCGGGCGGCCTGCTCGGCGCGAACGAGCTCGCGAACGCGCGGCCCGACGGCTACACGCTGAGCCAGATCCCGCATGGCGTCTTCCGCATCCCGCACATGCAGAAGGTGCAGTTCGATGCCATGAAGGACTTCACCTGGATCGTCTGCCTCACCGGCTACACCTTCGGCCTGGTCGTCCCCGCCGATTCCCCGATCAAGTCGGTGAAGGACCTCGTCGACTACGCGAAGGCCAACCCCGGAAAGTTCAGCTACGGCTCCACCGGCACCGGCACCAGCCCGCACCTCGCGGTGGAGGAATTCGCGCAGCGCGCCGGCATCCGGCTCACGCACGTGCCCTTCAAGGGCAACGCGGAAAACATGCAGGCCATCCTGGGCGGCCACATCATGGGCGCGAGCGACGCGACGGGCTGGGGCCCGCACGTGGACGCCGGCAAGCTGCGCCTGATCGCCACCTACGGCAGCAAGCGCACGAAGCGCTGGCCGAACGTGCCGACGCTCAACGAGCTCGGCTACAAGACCGTGTCCGACTCGCCCTTCGGCGTCTGCGGTCCGAAGGGCATGGATGCGGCCGTGGTTCGCGCCATCCACGATGCGTTCAAGAAGACGCTCGACGATCCGGCGGTGATCGCGAGCTTCGACAAGTACGACCAGAGCGTGATCTACATGGACACCTCGACGTATACGAAGTGGGCGGCCGAGACCTACGCGGCGGAGAAGGCGACGATCGAGCGGCTGGGCATGGCGGCGAAGACCTGAGGACCTCGCCCCGACCCTCTCCCGCGCGCGGGAGAGGGGGGCATCGGCGTTTCTTGTAGGCTCGGTGGTTTCCCGCCATGGCCATTCCGCAAAACTTCATCCAGGAGCTGCTCTCGCGCGCCGACGTGGTGGAGATCGTCGGGCGCTACGTGCAGCTCAAGAAGGGCGGCGCCAATTACATGGGGCTGTGCCCCTTCCACGGCGAGAAGTCGCCCTCGTTCAGCGTGAGCCCGTCCAAGCAGTTCTATCACTGCTTCGGCTGCGGCAAGAACGGCAACGCCATCGGCTTCCTCATGGACTATGCGGGCATGGGCTTCGTGGAGGCCGTGAAGGACCTCGCGGGCCAGTACGGCATGCAGGTGCCGGAGGACGAGCGCTCGCCCGCCGACCGCGAACGCGCCGCGCAGGATCGCCAGAAGCAGGCCACGCTCTCCGACGTGCTCGAGAAGGCCGGCGCCGCCTGGAGGAAGCAGTTGCGGGGTTCGGCCAAGGCGGTCGACTACCTCAAGGGGCGCGGCGTGACGGGCGAAATCGCCAAGGTGTTCGGCCTCGGCTACGCGCCCGAAGGCTGGCGGGGGCTCGCGAGCGTCTTCCCGGACTACGACGACCCGCTGCTCGCGGAAAGCGGCCTCGTGATCGTGAACGACGATGACGGCAAGCGCTACGACCGCTTCCGCGACCGCGTGATGTTCCCCATCCGCAACGTGAAGGGCGAATGCATCGGCTTCGGCGGCCGCGTGCTCGGCGACGAGAAGCCGAAGTACCTCAACTCGCCCGAGACGCCCATCTTCAGCAAGGGCCGCGAGCTGTACGGCCTGTTCGAGGCGCGCAACGCGCTGCGCGAACACGGCTACGTGCTGGTCACCGAGGGCTACATGGACGTCGTCGCCCTCGCCCAGCTCGGTTTTCCGAATGCGGTGGCGACGCTGGGCACGGCCTGCACGACCGACCACGTGCAGAAGCTCTTCCGCTTCACCGACAGCGTCGTCTTCAGCTTCGACGGCGACGCGGCCGGCCGCCGCGCCGCGCGCAAGGCGCTCGATGGGGCCCTGCCCTATGCCACCGACGTGCGAACGGTGAAGTTCCTGTTTCTTCCGGCCGAGCACGACCCCGACACCTTCATACGCGAGTTCGGCCAGGACGCTTTTGCGCGCTACGTCCACGATGCCACGCCGCTGTCGCGCTTTCTCGTCGAGGTCGCGCGCGAGGGCTGCGACCTCGCGACGGCGGAGGGACGGGCGCACATGGCGGCGAATGCGAAGCCGATGTGGATGCAGTTGCCCGAGGGCGCGCTGAAGCGGCAATTGCTCACCGAGATCGCCGAACTCGCGCAGCTCGGCCCGCATGAGCTGGGCGAGCTGTGGGGACTCGCACCGGCAGCGCCGCCGCGCCAGAAGTGGCGCCCGCCGGCCCCGCCCGCGGCATCGCGGCCCCGCGTCGCCGGGCGGCAACTTCCCGTGAGTCGCCCCACCCGCGCCCTGCAGATCGTGTTGACCGAGCCGCTGGCCTGGGAGCGGCTGAGCCATGACGACCACCACCTGTTGTGCGAATTGCCGGCGCCGCACGGCCCGATGTTCGCGTGGCTCGACGCGCAGCACCACGACCACGGCGCGCAACCCTGGAGCGCCTTGCGCGAGGCGCTGCGCGGGCATGAACACGAGGACTTCGTGGCCGGCGAGGTGGCGAAACTGCCGCCCGAGATCGAAAGCGATCCGGCCGAGCTCGCGCAGATCCTCGCGCAGGAACGCAAGCTGAGGCAAGCCGAGGAAATGAAGCGCCTGTCGGCCACCGCGGCCACCGATCCGCAGGCCTACGAACGACTCAAGGTGCTGGTGGAAGCGCAAAAAGCGAAGCGCCCGTCTTGATTTCGAACGATGACGATATAATGTAAGGTTGCTGAGGCAAGAGCGACAGCAGCACCTCCGGAACGGCCAGCGCCGCGCAATGCGGGCATCCCCCAACAGGGCAGGCCAATCACCCGCAAGGACTGCACACCAAATGTTCGCCCTCCCATCTTGCCCGGCCGCCGCTCGTGCCTTATTTGCCGAGCCGGTTTCTCGCCCGCGCCGGGTCTTCGTGGCGCATCGTGTGTTTGCAGTTACTGCCGAGTATCCACTCCGAGGTATTTTTCATGCCCGCTGCCAAGTCCGCCGTCGCCGCGAAGACAACTACGAAACCTGTGGCCACGAAGCCGGTCAAACCTTCCACGACTGCGCCTGCCAAGGCTTCGTTGAAGGTCGTGAAGAACGACAAGCCCAGGCATCCCGCCACGCCCGCAACCCAACCCGCCAAATCCGTGCCCGCAACGAAGTCCCCCGCCAAAGCCGAAAAGTCCGAGAAGATCGTCGCCAAGGAAGAGCCGCGCAAAGCCGTCAAGGCGGCCGCGGCCGCCGTCGATGAGCCCCTGAAGAAGAAGCCGGGCCGTCCGCCCAAGTCCGCCTCCGCCGACGGCGAGTCGCCGGCCACCGGCGCGAAGCGCGGCCGCAAGCCCAAGGCGGCGGCCGGCGCCGCGGGCGCGAAGGGCGCGCTCGACGAGGGCGACGTAGACCTGGGCGACGTCGAGGCCGACTTCGTCGACAGCGAACCCGCGGCGGTGGTCGAGGCCCCGGCCGAGAAGGTCAAGCCCCTGCGCATGAAGATCAGCAAGGCGAAGGAACGCGCCTTGATGAAGGAGTTCGGGCTCGACGAGACCATCCTCACCGAAGAGGAAATGCTCAAGCGCCGAGCGCGCCTGAAGGCGCTCATCAAGCTCGGCAAGACGCGCGGCTACCTCACGCACGCGGAAATCACCGACCACCTGCCCGAGAAACTCGTCGACGCCGAGACGCTGGAAGTCGTGGTGTCCATGCTCAACGACATGGGCGTCGCGGTGTACGAGCAAACGCCCGACGCCGAGACGCTGCTGCTGACGAACACCGGACCCACGGCCGCGACGGAAGAGGAAGCCGAAGAGGAAGCCGAGGCCGCGCTCTCCACGGTCGACAGCGAATTCGGCCGCACCACCGACCCCGTGCGCATGTACATGCGCGAGATGGGCACGGTGGAACTCCTCACGCGCGAGGGCGAGATCGAGATCGCCAAGCGCATCGAGGGCGGCCTCATGGCCATGATGGAAGCCATCTCGGCATCGCCCGCCACCATCGCCGAGATCCTGCGCCTGGCCGCGGAGATCCGCGAAGGCAAGATCGTCATCTCGACCATCGTCGACGGCTTCTCCAACCCCAACGAGGCCGACGACTACGTGGCCGAGGAGGACTTCGACGAGTTCGATGCCGACGACGACGACGACGGCTCGGGCGGCTCGAAGGCGCTCACCAAGAAGCTCGAGGAGCTAAAGGCGCAGGCGCTGGAGCGCTTCGACCGCATCGCCGGCCTGTTCGAGAAGGTCCACAGGATCTACGACAAGGAAGGCTGGGGCACGCCGGCCTATCACAAGGCGCAGCACGCCCTGTCGGAGGAGCTGATGACGATCCGCTTCACCGCGAAGACCATCGAGAAGCTGTGCGACATGGTGCGCGGCCAGGTCGACGACGTGCGCAAGAAGGAGCGCGAACTGCGCCGCATCATCGTCGACAAGTGCGGCATGCCGCAGGAGGTCTTCGTGCGCGACTTCCCGCCCAACCTGCTGCAGCTGAAGTGGGTGGAGAAGCAGGCCGCCGCCGGCAAGCCCTGGAGCACGATCATCGCGCGCAACGTGCCCGCGATCCAGGAGCTCCAGCAGAAGCTGATGGACCTGCAGTCGCGCGTCGTCGTGCCGCTGGCCGAGCTGAAGGAAATCAACAAGCGCATGAACGAGGGCGAAGCGTCCTCGCGCGACGCCAAGAAGGAGATGATCGAGGCCAACCTGCGGCTCGTGATCTCCATCGCCAAGAAGTACACCAACCGCGGCCTGCAGTTCCTCGACCTGATCCAGGAGGGCAACATCGGCCTGATGAAGGCGGTCGACAAGTTCGAATACCGTCGCGGCTACAAGTTCTCGACCTACGCGACGTGGTGGATCCGCCAGGCCATCACCCGCTCCATCGCCGACCAGGCGCGCACGATCCGCATCCCGGTCCACATGATCGAGACGATCAACAAGATGAACCGCATCTCGCGGCAGCATCTGCAGGAGTTCGGCTTCGAGCCCGATGCGTCGATCCTCGCGGCGAAGATGGAGATCCCCGAGGACAAGATCCGCAAGATCATGAAGATCGCGAAGGAGCCGATCTCCATGGAGACGCCGATCGGCGACGACGACGATTCACACCTTGGCGATTTCATCGAGGACACCGGCAACACCGCGCCGATCGAAGCCGCCATGCAGGCCGGCCTGCGCGACGTGGTGAAGGACATCCTCGACAGCCTCACCCCGCGCGAGGCGAAGGTGCTGCGCATGCGCTTCGGCATCGAAATGTCGACCGACCACACGCTGGAGGAAGTCGGCAAGCAGTTCGACGTCACCCGTGAGCGCATCCGCCAGATCGAAGCCAAGGCGCTGCGCAAGCTGAAGCATCCGAGCCGCTCGGACAAGCTGCGGTCGTTCATCGACACGCTCTGACCGGAATGCGGCCCCTCGGGGCCGCATCTCTTTTGTGCGCCACAATGCGGCACATGAAAGAGGACGGCAAGCGGACCGGCACCCAGACGATCGAGCGCGTGGCGCTCCTCCTGCGCGAACTCGCCGTGCGCGGTTCCACGGGCTGGGCGGGACGCAACCTCGCCCAGCATTGCGGGCTGCAACCCTCCACGGCGCACCGCATCCTCCAGGGCCTGGTGCGCGAAGGCTTCGTCCAGCAACGCGCCTCGGACGCGCGCTATTTCATCGGTCCCTTCAACTTCGAACTGGGCCTGACCGTCCCCGGCCGCCTCGAACTGCTGGAGGCGGCGCCGGCGGTGCTGCGCCGCCTGGCGCGCGCGCTGCCGAACGTCACCACGGTGCTGTTCCTGCGCAGCGGCAACGAATGCGTCTGCACGGGGAGGGGCGGCGCTTACGCGAGAGCGGCGACGCTCACGAGGGTGGGCCAGCGAGTGCCAGCTCTGGCGCTGGCGAGCGGCATCGCCATCGTCGCGCACCTGCCCGAAGCCGAGGCGCGGGCCGCGTGGGACTATGCGCGCAAGAAAGGGGCACACCTGGGCGACGCGCACTTCGCCCAGCTGCGCGAGATGCTGAAATCGGCCCGGCGGGACGGCTACGTCGTCAGCGAAGGTGTTCTCTGGCAGACCGTCAACTCGATCGCCGTTCCGTTCGGACCGTCGAATTCGCCCATTGGCGCCGTCGCGATATCGTCTCGCTCGGCGGACACCTCGCCGGCGGCGCTGCTGGGTGCCCTGCCGGAACTACGGTTCGCCGCCGAGAAGTTGGCCGCGCATGCGGCATGGGAATGAAGGCCCGGGGCTTCGCTGCTGGATGTCACGGGCCTCGCCTGGCTACGCCCGCGACGACCGCACCATGCCGCGGCCCACGCGATACAGGAGCCACATCAACAGGCAGGCGATGGGTGTGATCGCCAGGAAGGCGGCCATCTCGCCGCAGGCTTCCCTGCCGCTCGTGCCGATGCAGCCCATGCCGTAGACCGAGGCGAAAGCGAGCCCCACCACGGCGCACCATGCCAGCCCGAGGCCGGCGCCGATGGCGATGGCGTAGCCCAGAAAGGTTTTCGTGCCGCGTTGCATGCGGCAGAAGAATACCAGCAGCGGGTCGCCTCGGCCAGCCGGGCGCACCCCTCAGAACGGATAGTGCCGCGGCGTCGTCTGAACGGTGATCCAGCGCAACTCGGTGAATTCGTGGATGCCGGCGCGCCCGCCGAAGCGGCCCATGCCGGAGCCCTTCACGCCGCCGAAGGGCATCTGCGCCTCGTCATGGACCGTCGGGGCATTCACGTGGCAGATGCCGGAATCGATCCGGCGAGCGACGTTGAACGCGCGGGCGATGTCGCGGCCGAACACCGCGGCCGACAGCCCGTACTCGTTGTCGTTCGCGCAGGCGATGGCCTCCTCGACGCCGCGCACGCGCACGATCGGCTTCACCGGACCGAAACTCTCCTCGTGATAGATGCGCATCGCAGGCGTCACGTGGTCCAGCACCGTCGCCGGCATCAGCGTGCTGTCCGCCTTGCCGCCGCACACCACCTTCGCCCCCTTCGCCACCGCATCGTCGAGCAGCGCATTGCAATGCTCCACCGTGCTCATGCCGATCACGCTGCCCAGCACCACGGGCTCCGGCTTGCGCGGGTCGCCGACGGGCAGACCCTTCGCCTTCGCCGCGAACTTGCGCGCGAACTCGTCGGCCACTTTCTCGTCGACCACGATGCGCTCCGTGCTCATGCAGATCTGTCCGCTGTTGGCGAAGCAGCCGAAGGCGGCGGCATTCACGGCGTCGTCGAGGTCCGCGTCGTCCAGGATCACGAGCGGCGCCTTGCCGCCCAGTTCGAGCACCGCGGGCTTCAGGTACTTCGCGCACGTGAGCGCGATCAGCCGGCCCACGCGCGTGGAGCCCGTGAAGTTCACGCGGCGCACGGCCGGATGCGCGACGATCGCTTCGACGACCGCCCCCGCATCCGCCGGCGCATTGGTGATGTAGTTCACCACGCCCGCGGGAAATCCGGCGTCGGCGAACGACTCCACGATCAGCTGGTGCGTGCGCGGACAGTTCTCGCTGCCCTTGAGGATCACGGTGTTGCCGCACGCGAGCGGCGTCGCGATGGCGCGCACGCCGAGGATGATCGGCGCATTCCACGGCGCGATGCCCAGCACCACGCCAGCGGGTTGTCGTACGCCCATCGCCAGCGAACCGGGCACGTCGGAGGGAATGACCTCGCCCGCGATCTGCGTCGTGAGCGACGCGGCCTCGCGGATCATCCCGGCGGCGAGCATCACGTTGAAGCCGGCCCACATGCCGGTGGCGCCCGTCTCGGCGGCGACCGCCTCCACGAATTGCGGCAGCTTCGCTTCGAGCTTCTCCGCCGCCTTCAGCAGCAGGGTGCGGCGCTCGCCCGGCCCCGTCTCGCTCCAGGTCTTGAAGGCCTCGGCCGCCGCATCGGCGGCCATGCGCGCATCGGCCGCCGACGCGGCAGGCGCGCGCGTCGCGACGGTGCCGTCGAGCGGGTTGCGACGCTCGAAGGTGGCGTTCTTCTCCGCCGTGACCTTCAGGCCGTTGATCAACATCGAGAGGTCGGACATCAGGTGCTCCTCGGGGCGTTGCCCAGGTAGGTTTCATGGATGACGCTCGAGCGCGCGAGCAATGCGGCGGGGCCGCTCGCCACCAGCGAGCCGCGTTCCAGCACGTAGCCTCGGTCGGCGACCGCGAGCGCCTTCTTCACGTTCTGCTCCACCATCAGCACGGTCGTGCCCGCGTCGGCGATGCGCCGAGCAATGGCGAGCAATTCGTCCACCATGCGCGGCGCGAGGCCGAGCGACGGCTCGTCGAGCATCAGCAGGCGCGGCGAACTCACCATCGCGCGCGCGACGGCCACCATCTGCTGCTCGCCGCCGCTCATGGTGCCGGCGAGCTGTGCGCGACGCTCGCGCAGCTTGGGGAAGTCGTTCAGCACGCCTTCGATCCGTTCGGCCCGCTGCGGCTTCGTCAGCAGCCAGCCGCCGAGCTCGAGGTTGTCGTCCACCGTCATCTGGCCGAAGAGCTGCCGCCCTTCGGGCACGAGCGCGATGCCGCGCTGCACGATCTCGTGGGTCTTCTCCGGCAGTTCCTCGCCGTCGAGCAGCACCTCGCCGCCGCGCGGAATCAATCCCGTCAACGCACGCAGGAGCGTCGTCTTGCCGGCGCCGTTGGGGCCGAGGATGACGGTGAGCCCCGGCTTGACCTCGAAGCTCACGTCGCGCAACACCGGCAGCGGACCGTAGCCCGCGCTCAGGCCGATCACGCGCAGGCGCGCGCGCCGCGTCGCGACGCCGTGCTCGAAGGGCGTGTCGCTGTGCCACATCACGCGGGCTCCTTCGCGTCGTCCATCTCGTCGCCGAGATAGGCCTCGACCACCTCGGGGTCGCGCATGACCTCCGCGGGCGTGCCGTCCGCGATCTTGCGGCCCTGGTGGAGCACGATCACGCGCTCCACGTGCTTCAGCAGCACGCGCACCGCGTGTTCGATCCACACGACGGTGAGATCGAGCTCGTCGCGCAGCCGGCGGATCAGGCGCGCCATCTCCTCGATCTCCGCTTCGGTGAGGCCCGCCGCCACCTCGTCCAGCAGCAGAAGCCGCGGACGCGTGGAGATCGCCATGCCGATCTCCAGCAGGCGCTGCTGCGAGGGCGTGAGCGCGGCCGCCGGCAACTCCGCCTGCGACGCCAGGCCGATCAGCTGCAGGATGCGCGGCGCATCGCGCAGCACCCAGGGCACGCCGGTCTCGTCGCCCCACAGCCAGTACTTGCGCGGGCGCCGTCCGGCGAACTTCAGGCCGAACTCGACGTTGGCGAGCACGGGCAGGTCCGCAAAGACGCGCGGGGTCTGGAACGTGCGCGCGAGTCCGCTCGCCGCGTAGCGATGCGGGCCACGCCCCGTGAGTTCGCGTCCCCCGACGAACAACGCGCCGGACGTGGGCTGCTGCACGCCCGAGATCGCGTTGAAGAACGTCGTCTTGCCCGCTCCGTTCGGGCCGATGATGCCGACCAGCTCGCCCGCGCGGAACGAGGCCGACACCTCGTCCACGGCCACCAGGCCGCCGAATCGCACGGAGACCTTGCGCGCCTCGAGAATCGCCGCGCCCTCAGACAAGACGCCGCTCCCGCGCGCGCCGCTTGTCGCGCGCCTTGTCGCCGCTCCACTCGTAGCGTCGCTCTCTCCCCCATGCCTTGCCGCTGGTCCACCACGACCGGAACGTCTCCCACCGCAGCGAGGCGAGTCCGCCCGGCAGGTACAGCACGCACAGGATCAGCAGCAGGCCCAGCGTCATCATGTAGACCTGCGGCGCGGACAGGCGCAGCGTCTCGGCCAGCAGGCTGAACACGATGGCGGCGATGAGCGGCCCCCACAGCGTGAGCGCGCCGCCGATCAGCGCGATCAGCACCGTCTGGAAACCGATGAAGGGATTGAACACCGTCGGCGGATCGATGTAGGTCCAGCGCACCGACATGGCCGCGCCCACCGCCCCCGCGAACGCCGCGGTCATCGCGAAGCCCGCGAGCTTCGCCCAGCGCGTGTTCACGCCCAGGGTCTGCGCGCGCTGCTCGTCCGCGCCGATGCCGGCCCAGGCGAGGCCGAGCCGCGTGCGGCGCACGACGATGGACACACCGACCGCGGCGACGGCCAGCAGCAGCACCGTGAGGTAGATCGTGTCGCGCTCGGGCACGACCGTCAGCACGCGGCCCACCGTGCCGGTCACGCTCTTCTCGAAATACTGGATCGCGTGGCGGATCAGCTCCGTCATGCCGAAGGTCAGCACGGCGAAGTACGTGCCGCGCAGGTGCAGCACCGCCGCACCCATGACGACGGCGACGGCGGCGGCGATGCCCGCACCCAGCGCGATGGCCTGCCACCACGGCATCGTTTCCAGCGACAGCGCGCTCGCGTACGCGCCGATGCCGAAGAACGCCGAGGTCGCGAGCGAGAGATAGCGCGTCGTGCCGCAGAACAGCGCCCAGCTCGACGACAGCGCCACGTACATCAGGCAGGTGAGCGCGAGCGACACCACGAATTCGCTGCCCCAGTACGGCAGCGCGAGCGCCCAGCCCGCGAGGCCGAAAAGCACGATCAGGTCGCGCACGAGCAACTGGCGCGAACTCATGCCTTCCTCGTCTTCCGCGTGAAGAGTCCCTCGGGCCGCAGCAGCAGCACGCCGATGAAGACGACGTACGACAGCAGCGCCTTGAGCGAAGGATTGGTGAAGTGCATGCCCAGCGCCTCGATCACGCCCAGCAGGAGCCCGCCCGCGAGCGCGCCGGCCATGCTGCCGAAGCCGCCGAGCGTGATGACGATCAGCGCGGTCACGGTGTAGGGCTCGCCCATCGAGGGCGAGATGGTGTAGGCCATCGACAGCAAGGCCCCCGCGATGCCCGACAGGCCCAGCCCGATGCCGAACATCAGCGGATGCAGCATGCGCGTGTTGATCCCCATCAGCTGCGCGCCGACCGGCGACTGCATGAGCGCGCGCACGCCCTTGCCGAGCAGCGTCATGCGCAGGAGCGCGATCATCGCCCCCGCGAAGACGAGCGCGAGGAAGAACACGAGCAGCTTGTTCGCCGCGAACTGCGCGCCGCCCATCTTCACCGGCTCGGTGAGGTAGTCGTAGCCGCGCAGGTCGCCGCCCCACATCCAGTTGACGAAGTTCTGCACGAGGAACATGAGGCCGAAGGCGACCATGAGCCCGCGCGCCTCGAAGACATCGAGGTTGGGCGAGGTCGCGGTAAGGCGCCGGAAGCAGAGGAAGTGGATGCCCATGCCCAGCGCCATCAGGACCGCGAAGGACAGCGGCACCATGAGCAGCGGCGACACGCCGAACTTCACCTGCATCATCCACGTGAGGTACGCGCCCACCATCAGGAACTCGCCGTGCGCGATGTTCAGGATGCGCATCAACCCGTACTGCAGGTTGAGGCCGAGCGCGACGAGCGCGTAGATGCCGCCGGTGATGAGACCGGAGAAAAGCAGTTCGATCCAGGCGCCGGGGGACACTCAGCGCCACGCCGGCTTGGCCGGATTCAGCTTCGCGGTCGCGAGCTTCTGCGGCCACACGACCTCGAACTCGCCGTTTTGCCACTGGCTCACCGTGCCCGGCGTCGCGGTGTTCTCGCTGCCGGTGAATTTCACGTCACCAATGATCGTCTTGTGCGTGGTGTTCGCGATGTAGTCGCGCATCGCCTTGCGGTCCAGCCCCACCTGCCTGCAGGCGTTCGTGAGGATCTCGAGCCCCGCCCAGCAGTGGCCGCTCGCCCAGCGGTCCGGCTCCTTGCCGCCGAACTTCTTCGTGTGCGCATCGAAGTACGCCTTCGCGCCCGGGCTCGTCTTCGCGTTCCACGAACCCATGCCCAGCACGCCCTCGGTGCCCGCAGGCGTCATCACGTTGCGATAGAGCTGGAACGCGGTGCCCACCGACGCATAGAAGAACTTCGGGTTGAAGCCGACCTCCTTCGCCTGCCGCGACGCGAGGATCGTGTCGGGCGGATAGGTGAAGCCGATGAACGCGTCGGGGTTCTTGTCCTTGATCGAGCGCAGCACCGGCCCGAGGTCCTTCACGCCGCCGGGATAGCTCGTCTCCTGCACGAGCGAGATGCCGCTGCCCGCCATCGCGACCTTCAGCGCCGCGTAGTTCTCCAGGCCGAAGAGGTCGTCGACGTACACCACGGCCGCGGTCTTCGCACCGTTCGCCTTGAGCATGTCCACCAGCGCATCGCACATCGGCTTGGGCTGCTGCAGCAACAGGAAGAAGTACGGCAGCTTCATCTCCACCAGCCGGCGCGACAGCGCGGTGGGCGCGAGGAAGGGATAGCCATGCCGGTTGGCGAGCGGCGCCACGGCGAAGTTGGCATTGCTGCCCCAGGGCGGCAGCACGATGTCGACCTTGTCGCTGCCCATCAGCTTCTCGTAGGTGCGGACCACGGTTTCGACTTCGCTGCGGTCGTCCGACGAGATCAGCTCGATCGGCCGCCGTGCGCCCTTGATGTCGAGCCCGCCCGCGGCGTTCTGCTGCTCCGCCCACAGCAGGTAATTGGGCTCCTGGCTCACCTGCGCCCCGCCCGTCCACGGCCCGGTGCGCGCCATGGCGTAGCCGACGCGCACGGGGCGCGCCTGGGCGATCAGCTGCGGCGCGACGGCCATCGCGCCCACGGCGGCGGCGGCGCCGCGCACGAAGCGGCGGCGGTTGGGGTTCACGTTGCTTCGGGCCATGGCGTTGTCTCCTCGTTGGAAGGTGGTGCCGCGATGGTAGGAAATCCCGTCGTGCCGCGCTGTGCCGCACGCGCAGAAATGGCTTGCCTGCGCGTGCATGCGGCTAGTGGTTTTCCCTCAGGGCGCGCGCGGGTCGCCGCCCATAATCGACCGGACCATGGCCGACTCCACCGTCCTCAGCACCGACGCCGTTGCCGCGCGCGACCGGGCGCCGCAGTGGTGCGAGTGGATCTGGCAGCATTTCGGCGGGCTGCGCTCCGACCTGTACGGCGACACCGAATTCGACGGCCACATCGCCGCCACCCGCGCGGGCGACGTGATCCTCACCCGCCTCGAAGCGGACCGCCACCGCGTGCTGCGCACCCCGGACATGGCGCGCACGAGCGAAACCGGCTACCTGAAGATCGTCGCCCCCTGGCAGGGCAGCGCCGTGGTGCAGCAGGAAGGCCGCGAGGCCTGCGCGCGAGACGGCGCCTGGGTGATCTACGACACGACCGGCAGCTACGAGATCGCCAACCCCGAGCGCGTCGACCACCTGATCGTGATGGTGCCGCACGAGTCCGTGGGCGAACGCAGCCTGCGCGTCGGCGATGCGATGGCGCGCCGCTTCGGCGCGAACGGCATCTCGCGCGTGGCGCTGGAGACGATGCGCAACACCTACCTGGAGCTGCCCCACATGAGCGAGTCGGCCGCGCGCGGCGCGGGCGAACTCATCACGCGGCTCGTGCAGCTTTCCCTGATGGAGGCGACGGGGCAGGAAACGGCGTTGACGCAGCGCGAGGCTCTGCGCGACCGCATCCGCGCGTACGTGCAGCAGCACCTGCGCGATTCGGCCCTGTCCGCCGACTCCATCGCCGCCGCGCTGAACTGCAGCCGGCGCCACCTGTACAACGCGTTCGCGGGCGAAGGCGAGTCGATCGCGGCCTACATCCAGCGGCAGCGGCTGCAAGCCTGCGTGCGCGAGCTGCAGCAAGCGTCTGCGCAGCGGCCGATCACCGACATCGCGCTGTCGTGGGGCTTCGGCAATCCCTCGCATTTCAGCCGCGTGTTCCGCGACCACACGGGGAAGAGCCCGAGCGAGTTCCGGCGGGGCGGCTGAAACGCCGCTTCGGGTGCAGGCCGAATCTCAATCCATCTTCGCGCCCGTCTCCTTCACCACCTTGTTCCACTTCACGATCTCCGCGCGGATGAAGGCGCCGAACTCCGCGGGCGTTCCTGCGACCACCTCTCCGCCCTGGGCGGTCAGCCGCGCCTTGCTCTCGGGCGAGGTGAGGCCTGCGGCGATGGCGCGATTGAGCCTTTGCACGACGTCCGGCGGCGTGCCCGCGGGCGCCAGGACGCCATACCAGATCTCACCGGCGTAGCCTGGAAGCACCTCGGCGACGGCTGGCACGTTGGGCAAGTGCCTATTCCACTGATCGCGGGCACCCATTCCACGCGATGGCGGGCAGCGTTCCATCGTGATCGCGGGCAACGTTCCGCCGTGATGGTGGGCAGTCGCGCGTGGCCCGGAGTGACGGTGGAAT
>NZ_JBFWNP010000034.1:0-61138 GCF_050250995.1 Ramlibacter sp.
TCCTCAAGGCCGCGCTCGCCGACGAACTGCTCCTGTCGACCGACTGGGCCGGCCGCGACCACTGGCACCACGTGCTGCTCGAGGCCAACCTCTTTCGCACGAGCCACGCCGGCGACAAGGTGTTCCAGGAGATCGAGCAGATCCTCACCGCGCGCGAATCGACGCAGCGCAACCTGGCGCGCCTGTACCTCTACGCGCTCTCGCTCGGCTTCCAGGGCCGCTACCGGGGCAGCGGCAACCTCGACCCGCTGCAGGAGTTCCGCCGCGAGCTCTACCAGTTCATCTACCAGCGCGCGCCCGACATGCAGTCGAGCCGCGAGAAGTCGCTTTCCGAGCGCGCCTACGCGAGCACGCTGTCGTCGATGTCGGGGCGGCGCCTGCCGAGCCTGAGCCGGTGGTGGGTGGCGATGGCGCTGGTGCTGCTGGCGATCTTCGCGGCCTCGCAGGTGCTGTGGATGTGGCAGTCGTGGCCGGTGCGCCGCGCGCTCGACACCACGACCGCAGCGATTGAAAAGCCGGCCGGCGAAGGAGCGGCGACATGCTGAACTTCCTCGCCGACAACCTGGTGATCGTCGCCCTCCTGGGCCTCACCGCGATCGCCATCCTGCTGCTGGGCCTGGTTTTCTGGGCGGCCGTGCAGAACGAAGAGGCGGCCAAGAAGCGCGCGTCGCAGCCCAAGCGGCCGCAGATGAAGCTCGAGTCGCTCAAGCAGTCGTTCCGCGGCGCGGTCGAGCTGATCGAGAACAACCTCGTCGGCCGCTCCGAGCGCTACAACCTCGCCTGGAGCGTGGTGCTCAACGAAGGCGAGACCGAGGGGCCGCTGCCGATCATGCAGTCGGGCCTGCCCTCCGCGCTGGGCACGGACTCCACCATTTCCACGGCCGCCGCCGGCATCCAGTGGAACTTCTTCGACAAGGGCGTGGCCGTCCAGCTGCAGTCCGCCTACCTCGGCGCGCAGGACGACCAGGGCCGCGAAGAGCAGAAGACCTGGGACGAATTCCTGGGCCTGTGCCGCGGCTACCGGCCGGACCGCCCGTTCGACTCCATCGTGCTGGCGATCCCGGCGCGGCAACTGCTCGCGAGCGATGCGCAGGCGCAGCTCGAACTGGTCGCGCGCGCCAAGGCCATCCACCGGCGCCTGTGGCTCGCGCAGAACCGCTTCGCGCTGCGCTTCCCGATCTACCTCGTGGTCTCGGGCTGCGACCAGATCGCGGGCTTCAGCCGGTTCGCGGCGGCGCTGCCCGAGGGCATGCGGCGCGGCCTGCTCGGCTGGTCCTCGCCCTTCGAAGTGGGCGCGCCGTACCAGCCCCAGTGGGTCGACCAGGGCATGGACGACGTCACGCGCGACGTGTCCGATGCGACGTCCGAGCTGTGCGCGCTCGAGTCGCCCGACTCGAACAGCGCCGACTACTTCATGCTGGCGACGGACATAGAGCGCCTGCGCCCCGGCCTGAAGCTGTTCATGGACGAACTGATGCGCCCGAGCGCGTATCACGAGCCCTTCATCTTCCGCGGCTTCTATCTCACGGGCGACTGCAGCGCGATGGCCGAACTGCTCGGGACGGGCCAGCATGCGCGCCTGGCCGGCCCCGACGTGGAGCAGGACGAGGAATTCGAACAACTCCCCGACGAAACCTCCGACGGCCTCACGGCGCTGCCGTCGCCGGTGATGACCTCCACCGAGCTCGAGCCCGCCTTCCTGCGCGACATCTTCGAGAAGAAGGTGTTCCCCGAGGCCGGCCTCGCGCGCGCCTCGACCACGCAGCGCATGCGCCATTCGGCCGTCGGCAGCGCCCTGCGCTGGAGCGCGGCGGCCATCGTCGCGGTGTGGGTGTGCGGCCTCGCGTGGGCGACCTACAGCCTCAACGATTCGTCGAAGCAGATCCTCGCGGCGCTCGACCAGCTCGAACGCGACACGCGCGCGTCGCTGCAGGAGCAGCGCAACGAGACCTTCGACCTCGACGGCAGCCGCCGCCGCACGCTCGCGACGCTCAGCCTCATGGAGCGCGTGGATGCCAATGACCTGTGGTCGGTGTTCATGCCGGGCTCGTGGAGTTCGTTCGACTCGGTCCAGGAGCGGCTGAAGAAGAAGCTCGAAAGCAGCTTCTCGCGCAACTCCGTGCAGCCGCTGCGGCTGTCGTTCTATGCGCGCATGAGCCAGCTCACCGGCACGCCGCTCGACTCGGCGACGGGCCAGCCCATCGTCGGCGCCAGCTGCAACTGGCGCGGCGGCGTAACCGCGAGCACGGGCCGGCCGGTGCTGAATCCGGAGGACCTGCCCGAGTTCCAGGCGGTCCTGCACTACGTGACCCAGATCGAGGAACTCGACCGCGCCGTGCGCGCCTTCGAACGCCTGCGCGAAGGCACGCCGTCCGGTGCGCAAGACCTCAACCTCGTCGTGCGCACGCTCATGGGCGTTCAGTTGCCCGGCGATGCGTCGCGCACCGCGGCGCTGTTCCACCAGCACGCGAAGGCGGCGCCGCCGCTGCAGCCCGTGGCCATGGAGGCAGCCGCGCGATGCGGCTTCCAGCAGGCCATGCGCGCCCTGCACGAGCGCCTGTTCGAGCGCAACGACCTGCTCGCGGCCGAACGCGCCATGATGGACCGCATCAACGGCATGATGGCCGACTCCACCATGGCGCAGCCCGCCGTCATGCTCGCCGGCTGGCAGGGCGTGCTCGATGCGATGCGCGAGGAAGAGGCGCTGTTCGCGCCCGGCAAGGGCGCCTGGGTGCGCCGCCGCACGCTGTCGCTCGGCGGCCCCTACGACGCGCTGCTGCAGCGCGCGCAGGCCGTCGCGCTGATCGGCCGGAGCGAATCGGAAGACGCGCGCCGCAAGGCCGAAGAGCACATGGGCCGCTTCCTCGCCGCCTGGGACGACGTGCAGAACGACCGCCGCGCCGTGCCCGGCCGTGGCCTGCGCTGGCTCGAGGCGGAGAACAAGTGGGCATTCTCCGAAGAGCGCGCCGCCATCCGCGACTCGCTCGGCAACCTGCTGGGCCAGGCCTACATGCGCCCCGGCCGCGGCAAGCTGCCCGACGTGCCGAACATGGCCTCGGTCATGTGGGACCGCGCGCGGCTTGACCAGGCGCTCGCGTATGCCGACGCCCGCAAGAAGTTCCAGACCGAGCTGCTGCCCAAGTTCCCGCCCATGATGCAGCAGGGCGTGGAGCGCACGGTCAACGCGGTGCTCGCCGAGCAGATCGTCGACGTCGTCGCGCAGGGCATGGTGCTCACCGAGCGCTCCAGCCAGGTCTCGGCCATCGCCGACGCCGACCGGCAACGCGTCGTGCGCATTCGCGTGCTGCTCGCCGAGCTCGGCGCCCGCCTGCCCGGCGAGACGCTCGCGGCCGTGCTGGTGCGCGATGCCAAGGCGAGGCTGCGCGCCCTCGACGAGACCTTCGCGCAGGGCGAGGTGTTCGTGCCGCGCGAGCTGCGCGCCTGGACCGGCGAGAAGGGCCCGCTCGTGAGCGCCTTCGGCACCGGCGACTCGATGGGGCTTGCCGCCTACGTCGCGCAGCAGCAGGCCTTCGTCGACAGCTCCGCCCGGGAAGCCGAGGCATTGCTCGCGGCCATGGAGGGCAGCGAGAACGCCGACGCCACGGTCAACCGCTGGCGCGGCATCGTGGCCGACGTGGCGAAGTACCGGCTGAAGAGCCCGGCGAGCAACCTGCAGCAGCTCGAGCAGTTCATCCTCAACGCCTCGGCCGACATCGACCTCGCCAACTGCACGGACAAGCTCTCGCGCATGGCGCAGCGCCGCAGCGGCGACGTCTTCGGCGAGCGCCTCGTCAACCTGCAGGTTCGCCTGGTCCAGCGCTGCCGCGAGTTGCGCACCACCGAGAACCGCGACGGCTGGATGAAGTTCGTGGAGGTCTTCAACCGCGACGTGGCGGGCCGCGTGCCCTTCAAGACCGGCGCGCCGCTGGCCGCCGACCGCTATGCCGACCTCGACGAGGTGGCGTCCGCGCTGAAGGCCTACGAGCGCGCCGCCAAGTCGGTCGAGCGTAACGCGGCCACCCAGCAGGTGAAGCGTTTCGACGAGCAGATGGAGCGCGTGAAGACCTTCATGGCGCCGCTCTTCACCGCCGAGGAAGGCGCGGCGCAGGGCTACGACCTCGCCGTCGACTTCCGCGCCAATCCGCAGGCGGAGATCGAGGGCAACAAGATCATCGAATGGTCGGTGAGCGTCGGCGGGCACACGCTCAAGCAGCGCGAGCCGGTGCGGCCGCTGCGCTGGGAGCCGGGCACGCCGATCGTCGTGAGCATGCGCCTCGCGCGCGACGGCCCGGTGGCGCCGGTCGCCGATCCGCTGCAGCCCGCGATGGTGGTCGAGGACCGCACGGTCACCTATCGCTTCACGGACCCGTGGTCGCTCTTCAGCTTCATCACCTCGCACCGCGAGGCCGAGGGTCAGAACCGCGGCGACGCGAAGACGCAGCTGCTGCGTTTCGAGTTCCCGATCGTGAGCAGCGGCGATCCGCTCAAGGGCTCCGCGGACAGCCGCGCCCGCGTCTTCCTGCGCCTGGCCGTGTCGCCGGCGGGCAAGAAGAGCCCGCTCGCCTGGCCCGGCACCTTCCCGACACGCGCCCCCGAGTGGACCGCCTCCACCGAAACCGTGAACCGCTGATTCGATGAACGCCATGTTGTCCCCCGTGCCCGAGACGCTGCTGCAGGCGCTCTCGCCCGACGAGCCCTGCGGGCCGTCGATGCGCTACGACCCGCTTTTCACGGAAGTGCGGCTCGCGCGCGAGGAGGACGATCCTTCCCTGCCCATGGGGCAATGGCAGCGTCCGCTGAAGAAGGCCGACTGGGGCATGATCGAGCAGCGCTGCACGACCTTTCTCACCCACAAGTCCAAGGACCTGCAGATCGCCGCCTGGCTGCTGGAGGCGTGGACGCGGCAGAAGGGCTGGGCGGGGTTCTCGAAGGGCCTGGGCCTCCTGCGCGAACTCGCGACGCAGTACTGGGACGGGCTGCATCCGCGCATCGACGAGGATGGCGATGCCGACGCCCGCGTCGCGCCCTTCCAGTGGCTCAATGAGTCGCTGCCGCTCACGCTCAAGGTCCACGTCACGCTGATCTCGCTGCCCGGCAACAAGCCCTCGAAGGTGACGCTGGCCGACTGGGAGCGCATGACGCACGAGGAGCTCACGGGCGGCGTGTCGCCGCGGCCGGGGGCCGACCCCGACGAAGAGCCGCTCACGCGCGCGCAGGTGCAGTTCCTGGCGGCCGGCGACCCGAGCGGCGCGCATGCCGCGCATCTCGCGCAGGTGCGCGAATGCATCGTGCATCTCGCCGCGCTCGACCGCCTGCTCGACGACAAGCTGGGCACCGACGCGCCCAATCTGCACAAGGTGCTGGGCACGCTCGAGGCGGCCGAGCGCGTGCTGCTGCAACTGGTGCCGGCGCCGGAGCCGGAGGTGCAAGCCGAACCCCTGGCATCGTCCGAACACACCGGCGAGGCCGGGCCATCGCCCGAAGGATCTTCCGTGCCGTCGCCCATTCCCTTCATTCCGCGCGCACCCATGCAACCCATTCGACTCGACGGCGTGACCAACCGCGAAGAGGCGTACCGCGCACTCGAAGCGCTAGCCGAATACCTGGGCACCATCGAGCCGCACAGCCCGACGCCGTACCTCATTCGCCGCGCGGTCAACTGGGGCCGCATGCCGCTGCCCGAGCTGATGCAGGAGATCCTGCGGGAAGAGGGCGACCTGAACCGGATGACGCAGCTGCTGGGGCTGAACCGGGACTAGCGAGGCTCCGGCAAGCCGCGAGAAGCCGTCGGCGCCGGCAACGCCAACTGCGCCGACTTGCACACCGCCACGCAGTCGCGGATGTGCTGCTCCCCGAGATAACGGATCGCGGAATAGCCGATCACCGCCGACAACGCCTGACCGGCGAGCGGAACGTACTTCGCGGCCTGCTTGATGGTGAGCCGCTTGCCCACGATCGCGGCGGCGCGAATCACGAGGTCGCGGGTGATGAACTTGCCGACCAGCATGGAGCCGACCACGCCCACGGCTTTCTGCACCTGATCGCGCTTGGATTGAGGCAGCCGGTCGAGTTGCTCCGGCGTCAGGCCGAACTCGGCGTTGATGGCCGGGATGAGCTTCGACAGCAGCGCCGCATCGACCAGCCAGTCGAGCCCCGGCACCGGCACTGCGCCGGCCGCGGCGCCCGCGAGCGCGCGCCGGTTGAGCATCTTGCGCGCGCGCTGGATGGTGGCAAGGAGGTTGGGGTCGCCGTCCGCGAGTTGAAGGGATGTGGCCATATCCGGCTCAATCCGGCGACACGGCCAGGTTCTCGATTTCTTCCCCGAGTTCGAGCCAGCGCGATTCGAGCGTGGCCAGCTCGTCGCCGACGGCCTTGAGTCGCCGGCCCGCGTCCGCGATCTCGGAGGGTGGCAGCGTCTGCGAGAGGCTCGCTTCGAGTTGCGCTTTCTCGGCTTCGAGCTTGGCGATACGCGCTTCGGCCTGCTCCAGCTCGCGCTTCAGCGGCTTCGCGCGCGCCGCCAGCGCCTGGCGTTGCTGGGCCTGCGCCTTTCGCTGGTCGGCGGACGAAAGTGCCGGCGCCGCGGGGGCCTTCAGCTCGGCGGCCATCGGGGCGGGCGCGGGCGGTGCGGCTTTTGCCGCGGCGTTCGACTCCCGAGACGCCTTCGCCGACTGCGAGGCCGCTTCGCGCACGCGCTTCGCCTCGTCGAGCAGGTAGCGCTGGTAGTCCTCGAGGTCGCCGTCGAACGGCGCCACCTTGCCGCGGCCGACCATCCAGAACTCGTCGCACACCGAACGCAGCAACGCTCGGTCGTGGCTCACCAGCATCACCGTGCCCTCGAACTCGTTGAGCGCGACGGCCAGCGCTTCGCGCGTGTTGAGGTCGAGGTGGTTCGTCGGCTCGTCGAGCAGCAGCAGGTTGGGGCGCTGCCACACGATCATGGCGAGCACGAGGCGCGCCTTCTCGCCGCCGCTCATGGAGCCCACGGCCTGCTGCACCATGTCGCCGGAGAAGAGGAACTGGCCGAGCCAGTTGCGCAGGTCCTGCTCGCGGTGCGAGGCGCCGATGGCCGCCGCATGCTCGCGCGCGAGGCGCACCATGTGCTCCAGCGGGGTGTCCTGCGGGCGCAGCACGTCGAGCTCCTGCTGCGCGAAATAGCCGATGGCGAGCCCCTTGCCTTCGGTGATGCTGCCGCCCAGCGGCGGCATGGTGCGCGCGATGGTCTTCACGAGCGTCGACTTGCCCTGGCCGTTCGCGCCGAGGATGCCGATGCGCTGGCCGGCCAGCACGCCGCGGTTGACGCCGGAAAGGATGGTGAGCGGCTCGCCTCCCTCCTCGCTGCGGTAGCCGAACGATGCGTCCGAGATCGCGAGCATCGGATTCGGCAGGTTCGCAGGCTCCTTGAACTCGAAGGTGAACTCGGCATCCGCCAGCACCGGCGCGATCTTTTCCATGCGCTCGAGCGCCTTCACGCGGCTTTGGGCCTGCTTCGCTTTCGTCGCCTTCGCCTTGAAGCGGTCGATGAACTTCTGCAGGTGCGCGATCTTCTCCTGCTGCTTGGAGAACGCCGACTGCTGCAGCGACAACTGCTGCGCGCGCAGCGTCTCGAAAGCGCTGTAGTTGCCGCCGTAGCGCGTGAGCTTCTGCCGGTCGATGTGCAGCGTGACGTTCGTCACCGCGTCGAGGAACTCGCGGTCGTGGCTGATGACGATCAGCGTGCCGGCATAGCGCTTGAGCCAGGCTTCGAGCCAGACCAGCGCATCGAGGTCCAGGTGATTCGTCGGCTCGTCGAGCAGCAGCAGGTCCGACGGGCTCATCAGCGCGCGGGCGAGCTGCAGGCGCATTCGCCAGCCGCCGGAGAAGCTGTTCACCGGCGCATCGAGCTGCGAAGCCTGGAAGCCGAGGCCGAGGATCAGCGACTGCGCGCGCGGCGCGGCGTCGTGCTCGCCGGCGTCCGCCAGGTCGCTGTGCGCGTGCGCGATGGCGAGTCCGTCTTCGGAGGTTTCCGCTTCGGCGAGCGCCGCGCGCAGCTCCATCAGCCGCGTGTCGCCGCCGAGCACGAATTCGGTGGCGGGCTCGTCGGTCTCGGGCATGTGCTGCTCGACCTGCGCGATGCGCCACTGCTGCGGCATCGAGAAATCGCCCGCGTCTTCGTGGAGCGTGCCGTTGAACAGGCCGAACAGGCTCGACTTGCCCGCGCCGTTGCGGCCGACCAGGCCGACCTTCTCGCCCGGATTCAGCGTCGCGGAGACGGCATCGAGCAGCACCTTCGCGCCGCGGCGAAGGGTGACGTCGCGAAGATGGATCACAGTTTCGCCAGGCCCTGTTCGAAATCGGCCTGCAGGTCGGCAATGGCCTCGATGCCGACCGACACCCGGATCAGCGATTCGGCGATGCCCATCGACTCGCGCTGAGCTGCGCCCATCTCGAAGAAGATGGTGCGCGCGGCGGGCAGGGCGAGGGTGCGGTTGTCGCCGAGGTGGCTGGACTTGATGACGAGCTTCAGTTCGTTGAGCAGTTTCGATGGATCGATGCCGTCCGCGGGTTCGAAACTCATCAGCGCGCCATTCGCCTCGAAAAGCGTTTTCGCGCGTTCATGTTCCGCGTGCGACGCGAGGCCGGGGTAATACACCTTTGCAATCTTCGGATGCTTCTCGAGCCATTGCGCGAGCGCCAGCGAATTGGAAGAGGCGCGCTCCACGCGCAGCGCCATCGTCTCGGCACCGACGGCGATCCGGTGCGCGTGTTCGGAACTCAGCGTCGCGCCGATGTCGCGCAGGCCCTTCTTGCGGATCTGCAGCAGGCCCCAGCCCGTGGGCGCGTTCTTCTTGTACGCGTCCTGGATGTTGGGATATTTCGTCCAGTCGAAGATTCCCGTATCCGTCACCGAGCCGCCCAGGGCATTGCCGTGGCCGCAGATGCCCTTGGACAGCGAATGCACGATCAGCGAGGCCTGCACGCTTTTCGGCTGGAAAAGCGCGGGCGTGGTGAGCGTGTTGTCGACGAAGTAGACGACGCCGCGTTCGGCGCAGAGCTTGCCGATGCCGGCGAGGTCGGCCACCTGGGTGCGCGGGTTCGCCACGGTTTCGACGAACACCATGCGCGTCTGCGGCGTGAGCGCTGCCGCCACGTTCGCGGCATCGGTCGCATCGACCAGCGACACGCTGCAGCCGAGCAGCTCCAGCGTCTTGAAGAAGCTGGCCGTGTTGCCGAAGAGGAAGCGGCTCGCAACGACGTGGTCGCCCGCGCGCAGCAGCGCGATCATCGTGGAGCAGATCGCCCCCATGCCGGTGGCGAAGCTCACCGTGCCGGCGGCGCCTTCCATCATCGTGATCTTGGCTTCGAGCGCGGCGGTCGTGGGGTTGCCCTGGCGGCCGTACACGTAGCCGCTCTTGTCGCCCTGGAACACGGCGCAGAGTTCGTCGGCCGTCTCGTAGCCGTAGCCGGTGGCGACATGCAGCGGCTTGTGCGTGGCGCCGTGCTCGGGGTTCCCCAGGCGGTCGGCGTGGAGAATGCGGGTGGAAATGTCGGTCATCGGGGGCAATTTTCGCAGGAAAGCGGAAGTGACTCCTTCGGCCGGATGGCTCCTTGGGGCGAGCGAGCGCGGGCGATGGTCTGTCATCGAGTGAATGACAATCTTCCGCCTCGTGGTTGATTGTCACCCACCGACGACATCGATCGCCGCGCGGAATTCAGGCCGCCAGTGCTTCGCGCGTGACGAGCAGCACCTGATCCTCACCCGCGCTCGTCTCCAGCCAGACGACTTCGAGCCGCGGAAACGCCGCCTCGAAGTGCGCGCGCTCATTCCCGATCTCCAGCACGAGAACGCCCTGCGGGCTCATCCTGGACGGCGCGTCGCGCAGCAGCGCGCGAACGAAGTCCATGCCGTCTTCGCCGCCGGCCAGCGCGATTTCGGGCTCCGCGCGGTATTCCGACGGGAGGGCGGCTATGCTGCCCGCATTCACGTAAGGCGGATTGCAGAGGATCAGGTCATACGGGCCGGGCAGGGACCGCAGCCCGTCCGAGCGCCGCAGGTGGATGCGCGACTGCATTGCATGCCGGTCGACGTTGATGCGCGCGACCTCGAGTGCATCGCCGGAAATGTCCGCGGCATCGATCTCGACTTCGGGCCACGCCATCGCCGCGAGCACCGCGAGGCTGCCGTTGCCGGTGCAAAGGTCGAGCACATGGCGGGTCGCCTCGGAGAGCCAGGCGTCGAACGCACCGTCGGCCAGCAGTTCCGCGATGAAGCTGCGCGGGACGATGACGCGCTCGTCGACGTAGAAGGGCACGCCCTGCAGCCACGCTTCGTGCGTGAGATAGGCCGCCGGCTTGCGCGTCGCGATGCGGCTGGCGATCAAAGCCGAGATCGCGGACTGTTCCTCTGCGTCGATGACTCGTTCCGCATGCTCGTCGAGCGCATCCAGCGGCAGGCCCAGCTTCCACAACACGAGCCACGCAGCCTCGTCGAATGAGTTCGTCGTGCCGTGGCCGAAAGCGACACCGGCCTCGTCGAGCCGATGCGCGCTCGCCTCGACGAGTTCGGCGAGCGTCATGTTCCCAGCGTGTTCAGGTTTTCGATCGTCCGACGGTAGATCGCCACCAGCGGATCGATGTCCGCCACGCGCACGTGCTCGTCGATCTTGTGGATGCTCGCGTTCACCGGACCGAACTCGATCACCTGCGGGCAGATGCGCGAGATGAACCGGCCGTCGCTCGTGCCGCCCGTGGTGGACAGCTCCGTCTCCACGCCGGTCGTGTCGCGAATCGCGGCCTGCACCGCATGCACCAGCGCGCCGGGCGTCGTGAGGAAGGGCTGGCCGCCCACGACCCAGTCGAGCTCGTAGTCGAGCGCGTGCCGGTCGAGAATGGCATGCACGCGCTTCTGCAATTCCTCCGCGGTGCTCACGCTCGCGAAGCGGAAGTTGAAATCGACCACGAGCCGGTTCGGGATGATGTTGGTCGCGCCCGTGCCGCCGTGGATGTTGCTGATCTGGAAGCTCGTCGGGGGAAAGAACTCGTTGCCGCGGTCCCACTCGGTCTTCGCGAGTTCGTCGAGGGCGGGCATCGCCAGGTGGATCGGGTTGCGCCCCAGCTGCGGATACGCGATATGCGCCTGCACACCCTTGACGGTGAGCTTGCCCGAGAGGCTGCCGCGGCGGCCGTTCTTGATCATGTCGCCCAGCCGCTCGACCGAGGTGGGCTCGCCGACGATGCAGTAGTCGAGCGTCTCGCCGCGCTTCTCGAGCTCGCGGCACACGACCACGGTGCCGTCGACCGACGGGCCTTCCTCGTCGCTTGTCAGCAGCAAGGCGATGTTCAAGGCGGGCGAGGGCGTGGACGCGAGGAATTCCTCGACCGCCACCGTGAACGCCGCGATCGACGTCTTCATGTCCGCCGCGCCGCGCCCGTACAGCAGGCCGTCGCAGTGCGTCGGCGTGAACGGGTCGCTGTGCCAGTGCTCGAGCGGGCCGGTGGGCACGACGTCGGTGTGGCCGGCGAAGACGAGCGTGCGTTTTCCCGTCCCCTTGCGCCGCGCCCAGAGGTTCGTCACGCGGAAGCTCTCCGGTCCGCTTGCGATGGTTTCGCAGGCGAAGCCGGCCGCCTGCAGGCGCGCCGAGAGGATCTTCTGGCAATCGCCATCGTCGGGCGTGACCGAGCGCTGTGCGATGAGTTGTTCGGTGAGGTGGAGCGCGCGGGACATCGGGTTCGCGAATCGGTCAGTGCTTCACGTCGAGCGTGATTTCCGTGAACGAGGGCGTGTCGTCGGCCTCGTCGCCATCGTCGGCCGTGTCGGCGGCCTTGTCCGCCGCGACGGCCTCGTTCTGCAGCCGCCATTGCAGGTTGGTCGGCGAGTCGGCGTAGGCGATGCCTTCCTTCTTGTCGACCACGCCGTCGATGATGAGCTTGGCGATGGCGGCCTCGAAAGTCTGCGAGCCTTCCGCCATCGACTTCTCCATCGCTTCCTTCACGCCGGAGAAGTCGCCCTTTTCGATCAGCTCGGAAATGAGCTTGGTGTTGAGCATGACCTCCACCGCGGGCGCGCGGCCGCCGTGGACCGTGCGCAGCAGGCGCTGCGAGATGATCGCCTTGAGCGCGGCGCCCAGGTCGCCGAGCATCGTGGACCGCACTTCGACCGGGTAGAACGAGAGCACGCGGTTCAAGGCCTGGTAGCTGTTGTTCGCGTGCATGGTCGCCAGGCACAGGTGGCCGGACTGCGCGTAGGCGACCGCCGCCGACATGGTCTCGCGGTCGCGGATTTCGCCGATCAGGATCACGTCGGGCGCTTGCCGCAGCGCGTTCTTGAGCGCCACGCCCAGCGATTGCGTGTCGGTCCCGACCTCGCGCTGGTTCACCACGCACTTCTTGTTCTTGAAGATGAACTCGACGGGGTCCTCGATGGTGAGGATGTGGCCGCTCGTGCTCGCGTTGCGGTGGTCCATCATGGCCGCGAGCGTCGTGCTCTTGCCCGAGCCGGTGGAGCCCACCATCAGGATCAGCCCGCGCTTTTCCATGATGAGGTCGCCCAGGATCATCGGCACGTTCAGCGAGGCGAGCTGCGGCACCTCGGCCTGGATGTAGCGGATGACAGCGGCCACGCTGCCGCGCTGGCGCATCGCCGAGAAGCGGAAGTTGCCCGCGCCCTCGATCGCATAGGCCATGTTGAGCTCGCCGGTCTCGTCGAGCTCCTCCATGCGCTTGGGCGGCAGCACCTCGGCGAGCAGGGCGCGCGTGGCGTCGGGCGGCAGGAGCTGGTTGTTGATCGGCAGGCATTGCCCGTTGATCTTGATCAGCGCCGGCGAATTGGCCGACAGGTAGACGTCGGACGCTTTCTTCTCCGACATCAGCCGCAGGATCCGCTCCATCGTGCTCATGGGTGTCCCTCAGTTCGTGTATTTCTGCCGTCCCGACGACTCCGCTCAATCCCTCAGCAGGTCGTTCAGGCTCGTCTTCGCGCGCGTCTGCGCATCGACGCGCTTGACGATGATCGCGGCGTACAGGCTGTATTTGCCGCCGTCCTTCGGGAGCGTCCCCGAGATGACGACCGAGCCCGCCGGCACGCGGCCGTAGCTCACTTCGCCCGTCGTGCGGTCGTAGATCGGCGTGCTCTGGCCGATGTAGACGCCCATCGAGAGCACGGAGTTCTCTTCGATCACCACGCCCTCGACGACCTCGGAGCGCGCGCCGATGAAGCAGTTGTCCTCGATGATCGTCGGGCCGGCCTGCAGCGGCTCGAGCACGCCGCCGATGCCGACGCCGCCCGACAGGTGGACGTGCTTGCCGATCTGCGCGCAGGAGCCCACGGTGGCCCAGGTGTCGACCATCGTGCCTTCGTCGACGTAGGCGCCGATGTTCACGTAGCTGGGCATCAGGATCGCGCCCTTGGCGATGTAGCTGCCGCGGCGCGCCACGGCCGGCGGCACCACGCGCACGCCGGTGGCCGCGAGTTCCTCGGGCGAGAGATGCGCGAACTTGGTCGGCACCTTGTCGTAGAAGCCCAGGTCGCCGGCGCGCACGACCTCGTTGTCGCGCAGGCGGAAGGACAGCAGCACGGCCTTCTTGATCCACTGGTGGACGGTCCACTGGCCCACGCCTTCGCGCGTGGCCACGCGCAGGCTGCCGTTGTTCAGTTCGGCGATGACGTGTTCCACCGCATCGGCCACCTCTTTCGGCGCGGACTTCGGCGAGAGGCTGGCGCGGTCTTCCCACGCGTTGTCGATGAGGGTCTGGAGCTGCTGGGTCATGGTGTCTGGAATTCGGTATGAATGGCGTATTGCGGATTGGATTCGACGAACTGCACGATGCGGCGCGCGGCTTCGAGGCACTCGGCGGTATCCGCCACCAGCGCCATGCGCACGCGCCCCGCGCCGGGATTGAAGCCCGCGCTCTCGCGCGCGAGGAAGCTGCCCGGCAGGACGGTCACATTGTATTGAGCGAGCAGGTCGCGGGCGAAGGCGGTGTCGCTTCCGCGGACGCCCGCCCACAGGTAGAACCCTGCGTCCGGAAGCTTCACGTCGAGGACGCGCGCGAGCAGCGGGGTCACTTCCGCGAACTTCTTGCGGTACAGGTCGCGGTTGGCGACCACGTGCGCCTCGTCGTCCCACGCGGCGATGCTGGCGGCCTGAACGGGCAGGCTCATCGCGCTGCCGTGGTAGGTGCGATAGAGCAGGAAGGGCGCGATCAGCGATGCATCGCCCGCGACGAAGCCGGAACGCATGCCGGGCACGTTGCTGCGTTTCGAGAGGCTGGTGAAAGCGAGCATGCGCGGAAAGCCTTCGCGCCCGAGCTTCGCGGCGGCCTCCAGGCCGCCGAGCGGCGGCTCGTCGCGGAAATAGATCTCGCTGTAGCACTCGTCCGAGGCGATCACGAAGCCGTGCCGGTCGGACAGCGCGAACAGCTTGCGCCACTCGTCCAGCGGCATCACCGCGCCCGTGGGGTTGCCGGGCGAGCAGACGTAGACCAGCCGCGTCCTCGCCCACACGTCGGCGGGCACGCTGTCCCAATCCACCGCGAAGTTGCGCGCCGCGTCGCTCGGCGCATACCAGGGCGTGGCCCCCGCAAGCAGGGCCGCGCCTTCGTAGATCTGGTAGAAGGGATTGGGGGTGACGACGACCGCTTCTCCGGCGGGATCGATCACCGTCTGCGCGAAGGCGAAGAGCGCCTCGCGCGTGCCGTTGACCGGCAGGATCTGCGTGGCCGGATCGAGGGCGAGGCCGTAGCGCCGCTGGAGCCATCCCGCGCACGACTGGCGCAGCTTCGGTTCGCCGGCCGTCGCCGGGTAGGCGGCAAGTCCTCCCAGCGACGAGGTGAGCGCCGTCTTGACGAATTCGGGCGTGGCGTGCTTTGGCTCGCCGATGCCGAGGCTGATGGGCGCGAGGTGGGAGGGGGGCGCGATGCCGGCGAAAAGCTCGCGCAGTCGCGCGAAGGGATAGGGCTGCAGGCGGCCCAGCAAAGGGTTCATGGGGACGATTATCCGTTCCCGCCGCCGGGTTCATCGAAGCGTTGCCGCGATTGACGCACAAGCGTCCGGATTCTATTCTAGGTCACGGGAGCGTCTGCAGCGTCCGCCAGCGGCGGGAGGAGGATGGGACAACGATGGCGAGTCCGGTCGGCCGTGAGCGGGAAAGCGGGCAGCTGGGCGCGGCGCTCGATGCGGCTCTGGCGGGCGGACGGCGCGTGGTGCTCGTCGCGGGGACGGCCGGTGTCGGCAAGAGCTCCCTGATCGCGCGGCTGCAGCCGCGCGTGGAGGCATGCGGCGGGCGCTTCGTCGCCTGCAAGTTCGATCAGAGCGCCGTGCGCGAGACCACCGCCGTGCTGCAGGCGCTCGGCACGTTCGGTCAACGGCTCGTGGAAGAGGGCAGTGCGGACGAACGCGCGCAGGTGCGCGGCGCGGTCCTGCGCGTGCTCGGGGCCAATGCGGGCCTCGCGCGCGCCGTGCCCGGATTCGCGACGCTGCTGGCGGATGTGCCCGATCCGCGCGCCGTGGATGCGGCCTATGCCGCCGCGCGCATGGCCGAAGTCGTGGCGGGGCTCCTGCGCGCAGTCGCCTCGCGCACGCAGCCGCTCGTACTTGTGCTCGACGACCTGCAATGGGGCGGCGTGCTGTGTACACGGCTGATCGATGCCGTGCTGGCCGGCCACGAAGCCGCAGGCCTGCTGGTCGTGGCGGCCTATCGCGACGACGCGATCGACGGGGCGCATCCGCTCGCGTCGGCCATCGCGCGATGGATGCAGGAGCGCAGCGGGCTGCAAATACTTGCGCTGCGCAACCTCGAGGCCGAGGCGAGCGCGCGGCTCGTCGCCTCGGCCGCCGCGCTCGCGCCGCCGCTCGCCGTCCGGCTGGCGGCGCTGCTGCAGCCCCACGCCGCCGGCAATCCATTCTACACCCTGGAGCTGCTCGCAGCGCTGCGAAGCGAATCGCTGCTGCGGGGAGAGGGGCACGCCGCCGTGTGGGACGATGCGGCGGTCCGCGATTTCCTGGCGCGCCATTCGGTCGACAGCGTCCTGGGCGCGCGCATCGCGCGCTTGCCCGCCGATGCGCGCGAGCTCCTGCGCGGGCTCGCCTTCCTGGGTCTCCAGACCCCGGAGCGCGTCGCACGCGCGGCGACGGCGCTGTGGACAGCGGCCTTCGATTCGGCCCTGCAGGTCTTGCGCGAACGCGGCTTCGTCCTGCCCGGCGGAACGCGCGACGGCACGATCCACCTGTGTCACGACAGGGTGCAGCAGGCGGCGCGGTCCAGCCTTGACGAGGGCGCGAGGCGCGAGGTGCAACTCGGCCTCGCGCGCCGGCTCGCCCGCGCGCGCGAATTCGAAGTGGCGGCCGCGGAACAGTACGTGGCCGCCGTGGACGGGATCGCGGCCGAGGAGCGGGCCTCCGCCATCGCCTTGCTGTCGGACGCGGCCGTCCGCATGCGGCGCATCGGCGGACATCCGGCAGCCTGCCGCATGCTGAAGGCGGCGCTCGAGCTGCTGGAGACGGCGCAGGCGGCAGGACAGACGGACGATGCCGAGGTGCTCGCCTGCGAGCTCGACTACCACCAGGCCCTGTACGGCGCCGGCCGCTTCGCCGAGGCCGACGCCATCTACGGCCGGATCGCGGCACGGGGTCTGGAGACCCTCGAGGTGGCCGATGCGGCGTGCTCCCAGGTCATCAGCCTCACAGGCCGCGACCGCATGCCCGAGGCGATCGCGCTGGGCCTGGCCGTGCTGCGCGAACTGGGCCTGGACGTGCCGCGCCACTTCGGCCCCGGCGCCGAATTCGAGGCGCAGTACGACGCCATGTGCGCGTGGGTCCGGTCGTTCGATCCCGAGCGCGAGGTGGCTCGCGCCGATACCGCGAGCGAGCGGATCGCGGCGACGGCGCGAATGATCGATGCCCTCATGTCGCCGGCCTTCTTCGCGAACATGCATCTGCTGGTCTGGCTGGTGTTCCGCAGCCAGCTGCTGTGGCGGGAGCACGGCCCGAGCGCGGCGCTCGTGGGGACGCTGGCGCGGGCGGGCAACGCGACGTCGACCCTGAAGGAGGACCCGCTGACCGGCTACCTGGCCGTGCGTCAGGCGCTCGAGCTCTGCGAAGCGCGCGCCTGGGAGCACGAAGCCGCGCAGGTGCGGTTCCATGCGCTGGTGCTCATGAACAACTTCGAGCCGATGGAGCGGCACGTCGCCGAGGCGATGCGCGCGCGCGAAGCGCTGCTCGCGAGCGGCGACTTGCGCAAGGCGAGCTTCAGCGCCCGCTATGCCGCCACCGGCTTGCTGCACTGCGGCGCCTCGTTGCGGCAGGCCGGCGAGGAAATCGAGGCGGCGATGGCGCTGTCGCTGCGCGCGGGCAACCGGCAGGCGGTCGCCCGCTGCCTGGCCGATCGCGAACTCGTCGGCGTGCTGCGCGGCGACCTGCCGGGGATGGCCTTCGCCTCGAACTTCGAGTCGGCGTCCGGACTGGGCGCCGCCACGCGCACGACGCAGGACTGGATGGTTGGCTATGTGGCGGTCCTGGGCGCGATCGCCTGCGCCATCCTGGGCGACGCGCCAGGACTCGCGCGGCACCTTCGCACCGTGCGGCAATCCTCGAGCACCGGCACGGCATCCGCGCACCTGAACGGCCATTTCCACTGGCTGAGCGGACTCGCCGCGGCCTACGGCATCCGGGAGGGCGCAGAGGGCGAAGTGGGCAAATCGCGAGCCGAAACGCGCGCCGACCTCGACGCCTGTTGCGAGTGGTTGCGCCAGCGCGCCATCGACGCGCCCTCGAATTTCCGGCACCTGCATCTTCACCTGCTGGGCGAGCGCGCCTGGGCGTTCGGCGACGTCGCGGCTGCGGCCCGACTGTTCGACGAGGCGATGGACGCCACCGAACCCGTCCATCGACCCTGGCATTTCGCATTGATCACCGAGCAATGCGCGCGCCTGCATCTTGCAAGCGGCTGGCACTTCTCGGGCCGCTCGCTGATGGCCGAGGCGCGGGAACTCTACCGGACCTGGGGGGCCGCGGCCAAGGTCGCCCAGCTCGACGCGGAGACCGGCGCGAACGACGGCGGCGCCGCGCGCCACTCCGCAGCCGCGCCAGCGCCCGCGCCGGCGCCGGCTCCCGACGACGTGGACGGCCTCGCGCTGCTTCGCGCGGCCCGCGCGCTGCGCACGGAACGCAGCCCCATCGAACTGCAGGCGCGGCTGGAGGAGGTGCTGGCCTGCATCGCCGGCGCGACCCACGCCGTGCTGCTGCCCTGGGACGAGGACACGCAGGCGTGGATCCCGAGCCGTGCCGAGGCATCGCCGCAGCATCGCCCCCCGGCCGCGGTGCTGCGCTATGTACGGCGCACGCGCAAGCCCTTGCTGGTGGCGGATGCCCTCGCCGACGTCCGGTTCGCCGGCGATCCCTGCTACGCCGGCCTCGCGTGCTGCTCGCTTCTGGCGGTGCCCATCGTGCACGGCGGGCGGCTGCGCGGCCTGCTGGTGCTCGAGAACCGCGGCGTTCGAGGCGGCTTCAATGCCGACCGGCTCGAGGCGGTGGAGACGATCGCGGGGCATCTGGCGGAGTCGCTGCAGTGCGGAATGCTCCTCGCGCGGCTCGAGGGCAAGGCGGGCGAGCAGACGCGCCAACTGCGCGAAGCCCAGGTGCGGCTGATGGAGGATGCGCTCCACGCGGGCCGCGCGCAGGTCGCCATCAACGTGCTGCACAACGTGGGCAACGTACTGACGAGCGTGAACGTCGCCTCGCACGTGCTCGTCGATCGCGTGCATGGATCGCGCAGCGCGCGCGTAGCGGACCTCGCGTGGCTGGTCGAGACGCGCGTCCGCGAGCCGGCCTTCTTCGGCGAAGGGGGCGCCGGACGGCTGCTGCCGGGCTACGTCCGGCAACTGGCCGAAGCGCTCGGGGCCGAGCGCGATGCCTTGCTGGCCGAGCTGCGGACGATCGACGCGAGCATCGGCGACATCCGCGACGTGATCGCCCGCCAGCAGTCGTACGCGGTGGCGCATCCGATCCGGTCCGGCCTGCCGGAACGCACCCCGTCCTCGCTCTCGACGACCTGACGGCCGCTTTCGGCCGGCGTCCGGACGCCTCGGGTAACATCGGCGCGGACTTATCCCCCTGATTACAGGCTCCCCGCGTGCGTCTCACATCGATCAAGCTGTCCGGGTTCAAGTCGTTCGCCGAACCCACCACCTTCATGCTGCCGGGCCAGCTCGTCGGCGTGGTCGGACCCAACGGCTGCGGCAAGTCCAACATCATGGACGCCGTGCGCTGGGTGCTCGGCGAGTCGCGCGCGAGCGAGCTGCGCGGCGAGTCGATGCAGGACGTCATCTTCAACGGCACGACCACGCGCAAGCCGTCCTCGCGCTCGTCCGTCGAGCTCGTCTTCGACAACGCCGACCACCGGGCCGGGGGCCAGTGGAGCCAGTTCGCGGAGATCGCGGTCAAGCGCGTGCTGACGCGCGACGGCACGAGCAGCTACTACATCAACAACCAGCCGGTGCGCCGCCGCGACGTGCAGGACGTGTTCCTCGGCACCGGCCTGGGCCCGCGCGCGTACGCCATCATCGGCCAGGGCACGATCAGCCGCATCATCGAATCGAAGCCGGAGGAGCTGCGCCTCTTCCTCGAAGAGGCCGCCGGCGTTTCGAAGTACAAGGAGCGCCGCCGCGAGACGGAAAACCGGCTGTCGGACACGCGCGAGAACCTCACGCGCGTCGAGGACATCCTGCGCGAACTCAACGCCAACCTCGAAAAGCTCGAGAAGCAGGCCGAGGTGGCCGAGAAATACAACCGCTGGCAGGCCGACGTCACGCTCAAGCAGCACCAGCAGTGGTTCCTGAAGCGCGCCGAAAGCGAAGTCGACCAGGGCCGCATCAAGGCCGAGGCCGACAAGGCGGTGAACGACCTCGAAGCGCGCGTCGCCGACCTGCGCCACGTCGAGAGCGCGCTGGAAACCGTGCGGCAGGCGCACTACGCGGCCGGCGACCAGGTGAACCAGGCGCAGGGGCACCTGTATGAGGCGAGCGCCGAGGTCGGCCGGCTCGAAGCCGAAATCCGCTTCGTCGTCGAAGGCCGCCAGCGTGTCGAACAGCGGCTGGTGCAGCTGAAGGAACAGCTCGCGCAATGGTCGGCGCGGCGCGAGGATGCCGCCGCGGAGATCGAGACGCTGGCCGGGCAGGGCGTCGAGGCGGAGGAGCGTTCGGCGCTGCTCGCGGCGCAGGTCGAGGAGCACGACCAGCAACTGCCCGAGCTGGAAGAAGCGCTGCGCCAGGCGCAGTCGAAATCGGCGGCGCAGCGCGCGTCCGTCACCGAGGTGCAGCAGCAGATCCAGGTGCTGGCGGCGGACCAGCGCAACATCGAGGAGCAGTCGCGCCAGCTCACGCTGCGGCGCGAGAAGCTCGTGGCCGATCGCAATGCGCTCGCGGCGCCCGACGAGGCGCGCCTCGCGAACCTGCAGCAGCAGCTCGCCGCGGCGCAGGAGTCCGCGCAGACGGCCGATGCGCGCCTGCATGAGCTGCAGGACATGGTGCCGCAGCTGGACGAAGAACGCCGCGCGCAGCAGCAGGCCGTGAACGCCGAGAGCGCGAAGCAGGCCGATCTTTCCGCGCGCATGGAGGCGCTCAAGGCGCTGCAGGAAAAGGTCAAGACCGACGGCAAGCTGCAGCCCTGGCTCGCCCGCCACGGGCTGCAGGGGCTGCAAGGCCTGTGGAGCCGCATCCACGTCGAGCAGGGCTGGGAAAACGCGCTCGAAGGCGCGCTGCGCGAGCGCATGAGTTCGCTCGAGGTCTCGCGCCTGGACATGGTGCGCTCCTTCGCGAACGACGCGCCGCCCGCCAAGCTCGCTTTCTACAGCCCGCCCGTGGCCGCGGCGCCGGAGCCGGTGGGCGCGATGCCGCGCCTGGCCGACCTGCTGCGCCTGAACGATGCGGGCCAGAAGGCGCTGCTGGCCGACTGGCTGCACGGCTGCTACACGGCCGCGAGCTTCGAGGATGCGCTGGCCAGCCGCGACAGGCTCGCGCCCGGTGAGGTGATCTACGTGAAGAGCGGCCATGCGGTGGGGCCGCACAGCGTCAGCTTCTATGCGCCCGATTCGGAGCAGGCCGGCCTGCTCGCGCGGCAGCAGGAGATCGAGAACCTCGAGAAGCAGCTGCGCGCGCAGCAGCTCATCGCGGAGGAGTCGCGCTCGGCGCTCGTGCGCGCGGAAGCCGCGTACACCGATGCGTCGCAGCGGCTCGTGTCGGTGCGGCGCGAGGCGGCCGAGACGCAGTCGCGCGCGCACGAGCTGCAGGTCGAGACGCTGCGGCTCACGCAACTGGCCGAGCAGACCCGCGCGCGCAGCGAACAGATCGCGGGCGACCTCTCGGAAGTGGATGCACAGCTCGAGTTACTGCAGGAACGCCGCGTGGGCGCCGAGGCGCGCTTCGAGGAGCTCGACATGCAGCTGGCCGACAGCCAGGAGCGCCATGCGCAGCTCGACGAACGCGTGATCGAGGCCGAGCGCAAGCTGGCCGAGGCGCGCGAGCAGCACCGCAGCCTGGAGCGGCAGGCGCAGGAGGCGACGTTCACGCAGCGCTCGCTCGATGCGCGGCGCGGCGAACTGCAGCGCGCGATCGAGACGGCGACGCAGCAGGCGAGCTCGCTCGGCGACGAGGAGTCGCGGGCGCGCGATGAACTCGGTCGATTGACCGACGCGGCCGCGCAGGCCGGGCTGCAGACCGCCTTGTCGCTGAAGCTGGAGCGCGAGCAAGTGCTCGGCGCGCGCCGCAGCGAGTACGACGACCTCACGGCGAAGCTGCGCGCGAGCGACGAGCGCCGCCTGCAGTTCGAGCGCGAACTCGATCCGCTGCGCCAGCGCATCACCGAAATGCAGCTGAGGGAGCAGGCCGCGCGGCTCGGCCTGGAGCAGTACACGCAGCTGCTGGCCGATGCGCAGGCCGACCTCGAGGCCGTGGGCAAGTCGGTAAGCGAGAACAACGTGCGTCTCTCCGGCCTGCAGGGCGAGATCGACCGCCTGCACCGCGAGATCGCGGCGCTCGGCGCGGTGAACCTCGCGGCGCTGGAGGAACTGGCGACCTCGCGGGAGCGCAAGCAGTTCCTCGACGCGCAGTCCGCCGACCTCAACGAGGCGATCACGACGCTCGAAGACGCCATCCGCAAGATCGACGGCGAGACGCGCGAGCTTCTCGGCTCCACGTTCCAGACGGTCAACGAGCATTTCGGGCGCATGTTCCCGGAGCTCTTCGGCGGCGGCAACGCCAAGCTCATGATGACCGGCGAGGAGATCCTCGACTCCGGCGTGCAGGTGCTTGCGCAGCCGCCGGGCAAGAAGAACCAGACGATCCACCTGCTGTCGGGCGGCGAGAAGGCGCTCACGGCCATCGCGCTCGTGTTCGCGATCTTCCAGCTCAACCCGGCGCCGTTCTGCCTGCTCGACGAGGTGGATGCGCCGCTGGACGACGCCAACACCGAGCGCTATGCGAAGCTCGTGTCCAGCATGAGCAAGGAAACGCAGTTCCTCTTCATCAGCCACAACAAGATCGCGATGGAGATGGCCGAGCAGCTGATCGGTGTCACGATGCAGGAGCAGGGCGTCTCGCGCATCGTGGCGGTGGACATGGAATCGGCCATGACGATGGCGGAGGCGGCATGAGGGCGCGGACCACGGCAGGAGCGATATGCAGCAGGGCTTTCCCATGAGCGAATTCACGGCCGGCCTCGCCGTTCTCGGCGGCCTCATCCTTGCCGGCCTCGTCGGCTACAACGCGTGGACCACGCGGCGCAATGCGCCGCGCCAACCCGTGATGGCGGCGCCGGGAACCGGCCCGGCGGGGGAGGGCGAACGCAGCGAGCCGCTGTTCGAGCCCGACCTCACCGCGCCGCCCGCCGTGGAGAAGCGCCCGGGCCTCGACGCATTGCTCGATGCGCTCGCCCCGCTGAACGTCGAGGCATCCGTCGCCGGGGAACTCGCGGTCGCGGCGCTGCCGACCACGCGCCGTGCAGGCAGCAAGCCCTTCGCCATCGAGGGCTTCAACGAAGCGACGCAGCACTGGGAGACGCCGCGCGCGGGCCAGCGCTATTCCCGCTTCCAGGCGGGCGTGCAACTCGCCAACCGCAATGGCGCCCTGAACGAAATCGAGTACTCCGAATTCGTGATGAAGGCCCAGGGCTTCGCCGATGCGGTGAATGCCTCGCCCGAATTCCCCGAGATGCTCGACGCCGTGGCGCATGCGCGCGAGCTCGACCAGTTCGCGAGCGCGCACGATGCGCAGCTGTCCATCACGCTGCGTGCGCGCGGGGCGGCATGGAGCCCGGGCTTCGTGCATCAGGCGGCGCAGCGCCTCGGCTTCGTGGCCGGCGCGATCCCCGGGCGCATGGTGCTGCCCGCGCAGGCGCAGGGCGGCCCGCCTGTGCTGGGGCTCGCGTTCTCCTCGCAGGCGGCGCTGTCGGACGACCCGGCGCAGTCGGCCATTCGCGAGGTGACGCTGAGCCTCGACGTGCCCCAGGTGCCGCGCACCGAGCAGCCTTTCGTGCGCATGCGCGACGCCGCCATCGCGCTCGCAGCGTCGATGGACGGCCTCATCACCGACGACAACCAGCAGGTGATCCGCGCCGAATCGCTCGACGCGATCGGCGCCGACCTCGAGCAGCTGTACGACGCGCTGGAGGCGCGCGACATCGCGGCGGGGTCGCCGCAGGCGAGACGATTGTTCAGCTGAGCGAGCGGCGCCGGCTCCCGGCGCCGCTTGCAGCCTCGCAAGGCCGCGAGGCGGTCTTTGTGCAAAAATGAAGTAGTACTTCATTTTTGCAAGGAACCCGATGAGCATCGCTCGCCGCCTGGCGCCTTTTCTCCTTGACGCTGCGGACGCTTATCCGGTTGTCACGCTGACCGGTCCTCGCCAGTCCGGCAAGACCACGCTGTGCCGCGAGACGTTTCCCTCGCTCCCGTATGCCAATCTGGAGCGGCCCGACGTGAGGGCGCTGGCGCAGAGCGATCCGCAGGCCTTTCTCGAGCAATTTCCGTACGGCGCGATCATCGATGAAGTTCAGCGACTGCCCGAGCTGCTCAGCTGGGTTCAGGTGCTGGTCGACGAGCGGCCCGGCAACGGACAATTCATCCTGACCGGAAGCCACCAGTTCGAATTGATGGCATCGGTGACGCAGTCGCTTGCGGGCAGGACCGCTTTGTTGCGGCTGCTCCCCCTTTCGATCAACGAACTGCGCGACGCGGGCCTGCCCTCGGGCACCGACTGGCTTCTGTTCTCCGGCGGATATCCGCGAATCCACGCCGGGGGGACGCCGGTGTCGCGGATGCTCGGCGACTATTTCGAAACCTATGTCGAACGCGATCTGCGGCAACTGGTCGAACTGCGGCAGCTGCGCGAGTTCAGGCGTTTCGTGCAGCTCTGCGCCGGACGCGTGGGCGGACTTCTCAACCTGCACAGCCTGGCGGCGGATGTGGGCGTTTCCGACCACACCGCACGCGCATGGATGGGCCTGCTCGAAGCCAGCTACGTCGTTTACCTGCTGCCGCCCTGGTTCGAGAATCTCGGCAAGCGGCTGATCAAGGCGCCGAAGCTCTATTTCTACGATGTCGGGCTCGCCAGCTGGCTCATTGGAATTCGCGAGGAATCTCATCTTGTCGCGCACCCGATGCGCGGTCATCTGTTCGAGAATCTCGTGGTCATGGAGTTCGTCAAGCATTTCGAAAACAGCGGGCAGCGGCCCCCCTTGTTCTTCTACCGGGACAGCCAAGGTGTCGAATCGGACCTCGTCATCGAACACGCCGGCGGACCCGGCGCACTCGGTCTGGTGGAAGTGAAGGCGGGCCAGACCTATGACGGCGGATTCGCCGACAACCTTCACAGGGTGGGCCGGACGCTCGGGCCGCGCGTCACGCGCAAGATGTTCGTGTACGGCGGCAACGAGTCGTTCGTGCATTCGGGGGTCGAAGTCGCAGGTTTGCAGGCGGGCGGCTTCCGATGACTGTCGACGCCTCTCTTGCCGGACGCCTCGAGGCCTTGCGCGAACTGCTGCATCGCCACGCCCACCGCTATTACGTGCTCGACGACCCGGAAATTCCGGATGCCGAGTACGACAAGCTGTTCCGCGAACTCCAATCGCTGGAAGAGCAGCACCCCGAACTGCTCACGCCGGATTCGCCGACGCAACGCGTGGGCGGCAAGACCCTCGACGGATTCGCGAAGGTGCGGCACAAGGTGCCCATGCTCTCGATCCGCACCGAGACCGACATCGAGGCGAGCGGCGCGCGCAACTTCGATGCGCGCGTGCGCCGCGAGCTCGGGCTGGCCGAAGGCGATCCGCCCGTCGAATATGTCGCTGAACTCAAGTTCGACGGCCTCGCGATCAATCTTCGCTACGAGCGCGGCGTGCTGGTGCAGGCCGCGACGCGGGGCGATGGCGAGATCGGCGAGGATGTGACGCAGAACATCCGCACCATCGGACAGATTCCGCTGCGCCTGCCCGCAGACACGCCGCCGGTGCTCGAAGTGCGGGGCGAGGTCTACATGACGCGCGCCGGCTTCGATCGGCTCAACGAACTGCAGCGCGAGAAGATCGACCGGGGCGAGAAGAACGAGAAGACCTACGTCAATCCGCGCAACGCGGCGGCCGGCGCGGTGCGGCAGCTCGACCCGGCCATCGCACGCCAGCGCCCGCTGAGTTTCTTTGCCTATGGGTGGGGAGAAATCACGCCGCTCGAAGCGGGCGGCCCGGATTTCAGGACGCAGTTCGAGACGATGCTGACGCTGCGGTCCTGGGGCTTCCCGGTGTCCTCGCGCACGCAGATCGCGAGGGGCGCCGACGAACTCGTCGCGTTTCACCAGGCGGTGGGCAAGGAACGCGACAGCCTTCCCTTCGACATCGACGGCGTCGTCTACAAGGTCAACGACTTCGAGCTGCAGAAGCGGCTGGGCTTCGTGACGCGCGAGCCGCGCTGGGCGGTGGCGCACAAGTACCCCGCCCAGGAACAGATGACGACGATGCTCGCCGTCGATGTGCAGGTCGGGCGCACGGGCAAGCTGACGCCGGTCGCGCGGCTCGATCCCGTTTTCGTCGGCGGAACCACGGTCTCCAACGCCACGCTGCACAATCTGTTCGAGTTGCGGCGCAAGGGCGCGCGCGTCGGCGACACGGTCATCGTGCGGCGCGCGGGCGACGTGATTCCCGAGGTCGTGGGCGTGGTGCCGGGTCCGCGCAAGGCCTATGTCCCCAATTTCCGCATGCCCGCCACCTGCCCGATCTGCGGCAGCGCCGTGGTGCGCGAAAAGGGGGAGGTCAATCACCGCTGCTCGGGCGGACTCTTCTGCGGCGCGCAGCGCAAGCAGGCCATCCTGCATTACGCGCAGCGGCGGGCGCTCGACATCGAGGGCCTCGGCGAAAAGCTGGTGGACCAGCTGGTGGACGGCCAGCTCGTGAAGACTTTGCCCGACCTGTATCGCCTCGATCTCGGGGCGCTGTCCGGCCTCGACCGCATGGCCGAGAAGTCCGCGCAGAACGTGGTGGACGCGCTGGCGAAGTCCCGGGAGACGACGCTGCAGCGCTTCCTGTACGGCCTGGGCATCCGGCACGTCGGGGAAGCCACTGCCAAGGATCTGGCACGTCACTTCGGGAAGCTCGACACGATCATGGACGCCACGCCGGAACAGTTGCTCCAGGTGCCCGACGTGGGTCCCATCGTGGCCGAGAGCATCCACACGTTCTTTCAGCAGCCGCACAACCGCGAGGTGATCGAGCAGCTTCGCGGCTCGCCGCCGGAGGGCTGCGGCGTGCGATGGGAAGAGGGTGAGCCCTCGGCCCGCGCCACGCTGCCCCTGGCCGGCAAGACGGTCGTTCTCACGGGGACCTTGCCGACGATGAGCCGTGAAGAAGCGAAGGAGTTGCTCGAAGCGGCGGGCGCGAAGGTCGCGGGCTCCGTGAGCAAGAAGACGAGTTACGTCGTGGCCGGCGCCGAGGCGGGCAGCAAGCTCGACAAGGCGCGGGAGCTGGGCATCGAGGTGCTCGACGAAGAAGGCCTGAAGGCGCTCGTGGACTCTCGGGCCTGAGCGCGCCGAAATCCATCACGACGGACAATGACGCATGGCCATTCGTGAAATCCTCAAGATGGGCGACCCCCGCCTGCTGCGCATCGCGCAGCCGGTGACGCGGTTCGACACGCCCGACCTCCACGCCCTCATCGCCGACATGTTCGACACGATGAAGGATGCGAACGGCGCGGGCCTTGCCGCGCCGCAGATCGGGGTCGACCTTCAGCTCGTGATCTTCGGCACCGACGCGCCGAATCCGCGCTACCCGGATGCGCCCGTGGTGCCGCGCACGATCCTGCTCAATCCGACGATCGTGCCCATGGGCACCGAGGAAGAAGCGGGCTGGGAGGGCTGCCTGTCGGTGCCAGGCCTGCGCGGGCTCGTGCCCCGGTACAAGGCGATCCGCTACACGGGCGTCGATCCGAAGGGCCAGCCCATCGACCGCACCGTCGACGGCTTCCACGCCCGCGTGGTACAGCACGAGTGCGACCACCTCGTGGGCAAGCTCTACCCGATGCGCATGCGCGACTTCTCGCAGTTCGGCTACACCGACGTGCTCTTCCCCGACATGGCGGGCGTCGACGACGATTAGGCCGCCAGCGCCTCCAGCAGCTCGGTTTCGATCTCGATCTGCTTCCTGTTCTGCTGCAGTTCCGGCCCGTTGATGAGGAACGTATCCTCGACCCGCTCGCCGAGCGTCGTCACCTTCGCGAGCTGCAGGTTCAGCTTGTGCCGCGCGAGCACGCGGGCAATGGAGTAGAGCAGGCCCGCGCGGTCGCTGGCCGACACCGACAGCAGCCAGTGCTGCATCTTGTCGTCGGGCCGCAGGTCGACGCGCGTGGCGATGGGAAAGCTCTTCACGCGCCGCGACACGCGGCCTCGGCTCGGCGATGGCAGCGGCCCCGCCGCCTGCAGCGTCGCGGCCAGGTCCGACTCCACCATGTTCAGCAGTTCGCGGTAGTGGTCGGGCATCATGTTCGTGACGACCTGGAAGGTGTCGAGCGCGTAGCCGTTGGTGGTCGTGTGGATCTTCGCGTCGAGGATGCTGAAGCCGCCCTGGTCGAAGTAGCCGCAGATGCGCGCGAAGAGGTCGGTCTGGTCGGGCGTGTACACGACGACCTGAAGGCCCTCGCCGATGGGTGAGAGCCGCGCGCGAACGATCGGCAGGCCGCTGCCGACGTGCCGCGAGATGTGGCGCGTGTGCCAGGCGATGTCGCTCGCCTCGTGCCGCATGAAGTAGCCGACGTCGAGCGTGTCCCACAGCTTCTTGTGCGCCTGGAACGGCAGCGCGAAGAGCTGGAGTTGCACGAGCGCCTCCCGCTTGCGCGCCTCGACATCCGCGTCGCGGTCGGGCGCGCGTCCGCCCAGCACGCGCAGCGTGTAGCGGTACAGGTCTTCCAGCAGCTTGCCCTTCCACGCGTTCCAGACTTTCGGGCTCGTGCCGCGGATGTCGGCCACGGTCAGCAGGTACAGCGCCGTGAGCCGCCGCTCGTTGCCCACGCGCTCGGCGAAGGCGCGGATCACCTCCGGGTCGCCCAGGTCCGACTTCTGCGCGGTGTGGCTCATCGACAGGTGCTGGCGCACGAGGAACTCGATCAGCTCGCACTCCTCCGGCTCGATGCGGTGCTGCCGGCAAAAAAACTGCACTTCGCGCGCGCCGAGTTCCGAATGATCGCCGCCGCGTCCCTTGGCGATGTCGTGGAACAGGGCGGCGACGTACAGGACGTACGGCTTGTCCCAGCCGGCGGCGAGCTGCGAGCAGAAAGGGTATTCGTGCGCATGCTCCGCAATGAAGAAGCGGCGCACGTTGCGCAGCACCATGAGGATGTGCTGGTCGACCGTGTAGACGTGGAACAGGTCGTGCTGCATCTGCCCGACGATGCGGCGGAACACCCACAGGTAGCGGCCCAGCACGGAGGTCTGGTTCATCAGCCGCATGGCGTGGGTGATGCCGCGCGGCTGCATGAGGATCTTGCGGAAGGTCTCGTGATTGACCGGGTCGCCGCGGAATTTCGCGTCCATCACCGTGCGTGCGTTGTACAGCGCGCGCAGCGTGCGCGCCGACAGGCCCTTGATGCCGACCGTCGACTGGTACAGCAGAAACGTCTCCAGGATCGCGTGCGGGTCGTTCAGGTAGAGGTCGTCGCTTCCGACCTCGATCATCCCGGCCTTCTCGAAGAAGCGCTCGTTGATCGGCCGCGGCGCATGGGTGCTCGGATTCAGCCGCTCCTCGATATTGAGCAGCAGGATCTGATTGAGCTGCGTGACCGCCTTTGCCGCCCAGTAGAACCGCTTCATGAGCATCTCGCTCGCGCGCGCCACGGTGCGGCCCTGCGCGTTCTTCACCGCCGTGTAGCCGAACGATTCGGCCACCGATTGCTGCAGGTCGAACACGAGCCGGTCTTCGCGGCGGTTGGCGATCAGGTGCAGCCGCGCGCGGATCAGGCTCAGGAGCGCCTCGTTGCGCTTGATCTGCCGCGCCTCGAACGGCGTGGCCAGTCCCTTGCGCGCGAGCTCGTCCCAGCTGCGCCCGAGGTCCGCGGCCCTCGCGATCCACAGGATCAGCTGGAGGTCGCGAAGGCCCCCAGGCGACTCCTTGCAGTTGGGTTCGAGCGAGTAGGGTGTGTTTTCGTACTTGTTGTGCCGCTGGCGCATCTCGAGCGTCTTGGCCACGAAGAACGCGTTGGGGTCGAGGGTGTCCTTGAATGCGCGACGGAAGGCCGCGAAGAGCTTCGCGTCGCCCGCCACGAGCCGCGATTCGAGCATCGAGGTCTGCACCGTCACATCCGACTGCGCCTGCGCCACGCATTCGGCCACGGTGCGCACGCTCGAACCGATCTCGAGGCCGGCGTCCCAGCAACTGCCGATGAAGCGCTCGAGGCGCGACTTGACGGCTTCGTCTTCGGCCGAGGCGCCCTCGGGAACGAGCACGAGGACATCCACGTCGGAATGCGGAAACAGCTCGCCGCGCCCGAAGCCGCCCACGGCGGCGAGCGCGAACGAGCCATCGAGCCCGGCGGCGTCCCACAGGCGCTGCAGCGCCGTGTCGGCGAGCGAAGCGAAATCGGAAAGCAGGCGGCCGATGCCGCGCGTGGAATTGCCCTGCGCGCGCAGCCGCTCGAGCAGCCGTGCCTTGCCGGCGCGATGCTCGTCGCGCACGGACTGCACGGCCGACTCGGTCATCCCTTGACGAAGGCGGGCGGCGGCGGGCTGCCGTCCGAGAGCGTGAGGACCTCGTAGCCGGTCTCGGTCACCAGCACGGTGTGCTCCCATTGCGCCGAGAGCGAATGGTCCTTGGTGACGATGGTCCAGCCGTCGTTGCCGAACTCCTTCACGTCGCGCCGGCCGGCATTGATCATGGGCTCGATGGTGAAGGTCATGCCGGGCTTCAGTTCCTCGAGCGTGCCCGGCTTGCCGTAGTGCAGCACCTGCGGCTCCTCGTGGAACTTCCGGCCGATGCCGTGGCCGCAGAACTCGCGCACCACCGAAAATCCATTGCCCTCGGCGAACTTCTGGATGTCGAAACCGATGTCGCCCAGGCGCACGCCGGGCTTGACCTTGACGATGCCGTGCCACATGGCTTCGTAGGTGATCTGCACGAGCCGCTTCGCCGCGATGGAGACTTCGCCCACCATGAACATGCGGCTGGTGTCGCCGTACCAGCCGTCCTTGATGACGGTGACGTCGACGTTGACGATATCGCCCTTCTTCAGCGGCTTGTCGTTGGGAATGCCATGGCACACGACGTGGTTGACCGACGTGCACAGCGATGCGGGGTAGGGCGGGTAGCCCGAGGGCTGGTAGCCGAGCGTGGCCGATGTCGTGCCCTGCTTCTTCATGAATTCCGAAGCCAGGCGGTCGATCTCGCGCGTCGTGATGCCCGGCTTGATGTGGTCCGTGAGGTGGTCCAGGACCTCGGCCGCGAGCCGGCCGGCGGTGCGCATGCCCTGAACGCCCTCGGCATCCTTGTACGTAATACTCATGGCATCGATTATCCCATCGGGCCCGCAAGGCGCGCAGATAGAATCCGCGTACCCCTCCAGGCCCCATCCAGCGTGTCCCTGCACATCACCGAATTCGAGGGCGGCCGTGCCCTCGGCGACTTCCGCGCCCGCCAGCTGCTCCCCCGCCTCGCCGCCATCGACGACCGCATCGCGGGCATCGCCGGCCGCTTCGTCCATCTCGTCGCGGCGGACCACGCGCCGTCCCCCGCCGAGAAAGAGCGGCTGGCGGCGCTGCTGACCTATGGCGAGCCGGCCGAGGACGGCGCCGTGGGGCCGCTGCTCATCGTCACGCCGCGCCTGGGCACGGTGTCGCCTTGGGCGTCGAAGGCGACCGACATCGCGCACAACTGTGGCCTGGCGCTCAGGCGCGTGGAGCGCATCGTCGAATACCGGCTGCAGATGAAATCGGGCTGGTTCGGCAAGGGCGCCGCGCCCGGCGACGGCAAGCTTCGCGAAGTCGCGGCGCTTCTGCACGACCGCATGACCGAGAGCGTGGTGGCTTCGCGCGCGGAGGCCGCGCAGCTCTTCACCGAGCTGCAGGCCGCGCCGATGGAGCACGTGGACGTGCTGGCCGGCGGCCGCGGCGCGCTCGAGGCGGCGAACGCGCGCTTCGGCCTCGCGCTCGCGGACGATGAAATCGATTACCTCGTGCAGGCCTTCACCGGGCTCGGCCGCAATCCGAGCGATGTCGAGCTGATGATGTTCGCGCAGGCCAACAGCGAACACTGCCGCCACAAGATCTTCAATGCCGATTTCACGATCGACGGCGAGCGGCAGGACATGAGCATGTTCGGGATGATCCGCAACACGCACCGGCTCCACCCGCAGCACACCGTGATCGCCTACGCGGACAACGCGTCGGTGATGGAGGGCAGTGCGGTCGAGCGTTTCGTGCCCGGCGACGCGCAGCGCTACGAAAAGGGCAGCGCCGTCCATCACGTGCTGATGAAGGTGGAGACGCACAACCACCCGACCGCGATCTCCCCGTTTCCGGGCGCGTCCACGGGCGCGGGCGGCGAGATCCGCGACGAGGGCGCGACGGGCCGCGGCGCGCGACCCAAGGCGGGCCTGACCGGCTTCACGGTGTCGAAGCTGTGGGACGGGGTCTTCGGCAAGCCCGAGCACATCGCGAGTCCGCTGCAGATCATGACCGAAGGGCCGCTCGGCGGCGCGGCGTTCAACAACGAATTCGGCCGGCCGAACCTGCTGGGCTATTTCCGCGAGTACGAGCAGGAGGTGGCGGGTGTGGCGCGGGGCTACCACAAGCCGATAATGATCGCGGGCGGGCTCGGCTTCATCGACGAGCGGCTGACGAAGAAGATTGCGTTTCCCGCCGGCACGCTGCTCGTGCAGCTGGGCGGCCCCGGCATGCGCATCGGCATGGGCGGCGGCGCGGCGAGCTCGATGGCGACGGGCGCCAACGCCGCGCAGCTCGATTTCGATTCCGTGCAGCGCGGCAACCCCGAGATCGAACGGCGCGCGCAGGAGGTCATCAACCAGTGCTGGATGCTGGGGGAGGCGAACCCGATCCTCGCGATCCACGACGTGGGCGCGGGCGGCCTGTCGAACGCGTTTCCGGAGCTGACGAACGACGCGGGACGCGGCGCGCGGTTCGACCTGCGCAAGGTGCCGCTCGAGGAGTCGGGCCTCGCGCCGAAGGAGATCTGGTCGAACGAAAGCCAGGAGCGCTACGTCATGGCCATCGCGCCGGAGTCGCTCGCGCAGTTCCGCGCGATGTGCGAACGCGAGCGCTGCCCGTTCGCCGTCGTCGGCGTGGCGACCGAGGAGCGGCAGCTGAAAGTCGTGGACGAAGGTGCCGACACCCCGGTCGACATGCCGATGGACGTGCTGCTTGGCAAGCCGCCGCGGATGCACCGCGACGTGAAGCGCATCGAGCGCACGGCGCCCGCCTTCGACCTCACCGGCGTTGCGCTGCAGGACGCCGCGATCGGGGTCTTGAGCCATCCCACCGTCGCCTCCAAGCGATTCCTCGTCACCATCGGCGACCGCACGGTCGGCGGGCTCTCTCACCGCGACCAGATGGTCGGGCCATGGCAGGTGCCGGTGGCCGACTGCGCGGTCACGCTGGCCGACTACAAGGGCTTCGCCGGCGAGGCGATGAGCATGGGCGAACGCACGCCGCTCGCGGCCATCGATGCGCCCGCCTCGGGCCGGATGGCGGTGGCCGAGGCCATCACGAACCTGCTCGCCGCGCCCATCGAGCTGAAGCGCGTGAAGCTCTCCGCGAACTGGATGGCCGCCTGCGGCGAACCCGGAGAAGACGCCGCGCTGTACGAAACCGTTCGTGCGATCGGCATGGACCTGTGCCCCGCGCTCGGCGTGTCGGTGCCTGTCGGCAAGGACAGCCTGTCGATGCGCACGCAGTGGACGGACAACGGGCAGGCGAAGAAAGTCACCTCGCCGGTCAGCCTGATCGTCACGGCTTTCGCCACGCTCGCCGACGTGCGCGGCACGCTGACGCCGCAGCTCGATGCGAAGGAGCCCGACACGACGCTCGTGCTGGTCGACCTCGGGCGCGGCCGCAACCGCATGGGCGGCAGCATCCTCGCGCAGACGCGCGGCGCATTCGGCGGCGAGGTGCCCGATCTTCACGAGGCAAGCGACCTCGTGAACCTCGTCGCCGCGGTGAACAGGCTGCGCGAGCAGGGACGCATCCTCGCCTATCACGACCGCAGCGACGGCGGACTCTTCGCCGCAGTCGCCGAAATGGCGTTCGCCGGCCACGTCGGTGTCACGCTCAACGTCGACCTGCTCGTCACCGAAGGCGACGGCATCGGCGACAGCCGCGCCGAATTCGGCGACGCGAAGAACTGGGCCTCGCAGGTGAGCGCGCGGCGCGAAGACCTCACGCTGCGCGCGCTCTTCAGCGAGGAGCTGGGCGTCGTGCTGCAGGTGCGCACGGCCGAGCGCAACGAGGTGATGCAGCTGCTGCGCGAGCACGGCCTGTCGAAGCACAGCCACTTCATCGGCAAGACGCGGCCCGGCAACCACGAACTGCAGGTGTGGCGCGACACGAAGCCGGTGTTCTCCGCGAAGCTGGTTGACCTGCACCAGGTGTGGGACAGCGTTAGCTGGAAGATCTGCCGCGAGCGCGACAACCCCGAGTGCGCAGACAGCGAGCACGCGGCGGCGGGCGATCCGCTGGACCCGGGCTTGTCGGTGTCGCTGACTTTCGCGCCGGACACTGCGCCCTTCGTCAACATTGGTGCAAGGCCGAAGGTCGCGATCCTGCGGGAGCAGGGCGTCAACTCGCACGTCGAGATGGCGTACGCGTTCACCGAGGCGGGCTTCGACGCGTTCGACGTTCACATGACGGACCTGCAGGCCGGCCGCGCGAAGCTTGCCGACTACCGCGGCATCGTCGCCTGCGGCGGCTTCAGCTACGGGGACACGCTGGGCGCGGGCATCGGATGGGCGCGCAGCATCACCTTCAACGCGGTGCTGTCCGACCAGTTCCGGAACTTCTTCGCGCGCACGGACACCTTCGGCCTGGGCGTGTGCAACGGCTGCCAGATGTTCGCCGAGCTCGCCGACATCATTCCGGGCGCGCAGGCCTGGCCGCGCTTCACGACCAACCGCAGCGAACGCTTCGAGGCCCGGCTGTCGCTTGTCGAAGTGCTGGATTCGCCCAGCCTCTTCTTCAAGGGCATGGCAGGCAGCCGCCTCCCCATCGCGGTGGCGCACGGCGAGGGCTTCGCCAACTTCTCGCAACGCGGCGACCGCGACCGGGCCATTGCGGCCATGCGTTTCGTCGACAACACGGGCGCGCCGACCGAGCGCTATCCGTTCAATCCGAACGGCAGCCCGGCGGGCCTCACCGCCGTGACCACGGCCGATGGCCGATTCACCGCGCTCATGCCGCACCCGGAACGCGTGTTCCGCAACGCGCAGATGTCCTGGACTTCCGGCGACAAATCCGGCTTCAGTCCCTGGATGCAGCTCTGGCGCAACGCGCGAAACTGGGTGGGGTGAGACTTCCGTCGCGGGATGACAACCCCGCGCTCGACGCAGAATGCCTGCCATGGGCTTGCGTGCCACATGGTTTCTCGTCTTGGTTCTGATGAGTTCGGCCGCGTGGTCCCAGGCGGCGCGGACTCATTCGGCCGCGAAGGACACGCCCCGCATCGACCTGGCGGCTTCCGTCGGGGTGCTCGAGGACCTGACCGGCAACCGGACGGCCGCTGAAGTGGCCGCGCTGGCGGCGAGCGGCGTCATGCGCCCCGCCGCGTATCCCAAGAGCGCCATGCTGCGGACGCATGCCGTCAGCACCCTCTGGCTGAAGATCGACGTCGCTGCCGCCGCGTCCGCCCCGCGGCAGTGGCTGCTGGCCGCCGGCTGGCCGGTACACGACCGGGTGCGCCTGTACCTCCAGTCCGCGGACGGTTCCTGGGCCGCTTCGCCGGAGACGGGAGCGAGGGTGCCGATGTCGGCGCGCGAGGTCCCCAACCGAAGCTTCGTCTTTCCGGTCGAACTGGAGCCCGGCCGCACCCAGGCCATGCTCCTGCGCATTCAGGACAGCGGCGAGTCGCCGATCGACCTCGAACTCTGGCAGCCCGAAGCCTTCCACGCCGCCGACCGGGCCACGGAGAACCTGTACATCCTGTATTTCGGCATTTACGCGGGCCTGTTGTTCTACAACCTGCTTCTCTTCGTCGTGGTGCGCGACCGCCGCTACCTCACCTACACGGCCTTCATCACCACCATCGCACTGGCCGTTGCGGGCAACACCGGCATTGGCGCGGTCCACATGTGGGGCGACTGGGGCGGATGGTGGAACAGCCGCTTCACCCACATCGCGTATTCGCTGGTCATCGCCTATTCGGCGACCTTCACCCGGCACTTCCTCTCGACGCGCCAGCGCCTTCCCGCCGTCGACCAGGTGCTGCGGGTCGCCACCTGGATGGGCATCGCGGCAGCGGCGGCCTCCGCCGCGCTGCCCAAGTTCCTGGCGGATGTACTGATCATTCCCGGCTCGTTCGTGTTGACCGTCACCACGATCGGCCTGTCGGTCTTCGCGGTCGTGCGCAGGTGGCCGGGCGCCGCCTACTACGGCGCGGCGTGCATGGCCTTCCAGCTCTCGGCGTTCGTGGCGGCGCTGCGCTTCACGCAGGCGGTCGACTGGAACATCACGGTGCCGGGCGCCGTGGCCTTCGGCAGTTCGCTCGAGATGATCCTGCTGTCGCTGGCGCTCGCGGACCGCATCAACGAGGAGCGCAGGCTGAAGGAGCAGGCCCAGGCGCACGCCATGGCGTTGCTGCGCGCCTCGCAGGCGCTCAGCACGGAAACGCGGCTCGATCGCCTGTACGCACGGCTGTGCGGCGTGATGGCGGAAGTCGCGGGCGCAACGGACGTCCAATTCGTCGTTCGCGAAAACGCAGCGGACCGGTGGTTCCTGCACGACGGCCCCGAAGGAGGCGAACCCTTGTCGGTCGACGAGGCGGGCGCGCGCGGCCTGCTGTGCGCAAGCGCGTTCCGCTGGGTCCGGAGTTCGAGCCAGTCGCTGGTCGTGGCCGACGCGCGGGAAGACCCCCGGTTCTCGACGGACCCGCGGTTTGCCGGCGTGGCCTGCTGTTCGCTCCTGGCGCTGCCCATCGTCCATCACGGGGCGGCGGTGGCGGTGCTCATTCTCGAGAACCGCGGACAGCGCGGTGCGTTCTCGGACGTGTCGCTCGCGGCGGTCGAGGCCGTCGCCGGGCCGCTGGCCGTCAGTCTCGAGAACGTTCTGCTCTACGAACACCAGGAGCAGCGCGTCGAGGAGCAGACGAGAGCGTTGCGCGAAACGCAGCACAAGCTGCTCGCTACCGCGCGGCGCGCCGGCATGGCGGAGATCGCGACCAACGTGCTGCACAACGTGGGCAACACCCTCAACAGCGTCAACGTGGCGACGCACCTGATGCGCACGCGCCTCGCGGGGTCGCGGCTCCAGGGGCTGGCCCGGGCCGTCGATCTGCTCGACGAGCATCGCGAGGACCTCGGCGCCTTTCTCCTGAACGACTCGAAAGGCCGCATCCTGCCGGAGTACCTGCGCAAGCTGTCCATGGTGCTCGAGGAAGAGCGGCAGGAGCTGCTGGAGCACCTGGGCCGACAGGCGACCAGCGTCGACCACATCAAGAACGTCGTCGCCACGCAGCAATCGTATGCAGGTCCCTCGGTGCTGACCGAGGAGGTCCGACCGAGCGAGCTGATCGAGGACGCGTTGCGGATCGCATCGAACGCAGTGCCCGGCGAGGGACTGGAGGTGGTGAAGGACTTCGTGGACCTGCCGGCGGTGCGCCTGGACAAGACGCGTGCCGTGCAGATCCTCGTCAATCTGATGACCAACGCGCGGCAGGCGATGGAAGGACTGGCGGCGGATGCCCGCAAGCTCACGCTGCGGCTGGAGACGGCGGGCGGCAAGCTGCGCTTCCAGGTCGGGGACGCGGGCTGCGGAATCCGGCAGGAGCACCTGCCGCGCATCTTCTCGCACGGCTTCACGACGCGCGAGGCCGGCCATGGCTTCGGCCTGCACAGCTGCGCGGTCGCCGCCGGCGAGATGGGCGGCAGCATTGCCGTACAAAGCGAGGGCGAGGGCCGGGGCGCCACCTTCACGCTCGAACTTCCCCTCGTGCCGGCCGGCCGAAGCTGACCGGGACGCGATCCCGATAGCTCGACAGCATTCCATTTCACCCGAAGGTATTGCAGAATATTCCGACAGAAGGAGAGCGGGACAGCCAGATGCAGTACGAGAACCGGCGGGTTCTCGTGATCGACGACGAGCCGTCGATGCACGAGGACTTTCGAAGCGTCTTGACGGAATCTGCGCCCGCGGATTCGCAGATTCGTTTCGAGCAACTGGAGTCATCGTTGTTCGGCAACGGCCCGCGCGCGCAGCGCCTCGGGTTCGAGGTGTCCTCCGGCCACCAGGGCGAGCAGGGTTTCGAGCTTGCACGCGAGGCCCTGGCAAGGGGCATGCCTTTCGCCGTCGCCTTCGTCGACATGCGCATGCCCCCCGGGTGGGACGGCGTGCAGACCGTGAAGGCGCTGTGGCGCCTCGATCCTCGCCTGCAGGTGATCTTCTGCACGGCCTATTCCGACTATTCGTGGCAGGACACGCTCGACGAGCTGGATGCGCGCGACCGCCTGCTCGTCGTGAAGAAGCCCTTCGACCCCATCGAAGTCTGGCAAGCCGCCGTTACGCTGTGCGCGAAATGGGCCCTGGAGCGGAGACTCGAAGCCGCCTGAGCGGCTGGCTGCACCGGGTGCTCGCGCTGGCGGGCCTTGCGCTGGCGTTCGCATCGTTCGCATCGTTCGCGGCGGATGCGCCGGTGCATCGCGTGTCCAGGGATGTCGAGCGCGTCGTCCTGAGCGATGCCGCCTGGGCGCTCGAGGACCCGTCCGGCAATCTCACGGTCGATGCCGTCGAGGCGCTCGGCCGCAAGGGCGGGATGAAGACGGTGCGCACGCAGCGCATCTCGCAATACCGGCTCGACAAGGAGCGCGCGTACTGGACGTGGATGGACATCGTGGCCGAGCCGGGCGCGCCGGAAGAATGGACGCTCGAGATCCCGCGGCCCCTGATCCAGAACATCCAGGTCTTCGTGCGCGAAGGCGGCGGCGCCTGGAAGGCGTTCCCTGAAGTCGGCGCGGAGCTTCCCTTCGACACGCGGCCGGTCGACCAGCGCTTCTTCCAGTTTCCGGTCCGTGTCAAGGCGGGTCAGACGACCTCGGTCATGGTGCGCGTTCGCCACCTGGGCAACGCCACGTTGCGCGTGGTGCTGTGGCAGCCCCAGGCGTTGCAGAAGACCCAGTTGCCTGCCTTCGCATTCATCGTCGTGTATCTCGGGCTGATGGCGGGCATGCTGATCTACAACCTGCTGCTCTACTTTTCGCTGCGCGACCGCGGCTATCTGTACTACGTCTGCTGCGCCGGATGCGCGGCGCTCGGCATCGCCTGTCTGGCCGGCGTCGGACAGCAGTTCTTCTGGGGCACGTGGACCTGGTGGAACACGCGGGCCATGTGGGTGCTGTTCGCGCTCAGCGGCATGTTTTCGGCGATCCTCACGCGGCACTTCCTGCACACGCGCGAGCGACTCCCCTGGGGCGACAAGGCGCTGAAGGTCATGGCATGGGTCGCCGCCGTCGTCGCGCTCCTGGCGCTGGGCGGGGCGCACATCGGCGCCGCGCTCGGCGGCCCCACGCAGGTCATCCTGACGCTCGTCGTCACCAGCGTGTCCGTCGTCGCGATGGTTCGCGGCTGGCCCGGCGCGAAGTATCTGTGCGCCGCCTGGGGTGCGCTCTATCTCGGCGTGGCCCTGCCGACGCTGCGGCTGTTGATCCCCATGCCCTTGTTCGCAGCGGAAAACGCCTTCGCAGCCAACAGCTTCGCGGTGGGATCCGCGCTCGAGATGATCCTGCTGTCCTTCGCGCTGGCCGACCGCATCAACTTCGAGAAGCGCCAGAAGGAGGACGCGCAGGCCCTCGCCCTCGGCATCCTCCAGGCCTCCCAGGCGCTGGGAAAGGAAACACGGCTGGACAAGCTCCATGCCCGCATGTGCCAGATCGTCTCGGCGATCTCCGGCTCCATGAACGTCAGATTCGTCCTGCGCGATCCGGACCTCGGAAACTGGTTCCTGTACGACCTGGGCGGCGTGCGCATGCCGGTGGAAGAGGCCGGGCAGGGCGGATTCGTGAACCTGGAGGCCTTGCGCGCCGTCGAACGCACGCATCAGGCGCACGAAGACGCGACCTCGCTCGTGTTGCCGATCAGCCCGCACGGGGCGCTGGATGCCATCCTGTCCCTCGACAAACCCGCGAACGGGATCGCGCCGGCGGCACGCGCCGCCATCGAGGGCATCGCCGGGCCGCTGGCCGTGAGCCTGCAGAACGCGCTGCTCTACGAGCGGCTGGAGCAGCACGTGGACGAGCGCACGCGCGAGTTGCGGCAGACGCAGCAGAAGCTCCTGGAGACGGCCCGCCGCGCCGGCCGCGCCGAGGTCGCCACCAATGTGCTGCACAACGTCGGCAACACCCTCAACAGCGTCAACGTGAGCGCGGAGCTGATGCGCAGCGAACTCTCGCGCTCGCGTGCGGAGGGGCTCGATCGCGTGGCGGAGCTCCTGAAGTCGCGTGCCGACGGCGTCGACACCTTTCTGGCCGACGACCCCATGGGGAGGCAGGTGCCGAAGTACCTGCAGGAACTCTCCGATGTGCTGCACCACGAGCGCGAGAGCATGAAGGAGCACCTGAGCCGCCTGGTCGCGAACGTGGACCACATCAAGAAGATCGTCGCAATCCAGCAGACCCATGCCGGACCGTCGGTGATGATGGAGCGGGTGGTTCCGGGCGATCTCGTCGACGAGGCGCTGCGCATGAAGGAAGACGCCATCGCGGCCGGCGGCATCGAGGTCGTCAGGGAATTCGACGACTTGCCCGCGGCGGATATCGACAAGACGCGCACGCTGCAGATCCTCGTCAATCTGATCGAGAACGCCGCGCATGCCCTCACGGAGGGCCACGAGGGGCCGCGGCGCGTGACGCTGGGCGTGCAGTCCGAACCGGGCAAGCTGCGCTTCATCGTGCGCGACAGCGGCCGCGGCATCGCGCCGGAGGATCTGTCGCGCATCTTCTCGCACGGCTTCACCACGCGCAGCGGCGGCCACGGGTTCGGCCTGCACAGCTGCGCGATCGCGGCCACCGAAATGGGCGGCAAGTTGAGCGTCCACAGCGACGGGGCGGGGCAGGGAGCGACGTTTGTCCTGGAACTGCCGGCGGTCGGGGCTCGAGAGGCATTGCCCGCACCCGGAGGACTTTAGTAAGCGAGACTAACGTATAGGGTGCGGTGACAAGCGACAGGGCCGGTCACAGAATGGGCCGTCATGTGGATTCGCGCACTTCTGGTGACGGCACTCCTGCTCGGACCCTGCGCGGCCCGGGCGCAGGGCACGGTCCACCGCATCGCGCTCGACACGCCGCAGGTCCGGCTTACCGGCGCCACGGCGGTCCTCGAAGACCCCACCGTTCGTCGCGGTGCCGGGATGACGCCTCGCTGTTTTTTGCGGAGGGTCGCAGTATGAGTGCTGGAGGTCGCGACATGGGGGGTCAGGAGAACCGGCGGGTGCTCGTCGTCGACGACGAACCTTCGATGCACGAGGACTTCCGCAGCGTGCTCGCGTCGCCCGCGATGGCCGCGGCCGACGCGCAGTTCGACCAGTTGGAGGCCCGCGTGTTCAGCGCCGCGTCCCGGCGCGAGCGGCGCGGATTCGACATACGCTCGGCGCACCAGGGCCGCGAGGGGCTCGATCTTGCGCGGGGCGCAGCGCTCGAAGGCATGCCCTTTGCCGTCGCCTTCGTCGACATGCGCATGCCGCCCGGCTGGGATGGCCTGCAGACCGCGACGGAACTCTGGAAGCTCGATCCTTCCATGCAGATCGTCTTCTGCACCGCCTACTCGCCCTATTCGTGGGACGAGGCGCTCGAGAATTTCGAGCGGCACGACCGCCTGCTCGTGATCAAGAAGCCGTTCGATCCGATCGAGGTGTGGCAGGCCGCCTGCACGCTGTGCGCCAAGTGGAACTTCGAGCGCCACGCGCATGCGAAGATCGCGAGGCTCGAGGAGCAGGTGGGCCAGAGGTCGGCAAGTCCGAGCTGATCGCCGGCCATGCTGCACGCGGTACTGCTCCTCGCGCTGGTTCTGACGGGGCAGGCCATGGCCCAGGGCGGCGGCGTCGCGCACCGCGTCTCGGCCGGGACGACGCACGTGGTCCTGGCGCGCGACGTGGGCTTTATGGTCGATCCCTCGGCCACGATGACCGCGGCCGAGGTGGGGGCGCTGGGGGACTCCGGGGTCATGAAGCGCGTGGCTACCGCCCACATCCCGATGCTGCGCATCGACCGCAACGAGGCCTTCTGGATTCGTTACGACGTGCGCGCGGACGCAGGCGCGCCCCGCGAATGGATGATGGAACTCGGGCGCGCCAACGTGGCGAGGATGCAGCTTTTCGCACGGTCGCCGCAGGGTACATGGGAGGCCTTTCCCGAGGCCGGGTCCGCGGTGCCGTTCTCGTCGCGGCCGATCGCGCATCGTCACTTCGTCTTTCCGGTCCGCATCGAGCCGGGCGCGCTCAACGCCTTCCTGGTGCGCGTCCAGTATGCGGGCCCATCGACTCCGCAAGCCGCGATCTGGCAACCCGCCGCCCTGCGCGCCACCGATACGGCCATTTTCGGCCTCTTCTGCCTGTACTTCGGACTGGCCGGCGGCATGGTGCTGTACAACTTGCTCCTCTACGTCGCCGTGCGTGAGCGCGCCTACCTGCTGTACACCGCGTGCGTGGCCTGCACCGCAGGCTCGTTCGCCGCGTCGACGGGGCTCGGCGCGCAGTTCATCTGGGGCGAATTCACCTGGTGGTCGAGCCACTGCCTCTCGGCGCTCTACTCGGCCGCCATGCTCTTCTCGGCGTTGCTCGTCCGGCAGTTCCTGCAGACGCGCGACCGCGTGCCGAACGTCGACAGGGTGCTGCGCGTGCTCGCCTGGGTCTGCGCCGCCGGCTTTGCGGCATCGCTTGCATTGCCCACCAACCTCTCCGCGATGATCGTCGTGCCTGCGGCCATCGTTCTCATGATGGTCATTCCAGGCGTCTCGCTTCACGGCGCGCTGCGTCGGTGGCCGGGTGCCCGCTTCTTCGCGGCAGCGTGGTGCTCCCTCTACGTCGGCGTTCTGCTCGCCGTCGGCCGCACCTTCGCGCTCTTCGAGGACAACCTCCTGACGGAGAACAGCCTCGCGATCTCGTCCGCGTTCGAGATGATCCTGCTGTCACTCGCGCTCGCCGACCGCATCAACGACGAGCGGCGGCAGAAGGAGGAAGCGCAGGCGCGGGCGGTCGACGCTCGCCGGGTGGGCATGGCCGAGATCGCGACCAACGTGCTGCACAACGTCGGCAACACCCTCAACAGCGTGAACGTGTCGGCGGAGCTGATCCGCTCGCGGCTCGCGAACAGCCGTTCGGGCGGGCTCGCACGAGCGGTCGGCCTGATGGACGCGCAGGGGGACGATCTGCCGCGGTTCCTGCGCGACGACGAGCGCGGCCGCATGCTGCCCGGGTACCTGCGCGAGCTGTCCGGCGCCTTGCAGCGCGAGCGCGAAGAGATGCTGGACCACGTGGCGAACCTGGCCGGGAACATCGACCACATCAAGCGGGTGGTCGCGACGCAGCAAGCCTATGCAGGCGCATCCATCGTCACGGAGCGGATCGACGTGGGCGATTTGATCGACGACGCCTTGCGCATTGCGGCTGCTTCGTCGGGCGACGGGCGTGTCGCCATGGAGCGGGTCGTGGCACCGCTTCCGCCGCTGCGCCTGGACAAGACGCGCGCCCTGCAGATTCTCGTCAATCTGCTCGCCAACGCCGTGCAGGCGGTGGCGCAGGGCCTGGCGCAGGGAACGACGACCGCGCCGCGCGTCACCGTCAGCGCCGCGGCCGAGGGCGAGCGCTTGCGCATCCGGGTCCAGGACAACGGCTGCGGCATCGACCGGGCGAACATCGCGCGAATCTTCCAGCACGGCTGGACGACGCGCGCGGGTGGCCACGGCTTCGGCCTGCACAGCTGCGCCAACGCGGCCGAGGAAATGGGCGGCTCGCTGACCGCGCAGAGCGACGGGCCCGGGACCGGCGCGATCTTCACCCTCGACCTGCCGCGGGTCGAGGCGGCGCGCTGATGGTGCGAACGCTTGCGGCGGTGTTCACCGCGCTCCTGTGGGTCGCGTTCCTGCCGCTGGCAGCGGCGGAGGCGGAAACCCGCGATGCCATTCCGCGCGCTTCGGCGGCCACGGAGCAGGTCAGGCTCACGCGCCATGCCGCGCTCCACGTCGACGCGACCGCCCTGATGACGGCGGAGGAAGTCGCCGCGCTTGCCCGCACGGGCGGGATGGCGCACACGGGCAGCGCGCGAATCCCGATGTTCAGGGTCCCGAAGGGCGAGGCGTGGTGGCTGCGCTACGACGTCGAGGCGGACGCCAACGCCCCGCGCGCATGGTCGATGGCGCTGGGGCGCCCTTCGATGAACTTCGTGCAGCTCTACTCGCAGGGCGCGGACGGCCGCTGGACGGCTCATCCCCGGGTCGGCATGGGACTGCCGTTTTCCGAGCGGCCGACGCCGCATCGACGCTTCGTGTATCCCGTGACGCTGGAGCCGGGCCGCATCAATTCCTTCCTCGTTCGCATCGACCATGAAGGCGCGGCGACGCCGCAGGCGACGCTCTGGCAGCCGGCGGCACTGCAGGCCGAGGACAAGGCATTCTTCGGCATCGTCAGCCTGTACTTCGGCCTGGCGGCCGGAATGGTCCTCTACAACCTGCTGCTGTACGTTTCGATCCGCGATGCGTGCTACCTGATGTACGCGATCTGCGCGGCATTCACCGCCGCTTCGTTCGCGGCGAGTTCGGGACTGGGCGCGCAGTTCGCGTGGGGCGAGCATCCCTATTGAGCCAGCCACTGCGCGCCCGCTCTCAATTCGATGGCGATGCTGTTCTCGGCGATGCTCACCCGCCGGTTTCTCGACACCCCGGCGCGCCTGCCGCGCTTCGACAAGGTCCTGGTCGCCGCGGCCTGGTTCTGCGCGGCCGGCGCCGCCGCGCCGTGGGTCGCGCCGCAGACGTTCTCCGCCGCGCTCACGACGTGCGCCGGCATCGCCATGATCGTCGCGGTGCCGGGCGTTTCGGCCTATGCGGCCCTGCGGCGCTGGCCCGGCGCACTCTTTTTCGCGGCCGCCTGGGGAGCGATCTACCTGGGCGTCCTGTTCACCGTCGGCCGCGTCCTGGGCATCCTGGAAGACACGGTCCTCACGGAGAATTCGCTCGCCATCGCATCGTCGTTCGAAATGATCCTGCTGTCGCTCGCGCTCGCCGACCGCATCAACGACGAACGGCGGCAGCGCGAGCAGGCGCAGGCGCAGGCGCTCGGCATGCTGGATGCGTCGCAGGCGCTCGCCGCCGAAAGCCGGCTCGACGGCCTGATCGCGACTCTGGAGCGCATCCTCGCGCCCCTGACGGGCGCGAGGTCGGTGAATCTGCTCTTGAGCGAGGACGATCAGGCGACCCTGTCGCCGGCCGAGGGGGGCGGATTGCGCGTCCCCGTCGTCCATCAGGGCCGACAGCGCGCAGTGCTGCACCTCGCCGGGCTCCACGGCCCGTTGTCGCCGCACGCGCAGGCGACGATCGACGGCATCGCCGGGCCGCTCGCGGTCAGCCTCGAGAACGTGCGGCTGGTCGAACTGCTCGAGCAGGTCGTGGCCGAGCGCACGCGCGAGCTCGGCGCGACCCAGCAGGAACTGGTCAACGCCGCGCGCCGAGCCGGCATGGCCGAGATCGCGACCAACGTGCTGCACAACGTCGGGAACATCCTCAACAGCGTCAACGTTTCGGCGGGGTTGATGCGCTCGCAACTCGCGCGCACGCGCGTGCCCGGACTCGCGCGCGCCGTGGATCTGCTGCAGGCGCATTCGGCCGACCTGCCGGATTTCTTCGCGCGCGACGGAAAGGCGAAGGTGCTGCACGGCTATCTGCGCGACCTCGCGCACGAACTGCAGCGCGAGCGGCAGGCGATGCAGGCCCATCTCGACCATCTGGTCGCCAGTGTGGATCACATCAAGAAGGTCGTGGCGACGCAGCAGGCCTATGCAGGGTCTTCGCTGCTGACCGAGCAGGTGGCGCCCGGCGAGCTCGTCGAAGACGCCTTGCGCATCGCGAACGCGTCGTCGCCCGGCGGCTCGATCGACGTGGTGCGCGACATCGCGAATACGCCGCCGGTGCAACTGGACAAGACGCGCGCGCTGCAGATTCTCGTGAATCTCGTCGACAACGCGCGGCAGGCGATGGCCGCGCCGCGGATCGCCAAGCGCAAGCTGACCGTGCGCGTGGATGCCGAGAATTCGCGCTTGCGCTTTCGCGTGACCGACAGCGGCTGCGGCATCGAGTCCGCGGATCTGGCGCGGATCTTTTCCCACGGCTTCACGACGCGTGCCGGCGGCCACGGCTTCGGCCTTCACAGCTGCGCGCTGGCGGCCAGGGAAATGGGCGGCAACCTCACGGCGCACAGCGACGGGCCGGAGACGGGCGCGACCTTCACGCTCGACCTGCCTTTCGTGCCGGCGGTCCGGCCATGACCCTGCATCGCTGGTTGTACGCCCTGTCGGTGCTTCTGGCGGTATCCGCTTGCGCCGTCGGCGCGCGCGCGGCTCCGATCGCCTCGGCCTCGACATCGCGGGTGGAGCTGACGCAGGACGTCGGCTTCCTTGTCGATGCGTCGTCGACGATGACAGTTGCCGACGTTGCGGCGGCCGCGGAGCGCGGCGCCATGAAGCAGGTGGGCGCGGCGCGCATTCCGCTTCTGCGCATCGACCGCGGCGAGGCATTCTGGATCCGCTACGACGTGGCCGCCGACGCGACGGCGCCGCGCGACTGGCTGTTCGAGGCGGGCCGGGCGAACATCGACCGCGTGCAGGTGTTCGTCCGCGCCGCCGACGGCGGCTGGACGAGCTGGCCCGAGGTGGGCGCGGCACGGCCGTTCTCGGCGCGAATCGTCGACCACCGGCATTTCGTCTACCCGGTGCGACTCGAACCCGGGCGCACGACGACCGTCTTCATTCGCGTCGTCTATGCCGGCCCGTCCTCGCCCAAGGCCGCGCTGTGGCAACCCGAGGCCCTGGCCGAAGCGGATCGTGCCGTGCTGGGCCTCTCCGGCCTCTACTTCGGGCTCGTGTTCGGCATGCTGCTCTACAACCTGCTGCTGTTCGTGTCGGTGAAGGACAGGGCTTACCTGCTGTACGCCGGATGCGTGGCCTGCACCGCAGGCGCCTTCGCCGGTTCATCCGGCATGGGCGCGCAGTACGTGTGGGGCGAGTGGGGCGCCTGGACCGCCCAGCTGATGTACACGTTCTATGGCGGCGCGCTCGTTTTCTCCGCGAGCCTCACGCGGCAGTTCCTCCACACGCGCGATCGCCTGCCCGCGTTCGACAAGGCCCTGCGCGTCGTGGCGTGGACGGCCGCTGCCGGCACCATCGGCGCGGCGGTACTGCCGTCCAACCTCGGCTTGATGTGCATCCTGCTGCAGGGCATGGCGGCGACGATCCTGGTCCCGGGCGCGGCCGTCGTCGGCCTCGTCAGGCGCTGGCCCGGCGCCGTCTTCTTCTGTGCCGCCTGGGGCGCGCTCTATGCCGGCGTGTTCATGGTGCTCGGGCGCACATTTGCCCTCTACCGCGACACGGTCCTCACCGACAACGCCCTCGCGATCGCGTCCGCCTTCGAAATGGTGCTGCTCGCGCTCGCGCTGGCCGATCGCATCAACGCGGAGAAGCGACTGCGCATCGAGGCACAGGCGCTGACGCTTGGCGTGCTGCAGGCGTCGCAGGCGCTGTCGTCCGAGACGCGGCTGGATCGCCTGCATGCGAAGGCCTGCGAAATCATGGCGCGACTCGCGCATGCCGACTCGGTGCGGCTGCTGTTGCGCGACGCGGACCTGCAGGCGTGGATGATCCATGAAGAAGGGGGCGCACCCGTACCCGCCGATTCCGCGGCGGCACGCGGCCACGTCGATCTCGCCGCAGTTGGCGAGATCGAGCGCACGCGGGCGCCGGTCGCCGCAGGAGACGGAAGGCTGCTCGTGCCCGTCGTTCATCGTGGCGAGCTGAACGCGATCGTCGTCGTCCAGCGGCGCGGCGCGCGCGGCGAATTCCCGCCGGCCGTGCGGTCGGCGCTCGAAGGCATCGCGGGGCCGCTCGCCGTGAGCCTGGAGAACGTGCTGCGCGTGGAGCGCCTGGAGCAGCATGTGGCCGATCGCACGCACGAATTGCGAGAGGCGCAGCAGCGGTTGGTTGCCACCGCGCATCGGGCGGGCATGGCCGAACTCGCGACCAACGTGCTGCACCACGTGGGCAACTCGCTCAACAGCGTCAACGTGTCGGGCGAGCTCCTTCGCGGCCAGCTGCGACGCACGCGCGTGGCGCGGCTGGCCGACGCAGTCGACCTGCTGGATTCGCACGCGGCGGACCTGCCCGGCTTCTTCGCGCGCGACGAAAAGGGCGCAATCCTGCCGGTCTACCTGGGCGAGCTTGCCCAGGCCCTGCAGCGCGAGACCGAGGAGATGCAGGCGCACCTTCTGCGCCTCATCGCGAGCATCGACGACATCCGGCAGGTCGTCGCGGCACAGCAGGCCTATGCGGGATCGGCGGCGCCGACGCAGGCGCCGAATTGACGCTCAACGCGCTCGTGCCGGCGCGACCGCCGGCACACCGACGGGTCGCACCGGGCATTGACCGGCTTCATGGGCGATGGCCCGAACGCGAACGCCTCGATTTGCTGCGAACGTAGCGCGTGTCGATCCAGTGCTTGAGTTTCCAGAGCCAAGCACCCTGCAAGCACACTTTGCCCCAGACCGCCATGGCATGGCGTTCGCCGGTGCTGATCAAGTAGAGCGCCTTGGACTGCGGGTTCCAGGGGACCGGGGGCTCTCCGGCGCACGCGAGGCGCAGATTCGCGGCCAGAGCCTCACCCGCGCGGACGGCATAGACGCCTGACTTCGGCAGAGGCGTCGCGTGACTCGCGATATCGCCCGCGGCGAATACGTTGGGGTGGGAGCGGCTTTGCAGTGTGGGGGTGACACGGACGAAGCCTTGCGCATCGATGCCGATCCCACTGGTTTCCGGCCACTTCGGCGCGGCTGCGCCCGTCACGACCCAGCAGGCATCGAAGGCTATTGAAGCGCCGTCCTTCAAGCGTATCTCGCGCTCCTCGAAGCTGGATGCCTCTCGGCCGCCGTGCCATGCAATGCCGCGACGTTTCAGCAGCTCCAGTGCTTCGCGGCGCGCAGGCTCCGGGACGCCACTCAGTGGCAATGCTTCCGAGCCGATCAGGGAGACATGGAAGTGCGACCATCCCTCGCGCAGGGCACGCCTGCGGACCGCAAATGCCAGTTCCACCCCTCCGGCGCCCGCGCCCAGAATGGCCAGGTCGAACCGTTTGCATTGACCGGCGACGCGGTCGATCAAGGCTGGCCAGGCTGCTACGAATCTCTCGATGGGACGAAGCGGAAGTGCATGCTCTTCCGCCCCGGGGAGCTGGTCCAATGAAGCGACAGGGCCGGTGTCGATGGACAGCAAGTCGAACTCCAGGCGCGTGCCATCCGCGCCGTGAACGGATTTCGTTCCCAGGTTCAAAGCGTCGACAGCGGTTTCATGGAAGGCGGCTCCCGCGCGGGCGGCCAACGTGTCCAGCGGAATGACGCACTGCGCCAGCTCGTAGTGCCCGGCGATCCACCCTGGCAACATGCCCGAATAGATCTGGCGGCGATAGGGTGTCACCAAGTGCACCTGGAATCCGGCGTCGAAGGGGCGCTTCGCCATGGCGCCCAACACTTCCACGTGAGCGTGACCGCCTCCAAGGAGCACCAGGTTCTTCATGAAGCGTTGGTCACCACGACATCCCCGAACCAGGCCTCCACGTTGTCGCGCGTGTTGTCCGTGTCCGCGCCGACCGCGATGGCGCCCACCGGCGGAATCGGCCCGCCGAATGCTTCTTCCCAGTCGCGGCGCAGGTCTCTGGTATTTGCTCGCCAACGTCCGGCCTGCGCGTCGCCACTGTCGACGACGACCATGCGAACGCGATCGGTATACGGGTTCCAACCCGTCGTGCCGGCCGGCTGGGCGCTGCCCCAGACATAGCAGAGGGCGGCAGCGGGCACCTCCACGCCGGCCAGCGCCCTCGCGGCCTGCATGCGCAAACGGTCGGCCAGCGTCAGACGGTCGGGCGGCAAGTCGAACAGGACGTAGAGTCGCGCCGCATAGTCGTCCCCTTGCTTGCTGCGCAGGTCGGAACCCGGCAGGGCCTTCGTGACTTTCCATTGCCATTGAAGCGTCGGCCGGGGTCCGAGTTCCCCTTGGAGCCGCGTCAGCCAGGTGGACGCCGATGACGACGACGTCACGCGCAGGGCCCGCCGTTCGCCGTCCGCGACGACCTCGAACTGGTTCGCACGCTCGACCTTGGGCAGCGTCTGGTGCTGCCATCCCGACACGGGTCCGGGCCCAAGTGGCGCCGACGAAAACCAGGGGATCGTCCATGCGCTGGCGGCGTGGCCATCATGGCCCATCGCGAGCACAGCCAGCCCTGCGAGGGCGCCTCGCCTGTTCACTTCAGCCTCGCTTCCAGGCGTGATACCGACTGATCCATCGGAGCAGCCCTTCCGGTTGGTGCGCGCGCTTCCACGCTCCGGCGGCGTACTTGTTGGCTTCCGAGAAAGTGGGATACGTGTGGATGGTGCCGAGGATCTTGTTCAGTCCCAGGCCATGCTTCATCGCCAGCACATACTCCGCCAGCAAATCGGCCGCGTGTGGCCCCAGGATCGTCACACCCAGGATCCTGTCCTTGCCGGGAACCGTCAGCACCTTGACGAAGCCATGGGCCTCGCCATCGGCAATCGCCCGGTCCAGATCGTCGATATCGTAGCGAGTCACCTCGTACGCGATTGATTGCTCCTTGGCCTCCCGCTCGTTGAGGCCGACCCGGGCGATCTCGGGATCGATGAAGGTGGCGGCGGGAATCACGCGGTAGTCGGCCTTGAAGCGACGCAGGTCGCCGAACAGCGCATTCACGGTCGCATACCAGGCCTGGTGCGCCGCAGTGTGAGTGAACTGGTAAGGGCCGGCCACGTCGCCGGCTGCAAGGATGTTGGGGTACAGGGTCTGCAGGTACTCGTCGGTCTGGACGGTCCGGTCCGAGGGGATCCCGAGTTCTTCGAGACCATATCCGGTGAGCCGGGCCTTCCGCCCGACCGCGCAGATGAGCGCGTCGAAAGGAATGCGCACCTCCTGACCGTCGCCTTGCGCCACCAGCACCTTGTCCCCATCCACCAGCTCGCAGCGCAAAGCCTTGTGGTCCACAAGGACTTGCACATCGTCCGCCCGCAGCGAACGCAAAGCAAACTGCGACACCTCGTCGTCTTCCCGCGCCAGCAAGCGGTCGGCCATCTCGACCTGGGTGACTTTGGCGCCCAGGCGAGCGAACGCCTGCGCCAGCTCGCACCCGATCGGTCCGCCGCCCAGAATCAGCAGGCGCCGCGGGACCTCGTCGAGCCCGGCGAAGCTTTCCCAGAGCGTGTCGCTGGTCACATAGCCCACGTCTTCGAGCCCCGGCAGCGGCGGCACAAGCGGGCTGGCGCCGGCCGCAATCACGATGCTGCGCGTGGTGAGCGTCCGGGTCGAACCGTCGGCCTGCGTGATTTCCACCGTCCAGGGGTTCACGATCCTCGCGTGACCTTTCACCACGTCGACGCCCAGGCTGCGATAGCGCTCGACGCTGTCGTGCGGTTCGATGGCGCGGATCACGCCATGAATCCTTTCCATGATGGTCCGGAAGTTGAAAGCCGGCGTCGCCGCATCGAGGCCGTAGTTGCCGGCCTGCCGCATCTGGTGCGCCAGTTTCGCGCTGCGAATCAGGGCCTTGCTGGGGACACAGCCGTAGTTGAGGCAGTCGCCACCCATCTTGTGGCCTTCCACCAGTGTCACCGACGCTTTCACCGCCGCTGCGATGTATGCAGACACCAGTCCGGCGGCGCCTGCGCCAATCACCACCAGGTTGCGGTCGAACTTGCGGGGACGCATTGAGCGCCAGCGCGCGAAGACCCGCTGGCGCTGTACGAGCTGTACCAGCGAACGCCCGATCCACGGAAAGATCGCCAGCATCACGAAGGACCCGATCAGGGCCGGGCTGAGGATGCCTCGCACCGAGTCGATCCTGGCAAGCTGGGTGCCGGCATTCACATAGACGATGGTGCCGGCCAGCATGCCGATCTGGCTGACCCAATAGAAGGTGCGGGCGGGCATCCGGGTCAGACCCATCGCCAGGTTGATGACGAAGAACGGGATCAGCGGGACCAGCCGAAGCGATAGCAAATAGATGATGCCGTCGCGCTCGACGCCGCGATCGATTTCCTGCAGGCGCTGGCCAAAGCGCGCCTGCACGCTGTCGCGCAACAGGAAGCGCGCTCCCAGGAACGCGAGAAGCGCCCCCAGGCTGGATGCGAAGGAGACGAGCACGGTGCCCCAGAACAGCCCGAATAGCGCGCCCGCCGCCAAGGTCAGGATGGCTGCGCCCGGAAACGACAGGGCGGTGGCCGCGACGTAGATCCCGAAAAAGACCGTCATGACCGCCACGGGCCGACGTTCGTGCAGGGCAGCCAGGGCCGCTTGACTCTGCTTGAGATAGTCGAGATTGAGGAAGCGGCCCAGGTCCAGCGCGAGGAAAAGGAGGACTGCGATCGCGATCAATGCGGCGATGGCCGCTTTGCGTTTGCTCATCATCCTCATTCGTCGGGTTGGGCGTCGAGGTTACACCTGACCAGAATCCCTCTCGCGGATGTAACCTGCGCGGGCCGCCACCCGAATGACCGGTACACCCCATGTCAAAGCTTTGCCCCAGTCCGCCAGGAAAATGCTGAATATTTCGGAATGGCTCCCCCGAGCGCTCTTCTTCTGGCGCCGCAAGACGGGTCGAGCCAGTCGGAGCGCTTGAGATGAAGCCTCGCTCGAGCGGACCCGAGGGGGGGTATGCGGAATCTCGGGACACCCTCGCGCGCGTGGGGGGACTGCGAGCGGCGCTGCAGGCGCACGATGCGTGGGCGGAAGTCGCGCTCGAGGTTCTGGCAGACAAGGGGCTGGCGCACCACCATGTGCGTCTCGTTGGCACGGGGTTGCTGGCGCGGATTCCGAAACAGAGCCAAATCGGTCTGGTGCCCGATGCCAACCTTCGGCACCAGCAAAAGTGCTTCGAGCGCGCGCAACCCAGCGGACACACGCCCTTTTGCGCGGGCGTCCTCCCCGTGGGGCCGGCGTTGCCCCGCGGCGCACTTATCGTGCAGGAAATTGACGGACCACCTGCCGTGTTGCCGCGCGACCTCGACGCCATGGCGCAGGCGTTGGCTTCCTTGCATGCGTTGGGAATGCCCGCTGCACCGGCCCGGCCACCACTGCAGGACGCGAGCGATCCGCTCCAGCACCTCCACGCGGAGATTTCCGCGCAAGCCCGCTTCATGCCTCAGGCCGCGCTGCCGGACCAGGTGCGGGCGGCGATCGACAGCGAAATGCAGGCACTTGCCGCATCCGTGGCCTTGCCGGATCGGCCGCCACGCTCGCTCATCGCTTTCGATGCCCATCCGGGGAACTTCCTCATGCGGGGCATCGGCGATGCGGTACTGGTCGATCTCGAGAAGTGCCGCTACAGCTATCCCGGGCTCGACCTCGCCCACGCAACGCTCTACACCTCGACCACGTGGGACGTGTCGACGCGTGCCGTGCTGACGCCCGACGAGGTGGCCGGCTTCTATCGCTGCTGGAACGCCGCCCTGGATCCAGGCCACGCCTCTGCGGCGCGTCCCTGGCATCTGCCGTTGCGCCGCGCGATGTGGCTGTGGTCGATCACCTGGTGCTGCAAGTGGCGCGCGCTCTCCAGCCTTGCGCCGGGCACTGCGGGGCAGGGTGAAGACTGGTCGGCCGCGAACAGCGACGCCTCACTGGCAGAGCATGTGCGCGACCGGGTCGACCATTACCTGTCTCCGGAGGGCGTCGCCTTCACCCTTCACGAATTCGCGCAGCTGCCGCGTATCCTTGCCCAATGAGTTCGCTCCGCATCGTCGTGCCGGTCCTGAACGAGGCTGCCGCCTTGCCAGCGGCGCTGGCCGCACTGCAGCCCCTTCGCAAGCGCGGCGCCGAAGTGGTGGTGGTCGATGGCGGGAGTACCGACGCCACCTGGATGGTCGCATCGCGCGGCGGTGCAGATCGGGTGCTGCTCGCACCCCAGGGGCGCGCCGCCCAGATGAACGCTGGAGCCCTGGGCGCCCAGGCCGAAGCCCTGCTGTTCCTGCACGCCGACACGGTGCTGCCGACGCATGCCGACCGCCTGGTGACGCAGGCATTGGCATCGGGCGCGGATTGGGGTCGCTTCGACGTGCGCATCGACAGCGCCTCGCCCCTGCTGCGGCTGGTGGCCATGCTCATGAACCTGCGCTCGCGGTGGACGGGCATCGCCACGGGCGACCAGGCCATCTTCGTTCGTCGTCAGGCGTTCGAGGCCGCCGGCGGCTTCCCGGACCTGCCGCTGATGGAGGACATTGCATTCAGCGCGCGAATGCGGCGGCGCGGGTCGCCTGCGTGCCTGCGTGCCACCGTCACGACTTCGGCACGGCGCTGGGAGAAGCATGGCGTTCTGCGCGTCATCCTGCTCATGTGGTGGCTGCGGCTGCGCTACTTCTTCGCAGCTTCCCCGCAGCAATTGGCAGATCGCTATGGCTACCCTCGGCGGCCTGCGCCCGCCAGGTCCGGGCTGGCCGTGATGGCCAAGGCGCCCGTCGCCGGCCTGGCCAAGACCCGCCTTGCGCCGCAGATCGGTGCGCCGGCAGCCGCTCGCCTGCAGCGCGCGTTCACGCTCGCGACACTACGCATGGGGGTGGATGCGGCGCTGGGACCCATTCATCTCTGGTGCGCGCCAGACGCGGGGCACCGATTCTTCCGCATGTTGCACGCGCGTTGCGGCGTTGCGGTCTGCACTCAGGTGCAAGGCGGGCTGGGCGAGCGCATGCGTGCCGTGGCGCAATCCCATTTCGCGCAGCACCCTGGCCTGCCGCTGTTGATCATCGGCACCGACTGCCCGTTGCTGGCGCCGGGTCACCTGCAGGCGGCCGCGCGCGCGCTTGCCACGAATGACGCGGTGCTGATTCCGGCGGAAGACGGCGGCTACGTCCTGCTGGGACTCGGCCGCATGCTGCCGGAAGTGTTCGAGGGCATCGCCTGGAGCACGCCAGCGGTGCTGTCGCAGACGCGAGAGAGGCTGCGTGCGGCCGGCGCGAAGTGGCAGGAGCTGGGGGCGCTCTGGGACGTGGATGAGCCCGCCGACCTGCAGCGGTACCAGCGCCTCGCGACGCCTGCCACCGTGCAGCCTCATGAGGTTTGCGTATGAATCATGTTCGCGACGACGCCTGGTACGCGGCTCGCCTGGTGGAGCCGCAGGGCCCGGTGCGGTGCGTGATCGACACGGACACGGCCAACGAGATCGACGACCAGTTCGCACTGGCCTGGGCACTGCTGGCCGGTGAGCGCCTGCAGGTGGAAGCGGTCTATGCAGAGCCGTTCTCCTTTGCCTACCGCCAGGGCGAGCTGGCGCATGCTCCGCGCGGCGCACCGCCCTTCAACCCGCCAGCGGAAGGCATGCGGCGCAGCCTGGCCGAGATCATTCGCATCTACGAGCTGCTGGGACGCGATCATCGTGGCCGCGCCTTCGCCGGCAGCGCGAGCTATCTCGCATCGCCGGACCGCCCGCTGGAAAGCGAAGCAGCCGAGCACTTGGTGGCGTTGGCGCGCGCCTGCGCTCCGGGCGAAACACTGTACGTGCTGGCGCTTGGCTGCGTCACCAACATCGCCAGTGCCCTCCTCATGGCGCCGGATATCGCCGACCGGGTGGTGGTGGTGTGGACAAGCGGTTATCCCTCGCATGCGCCGCACGTCAACGATTCGTTCAACCTGGAGCAGGACATGCACGCGAGCCGCGTGCTGCTCCGAAGCGGCGTTCCGCTGGTGTACCTGCCTGGGTTCCACGTGGGCGCGCAGCTTCGCCTGTCGCTGGCGGAGGTGGAGGCACACGTAAGGGGTTGCGGTGCCATCGGATCCTACTTGCACCACCTCTTCACGAACAATCCCCTGTGGACCATCTACCCCGCGGATTCGGCGAAGCCGCATTCATGGGTGATCTGGGATCTGATCTGCGTAGCGTGGCTGCTGGAGCCCGGCTGGCTGCGCAGCACGCTGGTGCGCACCCCGGACCTCGGCGACGACAAGCGCTGGATACGGCGCGACGACAGCCACCTGATGCGCGAGGCGTTCGCGGTCGATCGTGACGCCATTTTCAACGACCTCTTCGCGCGGCTCGGCGCCGCGCCATGAGGCCGACTCATGAACCGGTTAATTGCGTGATGCGCTGCGGGTCGGCGATGTCTTCGGCGTCGTGGGTCACCAGCAGCGCCGGAATCCTCCGGGCCTGGATGGTGCCGAAGACGAACTCCCGCATCCGCGCGCGCAGGCCCGCATCGAGCCGTGCAAAAGGTTCGTCCAGCAGCACGGCGCGCGGGCGCGCCAGCAGCGCACGCATCAGCGCCACGCGGGTCCGTTGCCCGCCGGAAAGAGTGCCGGGGTCCGCTTCGGCGAGGTCAGGCAGTTCGAGGTCGTGCAGGGCCTGCCGCACCACTTTTTCGCGCTGGTCGCGCGGACCGGGCGGCACTGCGAACAGGAGGTTCTCCCGCACGGTCATGTGCGCGAAGAGAAGATCGTCCTGGAACAGGATGGCGATGCCCCGCCGTCGTGTCGGCAGCGCGTCGACTCGGGTGCCGTCGAGCAGGATGTCACCGTCGAAGCGCACGGGGGCCGTTGCCGTGCCGCAGATGGCTGCCAGAAGGCTCGACTTCCCGCAGCCGCTTTCGCCCATCAAAGTGTGCACCGTCCCGGGCGCCACATCCAGCCGCAGGTCGTGCACCAGCCGGCGCTGACCCACCGAGAGATCCCGAACGTGCACCTGCAGGCTCACAGCCGCTCCCGAAAGCGGCGAGGCCGCCCGGCCCACGCGGCCAGTACGAACGCCAGCGCGGGCAGCAGCCACTGGAGCCAGGCGTAAGCCGCCAGCAACGAGCGCTGGCCGCCGCTGGACAGCGCCACCGCTTCCGTCGTGAGGGTCGCATAGCGACCGGCGCCAACGAACAAGGTCGGCAGGTATTGCGCCACGCTCACCGAGAAACCGACCGCCAGCGAAGTTGCCAGGCCGGCTCGCAGCAGCGGCCACTTCACGTGCAGCAGGAAGGCCAACCGCCCATGTCCGAGCGTTGCCGAAAGGTGCCGGTAGCGGGTATCGAATCCGAGGTAGGACGGACTGAGCGCGATCAGCACATAGGGCAGTGCAGCCAGCGTGTGCGCAAGCCATAGGCCCGGCCACTGTCCATCGAGCCGCCACGCCAGCGTCAGCCGGTGCAGCCCCACCACCCACAGGATCGAGGGCAGCAGCAATGGGAGGTAAGCGATGCGGCGCATCCGCGCGTCCCACGAAGGCGGCGCGACCTCCAGCCAGGCGACTGCCCACAGCAAGGCGGCCGCGCTGCTGGCAGCCGCCAGCCCCAGCGTGGTGGTGACCGTATCCAGGCTTGCCAGCACGGAGCGCCAGCCGGCCAGACTCAGCTCGCGCGGCCAGAGATCCGGAAATGGCCACACGCCGGACACGCTGCCGACAGCCAGCGCGCCCATGACACCCGCGTAGCCCAGCGCAAGAACAAGTGCCGGTGCGATCGCCGCCACAGCGCCAGGGTCCACGCGACCCCGACGCCCATCGGTCCAGCGCATGCCGCCAATGCGCGCACGGAGCAGCCAGAGGCCGCCTGCAACCGTCGCTGCGATTCCGGCCAGCATCCATGCGGCAGCAGCTCCCTTGGCGTTGACGGCGGCATCCGCATCGAGCAGCCACTGCCATGCCAGGACCGACGCGGTGGGCGGCGAAGCTGGCCCAATGACCAGTGCGACGTCCACCACCGTCAGGCTGTAGGCGCCAACGGCCAGTACCGGAGCGGTCATGCGTGGCCAGAGCTGCGGCCAGACCACCTTCCGCCAGGCGGCCGGCCGTGTGTAGCCCATGGTGCAGGCCAAGTCGAGTTCACGACGCCACCGCGTGCCCGTGTCCGCTCGCTGCAATTGGCTGGCGGCGGTCCAGAGCAGGAACGGCACCTCCTTGCCGACCAGCGCGACCACCAGTCCGATCCCCCAGGGGTCCTGCGTCGTCGGCCATGCCGGTGGCAACTCGAAGCCGGTGGCCCACGGGGACAGCGCGCGCAAGACCCACCCGCTCGGCGCGACCAGGAAGGCCAGGCCGATGGCGAAGGCCGCGTGCGGCATGGCGAGCATGGGCGCGAGGATGCGCAGAACGAAGCGCCAAGGGCGCGCCGCGAAGCTGCGCGACAGGATCCACGCTGTCGCAAGCACGGACAGCGCCGTCGCGGCGAACCCCGTGGTCAAGGAATGCAGCAAAGCCCACGGCCATTGCGGATCGGACAACAGGTCGCTCCAGGCAGACGCGTCCAGGGCGGCTGCGACCGCGGAGATGCCCGCCCACGCCAGCGGAATCGCGGCGGCGCCTGCGAGCACCAGCGCGATGGTGGCTGGCACCCGTGCGAACGGGGTGCCTACCGGCCGTATCGCCGCAGCCACTCGCGCTCCAGCGGGTCCACCCAGCTGCCATGCGGTTCCAGGATCACGGGCGCCGGGCGTTCAACTTGTCCGGGCAAGGGGCTCGCCGCGAAACGAGCCCGCTCATTGGCAGGGAGGCGATCCACTGCAAGCACGGTGGGGTCGCCCCAGACCGCGACGTCGGCCTTGCGCGCCTGCGCCTCCGGCGACAGCATGAAGTTGATGGTGACCTGGGCCCCCGCAGGCGCCGAGGCATTGAACGGAATCGCCAGGAAGTGGGTGTTGCCGACCGTGCCCCCCGTGTTCTGCCAGCTGTATACCGAGTCCGGTAGACGCTTGGCCGCGATTTCGTTGGCGGCCTCGTTCGGGTTGAACGTCATTGCCAGCGCCAGCTCGCCGTCGGCCATCATTTGCCGGATCGCGGCAGCGTTCTGGGGATATTGCCTGCCGCCTCGCCACAGGTGGGGCCGCAGTGCATCAAGGAAGGACCACAAAGGGGCCGCCGCCCGTTCCAGCGCCGATGGCGCATACGGCTGGTACAGCAGCGAGCGGTCGGGGTTGAGTTCAAGCAGCGCCTGCTTCAAGAATGTTGTGCCATGAAAGTTGGGCGGACGTGGAAAGGTCACGCGCCCGGGATTGCGGCGGACGAATTCGAGCAATGCCGTCATGCTGCGCGGCGGCTCGGGCACCCGGGTGCGGTCGGCAAAGAAAGTGAACTGCGCCATGCCCCAGGGGGCTTCCATTCCCGCAACCGGTTCGGAGAAGTCGATGCGCGTCGAAGGCTTGCCCTCGGTGTCGATCCATGCGTAGTTGGGTAGCTGTTCGGCGAACGGCCCGAACAGCAGACCCTCCTTCTTCAAGGTCAGGAAGTTCTCGCCGTTGATCCAGACCATGTCCACGGTGCCGCCCTCCAGCCGGCCGGACGCCTTCTCGCCGCGTACCCGCTTCACTGCTTCGGCGGTGTCGGTGATCTTCACATGGTCCAACAGGACGCCGTAACGACGCGAGACTTCGACCGCCACCCATTGCAGGTAGGAATTGGTTCGTTCGCTGCCACCCCAGGCATTGAAAAACACCTTCTGGCCCCTTGCCTTCGCTTCAATGGTTGCCCAGGCGCCCCTGGACTGGGAAAACGCCGGCACGCCAAACGTGCCAGCAGCCAAGGCGAGGGAGCATTGAAGAGCTTTCCTGCGTCCGAGTCGAGTGATGTTCATGAGATTTGCGATACGTAACGGGGGAGCGACTCTCTACAGTCGCCCGCCGAGGCGGCCTGGTTACACCGACAGGCACAATCGACGAAGTATTGATGCGGCGTTGTAACTCATCGAGGTTCTGAAGGGAATGAACTGGAAGGAACGGGCGGAAGAGACCGAAGGTCGGCTTCGCCAGCAATTCATGCTGGCGCTAGCGGGCGACACCGCGGTCTATCAGCAGTTCCTGACGGCCCTGAGCGCACATCTGCGTGCCTTCTTCAGGAAGCGTTTGTCGCAGTTACCCGATGAAGTTGAGGATTTGGTGCAGGAGACATTGTTGGCCGTGCATCACGGTCGGCATACTTACAAGCCCGCGCAGCCACTGACTGCCTGGGTGCACACGATCGCTCGCTACAAGCTGATCGACCTTCTGCGCTCGCGCTCGCGGCGCGAACAACTCCATGATCCACTGGAAGACGACCTGGAAGTTTTCGCCAGCGCCGACACCGACGCGGCCGACGCACGCCGAGACCTGAGCAAGATTCTCGAATCGCTGCCGGAGCGCCATCGCCTCGCTCTCGTCATGATCAAGGTGGACGGCGCCTCGGTCGCGGAAACCGCCATCGCCACCGGAATGTCGGAAAGCTCGGTCAAGGTCGGGGTGCACCGCAGCTTGAAGGCTTTGTCCGCAAAGCTCAAGGGACGTGCATGAAAACGGACGACCTGATCCGGGCATTGGCGGCCGATGACTTGCAGATCGATCCGACGCAAGCCGAGCGCCGATTCTTCGGCAAGCTGGCCGCGGGCGCAATGATTGCAGTGGCCGCGATGCTCCTGCTCATGGGCACACGCGCCGACCTGAATACCGCCGCGTTCACCGCCATGTTCTGGATGAAATTGCTGTTCCCGGCGAGCCTGGCGGTTGCCGCGCTGGCGGCTTTGCGCCGGCTCAGCTATCCCGGGATGCGGCTTGGCCGCGTCCCCGCGGCTGCGGCGCTGCCGCTGGCTTTGGTCTGGATGATGGCGGGCCTGGCCTTGTCGGCGGCGCCGGCTGGCGAGCGACTGGCGCTCGTTCTTGGGGAGACGTGGATCGAATGCCCCTTCAACATCGCCTTGCTGTCGGTACCCGCGCTGGGTCTCGCCTTCTGGGCTACTCGCGGATTGGCGCCAACCAGACTGTCGTTGGCAGGCGCAGCCGCCGGCCTCTTCGCGGGCGCTGTGGCGGCGTTGGCATACGCGCTGCATTGCCCTGAAATGCAGGCACCATTCCTGGCGGTCTGGTATGGATTCGGAATGTTGATCCCCACCGGGGCGGGCGCGCTCCTGGGTCGCCGGATTCTGAATTGGTAGCGACCAGTCGTTTGCGCTTCGCGCGCATTCTTCTCCCGCTTTTGATCAGCGTGCATGGACTCGCAGCGGGGCAAACGCTGCGAGCCTCCCCCTCGACGCAAGACTGCGGCATCCAAAGCAGCGTCGATCCTGCGCGCGCCTCCGGGGCGCATCCCATTCCAGACAGTCAGATCGCCATCGGCACGCGCAGTATCCGTTGGGCCTGGCTAGGAGTGTGGGCGGCAGAAGGGAGTGGCGCGCCCCGGACCGGGACGGGGGCGACCCCTTCCGCGAATGTCCCCCGTCGCGCGCGTGCGCGCTCCTCCTCCTTTACTTCGCTGCAGGGGCCAC
>NZ_JBFWNP010000035.1:0-60901 GCF_050250995.1 Ramlibacter sp.
TATCATGTCCATGGTGATCACTCCGTTTTGCTCCCGCTGAAAAATTCAGCAGGACCGTGATACACCCTGGTCAATTTTGGGTTGGCACACCCCTCAAAAAATGGTCAGTTTTCGGTTGGCGTCAACAAATCATGCGGGTCCCGGCGAGCTCCAGCACGTCCATGTGCTGCAACAGCTGCGCCTCGTCGCCGAGGGGCTCGTTGTTCAGGAGCGGCCGGCTGGGACCCGTGAGGTGCGTCACGAAATAGCCGCCTCGGCGGTGCGACACGGAAACCACCGCGATCCCCGGCTTGCCGAAGGTGGTGACCGCCTTGACGATGGGCACTTCGAGCCCCGCCGAGGTGCCGGTCTGCACCTGGAAGAAAGCATGCGCGGGGGCGGCGTCGGCCGGCATGGCCGAGGTCTGGCCGAAGCCGCTCGGCTGCTCGGAGGCCTGCAGGTAACGGATTCTGAACGGCCCGATGGCGATGACGTCGCCGTCGTGCAGCAAGGTGCGCGCCTTGAGCATGTGGTCGTTGACGTAGGTGCCGTTCGTGGAGCCCAGGTCGCGCAGCCAGATGTCGGCAATGCCTTCCAGCTCGAAGCGGCAGTGCTTGCCGCTGACGACCATGTTGTCGAGCACGATGTCGTTGCCCGGCGAACGGCCGAGCGTCGTTTGTGCCTTGGTCAGGTAGACGTGCTTGACTTCGACGCCCTGGACCGAGGCGATGAGTTGCGGCATGGTGATCTTTCCGGTGCCCGCTCCCCGCGGTCACGGCCCATGGTAGCGGCGGGCGCGCCGCGCTACAACCGGCTCAATCCCAAGGGCCTTCCGACAGCGGCCCTGCGGCCCTCGGCGCAAGCCGATCGATGATCTCGATGCAGCACTGGAAGACTTCATGGTAGGCGGAATCTTCTCCGCCGGAAGCGATGGCCGCCGGTTGCGCGGCCTGGGCATCCGTGCGCCGGCCCACATAGGTCTGGCAGAACGACTCGAAGATCGACTGGAACTCCTCGGCCGAGGATGCGCGCGACACACCGATCGCCGGATCCACGGCGCCCATCGCAGACGAAAACGATTCGAGTCGACCGCCGAGGTCCGTGAGTTGCGGCATGTAAGCCGTGGTGAACCTGTCGAGGTCCACTCTGCCGGGCGTCGCGCGCAGGTCCGAGACGAGCATCTCTCGCTTGAGGCGCTCGACCGCCGTGCGCATGCCGATGAGTTTCTCCAGCACTCTCGGGACATCGTCCCCGGAAAGTTCGGCTTCCCTTCCTCGGCGGGCGAGACGCTCGCCGTCGACCGGTGCCACCGCGATCTCGAGCTCCGGCTCGGGCCTCTTCGCCGGCACCGGGCGGGCAGCGGGCTGGAGCGTCGCAAAAAGCATCGAATCCGAATAAAGCCTGTCCATCGGGACTCCCGCAGTTGAAAAGTGCCCGGATCATAGGAGCGGGTCCCCCTCGTTCCGCAGAGACCATCGTCTAGCCGTTAGCATCGGCCGGGCATGCATCCCCGCCCCGCCGCCATCGCCCTCGCCGGCCTCGTCTCGCTCGCCGTCGCCATGGGCATCGGCCGCTTCGCCTTCACGCCCATCCTGCCGATGATGCTGCACGACCGCACGGTCGACCTCGCGCAGGCCAGCTGGCTCGCGAGCGCGAACTACATCGGCTACCTGCTCGGCGCGCTCCTGTGTACCTTCCAGCCCTGGTTCGCGGCGCGGCTCGGACGCACGGGGCCGGTGAATGCAGGACGGCTCGTGCGCATCGGCCTCGCGGTCACCGTGCTCCTCACCCTCGCCATGGCAGCGCCCTTGCCCGCGCTGTGGCCGACGCTGCGCTTCGCCGCGGGCGTGACGAGCGCGGTGGTGTTCGTGTATACGACGACCTGGTGCCTCGGCCGCCTCGCGCGCTTGCAATTGCCCGCGATGGGCGCGCTGATCTACACCGGCCCCGGCGCGGGCATCGCGCTCGGCGGACTCGCGGCGAGCGCGATGGTGGCGCTCGACTGGCGGGCGACGCAGGCGTGGGCGGCCTTCGGCGTGCTGGCCGCGATGCTCACGGCCCTCGTGTTCCGCACCTACGGCGCGCCGGAGGACGCGACGCCGGCATCGGCCGCGAACGCCGCAGCCGCGCCCACGACGACGACGGCGCCGCACCACGGCGCCACCGAAGTGGCCCTGCTGTCCACCGCCTACGGCCTCGCCGGCTTCGGCTACATCATCACGGCGACCTTCCTGCCCGTGATCGCGCGGCAGACGCTCACGGCGTCGCCCTGGCTCGATCTGTTCTGGCCCATCTTCGGCGCGAGCGTGGTCGTGGGCGCGATCGTCGCCTCGCGCATGCGCGTCGCGGGCGACCTGCGCGTGCCCCTGGTGGGTTGCTTCGTCATCCAGGCCGCGGGGGTCGCGGCAAGCCTCGTGAGCCCCACCCTGCCCGGCTTCGCCGTCGGCAGCATCCTGCTCGGCCTGCCGTTCACGGCCATCACCTTCTTCGCGATGCAGGAGATCCGCCGGATCAAGCCCGCGCACGCGCCCAGCTACATGGGGCTCGCGACGGCCACGTACGGGCTCGGGCAGATCGTGGGGCCGCCGCTTGCCGCGGGCCTCGTCGCGCGCAGCGCCACCGCGGCGGCGGGCTTCAGCCAGGCATTGTGGATAGCGGCGGGCGCACTGGGGCTCGGCGCGCTGCTGTTCGCGCTCCTGACGAAGTGGTATCCAGCCAGGCCAGCATCGCAGAATTGAATTCGTCGGTGGCCTTGAGCATCACCCAGTGGTTGCTGGGGAAGGCCTGCACCTTGCTGGCCGGCAGCGCCGCGATGCGCTCCAGCCACTTCGGCGAATGGAACATGAAGGGCTTGCGCTCGCCGTACGCATAGAAGATCGGGCATGGGGGCTCGACGCGCAAGCTGCCCTTGGCGCGGCCGGTCCACACGTGCCAGTACGGATAGTTCATCTGCCACGTCACCTTCGACGCATCGCCGGGATGGCGCAGCCTGCGCGCCATCCAGCGCGTCATCCGCGTGCCCGTGCCGCCCCGCAACTTCCAGGCGAGCGCGAGCCACAGCTGGTAGAACACGACCATGGCCTTCGCCCCGAGCGACAGCGAGCGGATGAAGGCGCCGCTGTTGGTGTCGCCGATGTCCACCGCCACGATGCGGTCGACGCGCTCGGCATGGCGCATGGCGTACTGGTAGCCGAAGACGCAGCCCCAGTCGTGCAGCAGCAGCGTGACCGGCACGCTCGGACTCACGCGGTCGACGATGGCGGCGATGGTGTCCACGATCTCGTCGGGCAGCGGCTCGCGCGGCGGCTTCGCCGGGTCGAACCCCGGCAGCGTGAAGCGCACGCAGCGCCGCCGGCCCGAGAGCAGGTCGACCTGCGCATCCCACAGCCGGTACGTGTCGGGCCAGCCGTGGATCATCACCACGGTCTCGGCGCCCTCGCCTTCGACGTGGACATCGATGCCCTCGACCACCATGTCGAACCGCCGCAGGTCGAGCATGCCCTGGGTCGCTGCGTTCATCGCTTCTTCTCCTCCTGGACGAGCGGACGCATCATCCAGAGGCCGATCATGGGTCCGATGGCGAGCCAAGGCAAGACCCAGGCGAGCGGCCAGGCGACGGCGGCGCGCACGAAGACCTCGATGCTCACGACCGAGATCGCGAAGCCGATGCAGTTGCTGAACGTCAGCACGCTGCCCACCCACTGAGGCGGCGCGTTGCGCGCCGTGAGCGCGGAGAACTGCGGCGAGTCGCCAGCCACCGTCGCGCCCCACACGAGCAGCCAGGCGATGAAGACGGCATCGGGCGCGCGCAGCATTGCCGGGGCGAGCAGGCAACAGGTTCCGCTCGCGGCGAGCTGCCATTGCGCGACCCGCGCGCTGCCGAAGCGCTTCACGAAGATTCCCCCGCCCGCGCAGCCCACGGCGCCCGCCGCGATGGCGAAGAACGCGCCCGCGCTGATCTGTGCGGCAGTGGCATAGCGCGTGGCAAGGATCGCGGGCACGAGCACGATGAAGGCGTACAGCTCGCCCATGTGGCCGAAATAACCGAAGACCGAGGCGCGCACGGGACGGTCGGTCCAGATCAGCCCGAGCGCGCGCGGCGAGATGCGCGTTGCGCGCACCTGGTGCGGACTCTCGGGCACGAACAGCGCGGTGGCGACTCCGCCCAGCGCCGCGAGCGCGGACACGACCAGCACGACGGCCTGCCAGTCGCCGCCGCCGATGTCGAGCGCGCGCAGCCCGTGCGGCAGCGCCGTACCGAGCACGAGCGCGCCGATCAGCACGCCGAGCGCCGCGCCCAGTCCTTCGCGATACCAGCTGGCGGCGATCTTCATGCCCACCGGATAGATGCCCGCGAGCAGGAAGCCGACGCCGAAGCGCGACGCGAGCAGCAACGCGAATTCCCCCTGCAGCACGACGATGGCCGCGTTGAGCGCCGCGCCCCCGAGCGAACACGCGAGGAACACGCGCGAAGGCACGAAGCGGTCGGCCAGCATGAGCAAGGCGAAGACCAGCGTGCCCGCGACGAAGCCGAGCTGCACGGCCGACGTCAAGGTGCCGACGGCGGCGGCCGGCAGGCCCCAGGCCGCCTGCAGGTCGGGCATCACCGCGTTGACCGCGAACCAGAGCGAGGTGCCCGCGAACTGCGACAGGACGATCACCGGCAGCACGCGGCGCGGGACGCGGGTGCCTCGACTCGCGTTCACGTTCATCGCGACCGCGGCTCAGGGACCTGGCCGCGCCTGCGGCTCGCGCGCCACGTCCGCGAGGAAGTCCGCCTTCGCAAGTTCGGAGGTCTTCGCGGACGCGGGCGCGCCGAAGCCCTCCGGGTAGACCTCGCGAAAGCCGTCGATGAGCGCCTGCAGCGGCACGTCGTCGAAGGTCCCGCGCTGCCGGATGTATTCCATGTGTCTGTGCCCGGTCGCATCGAAGGGATGGAAAATCGAATCGGACACGCCGTCGAAATCGAGCGGCAGCAGGCCGAACTTCTCGCACAGTTCGACGTTGAACGCGGGCGTGGCCTTGCGCCATGCGCCGTCGATCCAGAGGTCGGCATAGCCGTGCCAGGCGAACACGTCGGTCTTCATCTGCTCGCGCATGCGCTCGGTCGAGAGGTGGTTGCGCACGTCGGCGAAGCCCACGCGCGCCGGGATGCCGGCCGCGCGGCAGACGGCCGCGAGCAGCGTCGCCTTGGGCACGCACCAGCCGTGGCCGTTCTCGATGACCGAGCTCGCGCTCATGCCGCCGGGCGTGAGGTCGATGCGATAGGGGTCGTAGCGAAAACCGTCGCGCACGGCGTAGTACAGCGAGACGGCGCGTTCGCGGTCGGTGCCGCCTTCGGCATGCCGCTTGGCAAATGCCACGACGGCGGGGTGGGCACTGTCGACCAGCGTGGCGCTGGACAGACAGTCCTCGGGACGGGGATCGATGGACATGGGTGCAACATACCAGAGGCGCGGTAGCATGGTCGACCCGGGGGAGACCCACGAAAGATGCATCGATGAAGACGGTCTACGAAGCGGCGCACGGCCTCGAGGCGCACATGATCGCCGACCTGCTGCGCCAGCAGAGCATCGTGGCGCGCGTCGAAGGCGAGTACCTCGCCGGCGCCATCGGCGAGCTGCCGGCGGCCGGACTCGTCCGCGTGGTGGTGGACGAAGACGACTACGCGCCCGCGCGGCGCGTGATCGAAGGCTGGTTCGCCGAGCAGCCCGCGGAGGATCCGGCGGACGCGCGCATGCCCCGGCTGGCCTCCCGCGCGCGCTGGCCCTATGTCGCGGCGGGGCTCGTGCTCGGCATCGCGCTGTCGCACGCCGGGCAGATCGTGCAAGCGCTCTTCACGACGGCCGAGGTCGAGACCTGCCGGACGTGAAAGCCGCCGTTGCCGCCGTCGCGCGGATGGCGGAGAGCGCCGGATAGGGGTTCACCGGCTGCCCCTTCCACCATTGCTTCTCCGGGCCCAGCCGGAACACCGCGAAGTGCAGGTGGGGCGCATCCATGCGCGCATTGCCCGACGTGCCGACGTAGCCGAGGGTGTCGCCTCGCCTGACCGTCATCCCCTCCTTCAGGCCATCGGCATAGCGGTCGAGATGCGCGTAGTAATAGGCCAGATTGCCTGCGGGATCGAAATGGTAGATGGTCAAACCGCCCGGTACGCTTGTGAACAGCTTCGCGATGCGGCCATCGTCGACCGCGACGACGCGCGTTCCGCGAGGCGCCATGATGTCGAGCGCCTCGTGCCTGCGTTCGCCCCGGCCTTGATCGTAGGTGTCGGTCAACGCGGCGGGCGCGACCCCGTCCACGGGCACCCGCAACGTTCGCGCCGCGAGCAGCGCCGGGCCATCCGTCGCGGCGGCGAAGGTTAGGCCCGCGAGCAGCGCGGCAACGACGCCGACACCCTTCGTCATCCGCATCGCCGGCGCGGCCTCAGCCCTGAACGTCCACCACGGCGCCGGGCTTGACCACGCTCGCCACGCGCAGCACGTCCCAGTTGCTCAGGCGCACGCAGCCGTTGGACGAGGCGCGCGCGAGCGTGGACGGTTCGTTCGTTCCGTGAATGCCCCAATGCTTCTTCGTGAGGCCCAGCCACATCACGCCGACGGGGTTGTTCGGTCCCGGCTGGAGCCGAACTTTCGGATCGTCCGGTTTCGCGGTTTTGAGCAGGGCGGGGTTGTAGTCGAAATAAGGGTCCTTGACTTCGCTCACGATCTTCAGGCGCCCGAGCGGCAGCGGGTCGCGGTCCTCGCGCCCGAAGGTCGCGGGAAATGCCGCGAGCAGTCGGTCGCCCTCGCCCAGCAGATAGACCTTCTTGTCCGACTTGTCGATCCGGATCGACGTTACCGCCGCGCCGAGCGGCACCGTCTGCGAGGTGTCGGTGACCACGAAGGTCTCGCCGGCCCGCGCCGTGCGGCCCGCGTTCAACTTCGCGAGCGCCTTCGGGCTCATATGGAAGCGCTCGGCCAGCATCTCCATCGGCGTTTCGTAGCCGAGGGCCGGCAGCTTGGCGAGCTCGGCCACGTCCTTGGGCAGCGGCGCGTACGGCGCTGCCATGTCCTGTTCGGTGAGCGTGTAGGTCGTGAATGCCGCCGCCTGCCCCTCCGACAGGACCTTCCACGTCGCCTCGTCGATCACGCCCGTGGTGGGAAGGCTGCGCGACAGCTGGAAGGCCTGCACGGTGCGCTTCATGTTCACGCCGAAGTGGCCGTCGATCTCGCCGGGGGAAAACCACAAGCGATCGAGCAGTGCCTGCGCGCGCATCACGCCTGGGCCCTTCGCGCCTTCCTTCATCGGCAACGCGGAAGGCGTCGCGTTGAGTTGCGCGACGGCCTCGGTGGCGGCGGATGCGGTTGCCGAGGCCGTTGCAGTCGTGTTCGCACTGGCACTGGCGGACTCCGCCGTGGCCGACGACTGCGCAGTGGATTGCATGGGCAAGAGGCTCAGCGCCGCAACCAGGGGCGCGAGCACGAGCGCGAAGAGGGGATGGGGAGCGTTCGTCGGTGTCCGGAGTTTCATGCGCTCAGCGTACGCACTTCGCTCGCGCCGGCGTGTCGGCGGTCCCCGATGCGCCGGGTCGGCGAAACCTCACCCCATGTAGCGGTATTATTGCTAATTGGCTACATATATTGCTAATATGCAACCCCATGACGACTCGACTCATTCTCGCAGTAAAAGAATTGCGCGACAACGGAACGTTTATCGAGATTTCGATTTACGAAGACGAGGTCGCGACACCTCCCAATACGCACCCCTACCGATATGTCTTGTTCTTCGGACGAAAATTGGAGTGCCTGGTCAGATACGATAACAGGCTGGGCAGCGGCGACCGACGAGAAGTCGAGGGTGTGGACGGTCCCTACACCTTCGTGGATCTCGACCGCCTGCTGGACGACTTCAAGAACGACACCGAGCAGTGGGAATGACATGAAAGCCATCATCGAGATCTCGCCGCGGGGCTCCGCGGTGCAGGCCGCACGCCGCCACGCGCGAGCCGGCGAGAACTCGCCGAAGTACCGGGCCGACTACTACATGAGCTTCGAGTCGGCGCGGCTTCTTTTCACCGAACTCACCCCGGCGCGCATCGACTTGCTCGACTCGCTGCGGCAGGTGGGTCCGTGCTCGGTGTATGCGCTCGCCAAGTCGGTCGACCGCAACTATTCCAATGTCCACAGCGACATCGGCAAACTCGAGGAACACGGCCTCGTCGCGCGCACGCCCGACGACGCGGTGTTCGTCCCCTTCGACGCGATCGAGATCCGCATGGAGATGCCGCGGCCCTCGCTGTAGCCGCACCGGCTCCTAGCGCAAGCCCCTGAGCAGGCGCTCGAAGAGGTTGTCGAGGATGTCCTGCACCGGGTCGCGCCCGCCCCGCTGGGGCTGCGGCGGCTGGCGGGGCTGGGGCCTCGGCCGCGGGATGTCGAACTCCACGCGCGGATCGATCCAGCGGTTGCGCAGCGACTGCTGAACGGTTTCCCCGACGATGGGCAAGGCGCTGCGCGCGCCCTGCCCCCAGCTGTCGCCCATCGTCACCTTGTTGTCGTTGAAGCCGACCCACGCGCCCGCCACCAGCTGCGGATGCATGAGGATGAACCAGCCGTCGCTGTTGTCCTGGGTGGTGCCGGTCTTGCCCGCCACGTCGGCGTCGATCCCGTAGCGCGTGCGGATCGCGGCGCCGGTGCCCTCGTCCACCACGCCCCGCATCGTGTCGACGAGCTGCAGGGACTTCGGGCGCGACATGACCCGGCCCTCGGGCTCGGGCACTTTCAGGGTCTCGAGCACCTCGCCCTTGCGGTTCTCGATGCGCGTGATGAGCACCGGCTCGATGTAGAACCCGCCGTTGGCGATGGTGCCGTAGGCCGCGACCATCTCCTTCAGCGTGACGGGGCTCGTGCCGAGCGCGAGCGACGGCACTTCGTCGAGCTTGCTCTGGCGGATGCCGAGCCCGCGCGCGAACTGCGCCACGCGTTGCGGCCCGACGCGCATCATGAGCTGCGCCGTGATCGTGTTCTTCGAGTACACCAGCCCGTCGCGCAGCGTGGTCGGCTGGCCCGTGGGCGGCGTGCCGTCGGTCGGGCTCCACACGGTGTTGCGATCGACCTGGATCTGGACCGGCTGGTCGTAGAACGTGTCCATCGGGCTCATGCCATCCTCGAATGCGAGCCCGTACACGAAGGGCTTGAAGGTCGAGCCGGGCTGGCGGCGCGCCATGTTGACGTGGTCGAACTGCTCGTTCTGGAAGTCGCGGCTGCCCACCCACGCGCGCACGTGGCCGTTGCGCGGATCGATGGCCAGGAAGCCCGCCTGCAGCAACTGCCGCTCCTGCCCGCGCGGCACGGCGCGGTCGGCCTGCTGCTGCAACTGCGCGAGCTGCCGTGCCACCGCCTGATTCGCCGCCTTCTGCATGCGCGTGTGGATGGTGGTGCGCACCACCAGGCCGTCCGAATAGATGTCGTAGCCGCGCCGGTCGGCCCAGGCGATGAGCCAGCGCCGCACCTGCTGCGCGGCGTGCGGCGCGGGGCCGAGCGGCTCCGTCTGCCGCTCGAAGTCCAGCCGCATCGGCCGGGCCGACAGCGCCTTGAGGCTCGCGGGATCGAGCTTGCCGTTCTTCGCCATCTGCGCGAGCACGAAGTTGCGTCGCGCGAGCGCGCGCTCGGGGTTGAGCACCGGGTTGTAGTAGCTGGTGCCCTTGAGCATGCCGATCAGGGTGGCGGACTCCAGCACGTCCAGCCGCTGCGCGGGCTTGTCGAAATAGGTGCGCGCGGCCATCTCGATGCCGAACGCGTTGTAGAGGAAGGGGACGGTGTTGAGATAGCTCTCGAGGATCTCGTCCTTCGTGTAGACCCGCTCGATCTTCAGGGCCGTGTACGCCTCCTTGAGCTTGCGCGACAGGTTGGGCGCGCGGCCGATCTCCTCGGGGTACAGGTTGCGGGCCAGCTGCTGCGTGATGGTCGAGCCGCCCTGCCGGTCGCCCATCGCGGTGCGCAGCGCGGCGCCCACGGTGCGGCGAAGGTCGATACCGGCGTGCCGATAGAACCGCTTGTCCTCGGTGGAGATGAGCGCGTCGACCACCTTGGGCGAGATCTTCGCGAGCGGCATCCACTGCCGGTTGATCCGCTTGAACTCGGCGAGCACCACGCCATCGGCCGACATCACGAGGGCCGGCGCCTCGACCTTCTGCCGCTTGATGTCGTCGATGCTCGGCGTGAAGGGCAGCATCGCGAGCAGGTAGACGAGCAGCGCGCCAGGCAGCACCGGCCAGGCGCGGGCGGGGCCGCGTCGCCAGAAGTTCGAGGCGCGCCGCAGCGCGGGTTGGAAATTCATCCGAAAGAATCTAGGGGTCGGGCCACCTCAGCAGTGTAGGACTGGGACGCGATGAAGGTGCCTTCTGCCCGGCCGTGGCCCCGATCGCGCCCCGCCCGGTCTCCGCGACGCGCGCGATCCGGCCGCTCCGGCGTGACACACTGTCCTGTCCGCTGGACTTCCGCCCGGGAGCCGGTGGCCTTAGATTCGAGGCATCATGAACCGTCTGCCCACCCTCTTCGTCTCCCACGGCTCGCCGATGTTCGCGGTCGAGCCCGGCATCGCCGGCCCGCAGCTGGCGCAACTCGGCCGCGAGCTGCGCGAGAACGTCAAGGCGGTGCTCGTGCTGTCGCCCCACTGGATGACGCGCGGGGTGTCGGTCACCACGACGGACGCGCCGCCGACCATCCACGACTTCGGCGGCTTCCCGGACGTGCTCTACACCCTGCGGTATCCGGCGCCCGGCAGCCCGGCCGTCGCGGCGCGCGCGCTCGAGCTGCTGAACGCGGACGGCTGGAACGCGAGCGCCGACCCGTCGCGCGGACTCGATCACGGCGCGTGGGTGCCGATCATGCATCTGTTCCCCGATGCGCAAGTGCCCGTGGTGCAGGTTTCGCTGCCGCAGTCCATGGACGCGGAGGCCGCCGTGCGCCTCGGCCGCAGCCTCGCGCCGCTGGCCGACGAAGGCGTGCTGATCGTCGGCTCGGGCAGCATCACGCACAACCTCTACGAGGTGTTCCGCGAGCCGGTGACCGATGGCGCGGCCTATGCGAAGGAATTCGTGGACTGGGCACGCAGCTCGGTGGCCGGCCACGACGAAGGCGCGCTCGTGGACTACCTGAAGCGCGCCCCGCACGCGAAGCGCGCGCACCCGACCTCGGAGCACTACCTGCCGTTGCCCTTCGCATTCGGCGCGGCCCGCAGGGACTACGACGCGAAGGTCCTCGACGGCGGCTCGACGCATGGCGGCGTGCTGGCGATGGACGCGTACGTGTTCCAGTGAACGTCATTCCCGCGCAGGCGGGAATCCAGGGCTCCCGAATCGAACGGAGCCCCCGATCCACGTGCGCGCGGGGATGAGCGCCGCGCCCGCCGTGTTCGCACCGCTCTTCATCGTCCTCGCCGGCATCGCCTCGGCCTTCCATATCGGCAAGCTGCCGCCCGCGATCGGCGTGCTCCAGCAACAGCTCGGGGTCTCGCTGGTCGAGGCGGGCTTCCTGCTGTCGGCGGTGCAGTTCGCGGCGATGGCCTGCGCGATCGCGATGGGCGCCTGGTCCGACAGCATCGGCCTGCGGCGCGGCATCCTGTTTGGGCTGACGCTGCTGGCGCTCGCCAGCTTCGCCGGCGCGTTCGCCCAGGGCGCGACGACCCTGCTCGCGCTGCGCACGGTCGAGGGCTTCGGCTTCCTGCTGGTCGGTTCCAGCGCTCCCGCGCTCATGCGCGAAATCGTCCCCGCGGAACGCGTGAACAAGATGCTTGGTGTCTGGGCTTCGCACATGGCCACGGCAACAGCCCTGGCCCTGCTCGTGGGCCCGATCTGGATCGAGGCCTTCGGCTGGCGCGCATGGTGGCTTGCCGCGGGCGCGCTCTCCGCGGCGGCGGCGGTCGGTGTCGCTCTGGGAATTCCGGCGCGGGCACGCTTGCCGCATGCGGCCGCGTCGGATGCCGGCGCCCGGGACGACGGCCTTCGCGCCCGCGTCTGGCGCACCATCACGCGCCCCGCGCCCTGGCTGCCCGCCCTCGCCTTCTGCACCTATGCGTTCCAGTGGCTCGCCGTCATCGGCTTCCTGCCGGTCATCTTCGAGCAGGCCGGCATCGCGGCCGGCACGCGCGGCGTCCTCACCGCCCTTGCCGCCGCCGCGAACGTCCTCGGCAACGTCGCGGCCGGCCGGCTGCTGCATGCCGGATGGCGCGCACAGACGCTGCTGCGCATCGGCCTGGGCGCGATGACCGCGATGGCCATCGTCGCCTTCGCGGGCGCCGATGGCGGCGGCGCACCCGCCATGGTCCGCTACGGCGCGGTGCTGCTTTTTTCCGCCATCGGCGGGCTGGTTCCCACCACGCTCTTTTCCCTGGCCGTGCAAGCCGCCCCGGACACGCGCACCGTGTCCACCGGCGTCGGCTGGATGCTGCAGTGGTCGGGCGCGGGGCAGTTCGCCGGCCCGCCGGCCGTCGCGTGGGTCGCCAGCCTGGCCGGGGGCTGGCACTGGACCTGGGCCGTCACCGGCGCGATGGCGTGTATCGGCTTATTGCTGACAACGGTCATGGCAAAGGTCCTGCCGCACCGTCGAGCTGGGCCACCCTAGCATCGACGGATGAAGAATTCACGCTTGCTGCTTCTCGTCGGCTCGGTCCTCATGGCGGGCATGGCGACGGCGATCTGGTCGCTGCGCCGCCAGAAGGCGCCCAAGCTCAGCATCGACTGCGAGTCGCCCATCGGCGACGTGATGCAATCGCTCGCGGGCCTCACGCTCGGCACGGTGGTGGAGGGGAATGCGGTCGACATCCACGAAAACGGCGCGTTCTTCGACGTGCTCATCGATCGCGTGCGCGCCGCGAAGCATTCGATCCACTTCGAGACCTTCCTCTGGAAGGACGGCACGCTCGGCCGCCGGCTCGCGCAGGCGTTCTGCGACCAGGCGCGCGCCGGCCGCTGCGTGCGCGTGATGCTGGACCACGTCGGCGGCGACAAGATCGGCGACGAAGTCCTGGCGATGTTCAAGGAAGCGGGCGTCACCCTGCGCTTCTTCCACAAGCGCTCCATCCAGAACCTGGGCGTGCTCAACGACCGAGACCACCGCAAGCTGTGCGTGATCGATGGGCGCGAAGCCTTCGTCGGCGGCCACTGCATCGTCGACTCGTGGCTGGGAAACGCCGAGGACGGCGTTCATTTTTCCGACGTCAGCCTGCATCTGCGCGGCCCCATCGTGCACACCATCCAGTCGACCTTCTGCGACAACTGGATCGGCGAGACCGGCGAGCTCTTCATGGGCGACCATTTTTTCCCGAAGCTCGAGCCCGTGGGCGACATCGCGATGCACGCTGCGTTCATCAAGCCGAGCAACTCGGCGCCCGCGGTGAAGGTGCTGCACCACAGCGTGATCTGCATCGCGAAGAAGCGCATCTGGATCCAGAACCCGTATTTCATCCCCGAGCCCGAGGCCATCGACGCGATGGGCGAGGCCGTGAAGCGCGGCGTCGACGTGCGCGTGCTGATGCCCGCGACCAGCGGCTCCGACAGCCCGATGGTGCAGCACGCCGGACACCGCAACTTCGAGAAACTGCTGCGCAACGGCGTGCGGCTTTTCGAATACCCGCATACGCTGCTGCACCAGAAGGTGATGACGGTCGACGGGGAATGGTCGGCGGTGGGCTCCACCAATTTCGACGACCGCTCGTTCGAGACGAACGACGAGATCAGCGTGGGCATCCTGGACCGCGGTGTCGCGACGCAGCTCGACGGGATATTCGAGAAATACGTCGCCCGCGCGCACGAGATCACGCTCGAGAAATGGGCGAAGCGCCCCCTGCTGCACAAGGCGAAGGCGCAGGCGGCTTATCTGATCAACGAGCTGCTGTAGGTCGCGCCGCGCCGCGCCGCGCGGGGGCCCGACAGCGACAATCGGGGGATGCTCGCAGACGATCTTCCTCCGCAGGCGCTCGACGTCCTGTCCCGCGCCGAAGAATTCACCACGCGCCACGCCGCTGGCGCGGCCATCCAGTGGCATGCCTGGGGCCGCGGCACACCCCTCGTGCTGTTGCACGGCGGCAGCGGCAGCTGGACGCACTGGATCCGAAACGTGGAGCCGCTCGCCGCCGCAGGCCGGCGCGTGATCGTGCCCGACCTGCCGGGCTTCGGCGATTCGACTGCGCCCGCGGGCGCGGTGGATGCGGACGACCTGACGGGCGTCATGGCCGAAGGCATCGCGCAGGTTGCGGGCAACGCGCCATGCGACATCGTCGGCTTCTCCTTCGGCGGGCTCGTCGGCGGCCTGATGGCGGCGGCGCATCCGTCGGCGGTGCGCCGTGTGGTGATCTGCGGCACGCCCGGTCTCGGTCTGCGCAGCAAGCGGCTCGCGCTCGTGGCGTGGCGCGACCTCGACGATCCGGAAGCGCGGCATGCGGCGCACCGGAAGAATCTCGCGACGCTGATGCTGCACGACCCGGCGTCCATCGACGATCTCGCCATCGCGATCCAGGAAGCCAACCTGGAGCGCGACGCGATGCCGCGACGACGGCTCTCGCTGACCGACATCCTCGCCCGCACCCTGCCCGGCGTCCGGTGCCGGATCGACGGCATCTATGGCGAGATGGATGCGCTCTATCGCACGGTGCAGCCGGAGCTGAAGGCCTGCTATGCGAGCTTCCCGACGCTTGGCGAATTCGTGCTGATCCCGCGCGCAGGGCACTGGGTCCAGTACGAGGAGGCAGCGGCGTTCAATTCGCAACTGCTGCGGCTGCTGGCGCAGCCGGCCTAGGGAAGCGCTCGGGGATCCTCCAGGACGACGGCCGCACGAGCCTCCGCCTCGCCGACATGGCCGTGGTAAACCGCATAGTAGATGCTGTCCTGCGGCACCTGCTGCAGCTTGAACCTGTCCCACCAGTTCATCCGCTCGGCGCGCTGGAGCCAGTCGCGAACGCCTTGCATGACCTCACGCACGACAAGAGGCGAAATTTCCTGGGGCTGATGCTGCGCGGCAGCCGCACGGGCGCGCAGCGGATGACCCTCGGGGAGCGCGGTGCTCATCACTTCCAGGAGCTCACGATCCGGGATACTGCGCTTCGGAGCGCGAAGGTCCCGCTGTGCCTTCCTGTAGAGCTCGACATCATCTTTTGCGCACCTGACGTACGCGCGAAACGCGGCACGGACCTCGGGCGGTGCGTATTCTCGTGGGTCCTCCCCGATCACGTGTCCCCAGGTCAGCACCGGGAGTCCGACCTGTCGATGCCGGTCCGGGCCGTGCGGCGGCGCAACGAGACCGGCCGCCAGCCCACGGAGCGCGTGAGGGACGCTGTATCGCGCCCCTTCACGACCTTCAAGCCCCTCGACGATTTTGGCTTCTTCGCCTTCGGTGAACGGTTGGACGGGATCGACGGCATAGGCTGCCGCGGCGCCAGCGGGTTCGCGCGCCACCGCCCCGCCCCTGCCGAAGCAGCAGAAAAGTCCGACGTTCGTTGACACCCCCCGTCTTGCAGCCGGCGCATCGGCCCGCTGGTCGACGGGGACGGAAACCGGAGCCGCGTGACGCGAGGCCCACACACCGAGGAAATGCTGCATCGAAGACGAATTCAGGCAAGACCGTGGATCAGCGACGCGGGCGGCGTCGAACTCGCGCTCGGAACCTCGCCATCGCGCCACTGCAGGGCGGTGTCGATGCCGGCGTCGACCACGGCGAACAAGTCGGCTGCGGTCGTCGCCTCGAGCGGATGAAGCAACTGAAGCACCGCGTCGCCGGTGGCCGGGTTGCGCGCGAAGACCGGCGCGCCTGGCTGCTGCCGGAAGAAATTGGCGTCGAGCAGACCCGCGACGGCCGCACCGTTGTGCTCGGGCAAGGGGCCCATCTCGACGATCACCAGGATCCGCTGATCGTCGACGGCCGGCGAATACACGAAGTCGACCGTGACGCCGCGGAGCCGGACGTGAAACGCCACCAGGCCCTCGGCCTCCATTTCAAGCTGCGGGGCTGGCACCCCGGCGATGCCGCAATAGCCGTCGCACAGATCCTGGAATCGGGCGGTCATGGTCACTCCTCGTTGGAACCGCGCGATCGTCGCAGCTAGAGCGTTCCAGCGCACTCATACGGCGGTCTCGACTTCGACATCGGTTGCCCCCGTGACGGCGACATCGCCGGGGACGGCCGCGATCAGACGATGGCGTAGTGCAGAACCGCCAGGAAATGGCAGGCGCTCGCGCTCAGCACCAGCAGGTGCCAGACGAAGTGGGCGTAACGGATCTTCTCGTCGAAATGGAACACGATGGCGCCGAGCGTGTACAGCACGCCGCCGCCCAGGATCAGCATCACCCCCGTCGGCGGGGTCTTCACGATCAGCGGCTCGAGTACGAAGACCGAGAGCCAGCCCAGGCCGAGATACAGTCCGGTCGACACATAGGGATGCTTCAGCCGGTCGGCGCACTTCGCGGCAGTGCCGATGCCGGCGAAGGTCCACACGACGACAAGCAGCCACAGGCCGCCCGAATCGGCGACGCTTCCCAGCATGAAGGGCGTGTAGGACCCGGCGATGAACAGGAAGATCGCACCGTGGTCGAGACGGCGCATCAGGTTCTTCATCGCACCCTGCGGCAGCCAGTGGTAGGCCGCGGAGATCGAATACAGCAGGATCATCGAGAGTCCGAAGACGGCCGCCGCGATGCCGTGGACCGTCCCCGCTCGCGACGCATTCGAGATGAGTTGCGGCAGGAAGATGGCGGCGAGCACGGCGCCGAGACCGTGGCTCCAGGAATTCGCGAGTTCTTCGCCGGGCGACTGCTCGCGGCTCATGCCGGAGCCGGCGGCTTGCGGCGCGGGCTTCGACGGGGACGTCCGTGGGTGCGTCAACAGCGTGGGCGACAGGGTCTGCGACATGAGATGCATCCGGGTCTGGTTTGCATCCATGCTGCGCCCCGCTCGCGCCGCATCCTGTCGGCCCGCCGACAGACCGGGGGTCAGCCGTCCCTACCGGTCCTGCACCAGCAATTCGACAGGCCGCGCCGTCGGCAGCGTCGTACCTGCGTGTAGGCCGAAGGCATAGACGCCGGCGTAGGCGGGGACGGGAACGACGACGGTCATCGAGTCGATGGCGGCCCCTGTGTACCGGATGCGGTGGCGCGCCACGACCGCTTCGGCGATGGCGCGCCCGTCCGCCGCCGCGCGCTTCGTCACGACGATCTCCGCATCGAGGCTCGAAAGCGGCGTGCGCGGCAGGACGACGGCGCGGACAGCGTCGCCGGGCCGCGCGAACTGCGTCGACAGCGCGAGCCGCAACGCTGTCGCGGACAGCGCAAGCACGCCCGCCTTGCCCAGCAGGGCGGCGAGCGTGCGGCACACCTCTTCGTCCTGGTAGAGCGTGCCATGCTCGCCCCCCACGGCGAGCTGCTGCACGCCGGGAAATGCGGCACTCCACGCAGGCACGGTGCCGTCGCCGGAGTCGTCGGCAAAGACGCCGCGCGGGTCCAGCGTCGTCGACGCGAAATCGGCACGCGCGTGCGAGAGCGTCGCGTGGCGCGTGCCGACGAAGCAGAAGTAGTCGATGTGCGGCGGGCGGCGCGCGACGTCGAGCGCGGCGTGGAATTCCCGGGCGCTCGCGACGTTCGCGGCCGAGAGGCCGAGCCGCCCCGCCACCTCGTCGTCGTACGGCGAGCGGTGCGCAAGCCGCGAGTCGGCCGAGGTGTCCCAGAGGAAAGGCTCGGACGGCGGCGGCAGGAGCTGGTAGAGCGCCGGGAAGTCCGGATGGGAAGCGATCTCCTTGACCTGCGCGGCCGACAGGAACAGCCGCCCCTCCTGTCCGAGCGCCGTCGACAGCGCGAGCGGCGCGCCTCGGTGCGGCGTGCCGAAGGTGACGAGGCGGCGGATGTTGGCGAAGCCGGAGCAATTCGCCTCGTCGAAGCGGCCGGATTCGAGCAGGTATCGGGCGACGAGCCCGCCCATCGAATGCGCGAGCAACGCGATGCGCACGCCAGCGCCGTGGTCCTGGCGCAAAGCCTGCACATGCGTCGCCAGCGTGCGGGCCGAGACGGCGTTGTCCTTGCGCCAGTCGTAGGCGCACAGACGCAGCGTAGGCTTGTCGCCCTCTTCGCGAAAACCGCAGGCGGCGAGCGTGTCGACCAGATGCTGGTACTGCACCGACACCGACACGCGCCGCACGACGTCGCCCACGCGCAGCGCGGGGTCGAGCAACTGCGCCATCTTCGCGTAGGGCAGCAGCAGCTCGAACGGCGAGCCGGGCCACACGAGCTCGTCATCGTTCCAGAGTTCCGAGCCCATGATGCCGGGGACCACGATGACGGCTTCGGTCATGTCAATGCTCCTTCATGCGCCGCAGCGCGGCGAGCAATGCGTCGGCGGCGGCCGCCTCTTCGGGGGGAAGCAGGCGCAGGCACTGTGGATCGATGGCGAGCTGGCGGATCGCCACGACGACGTCGTCGCGGTTCGCATCGAAATCGAAGATGCATCCGCGCGTTTCTTCATGCGACGGCACGCCGTGCTTCAGGCCGAGCATCTGCGCGACGAGCAGCATGCCGACCGCCGCCTCGTAAGGCCGGCGGGCTTCGGCGGCATAGCGGCGCAGGTCGAAGGTGGAAACCAGCGATACATGATCCCGCCCGAAAGCGAAGTAGTTCCAGTGCGCGCGGCCGTCCTCGGTGAAGGCGACCATGGCCGTCGTCAGGCCAAAGAGGTAGTCGAGCGAATGCTCCTTTCGCACCCCTTCCGCGAAGTAGAGAAATTCGTCGGCGACCATGTTGCGGCCGGGTGGATGCGCCTCGACTTCGCCCTGCGACGTTCCGTTGGCACGCGACCACGCCGCCAGCGACTCGCGCGTCTTGATCAGGCCGGCGGGCACCGGCGTCATCACCTCGAGGAAGCGGAAACTATCCTGCGCCGCGTTCATGCGTTCGAGCAGCAAGGGCATGCGCGCCACCCACGCGCCCAGGTCGAGGAGGCCGACCGAGGTTGCCGCCACCGCTTTCACGCGCCTCGCACGTTTCGCCTCGGGCTGGCGAACCGTCGATGGCCGCTTGACCAGCGTGTGGTCGTTCTTCGATGGCATCCGGGTCGCCATCACGCCCTCCTCCCCACGCGAAACACCTGCGCCGCGCCCGGCAGCCGATACAGCGTCGGAATACCCCACTCCACGATGGCCCGGCCCGGCTCCACCGTGTTGCGCAAATCGATGGCGAGGGCCACGCGCGCCGCACTCATGGCCGAATCGATGTTGCCGTCGCTCAACAGCCGCGTGTAGAGCGCCCCGAGGAACGGCGCAACCGAGCGCACCGGAATCGACGCCTGATTCGCCACGACGGCGGGAATGCCCGCGCGCAACAGCGCCGTGGCCACGGGGCCGAAATCGTCGCGCGCATCGCCCGCGCTCGAAAGGCAGGCGCTCAGGATGCAAAGCTTCAGGCCCTGCCCGCCCAGGGCGAGCGCCAGATCGGTCGCGCGGATGCGGTCGCTCGTGCGCCGGTCCACGTCGACCAGTGCGAGTTCGCCTTCCCCGTCGGCCGACACCCCGCCGTGCCCGAGGAAATGAAAGACGTCGTAGCGCCGCGCACCGAGCGCCCGCAGCAGGTCGCGCGCGCTCGCGCCCGGAACGATCTTCAGTTCGGCCGCGAACGAAGTCTGCGCCTCGAACGCGCGACGCAGGCTCGCATGCACGTCGCTCCAGCCGACGCCGGGCTCGTCCACGGGATCGGCCACGGCGAGCAGCACGCGCAGGCGTTCGCGCGGCGTCGCCGGCTTCGGCTCCGTGCTCGCGCGAATCGGCAGGACGCGCACCACGCAGCGCTCGGGATGCGGCACCGGCACGCGATTGGGCGGGCGCAGGTATTCCCAGGGAATGCCGTGCAGGTCGGGGGCGTCGGCCGCCACCTGCACGCTGAAACGGCCGGGCGGCAGCTTGTCGTACAGCTCGCGCACCGCGCCGCCGAAGAAGAAGCGGAACATGCGGTCGCCCAGCGCGTCGAGTTCGGCGACCGTGGGTCGCGCCGCGCCGAGGGCGACCCGCTCGATCTCCTGCCGGAAAGCGACGAACGCGCGAATCTCGTCGCTGTCGCGCTCGACCTCGTGGACCGCGATGTCCGGTCCGCGGCAGGCCAGGACGAGCAGCCTCGCCGTGGCGCTGCCATGGAGGACGTACAGCTCGAGCTGCGGGTGAACCACGCGGGCCACCTCCTCGGAGGATCGTGTGCCTCCATGCTACGGCCGAGCTGCCGCCGCGGCAAGCCGCCACCCTGCTCAGGCGAACGCTTCGAGGTTCGGCGCGTAGGGAGGCGGCGGCTCCTCGTAGGGAGGCGAAGCGAGGTCCCGCAGGGTATGGATCGAGCGGCGCAGCGACGCGCTTTCGACGGCGGTGAACTGGCCTTTGCGGTCAAGATAGGCCTTGGAGGCAACAACGAGCTCGTCGAGGTGCGCTTCCACGCGGTCCACGTTGGCCTGGGGATCGACCTCATTGAACTCCAGCGCGAAGTCCTCGACCACCATCCTCTGCACGCGCGGGTTCGTGCGCCACGCGTAGCCCGTGCGATCGAGGATGTCGAGCACCACGCGTGCGGATTCGCCCAGCAACTCCACATCCGCTTCCTTGAAGCCCGCCTTGCGCCACACCTGCGCAGCGTGCTCGGGCTCCGGCATCCGGGCGGCCTGCATTGCCCAGTTGCACAGCATCATGTCCACCAGGAAATTCTTGCCCGCGTCCTTGCCCTCGCGCATCGCATTGACTTCCTCGATGAATCTGTCGACGTCGTCGGGCCGCAGCCGCGCGAAGGCGGTGCCGAACATCAGGAAAAGGAACTCCAGGCGCGTGGCGACCTTGATTGCACGCTCCTGATAGGGGCCGGCGATGACGGCGTCCTTCTTGACGAGGTCGCGCGTTCCGACGAAGGGGATGAAGATGGTTCCCGCTTTCGCATCGATGTAGATGAGGGCGAACTCACCCTTGGGATCGCGGTTGGCGAGTTCCGCGTCGATGACGATGCCGAAGGTCTTTTCCACCGCATCGATCGTCTCGACCGTGAGCCGCATGACGACCTCGCCCGGCCGCGGCGGCCGGGGCAGGCTGTCGATGAGTTCCTGCACGCTCTCGTCGCCGAGCATGCGCGCCGTGAAGCCCGGTCCCTGCACCGTGTAGCGGTCGCCCGCGACCCACGCGTTGCCATCGGCATCGCGGCACCCGAGCGCCAGTTCGTTCGCGGTGGGACTGCTGCCGCCCGTGGAGCGCGACGGACCTCCCCCTTTGCCGAAGAACTTGATCAAGTCGATCGCATCCATCGCGATCTTCGCGCGCTCCGAGTAGAGGATTCCGAGGAAGATGCCGAGCCCCTTCGGCACATCGCTCTGAGCCACCATGCCGGTCCGGATCTTCAGGTGATTGAACGCGCCGGCGATCAGCAGGTCGAGCGCCTTGCGGGACTCCCACAGCGGCACCACTTCGATGTGCGCCAGGCCGTTGGCCTTCAGCGTATCGATCAGGAACTGGACCTTCGCGGGATCGTCGCAATCGGCGATGACGATCGAGCGCGTCGAATCCAGCGGGTCGTCTCGCATCTCCTGGATGATCTGGACGAGCTTGGGCCCGTCCAGCGCCGCCTGGTTGATGCGGCTCTGTCCCTCGCACAGGCGCATGCCGTGGCGCTCGACGACGCGGGCAACGTGGCTGTCCGGCGGAAGAAGCCGCTCGAGTTCTTCTTCGCGTGCACGCAGGTCGAACACCGCGCCGGATCGCGCGAGATCCGAGGTCTCTTTCACGAGCGCCACGGCCGCTTCGTACTCCGGCGCGTCGCCCATCTCCTCGAGGAGGATCGTGCACATCTCCTGAATCTCCAGGCGACGCACGGCTTGCCGCGCGAACGGCGGCAGGTTCTGCCCGTCGTGGTCGCCCCCCGTCCAGGAGTGAAGCTCGCCCAGGTGCTCCGCGTCGCGGGCATGGATCATGCCGCGCACGAGCAAGCCCTTGGTCAGCACGGAGCACTCGTACTCTTCGGCGTGCGTCGGCGGGTCGGCGAAATCGTTCGCGCCCTTCAGGTAGGTCCGCAGCAGCTGCAGCGCCTCGATCTGCGACCGCGGCTGGATCCCGCGCTCTTTCAGGAACGCGAGCATCCCCTTGATGTGCCCGGGATGAAAGGTCGGGTGCGGCGTCACGGTGAGCGCGATCCAGGCGTTGGCATCGCGCTGCTTCAGGTCGCGGGGAACTCGCTGCGCGCGCAGGGCGATCTTTTCGAGGGGAATGAGGGAAGTGCGCGATCTCTGCGCGGCCAATCCAACTGATCTCAGCATCGAAGCTCCTTGGTGAGTGACGGGCGCGTTTGTAGCAGTCGCAGCCCTTCATGCAGATCGGTGAATGCGCCTGAAAAGACCTTTGTCTCGTGTGATTTGGTGGCAATAGCCCGAGCGTCGTCGAAGGTGTCAATCAAGACCTTTGTATAGGGATACGAACAGCCCATCCATCGGTACAGTCCGCCCGTCTTCAACTTCAAACGAAAGGGACAACATGACGAACATCACTTCGAACATCTCGACCATCGGCGGCACCGTGGGCGGCACGGTTGGCGGAACCGTCGGCGGCACCGTGGGCGGCACGGTCGGCGGCACCGTGGGCGGAACCGTGGGCGGCACGGTCGGTGGCACCGTCGGCGGCACGCTGTCCAGCGCCCCCTGCGCGCTGCTCAAGACCCGGCTGACGAAGTAACGAGTGAAAGGCGCGCGCCGCATCCCCTCCCCATCGAGCGGCGCGCGCCCCAACTAGAACGGGGACAGGACAACGAGAGACAAGGGCGGACGAAATGATGACGACGAAGCGATTCACGCTTTGCAGGGATGCGGTCGAACTCCCCACCGGCGGCCACGTCGCCGTCTACCACCGGGAACGCGGCGGGCTATGCATGCTCGACACCGCATCGCATGAAATCTTTTCGGGATTCCGCGGCGGGCGCGAGGTGCCGCAGTCGTGGACCGACGGCGAAGCGCCCACCCGCGAAGCCGAACTCGTGCAGCAGCTGATCGCGCGCGGCCTGCTGATCGATGCGGCCCATGACGACGAGCCCGCGGCGCCGACGCCGGTCGAGAAGAAGGTCAACATCATCCAGCTGATCCTGGCGAATGCCTGCAACTTCGGCTGCACCTACTGCTTCGAGGGCATCCAGGGCAAGGAGATGTCGGCCGAGGCCGAAGTCGCGAAGGTCGACCTGAGCCGCCTGCGCTCGCGCGACGAGATCCGCATCGACCTCAACGATTCCATGTACGCGTCGAAGGAACGCTTCGAACACCAGTACGACCCGAAGAACCGGCACATGAAGGCGCACGACGCCGTCCGCTACGTCGAGAAGGCGCTCGAGACGTCGCGCTCGGCCGGCGTCCACAGCGTCATGGTGCAGTTCTTCGGCGGCGAGCCGCTGCTCAACTGGAAGGCCATCGAGGCCGTGCTCGACCGCTTCGGCAATGGCGAGCGCGACGGCATGCACATCGCGTATTCGACGGTCACCAACGGCTCGCTCATCACCGAACACGTCGCGAAGGTGTTCGCGCGCCACCAGGTGGCCGTGTGCGTGAGCTTCGATTCGCCCACCAGCCCCGCCCGGCCCTTGAAGAACGGCGACGACAGCACGCCGCTTGTCATGCGCGGACTGCGCCTGCTGCAGGCCGAGGGTAACCGCATCGCGATCAACGCGGCGCTCACGACCTCGACCTGGGACGACTTCGACGAATCCATCGTCGATCTCGCGGTCGACGTGAGCGCCGGCGAAATCGGCGTCGTCGTCGACTTCGACCCCAGCTTCTATTCGCGCTTCGGCACGCAGAACATCGTCGATCGCCTGTGGCGCATCGTCGAGTACGGGCGCAGCCGCGGGGTGGTGCTCACCGGCTACTGGCACCAGATCTTCCAGGTGCTGCTCGGGCACGACGCGGTGGCGCAGCGCGGCTTCAAGAACTGCTCGGCCAAGGGCGCGCAGTTCAGCATCGAGCCCAATGGCTCCGTGTTCGCGTGCAAGGCGGGCTCCACGCTGCTCGGCTCCATCGAGCAGGGTCCGGCCCTGCTGGACGCGCCCAATTACGTCGCCCACGCCAAGCTGCGCCACGAAAACCCCGCGTTCTGCCGCGGCTGCGAAATCGAAGGCTTCTGCGCGGGCCTGTGCCTCGGCCCGCTTGAAAAGAAGTTCGGCGCCATCGACACCGTGGAGCCGACCGCCTGCGATTTCTACCGGGGCATCACGCGCAAGCACATCGAGGCCCTGAAGCCCTTCGAGATCGCAACGTTCGAACTCGAGCCGGCGTAGCGCGGCGCCCCCCACCCTTCCCTCACCCAGCGCCCGACGGCGCACGCCAGGAACCTCCAGGACACTCTCATGGATGCATGCCTCATGGATCAAGCCGACATCGCCGCAAGCGGCAGTTTCGCCCGCCGCGGCTACGCGGTCATCGACACGCCGCCGCCGTCGGCGCAGGTGCTCGACTCCTTCAATCACATGCCGCGGGACAGCCACAGCTTGAAGCGGCTGCGCGAAATCCGCCTCTCGCAGTTTTTCGCGTACCGCGAGGACGATCAATGGATCTTCGCGTTGCTGCCGCGGCGCAAGTACATCCAGTCCGCCGAGTACATCCGCCTGGCCGAAGCCGGCGGCGTGATGCGTCACCGCGAGCAGCTGCAGTGCGACCCCTCGCCGCTGATGGCGGCGGTGCTCGATGCACTGCCGGTCGACGTCGCGGTCACCTACCACCTCAACGTGAACCAGATCCGCGTGATCGCGAACAGCGAGTTCAGGGGCGTGACCGTCCCGGAAGGCCCGCACCGCGACGGCCACGAATTCAGCGTGATCGTCGTCGCCGCGCGCCACAACGTACTGGGCGGCGAGACGCAGATCATCGACCCCGCGTCGAACGAGATCGTCCACCGCCGGGTGCTCGCGCCGAACCAGGCCATCCTGATCGACGACGAGCGCTACGTCCACTACGCCACCGACATCGTGCCGGCCGAGGGAAGCGCGGGCTATCGGGACATCTGGGTGATCGAAGTTAACCGCTGGCACCGACGCGCCTATGGCCCCGCGCACGAACGCCGCGCGCTCGCGGCCGGCTCGCTCCTTGCAGAGGCGGCATGAACACGGTCGGCCAGGACTTCGCCGTCCACAAGACGGCGGGAGGGGTCGCGGTCGTTCCCGCGGCCGCGGTCGCGGTCGCGGCTGGCGCAGTCACGGTGCCCGACACGGTGGGCGCCGCCTTCCGGCGCGCCGCGCCCACGGCGCTCACGCTGCTGCCCATCTGCCTGCTGCTGGGCGTGCTCGCCGGCCATTCCAACTGGAGCGTGTTCGAGGTGTTGCTGTTCAGCGCGCTCGGCTTTTCGGGCAGCGGGCAGTTCGCGCTGCTGCCGCTTGCCGAGCAAGGGCAGAGCCTGCTGGTCATGCTCGCGCTCACGGCATCGATCAACAGCCGCTACATCCCGATGGCGCTCACCACCGCCGACCGGCTGCCGCGCTCCGCACTGCGCCGCGGGTTCGTCGCGCACATCCTGGGCGACGAAGCCTTCGCCATCGAGCGGGCTGGCGACAGCCGCCGCTCGGTCCTGGTGGTGCGTGCAACGATCTACGGCACCTGGGTCCTGGCCACCGTCGTCGGCGCATTGCTGGCGCGGCAAGTCCCGACCGACCTCGGCACCGCGGTGAACCTCGGCTTTCCGGCCAGCGTCGTTCTCTTCGTACTGTCCTTCAGCCAGCTGAAGGTGCGCGTGCCGCAGATCGGCGCGAGCTGGCGCCGGCGCCTGATCGAAGTCGGCCTGTGCGTCCTCGTCGCGCTCGGACTGCTCGCCGTGCTCGGACCCGCGTGGTTCTGGCTGCCCAGCATCGCCTTCAGCTCGTGGCGCGTGTGGGAGGCGGAACGATGAACTTCTCCGCCAACGGCCTGGCCATCCTGGCCCTCCTGCTCACGAGCCTGCTCGTGCGCGTCCTGCCGGCTTTCGTACGCGTGCGGCCTTCCCAGCGGATGCAGGACCTCCTCGAACGCGTGCTGCCGATGGCGGTGTTCCTCAACTTCGCCGTCTACATCGCGTGGACCGAAATCCGCACCGCGCCCGTGGCGGCCATTGCGGCCATCGTCGTCGTCGGTGTCGCGACCCTGTCGACGCGGCTCGGGCTCGTGGTGCTGACGTGCGCAGGCACCCTGATCTATGCAGCGGTTCAGTTGGCCCTGTGACCGGCGGGACGCGGCGGCTTCAGAGGCGAAACATCGCCAGATTCCAGTCGGCGGACCAGGCGCGCAGCGCGGCGACGGCCCGCACGCTGTGGCCGTGCGAATCGAGCCGGGGCGAATACACGGCCAGGCCCATGCGCCCCGGCACGACGGCCAGGATGCCGCCGCCCACGCCGCTCTTGGCCGGCAGGCCGACCGTGTAGGCCCAGCTGCCCGAGGTGTCGTACATGCCGCAGGTGAACATCAGCGTGAGCACGTCGCCGACATGGTCGCGCCGGATCGCACGCTCGTCCGTCACCGGATGCTCTCCCCCGTTGGCGAGCGTCGCGGCCATGAGCGCGAGTTCGCGCACGTTCGCGGTCGCGGTGCATTGGCGGTTGTAGAGCTTCATGGACCCAACGATGTCGTCGCCGATCACCTCGAAGTGCCGCAGCAGGTGCGCGATGGCCAGGTTGCGGTGCGCCCCCGAGACGTCGTCGACGGCGCGCGGGTGCCGCGTCGCCTCGCGCCCCATGTAGCGGCCGAGCATCGCCATCATCGTCGCGCTCGCCGAGTCAGGGTCGGCGTGGTGCAGCATGGCCGAGATCGCGATCGCGCCCGAGTTGATCATCGGGTTGTACGGCAGGTGGTCCTCTTCGAGCTCGGTGAGCGAGTTGAACGCCTCGGTGGTCGGCTCCACGGCCACCTTGGCATGCACTTTTTCGCGGCCGAAGAGGTCGAGCGCGAGTCCGTACAGGAATGGCTTCGAGATCGACTGGATCGCGAATTGCACGCCGTCGTCGCTGGCGCCGAAGACCTGACCGTCGACGGTTGCGAGCGCGACGCCGAAGCGCTCGGGTTCCGTGTCGCCGAGCGCTTCGGATGCGCCGTTGATCGAACCGTCGGTCAGCGGACGGAAGCGGACGAGAAGATCGTCGAGGTAACCGGCGGGATCGGAGCTTGGGAGATGTGACATGCGGCCACGATAAAGCAAACCGACGCTCCACATAGACGAAGGTCTGTTGTGACGTCGCCCCAGGCTTCGCAAGCTACGCCCACCTGGCACGTTCTTCAGTCAGCGAACCGCGCCCCTCCCATGCACGACGCCAGGCGTGCAGATCGGTTTCGATCGGAGCGGCGCGGCCCTTGTCGAGGATTCTTCCCGTGACCGTCACCCTCCAGCTCAACGGCGAACGCGTCGCGTTCGATGCCGACCCCCAGACGCCCCTGCTGTGGGTCCTTCGCGACAGCGCCTTTCTCACCGGCACCAAGTTCGGCTGCGGCATCGCCGCCTGCGGCGCATGCACGGTCCACCTCAACGGCGCGGCGGTGCGCTCCTGCGTCATCCCGCTGCAGGCCGCGAGCGGCGCAGAGGTGGTGACGATCGAGGGCCTGCCCAAGGCTGCCGGCCTCCCGCGCGACACCCTGCATCCGCTGCAATCCGCATGGATTGCAGCGCAGGTGCCACAGTGCGGCTACTGCCAGTCCGGGATGATCATGGCCGCGGCCGCCTTGCTGAAGGCCAAGCCGGTGCCGACGGACGCCGACATCGATGCTGCCATGACCAACATCTGCCGCTGCGGCACGTATCCCCGCGTGCGCGCGGCCATCCATTCCGCCGCCACGGCCATGGCTACGGCGGCGCCCGCGCCCACGTCCACGCAAGGAGTCGCATCGTGAAGCGCCGCAATCTGCTCATCGGCGCGGCTGCGGCGCTCGGCGGCGGCCTCGCGGTCGGACTGGTCCTGCGCGACCGGCACTTCTCGCAGCAGGCGGCGGAACTCACGAAATCCGACGGCAGCAAGCTCTTCGGCGGCTGGCTGCGCATCGCCACCACCGGCGAGGTCACGCTCTATCTTCCGCATTCCGACATGGGCCAGGGCGCGTCGACCGGCATCGCGATGATGGTCGCCGACGAGCTCGACGCCGACTGGAAGACGATGAAGCCCGTCCAGGCGCCGGCCGAGCCCGCGTTCGCCAACCGCTTCTTTCTCCAGGGCTTCCTGCTCGGCGAACGCTCGGTGCCCGATCTCGTGCAGCCCGCCCTGGGAACGGCTTTCGGCGAAATCGCGCGGCTGGCGCACCTGCAGATGACCGGGGGATCGGCGTCCATCCGGACGACCGGCCAGGGTGGCATGCGCATGGTTGCGGCGGCTGCGCGCGACATGCTCGTCCGCGCGGCCGCCGCGCGCTGGAACGTCCCGGCGGCCGAGCTCACCGTGCGCGACAGCGTCGTGTCGCATCGTCCCACGGGCAGGCAAGCCGGCTTCGGTGAACTCGCCGCGGCCGCCGCCGAACTCTCGCCCCCGAGGTGGCCGAAGCTGAAGACGCGCGCGCAGATGCGGCTCGTCGGCCGCTCCACCCCGCGCGTCGACATTCCCGCCAAGGTCAAGGGCGAGGCGAAATACGGGATCGACGTGCAGATGCCCGGCCTGCTGGTCGCCACCGTGAAGGCGGCGCCGGTGCAGGGCGCGAAGCTGGAGTCGGTCGAAATCGAACCCGCGCTGCGCATCGCCGGCGTGCGCAAGGTGGTCAAGATGGAGCGCGCGGTCGCCGTCGTTGCCGACGGCTACTGGCCCGCGCGCCAAGGCCTCGCACAGCTGCAACCCGTCTTCGGCAAGACGGCCGACGACGGAGTCGACAGCGCGACGCAATCCGCGAAGCTGCGCGCCGCCCTCGACGGCGAGCTCGAGACGGTCAACGAGATCGGCGAACCCTTCGCCGGCCCGGCGTCCAGGACGGTGGTTGCGCAGTACGAAGTCCCCTTCCTGCACCACGCGACGATGGAGCCGATCAACGTCACGGCGCGCTTCGCCGACGGCAGGCTCGAAGTGTGGGGCAGCGAGCAGGATGCGCTCGGCGCGAAGTACAACCTCGTTGCGATCACCGGCCTCGAACCCGCCGCCATCGAGTTCCACCCGATGTTGCTCGGCGGCGGCTTCGGTCGCCGTTCCGCGCCGAAGAAGGATCATCTCGACCAGGCATGGCAGCTCGCCAGGGCGATGTCGCCGGAGCCGGTGAAGCTGATCTGGTCGCGCGAGGAAGACTTCGCGCAGGGCGCCTACCGCCCGGCGGTGGTCACCACACTCGAAGCCCGGCTCGGCGGCGACGGCAAGCCCGCCTCGTGGGAGCAGCAGGCCAACGACACGCCCGGCCTGATCAACGAGGGCTGGCCGATCGGCTATGCAATCCCCTACCAGCGCATGCAGAGCGCTGCCTCGCCGGTGCATACGCGCACGGGCGCATGGCGCAGTGTCGCGCACAGCCAGCACGGCTTCTTCACCGAGTGCTTCATGGACGAACTCGCCGCCGCCGCCGGGCGCGACCCCTACGAGTACCGTCGCGACCTGTTGCCGGCGGATTCGCGCAAGCGGCGCGTGCTGGACGAAGCGGCGCGCCTGTCCGGGTGGCGCACGGCGCCGCCGGCGGGCCGAGGCCGCGGCATCGCACTCGTCGAGAGCTTCGGCAGCATCGTCGCCGAGGTGGTCGAAGCGTCGGTGGAGGCCGATGGGACGCCCCGCGTACATCGCGTCGTGGCCGTGGTCGACTGCGGCCTGCTGGTCAATCCGGACTCGGGCCGGCAGCAGGTCGAGGGCGCGATCATCATGGGCCTGAGCGCAGCGCTCGGCGAAGCCATCACCATCAAGGACGGCGCGGTGGTGCAGAAGAGCTACCCCGACTATCCGATCATGAGGATGGCGCAGACGCCGAAGATCGAGGTGCATTTCATCGACAGCGACGAAGCCCCCGGAGGCCTGGGCGAAGTCGGCTTGCCGCCCGCGGCGCCCGCACTGGTCAATGCGCTGGCCCGGCTGGGCGTGCCGCGTATCCGCAAGCTCCCGATCGGGAAGGTGGCGACCGAGCTGAAGGTGGCGTGAACGGCGGGGGGGGCGTCGCCCTTCGGCGCTACTTCACCGCCTCCCCCAAGCGCCCCACGCCCTCCTCGATCTTCGCCACGTCCGCCGTGGCGAAAGACAGCCGCAGCGTGCTCGGGTCCGCGTCCTTCGCATAGAAGGGCGCGCCCGGCACGAACGCCACGCCCTTCTCGATGGCGCGCTTCGCGAATTCCCCGGCGTCCTTCACGCGCCCGCCCGCACCCGTCAGGCGCGCCCAGAAGAACAGGCCGCCCTGCGGTTGCGTGAACTCGATCGCATCGCCCAGCTCGCGCTTGAGTGCGCGGCCCATCGTTGCCGCGCGCTCCGCATAGACGCGTCGCACATTCGCCAGGGTCGCGGGCATGCGCCCGGACTTCAGGTACTGCGCCGCCGTCGCCTGCGCGAACGTGCTCGTGTGGGCGTCGCTGAACTGCTTGCACATCGTCGCCTTCGCGAGCAACTCGGGTTGCGCGACCATCCAGCCCACGCGCAGGCCGGGGGACAGCACCTTCGACATCGAGCCGCAATGCGCGATCCATTCGCGGCTGCCGGGCACGTCCGCGCTCAGCGCGAGGATGCTCGGCGGCGGCGCCTCGCCGAAATACAGGTCGCCATAGGGATCGTCCTCGACGATCAGGGTCTGGTACTTCACCGCGAGATCGAGGATCCTGCGCCTGCGCTCCAGGTTCAGCAGCGCGCCGCTCGGGTTGCCGAAGGTGGGGATCAGGTAGACGAACTTCGGCTTGTGCGCCCGGATCAACTCTTCCAGCCGGTCCACCTGCACGCCGTCGGCATCGATGGGCGCGCTCACGAGGTCCGCGCCGTAGAGGCGGAAGCACTGGATGGTGGCCAGGAAGGTCGGGCCTTCGACGATCACCTTGTCACCGGGGCTGATCATCGTCTTGCCCAGCAGGTCGAGCGCCTGCTGGCTGCCCGTCGTCACGATGAGGCCCTGCGGATCGATGTCGCGCACGCCTTTGGACTTCATGAACCCGGCGAGCTGCGCGCGCAGCGGATCGTAGCCTTCGGTGGCGCCGTACTGCAGCGCGCCGCCGGGCTCGTCGCGCAGCGCCGCCTGCGAAGCTTCGCGCAGCCCTTCCACGTCGAACATGGCGCTGTCGGGGAAGCCGCCGGCGAAGCTGATGATGCCGGGCTTGCCGAGGAGCTTGAAGAGCTCCCGGATCGCGGAGGTTTCGACGTTGTCGAGGCGGGTGGCGAATTGGAGGGGCATCTCCGAATGGTAGCCGGGTCCGAGTCGTCTCCCGCGGCCGGCGGATGACGCTACTGCGTCGTCAGCCGGCCGTCGCGCGTGACCATCGCCAGGTCGACGTACTTGCTGCCGTGCTGGGCGCCGGGTGCGAAGGTGACCTTGTAGCCGCCCAGGTCGAAGGTGCCGAGATTGGACAGCGCTTCGAGCAGCGTCTGCGCGTTCACGGGCTTCTTCGCGCGCCGGATGCCCTCGACCAGCACGCGCGCGCCGAAGCACGCCTCGAGCTGCGTCGTGTTCATCGGCTTGCCGGTGAGCGCCTCCACCGCCTTCGCGCATTCGCGCACCGCGGGCAGCGCCGACGTCGGCGACGGCACCACCTGTGCAATGGACACGCCCGAGCCCGCCGTGCCGGCCGCCTTGATGAACTGGTCGGCGCCCACGAACGACAGGCTCGACGTGGGCACCATGCGGCCCATGGCCACGAGTTCCTTCTGCAAGGCGGCGGCCGCGCCCGACAGCGTGGTGTTGATCACGAGCTGGGGCTGCTGGGACACGAGCTTTTCCGCTTCGGCCTTGCCGACGACCGCGTTGCGCTTCAGGGCGAGCGCCTGCGGCGCCAGGTTGATCTTCTTCAGGTATGCGACGACCACGCCCAGGTTTTCGCGCCCGACCTCGTCGTCGTAATGCACGACGCTCACACGCTTGAAGCCGAGGCTCGTCCAGAAATTGAGCATCTTCTCCATCTCTTCGCCGTAGGACGCGCGCATGGTGAAGAGCACGGGGTTGTTGACCCGCACCGGATTCGCGCCGGAGAACGGCGCGAAGAACGGCACGCTCTTCGCAGTCGCCTGCGGAATCGCGTCGAGGCTCAGCGTCGCGGAGGCATAGCCGAAGAGCGCGAGCAGATCCTTCCGCTCCAGCAAGTCCTTGGCATTCGCGCCGGCCGTCTTGCGGTCGTTCTTGTCGTCGAGCGTCACCAGCTCCACCGGCCGGCCCTGCACGCCGCCGCGCGAGTTGACCACCGCGAACCAGGCGTTCGCGCCGTTGCGGATGTCGTTGCCGAACACGGCGTTGCCGCCCGTGAGCGGGGCGGACTGGCCGATGATCCACTTGTCCTGCGCCTGCGCGGCGCACGTCGCGGCCAGCACCGCGGCCAGCGCAAGAAACTTCAACTTCATCGCTCTCACTTCGTCCTCCACCCAAGGCACATACGACGGCTCAAGGTTAAGTCCACCGAAGGGGCTTGCCGCCGGCGCGTCGTGCTCGTTTACCCTAGTCGGGTGCGGGGCACCGCCACTCTCCCCAGGAGTAGTAAATCCAATAAACAACTTAAACGTAGTAAACTGGAAAAACCACCAATCAGGAGTGTGCCGTGTACCCCGTCGATACCCCGCAGCAACTGCGGTTCGTCCTGCGCTCGCTGCGGCAATCGCGCGGTCTCACGCAGGCGCAGCTGGGCGAGCGCATGGGCGTGTCGCAAAAGCGCATCGCGCGCATCGAGGGCGCCCCGGAGGTCACGAGCTACGACCAGATCGCCCGCATCGTCAACGTGCTCGGCTACCGGCTCGTCGCCATCGAGTCCGGCCCGCCCCAGGCGAGGGAGCCCACCGCTTGGTGAGCGCCGCCCGCCAGCGCGAGCTCGCCGTGTGGGCCAACGGCGAGCGCGTCGGCACGTGGACGGTCGACGCGGGCACGCACGTGCTCGCCTACGACCCCGGGTGGATCGCCGCGCCGCATGGCCGGCCGCTGTCGCACTCGCTGCCCTTCGGCACGGGCAACGCCGCCCACCGGGGCGCGGCGGTGCGCGACTATTTCGAGAACCTGCTGCCCGACAACGACACGATCCGCCAGCGAGTCCAGCGGCAGTTCGGCACGCCCGACACCTCCGCCTTCAGCCTGCTGCGCGCGGTCGGGCGCGATTGCGTCGGCGCGATCCAGCTCCTGCCGCCCGGCGAGGCGCCGCCCGATGTGAAGCGGATCGAGGCGCGGCCGCTCACCGACGCGCAGGTCGCGCAGGCGATCGAGGCCATGCTCGACGGCGGCTTCGAGAATGCGGCCGATGTCGTCGGCCCGTTTCGCATCTCCATCGCCGGCGCGCAGGAGAAGACCGCGCTGCTGCGCCACGAAGGACGCTGGTGCGCGCCCCTGGGCGGCACGCCCACGACGCACATCCTCAAGCTCCCGCTGGGGCTGGTGGGCAACCTGCGCTACGACATGAGCGCCTCCGTCGAGAACGAATGGCTTTGCGCGACGATCCTTCGCGCCTGCGGCCTTCCCGTCGCGACGGCCGAGATCGCGACCTTCGGCCGCCACCGCGTCCTCGCCGTCGAGCGGTTCGACCGCGCGCTGCAACACCACGCCGTCCCCTGGCTGGCCCGCCTGCCGCAAGAGGACTTCTGCCAGGCGCTCGGCCTGTCGCCAGCGCGCAAGTACGAGTCGGATGGCGGCCCGGGCATCGACGCGATCTTCCGCCTGCTCGACCTGAGCACGCGCGCGGACGCCGACAAGCTCACCTTCCTGAAGTCGCAACTGCTCTTCTGGATGCTCGCCGCCGTCGACGGCCACGCGAAGAACTTCTCCCTGGCCATCGAGCCCGGCGGGCGCTTCCACCTCACGCCGCTCTACGACGTGCTGTCGGCCTGGCCCATCGTCGGCAATGGGGCGCACATGATCCACTTCCGGCGGCTGCGCCTCGCGATGGCCGTGCGCGGCCAGAACGCGCACTACCACGTGCATCAGGTCCAGGCCCGCCACTGGGATGCGCTGGCGAGGCGCTACGTGGGTGCGGGGGCGTTCGACGAACTCATCGTGCTGGCCCTGGGCATGCCGCATGCGCTGGAACAGGTCGAAAGCGCCCTGCCCGAAGCATTTCCGCGCCGGGTCTTCGACACCATCCGCAACGGCACGCTGCGCATGGCGAAGGTGTTCCTCGACGGCGTCTGAAGCTAGAAGCCCGCCGCCAGCCCGTCGCGGCGCGAGTCGGACGCGACCACGTAGCCCTCTTTCGCCGGATCGCCCATGCGCCAGATGAACTGGCCCGCGCCGAAGTCCTGGTAGCTGTCGTCGATCACGTCGATCTTGTGACCGCGGCGAGACAGTTCCTCGATCGTCGCCTTGTTCATCTGCGCCTCGACGTTGATCTCCAGCCCGGAATTGAAGCGCCAGCGCGGCGCATCGCACGCGGCCTGCGGATTCTGGGCGAAGTCGATCATGCGCACGAGCGTCTGCATGTGCCCCTGCGGCTGCATGTTGCCGCCCATCACGCCAAAGCTCATGACCGGCTGGCCGTCTTTCGTGAGGAACGCGGGAATGATCGTGTGGAAGGGTCGCTTGCCCGGCGCCACCTGGTTCGCGCCGGGCTTCAGGCTGAAGTTGTGGCCGCGGTTCTGCAGGCTGATGCCGAAGGTGGGCTCGACCACGCCCGAGCCGAAGCCCATGTAGTTGCTCTGGATGTAGCTCACCATCATGCCGCTCTCGTCGGCCGCGGTGAGGTAGATCGTGCCGCCCTTGACAGGGTTGCCCGCCTGGAAATTCTGCGCGCGCTTCATGTCGATCAGCTTCGCGCGGCTCGCGAGGTAGGCGTCGTCGAGCATCTGCTCGGTGGTCACCTCCATGGCCGAGCGTTCGCCGACAAATTTGTAGGTGTCGGCGAAGGCGAGTTTCATCGCCTCGATCTGCAGATGCTGGAAATCGGCGCCGTCGATCTTGTGCGACGCGATGTCGAGATGACTCAGGATGCCCAGCGCCGCCAGCGCGGCGATGCCCTGCCCGTTCGGCGGGATCTCGTGCAGGGTGTAGCCCCGGTAGTCCTTCGAGATCGGCTCGACCCATTCGGGCTTGAACGCGGCGAGATCCTTCGCCGTCATGCTGCCGTTGTTCTCGCGTGCGAAGCGCTCGATGGCCTGCGCGATCTCGCCGCCGTAGAAGGCCGTGCCCTTCGTCTGCGCGATCAGCTTCAGCGCGCGCGCGGCCGCCGGGAAGCGGAACAGCTCGCCGACCTCGGGCGCGCGGCCCCAGGGCAGGTAGCTTTGCGCGAAGCCGGGCTCGTTGCGCAGTTCGGGCGTGGCAGCCGCCCACTTCTGCTGCACGACCACGGGCAACAGGTAGCCGCGCTCGGCGATCTCGATGGCGGGCTCCAGCAGGTCGGCGAAAGGCAGCTTGCCGAATCGCTCGGACAAGGCCACCCAGCCCGCCACGGCGCCGGGCACCGAGGCCGAATCGAAGCCGCGCTTCGGCGGCGTGGCGGCGTTGTCGCCGTACTTCTTGCGGAAGTACTCGGGCGTCCACGCGGCCGGCGCGGGGCCGGACGAATTCAGGCCGTGAAGTTCCTTGCCGTCCCACAGGATCGCGAACGAGTCGCTCCCCAGCCCGTTGCTCACCGGCTCGCAGATCGTCATGGCCGCCGCGCAGGCGATGGCCGCGTCGACCGCATTGCCGCCCTTCCACAGCATGCGCAGGCCCGCCTGCGAGGCGAGCGGATGCGAAGTCGACACCGCATTGCGCGCGAAGACGGGGATGCGGGTGGTGGGATAGGGATTGTGGAAATCGAACTTCATGCCCCCGATTATGGACAAGGGGCGGGGCCGTTAGCATCCGGCCCCATGAAGCAAAAAGACGTCGAGCCCTTCTTCGCCACGCTGCGCGCGGCCAACCCGCTGCCGGCGAGCGAGCTGGAATACACGAGCGTGTTCGAGCTGCTCGCGGCGGTCCTGCTGTCCGCGCAGGCCACCGACGCCGGCGTGAACAAGGCGACGCGGCGGCTCTTCCCCGTCGCGAACACGCCGCGTGCGATCCTGGCGCTGGGGCAGGACGGGCTGGAGAGTTACATCAAGACCATCGGCCTGTACCGCATGAAGGCGAAGCATCTTCTGGAGGCCTGCCGCATCCTCGTGGACGAGCATGGCGGGCAGGTGCCGCGCAGCCGCGAGGCGCTGCAGGCGCTGCCGGGAGTCGGGCGCAAGACCGCGAACGTCGTGCTCAACGTCGCCTTCGGCGAGCCCACCATGGCGGTCGACACGCACATCTTCCGCGTGAGCAACCGGACCGGACTCGCGCCGGGCAAGGATCCGCTCGAAGTCGAGCTGGGGCTCGTCGAACGCATCCCCGCCGAATACATGCAGGATGCTCATCATTGGCTCATCCTGCACGGGCGCTACGTCTGCGTGGCCCGAACGCCGAAGTGCTGGCAATGCGCGGTGACCCGGTACTGCGCGTTCTCGTCGAAAACGCCACCGCCCGGGCAATAGGTCACACCGCAGGCTCGGCAGTTACGGAAGAATCGGGGCGATGCCCTCCGCCCTCGTCATCGACGACGACCCCCCGCAGCGCGCGATGGCGGTGTACACGCTGCGCAAGGCCGGCTACAACGTGCATGAGGCGGGCGACGGCGAAAGCGGCCTTGCAAAAGTGCGCGAGCTGCGGCCCGACGCGGTCGTGTGCGACGTGATGATGCCGCGCATGAACGGCTACCAGGTTGTCGCGGCCATACGCAAGGACGCCTCGATCGCAAGCACGCTCGTGATCATGCTCACGAGCATGGGCGAGCGCGGGCAGGTGCGACTGGGCATGACATCCGGCGCGGACGACTACCTCGTGAAGCCGTGCAAGCAGCACGAGCTGCTCGAAGCGATCGAGGCCGCGGCCAACCGGCGGCATGCGCAGCAGTCCGCGGTGCTGCAGACCCTGCGCGACGAGGGCGAACTGGCGCCCGAGGCGAAAGTGGCGGGCCCGCAGCTGCACTACCGCGCGGCGACGCTGCTGCTGGCGAACCTTTTCGAGGCGCTGCCGAACGGCGCCGTGGGCCGCGGCGCGAGTCCCGAGCAGGCGGCCCGCGTGCTCGAGTCCGCGCGGGACACGCTTTTTCTCTTCGGTGCGACGCAGGTGCTGCCCTATGGCCGCGACCTCCTGGCGATCTTCAGCGCGGAGCGCGACGATCATTCCGTTCGCGCGGCGGCGCGGGCTGCACGCGCCGCATTCAAGCTGGAGTCGTCGATGGAGCGCGCGCTCCACATGCGCTCGGGCGCAGGCGGCGTCGGCCTCACCGTCGCGTTGCACTGCGGCGACCTCAGCCTCGTGCGAATGCAGGACGTGCTGCATGGCGACGCCGGCATGGCGCCGGTGCCGAGCCCCCCGCTTCACTTCGCTTGCATGCTGCGCGACTTCGCGCAGTCGCAGGGCTGGAGGGTCGCGGCCACCGTCTCCGCGCTCGCCGACGTGCCGCCCGACGTGGCGGTGGTGGCGCAGCGCGCGGCACTGGCCGAGCGGCACGTGGCGGAGCTGCACGCGCCGCCGCCCTTCGCGCGATCGGGCTGATCGTTCCCGGCGACAATGGACCCCGCGACTTCACAGGGCCATCATGGAAAACAACGAAATCGAGGAAACGCTGAGCCTGCACACGCAGAGCATCCAGGGCCTTGTCGACAACCAGCTCCTGCTGGCCGCGCAGGTGCAGGTCCTGCAGGCCGCGCTCGCCACGATGCTCCTGCACCACCCGGACCGCCCGACGCTGCTGCGCACCTTCAAGGGCTACATGAAGATCTCGAAGGAATCGACCCCGCAACTCGCCAAGCACATGGCGGCCCTCGAAGGCGGCATGCTCGCCCTGCTCGGCGAAGGCACCGAGCCCAAGAATTAATTGGGGTCAGATTCCAATTAAATGCCGCGCCAGCCGCCGCCCAGGGACTGGATCAGCGAGACCGAGGCGATCTGGCGATCGATTTGCGCCTGGATGTAGGCGCGGCGTGCGTTCGCGGCGCTGACTTGCGCCGTCACGACTTCGGTGTAGCCGACCTGGCCTGCGCGGTAGCGGTTCATCACCTGCTGTTCGACCAGTTCCGACGCCTGCCATGCGCGCTGACGCAGCGACTGCTGCTGCTCCAGGACGCGCAGCGCGACGAGCTGGTTTTCGACATCCTGGAACGCCGTCAGCACGGTCTGACGATAGCGGGCCGAGGTCTCTTCGAGCGCGGCGCGCGACTGCTGCACCTGCGCGCGCGTGGCGCCCGCATCGAACAGCGTCTGCGCGAGCGACGCGCCGATCGACCACACCAGCGCCGACGCACTGAACAGATCGCCGAAGCTGGCCGCGGCCAGGCCCACCGTGCCGGACAGCCGAATGCTCGGATAGAAGCCCGCGCGCGCGATGCCGATGCGCGCATTCGCCTGCTGCACGCGCCGCTCCGCCCCCGCGATGTCGGGGCGGCGCTGCAGGATCGTCGAGGGCACTTCGGGCGGAATCGCGGGCGTCTTCAACGCCACCTTGGGATCGGGCGGCAGGCTGAAATTCGACGGCGCACGGCCGATCAGCACCGCGATCGCATGTTCGAGCTGCGCCCGCTGCCGCTCGAGCGTCAACAGCTCGGCCTGCGCGTTCGCGACCTGCGACTCGGCCTGCAGCATGTCGGTGCGCGCGACCACGCCGACGTTGTAGCGGTTGGTCGCGATCTCGAGCGAGCGCCGGTAGGCCGCGAGCGTCTCGGCCTGCATCGCGCGCTGGATGTCCATCTCGCGCAGGCCGAAGTAGTTCACCGCCAGCTCGCCCTGCGCGGCGAGCTTCGCCGCCGCGAGGTCCGCGCTGCTCGCTTCCTCGCCCAGCCGCGCATTCTGCACACCCAGGCGCAGGCGGCCGAACACGTCGGGCTCCCAGCTTGCGCCGATGCCGACCTGGTAGCTGCCGCGCGACGGCCCGTCGCCGCTGCCGCTGCGGTTGCCGCTCGTGTCGAGCGACACGCGCGGAAAGAGCGACGCGCGCTGCTCCGCCGTGATCGCACGCGCCTGCGCATACGCGGCGACGGCCGCCGCCACGTTCTGGTTGCTCACCTCGACGCGCGAGGCGAGATCGTTCAGCACGGGGTCGTCGAACAACTCCCACCACGGTCCGCGCTCCAGCGTGTCGGCGGGTCGCGCGGGTTCCCACACGCCATTGCCTTCCTTGAACGCGATGGGCGTTTCGACCGCCGGCACTTCATAGGTCGGCGCGAGATTCGTCGCGCAGCCGGCGAGCACGAGGGCCGCGGCCAGCACGGCGAGACGGAGAGGATTTGGTTTCATGTCGGTTGCGCCGCGTGCCGGCCCAGCTGGTTTTCGAGCGGACTGCGCCGGCGCAGCTTGTCGAGCAGGAGGTAGACCACGGGCGTGGTGATCAGCGTGAGGAACTGGCTCGCGATGAGCCCGCCCACGATCGCGATGCCCAGCGGCTTGCGCAGCTCGGCGCCCTCGCCGAAGCCGATGGCGAGCGGCAACGCGCCGAGAATGGCGGCGAGGGTCGTCATGAGGATGGGGCGGAAGCGCAGCAGCGACGCCTCGCGCACCGCCTGATACGCCGTCAGCCCGCGCGAGCGCTCCGCATCGAGCGCGAAGTCGATGATCAGGATCGCATTCTTCTTCACGATGCCGATCAGCAGGAACAGCCCGATCAGCGCCATGATCGAGAACTCCATCTTGAACAGCATCAGCGCGAGCACGGCGCCGACGCCGGCCGCCGGCAGCGTCGAGAGCACCGTGACCGGATGGATCAGGCTCTCGTACAGGATGCCCAGCACGATGTAGATGACAACGATGGCCGCGAGGATCAGCAAGGGCTGCTCGTTCTGCGACTCCTGCGCCGCGCGCGCCGTCCCCTGGAAGCTGCCGCGCACGTTGTTGGGCAAGCCGATCTCGGCCTCGGCCTGTTTCACCGCCGCGCGCGCCTCGTCGAGATTGGCGCCCTCGGCAAGATTGAACGAGATGGTGGTCGCCAGCTCCGCGTCCTGGTGGCTGACAGAGCTCGCGGTCGGGCGCTCGTAGAACTTCGCGATGGCCGACAGCGGCACCATGGCCTTCGCCGATGCGCTGACCGCCGTCCCGCTCGATGCATCCCTCAGCGAGGGATTGATCGAGACGCCCGGCGCTGCGGTGGCGGCCGCGGTCGACGTGGAGGCCGAAGCGGACGACGACGTCACGGTCCCCGACACGTTCTTCGCCGGCACGTAGATGTCGCGCAGCGCCTCGGGGCTGCGGATGTAGCGCGGCGCCACCTGCATGATCACGCGGTACTGGTTCAGCTCCTCGTAGATCGTCGCGACCTGCCGCTGGCCGAACGCGTTGTACAGCGCGTTGTCGATGTCGCGCGAGCTGATGCCCATGCGCGCCGCGCTGTCGCGGTCGACCTCCACCATCGTCTCCACGCCGTTTTCCTGCTGGTCGGTGTCCACGTCGGTCAAGGCATCCTGCTGCTTCATCTGCTCCGACAGGCGCGTGGCCCAGCGGCGCAGGTCGGCGACGTTGTCGCTCTTGAGCGTGTACTGGTAGGTGCTGTTGCTCTGCCGCCCGCCCATGCGCACGTCCTGCACCGGGTTCAGGAAGAGGCTGATGCCCGTGACCTGCGCGAGCTGCGGGCGCAGCCGGGCGATGACGGCCTGCCCCTTCTCGCCGCCCTCGCCCGTGCGCTTGAGGCTGACAGACAGGAAGCCGCCGCCGGCGCGTCCGCCGCCGGTGAAGCCGACGACCGTGTCCACCGCCGGATCGGCGCGGATGATGTCCACCAGCTCGCGCAGCTTGGCCTGCATCATCTGGAACGAGATGCTCTGGTCGGCACGCAGGCCGCCGTTGAGCTGCCGGGTGTCCTGCTGCGGAAAGAAGCCCTTGGGGATCTTCACGAACAGGTAGACGTTGAGGCCGATCACGGCGAGCATGATCGCCATCACGAGCCAGCGCGCCGACAGCGCCCAGTCGAGCGACACCTCGTACGCCTTGTGGACGCGGGTGAAGCCGGCCTCGAACCAGCGCCCGATGCGCCCCGGCCTGCGCTCGTGCGCATCGGCGCGCAACAGCCACGCGCACATCATCGGCGTGGTGGTCAGCGAGATCAGCAGCGAGATCATCACCGCCGCCGACAGCGTGATCGCGAACTCGCGGAACATGCGGCCCATCTGCCCGCCCATCAGCAGCAGCGGGATGAAGACGGCGATGAGCGACAGGCTGATCGACAGCACGGTGAAACCGACCTCGCGCGCGCCGAGCAGCGCGGCCTGGAAGCGGTCCATGCCCGCCTCGATATGGCGGCTCGTGTTCTCCAGCACGACGATCGCATCGTCGACGACGAAGCCGGTCGCGACCGTCAGCGCCATCAGGCTGATGTTGTTGAGCGAGAAACCCAGCAGCCACATCACGCCGAAGGTGCCGAGCAGCGACACGACCGTCGCCACCGCCGGGATGATCGTCGCGCGCGTGCTGCGCAGGAACGCGCTTACCACCAGCACGACTAGGATCACGGCGATCACCAGCGTGATCTCCACCTCGTGCAGCGATGCGCGGATGGAGTGCGTGCGGTCGGAGGCGACCTGCAGCTTCACGTCCTTCGGCAGCTGGTCCTGCAACTCGGGCAGCAGCTTGCGCACGCCGTCGACCGTGTTGATGACGTTCGCGCCGGGCTGCAGGGTAATGAGCACCACGACGGCGGGCTGACCGTTGAACAGGCCCAGCGTGTTGATGTTCTCGACGCTGTCGGTGACCTCGGCGACGTCGGCCAGGCGCACCGCCGCGCCGTCGCGCCACGCGACGACGAGGCCGCGGTAGTCCGACGCCGTCTTGCCGTTGTTGGCCATGCCGCTGCCGGTGTAGATCTGCAGGCGCCGGCCTTCGATGTCGATGTCGCCCTTGGGCCGGTTCGCCGCGCCGGACTGCAGGGCGGCGCGCACGTCCTCCATCGCGATGCCGTAGCGGTTGAGCGCGAAGGGCACGAGCTCCACCCGCACCGCGGGCTGCGAGCCGCCGCCGAGCTCGACGTCGCCCACGCCAGGGACCTGCGCGACCTTCTGCTGCACGATGTTCGAGACGGCGTCGTAGATCTGGCCGGGCGTGCGCGTGGGCGAAGTCAGCGCGAGGATCATCACCGGCGCGGCGGCGGGGTTGGCCTTGCGGTAGGTCGGGTTGCTGCGCAGCGTGGACGGCAGGTCGGCGCGCGACGCGTTGATGGCGGCCTGGACTTCCCGCGCAGCCGCGTCGATGTCCCGCTTCAGGTCGAACTGCAGCGAGATGCGCGCGCTGCCGTTGCCGCTGTTCGACGTCATCTCGTTGACGCCCGCGATGACGCCCAACCTGCGTTCGAGCGGCGTCGCGACGCTCGACGCCATCGTCTGCGGCGAAGCGCCGGGCAGGCTCGCCGAGACGCTGATCGCCGGGAAATCGACGTTGGGCAGCGATGCGACCGGCAGCTTGAAGAAGGCGGCAATGCCCGCGAGCGCGATCCACACCGTGAGAAGCACGGTGCCGACCGGGCGGCGGACAAAGGGGGCGGAAAGGTTCATGCGCTCGCCCTCACCCCCCGCCCTCTCCCGCAAGCGGGAGAGGGGGCGCGTCCCGGCGCCACCGCCGCCCCAGCCGATCGAACGCCAGGTAGATCACCGGCGTCGTGAACAGCGTGAGCAACTGGCTCACCACCAGCCCGCCGAAGATGGCCAGGCCGAGCGGCCGGCGCAGTTCCGCGCCCTCGCCCCAGCCGAACATCAGCGGCAGCGCGGCGAAGAGCGCGGCGAAGGTCGTCATCAGGATCGGCCGGAAGCGCAGCAGCGCCGCCTGGTGGATCGCCTCCCGCGGCGACTTGCCCCCCTCGCGCTCGGCGTCGATGGCGAAGTCGATCATCATGATCGCGTTCTTCTTCACGATGCCGATGAGCAGGATGATGCCGATGATCCCGATCACGCCGAGGTCGTTGCCGCTCAGCATCAGCGCGAGCAGCGCGCCGACACCCGCCGAGGGCAGCGTCGAGAGGATCGTGAGCGGATGGACGTAGCTCTCGTACAGCACACCGAGCACGATGTAGACGCACACGACGGCGGCCAGGATCAGCCACAGCTGGTTCGACAGCGACGACTCGTACGCGCCCGCCGCGCCGAGAAAGGTCATGGTCACGCCGGCCGGCAAGCCGATTTCCTTCGCCACCTCGCGCACGGTGTCGACCGCGCGGCCGAGCGAGACGCCCGCGCCCGTGTCGAAGCCCACCGCCGCCGCGGGATACTGCGCCACGTGCGTGATCTGCAGCGGCGCACGCCGCTCGCTGATCCGCGCCACGGCCGACAGCGGCGTCGGCTGGCCCGAACTCGTGCGTAGCTGAACGGCTTCGAGCGTGCGCGCCGATGCCTGCGCGTCCGGCCGCGCCTCCAGCACCACGCGATACTGGTTCGTTTCGGTGAAGATGGTCGACACGATGCGCTGGCCGAACGCGCTGTAGAGCGCCTCGCCGATGGTCGCCGCGCTGATGCCCAGCCGCGCGGCCGTATCGCGGTCGATGTCCACCTGCACCGCCGCCCCCGTCGCCGCCGCGTCGGTCGACACGTTGCGCACCGCCCGGTTGTTCTGCAAGGCGGCGACGAGCCGCGTCGCCCATTCCGTCACCGTGGCCTGGTCCGACGATTCCAGCGCGAACCGGTACTGCGTCGGGCCGCTTTCCGACTCGATGGTGAGGTCCTGCGTCGGCTGCAGGAACAGGCGCGTGCCCGGCACCCGCTGGCCGCGCGAGCGCAGCCGCTCCATCGTCTCGTCGAGATTGCCGCCCACGCCTTTGAGGTTCACCAGCATGCGGCCGGTGTGCAGCATCGTGTTGTTCGCGGCGTCGACGCCCACGAAGCTCGCGACGCTCTGCACGGACGGGTCCTCCATCAGCCGCTGCGCGACCTCCTGCTGGATCGCCGCCATGCGCGGATACGAGACCGACTGCGAGGCCTCCACGCGCACCTGCAGCTGCCCCGTGTTCTGCGTGGGGAACAGTCCCTTCGGAATCCAGAGGTACAGCAGCACCGTGAGCACGAGCGTGGCCAGCGCCACGATCAGCGTGAAGCCCTGGCGCGCGAGCACCCAGACCAGCCCGCGGTCGTAATGGGCGATCACGCGGTCCATGCCGTGCTGAAGCTTCGCGCCCCAGCCGCGCGTCGGATGCTCGTCGCCCTGGCGCAGCCAGCGCGCGGACATCATCGGCACGAGCGTGAGCGAGACGACCGCCGAAATCAGGATGGTGATGGCCAGCGTCACCGCGAACTCGCGGAACAGCCGGCCGATGACGTCGCCCATGAACAGCAGCGGAATGAGCACGGCGATGAGCGACACCGTGAGCGAGATGATGGTGAAACCGATTTCGCTGGCGCCCTTCATCGCGGCCGCCAGCGGCGGCTCGCCGTCCTCGATGTGGCGGCTGATGTTCTCGATCATCACGATGGCGTCGTCGACGACGAAGCCCGTGGCGATGGTCAGAGCCATCAGCGACAGGTTGTTCAGCGAATAGCCGAGCAGGTACATCACCCCGCAGGTGCCGATGAGCGAGATCGGAACCGAGAGGCTGGCGATCACCGTGGCGCGCAGGCTGTGAAGGAAGGCGAAGATGACGAGCACGACCATCACCACGGCGAGGGCCAGCTCCAGCTGCACGTGATGCACGGACGCGCGGATGCCCGTCGTGCGGTCGGTGAGCACGTCGACCTGCACCGACGCGGGCATGCCCGCGGTGAGCTCGGGCAGGCGCTGCTTGATCGCGTCGACGGTCGCGATCACGTTCGCCCCCGGCTGCCGCTGCACGTTGAGGATGATCGCCGGCTTCAGGTTGGCCCACGCGCCGAGCTTCACGTTCTCGGCGCTCTCGACCACCTGCGCGACGTCGGACAACCGCACCGGCGCGCCATTCCGGAAGGTCACGACGAGGTTGCTGTAGTCCTTCGCGGTGAGCAACTGGTCGTTGGAGTTGATCGTGTACGCGCGTGTAGGGCCATCGATGCTGCCCTTGGCCGCATTGGCATTCGCCGCGGAGATCGTGGTGCGGATGTTGTCGAGCGTGAGGCCGATCGCCGCCAGCGCCCGGTTGTCGGCCTGGATGCGCACGGCAGGCCGCTGACCGCCGGCGAGCGTGACGAGACCCACGCCCGACACCTGGCTGATCTTGAGCGCCAGGCGCGTGTCGGCGATGTTGCGCACTTCGGTGAGCGGCAACTGGTCGGACGTGAGCGCGAGGGTGAGCACGGGCGCGTCGGCCGGGTTCACCTTTGCGTAAACCGGCGGGCCGGGCAGGTCGGCGGGCAGCAGCGAGCCGCCCGCGTTGATGGCGGCCTGCACCTGCTGTTCGGCGACGTCGAGCGCGAGGCCCAGGCCGAACTGCAGCGTGACGATGGAGACGCCCGCCGCGCTGGTCGAACTCATGCGCGACAGTCCGGGCATCTGGCCGAACTGCCGCTCGAGCGGCGCGGTGACGGTCTGCGCCATCACCTCGGGGCTCGCGCCGGGGTACAGCGTCTGCACCTGGATGGTCGGGTAATCGACCTGGGGCAGCGCCGCCAGCGGCAGGAACCTGAAGCCCACGAGACCGGCCAGCACGATGGCCAGCATCAGCAGCGAGGTCGCGACCGGCCGCAGGATGAAGGGACGGGAGGGGCTCATTGCGGGCGTGCCGCTCCGCCCGGCCCGGCGGGTCCGCCCGGCCCGCCGCCGCCTGCGCCGCCCCCTTCGGCCGCACGTCGCTCGCGGAAGCGCTGGCGCGCGGCTTCGCGCTCCTCGGGCGACATCGCTTCGAAGCGCTTGCGCCGCTCCTCGCGCTGTTCGGGCGTGAGTTCAGGCCGATTTGCGCCGGCCATCGCCGAAGCGCCGGCCCATGGAGACGTCGCCTCGGCGCGCTGACGGGGAGCCGCTGTCGTCGCAGAGGCCGCCGGCCGAGCCGTACCTGCCGCCGAAGCTGCCGACGCCGCCACCCCCGGCGCCTGCGCGCCCTGCCCCCGCTGCCGCCTGCCACCGCCCTGGAACCCCTGTCCTGGCGCATCGCCCGGCAGCACGACGCGCGACCCATCGCGCAGGCGGTCCGCGCCCTCGGTCACGACCCGTTCGCCGACCTGCAGGCCGCTGGCGACCTGCACGCGGTCGCCGAGCGGCTGGCCCTTCACCACCGGCCGCAGCTTCACGGTGCGGTCTTCCTGCAGCACGAAGACGTAGTCGCCGGTGCCGCCCTGCCGCAGCGCGGAGACGGGCACCACCACCGCATCCCTGACCGTGCGGACCTGCAGCTGCACATTGACGAACTGGCTCGGGAACATCTGCATGCGCGCGTTGTTGAAGCGCGCCTTGGCACGCACCGTGCCCGTCTGCGTGTCGATCTGGTTGTCGACGGAGGCGAACGCGCCGGTATCGAGCAACTCGGTCCGCGTGCGGTCGTACGCTTTCACCTCCATGAACGCGCCGCCGTTGTGCTGAAGCCAGGCCGCATGGTCCTGCGGCACCGCGAACTCCACGTCGATGGGCGTGAGCTGCGTGACGAGCGCCACACCGTTCGCATCGCCGGGGCCGATCACGTTGCCGATGTCCACCGGCCGCAGGCCGACGCGGCCCGGGATGGGCGAGCTGACGCGCGTGTACGAGAGATTCAGGCGTGCGGTGCCCTCCGTCGCCTTGTCGGAGACGATGGCGGCCTCGAGCTGGCGGACCTGCGCGGCCTGCGTGTCGACCTCCTGCCGCGCGATCGAGTCCTGCGACAACAGCGTGCGGAACCGTTCCAGCTGAACCCTCGCGGCTTCGAGCTGGGCCTCGTTGCGCATGCGCGCGCCGACGGCCTGCTGCAGCGCCATCTCGAACGGGCGCGGATCGATCACGGCAAGCACTTCGCCGGCCTTGACCTGCTGGCCTTCCTTGTAGCGGATCTCCTTCAGCACGCCCGACACCTGCGGGCGCACGCGCACGGTCGCGCGGGGGACGACGGTCCCCAGCGCGTCGAGATTCACCGGAATGTCGGCGCGTTCGGCGACGGCGATGCCGACCGTCGTGGCCGCGCCGCGTCCGCCGCCGCCGGGTCCGCCGGGCCCGCGTGCGGCCCGTGCGCCGCTCGCGCCCGGCCGGGCGCCGGCTTCGGTGGGTGCATCGGGATGCGTGAGGTCCCAAGCCAGCCAACCGAGCCCCGCCATGATTGCAAGCGCGACCACGCTGCCCACGATGCGACCCCGCCGGCTCATGCGAGCGCCCTCGGCTGGGGCCGGCTCGTGCGCGGCTGGGGTCTTGTCGGGCTGTTCCATCGGTTTCCTTCTCGTTATTGCTTCCGCTGAGCCAAGAACGCGGCAGCCGCGAGCTTGAAGTCTCTTATGCCTGAGCTGCGCCAGTATGCGACGCGATCAGTTGTAGGCGGAATTCTCGCCAACGAGGAGGGTCGCCGCGGCGTGTGTCGCGGCGATGTGGCGAATGTTGCGGGCAGGCAAATCCGAGCGACCTGGATTCCCGCCTTCGCGTGAATGACGAGCCGGACGTGCGTCATCCCCGCGAACGCGGGGATCCAGGGCTTCCTGGCGGAACGGCGATCAGGACGTGATCGTCACCAGCACGCTGCAAGGCGCGTGCTCGATCAGCGCGCCGGAGATCGAGCCGCGCCACCAGCGCGCCGCCCAGCTGTCGAGGTGCTTGTGCCCCACGACGATCAGGTTCGCCTCGATCTTCTTGGCGTACTTGGTGATCTCATCGATCGCCTCGCCCACCAGCACCTCGCCGCGCGCCGTCCAGCCGCGCGCCGAAAGCCGGGACAGGCCGTCCTGCAGCACGGCCTGGTACTTCTTCTTCTCGCGTTCCTCGAGCTCGACGTCGTACACGCCGCCCTCGAGGCCGACGAAGCTCATGGCCGACGGCATGACCGCGACGAGGAAGACCTCGGCCTCCGACCACTGTGCGAGATCGCTGCAATCGAACAGCGCCTTCTGGCCGGCGTCGGAACCGTCGTAGGCGAAGAGGATTCGTTTGTACATGGGCGCTCCCGTGCTTGGTTCGCGCGAAGCATAGTCCGGGGCGCCGCGTTTGCGCAACCGAGGGGTTCTACGATGCGCGGACTACGGGTTTCCTCGGGGCGCGATCAGCGACCCTGCGCCAGACGCGCGAGGAACTCCGGCGCGAAATGGCAATCCACGAAGTCGGCGAGGCCGTCGAACACGCGCTCCAGCGTGGGCGCGCTCGCACCGAACAGCGCCTGCACGACGGCCGCGTCCTCGAACAGGCCGTGCAGGTACACGCCGAGCACGTTGCCCGCGGCGTTCTGCCATGCGAGATCGCCCGCCATCGCGACGTGTCCCGGCGCCATTCCGGGGTGCTGCATCGTCCGGCCTTGATGAATTTCGTAGCCACGCGCCGCCACGCCGTCGAGCATGGACCATGCGCCGTGCAGGGGGCCGAAGCGCGCCTGCGTCCGGCGCACGATCTTCTCCGGCGCGAAGACCGTCACGAGCGGCAGCAGGCCGAGGCCGGGCGCATTTCCGTCGATGCCGTGCGTGTCGACGAGCGCCTCGCCCAGCATCTGCAAGCCGCCGCAGATCCCGAGCACCCGGCCGCCGCGCGCGGCATGCTCCGAGACCGCGATGTCGAGTCCCTGCGCACGCAGCCACGCGAGGTCGCTCGCCGTGTGCTTCGAGCCCGGCAGCACGATCCAGTCGGCGCCCTTCACCGCGGCAGGCGTGCGCGCCCAGACGAGACGAACGCCGGGAATGTTCCTGAGTTGCTGGAATTCGTCGAGGTTGCTGATCCGCGGATAGGCGATCACTGCGATGGTGGATTCGACCTTGCCCGTGCCCGAGCCCGTCGCGCGGTCGTCGAACACGCCGTCTTCTTCGGGCAGACCGTGGCCCCACCACATCGGGAGCGTGGCGACGGTCGGCACGCCCGTGAGCGCTTCGAGCTGCTCGGGCCCCGGCGCGAGCAGCGACGCATCGCCGCGAAAACGGTTGAGAACGAAGCCGTGCAGCAGCGCCCGCTCTTGCGGCTCGAGCAGCGACCAGGTGCCGAAGAGGTGTGCGAATGCGCCGCCGCGGTCGATGTCGGTGGCAAGCAGGCAGCGTGCGCCGGCATGCACGGCGACGCGCATGTTGACGATGTCGGACGATTTCAGGTTGATCTCCGCGGGCGAACCCGCGCCTTCGATCACGACGAGATCATTCTCCTCGCGCAGCGCATCGAGCGAGCGCCTGACGTGCGGCCACACCGCCTCGCCGCGGTCCCGCCACGGCATGCGCGTGAGCGCGTCGTTCACCCGGCCGAGCAGCACCACCTGGCTGTGCGTGTCGCGCTCGGGCTTGAGCAGCACGGGATTCATGCGTACCTCGGGCTCGGCGCCCGCGGCGAGCGCCTGGAAGTACTGCGCGCTGCCGATCTCGCCGCCCTCGACGACGCGCGCGTTGTTGCTCATGTTCTGCGCCTTGAACGGCGCGACCTTCAGGCCCTGGCGCGCATACCACCGGCACAGCGCGGTGGCGATCCAGCTCTTGCCCGCGCCGCTGGTGGTGCCCAGCACCATGATGCAGGGGGCCGCCGTCATTCCCGCGCCTCCCGCACCTGCGTCGGCGACGGCGCTGTCACCGCCGGCAGCGCCACCCATTCCCCCGCGACCGCATGAATCGCGAGCCGACCGTCGAACACGTTGCGCAGCGCCGCGTGCGTCGCGGCATCCCCGCACGCGCCGTGATGCGCGAGACGCCCCGCCTCGATCAGCACGATGTCATCCGCATGCAGCGCCATCGTGATCTCGTGCAGCACCGACACGGCCGTGCCGCCGCGCGCGACATGCCGCCGCACGAGCGCGAGCCAGTCGGCCTGGTGCGGCGGGTCAAGGTTGGCGAGCGGCTCGTCCATGAGCAGGATCGTCGCACGCACGGCGAGCGCGCGGGCGAGCAGCACGCGCTGGCGCTCGCCGCCGGAGAGCGAACCCAGGGCGCGATCGGCCCAGGCCCAGCACTGCGTCTCGCGCATCGCGTCCTCGACGGCATCGCGGTCCTCGTCGCTCGCCGCGCCCCACCAGCCCTGGTGCGGCAGGCGACCGAGCATCACCACGTCGCGCGCCAGCAGATCTTCGGCGCCGGTCTCGTTCTGGCCCATCCACGCCACGCGGCGAGCGCGCTCGCGGTGCGGCCACGACGCCGCGTCGCGCCCCTCGATGGCAACCTCGCCCGTGTACGGGATGAGTCGCGCGAGCGCTTTCAGGAGCGTGGTCTTGCCCGCGCCGTTCGGTCCCGCGATGGAGGTCCAGCGGCCCGAACGGATCGCGAGGTCGACGCCATGAAGCACTTCGACCTGGCCCAGCGACACGCGAAGGCCGCGCGCTCGCAGTGCGGCGATGCCGGACGCCGCCGCGACCTGCGGCTCGGGCATTTGCGCAGAAGCACCGTTCACACCGGCCTCCTGTGCATCAGCCACAGCAGATAGCCGCCGCCGAGCACCGCCGTGAGCACGCCCACCGGCAGTTCCTGCGGCGCGAACACCCAGCGCGAGAGCACGTCGGCCGCCAGCAGGAGCACGCCGCCCGCCAGCGCGGAGAGCGGCACGAGCCAGCGATGGGTCGTCTTCACCGCCGCACGCACGAGATGCGGCGCGACGAGGCCGATGAAGGCGACGAGTCCGACCTGAGCGACGGCCGCGCCGGTGGCGAGCGCCAGCGTGCCCACCAGCACGAGCCGCACAGGGCCGAGCGCGAGACCGAGACTCGTCGCCGTCGGTTCGCCGAGCGAGAGCGCATCGAGCGCGCGGCTGAAGACGACGGCGGCGGTGCAGGAAACGGCAAGCACGATGGCGAGCACCGCGACATTGCCCCATCCGAGAAAGCCGGTCGTGCCGAGCAGGAAGGCCTGCATCGTCCGCATGATGTCGGGCACGCGGAACATGACGAGCGCGGAGAATGCGCCGAACACCATGCCGACGATCACGCCGGCCAGCAGCAGCCGCAAGGTGTGCTGCACGCCCTTGGCGAGGCCCAGCGTGACCAGCACCGCGACGATGGCGCCCGCGAATCCCGCGCCCGTCATGCCGAGCCGCGCGAGCCAGCCGCCCGCGGCGACGGGCGACGCGCCGAGCACGACGAGCAGCACCGCGACGCCGAACGCGGCGCCCGTCGCGCTGCCGAGCAGGTAGGGATCGGCCAGCGGATTGCGGAACAGCCCCTGCGCGACCGCGCCTGCCAGTCCGAGCAGCGCGCCGGTCATCCACGCGCCGAGGCTGCGCGGCAGACGGATGTCCCAGAGGATGGCGCTCGTGGCCTCGCCCGCGCTCCAAAGCGGCTCCCAGCCGAGGCTGCCGACGGCGGTGCCGAGGGCGACCAGCGCGAGCGACGCCGCGGCGAGCAGGAGCGCGAGGCGAGCGGGCGTCACGGCGCAGGACGCCTGGGTGCCGCGCCCTGCCCCCACCCCGGCCCTCGTCCAGCGGCGGAGAAAGGAGTCGCAAGGCAGCGCGCGAGGATTTCCGCCGCTTCGCCCATGCGCGGCCCGGGACGCGCGAGCACGTCCCCCTCGGCGGGCGCGAACGTGCAGACGCGCTTGTCGCGAATCGCGCGAATGCGATGCCATCCGGGCCGGGCAGCGAGTTCGTCGATCTCGCGCCGGCTCGCCATGACGAGCTGAGGATCGGCACGGACGACAAACTCGGGATTGAGCTTCGGCACGGTGCCGAGCTCGCCCGGCACGACGTTCACCGCGCCCAGCCTCGCGAGCACGGCGCCGACGTGCGACGAGGCGCTGGCCGCATAGCCGCCGCCGCTCACTTCGTAATAGACGGTCGTGCCGCGCGCGTTCGCCGGCAATGCTGCCGCGGCGGCATCGATGCGCGCATTCATGCGCTTCCAGATCGCTTCGGCATCGCCGGCTCCGACAACCTGCGAAACGCGCAGCAGCGCGCGCCGCACGTCGTCGAAGGTCTTGAGGTCGAGCCCCATCACCTTCACGCCCAGGCTCTCCAGGCGCTGCAAGGCACGCGACGAGGAAGACAGCAGCACGAGATCGGGCTTCAGCGCCACGATGCGTTCGATGCTCGCATCGTCCACGCCGCCGACGTGCGGCAGTCGCGCAACCTGCGCCGGCCAGTTGGAGTAATCGTCGACGCCGACGAGGCGTTCGCAGGCGCCGAGCTCGCACACAGTTTCGGTGAGCGATGGAAGAAGGGTGACGATGCGCTGCGGCGGCTTGGCGAGCGCGATCCTCGCGCCGCGGTCATCGACAACGGCGGCGCGGGCCTGCACCGTCATGAGCAAGAACATCGGAAGCAAGAGCAGCGCCGCCACGCGCCTAAGCATGCGCCGCACTCCACGCAAGGATTCGCCGATGCAACTGCTCCACCCCGTCGGTCAGGGCCGCCGGACCCGGCTGCAGGATGTCGGCCGACTTGATCTCGAACAGCTGCCCGTTCCTCACGGCATCCACCTGGCCAAAACCCTCGCGCGCCGCCACCTTCTCCGGCCGGAACTTCTTGCCGCACCACGAGCCGAAGATCAGCTCGGGATCGCGCCTCGCGATCTCGTGCCGATCCGCGATGATCCGGTCCTTGCCCATCGCCTGCACGGCGAGTTCGGGGAACACGTCGTCGCCGCCGGCAATGCCGACGAGCTCCGACACCCAGCGGATGCCGCTGATCGCGGGCTCGTCCCATTCCTCGAAGTAGACGCGCGGGCGGCGCGGCAGGGCACGGCCCGCGGCTTCGATCTCGCCGAGACGCGAACACATTGCCTCCAGCAGCGACACGCCGCGGGCTTCGCAGCCGACCATCGCCGCCACCTGATACAGCATCGAGAAAATCTCCTCGACGCTGCGCTGGTTGAAGATCGTGACCTGCACGCCCTTCCTCACGAGCGCCGCCGCGATGTCCGCCTGCAGGTCGGAGAAGCCGAACACGCAGTCGGGCTTCAGTTCCAGGATGCGGTCGATCTTCGCCGTGAGGAAGGCGCTCACCTTCGGCTTTTCCTCGCGCGCACGGCGCGGGCGCACCGTGTAGCCGGAGATGCCGACGATTCGCGACTCCTCACCGAGCAGGTACAGCCACTCCGTCGCCTCCTCGGTGAGGCAGACGATGCGTTGCGGGCCGCGGGGAATGGAGATCATGGAATCAATTGGGATCTGACCCCAATTATTTGGGCTGCCAGCGCAGGGTGACAAACGCGCCACGGCCGGGCTGGTTGTAGCCGTACGCGGTTTCGTAGCGCTTGTCGGTCAGGTTGTTCAGCTTCGCCTGCAGGCTGAAGTCCCGCGCGAACTGCCAGTCGGCGTGCAGGTCGAGCGTGGTGTAAGCCGCGAGCGGCGTGCGGTTCGCGGCGTCGTCGAAACGAACGCCCACATGCACGAGCGCGCCGCCGAAGCCCCAGGCGCCCACCTTGTAATCGGCCGCAACGGTGAACTGCCGCTTGCCCCGGCGCGGCAGCAGGGTGCCATTCGTTTCGTTTCGCGGGTCCAGCAGCTCCAGGTTCGCATTGACGTGCAGGCGTTCGGTCGCCTTGCCGTCGTAGCCGAGCGTCCAGCCGTCGATGCGCGCGCGCGGCACGTTCTGCGGCAGCGTGGTGTTGGTCATGAAGCCGCGGATGCGGTTGTCGAAGCGAACGAGCTTCACTTCGTGCGCGCCGCGCGTGTACGTCACGCCGACGTCGGTGTTCCGGCCCTTTTCCGGCTGCAGCAGCGGATTGCCGAACATCGGGAAGTACAGCTGGTTGAACGAAGGCGCGACGAACGACGTGCCATGCGACGCATGCACGCGCCATTCGGGCGTGAGCTTGAAGCCGTAGCCCGCGAACGCCGTGTCGGCGCTGCCGAACTGCGAGTTGCGGTCGCGCCGCACGTTCGCCTGCCACGTGTGGCGGCCGGCGCTTCCGTTCAGGCCGGCGAAGACGGAGTCGATCACGCGGTTCGTGACGGTGTAGGCCGTCGTCGCCGAGATGTCCTGTTCGCGCCGCTCCAGGCCGGCAACCACCACGCCGAGCGGTGTCTCGACGTCGTTCTGCCAGCTCCATTGCGTCTCGCGCGTCTCGAAGGCGCCGGGGAAACTCGCGACGATCGTGTTGGCCGTGTCCTTGCCCTGCGACACGGTCAGCGACGTCCGCCAGCCGGGCAGGACCGTGCCCTTCACGCCCGCATGCGCCGTCAGCGCGCGGATCACCGTGCTCGAGCGGATGCCGGGGCCGTCGTCGAACGCACTGATGCCGTCGGAGTGCATGAGGCCGGCGTCGAAGCGCCAGGACTTGCCGAACGCCCAGCCGAGGGATGCGTTGACGGCATCCTGGCGGAACGGATCGATGTCCGGGTTGTGGTTGCCGAAGGGCGCGTAGGGCTGGGTGGCATCGAAGCCGCGCTCGCGCTGCCGCTGCACGCCCACCGCATACGTCAGCGCGCCGCTGCCGCCCACGGCGCCTGCCGCCGCGGTGAAATGGTGGTCGCTGCCGACGGTCAGCGCCGCATTCGGATGGAAGCCTTCGCGCCCCTTGCGCGTGATGACATGGACCACGCCGCCCACGCCGTCGCTGCCGTAGAGCGCGGACGCCGGGCCCTTGAGCACTTCGATGCGCTCGATCATGTCGACGGGAATCGTCTCCCAGCTCGGGATGCCCGCGGTGGCGGAGCCGAGTCGCACGCCATCGACCATCACGATGGTGTGGCGGTTCTCCGCGCCGCGGATGAAGACGCTCGACTGCTTGCCCCGCCCGCCGTTGGCCGAAGTCTGCACGCCCGCGCGGCGCGCGAGCAGTTCGGTGAGCGTGCGCGCGGTGGACGCCTCGATCTCGGCGCGGCCGATCACCTTGACATCGCTCACGAGCTCGTCGGCGCGCGTCTCGACGCGGTTGGCGGTGACGACGGTTTCGCGCAGCATGGATTGCGCGAAGGCGGGGGAGGACGGAAATGCGGCGGCGAGCGCCAGCGGAAGCGCGGCGAGGCACGTGCGTTGCACGGAAGTGGTCATGATGAAAATGAAAACAAGCGAATCGCCCTCGCCGGCTTCCCCGCCGGCGCATGGGCAACATGGCCGCGGCTCACGCCGCGACCCCCTCGTTGGCCGGTATCCGGGCTGGCGGACGACGACTCCATCACCTTCCCAGGACGGCTGTTTCAGACCGTCCCAGTGGCTTTGCCGATGGAGCGGGAACGCGTGGACGCGCTCCTGCCGCTTACCGTTGCGGGGGCAGCGCAGGTTGGCAACCCCTCGGTCCCATGCGACATGGCATGAGCCGGCGGGGCGCTCCCTGCTTCCCGTTGAACTGCGGCATGCGAACCACACCGCGAGCACCAACCCCTTGATTCTAGGCGGACTTTTTCGGCTGCCCCCCTACAATCGACGCCATGGCCAGCGCTTCGCAGATGGACCTTCTCGCCGACCGCGTCGAGCGCTTGCTCGTACGCTACGAGGAGCTGCAACGCACGAATGCGCTGCTCGCCGAACAGACGGAGCTGCTCACGCAGGAACGCGACTCGCTCAAGTCGCGCCTCTCCGCCGCCCGCGCACGCGTCGACGCCCTGCTCGAACGCCTGCCCGACCTGCAGTCCTGATTCGTCCCGTGAAGCAACTCGAAGTCCAGATCATGGGCCAGAGCTACCTGCTCGGCTGCCCCGAAGGCGGCGAGCAGCGCCTGCTCGAAGCGGTGGAGCGCGTGGACACCGCCATGTGCAAGATCCGCGACGCGGGCAAGGTGAAGGCGCGCGATCGCATCGCCGTGCTCGCCGCGCTCAATCTCGCATTCGACGTGGCGGACCGTAGCGTGCCCGCGCCCGCGCCCGCGCCTGCTTCGTCGTCTTCATCGGCGGCCGGCGAAGACGCCCGCCTGCGCCCGCTGATCGAGCGGCTCGATCGCGTGCTCGGCGACGACGGGCACCTGATCTAGTTGAGTTCGCGCGCGCGTTGTCAAGAACCCTTGGCGCGCTCATGGATGCAGTGCGAATTTGCCCCACGCGCGGCCGCACGCCCCTACAATGACCTCGTCTGCGGCCCGTACCGGGCTTTATATTTCCTTGAACCAATGCTCATTGAGCAAGGGCCTGGAACATCGCCCATCGAGCGTGATCATCTCGCGTCAGATGAACCCAACGACGGGTTGACCTCGCCCCCCTGAACCCTGGTTCAGGATGCGGTCCGGTACCACACCGCAGACGCCTTCTTCCACGGGCTGCCGGTGTTCCACCGCGCAGCCCGTTTTCATCGGCGATTCAACGGACTCGCGAGAGCCGTTCCGCCATCCGCGTCTGCCAGCCGGGACCGGTGGCGCGCCAACGTTCGATGACGTCGGCGGGCAGGCGCAGCGTGAGCTGGCGACGTGGGTTGGGGGACACGGGGCGTCCGCCCTTGTTGACGGTGCCGCGCGCCAGCATCTCGTCGGTGAGTTCAGGAATCTCCTCGTATTCGTGGTCCGCGATCTTGTGTGCGTCGACCCGCTTCAAATCAGACCCGAAGGAGCGGCGCGATTCGGACTTGCTCGCGTTCATTGGCTTTCCTCATGCTGAAGACGTGGCGATCCGCGCCACGCGGCGTGTATGCAACGACGACCATCCGATTGCCAAGCAGCCCGTAAGCGACGATACGGACCTCACCATACGCCTTGCGCGTGTCGACAATGTCGAAGGTGGGGCCTTGGAAGACGATGGCTGCATCGGCGAAATCCAGCCCTCGCTCCAGCAACGTCCGCTCCCGCTTCATGGGGTCGTAGGTGACGTGCACAGGTTAATGTAACTACATCAAGGTGAGAATGTCAAGCTGGACACCCATGGACGTGAAGCGGTTACGGTACACCCCGGTTCGCAAGCGTCAAGCAACTCATGTGTCCCCGACGCTCATGAGACAAGTTCTACCGCCACCGCGGTCGCCTCCCCGCCCCCGATGCACAGCGTCGCTACGCCACGCCGGCCACCGCGCGCCATCAAGGCATGCATGAGCGTCACCAAGACACGTGCTCCCGAGGCTCCGATAGGGTGGCCCAGCGCACAGGCGCCACCATTGACGTTCACGATATCGTGCGCAACCGTCAGCTCTCTCATCAAAGCCATCGGCACGACCGCGAAGGCCTCGTTGACTTCCCACAAGTCCACGTCCGCCGTCTTCCAGCCGGTCTTCGTGAGCAGTTTCTGCGTCGCGCCGACGGGAGCCGTGCTGAACCACTCGGGCTCCTGCGCATGGGAGGCATGGCCCACGATCCGGGCCAGAGGCTGGACGCCCAAGGTGGCTGCCGTGCTTTCCCGCATCATGACCAATGCCGCCGCTCCGTCATTGATCGACGAGGAGGACGCCGCGGTGATCGTCCCGTCCTTCTTGAACGCTGGCTTCAGCTGCGCCATCCTGTCCAGGTTCACCTTGCCCGGCCCCTCGTCAATGCCGATGACGCGTTCGCCGGCGCGGTCTTTCACGGTCACCGGCGCAATCTCCGCCCGGAAGGCGCCGCTCTCCGTCGCCTGCTTCGCGCGGGTGACGGATGCAATTGCAAAGGCGTCCTGCTGCTCCCGAGTGAAGCCGTAACGGGCCGCGCAGTCCTCGCCGAAGGCGCCCATCGAGCGCCCCGGCTGATACGCATCTTCAAGCCCGTCGAGCATCATGTGGTCGTAGATCTTGTCGTGGCCTATCCGGTAACCCGCGCGGCCCTTGAGTAGCAGATAAGGCGCATTGGTCATGCTCTCCATGCCGCCCGCAACCATCACCTCGTGACTGCCGGCCACGAGCATGTCGTGCGCCAGAATCGCGGCCATCATGCCCGACCCGCACATCTTCGACAGGGTCACAGCGCCGGTGCTGTGGGGCAAGCCGGCCTTGAACACGGCCTGGCGCGCAGGCGCTTGACCCTGGCCCGCCATCAGGCAATTGCCGAACAGAACCTCGCCAACGGCGTCTGTCGGAATGCCGGCCCGCGCGACCGCGGCGCGGATGGCAACGCCGCCGAGGTCGTGCGCGGCAAGGGCGGCGAAGTCGCCCTGGAACGCGCCCATGGGGGTGCGCGCCGCGCCGACGATGACGATGGGATCATTCATTTCAGGACCTCAGGACAAAGAAGAGTTGGAGTCGACCAGGGATCGGGCGATGACCATGCGCTGGATGTCGCTTGCGCCTTCATAGATCTGGCAGACGCGCACGTCGCGGTAGATGCGTTCCACCGGGAAGTCACGCACATAGCCGTAGCCGCCGTGGATCTGGATCGCCGCGGAGCACACCCGCTCCGCCATTTCGGAGGCGAACAATTTCGCCATCGACGCCGCGGTGAGGGAACTCTCGCCGGCATCCTTGAGCGACGCTGCATGCCACACGAGTTGACGCGCCGCCTCGACTTCGGTCGCCATGTCGGCCAGGCGGAACCCGACGGCCTGGTGTTCATGCAGTGGACGGCCGAAGGTGTGGCGCTCCTGTGCGTACCGCACCGCCGCGTGGAGCGCGGCGCGTGCCATGCCGATGCTCTGCGCCGCAATCCCGATGCGCCCGGCTTCCAGGTTGGACAGCGCGATGCGATAGCCCTCGCCGACCGGCCCGACAACGGCATCCGCGGCGACTCGGCAGTTCTCGAGCACGACCTGCGCGGTGTCCGAGGCGTGTTGGCCGAGCTTCTCCTCCAGCCGGTCGGCACGGTAGCCCGCAGCGGACGTGGGCACCAGGAAACAGGAGATTCCCTTCTTGCCGGCCTGCTTGTCGGTGACCGCGAAGACAATCGCCACGTCGGCGTGCCTGCCGGTCGTGATGAACTGCTTCACTCCGTCGAGCACCCACCCGTCGCCTTCGCGACGGGCGCTGGTGCGGATGGCCGAGGCGTCCGACCCGGTGTGCGGCTCGGTGAGGCAGAAGCATCCCAGCACCGACCCCTGTGCGAGCGGTCGAAGCCAGCGCTCCTTCTGCGCATCATTGCCCCACTTGTCCAGGATGCCGCAGGCCAGCGAGTTCTGCACGCTGACGATCGTGGAGATCGCGCCGTCGCCGGCTGCGATCTCCTCCAGGGCCAGGGCCACGCTGCGGTAGTCCATTCCGGCACCACCCCATTCGTCCGACACAGTGATCCCCATGGCGCCGAGTTCGCCCAGCTCACGCAAGAGCCCCAGCGGAAACTCACCCGTCCGGTCGCGGTCGGCCGCCGTGGGCGCGAGCCGCTCGCGCGAAAAAGTGCGCAGGCTGTCCCGCAGCATTCGATGATCTTCAGTCAGCATGGCATCGCCGCTCAAACGGATTTCATGAAATGGATCGGCGACGGACGCATGGCCATTGCCTGACCGTCTCCCGCTAGGATGCGTTCGCGCGCGGCAGCGTAACGGCGCAAGGCCACCTCCTTCACCGGCCCGAAGCCCCGGACTTCGTTGGCGGCGCGGGCCAGCGCCTGCACCTGCGCCAGCGTGCGCTCCGCAGGCGTCTCCAGCAGTTGCAGGATGTCCGACTCGAAGGTCTGCGCATGGTGTCGCTCGGCACGGCGCTCGGCGGTGTAGCCGAACACATCCAGCGGCGTGCCACGCAGGAGCCGCAGGGCCGCGAGCCCCTTCATGACGGGGAAGATCCACGGGCCGAACTTCATCTTCTTCGGACGCCCCGTTGCCGGGTCCTTGCGGGCCAGCAGCGGCGGCGACAACCACACCGAGACTTTGCGGCTGCGGTCGAATTCGGCTGCGAGCGACGCACGGAATTCGGGCGCGGCGTACAGGCGCGCAACTTCGTATTCGTCCTTGTACGCCATCGCGCGGAAGACAGCGCGGGCGACGATGCGTGTCAACTGCTCGGCACCGGGATGCACGGCGGCCTCGGCGCGCTGCACCTGTGCCACAACCGCTCCGAACCGCGCGGCGTGAGCGCTGTGCTGATACGCGGTGAGCTCGTTGCGAAGCCGAGCGAGCAGCGCGTCGAGCGGCTCGGTCGACGCAGCGGGCGCGGCACGCAGCCCGAGAGCACTCTCCAGCCTCTCCAGCCGGTCGGCGGCGACGCGGCCCCACTGGAACGCGCTCTTGTTCATCGCGACGGCAGCCCCGTTGCGCTCGATGGCTTCGATCAGTGCAGCGGCGGAGACGGGAACCAGGCCCTTCTGCCACGCATACCCCAACATGAACGTGTGCGACGCGACGGTATCGCCGAAGATCGCGCGGCACAGCCCACCGAAACCGAGCGCGTGGAAAGCGCCGGCTCGGGTTCGTTCGCGCACGCGTTCCAGCAACGTGGCAGAGGGCACTTCTGCATCGCGATTGGCAACGAAGTCGGCGGTCGGTGTTTCGTCCGTATTGAGCACCGTCGCCGTGCGCCCGGCGGACAGGCGCAGCAGCGCGTCCGCCGAGGCGGAGACGACGGTGTCCGCCCCCAGCAGCAGGTCCACCGATGCCGGGTCCACGCGCGACGCGTGGATCGCATCGGACGCGGACGCCACGCGCACCTGACTGATCACCGCGCCGTTCTTCTGTGCAAGACCCGTGAAGTCCAGCACGCTCGCCCGCTTGCCGTCGAAATGTGCGGCCGATCCCAGCAGGGATCCTGACGTGAGCACGCCGGAACCGCCAATGCCCGTGATGTAGATGTTGAAAGCGCCGGCATGGATCGGCAAGTCGGGCTGCGGCAGATCGCGCCCCAGCTCGCCCAGCAATTTGTCGAGGGCAGACGCGTCGGGCTTCTTCAACGTCACGCCTTCGAGTTCCACGAAGCTCGGGCAGAAGCCCTTCACGCACGAGAAGTCCTTGTTGCAGGCGCTCTGGTTGATGGCGCGCTTGCGGCCGAACGGCGTCTCCTTCGGTTCGATGGAGATGCAGTTCGACTGAATCGAGCAGTCGCCGCAGCCTTCGCACACCTTCTCATGAATGAAAACGCGCCGGTCGGGGTCCGCCAACTGGCCCCGCTTGCGCCGCCGCCGCTTCTCGGCCGCGCAGGTTTGCTCATACACGATCGCCGACACGCCCGCGATGCCGCGGAACTCCGTCTGCACGGCTTCGAGCGCGTCGCGGTGATGCACCGTCACGCCATGGGCAAGCTCTCCGTCG
>NZ_JBFWNP010000036.1:0-60448 GCF_050250995.1 Ramlibacter sp.
CGTCGAAGTCAACGGCACGCTGTGCCGCATGCGCGGCACCGACCACCAGCCGCCGCGCTGCGCGGCGCTGACCGGCAGGATCGGCGTGCGCGCCTCCTGCGGCATTTATGAATGGCGGCCGGGCCCGTGCCGCGAGCTCGAGCCCGGCAGCGACGCCTGCGAACTCGCCCGCGCGCGCCATGGCCTGCCGCCCTTCCCGGGCGATCCCGCAATGCCGTAAGCTGCGGCGGATGACGCCTTCTCCGGCATCGGCACCGACATGACCGCGACGCTCGCGCAATGCCGCGATCGCGATGCAAGCGATCCGCTGCGAATGCTTCGCGAGCTGTTCGCGGTGCCGCCCGGCGTGATCTATCTCGATGGCAATTCGCTCGGCGTCATGCCGAAGAGCGCGCCGGCGCGCGTCGCGCAGGCCGTGTCCGAGGAATGGGGCACGGGCCTGATCCGCTCGTGGAACACCGCCGGCTGGTTCGAGATGCCGCGGCGGCTGGGCGACAAGCTCGCCACGCTCGTCGGCGCGGGTCCGGGCGAAGTCGTGTGTACCGACGGCACCTCCATCAACCTGTTCAAGGTGCTGAGCGCGGCGCTGTCGATGGCCGCTTCGAATGCATCGCCGCGGCGCACCGTCGTCAGCGAGCGCAGCAACTTCCCGACCGATCTCTACATCGCCGAGTCGCTGTGCCGCGAACGCGGCGGCCGCCTCGTCCTCGTCGACGACCCTTCCGGCATCGCGGGCACATTGAACGAAGAGACCGCCGTGCTCCTGCTCACGCACGTCAACTACCGCACCGGCGCGATGCACGACATGCATGCCCTCACGCGCGCCGCCCACGACGCGGGCGCGCTCGTCGTCTGGGACCTCGCGCACAGCGCAGGCGCGGTCGAAGTCGACCTCCCCGGCGCGGATGCGGACTTCGCGGTCGGCTGCGGCTACAAATATCTCAATGGCGGGCCGGGCGCACCCGCGTTCGTGTGGGTGCATCCGCGGCATGTCGCCCGGTTCGTGCAGCCGCTCTCCGGCTGGTTCGGCCACGAGGCGCCGTTCGCATTCGATCCGGCGTATCGCCCCGCGGCCGGCATCTCGCGCTATTTGTGCGGCACGCAGCCCGTGCTCGCCATGACGGCGCTCGAATGCGGGCTCGACACGCTGCTGGCCGCGCAAGCCGCAGGCGGCATGCGCGCGCTGCGCGCGAAGTCGCTCGCGCTCACCGATCTCTTCATCGAACTCGTCGAGACCCGGTGCGGCGCTCAGGGACTCACCCTCGTGACACCGCGCGAGCATGCACGGCGCGGCTCGCAGGTGTGCCTCGCGCGTTCGGACGGCGCGTACGCCATCGTGCAGGCGCTCATCGCGCGTGGCGTCATCGGCGACTTTCGCGCGCCGGACATCCTGCGCTTCGGCTTCGCGCCGCTCTATCTCGGATTTGAAGACGTGTGGAACGCGGTGGAGCATCTGCGCGAGGTCCTCGCCACCGCCGAATGGAAGCGCCCCGAATTCGATCGCCGGCAGGCCGTGACGTGAACGACGCGAACAAGCCCGAGTACATCGTCCGCGACGAAAAGGCGCAGCTCGATTTCAGCGGCGACATGAGCTATGGCGACTACCTGCAGCTCGATGCGATCCTGGCCGCGCAGAAGCCGCTCTCGCCCGACCACAACGAGATGCTCTTCATCGTGCAGCACCAGACGAGCGAGCTGTGGATGAAGCTGATGCTGCACGAGCTGCGCGCGGCCATCGCGCACGTCGCGCGCGACGAACTCGCGCCGGCCTTCAAGATGCTCGCGCGCGTGTCGCGCATCTTCGAACAGCTGGTGCATGCCTGGGACGTGCTGGCGACGATGACGCCCACCGAGTACAGCGCGATCCGGCCCTACCTCGCGAATTCGAGCGGCTTCCAGAGCTGGCAGTACCGCTGCGTCGAGTTCCTGCTGGGCAACAAGAACGCCGCGATGCTCAAGCCGCACGAGCATCGCGACGATCGCCTCGCGGTCGTGCGGCAGGCGTACGAGTCGCCCTCGCTCTACGACGAAGCGCTGCGCCTGCTGGCGCGCCGGGGTTACGCGCTGCCTGCCGAGTGCATCGAGCGCGACTGGACACAGGCTCACGTCGCCAGCGACGCGGTGGAGCAGGCCTGGCTCTCCATCTACCGTGAGCCCGGAGCGCACTGGGACCTGTATCAGCTCGCGGAGGAACTCATCGACCTGGAGGATGCGTTCCGCCTCTGGCGCTTTCGCCACGTGACGACGGTCGAACGCATCATCGGCTTCAAGCGCGGCACGGGCGGCACCGGCGGCGTGAGCTACCTGCGCAAGATGCTCGACGTGGTGCTGTTTCCGGAGATCTGGAAGTTGCGGACGGACCTGTAGCCGCGCGGTTCACGGCCTCAGGCCGACCCCTTCGACGTCGACGCCGCGACCGACCCACTCCTCCTGCTGCAAGCGCTCGACCCACGCCGGGTCTTCGGTGGTCGCCAGCGCGCGCTCGCCCTGCGGCGTGTCGACGAGCACGACGCCGCGCGGCGCCACGCCGCGGCCGTGGACGACGGTGAATCCGGCGACGGTCGCCGGGCCCGTGTACGCGTCGCGGACGTCGAGGACCGTCGAACGGCGCGCGACTTCGTCGCTCAGGTCGAGCTGGACGAAACCCGCCGCCGGCGCTTCGCGGCTCCAGATGCCGAAGCCCTGCTTGGTCAGGATTCCGGACACGCAGGACACGAGCGCATGGGGGCCCCGGCCTTCGCGCAGCAATCGAGCCGCGCGCGCCGTGCTCTGGAACTGGTAGTTGTTGAACGGTCCGCCCGCGAAGGCCATGCCGCCGGTGATCGTCAGTTCGCGATCGAGCGGCAGGCCGAGCGCCTGTGCATACGACTCCACCGCGATCGGGAAGCAGCTGTACAGGTCGACCACGTCGAGGTCTTCGGGGCGCAGCCCCGCGGCGTCGAGGGCGGCGCGTCCGGCGACCGCGGCGCCGACACATTCGTGCAGGCACGCCCGCGTCGAGACGGCCGCCATGTGATTCGATTCCGTGCTCGCCACGGGATAGATCCACTTCGCGCGCGGAATGCCCAGCGCTTCCGCGCGCTCGGCGGAGCAGAAGAGCAGCGCTGCGGCCTGATCCACGTTCCATGTCGAGCAGTGAAGGCGGGTGTACGGGAACGCCTGCATCGGATTGCGCGGGCCGGCCTCGCGGATGTCGGCGGGCGTGAGCGCGCGGCGGGACCACGCGTCCGGGTTCGCGGCTGCCACGCGAGCGAAGCCTGCGTACAGATTCGCAAGCCGGTCGCGATGCTCCTCGACGCTCCAGCCGTGCGCATGACGGAACGCGCTTTCCAGGATGGCGTACAGGCCGACCGGCATCGCCAGGCCGGCGCGCTTCTCGACGGGGTGGCGTAGATCTTCCTCGGGTTCCCAGTACTCGTCGGGCGCGCCCGGCTCGGCGCGCTCGGTCGCCCTCTCGCCGGCGATCTGCGCGCGCAGGATGCGGTAGCCCGCGTCGGAGCCGGCCACGAGGGTGGTGTGCGCCTCGCCGCGCGCGATGCGCCCGCAGGCCTCGGCCAGGAGCGTCTGCTGCGACACGCCCACGCTCGCCAGCACGGACGTGGCGCCGCCGGCGCCGACCGCTCGCGCGATCGCGCCCGCGGGATCGGTGTACTTCCACCGGCCACGCGGTACCGCGATCCACTGCGCACCCGCCAGAGCCGCCGCGCCGCCAGCGTCGCCGCCGGCGGCACGCACCGCGTGCAGCATCAGGTCCAGCGGCTCGAGCGCGAGGCGCCAGTCGTCCTCGCGCTGGTGGGCCACGCCGATGCCGACGAGGACAGGAGTCCGGGCAGCGGATTTCATGCGCGGTTTCGAAGTCGGGGCGGCAGATGTGTCATCGGTATCGATTCTGCCCGCAAGCCGGTGCGCGGGACCCGGGCATCAATCGGCATACAGCCACGGCACATCGAGCAGCCGCTCGCCGAACAGGCGCAGCGAAAGGTTGCGGCCGAATCGCACGAACCCGCCCGCATGAAAGATGCCCGCGTTGCGCTGCGAGCGCGCCTGCACGCGCGCGCATCGTGCCCAGCGGCTCTGCGCATAGCGCCGCAGCGCGCCTTGCACGTCGCCATCGAGCAGTTCCGCCGACAGCTCGCGCTGCAACGCGCGTGCATCCTCCAGCGCCATGCCCGCGCCCTGCGCGAGATACGGCAGCATCGGATGCGCCGCATCGCCGAGCAATGCGATGCGGCCGCGCGCCATGCCCGCGGGCGACTTCAGGGGCCGCCGCGCATGCAGCGCCCACAGCCGCCACTGCGGGATCGCTTCGACGATGCCGCGCACGGCGGATGAAGCGGGGCCCATGGCGCGCAACAAGTCGTCCTGCGCGCCCGGATGCTCCCAGCTCGCCGCATCGCCGGGCGCCTGGCCGTCGACCGCGCAGAAGACGTTCAGCCACTCGCCCGCACGCACGGGATACGCCACCAGGTGCAGACGCGGCCCCAGCCACGCGCACACGTCGTTCGTGCGCGCCGGCTCGGGCAGCGATGCCTGCAGCGCCAGGCCGCGATAGGCCACGTGCCCGGTGAACCGCGGCTCGGCCGGCCCCACGACGTGCCGGCGCACCCGGCTCCACAGGCCGTCCGCGCCGATCAGCGCGTCACCCTCCGCCGAGAAGCCGCCCTCCAGGTCGACGTGAACCTGCCCTTCCCAGTTGTCGGCGGAAAGCACCTGTGCGCCCGGATGCAGGCGCGCACCGGCCGCTTGCGCGGCATCGAGCAGCGCGGCATGCAGGTCGGCGCGATGCGCGGTCAGGTAGGGCGCGCCATAGCGGCGTTCGAAATCGTCCAGGCGCATCGAGGCGAGTTCGCGTCCGCTCAAGGCATCGTGGATGCGCAGGGAACGCGGCCGCGCCACCTGCTGCGCGAAATCGCCCTGCAGCAGGTCCCACTCGCGAAGGATGCGCGCGGCGTTGGGGCCGATCTGCAGGCCCGCGCCGACTTCGCCGAACGCCGTGGCCTGCTCGAACACCGACGACTCCCAGCCCGCGCGCGCAGCGGCGAGCGCGGCGGCGAGCCCGCCGATGCCGCCGCCCGCGATCAGCAGTTGCTGGTTCATCGATGGAACATTGTCGCTCGGCGGTCGCTGGGAAGCCCGGGATTGCCGGGGCTCCCGAATCCTCGTTCAGTCCGCGAGCAACTGCCGCAGCACGTACGGAAGAATGCCGCCGTGCAGGTAGTAGTCCACCTCGATCGGCGTGTCGATGCGCAGCGTCACGGTGACTTCCTGCTTCGTCCCGTCCGCCCGCGTCACGATCAGCCTGGCGTCGCTTTGCGGCCTGAGTTGCGGATCGGGCACCACGTCGACGAGTTCCCTCCCGTCCAGCCGCAGCGACTGCCAGGTGTCGCTGCCCTGGAACTGCAGCGGCAGCACGCCCATGCCCACGAGGTTGCTGCGGTGGATGCGCTCGAAGCTGCGCGCGATCACGGCCTTGATGCCCAGCAGCTGGGTGCCCTTGGCCGCCCAGTCGCGCGAGGAACCCGTGCCGTATTCCTCGCCCGCGAAGATGACGGTGTTGCGCCCTTCGGCCACGTACTTCATCGCCGCGTCGTAGATCGACATCTTCTCGGCCGCGCCCTGCGCATCGCGATACAGCGTCACGCCGCCCTCCTCGCGCGCGCCGTCGTCGCGCGCGGGAATCATCAGGTTCTTGATGCGCACGTTCGCGAAGGTGCCGCGCATCATCACCTCGTGGTTGCCGCGCCGCGAACCGTAGCTGTTGAAGTCGGGCTTCTGCACGCCATGCGACAGCAGGTACTTGCCGGCGGGCGACGTGTCCTTGATCGAGCCGGCCGGCGAAATGTGGTCGGTGGTGATCGAGTCGCCGAAGAGCGCGATGACGCGGGCATCGCGCACCGTGACCGACTCGGCATCGCGCGCCGCGGGTTCGGCAAGCTCAAAGGTTTCGAAGAACGGAGGCTGCGCGATGTACGTGCTCGCGGGCCACGTGTAGGTCTGCCCGCTCACGCCATTGACGTCCTGCCACAGCGCGCCGGGCTCCGACTTCACCTTGCCGTAGTTCCTGCGGTACATCGACCCGGACAGCGCGTGCTTCATCAGCGCATGGATCTCCTCGCTCGTGGGCCAGATGTCGCCCAGCCACACGTCCTTGCCGTCCGAACCCTGGCCGACGGGCTGCGTCATCAGGTCGGTGAGCACCGTGCCCGCGATGGCGTAGGCGACCACGAGCGGCGGGCTCGCCAGGAAGTTCGCCTTGATGTTCGGGTGGATGCGCGCCTCGAAGTTGCGGTTGCCCGAGAGCACCGCCGCGCACACGAGGTCGCTCTGCGCGATGGCCTCGTTGATCTCCGGCGCCAGGTCGCCCGAGTTGCCGATGCAGGTCGTGCAGCCATAGCCCACGACCGAGAAGCCGAGCTGCTCGAGGTAGGGCAGCAGGCCCGTCTTCTCGAAATACTCGGTGACGATGCGCGAGCCGGGGGCGAGCGACGTCTTGATGTGCGGCTTGACGCGCAGCCCCTTCTTCACCGCCTTCTTCGCGAGCAGGCCGGCGGCGAGGAGCACGCCGGGGTTGGAGGTGTTGGTGCAGCTCGTGATGGCCGCGATGAGGATGTCGCCGTTGCCGATGGTGATGTCCTGCACCGACGTGCGCGGCGGCTCCGCGACCGCATGCGCGGCGGGCAGCGTGGGCTTGTTCGCCTCCATCTCCGCCTCGAAGCGCGGCGCGGCCAGCGGCGTCGGCGGGTTGTCCGGGCTGGGCTGGCTCATCTCCTCGCCCAGCTTGAGCAGGTGCCGCGTCTGCAGCGTCTCGGCCGGCCGGCCGAAGCCGTTCTCGACCACCGGCTTCGCGTACAGATCGCGGAAGTTCGCGGCCACGTTGCCGAGCTCGATGCGGTCCTGCGGGCGCTTCGGCCCCGACAGGCTCGGCGTCACAGTGCCGAGGTCGAGCTTCAGCGTGGAGGAGTAGTCGATCTCGCCGGGCATCGGCACGCCGAACATGCCCTGCGCGCGGAAATAGCCCTCGAGGAAGTCGATCTCCTCGGCGGTGCGGCCCGTGCCCTTGAAGTACTCGACGGTCTTCTCGTCGACCGGGAAGAAGCCCATGGTCGCGCCATACTCCGGCGCCATGTTGCCGATGGTCGCGCGGTCGGGCACCGAGAGGCTGCGCGTGCCCTCGCCGAAGAACTCGACGAACTTGCCCACGACCTTGTGCTTGCGCAGCATCTCGGTGACGGTGAGCACGAGGTCGGTGGCGGTCACGCCTTCGCGCAGGCGGCCGGAGAGCTCGAAGCCCACGACGTCGGGCGTGAGGAAGTACACGGGCTGGCCCAGCATCGCGGCCTCGCCCTCGATGCCGCCCACGCCCCACGCGACCACGCCCACCCCGTTGATCATCGTGGTGTGGCTGTCGGTGCCGACGAGCGAGTCGAAGTAGCGCACCCCCTTCGCATCTTCATGGACGCCGCGGGCCAGGTACTCCAGGTTGACCTGATGCACGATGCCGAAGCCCGGGGGCACCACGCCGAAAGTGCTGAACGCCTGCATGCCCCACTTCATGAACTGGTAGCGCTCGCGGTTGCGCTGGAACTCGAGCCGCATGTTGAGGTCGAGCGAATCCTTCGTGCCGTAGTGGTCGACCATCACGGAGTGGTCGACCACCAGGTCCACCGGCACCAGCGGCTCGATGCGGCCCGGGTCGCGGCCGAGCTTCTGGGCGGCGCTGCGCATGGCGGCCAGGTCGGCCAGCAGCGGCACGCCGGTGAAGTCCTGCAGGATCACGCGGGCCACGACGAACGGGATCTCGGTGGTGCGGTCGGCGTTGGGGAACCAGTTCGCAAGCTGCTTGACGTGCTCCTCGGTCACCTTCTTGCCGTCGCAGTTGCGCAGCACGGACTCGAGGACGATGCGCAGCGACATCGGCAGCCGTGCGACCTTGGGATACTGGTCGGCCAGCGCGGGCAGCGAGTAGAACTTCCCTTTGCCGCCCTGGCGGGTGGCGAACGGCTTGAGCGTGTGGGCGAAGGCGTGGGTCATGGCAACGATTTTGCCGCCATTCGCCGACCGGAGGATGTCATTGCCGCGAAGGCGGGAATCCAGGGCGCCCCGGCTTCCGGCCTACGCGGAAACGACGCGCATCACTCGACCGGCAGGTAGCGCACCGCCAGCACGCCCTCGATGCGCCCGAGCTTCCTCAGCAAATCGTCAGGCACCGCGCTGTCCACGTCCACCAGCGTGTACGCCATGTCGCCGCGCGACTTGTTGACCATGTTGTGGATGTTCAGCCCGGCCTGCGCCATGGTGGTCGAGATCTGGCCGACCATGTTGGGCACGTTGGCGTTCGCGATGGCGACGCGCCACTTCGACTCGCGCTCCATGCTCACGTTCGGGAAGTTGACCGCGTTCGCCACGTTGCCGTGTTCCAGATAGTCGCGCAGCTGCTCGGCGACCATCACGGCGCAGTTCTCTTCCGCCTCGCGCGTGGATGCGCCCAGGTGCGGCAGCGCGACCACGCGCGGCTGGCGCAGCAGCGCGGCCGCGGGAAAGTCGCACACGTACCAGCCGAGCTGGCGGGCCGCCAGCGCCTGCACCACGGCGGCATCGTCCACCACGCCGTCGCGCGAGAAATTGAGCAGCACGGCCTCGGGCTTGAGCAGGCCGACGTTGTCGGCATTCACCAGATTGCGCGTGGCCTCGACCAGCGGCACGTGGATCGTCACGAACTGCGAATTCTTCAGCACGTCGGCCACGCTCGTGGCGCGCCGGACCTGCGATGGCAGGCTCCACGCGGCGTCGACCGTGATCTCGGGGTCGTAGCCCAGCACGTTCATGCCGAGCTTGATGGCGGCATCGGCCACCAGGCAGCCGATCTTGCCGAGGCCGATGACGCCCAGGGTCTGGCCGGCGAGCTCGAAGCCGGCGAAGGCCTTCTTGCCCTCTTCCACCGTCTTGTCGATGTCGCCGGACGGGTCGAGCTCCTGCACGTAGCGCTGCGCCGGCGCGAGGTTGCGCGCGGCGATCAGCATGCCGGCGAGCACGAGTTCCTTCACCGCGTTCGCATTCGCGCCGGGTGCGTTGAACACCGGCACGCCGCGCGCACTGAGCGCCTTCACGGGAATGTTGTTCGTGCCCGCGCCGGCGCGGCCGATCGCGCGCACCGACTGCGGAATGTCCATCTTGTGCATGTCGGCGGAGCGCACCAGCACCGCGTCGGGCTCGGCGATGTCCTTGCTGGTCACGTAGCGGCCCTCGGGCAGCCGCTCGAGGCCGCGCGGCGCGATCGCGTTGAGGACCAGGACCTGCAACGGTTTCATACGACCCCCACGCTTGGCACTTCGTGTCCTGCGCTGCCCCCCGAGGGGGCTCTGACGCCTTGGGGCGGCCCGGCGGCGTCAACCATGCTCGGCCTCGAACTCTTTCATGTACTGCACGAGCGCCTGCACGCCCTCGATCGACATCGCGTTGTAGATCGACGCGCGCATGCCGCCCACGGAACGATGGCCCTTCAGCTGGATCATGCCGCGTGCCTGCGCGCCCATGAGGAAGGTCTCGTCGAGGGCATCGTCCTTCAGCTTGAACGGCACGTTCATGAGCGAGCGGTCCTGCGGCGCGACGGGGTTGCGGAAGTACTTGCTGGCGTCGAGGTAGTCGTACAGCACCTTCGCCTTGGCGCGGTTGTGCGCCTCCATCGCCTTCATGCCGCCCATCGCCTTGACGTGCTTGAACACGAGCCCGGCGATGTAGATCGCGTAGGTGGGCGGCGTGTTGTACATCGAGTCGGCTTCGGCCTGCATCTTGTAGTTGAAGGCGGTGGGCGTGATGGGCAGCGCGTGGCCGAGCAGGTCGTCGCGCACGATCACGATGGTCAGTCCCGACGGACCCATGTTCTTCTGCGCGCCCGCGTAGATCAGGCCGTACTTCGACACGTCGATGGACCGCGACAGGATGTCCGAGGACATGTCGGCCACCAGCGGCACGTCGCCCGTCTCCGGCGTCCAGTGGAACTGCACGCCGCCGATGGTTTCGTTCGAGCAGATGTGGACGTAGGCGGCCTTCGCGTCGAGCTTCCACTCGGCGAACTTCGGGATGGCCGTGAACTTGCCGGCCTCGCCGTTGGCCGCGACCGCGATCTCGCCGTAGGTCTTGGCTTCCTTCATCGACTTCTTCGACCAGTCGCCCGTGACCACGTAGTCGGCGCGGCCGGTGCGGCCGATCAGGTTCATGGGCACGATGGCGTTCTCGCCGATGGCGCCGCCCTGCATGAAGAGCACCTTGTAGTTCGCGGGGATGTCGAGCAGCTCGCGCAGCGTGGCTTCGGCCTCGGCGTGGATCGAGATGAATTCCTTGCCGCGGTGGCTCATCTCCATGACCGACATGCCGGTGCCGTGCCAGTCGACCATCTCGTCGGCGGCCTGCCGCAGGACGGCCTCGGGAAGCGTCGCGGGGCCGGGGCTGAAATTGAAAACACGCGTCATGGGGAAGGTTCTCTCTCTTTCGAAGTCGGCGGCGCAAGCCTGTAGCGCCAAAGTTTGGCAGCATACAAGAATGCAGAGACCCCCACCGTTCGGCGAACACCTCCGGCACTGGCGCCAGCGCCGGCGCATGAGCCAGCTCGACCTCGCGAACCACGCGGACATTTCCACGCGCCACCTGAGCTTCGTGGAGACCGGCCGCGCGTCGCCCAGCCGCGAAATGGTGCTGCGCCTCGCCGAGCGCCTGGACGTGCCGCTGCGCGAGCGCAACGCCCTGCTCGTCGCGGCCGGCTTCGCGCCGATGTATCGCGAGCGGCCGCTCGACGATCCGGCGCTCGCGCCCGCGCGTCAGGCCGTACTCGCCATCCTGAAGAGCCACGAACCGAACCCTGCGCTCGCCGTCGACAGGCACTGGAACCTGGTCGCGGCCAACGCGATGGTTCCGCACCTGCTCGAAGGCGCGGACGCGGCCTTGCTCGCGCCGCCCGTCAACGTGCTGAAACTGAGCCTGCATACGCGCGGCCTCGCGCCGCGCATCGTGAACCTGGGGCAATGGCGCCACCACGTGCTGGAGCGGCTGCGCCAGCAGGTGAATGCGACGGGCGACCCGGTGCTGGAGGCGCTGCTGGCCGAACTGCGCGACTATCCGCAGCCGCCCGGCGCCGACGACACGCACCTCGAAGGCGAAGTGCTGGGGGTCGTCATGCCCCTGCAGTTCCGCGCGCGCGACGGCGGCGTCCACAGCTTCATCAGCACCACCACCGTCTTCGGCAGCGCGGTCGACATCACGCTGCAGGAGCTGGCGCTGGAGACCTTCTTCCCGATGGACGAAGCGACGGCGAGCGCGTTGCGAGCGCTCGCCGCAGCCGCAGCCTCTCAGGCCGCCTCGGGCTGACGCGGCTCGGGCGGCTCGTCCGGCAGGCCCTTGATCTGCGCCTCGAACGCGCGCAGGCGCTTGTAGACGGAGATGAGTTCCACCACCGTCGTCCAGCTCAGCACGAGGTACTGGAACGCCCCTTCGACCCGGCCGAACGCGCGCACGACCTGCTGCATCACGCCGAGCGTCATGCCGCCGGCCACGAGCGTCGGGCCCATCGCGATGTACGGGATCATCACGGAGAGCTGCAGGTACGCGTACTTCGCGACGTCGAAATAGAGGTAGTGGAAGAAGAGCCGGAAGTAGTTGAAGCGCACGTTGGCGAAGAGGCGCCGCGTCTCCTCGGGCTGCGCGCGCGAGGGATCGTCCTCGCCGTAGACCAGCTCCTTGCGGTACGCGGCTTCGACGCGCTGGTTCTGGAACTGCAGCCCCGGCAGCTTGACGCCCACGATCGCCAGCAGCACCGTGCCCGACATTGCCGAAGCGATCGCGACCCACACCAGGGAGTGCGGCACGTCGCCGAAGTACGGCAGCTTGGTGATCTGCGCGGAAAGCCCCCACAGGATCGGCAGGAAGGCGACGAGCGTCAGCACGCTGCGGATGAATTCGACGCCCAGGCTCTCCATGATGGTCGCGAAGCGCATCGTGTCTTCCTGCACGCGCTGCGCCGCGCCCTCGATGCGGCGCAGCTTCGGCCAGTGCTCCATGTACCAGTCGTTCATCGCCTGGCGCCACCGGAAGACGTAGTGCTTGGTGAAGAAGTCGATCAGCACCGACACCATGATGTAGATCATGGCGATCTTGGTGAAGGTCGCGAGCTGCGCCCAGTACTCCGGCATCGTGATACTGCCGGGCTTCGACAGCGCGTTCTGCACGAGGTCGTAGAAGCTGCCGAACCACTCGTTGATCTGCACGTCGAGTTCCACGCGGTACCAGGTGGAGGCGAGGATCAGCAGTCCGCCGAGGACGGACCAGACGAACCAGCGGCGCGACAGGAAGAAGGAACGGAACATGGAGGCCCCAGCAGTTGCTCTTGCCGCCGATTGTGGCGGCTTGTCGCGGCGGATGAGCCGGCCGGCTTGTCTTTGGCCCTCAGCCCAACCGCGCCGAGATGTCCTCCGCCGCCCGCTTCAGCAGCGCCGGCACCTCGCCATCGATATCCGGCGCCAGGCGCGTCGCCTGCGAGGCGACCGACAGCGCCATGACCATCCGGCCTTCGCCGTCGCGCAGGGGCGCGCTGAATGCATTGACCGCCACGCCGTGGATCGGTGACGGCTCGGTGTTGGCCGAACGGGCGATGCCGCGGCCCCGCGCCTGCTCGACTTCGCCTTCGAACACGGCACGCTGCAGCGATTCGCTCTCCAGCGAGGAGTGCGACAGCCGGAAGTCCTCGTCGACGAAGCTGCGCGTGATCTCCGGCGGCAGGAAGGCCGCGAACGCGCGGCCCGTCGCCGAGCGCGTGACGCTCACGACCAGCCCCGTGCGCAGGTAGGCGCTGACCGGCTGCGCGCCCGGCTCGAAGCGCACGCACGTCGGGCCATGGTTGCCCCACACGGCGAGGCAGAGCGTGTGGTCGCCGACGGCCCGGCTGATGGCGGGCATGGCGTCCGTGGCGATCCGCACGGCTTCGGTCGACGGCGGCGGCGCCTGCCCGACGCCCAGCGCCATCGGCCCCAGGTCGTGGGCGTACGGCACCATGTAGCGACCCTGACCGAACGCGAGCGGGCGGCGCCCGCCGCGGGTGATGCGCTCGACGCGCCCCAGGTAGACGACGTGGTCGCCGCCGGGATACGTCGCCACCTTCACGCACTCGATGTGCGCGGCGGCGCCCTGCAGGACCGGCGCCCCGCTCAGCCCGTCCGAGTGGGGGATGCCAACGAACTTGTCGTCTCTCGACTTCGCGAAGTGGTTCGACAACTGCACCTGGTCGTCGGCAAGGATGTTGACGGCGAAGTGATCGGTGTCGCGGAACGCGGGATGGCTGCTCGACGAGACCGACTGGCTCCACAGCACGAGCGGCGGGTCGAGCGACACCGAGCTGAACGAGTTGGCCGTGACACCGTACGCCTTGCCGTCGGCGGCGCGCGTGGTCACGACCGTGACGCCCGTGACGAACGTGCCGAGCACGTCGCGCAGCTCGCGCTGGTCGAAGGGTGGGGGTTTCAAGATCGTCTCCTTGCCATGGCGGGATGCTTTCCCTTTTCGAGCTGCGCCCAGAATGCCGATGCCGCCACGGACAGGCTCAGCCCCTTGCGGCGCGTCATGATCACGGGCCGCACGGCCTTCGTGGACTGGACGGGAACGGCGACCAGCCCTTCGCGGTGGCACAGCCGCACCGCGTGTTCGGGCACGATGCTGATGCCGAATCCGGCGGCGACCAGCCCGGCCACGGAGCCGAAGTTGGCGACCTCCATGCCGCTGTCGGCGACCTGCGCGCTCGCGAGCAGCGGCATCATCTGCTGGCGGACGGTGCCGGTGCGCACCATGTGCACGAAGGTGCGGTGGCGCAGGTCGGTGAGCTTGACCCCCTTCCGCTGCGCCAGCGCATCGCCCTCCGCGCAGATGACGTAGTAGCGCTCCTGGAACAGCAGCACGTTGTCGAACTCGGCCTCGCGCCCACGCTGCGCGCTGATGCCGAAGTCGGCTTCGCCGCGCAGCACCATCTCCATGCAGCGGTCGGTGGTGCCGTCGTGCATGCGCAGGTCGATGTCGGGATAGGACGCGCGGAACTCCGCCAGCCGGCGAGGCAGCCAGTCGGCCGCGAGCGAGGGCGTGACGGCCACGGCGACCCGTCCGCGGCGATGGCTCGCCCGGTCCATCAACTCCGACAGCGACGACCGGATCTCCGCCGCGATGCGATGCGCGCCGACCGAGAACACCTCGCCTTCGGGCGTGAGCGAAACGTTGCGCGTGTCGCGGTCGAACAGACGCGCGCCCACCTGGTCCTCGAGCCTCGCGATCATCTGGCTGAAGGTGGAGGGCGACACGTGGCAGCGCTTGGCGGCGAGCGCGAAGCGGCGCGTCTCCTCCAGCGCGAGGAAGGCATCGATGGCGCGGCCAGTGAGGTTGTGGTTCACGGAGTTCTTGACCCCCGGGCACGGCGGCCGGAACGGATTGTGTGGCAAATCCGAACGATTGTCCGAATAATCCCAGTTTACACAAACAGCGCCGCACGCGATAGTCCGGCGCATGAACCGATACGACGACACGTCGCCCGCGCCGGGACCGCTGCATGGCGTGCGCGTGCTCGACCTCACCAACATGCTGTCGGGACCGTACTGCACGCGGCTGCTGGCGGACCTGGGCGCGGAGGTCGTCAAGGTGGAGCCGCCGCACGGCGACCACAACCGCGGCCGCCGGCCGGTGCGCGACGGCAGCAGCAGCTTCTTCGGCCAGCTCAACTGCGGCAAGCAAAGCGTCGTGCTCGACCTCAAGCGCCCCGGCGACCTCGCCGCCGCACTCGCCATCGCGGCGCAGAGCGACGTGGTGGTCGAGAACTGGCGACCGGGCGTCGCCGACCGCCTGGGGCTCGGCTACGAAGCGCTGCGCAAGCTGCGCCCCGCGATCGTCTACTGCTCCATCTCCGGCTTCGGCCAGACCGGACCCGACTCGCGCCGGCCGGCGTACGCCCCCATCGTGCATGCGGCGAGCGGGTTCGACCTCGCGCAGATGGAATACAACGAAGGCGCGAAGCCGCAGAACACGGCGACGTACACGGCCGACGTGTTCGGCGGCATGTCGGCGTTCGGCGCGATCCAGTCGGCCCTGTTCCGCCGCGAGCGCACGGGCGAAGGCCAGTACATCGACGTGGCGCTGCTCGACGGCATGCTCAACCTCCTGGTGGCCGAGTGCCAGGAGTGGCAGGCGCCGACACCGGCGAAGAGCCGCGTGTATCCGCCGCTCGCCGCGAGCGACGGTTTCATCGTGATCGCGCCGACCAGCCAGAAGAACTTCGAGGCCCTGTGCGGCGTGATCGACAAGACGGAATGGCTGCGCGACGAGCGCTTCACGACGACCGTCACGCGCGAGCGGAACTGGGCCGAGCTCATGGCGCTGATCGAAGACTGGACGCGCCGGCACACCGCCGGGGAATGCGAACGGCGCCTCGCGGCCGCCGGCGTGCCGTGCACCCGCTACCTCAGCGTTCAGCAGGCGATGGAGAGCGAGCAGGTGCGCGCGCGCGGCGCGACCACCGAAGTGCGCGACGCCGCCGGGAGCTACCGCGTGCCGAATGCGCCCTTCCGGATGCCCGGCATCCATGCCGCGCCCCGGCCGCACGTGCCCGCGCTGGGTGAAGACACCGAGCGCGTGCTCGCGCGCTTTGCAGCCGCGCCAGCGGCGACCCGCGCCACGGCCTGAACGCAAGAACCGACTGAAAGGAATTCCCATGTTTCGCAGAACCCTGACGATCGGCGGCTGGATGGCGGCGGCCGCGACCCTCTTCGCCCTCGCCACGCCCGCCGTCGCGCAAGACTTCCCCGCGCGTCCGGTGAAGTTCGTCGTGTCCTGGTCGCCCGGCGGCGGCGCCGACTCGCTCGCCCGCCACCTCGCCAAGGGCCTCACCGAGCGCTGGAACCAGCCGGTGATCGTGGAGAACAAGCCCGGCGCGGACGCCACCATCGGCATCCAGTCGATGCTGCAGCAGCCCGCCGACGGCCACACCATCGGGCTCATCATCACCTCGCACGCGGTGCACTCCAGCCTGCGCAAGGCGATGCCCTACGACCTGCTGAAGGATTTCGTCGGCGTGACCAACGTCGTCGAGGCGCCGAACCTGCTCGTGGTGAATCCGAAGCTGAACGTCAAGAGCGTCGAGGAACTCATCGCGCTGGGCAAGACGCGCCCGCTGAACTTCGCCGCGCCCGGCCTCGGCGGCCCGGGCCACCTGGGCGGCGTGATGTTCAATACCGCGACGGGCCTGAACGCGCTGCACGTGCCCTACCCCGGCGGCGCGCCGGCGCTCACGAGCGTGTTGCGCGGCGATGCGGACTTCATGTTCACCACGCTGCTCTCCGGCCTGCCGCTCGCCAAGTCGGGCCAGGTGCGCGCCATCGCGATCACGAGCAAGACGCGCTCGGCGCTCTACCCCGAGCTGCCGACCATGGCCGAAGCCGGCCTGAAGAATTTCGAGCTCGTCACCTGGTACGCCATCGTGGCGAAGGGCGGCACGCCGAAGGCCGTCGTCGACAAGCTCGCGGCCGACATCAATGCGGTGGCGAAGGACCCGAAGCTGGCCGCGCAGTTCGAGAAAGACGGCGTACACGTCATCGCGAGCGGCGCCGACCGCTTCGGCCCCTACCTCTCCGCCGAGGTCCGCAAGTGGGCCGACGTGGTGAAGGCCGGAAACATCCAGCCGCAGTAATTCCCAATCCGCACTTCGAACAGCGCACAAGCCATGAGCCAGCCCACCCGCATCTTCGCCATCGGCGACGTCGCCGTGAACCGCGAGCAGCCCGACACCATCTTCGAGCTCGTCCACGAACAGATCCGCAAGGCCGACTTCGCCTTCGCGCAGATCGAGGCCATCTATGCGAAGTCCGGCGAGGTCAACGTGAGCGGCACGTCCTCGCCCTTGCGCGGCGACCCCGAGAACGTGAACGCGATCGGCCGCGCCGGCTTCAACCTCGCGTCCTTCGCCAGCAACCATTGCATGGACTACGGCATCAGCGCGTTCCGCGAGACCCTCCAGCATTTCCGCAACGTGCCCGGCATGCACGTCTTCGGCGCGGGCGAGAACCTCGCCGAAGCGCGCAAGCCGGTGATCGTGGAGCACAACGGCAACCGCATCGGCTTCCTCGCCTACTGCTCGATCCTGCCGATCCGCTACTGGGCCGACGTCGACCGCCCCGGCTGCGCGCCGGCGCGCGCACGCACGATCTACGAGACACTCGAACCCGACCAGCCCGGCACGCCGCCGCGCATCCTCACGTATCCGCACGACGAGGATCTCGCGAACATGCTGGCCGACATCCGCGCGCTGAAGGCGCAGGTCGACGTCGTCGTCGTCTCCCAGCATTGGGGCCTTCATTTCAAGGAAGGCGAACTCGCCACCTATGAGACCAAGTACGCGAAGCACTGCATCGATGCCGGCGCGGACGTGATCCTCGGCCACCACCAGCACATCCTGAAGCCGGTGGAGATCTACAAGGGCAAGCCGATCTTCTACGGCCTCGCCAACTTCGCGTTCGACATGTACTACCAGCCGGGCGAGCTGGACAAGCCCGAGCGGATCGAGCGTCGCCAGCGGCTGCATCCGGGCTGGACGCACGACCCTGCCTACCCGACGTTTCCGTTCCCGGTCGATTCGCGCAAGGGCATGGCCGTGTTCCTGGAAGTGACCGGCGGGGAGGTCAGCAAGGTGCGCTGGCAGCCGACGATGATCAACCAGAAGTCGCAGCCGCGCCTGCTGAAGGCCAGCGAGCCGGAGTTCGGCGAGGTGCTCGCGTACATGCGCAAGATCACCGCGGCGCAGAAGATCGGCACGCAGTTCGAGGTCGACGGCGACACCATCGTGTCGGTGGACGCCGCCGCCCCGCGCGCCGCCACCCGCCCCGCCACGAGCGAAGCGGTCGCGGCGTGAAAGCCTACGGCAATCCCGACAGCCTGGCGCTCGCGCCGCAGCACGTGCTGTTCGAGAAGCGGCCCGACGGCATCGCGCGCATCACCTTCAACCGGCCGGAGAAGCACAACGCGATGACCGTGCCGATGCGCGCGCGGCTCATGGCGCTGGTCCAGGCCTGCGAGCAGGACCCGGAGGTGCGCGTGGTCGTGATCGGCGGCAACGGCAAGTCCTTTTGCAGCGGCAACGAGATCAACGAGGACTGGGGCCAGCGCAAGCCCGGGCAGAAGCGCATGTCGCTCGCCATGGCCAACCGCTACGCCAGCGACCTCAACTACGGCCGCCAGGGTTTCAGCCAGGCGATCACCCGCTGCAGCAAGCCGACGGTGCTGCGCCTGCACGGCTACTGCGCGGCGGCGGCGTATTTCATGATCGGCACGCGCTGCGACCTGGTGGTCGTGAATCCGTCGTCGAAGATCGGCGCGCTCGAAGCGCGCTTCCTCGGCCCCGCGGGCGCCGTGTCCGCGACGCACATCAACCGCATCCTCGGCACCAAGGCCGCGCGCCGTTTCGGCTACACCGGCGCCGCCATGACCGGCGAGGACGCCGTTCGCATGGGCTTCGCGCACCGCTGCGTGCCCGAGGAGCGCATGGACGAGGAAGTGCAGGCCATCGCCGGCCGTCTCGCGAGCGAGCCGCCTGCGCTCCTGGGCTATCTCACCGCCCGCCTGCGCGCCGCCGAGTCGCTGTTCCAGACGAACGTGCGCGAGGTGAGCGGCCTGCTCTTCTCGCACTTCCTGCAGGCCGACCACGACGAGGCGCACTTCTGGACGAAGGTCAAGGAGTCCGGCGTGTCGGGCGCGCTGCAGGCCGACAAGGCGCGGCTCGCCGCCGCCACCGGCGAGGGGAAGCCCGCATGATCCGGATCGAGCACGACAGCGCGGTCGCCACGATCACGGTCGCCGACCTCGCGCCGCTGTCGAACGCCGACACCGCCTTCGCCCTGCAGTTGCGCGACGCCGTGCGCGACACGGCTGACGACGACGGCGTCAAGTCCATCGTGCTGCGTGCGCAAGGCGACGACTTCGCCCGCCCCGCGCTCGCCCGCGAGCTCGCCGCCGCGGCCACCGTGCGCGCAAGCCGTCGTGCGCAGTGGCACGCGGCGTACTGCGCGCCCTCGGGCCTGTACCAGAACCTGGCGTACTGCAAGAAGGTCGTCGTCACTGCCGTGCGCGGCCATTGCGGCGCGGTGGGCAGCCTGCTCGTGCTCTGCTCGGACCACACGGTCTGCTCGGACGACGCGGAGTTCGAGCCGCCCTTCGCGACGCTGCCGGAAAGCAACCTCGTGCTCGCGGCGCTGACGACGCGGCTCAATCGGGCGAAAGGTTGGATGCTCGGTTGCGACGCGTGGAGCGCCGATGCAGCCCTGCGCGCCGGACTGGTGAACCGCATCGTGCCCACCGGCGACGTCGATGCCTGCGCGCTCGAAGCGGCGCGGAGCGCGGCGCGCATGCCGCTCGACGGCATCGCCATGAGCAAGCTGCTCTTCGAGGCTTTCCTCGACACCCAGGGCGTCGGCCAGGACTTCGACATGGCCGGCTTCTACGCCGACTCGCTGAACGCCGCGCAGCAGGCTGCGGGCCAGACGGCGGGGGACCGCAAATGACACATCCCTCCATTCGCACGGAACGCGACGCCACCGCGCACATCGGGCGCATCGTCATCGCGCGCGGCGATGCGGACAACGCGGTCACGCTCGACATGGTCGCCGCCCTGCGCGACGCCTTCGTCGCCTTCGCCGCCGACGATGCAATCAAGGCGATCCTGATCGGCGCGGAAGGCACGAACCTCACGCGCGGCTTCGAGCCGTCGGAGGTCGAGCGCATGTACAAGGACGCGCCCGGCGGCTCGACGAAGAAGATTCCGAGCCAGCGCGCGCGCCTGCTCGCGCACGACGCGCTCTGGTGGGGGCCGGACGGCCTCTACACGCGCATCCTGCACTGCCCCAAGGTCACCGTGCTCGCCGCTCGCGGCCTGTGCCTCGAAGTCGGCCTGTACCTCGCGCTGTGCTCCGACCTCGTGCTGGCCGACCGCACGGCGCGCTTCGGCAATCCGCGCTGGCGGCACGTCGGCGTGGACGGCGACGTCTCGATGCTCGTCGCGGCCGTCGGCCTGAAGCGCGCCAAGGAACTGCTGCTCTTCGACGCGCAGTGGAATGCGAACGAAGCGCTCGACTACGGCCTCGTGGACGAAGTCGTCGCACCGGAAGCGCTCGATGCCGCCGCGGTGAATCTCGCGACCTTCTGCACGCAGGTCATGCGCGACGGCATCGCCGCGGAGAAGCACGTGGTGTTCGCCTCGCTGGCCAAGATGCAGATCTCCACCGGATTCGCCACCGCGACGGCCGTCGCCGCGTGGGCCAGCAACCTCCACTTCCGCGATGGCGAATTCAACTTCCTGCGCGAGATGCGCGACCACGGCGTGGAGCGCGCGCTGGAAGCCGCCGAACGCCATTTCGCGCCCGCGACGCACTGACCGAGCCATGACGAAGCAAGCATCCCCCCACCTCGCCGGCATCAAGGTGCTGGACCTCGGCTCCGCGCTGGCCGCGCCTTTTTCCGCCATGCTGCTGGGCGAGCTCGGCGCCGACGTCGTGAAGGTCGAGAAGCCCGGCCGCGGCGACCTCATCCGCTTCACCGACGACTATGTCGGCCAGGGCGAGAGCGGCTATTTCCTCGGCATCAACCGCGGCAAGGACGGCATCACCGCGGACATCCGCAAGCCGGAAGGCCAGCGCATCGTCCGCGCGCTCGCGGCTGAATGCGACGTGCTGGTCGAGAACTTCCGCTCGCACCGCATGGCCGAATGGGGCCTGGGCTACGAGCAGCTGCGCGAGGTGAACCCGCGCCTCGTGTACTGCTCGGTCTCGGCCTTTGGCGAGGCGAAGGGCATGGAGGAGGACGGCGGCAACGACATCATCGGCCAGGCATATTCGGGCCTGCTCGACGTGACGGGCGAGCCCGACGGCGGGCCGTCGAAGACGGGCACGCCGGTGGTCGACGCGTCGGCCGCGATGCTCTGCACCATCGGCATCCTGGCCGCGCTGCGCCGCCGCGATTCGACTGGGCACGGCGAGCACGTGCAGGTCTCGCTGCTCGAGGCCGCCTACGCGCTCATGCCCAACTACGTCGTGAGCGTGCTCAACGGCGAGCCCAACTACAAGCGGCAGGGCAGCGGCCATCCGCAACTCGTGCCCTACCAGGCCTTCGAGACGGCCGACGGCAAGCACGTCGTCGTCGGCGCGTTCCACCGCGCGTCGTGGCGGCAGCTGTGCGCCGCGATCGGCCGCGAGGAACTCGCCGCCGATCCGCGCTTCACCGAGAACTGGGACCGCGTGAAGAACCGCGAGGCGCTCGTCGCCATCCTCGCGCCCCTCTTCCGCGAAAAGACGCGCGACGACTGGCTGGCGCGCTTTGCGAAGCACGAGGTGATCTCGGCGCCGGTGCTGAGCATCAAGGAGTCGATGGACTTCTTCGACGAGCGCATCGAGGGCCTGTTCATCGAGACCGAACACAGCAAGCTCGGCAAGCTGCGCGAAGTGCGCGCGCCGATCCGCTTCAGCGGCGGCGAAGCGAACGTACGCCGCGCCGCGCCCGCGCTGGGCGAGCACACGGTCGCGCGCCTGCTGAAGGCGGGCTTCACGCAGGAAGAGATCTCGGGCTGGCGCGACGCGCGGCTCGTCTGACAGCGACGGAGCGACCCATGATCCACATCCCCAACTCCACCTTCACGCGGCCCGAGATGTTCGAGCCGGACGTGATGTCGCACGACGCGCGCTGGTATCCGCTGCCGCATCGCGGCAACGACCATCCGCTCGAAGGCTGGGTGCGGCCGCTGCTCTTCGACGTCACCAACGGCGGCTGGATCAGCCTCCTGCGCGCACGCGGCAAGGGCACGATCCAGCGCCATCGCCATGCGGCGGCGGTCACCGCATGGACCATGGACGGCTCCTGGGGCTACCGCGAGCACGACTGGCTGTCGAAGGCCGGCAGCTTCGTCTACGAGCCCGCCGGCCACATCCACACGCTCTTCATCGACCCCGAGGTCGGGCACATGACCGCGCTGTTCCACGTGTACGGGCCGGTCATCCATCTCGACCCCGAGGGCATGGTCACGAGCTACGACGACGTGTACCTGCGTCTGGACCGCTACATGCGGCATTGCAAGGACAACGGCGTCGGCGAGGACTACGTGAAATCGCTCGTCCGCTGAGCCGCGCCCACAACACTCCAGGAGACACTCCCATGCGCATCTTCCGTGCCCTCGCCGCCGCGGCCTGCATCGCCGCGCTCCTTGCTCCCCCTGCGGCGCTTGCGCAGGCGTTCCCCAGCAAGCCGATCAACTTCATCGTGCAGTACGCCGCGGGCTCCGGCGCGGACCAGCTCGCGCGCGTGATCGCCGACGCGACGAGCAAGGGCACGGGCGCGAACTTCGTGATCCGCAACACGCCCGGCGCGCTCGGCTCCATCGGCACGACGGCGCTCGTGCGCAGTCCGGCGGACGGCTACACGGTCGGCATCTGCAGCGCGTCGATCAACTCGATCGCCAACTCGGTGAGCAAGTCCCTGCCCTACGACACGGTGACCGACTTCACCTTCATCGAGCCGCTCGCCGCGTACACCTACGTCGTCACGGCCGCGCCCGGGCTGGGGTTCGATTCGCTCGATGCGCTCGTGCGGCAGGCCGCCGCCAAGCCGGATTCGCTGAGCTACGTGTATGCGAACGCGACCGCGCAGGTGCTCTCGGCGACGCTCGCCAAGCAGCTGGACATGCGCGTGCTGCCCGTGCCTTACAAGAGTTCGGCCGAAGGTCTGGCGGATGTCTCGCAAAGCCGGGTGTCCTACGGCGTCACCGACGTGGGCACGACGGTGCCGATGGTGAAGTCGGGGCGGGTGAAAGCGCTGGCCGTGATCTCCACGCAGCGCTCCATCAACCTGCCGGACGTGCCGGCGCTCACCGAGCTGGGCAGGGCGCCGATCCAGGTGGTGGCCTGGGCCGGGCTGTGCGGGCCGAAGAACATGGCGCCCGAGTCCGTCGCCTGGCTGCGCGCGCAGGTGCGCAAGGCGCGGGGTGAAGCGGAAACGCTGGAGAAATTCAAGCTCCTCGGCCTCGACCCGCTCGACCTCGGCGGCCAGACCTTCCCCGATTTCGTTTCGGGGCAGCTGCGCCTGTGGACGGCCGCCGCGCGCGACGCGGGCATCAAGGCGGAGTGACGCGATGCAGACGCCACGGATGCACCTGTTCCAGATGCTGCTTCACACCAGCATCACGCACACGCTCATGGCCTGGGCCGACCCCGCAGATGGCCAGCTCGACGGACTTGAGGACTACGGCTACTGGCAGGACATCGCGCGCACGCTGGAGCGCGGCTGCTTCGACGGCGTCTTCTTCGCCGACAGCCCGGCGACGCATGCGGTCTATCGCAACAGCGTGAAGCCGTCGGTGGAGTACGGCGTGATCTGGCCGAACCACGATCCGATGCCGCTGCTTGCCGTGATGAGCGCCGCGACGAAGCGCCTCGGCCTGTGCGTCACGCTGTCCACCAACGGCACCTCGCCCTATCTCGCCAACCGCCGCCTGTCGACGCTCAACTACCTGAGCAAGGGGCGCGTCGGCTGGAATATCGTCTCGGGCTTCAGCCGAGCCGAACACCTCGCGTGCGGACTCGGCCGGCAGATCGAGCACGACGAGCGCTACGACATGGCCGACGAGTTCATGGAGATCTGCTATCGCCTGTGGGACGGCGTGCCGCCCGAGGCGATTCTCCGGGACAAGGCCACGGGCCGCTTCGCGGACCCGGACAAGGTGCAGGAGGTCGATTTCACGGGCCAGTACTTCCGCTGCAAGGCCATGGCGCCGGTGCTGCCCTCGCGCTTCGGCCGTCCCGTGCTGTTCCAGGCGGGGTCGTCGGGCCGCGGGATGCAGTTCGCCATGAAACATGCCGAGGTGATCTTCGGCATCCAGGCGCACGTGCCCGGCATGCTGAAGGCCACGGCGCAACTGAAGGCCGAGGCGGCGAAGTATGGCGCACCGGACCCGAAGGTGATCTTCGGCCTGCAGCCCATCGTGCGCAGCACCGAAGCGGAGGCGAAGCGGCGCGTGGAGGAATTGCGCGAGCGCGTGCCGCTCGAGGCCAACCTCGCGCGCATGTCGGGCGTCTTCGGCATGGACCTCAGCCAGTACGACCCGGACAAGCCTCTGTCGGACAGCTCGGAGTCGCAGGGCTCGCGCGGCCTCATGGCGTCCGCGATGACGAACGAAAAGGGCGAGCAGGTCACGCTGCGCGAAGTGGCGAAGAAGTGGGCGCTCGGACCGACCATTCCCCAGGTGGCCGGCACGCCGGAGCAGGTGGCGACGGAGATCGAGCGCATCTGGCGCGAGACCGGGTGCCTCGGCTTCAACCTGAGCCCCACGACCAACCCGGACAGCGTGAACGACTTCGTCGACCACGTGATCCCGATCCTCCAGAAGCGCGGCGTGTTCCGCCGCGAATACGAACACGAGACCTTGCGGGACAATCTGCTGAACTGATTCCGATCGGCAGCACCGTGGACCCGACCCGCCTGAAAGACGCGACGAAACACTGGCTCACCGGCGTGGGCGTCGTCACCACCGCCTACGGCGACGAGAAGCATGGCGCGCTGGTGAACAACGTGGCCTGCGTGTCGATGGATCCGCCGCTCTATCTTGCGTGCCTCGGGAATTCGTCCCGCACCCTGGCCGCCGTGCTCGCGTCTCGGCGCTTCAACATCCACTTCCTCGCGAGCGACCAGCAGGCTGTGGCGATGGCCTTCGCTGCGCGCGACGGCGACAAGTTCGCGGTGGTCGCGCACGAGGCGGGCGTGCTCGGCGCGCCCGTCCTTTCGGGTGCGCTGGCCTGTATCGAGTGCGAACTCCAGTCGACGACGGAAGCCGGCAGCGGCACCATCGTCATCGGTCGCGTCGTGGAAGTGCGTGAGCGCGCGGGCGAGCCGCTGGGGATGCTCGGGCGGGATTTCGTAAGCGTCGGCGGCGTGTAGACGCTCCGACCTCAGCGGGCGTGCTTCATTCCCGATTCCCACGCATCCCGCATCTTCGCCAGCAGCTCCTTCGGCACGCGCGCGTCGACGTTCGCTTCGTCGAGCGTCGCTCCCATCGCGACGGCGATCGTCTCCAGAACCCGCCCGGGTTGGCTCACGCCGCAGATGCGCCGGCCGAAGTCGTGCAGTTCTTCGGTCGTCGGATAGGCTTTGCTGCCGTGCCGGCCGGCGAACAGTTTGAGGGCGAGCGTTCGATCTTCGAGTTCCGGGCCGCCCGCGTACTGCGTGTACCGGTAGATCGACGTCGTCACCACGTCGAACATCGGCGCGAGCCACACCTCCTGGGCCGATCGATACAGCACGCCGAAATTCTTCAGGTGCGCGTCGCCGTTGCGCACCATCACCGAGAACGCGACCTGCTCGAAGAATCGGTGAAGGTTTTCGCCGGGCAGCTGCAACTGCTTCAGCAACTCGGCGATGCGCTGGTAGCTGCCGTGGTACTTGCGGTCGGACAGCACGTCGCGCACGCGCAGGCCCGCGAGCGCCGCGATGTCTTCGAAGCCGAGGCGCTCGACGTCGCCGCGCTCGTCCATCACCATGTCGAATCGATCGAGCACCAGCATCTGCCCATCGTCGGATAGCGCGAACCTGGGGACTTCGATCCCTGCGCGTTCCGCGGCGCGCAGGCACAGATACTCGTTGACAGCGAGCCCGGGATAGGCGGGGCTCGCTGCCTTGACGATCAGGGAGGGGATCGGGACCGTGGGCCGGTCCGGCACCATGATCTTGGGCTGCACGCCGGAGATGCCCGCGCCGGTGCTCAGGTAGGCCGCCATCAGCTCGTTGAAGACTTCGGGCGTGTAGCGGGTCTTCAGCAATTCTTCCTTGCTCATGGGTTGCGGCAATGCTGCTGCGGGCTGGTCCGGCAGCGAGTAGCCGAGTCGCCCGATGCCGTTACGGCCAACCAGGGCGAGCAGGTGCATCGGCGTGAGCGGCTGCTTGGGGAACATCTCCCTGATCTTCATGAACAGGTCGCCCTCGGGCAGGTTCTGGTCCATCGGCGCGAAGAGGTCGCCATCGCGCCAGGTGAGGCTTTCCGCAGGCGGCATCAGGAGGGCGACGGGAGATTGCCCCGGCTCGGGCGCGAGATAACGGAACTCGTACACCGAAGTCTTGACCAGCTGCCCGGCGCCGCGTGCGTTTCCGATGGAGACGTCGAGGAGGCGCAGTTTCTCAGGGAGCATCGTCGTCGTCCTCGCGGAAGCGGTCGGCCACCTCGCGCGCGGTCGGCAGGCCCGCGCTCTCGAGCCGCAGGACGAGTCCGAGCGCGCCGGCCACGGCCATCAGCGACGAGACCGTGCTCTCGTCCCCCGCCTCCAGTCGGTAGATGACCTCGCGCACCTTGCCGGCCTTCACGGCAAGCTGCGATTTGCTCATCCCCAGCGCTTCCCGCCGCTCGCGCAGGGCGCGGCCCAACTCATCGGGGAGGCGAAGGTTGTCAGCCATGGCAGGCATTTTGAGGTTTTTCTCGGCAATTTGCAAGTCATGGCTGGCAAAGTGAGAGAAAAAAAAGCCGCCCAGGAGGCGGCTTCTCGCGTGCGGATGGACGACTACGCCGTCACTTCCTTCGCCACGTCCGCGTACTCCTCGATCTGGTCGAAGTTCATGTAGCGGTACACCTTGTCGCCGGCCTTGTTGATCACGCCCATGTCCTCGTGATACTCGGCGATCGTCGGCAGGCGACCCAGCTTCGACGCAATGGCGGCGAGTTCAGCCGAGGCGAGGTACACGTTCGTGTTCTTGCCCAGCCGGTTCGGGAAGTTGCGCGTGGAGGTCGACACCACCGTCGCGCCCTCGCGAACCTGCGCCTGGTTGCCCATGCACAGCGAACAGCCCGGCATCTCGGTGCGCGCACCGGCGCTGCCGAAGTTGGCATAGTGGCCTTCCTTCGTCAGCTCGTCCTGGTCCATCTTGGTCGGCGGCGCGACCCACAGCTTGACCGGGATGTCGCGCTTGCCTTCGAGCAGCAGCGACGCCGCGCGGAAGTGCCCGATGTTGGTCATGCACGAGCCGATGAAGGCTTCGTCGATCTTCGTGTTCTGCACTTCCGACAGCGGCTTCACGTCGTCCGGATCGTTCGGGCAGCACAGCAGCGGCTCGGTGATCTTCGCGAGGTCGATCTCGATCACGGCGGCGTACTCGGCGTCCTTGTCGGCTTCGAGCAGGTCCGGGTTCTGGATCCAGGCCTCCACCGCCTTGATGCGGCGCTCGAGCGTGCGCTTGTCGGCATAGCCCTGCGCGATCATGTTCTTCATGAGCACGACGTTGCTGCGCAGGTACTCGAGGACCGGCTCCTTGTCGAGCTTCACCGTGCAGCCGGCGGCCGAACGCTCGGCCGACGCGTCGGAGAGCTCGAACGCCTGCTCCACCTTCAGCGTGGGCAGACCTTCGATCTCGAGGATGCGGCCCGAGAAGACGTTCTTCTTGCCCTGCTTCGCCACCGTCAGCAGGCCCTGCTGGATCGCATAGTAGGGAATGGCATGCACCAGGTCGCGCAGCGTGATGCCCGGCTGCATCTCGCCCTTGAAGCGCACGAGCACGCTTTCGGGCATGTCGAGCGGCATGACGCCCGTGGCGGCCGCAAAGGCCACGAGGCCGGAGCCGGCGGGGAAGGAGATGCCGATGGGGAAGCGCGTGTGGCTGTCGCCGCCCGTGCCCACGGTGTCGGGCAGCAGCAGGCGGTTGAGCCACGAGTGGATCACGCCGTCGCCGGGGCGCAACGCGACGCCGCCGCGGTTGCTGATGAATGCGGGCAGCTCGCGGTGCGTCTTCACGTCCACCGGCTTCGGATACGCGGCCGTGTGGCAGAACGACTGCATGACGAGGTCCGACGAGAAGCCGAGGCACGCGAGGTCTTTCAGCTCGTCGCGGGTCATCGGGCCGGTCGTGTCCTGGCTGCCCACCGTCGTCTGGCGCGGTTCGCAGTAAGTGCCGGGACGGATGCCCTGGCCTTCCGGCAGGCCGCAGGCGCGGCCGACCATCTTCTGCGCGAGCGTGAAGCCCTTGCCCGAATCGGCCGGGGCCTTCGGCAGGCGGAACGCGGTGGACGGGCCGACGCCCAGGAACTCGCGCGCCTTCGCCGTCAGCGAGCGGCCGATGATCAGGTTGATGCGGCCGCCGGCCTGCACTTCGTCCAGCAGCACGTCGTTCTTGAGCTGGAAGCGCTCGATGACCTCGCCACCGCGCTCGATGGTGCCTTCGTACGGGAAGATGTCGATGACGTCGCCCATCTCCAGCTTGCTCACGTCCACTTCGATGGGCAGCGCGCCCGAATCTTCCTGCGTGTTGAAGAAGATCGGCGCGATCTTGCCGCCGAGCGTGACGCCGCCGAAGCGCTTGTTCGGCACGAACGGAATGTCCTGGCCGGTGGCCCAGATCACGCTGTTGGTCGCGGACTTGCGCGACGAGCCGGTGCCGACCACGTCGCCGACGTAGGCGACCTGATGGCCCTTGGACTTGAGGTCCTCGATGAACTTCATCGGGCCGCGCTTGCCGTCTTCCTCGGGCACGAAGGCCGCGCCAGCACGCGTGTTCTTCAGCATCGCGAGCGTGTGCAGCGGGATGTCCGGGCGCGACCACGCATCGGGCGCGGGCGACAGGTCGTCGGTGTTGGTCTCGCCGGGCACCTTGAACACGGTCACCGTGATCTTCTGCGGCACCGCAGGGCGCGAGGTGAACCACTCGGCGTTGGCCCAGCTCTGCACCACGTCCTTGGCGAAGGCGTTGCCGGCCTTGGCCTTCTCGGCGACGTCGTGGAAGAAGTCGAACATCAGCAGCGTCTTCTTCAGGCCCTCGGCGGCGACCGGCGCGACCGCGATGTCGTCGAGCAGGTCGATCAGCGGCTTCACGTTGTAGCCGCCGACCATTGTGCCCAGCAGCTCGGTGGCCTTCTCCTTCGACAGCGCCTTCACTTCGAGGTCGCCGTGCGCGACGGCGGCGAGGAAACTCGCCTTCACCTTCGCGGCGTCGTCCACGCCCGGGGGCACCCGGTTCGTCAGCAGGTCGAGCAGGAAGCCCTCTTCCTTCTCGGGCGCCGCCTTGATCAGCTCGATCAGGTCCGCGGTCTGCTTGGCCGTGAGCGGCAGCGGCGGGATGCCGAGCGCGGCACGCTCGGCGACATGTTCAACGTAGGCTTGCAGCATGACTCTCTCTCCGGTCGTTCGTTCAATGTCAGTCCGGGCCGCTCTTGGCCGGCTCGGTCTTGGGGGCTTCCAGCAGGTTCACCGCGGGCCTGTTCTTCATGTCGGCGGCGAAAGTCGCCTGCTCCGGGCTCTGGCACTCGTCGGCCAGGCGCTGGCCCAGCTTCTGGCTCATGAGCATCGACTTGTTGCCCAGTTGCAAGAACAGTGCCCCGCGCATCGGGTCCTCGAGGCGGATCGCCCCGGTGCGGCTCTCCACCGGGTGCATCACGAAGCGATTGAGCTTGTTCTGCACCAGGAAGAAGCCCTCGCGCCTCAGGGCGCGGATGCGGACGTTCGCGCCGAGTTCGCAGGGAAACTCCCCGACGTGGATCTTCTTCGCGATCTCGAGCTCCGCTTCCGTGAGCTTGATCGAGGGATCGGGTTCCTCGATCGGCACGCTCTCCTCGATGGCCTTGGCCTGCGCGGCGTTCGGCTTGCGCGGGCTCGCGGCCTGCGGCCTGGCCTGCGGCCTGGCGGCCGCGGGCTTCGCGGTGGCCGTCGGCTTCGCCGCCGGTTTGGCCGGCGCTGCGGTCTGCGCGATGGCCATCGCGGGTGCGGCAGCGAGGATCAGCGTGGCGATGAGGTACTTCATTTCAATGCCTGCTCAGGAGGAATTCGGATGCCCCGGATTCCCGCCTTCGCGGGAATGACGGCGCGTGGGTTCAAAGAAGGTGCGCGACGCCGGCCTGCTCGTCCTGCAGCTCCTTCAGCGTGACGTTGATCCGCTCCTGCGAGAACGCGTCGATCTCCAGGCCTTCGACGACCTTGTACTCGCCGTTCTGCGTGGTGACCGGGAAGCCGAACATCGTGTCCTTGGGAATGCCGTACTGGCCGTCCGACGGAATGCCCATCGTGACCCACTTGCCGTTGGAGCCCAGCGCCCAGTCGCGCATGTGGTCGATGGCGGCGTTGGCGGCGGAAGCGGCGGACGAGAGGCCGCGCGCTTCGATGATCGCGGCGCCGCGCTTGCCGACCGTCGGCAGGAACGTGTTGGCGTTCCATTCCTGGTCGTTGATCATCTCCTTCACGCTCTTGCCGCCGACGGTGGCGAAGCGGTAGTCGGCGTACATCGTCGGCGAGTGGTTGCCCCAGACGGTGAGCTTCTCGATGTCGGCGACCTTCGTGCCGGTCTTGGCGGCGACTTGCGACAGCGCGCGGTTGTGGTCGAGGCGCAGCATGGCGGTGAAGTTCTTGCGCGGCAGGCTGGGCGCGCTCTTCATCGCGATGTACGCGTTGGTGTTGGCGGGGTTGCCGACGACCAGCACCTTCACGTCACGCGACGCGACCTTGTCGAGCGCCTGGCCCTGGCCGATGAAGATCTTGCCGTTGATCGACAGCAGCTCCGAGCGCTCCATGCCGGCCTTGCGGGGCATCGAGCCGACCAGCAGCGCGTAGTCGGTGTCCTTGAACGCCGTCATCGGGTCGCCGTGCGCTTCCATGCCGGCCAGGAGCGGGAACGCGCAGTCCTCGAGTTCCATCATCACGCCCTTGAGCGCCTTCTGCGGACCCTCGGCCGGCACTTCCAGCAGTTGCAGGATGACGGGCTGGTCCTTGCCGAGCATCTCGCCGGAAGCAATGCGGAATAGGAGGGCGTAACCGATCTGGCCGGCGGCGCCGGTGACGGCGACGCGAACGGGCTTCTTGCTCATGGAGGGGCTCCGGTGGATGGGTGGGTATGAAAAGGCTCGCGTGGACCTCCGGCGCGCATCGGCGAATGCCGACGACGACGACGAAAACGCCTGCGGAACAGGCCGGGAGTGTACCCGCGCCCACCCCCGTGCGTCAATTTGTCTTATGTCTTATATAAGATATGATCCGCCATGGCCTCGCTGACCTCCCCCACCGACGGCGCCGCGGGCGCGGAGCCGGGGACGCCCGCCTTCAGCCCGCTGTACCAGCAGATCAAGTCGCTCATCCTGCAAAGCCTGCAGGCCGGCGAATGGAAGCCGGGCGAGGCGATCCCGAGCGAGATGGACCTGGCCGCGCGCTTCCGCGTGAGCCAGGGCACCGTGCGCAAGGCGATCGACGAGCTCGCGGCCGAAAACCTCGTGATGCGCAGGCAGGGCAAGGGCACGTTCGTGGCCACGCACGCCGAGCAGCATGTGCAGTACCGCTTCCTGAAGCTAGTGCCCGACAGCGGCGACCGCGACTCCGAGGGCCCCGCGCTGCGCGAGATCTTCGACTGCAAGCGCCTGCGCGCCACGGCCGACGTCGCGCGCGCGCTCGCGCTGCGCTCGGGCGATGCGGTGGTGCAGGTGCGCCGCACGCTGTCGTTCGGCGGCGTGCCGACGATCCTCGAGGACCTCTGGCTGCCCGGCAACGCCTTCAAGGGATTGACGGCCGACCAGATGGCGTCGTACCAGGGGCCGACCTACGCGATGTTCGAAATCGAATTCGGGGTGCGCATGGTGCGCGCCGAAGAGAAGATCCGCGCCGTGGCCGCCGACGCGTCGAACACCGCGCTGCTGCAGGTGGCCGAAGGCACGCCGCTGCTGTCGGTGGAGCGCATCGCGTTCACTTACAACGACGTGCCGATGGAGCTGCGCCGCGGCCTCTACCGGACCGACACGCACCACTACCGCAACGAGCTGAATTGAACGCGGGTCGAGTTCCGGCCGCGCATTTTCTGCCTGCGGAAAAGTCAAACCTCCGTGTCTATTTGATGCATTGCAATAGAATTTTGAGGGTTTGCCCCTGCGCGGCCTCGTTGACAACCCCGCCGATTCCGCCGAACTCCCGAAGAAGAAAGACCCGATGACCACGACGCCCGCCCGCCCGCGGCCCGAATTCCGCAACATCAACGCCCTGTCGGACCTGCCCACCTACCGCCTTCCCGCGGCCGGCTGGGTGTCGATCCTGCACCGCGTGAGCGGTGTGCTGATGTTCGTGCTGCTGCCCTTCATCATCTGGATGTTCGACACCTCGGTGTCGTCCGAGTTCTCGTACGCGCGCTTCAAGTCCGCGTTCAACAACGGCCTGGGCTTCGCGCCCGGCTGGTTCATGAAGCTCGTGGCGCTCGCACTGATCTGGGCCTACCTGCACCACTTCATCGCCGGCTTGCGTCACGTGTGGATGGACGTGAGCCATGCGGCCGTCACCAAGGAGTTCGGCACGACCTCGGCGAGGGTCACGCTGGTCCTGAGCCTGCTGCTGACCGTGGTGCTCGGCGCCAAGCTGTTCGGCCTCTACTGAACATCCGAAGGAAAAGAAAAATGGCAGTCAACTACGGCTCCCGCCGCACCGTCGTCGGTGCGCACTACGGCACGCGCGACTGGCTCGCGCAGCGCGTCACCGCGGTGCTGATGGCGGTCTTCACGATCGTCGTCATCCTGCGCATCGTCTTCACGAGCGGCCCCATCGGCTACGAGACCTGGGCGGGCCTCTATGCCGGGCAGGCCATGAAGATGCTCACCTTCGCCACCATCGCCGGCCTGCTCTACCACGTGTGGGTGGGCATGCGCGACGTGCTGATGGACTACGTCAAGCCCGTGGGCGTGCGCCTCGTGCTGCAGATCCTCACGATCGTGTGGCTGGTCGGCTGCGCCGGCTGGGCGATCCAGGTGCTCTGGCGCGTCTGAGCACGAGAAGAAAAACATGAGTTACACCAAAAGCAACATCTCCACCCGCAAGTTCGACGTCGTGATCGTCGGCGCCGGCGGCTCCGGCATGCGCGCGTCGCTGCAGCTTTCGCTCGCGGGCCTCAACGTCGCCGTGCTCAGCAAGGTCTTCCCCACGCGCTCGCACACGGTGGCGGCGCAAGGCGGCATCGGCGCGTCGCTCGGCAACATGTCCGAGGACAACTGGCACTACCACTTCTACGACACCGTCAAGGGCTCCGACTGGCTCGGCGACCAGGACGCGATCGAGTTCATGTGCCGCGAGGCGCCCAAGGTCGTGTACGAGCTCGAGCACTTCGGCATGCCGTTCGACCGCAACCCCGACGGCACGATCTACCAGCGTCCCTTCGGCGGCCACACGGCCAACTACGGCGAGAAGCCGGTGCAGCGCGCCTGCGCCGCCGCCGACCGCACCGGCCACGCGATGCTGCACACGCTGTACCAGCAGAACGTGCGCGCGAAGACGCAGTTCTTCGTCGAATGGATGGCGCTCGACCTCGTGCGCGACAACGAGGGCGACGTCGTCGGCGTGACCGCGCTCGAGATGGAAACCGGCGACCTGCACGTGCTGCACGCCAAGACCGTGCTGCTCGCCACGGGCGGCGCCGGACGCATCTTCGCCGCCTCCACCAATGCCTTCATCAACACCGGCGACGGCCTGGGCATGGCGGCGCGCGCGGGCATTCCGCTGGAAGACATGGAGTTCTGGCAGTTCCACCCGACCGGCGTGGCCGGCGCGGGCGTGCTGCTCACCGAAGGCTGCCGCGGCGAAGGCGCGATCCTGCTGAACAGCAACGGCGAACGCTTCATGGAGCGCTATGCGCCCACGCTCAAGGATCTCGCGCCCCGGGACTTCGTCTCGCGTTCGATGGACCAGGAGATCAAGGAAGGCCGCGGCTGCGGCCCGAACAAGGACTACGTGCTGCTCAAGCTCGACCACCTGGGCGCCGAGACGATCCACAAGCGCCTGCCCTCGGTGTTCGAGATCGGCGCGAACTTCGCCAACGTCGACATCACCAAGGAGCCGATCCCCGTGGTGCCGACGATCCACTACCAGATGGGCGGCATCCCGACCAACATCAACGGCCAGGTCGTCATCCAGAAGAACGGCGACGACAACAGCGTGGTCAACGGGCTCTACGCCGTCGGCGAATGCTCGTGCGTGAGCGTCCACGGCGCCAACCGCCTGGGCACCAACTCGCTGCTCGACCTGCTGGTGTTCGGCAAGGCGGCGGGCAACCACATCGTCGAGTTCGCGAGCCGCACCAAGTCGCACAAGCCGCTGCCGGCCGACCCGGCGGCGCAGTCGCTGGAGCGCCTGAACCGCCTCGAGGCCGCGGGCAGCGGGGAATATGCGCAGGACGTCGCCAACGACATCCGCGCCGCCATGCAGGAGCACGCCGCCGTGTTCCGCACGCAGCAGAGCATGGACGAAGGCACGCGCAAGATCGCGGCGCTGCGCTCGCGCGTGGACGCCATCGGCCTGGGCGACAAGTCGCGCGTGTTCAACACCGCGCGGGTCGAAGCGCTGGAGGTCGAGAACCTGATCGAGGCCGCGCAGGCGACCATCGAATCGGCGGCCGCCCGCAAGGAGTGCCGCGGCGCGCACACCGTGTACGACTACGAGCGCCCGGCGGACGACCCGGTGTCGCCGCTCGGCCGCGACGACGCCAACTGGTTGAAGCATTCGCTGTGGTACCGCGAGGGCAACCGGCTCGACTACAAGCCGGTCAAGCTCAAGCCGCTGTCCGTGGATTCGGTGCCGCCCAAGGTGCGGACGTTCTGACTACGCAATCGTCCTGACCTGCGAAGCCCCTACATTCGAGAAGCCGGAATCCAAAATGCAAAAGCGCACGTTCCAGATCTACCGTTACGACCCCGACAAGGACGCCAAGCCGTACATGCAGACGGTGACGATCGAGCTCGAGGGCAACGAGCGCATGCTGCTCGACGCCCTGATGAAGCTCAAGGCGCAGGACCCGATGCTGTCGTTCCGCCGCTCCTGCCGCGAAGGCGTGTGCGGCTCCGATGCGATGAACATCAACGGCAAGAACGGCCTGGCCTGCCTGACCAACCTGCTGAGCCTGGGCGACAAGCCCATCGTGCTCAAGCCGCTGCCCGGGCTGCCCGTCATCCGCGACCTGATCGTGGACATGACGCAGTTCTTCAAGCAGTACCACTCGATCAAGCCCTACCTCGTCAACGAGCAGATTCCGCCCGAGAAGGAACGCCTGCAGTCGCCCGAGGAGCGCGAGGAGCTCAACGGGCTGTACGAGTGCATCCTGTGCGCAAGCTGCTCGACCTCGTGCCCGAGCTTCTGGTGGAACCCCGACAAGTTCGTGGGCCCCGCGGGCCTGCTGCAGGCCTACCGCTTCATCGCCGACAGCCGCGACGAAGCCACCGGCGACCGGCTCGACAACCTCGAGGACCCCTACCGGCTCTTCCGCTGCCATACCATCATGAACTGCGTCGACGTCTGCCCGAAGGGCCTGAACCCGACCATGGCCATCGGCAAGATCAAGGAATTGATGGTCCGCCGCGCGGTCTGATCACGCATCGCTCATGCAGGACGAACTCATCGATGCCCGGTCCCTGAGCAAGCTGCGCTGGCGCTGCCGCCGCGGCCTGCTCGAGAACGACCTGCTCATCGAGAAGTTCTTCGCGGAGCACGAGCGCACGCTGACCGTCGCCCAGGCGAATGGCCTCGCCGAGCTCATGGACCTGGCCGACAACGACCTGCTCGACCTGCTGCTGCGGCGCAAGGACGAGGCCGAGACGCCGCTGAACGGCGAGACGAGAAAGGTGCTGGAGATGCTGCGCCCGCGGGTGGCGGCATCGACGGCCGTTGGGAATTGAACCTGAGGACACACCTATGAAACCCGCTGACAACAAAGCCACCCTGTCGTTCTCGAACGGCGGCCCGAGCGTCGAGCTACCCGTGTACAGCGGCAGCGTCGGCCCCGACGTCATCGACATCCGCAAGCTGTACGCGCAGACCGGAATGTTCACGTACGACCCGGGCTTCATGTCCACGGCGTCGTGCCAGTCGACCATCACCTACATCGATGGCGACAAGGGCGAGCTGCTGTACCGCGGCTACCCGATCGAGCAGCTCGCGACGCAGTGCGACTACCTCGAGACCTGCTACCTGCTGCTGTACGGCGAACTGCCCACGCCCGACCAGAAGGCGAAGTTCGTCCAGACCGTGACGATGCACACGATGGTCAACGAGCAGATGCAGTTCTTCCTGCGCGGCTTCCGGCGCGACGCGCACCCGATGGCCGTGATGACGGGCCTGGTGGGCGCGCTGTCGGCCTTCTATCACGACAGCACGGACATCAACAACCCCGAGCACCGCGAGATCGCCGCGATCCGCCTGATCGCGAAGATGCCGACGCTCGTGTCGATGGCGTACAAGTACAGCGCCGGCCAGCCGTACATGTATCCGAAGAATTCGCTGTCGTACACGTCGAACTTCATGCGCATGATGTTCGCCACGCCGTGCGAGGACTACGAGCCCAACGACGTGCTCGTGCGCGCGATGGACCGCATCTTCATCCTGCACGCCGACCACGAGCAGAACGCCTCCACCTCCACGGTGCGCCTGTGCGGCTCGTCCGGCACCAACCCCTTTGCCGCCATCGCGGCGGGCGTGGCGTGCCTGTGGGGCCCCGCCCACGGCGGCGCGAACGAGGCCGCGCTCAACATGCTGGAAGACATCCAGAAGATGGGCGGCGTCGCGAAGATCGGCGAATTCGTCACCAAGGTGAAGGACAAGAACTCCAGCGTGAAGCTGATGGGCTTCGGACACCGCGTGTACAAGAACTACGACCCGCGCGCCAAGCTGATGCGCGAGACGTGCCATGAAGTGCTGGCCGAGCTGGGCCTGCAGAACGATCCGCTGTTCAAGCTCGCCATGGCGCTCGAGAAGGTGGCGCTCGAGGACGAATACTTCGTCTCGCGCAAGCTGTACCCGAACGTCGACTTCTACTCCGGCATCGTGCAGCGCGCGATCGGCATCCCCGTGTCGCTGTTCACCGCGATCTTCGCGCTCGCGCGCACGGTCGGCTGGATCGCGCAGCTCAACGAGATGATCAGCGACCCCGAGTACAAGATCGGCCGTCCGCGCCAGCTGTTCACGGGCTCCGAGCGGCGCGAGGTCAAGCCGATCGCGCAGCGCTGATCGCTTTCTCTTCCCGTCGAAGGCCCGCATCGCGCGGGCCTTTTTTCATGGGCGCTTCCATCCAAAGCACGGAACGCGCGCGCCCCGGAGGTTGCCGGGCCGAGGGCGGCGGTGAGAGAGTTGCGGCCGGCACTCACTCCGCGCACACCCGATGTCCCTCTCCGATTTCCAGGCCTTCCAGCACCTCGCCGACGCGAAGTGGACCGACCTGCCGGGCTTTCCCGGCATCCAGATGATCGAGCTCGCCGACAACTTCGACGAAGCCGCGAAGACGGGCCGCCGCACGCGGCTCGTGCGCTTCCTGCCCGGCGCGAAGAGCGAGAAGCCGCTCATTCACAGCTACTGGGAAGAGGCCTACCTCATCGAAGGCGAGATGCTCTACGAAGGCGCGCCGGTCCTGAACGGACCCGCGTACCGCTGCCGCCCGCCCGGCACCTCGCACGGCCCCTACAGCTCGCCCAGGGGCTGCATGCTGCTCGAGTCGCATTACTTCGCGCCATCCCCATGAGCCACCCTTTGCCCAAGGGCAAGGAGTGGGACTTCCGCCAGTCGCTGGCGGTGCTCGATGCGCGCTTTGCCAGGCAGCCCGCGGAAGAGATCCTGATGCCCGAACTGCGGATCATCGATCCGCACCACCACCTCGTGGGCCGTCCGCACGACGTCTACCTGCTCGAGGACTTCGTGCGCGACCTCGACACCGGCCACGACATCGTGGCGACGATGTTCGTCGAATGTTCGGCGATGTGGAAGAAGGACGGGCCGGAGGAACTGCGCCCGGTGGGCGAGACCGAATTCGCCAACGGCATCGCCGCCATGGCCGCGAGCGGCCACTACGGCAAGACCCTCGTCAACCACGGCATCGTGTCGTACGCCGACCTGCGCCTGGGCGACAAGGTCTACGCGGTGCTCGATGCGCACATCGCCGCGGGCAACGGACGCCTGCGCGGCATCCGCAACCGCGCGTTCTTCGAGCCGCTGGTGGGCGAATATGGCTCGCTCGCGCCGGGCGACGGCCTGATGCGCGGCGCGGAGTTCCGCAAGGGTCTCAAGCGCGTCGCCGCGAAGGGACTCGTGTACGACTCGTGCCAGTACCACGTGCAGTTGCCCGACTTCACCGACCTCGCGCGTGCGGTGCCCGAGGCGACGCTCGTGCTCGATCATGTGAGCAGCCCGCTGGGCGTGGCGCACTATGCGTCGCGGAAGGAGGAAGTGTTCGCGCACTGGACGAAATGGATGCGCGAGCTGTCCACCTGCCCCAACGTCTACGTGAAGCTCGGCGGCCTCGGCATGCCGTTCGCCGGCCTCGGCCTCAACAACCGCGAACTGCCGGCGACATCCGCGGAACTCGCCGCGGCGTGGAAGCCGTTTTTCTGGACCGCCATCGAATTCTTCGGCGCGAACCGCTGCATGTTCGAGAGCAATTTTCCGCCGGACAAGCAAAGCGGCAGCTATCCCGTCGTCATGAATGCGTACAAGCGCATCGCGGCGGGCGCCTCGAAATCGGAAGTGCAGTCCCTCTTCTTCGACACCGCGAACGCGGTGTACCGGCTCGGCCTCTAACCCGAGCGCCCGAAGTACACCGCGCGCATCAGCTCGGTGTCTTCCTTGTTCGCGACCGAGCTCACCCCGTCCTGCAGCACGTAGATGCGGTCGCACACGTGCGACAGGCCGCGCACGTTCTGGTCGACGAGGAAGATGCCGATGCGCCGCTCGCCCGCCACACGCCGCAGCGCCCGCGACATGTCTTTCACGATGCGGGGCGCGAGGCCCAGGCTCAGTTCGTCGACCATCAGGATCGTGGGGCGCGCGACGAGGCCGCGAGAAATGGCGACCATCTGCTGCTCGCCGCCGCTCAGGAATCCTGCGCGCCGGTCCATCAGACGCTCGATGGCCGGAAATACCGTCGTGGCGTAGCGCACGTCCTCGTCGGACAGGCGCCGTCCCGCGCCGATGGCGGCCAGGCGCAGATTCTGATGCACGGTCAGGCTGGGAATGAGCCCACGCCCCTCGGGCACGTGCGCGATGCCCGCGCGCGCCACCGCTTCGGGTCGCTCCGCGAGCGTGACGCCATTCAGCATCACGCTGCCGCGGCGGCGGGCCACGAGCCCGGAGATCGCGCGCAGCGTCGTCGTCTTGCCCGCGCCGTTCGGCCCGACCACGCCGACGATCTCGCCGGCCGCGACGTCGACGTTGACATTCTCGATGACACGCGCCGCGCCGTAGCTCACCGCGAGTTCGCGCACCTGGAACACGGCGTCACTCATCTTCCGACCCCAGGAACACGTCCATCACTTCCTTGCGGCTCGTCACGTCGTCGGGCAGGCCCTCCGCGATGGGCTTGCCGAAGTCGAGCACCGTCGCATAGTCCGCGACGGCACGCACGAAGCCGATGTGGTGCGCGATGACGACGATGGTCATGCCGTTGTCGCGATTGACCTTCTGCAGCACGCCGGCAATGACCTCGATCTCGCTTTCGGCCAGGCCCGCCGTCGGCTCGTCGAGCAACAGCAGGCGCGGCGCGCCCACGATGGCCCGCGCGATGTCCACGATCTTCTGGTCGGCGAGCGACAGGTCGCGGGCCACCAGCTTGCGCCGGTCCTGCGGAAAGCCCACGGCGTCGAGCGCGGCATGCGCGAGGCGCGCCGCCTCGCGGTCGCGCCTCAGCGTGGAGCGCAGCGGCACGATGTCGAAGAAGGGGGAGCACGGACTGGTGCCGTAGGTGCCCATGCGCACGTTCTCCTCGACCGTCAGGTCGGCGACGAGCGAGGGGTTCTGGAACGTGCGGCTCATGCCGCTGCGCCGCACGCTGCGCGCCGTCCGGCCCACGATGCGTTGCTCGCCGAAACGGATTTCGCCTTCGTGCGTCTGCAGCCCGCTGATGCAGTTGAGCAGCGTCGTCTTGCCCGCGCCGTTGGGACCGATGATCGCGTGGATCGTCCCCTGCGCCACCTGCAGACTCACGTTGTCGATGGCAACGACGCCGCCGAAGCGCACGGTCACGTTCTGCATCTGCAGCACGAGCGGAAGGCCTTCGCGCGCGATCGTGCGGCGCTCGACATGCGCGCCGGAAGGCGCGTCGAAGTGGCTCGCGCGCTCGGCCGTCGCGGGCGCCTTCGCGTCCTGGCCACGCACCTTGGCCGAGATCCAGGCGATCACGCTGAAGATGCCGCCCGGAATGAAGATCAGGTTCGCCAGCAGCAGCAGCGCGAAGAGGATCTGGCGCACGTCGCCCGCCGAGCGCGTCAGTTCGCCGAGGATCGAGAACGCGACCGCGCCGATGATCGGCCCGGCGATGCTGCCGAGTCCGCCGATGATCGCCATGGTGAGCAGGATCACCGACTCGAAGCCGGGGAAGGCTTCGGGGATGATGTATTCCAGCGCCTGCGCATAGACGAAACCCGCCATGCCGGCGGTGGCGGTGGACCACACGAAGGCCCACAGCTTGTGCGACATCACGTGGACGCCCATGGACTCGGCGACCACTTCGCTGCGCTTGATGAGGCGCAGCGCCATGCCCGCGCGCGAGTTCGCGTAGCGGTACGAAATCAGGGTGGCGATCGCGAGCAGGATCCACGCGAGCCAGAAGATGCCGATGGGCGTGAGCGGCGCGCCGCCGATCTCCGCCCTCGGCACGGGCAGCCCCGTGGGTCCGCGCGTGATCGGCGCGAGCGTCGCGCCGCGCAGCGCGACGGCCACCGTCGTCGCGAAGAAGAAGGTGCCCATCGCCGTGCCCAGGTGCGGCAGGCGCACGGCCGCCGCGCCCAGCAGCAGGCCGATGAACGCGGCCACGCCGATGCTGCCGAGCAACGCGACCCACGGCGACCAGCCGTAGTCCGTGGCGAGGATGGTCGACGCATACGCGCCGATGGCCATGAAGCCGAAATTGCCGAACGTGAGCTGCCCGCAGTAGCCGGAGAACAGGTCGATCCCGACCGCGGCGATGGCGTAGATCACGCCGATGGTCAGGATCAGCTGGACACGGTCCCCGAAAGGCAGGAAGGGAACCGTGGCGAGCGCGGCCATCGTCACCGCGGTGGCGACGGCCGTGCCGCTGCGGGCTTCGGTCGCAATCCTCATCGGGGCAGCGGGATCGTTCCTTCGGCGACCGCCTTGCCGTTGACGATCTTGGTCATGATCATCTGCGTCGCGCCGAGGTGCTTCGGGTTATTGAACGTGATGGGCGACACGACCTCGGTCACGTTCTTCGCCTTCCAGCTCATGAGCGTCTTCTCGAACGAGGCGCGCGTCACCGGCTCCGGCGTGTCGGCCAGCGCGGCGGAGAACACCTGGCCGGCGGCGCAGCCGTAGAGGCTGAACGCGTCGATGGGCGTCTCGGGAGAATACTTCTTGAGCACGTCGACACAGGACTTCGCGCGCGGATCGTCCGGCGGCACCACCGGCAGGCCGACCAGCGCCTTGCCGTTCACGAGGCTGCCCGCGGCATTGAGGAACGCGGGCGAGGCCATCGTCAGCGTGCCGAGCAGGTACTTCGCGGGGAAAGCGTCCTGCGCCTGCAGCGCGTTCATGAGCTTCGCGGTGGCCGGCGCCGTCATGAGGATCATGATGTAGTCGGGCTTCATCGCCTTGATCTTCAGCGCGAGCGGCGTGTAGTCGGGCTCGCGCTGCGTCACGCGCTCCTCGCCGATGTAGCTGCCGCCGCCGCTCGTGGCCGCCTTCACGATGGCCTTGATGTTGTCCTCGACGCCGGGCACGTCGGCCAGCACGCTGAACACCTTGCCGGGGCCGTACTTCTTCATCGACGCTTCGGTGATCGCGGCCATCTGGTCGCTGTACAGCGGGAACAGGCTATAGACGAAGTGCGTCGTCATCAGCTCGGGGTTGCCGGCCGAGGGGAACAGGTACAGCATCTTGTTCTGCCTGGCGATCGGCATCAGCACCGGCGGCTGCAGCGTGCCGCAGCCGGCGAAGAACGCGAACACCGGCTTCGCCGCGAGCTGGCGGCCGTTGGCCAGCGCCTCGGGCGCCTTGTACGCATCGTCCAGCACGATGTTCTCGATCTTGCGGCCTTTCACGCCGCCTTGCGCATTGACGTGCGCGAACCAGGCGAGGTGGCCGTCGCTCACCGGCTTGCACGGCGGTCCGACCGGGCCCGTGAGCGGGTTGGAGGTGCCGAGCAGGATGCGGTCCTTGCCCACGCCCTCCTTGTTCACGCCCGGCGTCTGGGCGTACGCGGGAGCGAACGCCCCCGCCACCAGCGCGGCCGCCAGGGCGTGCCGCAAGCCATCGACCCATGTCGTCATGTCGTCTCCTTGTGTTGAATCAGGGGGTGGAAAAACCGGTCAAAGTCGCTCGATTTCCGGGTGGCCGAACAGGCCCTGCGGCCGGAAGCTCAGGACGAAAAGCAGCAGCGCGAAGATCACGAAGGTCGCGAGGTCGCCGTTGCCGTAGAGGCTCACGACGTTGTTGACCACGCCCACGACGATGCCGCCGAGCCATACGCCGGGCAGGCTCGTGAGGCCGCCGATCACCACGGCCGTGAAGGCGAGCAGCAGGTAGGGCTCCATCATGTCGGACGACAGCAGCGCATGCGGCGCGAGCAGCACGCCCACCAGCGCGGCGACGCTGGAAGTGATCATCCACGCGAGCAGCGTGAGGCGGCGCGTGCGGATGCCGAGCATCTGCACGATCTCGGCCTTCTCGGACATGCCGATGAACATGAGGCCGACGTCGGTGAAGCGGAACGCGGCGTACGCGAGGCCGGCCATGACGATGGCGATGCCGATGACGGCGACGGTCGCCCACGACACCGCGGCCGGGCCGAGGTGGAAGGCGATGGCGGTGCCGAACAATTTGGGAAACGCGAAGGGCTGGCCCGCCGCCCACAGGTGCTCCACCACCGCGAAGATCAGCATCTCGAGGCCGAGCGTGCGGATGACGAGGTTGAGCCGGCCCGAATCGTCGTGCGGCCGCAGGATGAACCAGTAGAAGACGGCCCCCAGCCCGAGCATCGCCACGAGCGCGATGAGGATGCTCGGAAAGATCGGGATGCCGAGGCTCGTGCTCGTCTTGTACGCGATGAAGGCGCCGAGCGTGCCGAGCGCGCCCTGCGCGAAGTTCGCCACGCCGGTCGCCTTGTACAGCAGCACCACGCCGAAGCCGAGCAGCGCGAGCAGCACGCCGCTCGCGATGCCGCTGATGACCGCCGAGAGGAAGAGGGCCATGCGTCGCTCAGGCGTTGGTGTGCAGCACCGCGCTCGTGTAGCCCCACTGGAACGAGGACGGCGTGCGCACGGCATCGGTGATCGTGTAGTGCGGGATGCGCGCGAGCACTTCCTGCAGCATGACCTGCCCCTCCAGCTTGGCGAGGTGGATGCCGATGCACGAGTGCAGCCCGTGGCCGAGCGCGAGGTGGCGCACGATCTTGCGGTTCCAGATGAAGCGGTCGGGCTCGGGGAACTCGCGCTCGTCGCGGTTCGCCGCGGCGAGCAGCGTGAGGATGCGCTGGCCCGGCTCCATCGCCTGGCCGGCGATCGTCACCGGCGTCTTCACCGTCCGCATGAACCACTGCGCGGGCGCGCAGTAGCGCAGGATCTCCTCCATCGCGGCGACGGAGTTCTTCTTCAGGTCGGCGCGGATCGCCTCGCGCTGGTGCGGCGCGGCCGCGAGTTCCATGAAGCCGTGCGCCATCACCTTCGGCAGGGTCTCGGCGCCGCCGAAGACGATGCTGGAGACGAAGGTCGTGATCTCGTCGACGGTGAGCTCGCGGCCCTTGACCTTCAGGGCGCGCAAGCCGCCGATGGCGCTCGCCGGGTCGAGATTCGGGTCGTCCTTGTGCGCGCGCACGGCGTCGCGGCAGATGTCGAGCAGGCGGTTGCGGTTCTTCAGCCAGTCGGGCGCGAAGCCGCCGGTCACCGGGTCCTGCGCGCCGGCCAGGCGCGCGGCCTCGTAGGTTTCCGCGGCCCGCTCGATGGGGATGCCGGTGAGGCGGCAGACCGAGCCCGCGGCGATGATTCCGCCGAAGTCCGTCACCACGTCGAACTTCCCGCGCGGCACCAGCGCGTCGAGCAGTGCGCGCGTGCGTGCGCGGATGTCCTCTTCGAGTCCGTTGACGAAGCTGCGGCGCAGCTGCTGCCCCATCGCCTGGCGGATGTGCTCGTAATCGGGCGGCTGGTTCCAGCCGAGCAGCGGCAGGCTCTCCCGAACCGGCTCCACCTGCGGGCCGCGATTGCGCGTCGAGAGCGCCGTGCGTTCGGTCAGCGTGCCTTCCATGGTGTGGAGCGACGACTCGTTCTTGTACACCTCGTGGATGTCGGCGAAGCGCGAGATGGCGAACGCATCGTACTGCGGCATGTAGTAGACGGGGTGGCTGTCGCGCAGCACCCGGTAGAAGGGCAGCGGATTGCGCATGACCTCGTGCGAGAACGGGTCGTACGCGAAATTGGCGGAGTCTTGCGCGGCCTGGGACATGGGGTGTGCTTCCTGGATTTCGTCGTGGACGCGCGGATCAGCCGCGCGCCTTGAGGGCCGCCGCGTTCACGGCGCTGCGGGCGCCGCGGCCCTTGAGATAGTCGACCGCGAGCCGCGCGGCCACGCGGTCGGCCTGCTCGATGTCTTCCTGCGCCGCCCCGCCGATGTGCGGCGTCACGATGACGTTCTCCATCCGGTAGAGCGGATGGTCGTCGGGCAGCGGCTCGGGGTCGACGCAGTCGAGTCCCGCGCCGGCGATCGTGCGCTTCGTCAGCGCCTCGACGAGCGCGGGCGTGTCGACGATGGGGCCGCGCGCGGTGTTGACGAGGTAGGCCGTGGGCTTCATGCGCGCCAGGCGTTCGGCGTTGATGAGGCCCTGCGTCGCCTCGTTCCACGGCACGTGGATCGACACGAAGTCGGACGCGGCGAGCATCGCATCGAGATCGTGAAAGAGCTCGATGCCGTGGCGTTCCGCCTCGAGCGGATCGAAGTACGGGTCGTACGCGATCACGCGCATGCCGAAGCCCAGGCGCGCCTTGTCGGCGAGATGCCGGCCGATGAAGCCGTAGCCCACCAGGCCCAGCGTCTTGCCGTGCAGCACGCTCAGGCGCGGCGTCGACAGCATGGTGAACTGGCGCGCCCACTTGCCGGTCTCCCGGCTGTAGCGCGCCGTGGCATCGATGCGCCGGGCGAGCGCGAGCATGAGCCCCATCGCGTGTTCCGACACGCCGATGGCGTTGCCGCCCGGCGCGTTGAAGACCGGGATGCCGCGCGCGGTGGCGGCCTTCAGGTCGACGCGGTCGTAGCCGGCGGCGCCGAGGTAGATCACTTCGAGCTTCTTCGCGCGCTCCAGCATCTCCGCCGTGACCGGCAGGTGCCCCTTCACGCCGACCGCGCAGAGCACGCGCGCGTCGCCCAGGCGCTCCGCGAGCGCCGCTTCCATGATCTCGCTGCGCAGGTCGGCGCGTTCGTAGGCCCAGCGCCCGAGCGCGCGCTCCTCGGCGGAGAGCGCGAAATCCAGCTCGAAGCCGTTGTCGGCGAAGACGCGGTCCACGTCGGGATGCGCCGTGAACGCCGGTATGAACACCTTGCCGCCTGTCATCGTTTCCTTCGCTTTCGTGCGTCGCTGCGCATTCTTCGCCTCCGTTCGCGGATTGCCCGCAGGCTCGCATCGGGCGTTCCGTACGATGGAAGAGTACCGATGCACGGAACAAAAGGGATTTCCCGAATCGCGGGCGTTGCCGGCCGCTCCTACATTGCGCCCATGACCACACGCAGAACCCTTCTCGCCGCCGGCGTCGCAGGCGCCACCCTTTTCGCCACGCGCACCGCATGGGCCGCCTACCCGGAGCGGCCGATCCGGTTCATCGTGCCCTTCCCGCCCGGCGGTCCGGCCGACGGCATCGGCCGCCTGATCGCCACGCACCTCGCGGAACGGCTGGGCCAGCCTTTCGTGGTGGACAACCGGCCGGGGGCGGGCACCCTGATCGGCGCGGACTTCGTCGCGAAATCGAAGCCGGACGGCTACACGCTGCTGCTCGGCACCTCGTCCATGAACATGCTGCTGCTGCGCAAGCAGGGCTCGCCCATCGACGCGCGCAAGGATTTCGTGCCGGTGTCCACCGTCGCGGAAACGATCTACGGCTTCTACACGAACCCCTCGGCGCCCTTCAAGACGGTGCCCGAACTCATCGCGTACGCCAAGGCGAACCCGGGCAAGGTGACCTGCGGCAACACGGGCACGGGCACGACGCCGCACCTGATCGTGGAAGCGTTCAACACCGCGGCGGGCGTGAAGCTGCTCTCGGTGCCCTACAAGGGCGGCGCCCCCATGGCCGTGGGCCTGATGGGTGGCGAGACGATGATGTCGTGCGACACGGTCGGCAACACGAACCCGCTCGTGCGGGACGGAAAGATCAACATCATCGCGACCACGGGCACCACGCGCGCCGCCGCGTTCCCGAACACGCCCACCGTGGCCGAGACCATTCCCGGTTTCGTCGCGCTCGGCATGACCGGCATCTTCGCGCCGGCGGGCACGCCGAAGGACGTGATCGATCACCTCAACGCGGCCATGGTCGACGTGGTGAAGAAGCAGGAAGTGAAGGACAAGTTCGGCGCCCTGTCGATGAACGCGCGCTCGACCTCGGCCGCCGAATACCACAGGCTCGTGGTGGAAGAGATCGAGAAGTGGGGCAAGGTGATGCGGGAGGCCAACGTCGTCATCGAGTGACGGCGCCGCGCCTGCTCGACCGCGAACGCACGGCCGCGCTCGTCGGCTACCCCGCGCTCGTCGACGCGCTCGCGATCGCAACGGTGGAATACTCCGCCGGCCGGATCGCGAGCCCGACGCGCCTGAGCGTCCCGCTTTCGGGCGAAGGCGTGATGCTCAGCATGCCGGCAAGCGCGAGCGACATCGCGATCCACAAGCTGGTGAGCGTGCAGCGCGCGAATGCGCAGCGGGGACTGCCCACGCTGCACGGCGTGGTGACCGTGGTCGAGGCCGCGACCGGGCGGCCGCTCTGCTTTCTCGACGGACCGGAACTCACCGGCCGACGCACCGCGGCGATCTCGATGCTGGCGGTGCGCACGTTCATGGCGCGCTCCCCGACGCAGGCCGTGCTGATCGGCACCGGCGCGCAGGCGGCATTCCACGTCGCCGCCCTGCGCGTGCTCCATCCGGATTGCGAGGTGCTGGTGAAGGGCACGAGCCGCGCGGCGGAAGACGACTTCTGCGAGCGACATCGCGGCACGCATCCGCGGCTCGCGCCCTGTCCCCCGGCCATTCCTTCGACGTGCGAGCTCGTCGTCACGCTCACGACCAGCAAGGAGGCGGTCTACGACGAAGCGGCGACGCCGCGCCGCCTCGTCATTGGCGTGGGCGCCTTCAAGCCCGAGATGGCGGAACTCGGCGCACGTACCCTGGCCGGCAGCGACGTGTACGCGGACGACCCCACGGGCGCGCGCCACGAAGCCGGCGACCTGCAACGCGCCGGCATCGACTGGGGCCGCGTCATGCCGCTGTCGCATGCGGTCGCGAACGGCGCGCGACGCGACGTGCCCGTGGTCGTCAAGAGCGTGGGCTGCGCGGCGTGGGACCTCGCGGCGGCGCGCGTCGCGGTGCGCGCGCTCGCCGGCTGAACGGCGTCGGCCGCCCTGCGCCAGCCACCGCGGCCACGCGACCGTCGAAGCGGAACGCGGCAAAGCCATGCGCAGCCGCGGGAGGGCGCCCGCTGACGCGCACGCGATCCGAGCGAGAATCCAGTCCTTCCATGCGCCCCAACGAACGCTCCTTCGCCCGCCGCATCGACCTCACGTCGCTGCAGCTCTTCGTCGCGGTGTGCGAGCTCGGCTCCATCGGGCGCGCGGCCGAGCGCGAGTTCATCGCCGCGTCGGCGGTGAGCAAGCGCCTGTCGGACCTCGAGGCCACGCTCGAGACGCCGCTGCTGTACCGCCACACGCGCGGGGTCGACCTCACGCCGGCCGGCGAGTCGCTCCTGCACCATGCGCGCTCGGTGCTCGCGAGCCTCGAGAAAATGCAGGCCGAGCTCTCCGAATACGCAGACGGCGTGCGCGGCCACGTGCGCATCCACGCCAACATCTCGGCCGTGGTGCAGTTCCTGCCCGAGGACCTGGGTGCGTTCTCGAAAGCGCACGCCGAGGTCAAGATCGACCTGGAAGAGCACCTCTCGGTGGACGTCGCGCGCGCGGTGCAGGACGGCGCGGCCGACCTGGGCATCTGCAACACGGGCGTGCTCGCGGCCGGCCACACGCTGCAGCTCAAGCCGTACCGCCGCGACGAGCTCGTGCTCATCGTGCCGCGCGGCCATGCGCTCGCGCGGCGCAAGCGCATCGCCTTCGAGGAGACCCTCGCGTACGACCACGTCGGGCTGCACGCCAACAGCTCCGTGTACCTCACGATGCGCGAGGCCGCGGCGAGCGCGGGGCGCGCCATCAAGCTGCGCATCCACGTCACCGGCCTCGACGCGATGTGCCGCATGATCCACAACGCGCTCGGCGTCGGCGTCATGCCGCGCCGCGCCTTCGAGCTGATGCACGGGGTCGGCGACCTCGAGTCCGTGAGCCTCACCGATGCCTGGGCGCTGCGCGACATCGCCCTCGTCGCGCGCGACTTCGAGACCCTGCCGCTCACCGCGCGGCTGCTGGTCGATCACCTGCAGGCGCGCGCGGGCGCAGCCGGGTCCGCGCCGGCCGAATAAAATCGGCGGGAAGCAAACCCAAACCGAGACCAGCAAAAATGAAGATCGCAGTGTTGCCGGGCGACGGCATCGGCACCGAAATCGTGGCCGAGGCCGTGAAGGTCCTGAAGGTCCTCGACCTGAAGTTCGAGCTCGAGTTCGCGGACGTCGGCGGCATCGCCTACGACAAGCACGGGCATCCCCTGCCCGACGCGACGATGAAGCTCGCGAAGGAAGCGGACGCCATCCTGTTCGGCGCCGTGGGCGACTGGAAGTACGACAAGCTCGAGCGCCACCTGCGGCCCGAGCAGGCCATCCTGGGCCTGCGCAAGAACCTCGGCCTGTTCGCGAACTTCCGCCCGGCGATCTGCTACGAGGAGCTCACGCATGCATCGAGCCTCAAGCCCGAGCTGGTCGCCGGCCTCGACATCCTGATCATCCGCGAGCTGACGGGCGACATCTATTTCGGCCAGCCGCGCGGCCGCCGCGCCTCGCCCGACGGCGCGTTCGCCGGCGCCGAGGAAGCCTTCGACACGATGCGCTACGCGCGCCCGGAGATCGAGCGCATCGCGCACGTCGCCTTCCAGGCCGCGCGCAAGCGCAGCAAGAAGGTGACGAGCGTCGACAAGGCCAACGTGCTCGAGACCTTCCAGTTCTGGAAGGATGTGGTCACCGAGGTCGGCCAGCAGTATCCCGACGTCCAGCTCGACCACATGTACGTCGACAACGCCGCCATGCAGCTCGTGAAGGCGCCCAAGGCGTTCGACGTGATCGTCACCGGCAACATGTTCGGCGACATCCTCTCTGACGAAGCGTCCATGCTCACCGGCTCCATCGGCATGCTCCCGTCGGGCAGCATGAACGCGACGAACCAGGGGCTGTACGAGCCGTCGCACGGCAGCGCGCCGGACATCGCCGGCAAGGGGCTTGCCAATCCTTTGGCTACAATCCTGTCTGCTGCCATGATGCTCCGTTTCACCCTCAACCAGCCCGAAGCCGCCGACCGCATCGAGTCCGCGGTCAAGGCCGTTCTTGCGCAGGGTCTTCGCACGGCGGACATCCATTCGAATGGCACCACGAAGGTCGGCACCCAGCAGATGGGCGAAGCCGTGGTGGCCGCGATCACGAAAAAAATTACCACCAAGGGCTAGCAAGCTCCGGTTCGTCGCGCGCCCCTCCCCGGCCCGATGAGCCGGGGAGAAACCAGTTTCAAATCCGAAAGGCGCGCGATGACTCTCTCCAAGGCACAACAACCCCTCGTCGGCCTCGTCGGCTGGCGCGGCATGGTCGGCTCCGTCCTCATGGACCGCATGCAGGCCGAAGGCGACTTCGACCTGATCGAGCCGGTGTTCTTCTCCACCTCCAATGCCGGCGGCAAGGCGCCCGCCCAGGCGAAGAACGAGACGAAGCTGAAGGACGCCTTCGACATCGAGGCGCTGAAGAAGTGCGACGTGATCCTGACCGCGCAGGGCGGGGACTACACGAACGAGGTCTTCCCCAAGCTGCGCGCGGCCGGCTGGACCGGCCACTGGATCGACGCCGCGTCGGCGCTGCGCATGAACGACGACGCGGTCATCGTCCTCGACCCCGTCAACATGCCCGTCATCAGGAACGCGCTGGCCAAGGGCGGGCGCAACTGGATCGGCGGCAACTGCACCGTGAGCTGCATGCTGATGGGCGTGGGCGCGCTCTACAAGGCCGGGCTCGTCGAGTGGATGACAAGCATGACCTACCAGGCAGCCTCGGGCGGCGGCGCGCAGCACATGCGCGAGCTGCTCACGCAGTTCGGCACGCTCAACACCGAAGTGCGCGCGCTGCTCGACGACCCGAAGTCGGCCATCCTCGAGATCGACCGCAAGGTGCTCGGCCGCCAGCAGGCCATGGGCGCGAGCGAGACCGAGCACTTCGGGGTGCCCCTGGGCGGGTCGCTCATTCCCTGGATCGACAAGGACCTGGGCGACGGGACGTCGAAGGAAGAATGGAAGGCCGGCGCCGAAACCAACAAGATCCTCGGCCAGGGCGCGGGCTTCGGCACGCCCGCCGTGCCGGTCGACGGATTCTGCGTGCGCGTGGGCGCGATGCGCTGCCACAGCCAGGCGCTCACCTTCAAGCTGAAGAAGGACGTGCCGCTGGCCGACATCGAAGCGATGATCGCCGCCGACAACCCGTGGGCGAAGGTCGTGCCGAACACGCGCGAAGCCACGCTGAAGTCGCTCACGCCCGTGGCGGTGACGGGCACCATGACCGTCCCGGTGGGCCGCATCCGCAAGCTCGCGATGGGTCCCGAATACGTCGGCGCGTTCACGATCGGCGACCAGCTGCTGTGGGGCGCGGCCGAGCCTTTAAGGCGTATGTTGCGCATCCTGCTTGACGCATAATCCGCGCGCTCGCATGCAGACAACGGCCCGGTGCGCGAGCATCGGGCCGTTGTCGTTTGACGAGAACTGCTTGTACTCGCTTGACGACATCTCCCCGTTGTCGCATGGCAACATCCGCAGCCCCGCGCAGGACCGGCGTGGCCCGTTACGAACTTAAAAGCTGTCTCAGCTTGTCAGCCTAAGACATTGATGCTATGGTCATTTTTCGTTTTCAAGCCTTGGGGCGACGGGCCGCATGAAGAGAACAAAACTGCCTCTTGAACGAGCAGTGGGAACGCCTGCACCGACCAGCACGCCGCAAGCGCGGCTTTCGGCGCTCGCGCTTGCAGCCGCAATGGTCCTCGGGCTCGCCAGCCCCGACACGCATGCGCTGTCGCTCGGCCGCGTGCTCGTTCAGTCGGCCCTCGGCGAGCCGCTGCGCGCCGAGATCGACATTCCGCAGATCACCGACGAAGAGCGCGCTTCGCTGCGCGTGAACGTCGCACCGGCCGAGACCTTCCGCGCCGCGGGCCTCGAATACAGCCCGGCGCTGAACAACGTCCAGATCACGCTCCTGCGCCGCCCCGACGGCCGCCATTACCTGCGCCTCACGAGCGACCGCGCGGTCAACGAGCCCTTCGTCGACCTGATCCTCGAGACCGTGTGGGCCCAGGGCCGCATCGTGCGCGACTACACGATGCTGTTCGATCCGGCGAACACGCGCCAGCCTTCGAACCCGATCGCCGCGCAGACGGCGCCGGTGGCGCCGCCCTCGTCCGTGACGGCCGTGCCCAGCGCGCCGAGCGCGCCGAGCGCCGCGCCCGCTGCTCGCGCCGCCGCGCCTGCACCTTCGGCCGCGCCTGCACCTTCGGCCGCGCCTGCACGCTCGGCCGCGCCTGCGCCTTCCGCTGCGCGCCCTGCGCCGCGCCCCGCAGCCCGGGCGCCTGCCACGCCAGCGGCTGCCGCGCCGCCGGCCGGCGATGGTCGCCGCGTCACGGTGCAGTCCGGCGACACGGCCGGCCGGATCGCCGCGGCCAACAAGCCGGCGAGCATCTCGCTCGACCAGATGCTCGTCGCGATGCTGCGCACGAATCCCGATGCGTTCTCCAGCGGCAACATCAACCGCCTGCGCGCCGGCGCCGTGCTCGAGATGCCCTCCGAGCAATCGGCGGCGAGCGTCCCGGCGGACGAAGCGCGCCGCACGGTCGTCGCCCAGAGCCGCGACTTCAACGAATTCCGCCGCCGCCTCGCCGAAGGCGTGCCCGCCGCCGGCGCACCGTCCGCCGGACGTTCGGCCTCGGGTCGCGTCGAAGCGAAGGTCGACGACCGCCGTCCCGCCGCCACGGCGCCCGACCGCCTGACGCTGTCGAAGGGCGGGGCCACGGCACGCGCGGCCGAGGACCGCGTTGCACGCGAACGCGCGGCCCGCGATCAGTCCACCCGCGTCGCGGAGCTGAATCGGAACATCACGGAGCTGAATCGACTCGCGCCGGGCGTGGCCGCTGTCCCCGGCGGCGCGGCGAGCGGACCCCGGGTCGGCGTGACCGCTCCCGTGGGATCCGCCAGCGCGCCGCGCGCGGGGGCTTCGGCGCCTGCCGCGGCGACCGCGACGACGCGCCCGGGTTCCGCTCCGGCGGCGACCGTTCCGGCAACCGCGCCGGCGAGTGCGCGAGCCGCCGCGGCGGCTTCCGCGCCGGCCAGCGCACGTGCGGCAACACCCGCCACCGCGGTCGCGACGCCCGGCGCGTCCGCGCCGCGAGCCTCCGCCTCCGCGCCGTCCGCTGCAGCGGCTTCGGCCGCGGCAGCCCGCGCTTCGGGTCCCGCGTCCAGCCCGAACGCGACGGCCCCGGCACCTTCCGGCGCCTCCACGGCGATCGCACCCCCGGTGTCGGCCGCCTCGGCGCCGACCGCCGCCGGCACTTCCGCTGCGCAGCCCGCCAGCGCGGCGCGGCCCGCTTCGGCCAAGGCGCCGGCACCGCCGCCGCCGCCCGAGACATCCCTCGTCGACGACCTGCTCGAAAATCCGCTGATCCCCGGCGCGGTGCTCGCTGGCCTGGCGCTCCTGCTGGGTCTCGGCGTGTACCGCGTGCGCCAGCGCCGCAAGACGGCCCAGGTCGACAGCTCCTTCCTCGAAAGCCGGTTGCAGCCCGACTCCTTCTTCGGCGCGAGCGGCGGCCAGCGCGTCGACACGGCCGAGAGCAGCGCCGCCAGCGCGACCGGCTCGTCGATGGTCTATTCGCCGAGCCAGCTCGACGCGGCGGGCGACGTCGACCCCGTGGCCGAAGCCGACGTCTATCTCGCCTATGGCCGCGACCTGCAGGCCGAGGAGATCCTCAAGGAAGCGCTGCGCGTGAATCCCGAGCGCGTCGCGATCCACGCGAAGCTGCTCGAGATCTACGCGAAACGCCGCGACCCCAAGGCCTTCGAAGTCGTCGCGACCGACGCGTACCACATCACGCATGGCGAAGGTCCCGAGTGGGAGCACATCTGCGACCTGGGCCGCGAGCTCGACCCGGGCAATTCCATGTACCGGCCGGGCGGGCAGCCCGGCGAAGGCGCGCTGGCCGCCGCCGCCGCCGCGGGTGGCGCCGCCGCCTTCGCGACCACCACCGCAACCCAGGCGCTTGCGAGCGCACCGCCTCCGCCCGCGGTCGATCTCGACCTCGATCTCGACTTCTCTCTTGGCGACGAGCCCGAGGACACGTCCACCGCCGTCGCACCGCCCACGCCTGCCTTCGATCGCACGCAGGCGATCGCGACGCAGGCCTTCACCCTGGACCCGCCGCCAGCGGCTCCCCCGCCTGTCCCCACCGACCCGGCCGTCCCCGACGACATGCCGCCGCTCGAGATGGACTTCGACCCCGCGCCAGCGGCCGTCATGACCCAGGCCCAGACCGCACGGGACCCCGAGCCCGAGGCCGTGCGGCTCGACGCGCCCGACCTGACGCTCGACGAGAACAGCCTGAACTTCACGCCCGAGCCGCCGCCGCCGCCGAGTCCGGTGGCGCCGCCGCCCTCCCCGTCCAGCCCCGCACCCGCCGTTGAACCGGCCGTTGCGGAGCCGGCCGATTCGGGAATGATCGAGTTCGACCTCGGCACGCTCTCGCTCGACCTGCCGGGCGATCCGCTCTCGCAGCCGGACGCGCCCACCTCCGCCGCGCCGACGCCGGCCGAGTCCGCGCCTTCCGGCGCGCTGGACGTGCCCAGTTTCGACCTGGACATGGACCTCCCGGCCAGCGAGGTCGCGCCGCTGGCGGCACCCTCTCTGGGTTTTGCCGGCGGGGACGACGAAGGCGGCGAGGACCCGCTCGCGACCAAGCTCGCCTTGGCCGAGGAGTTCAACGCCATCGGCGATTCCGATGGCGCGCGAAGCCTCGCCGAGGAAGTTCTGGCCGAGGCCACGGGCGATCTGCGGTCACGCGCTCAACGCCTGCTGGCAGAAATCGGTTAGGAAATGACGGCTTCCACGCTCGTTGCTTCCGCGGCCGCGCGGCCCGGCGGCGGCTGAGCGCGTTTTTCCCGGGGAGCACGGGCGCGCATGCGGATGGCGCTGGGCCTCGCCTACGACGGACGCGATTACGAAGGCTGGCAGAGCCAGCCTTCGGGACGTACCGTGCAGGACCGCCTCGAAGCGGCGCTCGCGCAATTCACCGCGCAGCCGCGGCCCGTGGCCACGATCTGCGCGGGCCGCACCGACGCCGGCGTCCACGGCCTCATGCAGGTGGTGCATTTCGACACCGACATCCGGCGCGAGAATTTCTCGTGGGTGCGCGGCACCAACACCTTCCTGCCTGCCGACATCGCCGTGCAGTGGGCGCAGCCGGTCCCCGACGAATTTCATTCGCGGGCGAGCGCCATCGCGCGCCGCTATGCCTACGTGCTGCTCGAGAGCCCCGTGCGGCCCAGCATCGACAGCGGGCGGGTGGGCTGGGTGTTCCGCCCGCTCGACGAAGCTGCGATGCGCGAGGCCGCGCGACACCTCATCGGGGAGCACGACTTCACCTCCTTCCGCGCCTCCGCCTGCCAGGCGAAAAGTCCGGTGAAGACGATGCGCCGCATCGAGATCCGCCGGCGCGGCGCTTACTGGCGCTTCGACTTCGAGGCCAACGCCTTCCTGCACCACATGATCCGCAACATCATGGATTGCCTCGTGCTCGTCGGGCAGGGACTGAAGCCCGCGGCGTGGATGGGCGAGGTGCTCGCCGCGCGCGACCGCGATGCGGCGGCACGCACGTTCTCGCCCGCCGGCCTCCACTTCCTCGGGCCGGTCTACGACGCCCGCTGGGGGCTGCCCGAGCGCACCGCTGCGTATGATGCCTTGCCATGACGCCGCACGCCGCGCACCCCGCGCACCCCGCGCACAACGCTCCTCCCCTTCGCACGCGCATCAAGATCTGCGGCCTCACGCGCGAGCAGGATGTCGATGCGGCCGTGGAAGCCGGCGCGGACGCCGTGGGCTTCGTGCTGTTCGACAAGAGCCCGCGCTTCGTCTCCCCGCAGCGCGCCGCCGTGCTCGCCAGGCGCCTGCCGCCCTTCCTCACGCCCGTGCTGCTGTTCGTCAACGCGAGCGCGCAGGCCGTGCGCGCGGCCTGCGACCTCGTGCCCGGCGCGATGCTGCAGTTCCATGGCGACGAGACACCCCAGCAGTGCCGTGAGGCCGCCGGCGAGCGCGCATACATGCGCGCCGCGCGCATCCCGCTCGACGAGGCCACGCCCTTCGACTTGCTAGAATTCGCACGTCTCCACTCCCACGCCAACGCCCTGCTCCTCGACGCCCACGTCGACGGTTATGGCGGCGGCGGCAAGGCATTCAATTGGTCACGGCTTCCAACAAGCGTCGACGCTCACCTCGTCTTGTCTGGTGGGTTGAGGCCTGCCAACGTGACCGATGGCATCGTGCAAGTGCGGCCGCGTTGCAGGACGCTGGCCGTTGACGTGAGTTCCGGCGTCGAGGCCGACGCTACCAGCGGGGCCTTGCTGAAAGGCATCAAGGACGCCGGCAAGATCCAACAGTTCGTCGCGGCCGTGCGCGCCGCGGACGCGCTCCTTGCAAGGTCCCCCAATGCCCTCCTATCTTCAACCTGACCCGACAGGCCACTTCGGAAAATACGGCGGCAGCTTCGTGAGCGAGACGCTCACGCACGCCATCGACGAGCTTCGCGCCGCCTATGCGAAATACCAGCACGACCCCGAATTCCGGCGCGAGTTCGAGTACGAGCTGAAGCACTTCGTCGGCCGTCCCTCCCCCGTCTACCACGCCGAGCGCATGAGCCGCGAACAGGGCGGCGCGCAGATCTACCTCAAGCGCGAGGACCTCAACCACACCGGCGCGCACAAGATCAACAACGTGATCGGCCAGGCGATGCTCGCGCGGCGCATGGGCAAGCCGCGCGTGATCGCCGAGACGGGCGCGGGCCAGCACGGCGTGGCCACCGCCACGATCTGCGCGCGCTACGGCCTCGAGTGCGTGGTGTACATGGGCAGCGAGGACGTCAAGCGCCAGAGTCCCAACGTCTATCGCATGAACCTGCTGGGCGCCACCGTGGTTCCGGTCGAGTCCGGCAGCAAGACGCTCAAGGATGCGCTCAACGAAGCGATGCGCGACTGGGTGACGAACGTCGAGAACACCTTCTACATCATCGGCACCGTGGCAGGCCCGCACCCCTATCCGATGATGGTGCGCGACTTCCAGAGCGTGATCGGCAAGGAGTGCATCGAGCAGATGCCCGAGCTGGCCGGCGCGCAGCCCGACGCCGTGATCGCCTGCGTGGGCGGCGGCAGCAACGCGATGGGCATCTTCCATCCCTACATCCCGTTCGAGAACACGCGCCTGATCGGCGTGGAGGCCGCGGGCGAAGGGCTCGACAGCGGCAAGCATTCCGCGTCGCTGCAGCGCGGCAGCCCGGGCGTGCTGCACGGCAACCGCACCTACATCCTGCAGGACGAGAACGGCCAGATCACCGAGACGCACAGCGTGAGCGCGGGGCTCGACTACCCCGGCGTCGGCCCCGAGCATGCGTGGCTCAAGGACAGCGGCCGCGCGGAGTACGTCGGCATCACCGATGCCGAGGCGCTCGCGGCGTTCCATTACCTGTGCCGCACCGAGGGCATCATTCCCGCGCTGGAGTCGAGCCATGCGATCGCTTACGCGATGAAGCTCGCGAAGACGATGCGGTCCGATCAGAGGATCCTGGTGAACCTGTCCGGACGCGGCGACAAGGACATCGGCACGGTCGCCGACCTGTCGGGCGTGGAGTTCTACGACCGGCCCTCGATGCGCGGCCTGAGCCTCAAGGGTCAACCGAAATGACCCGCATCGCCAAGACCTTCGCTGCGCTGAAGGCAGCGAACCGCAAGGCCCTGATCCCGTACATCACCGCCGGCTTCCCCTTCGCCGACATCACGCCCTCGCTCATGCATGGCATGGTGGAGGCGGGCGCGGACGTCATCGAACTCGGCGTGCCCTTCTCCGACCCCATGGCGGACGGCCCCGTGATCCAGAAGGCCGGGGAACGGGCGCTGGCGCTCGGCGTCGGCACGGCGCAGGTGCTCGCGATGGTGCGCGAATTCCGCCAGCGCGACGACACCACCCCGGTCGTGCTGATGGGCTACGCCAACCCGGTCGAGCGCTACGAGCTCGCGCACGGCGAAGGTTCCTTCGCGCGCGACGCGGGGCAGGCCGGCGTCGACGGCATCCTCATCGTCGACTACCCGCCCGAAGAGTGCGAGGCGTTCGCGGCGCAGCTGCGGCAACACGGGCTCGACCTCATCTTCCTGCTCGCGCCGACGAGCACCGCCACGCGCATGGAGCAGGTCGCACGCATCGCGAGCGGCTACGTCTACTACGTGTCGCTCAAGGGCGTGACCGGCGCGGGCCACTTCGACACCGACGCGGTCGAGAGCGCCCTGCCCCGCATCCGCGAGCATGTGAAGATCCCCGTGGGCGTGGGCTTCGGAATCCGCGATGCGGCGACGGCCCGGGCCATCGGCAAGGTGGCCGATGCAGTGGTCATCGGCACGAAGGTCATCCAGGTCGTCGAGCACGAGACGCGGGACAACGCCGTCACGGCGCTGTCCGCTTTCCTGACCGGCATCCGCCGGGCGCTGGACCATAATGATTGATTGAGCGCCCGGCACGGCCCGGCGCGACGAGGAGTTGATCGATGAGCTGGCTTGAAAAGCTGCTGCCCCCGAAGATCCAGCAGACGGACCCGAACGAGCGCCGCAGCGTGCCCGAGGGGCTGTGGGTCAAATGCCCGAGCTGCGAAACCGTTCTCTACAAGACCGACCTCGAGCAGAACCAGAACGTCTGCCCGAGCTGCAGCCACCATCACCGCATCGGTGCGCGCGCGCGCCTCGATACCTTCCTCGATGCCGAAGGCCGGTACGAAGTCGGCCAGGAGGTCGTGCCGGTCGACCCCCTGAAATTCAAGGACAGCCGCCGCTATCCCGAGCGCATCAAGGAAGCCATGGAGAACACCGGCGAGACCGATGCGCTCGTGGTGATGGGCGGCGCGGTCCACAGCATTCCCCTCGTCGCCGCCGCGTTCGAATTCGACTTCATGGGCGGCAGCATGGGCAGCGTGGTCGGCGAGCGCTTCGTGCGAGGCGTGCAGACCGCCATCGAACAGAAAGTGCCTTTCCTGTGCTTCACCGCCACGGGCGGCGCGCGCATGCAGGAAGGCCTGCTGTCGCTGATGCAGATGGCGAAGACGAACGCCTCGCTGACGCGGCTGGCCAAGAAAGGCCTTCCCTATATCAGCGTCCTAACCGATCCGACCATGGGCGGCGTGAGCGCCGGCTTCGCGTTCGTGGGCGACGTGGTCATCGCGGAGCCGAAGGCGCTCATCGGTTTCGCGGGTCCGCGCGTGATCGAGTCCACCGTGCGCGTGACGCTGCCCGAGGGTTTCCAGCGCGCCGAGTTCCTGCAGACCAAGGGCGCGGTCGACTTCATCTGCGACCGGCGCGAGCTGCGCAAGACCGTGGCGAACGTGCTGGCGATGCTGCAGCGGCAGCCGGCGGACGCGGTCGACTGACCCCCGCATCATTCCCGCGAAGGCGGGAATCCAGAGCTTGCGCTTTCCCGTTCAGCGAAGCACGGCGTTCTGCAGCCCGGCAACGATGATCGCCGCCACCTGCAGCAGAACCAGGGCCGCCAGCGGCGACAGGTCGATGCCGCCCGCGAGCGGGATCACCCGGCGCAGCGGCCGCAGGATCGGCGCGCAGAGCCGGTCGATCACGTCGGCCATGGGCGAATCGGAACGCACCCACGACAGGATGGCGTAGACGATGAGCAGGCCGGTCACTGCGGAGATGACGAGCCGCACCAGTCCGAACGACGCCAGCACCGGCAGCAGCGCGAGCTGCCCCGTCCGCCCGGCGATCAGGGCGAGGACGAGGAACTGCACGAGCTGCAGCAGCCAGGCGCCCACGAGGCTCGCGAGGTCCCAGCGGCCCACGGACGGCAGCACCTTGCGCAGCGGCAGCACGAGCCAGTCGGTCAGCGCGAAGACGAAGCGGCCGATGGGGTTGCCGAAGGGAATGCGCTGGTGCTGCATGTACAGGCGCAGCAGGCAGGCGCCGCCCAGCAGGCTGCTGGCGACGTCGAGCAAAAAAGAAACGATGGTGTAGATCATGCTGAGCTGCAGCGTGGGATGATACGTTCAGAAAGCGCAGATTCGACGTGGCCGCCGCCCTGACATTGCAGTCGCTCCCCCTTTTTCCGCTGGGCACGGTGCTCTTCCCCGGCGGCGTGATGCCGCTGCGCATCTTCGAGGTGCGCTACCTCGACATGATCGGCAAATGCCACAAGGCCGGCGCGCCGTTCGGCGTGGTGTCGCTCACGCAGGGCCACGAAGTGCGCCAGCCCGGCGCGACCGAGGCCTTTTCGCGCGTCGGCACGATCGCGACCATCACGCACCTCGAGACGCCGCAGCCGGGGCTCATGCTCATCCGCGCCGTGGGGGCGGACCGTTTCCGCATCACGTCGAGCGAGCAGCTCAAGCACGGCCTGTGGATCGCCGACGTCGAGCGCATGAGCGCCGACATGGACGTCGTCGTGCCCGACGACCTCAAGCCCACGGCGGATGCGCTCGGCCGCCTGATCGAGTCGCTGCAGCAGCGCGCCGCCGCGGGCGAGGCGGTGCCGCAGGTGCTGGAGCCGTTGCGGCTCGACGATTGCGGCTGGGTGGCCAATCGCTGGTGCGAGTTCCTGCCGATCCCCGTGGCGCTCAAGCAGCGGCTCATGGAACTGGACAATCCCCTCGTGCGGCTGGAGCTGGTGAGCGACGTGCTGGCGCGCTCGGGGATCACGCACTAGGAGTGTGGGCGGCAGAAGGGAGTGGCGCGCCCCGGACCGGGACGGGGGCGACCCCTTCCGCGAATGTCCCCCGTCGCGCGCGTGCGCGCTCCTCCTCCTTTACTTCGCTGCAGGGGCCACCCC
>NZ_JBFWNP010000037.1:0-57463 GCF_050250995.1 Ramlibacter sp.
CGGGGGACATTCGCGGAAGGGGCCGCCCCCGTCCCGGTCCGGGGTGCGCCACCGCATTCAACGCCACAGCTTCAGAATCTGTGGAGAAGGGCGCGGGCTACCCTTCTGCCGCCCACACTCCTAGGTTTCGGGGCGCGCCGCATATTCCGGCACTTGGGCCTGCAGCCATTCGCGCACCGACGCACCCGACGGCGCAGCACCCACCTCGTCGAACCACCGCAGAACATCCTCCACCCGCGGCAACACTCCCGCCGTCTTCGCGATCCGCAACTTCGGATGCGGCGTCGGCTGCGTCGTCTCGTCGTCGGCCAGCAGTTCCTCGTAGAGCTTCTCGCCCGGCCGCAGGCCGCTGTAGGTGATCGGGATCTCCTGCTCGGTGTGGCCCGACAGGCGGATCAGCATGCGCGCGAGCTCGACGATCTTCATGGGCTGGCCCATGTCGAGCACGAAGATCTGGCCGGACGTCCCCATCAGGCCGGCCTGCAGCACGAGTTGCGCGGCCTCGGGGATGGTCATGAAATAGCGCACGATGTCCGGGTGCGTCACCGTCACGGGCCCGCCGCGCGCGATCTGCGCGGCGAAGAGCGGCACGACCGAGCCGCTGGATCCCAGCACGTTGCCGAAGCGAACCGACACGTACTGCGTTCCCCGGTGCTCCGCGCAGACCGCCTGCACCAGCAGCTCGGCGAGGCGCTTCGTCGCGCCCATGACGTTCGTCGGGTTGACCGCCTTGTCGGTGGAGATCATCACGAAGCGCTTCGCCCCGCACTCACCCGCGGCGCGCGCCGCGTTCAGCGTGCCGAGCACGTTGGTGCGCAGCGCCTCGATCTCGTTGGCCTGCTCCATCAGGGGCACGTGCTTGTACGCGGCCGCATGGAACACCACGGCCGGCGCATGCTTCGCGAAGATGGCGCGCAGGCGGTCGGCCTCGCGCACGTTGGCCGTGTAGTAAAGCCCCTGCATCTGCGGATGCGCCTCGCGCAGCTCCTGCTCCAATCCGTAGATCGCGTACTCGGACGTGTCGACGCAGACCAGGCGCGCGACGCCCAGCCGCGCGATCTGGCGGCACAGCTCGGAGCCGATCGAGCCCCCCGCGCCGGTGACCAGCGCCGTCTGCCCGGAGAACAAATCGGCGAGGCCCGCGACGTCGAGCTGCACGGGCGCGCGTCCCAGCAGGTCTTCGAGCTCGATCTTGCGCGGCCCGGTGCTCTCGGCCTTGAGCCACTGGTCGGCGCGCGGCAGCGTGAGCAGCGTGATGCCCGCATCGGCGGCGAGCAGCAGCGCCTCGCGGCGCTCGCTCGCGCCCGGCGGACTCGCCACCAGCGCGGCGCGCGCGTTCGCCACTTCGCACACGCTTGCAAGCTCCGTCACCGAGCCGAGCACGTGAACGTGCTGCAGGGCGCGCCCGACCTCCGTCGCGATCGGGGACACGATTCCGACGGGCTGCCATTGGCGCGAGCCCTTCAGCGCCCGCATCGCATCGGCCGCATCGCGGAGATTCCCCACGATGACGAGCGCATTGCCGCCGTCGACGACGAGGCGCCGCTCCGCCAGCGTGCGCCACGTCGCGCGCACCGCCCCGAGCAGCAGCAGCGCGAGCACGGGCTGCAGCAGCAGCACGGAGCGCGGAAACTGCGGCAGGCGCAGCATGAGCACCGCCGCCGCCGTGAGCAGCGAGCCGAGCAGCACACCCGCGGCGAGCTGGCGCAATTCGGGCAGGCCGATGAAGCTCCAGACATGCCGGTAGACGCGCGCGACGACCAGGCCCGCGCCGAAACCGAGCAGGCACCACGGGCTGGAGGCGAGCGCGAGATCGACGTATTCCTCGGGCAGGTCGAGGTTGAAGCGCAGCCAGAACGCGAGCCACCAGGCCGCCAGGACCAGCAGCAGGTCGACCGCGAGCAGCGTGAACGTGTTCCTAAGCAGGCGCACCCGCGGGCTCCGTCTGCGAGAGCGAACGCTGGAGGTAATCGACCACGCGGGTCACCTGCTCCTGCGTCATGCTCGACCCCGAAGGCAGGCAGATGCCGGCGTCGAAGAGGGCGGCGCACACGTCCTTGCCCTCGTCGTGCGCGAAATACGGTGCGCCCGCGAAAAGCGGCTGCAGGTGCATGGGCTTCCACACCGGCCGTGCCTCGATCGAATGGCGCTCGAGGCTGCGAAGCACGCGGTCCCGCCGCGCCGAGGCATTCGGCCCGGGCAGCGTGAGGCAGGTCAGCCACCGCGTCGAGCGGCTGCCGGCGGGCTCGGGCATCCACTGCACGTCGAGCCCCGCGAGCGCGTCGCGGTAGAGCTCGAACAGCTCGCGCCGGCGCGCGACGCGCGCGTCTAGCACGCGCAGCTGGCCGCGGCCGATGCCGGCCAGCACGTTGCTCATGCGGTAGTTGAAGCCGACCTCGCTGTGCTCGTAGTGCGCGGCCGGGTCGCGCGCCTGCGTGGACAGCTTACGCGCGCGCGCGACGAGCTCGCCATCGTCCGCCACCAGCATGCCGCCGCCGGAGGTGGTGATGATCTTGTTGCCGTTGAACGAGAAAATGCCGACGCGGCCGAAGGCGCCGCTCTTGCGGCCGCGATACGACGCGCCCAGCGACTCCGCCGCATCCTCGAGCACCGCCACGCCGTAACGCTCGCACAGCGGCAGCAGGACGTCCATGTCGGCGCTCTGGCCGTACAGGTTCACGAGGATCACGCAGCGCGGCAGGCGGTTCTCGCGCTTCGCCCATTCCAGCGCGCGCTCGAGCGCCTGCGGCGACATGTTCCAGCTGCCCGGCTCCGAATCGATGAAGACCGGCCGCGCGCCGCAGTACAGGATCGGATTGCAGCTGCCCACGAAGGTGAGCGAGGAACAGAACACCGTGTCGCCCGGCTTCACGCCGAGCAGGATCAGCGCGAGATGGATCGCTGCCGTGCCCGAACTGAGCGCCGCCGCATGGCCGACGCCGACGTAGTCCGCGACTTCGCGCTCGAAGCCATCGACGTGCGGGCCGAGCGGCGCGATCCAGTTCGTGCGGAAGGCCTCGTCGACGAATGCAGTTTCCTCCGCGCCGAGATGCGGCGGCGACAGCCAGATGCGCTGCGAGAGTTCGCGGCGCAACACGATGTCGATGGGGCGGCCCTGCGCATCGACGACCGGCAGGTGATCGATTCCGTGCTTGTCGAGGAGGGCGACGGCCTGGGAAAGCGGCGTGTCCTCGCCGACCGTGAGCGGCGCATGTTCGGGGAGTTCGTCGAGGCGCGCGGTCTCGGGCAGATGCGCCAGCGCCGCGCGGCGCAGGTCGCCGTCGGTGATCGTGCGGCGCAGGCGGCCGTCCGCATGCACGACGAGCAGCACGCCGCGCGCCGTGCGGTCGAGGCGGTCCAGCGCCTCGCGCAGCGTGAAGCTCGCGGGGACATGGAGGGCTGCGAATTCGTCGGCGGTCACGCGATACTCCATTGGCGCATGTCGATGTCGATGCAAACCCCGGTCACGCGATTCTCCGGGCGGGCAGGCCCGCGTAGGTGCCGGGCTCGGCGATGGACCGCGTCACGACCGCGCCCGCGCCGAGGATGACGTCGTCGGCGATGGCGAGACCCGGCAGGATGCGCGCACCCGAGCCGACCAGCACGCGCGCGCCGACGCGGACGCCGCCGCCCAGCGCGGCCTGCGGGGCGATATGCGCGAAGTCGCCGACCTCGCAATCATGGTCGACGACGGCGCCGTGGTTCACGATGACGCAATGGCCGATGCGTGCCTGCGGCGCGACGACCGCCTGGGCGGCGATGAAGGTACACAGGCCGACTTGCGCGAACGCGGAAGCGGCGGCGGCGGGATGCACGACGCTCGCGAAGGCGTGGGCCTGCAAGGCCGCGAACTCCTTCACCCGCGCTGCGGCGCGGCCGATGGCGATGTGGATCTGCGCACCGTCGAGCGCCATGGCCTCCGCCAGCGGCAGCAGGGCCACGCCCGGCAGCAGCTCGCCGTGCCAGCGCGCGGGGTCGGCATCGGTCGCCACCACGCGCCGCCACCGGCCCTGCGCGAGCGCCGCATCCGCGACGACGCGGCCGTGGCCGCCGGCGCCGAGGATGACGAGCGTGGAAGGAGAAGTCGAAGTGGCGGGCATCCGTGCGGGTATCCGGTCGCGGTCAGTAGGCGTTGACTTTTTCGGTGAGCGACGCGGCAAGCGGCAGCGAGGCGAGCAGGTTCGCGATGCGCGGCGCCGTGCGGCCGTCGCCCCAGCGATTTTCACACGGCCACCGGCCGTGGCCGAGTTGCGAGTGCAAGGCCCGTGCGATCGACTGCGTATCGCCCGTGACGTCCACCACATTGAGGCCATGCTCGCGCAGTCGCTGGCGGTCGCCGATGTTGACCACCGGCGTGCCGAAGGTCGCGGCTTCGATGATGCCGGCCGACGAGTTGCCCGCCATCGCCGCGCAATGGCGCATGGCGGCGGCGAAGACGGGGCGACCGAGGTGCGTCGCCCGCGCGGAGCCCGAGGGCAGCGGCGTCTCGTCGAGGGCGCGGAGGATCTCCATCGAGCCCGCGTCGGCGTTCGGCTCGGTCCACAGGACCGGCAGGCCGATGTCGGCCAGTGCGGCGAGCAGCGCGCGGGTCTGCGCATGCGCCTCGCCCGCCTGCTGCACGACCGGATGGAAGACGGCGAGCACGAACGGCGAATCGCTCGCGAGGCCCGTCGCCTTCGCAAGCGCGTCGCGCGACATCGCATCGCCGAGTTCGCGCAGCCCGTCGAGCCCGGGCGCGCCGACCACGAAGATGCGCGATGGGTCCTCGCCCATGCGCACGAGCCGGTCGCGCGCGTCGTCGGTGGCGGCGAAGTGGTAGCTCGCGAGCTTGCTGATCGCATGCCGCACGGGCTCGTCGACCGTGCCCGAGCGCTCGCCGCCGTGGATGTGGACGCAGGGGACGCCGACGTGCAGCGCCGCGATGGCGCCCGCGAGCATCTCGCCGCGGTCGCCGAGCAGCAGCAGCGCGTCGGGCCGCTCGCGTTCGAGCAGCGCGGTCACGCCACGCAGGCAGTCCGCGACGCCGGCCGCCATGCTCGCGCCGGTGCGCGTGTCCATGTCGAGCGGAATTTCGGCGGCGATGCGCAGGCCACTTGCGCGCACCTCGTCGACGGTGCGGCCGTGCGCGTCGCTGAGGTGCATGCCGGTCACGGCGAGTTGCAGGTCGACGCCAGGGGTGCGGGCGATTTCGGTCAGCGTGCGCTGCATCAGGCCGAAGTCGGCGCGCGTGCCGGTGAGATAGAGGATGTGCCTCACGGTGCCCTCACCCAAGATCGAGATTCGACCACTGGAGAACGGTGCCCGCGGCGATCGCCTCGCGCGTTACGCTCCCGATGACGCGGCCGATGTCGGCCGGCGCGATCCCGGTCGCGGGACGGCGACACGCGATCATCGTTTCCGTCACCCGCATGCCTGCGGGAATATCGACCGCCGCCACCACGCTGCGCCGAGCGACCCGCGCGGTATCCTCTTCCTCGGGACGGCGCGCCTTGACACCATCGCCCAGCATGGGTTCGATGCGGCGGATGCCCTGCACCATGCGGCCGAACGCGTCCGGCTCCAGCGACGCGGCATGGTCCGGGCCGGGCAAGGCGTTGTCGAGCGTGAGGTGCTTTTCGATGACGCGCGCGCCCAGGGCGACGGCGGCGAGCGACGCCTCGATGCCGAGGCTGTGATCCGAGTACCCGACGGCCACGCCGAACTCGCGCGCGAGCGTCTGCATCGCATGCAGGTTGAGCGTGTCGTCCGGCGCGGGATAGGCCGAGGTGCAATGCATCACGCAGACATCGTCGAGCGACCCGCGCGCCGCACGCACCCAGCGCAGCGCTTCGCCCACCTCGTCGAGATTCGCCATGCCCGTCGACAACAGCAGGGGAAGCCGTGTCGCCGCCGCGGCCTCGATCAGCGCGCGATGGGTGAGTTCGCCCGAGGGCATCTTCATCCGCTTCACGCCGAGCGCGACGAGCATCGCGACCGCGTCGAGCGAGAACGGCGTCGAGAAGAACTCGATGCCGATGCGCGCGCAGTGGTCTCGCAAGTCGATGTGCTGCGCCTGCGTGAGTTCCAGCTTGCGCAGCATCGCGAACTGGTCCTGCTCGCCGGTCTGCCGCGCCTGGTAGCCGGCGGTCGGCGCGCCGGGCACCACGAGATCCTCGGCACGGAAGGTCTGGAACTTCACCGCGTCGGCGCCGGCGTCCTTCGCGGCGTCGCACAGGCGCATGGCGAGCGCCATGTCGCCGTTGTGGTTCACGCCGGCTTCGGCGATGACGAACACCCTTTCAGCCATGGGCGAGTTCCTCGCGGTGCCGCGCATGCAGCCACTCGGCGTACTCGAAATCCTCGAGCAGGTCGATGTCGGCGGACTTCCAGCGCGGCATGACGAAAGGCGCGACGCGCACGCTCCACAGGCCCTGCTTCGCCGCGCGCGCGAGCGCCGCACGCTGCCACACGTAGATCGAGCCGTTCAGCGCATAGACCGGCGGCGCATCCTGCCGCCGCAGGCTGCCGTCGCCGAGGCACAGCCGCACGAGGCCGTCCGCGCCGCGCTCCACCATGTTGAAGTACGGGTTGTCGCCGGCTTCGGCCACGCTGGTGACCAGCTCCGCGTCGGGACGCTCGCGCAGCGCCGCCTCGATGTCGGCCGGCGTGCGCAGCGGGGAAGTCGGCTGCAGGTCGACGATGCACGCGATGGCGTTGCCTTGCAGTTCGAGGAAGCGCACGAGGTGCTCGATGACGGGCAGCTTGCCGGCCGTGTCGCTCGCGAGTTCGGCCGGCCGCGTGAAGGGAACCTGCGCACCGGCCGCGCGCGCGACGGCCGCGATCTCGTCGTCGTCCGTCGACACGTACACGCCCCGGATCGACGGCGCGGCGAGCGCCTGCTCGATCGTGTGGACGATCAGCGGCTTGCCGGCGAACGGGCGGATGTTCTTGCCGGGCAAACCCTTGCTGCCGCCGCGCGCGCAGACAGTCGCGATGGTGAGCGCCGGTGCGGCAAGCGCGGTCATAGGGCCAGGAACTTCCGCAGCATGCGCAGGCCGGCTTCGCCGCTGCGCTCGGGATGGAACTGGCAGCCGTACAGATTGTCCCGATGCACGGCGGCGCACAGCCTGCGGCCGTCGTAATGCACGTCGGCGAGACGCACGCGCTCGTCATCCGGCACCGCTGCGTACGAATGGACGAAGTAAGCGCGTTCGCCGGCCGGTATGTCTTCGAGCACGGTGCCCTGCCACGGCGAAGCCGGCTCGAGCGGCCGCCAGCCGATGTGCGGCACGCGGTGCGGCACGCCGTCCATGCCCGTCGGGGGCACGGCGCGCACGCGGCCGCGCAAGAGTCCCAACCCTTGGTGCTCGCCCATTTCCTCGCTCGCATCGAACATCATCTGCAGCCCGACGCAGATGCCGAGGAACGGGCGCCCCGTCTGCGCGAAGCGCTTCACGAGTTCGTCCAACCCCCGCGCCTTCAGCTCCGCCATGCCGTCGCCGAATGCGCCGACGCCGGGCAGCACGAGCCGGGGCGCATCGGCGGCGCCCGCCGACGCCTTGTCGATCACCGTCGGCGACGCGCCGCAGTGCTCCAGCGCGCGCAGCACGTTGAGCAGGTTGCCGATGCCGTAGTCGAGGACCGTGACCGCAACGCTCATTCGATGCTCCTGCGCGCCCTGCGCCGCGGACCCGTGCACCGCGGGGCGCAGCGGCGGCTCACGACACGCCCCGCACGTCGAGCCCCGCCGCCGCCGCGTGCGACTTGATCTCGGCGAGCGTCATGCGCTTCCAGTGCAGCGCATCCGCCACCGCGATGGCGGAAACGCCCGTCGCCGCGACCGCGGCGAGATCCTCCGCACGGCCGAAGCCGCCGCTCGCCGTCACCGGCACATTGACCGCATCGCACACCTGCTGCACGAGCGGCACGTCGAAACCCTTGCGCGTGCCCTCCTGGTCCACCGACGTCAGCAGCACTTCGCCCGCGCCGCGGTCCACCGCTTCGCGTACCCACTGCACGACGTCCTTGCCCGTGCGTTCGCGGCCGTTGTCGGTGTACGCCTCCCACTTTCCGGGCGCGATGCGCTTCGCCTCGACGCCCAGCACCATGCACTGCGAGCCGTAGCGGCGGGCGACTTCGGTGACCAGTTCGGGACGGGCAAGCGCCGCCGTGTTGATCGCGACCTTGTCGGCGCCGGACATCATCATGGTCGCGACGTCGGCGAGCGAGCGGATGCCGCCGCCCACCGTGATCGGCACGTACACGCGGTCCGCCGCGCGCTTGATGATGTCGGAGAGGTTGTTGCGCTGGTACAGGCTCGCGACGATGTCGATGAAGAGCAGTTCGTCGACGCCCTCCGCGTAGTAGCGCACCGCATGCTCGTGGGGGTCCCCGACGACGCGCAGCCCTTCGAGGTGAATTCCCTTGATGAGGTTCGGCCCCTTGATATCCAGCCGCGCGATGATGCGGACATGCCGCCCTGCGACATGAGCCCCCACGCTTGTCACTTCGTGTACTGCGCTGCCCCCCGAGGGGGCGTTCGCGCCTTGGGGCGGCCCGGCGGCGCTCAGGTCGCTTCTTCCCATACCGTGCTGCGCAGCTTCCACTGGCCACCCTCGCGCCGCCAGAGGTGCGGCGAGCGGAACGTGTCGGCCAGGCGCATGAAGTAATCGCGATCCATGGTCGGCTGCTCGAACATCTTCGATGCCTTGGGGAATTCCTTCTCGGGAATGCTCAGGTAGCGGAACACCTCGTCGGCGAATCGCTCGGGGAACTCGCCGTCGTAGCGCCGCACCAGCGCCACGCCTTCGTCGCGCGTGATGTCGCCCGAGCGGATCTCCTGCGCCGCGTCGTAGGTCGCGCGGCCGATGCCGAACTTCGTGAACGTCGTGTAGTAATGGAAGTCGTCGATGCGGTCGTCGATGCTGTTGTACTTGCTGTACGTGCCGGGCGTGCGTTCTGGCGAGGCCTCGAAGCCGCCGTGCTCCACCGCGTAGTAGTAGCAGCTCTGCGGATGCCACCTGAGGTAGTAGCCGAGGTAGTGGACCTCGATGTTCTTCTTCTCGATGTCGACCGGGTCCGCGGGCAGGTAGGGCAGCAGGTCCTGCGGCTCGAGGCCGAAATCGTCGTAGAGGCTCTGGATCGACGTTCCGCCCAGATAGATCTGCGATTTGTCCGACGCTGTGAAATACGACCAGTCGCGCTTCGCGGTCGTGGTGTCGCCGATGGGGTTGCCGTACTCGGCTTCGTTCTCGCCGTAGATCACGAAGGGAATGTCGTGCAGGATGGCCATCTTCGGCGCCAGGGACTTCTGCCCGAACATGAAGGCCTGGAATGGATGGAAGAGGTTTTCCACCGCGAGCCGCGTGAGCAGGCGATGCACGCGCCCGTTCGGCGTGGTGAGCTCGTTGTCGAAGCCCGCATGCAGCCACGACTGGAAATTGCGCCAGCCCCACTCTGTGTAGATGTGCGGCGCCCAGGTCACGGTGAGCGGATGCATGCCGAAGCGCGTCTTGAGCATGTGCGCGGCATAGAAACTGTCCTTGCCGCCCGAGCCGGGCACGAGGCAGTCGTAACCCGACTTGCTGCGGAACCGGTCGCACAGCGCCGCGAGCTGGTCCTCCCGCGCCTTCCAGTCGATGCCGGCCTGCTTTTGCTCGGTGAAGCGGCACGCGTCACAGATGCCCTCGTCGTCGAAGTTGATCGTGGCCTTCTTGCTGTCCTTCGTGTGCTGGTACTCCACCGCGGAGTTGGGCCGCTGGTTGGAGATGACGCAGCGCTTGCAGAAATGGACGTAGCGCGGCAGGCCGTAGCGCACGCCGGCCGTGGCCTGCGGTGCGTCGAAAGGCGCCAGGTCGACCGGCCGGGGAGCGGGGATCAGGGACATCGGAAAACCAAGGAATTAAAGAAAGGCGCGCACGACGGGAAGAACGCGACCCGTCGCGGGACTCTCGGATTGTGCCAGCGGGCGGCGGCCGAGCCGCGTCACCGTGTCGAGGGCCGTGTGGAGTTCCGCAACGGGCACCGCCGCGTCGGCCAGGCCGAAGCGCGCGAGCGGCATCGCCTCGTCGAAGACGGAGCCACGCACCTGCACCACGCGCGTGCCGGCGAGGTGGCCTTCGACACCCACGGTGGAGGTGAGCGTGACGACGCAGTCGGTGGCGTGCAGGAGCGGTGCGAGCGGCCAGTCCTGGTCGGTGAGGAGGATGCGGGCGGAGGCGCGCGGAAGCCGGAACGCCTGGCCGGGGCGCGGCCGGATGCACAGCACCGCGTCGGCGTTGCGCTCGGTCCAGTCGATCAGCGCGTCGAGCGCCCGAGCGGGCAGGGTCGGGTCGCCGGGGCGGCCATCGAAGGGATGCAGCGCGGGTTCGACCTGCTCGGCCCAGAGGAGCACACGGCGATCGGTCCACTCGTGACTTGCACGCAGGGCATGGCCTTGCGCGCGCACGGCGGGATCGAACAGGCCGTCGAAGGCCGGATTGCCGGTCACTTCGATCTCGCCAGGCCGCCGCCCGGCGTCGACGAGAAATCGCTTCACGTCCTCGTTCAGCACGCACACCTTGTCCGCATACCCCGGCCGCCCGATCCATCGCACTTCGTCGATGGCGAACAGGTCGACGATGCAGACCGAGGGGATGCCGAGTTCGCGCGCACTTTCGATGGCCGCACGTTCGGCCCGCGGGGAGTTCGTGGCGACGACGAGATCGGGCTTCACGCGCTCGAGGATGCGCCGCAGGGTGGCGCGCGGCAGGAAGGCCTGGCGCGCGTCGCGTTCGTAGCGTCGCCGCGCTTCTTCCGCGCCGACCTCCGCTTCGAGGTCGGCGTACGAGAGGCCAAGGTAGGCGACGGTCTCCTCGCGATCCACCACGTCGGTCATCGACGCCGCGAGCCGCTCGCCATGCGCAAGCGCGGCGACATCGCCGGGCAGCACGAAATCCTTGAACTGCAGCAGCGGCAATCCGGCCACGCGCACCACCGGCGCGGCCGTGGTGAGCGCAAGAATCTGCACGCGCGCCCGCCGCTGCTCGTGCAGCGCGCGCGCCACGGGCAGCACCATCCGTACATGGCCGCTGCCGTAGCAGACGAAGAGAACCGTCTTCATGCGTCCGGATGCTGCGCGGCCCACAGCGCCAGTGCCGCGAGCGCGCGCAGTTCGCGGGTGTGATTGGCATGGCCGTCGCGATGCGCGGCGAGCATGCCCTCGATGGCGTCCGGCCGAAACAGGCGCTGGAGAAGCGCGCTGTCGCGCAGCGTCGAAGCCAGCCAGGCGAAGCTCTCGCGCCGGAACCACTCACCCACCGGCACCGTGAACATCTGCTTCCTGCGGTACGCAAGGTCGTCGCCGATCAGGGGCGACACCGCCTTCTTGTACCAGTGCTTCTTGTCCGCGCCGCTCAGCTTGGTCGCGCCGCGCGAGCGGAATGCGAATTCCATCATCCGCCAGTCGAGAAACGGCGTGCGCGCCTCGATGGACACGGCCATGCCCATGCGGTCCGGCTTCACGAGGTTGTTGCCGGACAGCAGCAGCTGCATGTCGAGATAAAGCGCCTGGTTGACGCGGTCGAAGTGCGCGGCCTCGTCGAACCAGGGCTTGGCCGCGGCCGCGAAACTGTCGATGCCGGCGAGGTGCGCGGCGACCTCGGGGCGATACAGCGCGTGCTTCGCCGACGGCGCGAACAGCGAGATCGAATCGAAGTACGACCGCTGGAATTCGGCGTCGCCGAGTGCATTGGCGCCGGGGCGCGCGAAGAACGCCTCGTACTTCTCGTAGCCCGCGAACAGCTCGTCGCCGCCGTCGCCGGTGAGCACCACCTTCACGTGCTTTGCCGCGAGCTCGCTCACGCGCAGCGTCGGCATGAAGGAGGCGTCGCCGTGCGGCTGGTCGAGATGATGCAGCACGTGCGGCCAGCGGTCGAGCATGTTGAGCTCGGCGACTTCCATCGTATGGTCGCAGCCGAAGCGCCTCGCGGCCTCGGCGGCGAAGGACGATTCGTCGAAGCGCGGGTCGGCGAAGCCGATGCAGAAGGTCTTCACCGGCTGTGCCACGTGCTTCGCCATCAGCGCCACGACGGTCGACGAGTCGACGCCGCCGGAGAGGAACGCGCCCCAGGGAACGTCCGCGCGCAGGCGGATGCGCGTCGCATCGTCGAGGATGGAGAGGAACTCCTCGGCCCACGCGCCGTAGGCGACATCCTGCTCGCGCTGCGTCGACAGGTCCCACCAGCGCCGCACCTCGGGCACCGGACCCCGTCCGAACTTCACCCACGTGCCGGGCATGACGTGGCGGACGCCCTGCCACACCGTCCACGGCGCGGGAATGTAGTTGAACGTCAGGTAGTGGTGGATCGCTTCGAGGTCCACGTCCGGCGACGGCGCGGCGGCGAGGATCGCCTTGATCTCCGAGCCGAACAGCACCCGCGTCCCGTCGTCGCGCACGTAGAGTGGCTTCACGCCGATGCGATCGCGCACGAGGTACATGGCGTCCTCGCGCGCGTCGTCGATGGCGATGGCGAACATGCCGTTGAGCCGGCGGATGCACGCGATGCCCTCGCGTTCGTACAGACGCAGGATCACCTCGGTGTCCGAATGCGTCCTCAGCGTCACGCCCTGCGCGCGCAGTTCGGCGGCGAGCTCCACGTGGTTGAAGATTTCGCCGTTCTGCACGACGGCGATGGCGCCGTCGTCCGACACGAAAGGCTGGTGGCCCCCTGCGATGTCGATGATCGACAGGCGCATGTTGCCCAGCGCCACGCCGCGGCCCGGCGGCTGCCACACGCCGCTGTCGTCCGGCCCGCGATGCCGCAGGCGCTGCCCCATGTCGCGCAGGACGTCGGGCGCGACGTCGCGCCGCGCGCGGTCCCAGAAGCCGAAGATGCCGCACATGCCTTGCGTTCCGTTTCCGTCCTGGTGTGCTAGTTCGCGCCGCGGCCGGCCAGGCGGCCCACCGTGCGGGCCATGATGCACAGGTCCATGCGCACGTCGTGCTCCCGCGCATACCGAAGGTCCAGCGCGAGGCGCTGCTCGGGCGTCGCCTCCGAACGCAGTTCCGCCTGCGCGAGCCCGGTCAGGCCGGGCCGGACGCTGCATCGCACGGCCCAGTCGGCCTCGGTGTAGAGCGAACGCTGCGCGGGCACGTCGGGCCGCGGGCCGACGAGGCTCATGTCGCCGCGCAGCACGTTGAGCAGCTGCGGCAACTCGTCGATGCTGGTTCGCCGAAGGAGCCGGCCGACGCGCGTGATGCGCGGGTCGTCGCCGGCCGTGAAATACGGTCCGATGGCCGCGGCGTTCTTCACCATGCTGCGAAACTTGAACATGCCGAACTCGCGCCCGCCGCGCCCGACGCGGATCTGGCGGAAGAAGACGGGGCGACCGTCCTCCCACGCGATCGCGAGCGCCGCCGCCACGAGGACCGGCGACAGCGCCGCCAGCGCGAGCAGCGACAGCAGGACGTCCATCGCGCGCTTCATGCGGCGGCCATGGCGCGCATAGCCCACGCTGGCGCCGCGCCTGCTTCGGCGTCGCCCGCCCGAATCATCCCCGCGGCCCGAGTTCGCGCGCGATGGCTTCGATGCGTTCGCGAATCCGCCCCCGGTCCGCCGCTTCGTCGCCGGGACTGCGCAGCGCCAGTTCGCGCTCGGCCGCGCGCAGCGCCGCCACTTCGTCCTCGAACACGGTCGACGCATCGGCACGGTGGAACGTGCGCGAGAGGATGACCGAGTTCGAGCCGAGCCGCAGGTGCTCGGCGAGCACGTCGCGCCCGGGCAGCAGCCCCTCGTCGAGGCGGGCGATGCCCCCGAAACCGAAACGCTTGCCGGCCCGCCGCGCGACGTCCGCCACGCGGTCGACGAGGCCCTGCGCCAGCGGCTCGAACATGAAGCGGCAGCCCAGCGAGAGATGCAGGTCGTTGAGGCCCACGAACACTTCCTCGATGCCGGGCGTGGCGATCCATTCGTCGAGCGTCGCGAGCGCGCCCGCCGTCTCGAGCAGGGCCACGAAGCGCACGCGCCCCGCGACGAGGCGCGCGAACTCGCGCACTTCGTCGGCGCGCGTGAACATGGGCAGCATCAGCAGATGCGGATGCTGGGCGAGCACCGCATCGAGTTCGGCGGCGGTGCCTTCGTGCAGCGGATTGACGCGGACCATGAGGCGCGAGCGCCGCAGGACTTCGCGGACGCGGCCGACGTCCGCGATGTCGTGCGCGCTGATGAAGGTGTTGCGGCCCGCCTGCCGCTCGGCCTTGCCGAGCCGCTCGAGGTCGACGAACAGGCGAAAGCCTTCGCTGGCGTCGCAGCGCCGCGCGAACGCCGGGTCGTTCGTGATCTGGATCAGTTCGAGCACAGCGGATTATCGCCGCAGGGCCGCGCGCAACTCGGGGCTGGCACGGGCCGTGATGCCCAGGACCAGGGCCGCGGCGGCGAGCGCGGCGGCAACCTGGAACACGGGCGCGACACCGCGCAGCACGCCCGCGAAGTGCAGGACCTGGCAGACCCCGACGAGCAGTGTCGACACGCCCATCGCGCGCAGCGGCAACGCGTCGCGCAGCCGCATCCGCATCGAGGCGAGCACGACGAGGGCGACGGTCGCGAAGAGCACGTTCATCAGCACCATCACGAGCGCGCCGTGGCTCCAGCCGGCGACGCCCGTGGCCAGAAGCACGCCGAGCGCGGCCGCGTACGCGATCACGGCGGGACGCATGCGGCCGATGGACGCGAGCACGGTGAGCCCCACCGCGATCGCGGCCTGCGGCAGCAGGCCCCACGCGCCGGCACGGCCCCATTGCGCGACCTGGGCCAGGCTTTCGGGCTGCATGCGGCCCCAGCCGAAGAGGATCTGCGCAATCGCGGGCGCGGCAAGCAGCAGACCCGCTGCGGCGGCGGCGGCGAGCGTCCAGGCGAGCGCCATCGCGGTGCGCACGGGTCGAACGGCGTCGCCGCCGGAGGCGATGGCCCGTGCGATGTGCGGGAAGGCAAGCGTCGCCACGAGCTGCACGGCGAGCATCAGGGGCAGCTCCACGAGCTTCCAGGCGTAGTTGAAGGTGGCGAGCGCGCCTTCGCCGTGTTGCGAGGCGATGGAGCGGGCGACGAAGGGCAAGGCGAGAGGCAGGCCTGCGGAGAGCGCGGCCCAGAGCCAGAGGGAGGCGCGCGGCCGGGCCTCGTCATTCCCGCGCAGGCGGGAATCCAGGGCTTCCTTGTTCGCGGTCCTCAGGCGCCACTGCAACCATGCGAGCCGCAACACCATGGCCGCCACCAGCCCCATGCCGAGCACATAGAAGCTCGACACCCGCCCCGCCCACAGCAGCACCGCGACCAGCACGCCGTTGACGACCAGATTCGCGCCATACATGCCCGCGAAGTCCCGCTCGTGCTGCAGGCGCGTGGCCCACAGCGCCGCCAGCAGCGCCAGCGGAATGGCCAGCGCCGCCCACACCAGCAACTCGCCGGCCACCAGCCGCCAGAAGATCGACAGGCCCGGCGCCAGCAAGGCCAGCGCCTGCCGGTGCGCGACCAGCAGCAGCAAACCGAGCACGAGCCCCAGCCCCAGCAGCACGAGCATGACGTTGCGCTGGACCGCCTCGACCTCCGGCCTCGCCTGCCGCGCCCAGGCGGGCAGCAGCACATAGGCCAGCGCCCCGCTCGCCACGACGCCCGCGATCCAGTCCGGCAGCGTGAGCATCAGGACGGCCACGTCGGCCGCACCCGTCGCGCCGAAGGCGGCGGCCTGCGCACTCTCGCGCAAGAGGCCGAACAAGCGGCTCGCGAGGAGCAAGCCCAGCGACACCGCACCCGCTTTCAGGAACATGGCCGCGATTATCGAGGGGAGGGGACGCCCCCCTAAAATGGAGGGCTCGCCTCCCCCATGCGCCTTTCGCGCCCGCCCCCCGATGTCCGACAAGAACAAATCCGCCGCCGAAGCCGACGCCGCCCCCGTCGACGAGAACCAGCTCATCGCCGAGCGCCGCGAGAAGCTGCGCGGCATCCGCGAGCTGCAGAATTCCGGCGCGGGCCCCGCCTTCCCGAACGACTTCAAGCCGACGGACACCGCGGCCGAACTGCACCGCGTCCACGGCGAGACGGATGCGCCGCAGCTCGAGGCCGCGAAGATCCCGGCGAAGATCGCCGGCCGCATGCGCCTGAAGCGCGTCATGGGCAAGGCGAGCTTCGCGACGCTGCACGACCAGAGCGGGCAGATCCAGATCTACGTCCAGCGCGACTCCGTCGGCGAGGCTTCCTACGCCGCCTTCAAGCACTGGGACCTGGGCGACATCCTCGGCGTCGAGGGCACGATGTTCAAGACCCGGACGGGCGAGCTCAGCGTGCATGCCACGAAGGTCCGCCTGCTCACCAAGAACCTGCGGCCGCTCCCCGACAAGTTCCACGGCGTCGCCGACCAGGAGCTGAAGTACCGCCAGCGCTACGTCGACCTGATGATGGACGACGCCGCGCGCCAGCGCTTCGTCGCCCGCAGCAAGGCGATGTCGGGCATTCGCGAGTTCATGGTCGCGGCCGGCTTCCTCGAGGTCGAGACGCCGATGCTGCACCCCATTCCCGGCGGCGCGAATGCCAAGCCCTTCGTCACGCACCACAACGCGCTCGACCAGCAGATGTACATGCGCATCGCGCCGGAGCTGTATCTCAAGCGCCTGCTCGTGGGCGGCTTCGAGCGCGTGTTCGAGATCAACCGCAACTTCCGCAACGAAGGCATCTCGGTGAGGCACAACCCCGAGTTCACGATGATGGAGTTCTACGCGGCCTACTGGGATTACCGCGACCTGATGGATTTCACCGAGCAGCTCCTGCGCGACGCGGCCCAGAAGTCGGTGGGCACGCTCGCCCTCACCTACGGCGGCCAGCCGGTCGACCTGGCCAAGCCCTTCGAGCGCCTGACCATCCGCGAGGCGATCCTGAAGCACACCGAGGCCGGCGACAACGTCGACGATCGCGAGTGGCTGGTGAATGCGCTGCGCAAGATCCGCCTGACCGAAGAGAAGAACCGCCTCTCGCAGCGCACGCTGGCGGGCCTGCAGGTCCTCTACTTCGAGGAGAAGGTCGAGGAGAAGCTCTGGCAGCCGACCTTCATCATGGAGCACCCCACCGAGATCTCGCCGCTCGCGCGCGCGAACGACGAGCGCCCCGAAGTGACGGAGCGCTTCGAGCTCTACATCACCGGCCGCGAGATCGCCAACGGCTTCTCGGAGCTGAACGATGCCGAGGACCAGGCCGCGCGCTTCCATGCGCAGGTGAGCGCCAAGGACTCGGGCGACGACGAAGCGATGTTCTACGACCACGACTTCGTGCGTGCGCTCGAGTACGGCATGCCGCCCGCGGGCGGCTGCGGCATCGGGATCGACCGGCTGATGATGCTGCTGACCGACAGCCCGAGCATCCGCGACGTGATCCTGTTCCCGGCCCTGCGCCGGGAGAGCTGACCGGGCCGCTCAGGGGATCAGTTCGAGCGCGTGCATGTACACGGGGTCGGACATCAAGGCATCCCACGACGGCGCGATCGAGGTGGGCAGCAGCGCCAGGCGGCGCTGCTCGCTGCGCTCGCTCGCCGTCCAGTCGCCCGCGACCCCCATCTGCGCGAGCGCTTCGAGCGTCACGTCGATCCCCTTGCCGCCCGACTGCGCCGATTCGTTGCACAGCAGGACGAGGTCGCAGCCGGCCCCCAGCGCCGCCACCGCGGCTTCGGCATAGGTGACTTCGCGACCCTCGATCTGCTTGGCGCCCGCCATGCTCAGGTCGTCGCTGAAGATCGCGCCCTGGAAGCCGAGCTGGCCCCGCAGGATGTCGTTGAGCCATTTCGACGAGAAGCCGGCGGGGCGCTTGTCGACCTTCGGATAGACGACGTGCGCCGGCATCACGCCGGTGAGCGAGGTGCTGAGCCAGCCGTAGGGCATGGCATCGTCGGCCAGGATGTTCTTCAGGCTGCGCGTGTCGACCGGAATCGCGATGTGCGAATCGGCCTTGACGAAGCCGTGGCCGGGGAAATGCTTGCCGCAGTTCGCCATGCCGGCCTGCAGCATGCCGTGCATGACGCTCTTGGCGAGCAGCGCCGCGACCCGTGCGTCCTTGTGGAAGGCGCGGTCCCCGATCACGCCGCTCGCTCCCCAATCGAGGTCGAGCACCGGTGCGAAGCTGAAGTCCACGCCGCACGCCCGCAACTCCGCCGCCAGCACGTAGCCGCAGGCCGATGCAGCGTTCGTCGCCTGCATCGCGTCCTTCATCCACATCTCGCCCAGGCTGCGCATGGGCGGCAGGTGGGTGAAGCCGTCGGTGCGGAAGCGCTGCACGCGGCCGCCCTCGTGGTCGACGCAGATCAGCAGGTCGTCGCGCACGCCCTTGACCTCGGCGCACAGGCGGGAGAGCTGGTCGCGGTCCTTCCAGTTGCGGCCGAACAGGATCATGCCGCCGACCAGCGGATCGGCGAGGCGTTCGCGGTCGACGTCCGTGAGCGCGAGCCCGGCGACGTCGATGATGAGAGGGGCGTGTGTGTTCATGTCTTCGTTTCCACCACCACGAAACTCGCGGCGTAATCGCTTTCGTCGGTGACGCTCACGTGCGCAACGAGGCCGCGCGCGTCGAACCACTGCTTCAGCGCGCCGTGCAGCACGATGGTCGGCTCGCCGCTCGCGAGCTTCGCAATCTCGCAGGAGCGCCAGGTCATGGGCATGCGCATGCCCATCTTCACGGCCTTGCTGAAAGCCTCCTTCGCCGAGAAGCGCGTGGCGACGTAGCGCACGCCGCGCTCCGGCCAGCGCGCGCCGCGGGCGCGCCAGGTGGCGAGCTCGCCCTCGGCGAGGATGCGCTCGGCGAAGCGGTCGCCATGCCGCTCGAGGGAGGCGCGGATGCGCCGCACGTCGCAGATGTCGGTGCCGATGCCGTAGATCATGCGGACAGCGCCGCGACGTAGCGCCGCACCGTGTCGGCATAGCCGAGCTCCAGCGCGTCGGCGACGAGGGCATGGCCGATGGACACTTCCAGCACGTTCGGCACGGCGCGCACGAAATCGGGCAGGTTGTCGCGGTTGAGATCGTGGCCGGCATTGACGCCGAGGCCCGCGGCCTGCGCGGCACGCGCCGCGTCGGCGAACCGCCGCAGGACCGCCTCGTTCCCGGGCCTGCCGAACGAGGCCGCATACGGCTCGGTGTAGAGCTCCACGCGGTCGGCGCCCACGGCCCTGGCGAGCGGCATCGCGGCGGCGTCGGCGTCCATGAAGAGGCTCACGCGCACGCCGAGCGCCTTCGCCTCGGCGACGAGCGGCTTCACGCGCTCGCCGTCCTTCGCGAGGTCCCAGCCGTGGTCGCTCGTGAACTGGCCTTCGCCGTCGGGCACGAAGGTGCATTGGTGGGGCCGCAGCTCACGCACGAAGGCCATGAGGTTGTGGAAGGGATTGCCCTCGATGTTGAACTCCACGCCCGGCCAGTCGCGCTTTAGCAGCGCGGCGAGCTCGCGGACGTCGCTCGCGCGGATGTGGCGCTCGTCGGGCCGCGGATGAACCGTGATGCCGTGCGCGCCCGCCTGCAGGCACAGCGCCGCGGCGCGCGCGACGCTCGGAATGCCGAGGTGCCGCGTATTGCGCACGAGCGCGACCTTGTTGAGATTGACGGAGAGTCGGGTGGCGGCCATTTGCGGGTCTAGAGCGACTGGAGGTCCATCATCATCTGCCGGGTGCGCAGCGTGGACACGCCGCAATGGTAGTGCAGCAGGGCGCGCAGCATGGGCTTGAGTTCGGCGGCGAAAGCCGGGATCTGCGCGACCGTCGACGAAAAGGGGGCGGCATCGTCGAGCGAACGCTGCAGGCTCGACCATTGGTCGCCGTGCAGCGCGGCGCGCGCGTCGTCGTCCGCGATCGCGATCAGTCCGCTTTCGGGCACGAGCGCATAACGGCCCCCGGCCGCGAGCGGCGCCATCGTGAGGGTTTGCAGGTTCAGCGACGGCAGCAGCCCGATCTCGCGCAGCAGCAGGAGCTCGAAGCTGCGCAGCGCAGGCTCCAGGCTCTCGGCATGGTCGCCGGCCAGCACATGCACCGCGCCGGCATAGGCATCGAACAGCGCGGGGTGCGGATCGTCCCTTGCCAGCAGGCGCATCAGGAGTTCGTTGAGGTAGTAGCCGGCCAGAAGCGCATCGCCGGTAGGCATGACCTGGCCGCCGGCCCATTCCGCGGCCTTCAGCGTGCGGATTTCCGCGTCGCCGCCGAAGGCGACCTCGAGCTGCTGCAGCGGCAGCAGGATCGGACGGAAGTTCGAGCTCGGCTTTTTCGCCCCCTTGGCGACGACGGCCACGCGGCCGTGGTGGCGGGTGAGGATCTCGAGGATGAGGCTGGATTCGCTCCAGTCGTAGCGGTGCAGGACGTAGGCGGGTTCGGCGCCGACGCGCTTCATGGCGACCGGACCGCCGCCGGGCCGCCCCAAGGCGGTCCAGCCCCCTCGGGGGGCAGCGAACCTCGCGGAGCGGGGAGCGTGGGGGCTCTATTCATAGCCGAATGAGCGCACCCGGGCATCGTCGTCCGCCCAGCCGCTGCGCACCTTCACCCACATCTGCAGGAACACCTTGCCGTCGAACAGCTTCTCGAGTTCGGTGCGGGCCTCGGTGCCGATGCGCTTGAGCCGCTCGCCGCCCTCGCCGATCACCATCGCCTTGTGGCTGTCGCGCTCGACGACGATGGTCGCGGCGATCTTCAGGAAGCGCTTGTGCTTCGGGCTCGGCTCCTCGTCGAACTTGTCGATGATCACCGTGGAGGTGTAGGGCAGCTCCTCGCCCGTCAGGCGGAAGAGCTTCTCGCGCACGACCTCGGCGGCCATGAAGCGCTCGCTCTTGTCGGTGAGTTCGTCCTCGCCATACCACCAGGGCTGCTGCGGCAGGTACTTTTCGCAGATGGCGAAGAGGCGCTCGACGTCCTTCGCGTTCTTCGCGGACATGGGCACGAACTCGGCGAAGGGGTGGCGCGCCTGCATGTCGCGCAGCCAGGGCGCGATGTCGCCGCGGCGGTGGATGGTGTCGAGCTTGTTGGCCAGCAGGATCGCGGGAATGCCGGGCTTCAGCAGCGACAGCACCTTTGCATCGCCGAGCGTGAACGACCCCGCCTCGACGACGAACAGAACCAGGTCGACATCGCCCACCACGCCGGTCACCGCGCGGTTGAGCGAGCGGTTGAGCGCCGTCCCGTGCTTCGTCTGGAAGCCGGGCGTGTCGACGAAGACGAACTGCGTCTCGCCCACCGTGCGGATGCCGGTGATGCGGTGGCGCGTGGTCTGCGCCTTGCGCGAGGTGATGCTGACCTTCTGGCCCACCAGCGCGTTCAGCAGCGTGGACTTGCCCACGTTGGGCTTGCCGACGATGGCGATCATGCCGCAGCGCAAGGCGCCGGCTTCGCCTGCGCCTGCGCCTGCGGGGCCCGCGATGTCGCCGGCTTTCGGGTTCGCCTCTTCGTTCACTTTTTCCTGCTCTTCAATGTCATCAGCATGGCGGCTGCGGCCGCCTGTTCGCCGGCGCGGCGCGACGCGCCGATGCCGCGCTCGGCCACGCCGAGTTCGCTCACCTCGCACTCGACGTCGAAGGTCTGCTTGTGCGCGGCCCCGAGCGTGCCGGCCACGCGATAGATCGGCAGCTTCATCTTGCGCCCTTGCAGCCACTCCTGCAATTCGGTCTTGGGGTCCTTGGCCGCCGCGCTCATATGCGGCGTGATCTCGACGTCGGCGAAGAGCCGATGCACCAGCGCCTCGGCCGCGACGAAGCCGGCATCGAGATGCACCGCGCCGATGACCGCCTCGAGCGCATCGGCCAGGATCGAGGGGCGGCGGTGTCCGCCGGAGCGCGACTCGCCCTCGCCGAGCCGCAGGAGCGCGCCCAGTCCCAGCGACGAGGCGATGCCGTGCAGCGTCTCCTGCTTCACCAGGTTCGCGCGAACGCGAGAGAGGTCGCCCTCGGGCAGGTCACGCAGCCGCCGGTACAGCAGGCCCGCGACGGCGAGATTGAGCACGGAGTCCCCCAGGAACTCGAGGCGCTCGTTGTGTTCGGACGAGAAGCTGCGATGGGTGAGCGCGCGCGCGAGCAGCGCCGGCTCGGCGAAACGATGCTGCAAGCGCGCCTGCAAGGCGGCGAGGGGATCCTCCGGCGGCATCGTTTCCGGGCGCGCCCTACTTGGACTGGCCCGCGTACTTCAGCAGGAGGAAGGCCGGGCCGAAGATGTGGATTTCCTTGTTGTACGCGAAGCGCACGACCACCTTGTCGTTTTCCTTGGCGACGTCGAGGTCCTTGCCCGTGATGGACTTGATGTCGTCCACCTGCGCGGCCTTGTCGAAGATTATCCGCACCTCGGGCACGGACGAGCCCTCCTTGGCCTTGTTGACCGCCTTCTGCACCGACTGGTACTCGAGGTACGTGGGGAACGCCTGCGCGCCCACGAGGCCGACGAACGCCAGCACCGCGATCACGAAGATGACGCCGATGAACGAGACGCCCCGCTGACCTGACTTCGCCTGTTGCCTCATGTCTTTGTGTCCCCCGGATGTCGTGGATCAGTCGAACGAGCCGACGCGCCGGAAATTGCCGAAATTCATCCAGATGAAGAACGCGCGCCCGACGATGTTGCGGTCGGGGACGAACCCCCAGTACCGCGAATCGAGCGAATTATCGCGGTTGTCGCCCATCACGAAATAGTGGCCCGCCGGCACCCGGCAGGTCACACCCTCGACACTGTAGCGGCAATTCTGCTTGAACTGGAATTCCTCGACGCCCGGCACGAAGGCGGGCCGGTCGTCGTCGTTGAGGATGCGGTGCTTGTGCGTGCCCAGCTGCTCCTCGAAGTGCTTGAAGTAGCGCATGGCGTCTTCCTCGAAGTACTCCTTCAGCGGCGCCTTGGAGATGGGCTGCCCGTTGATGGTCAGGCGCTTGTTCAGGTAGGCCACCTCGTCGCCCGGCACGCCCACCACGCGCTTGATGTAGTCGAGGCTCGGCTTCGGCGGGTAGCGGAAGACCATCACGTCGCCGCGCGCGGGCGGCGTGCCCTCGGTGAGCTTGGTGTTGACGACCGGCAGGCGCAGGCCGTAGGTGTACTTGTTGACCAGGATCAGGTCGCCGACCAGCAGAGTCGGGATCATGGAGCCCGAAGGAATCTTGAAGGGCTCGAAGAGGAACGAGCGCAGGATGAACACCGCGCAGATCACCGGGAACAGGCCCGCCGTCCAGTCGAGCCACCAGGGCTGCATGAGAAGCCGGCCGCGGGCTTCCGCGACGTCCTTGCCGTCGCCGGAACGGATGCCCTGGGCGGCGAGGCTGGCGCGCCGGGCCTCGGCCTGCGCGTCGAGCTCCGCCGCCGCGGCGCGCCGCTTCGGCAGGAAATAGACGCGCTCGGCGATCCAGTACACGCCGGTCACGACGGTCGCGAGGAACAACAGGAGGGCGAAGTTGCCCTCCACCATCTCGAGGTACCAGGCGCCCGCATAGGCGACGAAGGCTGCGAGGACCGCGGCGGTAAGGGCCTGCATCAGTCTTCCACTTGGAGGATGGCGAGGAAGGCTTCTTGCGGGACTTCGACCGAGCCGATCTGCTTCATGCGTTTCTTGCCTGCCTTCTGTTTTTCGAGGAGCTTGCGCTTGCGGCTGACGTCGCCGCCGTAGCATTTTGCCAGCACGTTCTTGCGCAGCGCCTTGATGCTCTCGCGGGCGATGATGTTGGAGCCGATCGCGGCCTGGATCGCCACGTCGAACATCTGCCGGCTGATGATCTCGCGCATCTTCGCCACCACGGCCCGCCCGCGGTACTGCGACTGGCTTCGGTGGACGATGATCGACAGCGCATCGACGCGGTCGCCGTTGAGCAGGATGTCGACCTTCACGACGTCGGCCGCGCGGTATTCCTTGAACTCGTAGTCCATCGACGCGTAGCCGCGGCTGACCGACTTCAGCTTGTCGAAGAAGTCGAGCACGATCTCGCCGAGCGGCAGCTCGTACGTGAGCATCACCTGGCGGCCGTGGTAGGCCATGTTGATCTGCACGCCGCGCTTCTGGTTGGCCAGCGTCATGACCGGGCCCACGTACTCCTGCGGCATGTAGAGATGCACGACGACGATGGGCTCGCGGATCTCGTTGATCTGGCCGACGTCGGGCATCTTGGCCGGGTTCTCGACCATGATGACTTCGCCGTCGTTCTTCAGCACCTCGTACACCACGCTCGGCGCCGTGGTGATCAGGTCCTGGTCGAACTCGCGCTCGAGCCGCTCCTGCACGATCTCGAGATGCAGCAGGCCGAGGAAGCCGCAGCGGAAGCCGAAGCCGAGCGCCTGGCTCACCTCGGGCTCGTAGCGCAGCGACGAGTCGTTCAGCTTCAGCTTCTCGAGGCTGTCGCGCAGGCTGTCGTACTGGTTCGCCTCGGTCGGATAGAGGCCGGCGAACACCTGCGGCTGGATTTCCTTGAAGCCGGGCAGCGGCTCGGCGGCGGGCGCGACGTTGCTCTGGCCGGCGCGGATGCGCGTGATCGTGTCGCCCACGCGCGCCGCCGTCAGCTCCTTGATGCCGGCGATGATGAAGCCGACCTCGCCCGCCTCGAGCGACGGGCGCGGCTCGTTGCCGGGCGTGAACACGCCGAGCTGGTCGGCGTCGTAGGTGGTGTCGCTCGCCATCAGCTTGATGCGGTCGCCCTTCGCGAGGCGGCCGTCGACCACGCGCACCAGCATCACCACGCCGACGTAGCTGTCGAACCAGCTGTCGATGATCATCGCGCGCAGCGGCGCGTCGGGATTGCCCTTCGGCGGCGGAATGCGCGCGACGATGGCCTCGAGGATGTCGTCGATGCCCATGCCGGTTTTCGCGGAGCACGGAATCGCGTCGGTCGCGTCGATGCCAATCACGTCCTCCACTTCTTCCTTCGCGCGTTCGGGGTCGGCCTGCGGCAGATCCATCTTGTTCAGCACCGGCACGACTTCGACGCCGAGCTCGAGCGCGGTGTAGCAGTTGGCGACGGTCTGCGCTTCGACGCCCTGGCTCGCATCGACGACGAGCAGCGCGCCTTCGCATGCGGAGAGCGAGCGCGAGACTTCGTACGAGAAGTCGACGTGTCCCGGCGTGTCGATCAGATTGAGGTTGTAGACCACGCCATCGCTTGCCTTGTATTTGAGCGAAGCGGTCTGCGCCTTGATGGTTATCCCACGCTCTCTTTCGATGTCCATCGAGTCGAGCACCTGCTCTTCCATCTCGCGATCGGAGAGTCCGCCGCAACGCTGGATCAAGCGATCGGCGAGCGTCGATTTGCCGTGATCGATGTGCGCGATGATCGAGAAGTTTCTGATGTGGTTCATCAACGAGAGCACTTAAGTGATTGAATTCAAACGGCGCACACAAAGAAAAAAGGGCGCGCCGTTTCTGGCTGCGCCCTAAACCAACAATCTATGGCAACTGCGATAGTTGGAACTTCATTGTAGGCAAAAAGCCCCGGACGTACAGTCGCCCCACCCCCGGCGCAGGACCGTTGCAGGGTCGCAACTCGATTGTTATACACAGCTTGTCAACAAAATGTGGCGGCAGTGGTCAGGACAACATGTGGGCGATCTGTGGATCGGCCGCCTGTCGGCGAAAACCATCCCGCATCGTGAAGGGTGGAGGGGCCGTTATGCAGCAATGCGCGGCACGGCAGGCGGGATTCTATCGAAAAACATCGTTAGCCCTTCAGCAAGTTAGTGACCGCCTACCGACATCGGTCCGGAGAAATCTTTTGCCGGGTGTCTTTTTTTCGGTGCCGCAGGCGGAAAAAAAGCCCCAAACCCGACTGGGGGCTGGGGCTTTGGCGGGGCGATTGAAAACCTAGGTTCAACCCCGTTGCGGACGAATCAGGAGGTACTGGGCCAGCTCGCCGCGGCGCAGGAGCACCGGCACGGGCTTGCTCTTGTCGGCCTTCGAGACCGCGGACTCGAACTCGCGCGCGTTCTGCACCTCGGTGTTGCCGATGGCCACGATGATGTCGCCTTCGCGAATGCCCGCGCGCGCTGCGGCCTCCGCGACGGAGTCCACCTTCACGCCGCCCTTGATCTTCTGGTCCTTCTTCTGTGCTTCGTTGAGGTCGCTGACGACGAGGCCGAGCGACGACGATGCGGGGGCCGCTGCGCGCGACTGCTGCTGCGGCTCCTGCGACCCGCGGCGCGCGGTGCGCTCGGGCTCGAGTTCGGCCACGGTCACCGCGAGGTCGCGGGTCGCGCCGCGGCGGAACACGGTGAGGTTCACGCGGCTGCCGGGCTTCGTGTTGCCCACCTGGCGCGGCAGGTCGGTCGCGCGCTCGATGGCCTGGCCGTTGAACTTCGTGATGATGTCGCCGGCCTCGAGACCCGCGTTCGACGCGGGCGAGCCGTTCTCGACGCTGCGCACCAGCGCGCCCTGCGCGCGGCCCAGGCCGATGGATTCCGCGACGTCCTTCGACACCTGGTCGATCTGCACGCCGATGCGCCCGCGCGTCACGCGGCCCACCGCGCGCAACTGCTCGGCGATGCGCATCGCCTCGTCGATCGGGATGGCGAACGAGATGCCCATGAAGCCGCCCGAGCGCGAATAGATCTGGCTGTTGATGCCCACCACCTCGCCGCGCAGGTTGATCAGGGGCCCGCCCGAGTTGCCGGGGTTGATCGCGACGTCGGTCTGGATGAAGGGCAGGTAGTCGCCCGTGTCGCGCTGCTTCGCGCTCACGATGCCCGCGGTCACGGTGTTGTCGAGGCCGAAGGGCGAGCCGATGGCCATCACCCACTCGCCGACCTTCAGCTTGTCGATCGCGCCGATCTTCACGTGCGGCAGGCCCGTCGCCTCGATCTTCACGACCGCGACGTCCGTGCGCTTGTCCGAGCCGACGATGCGCGCCTTGAGCTCGCGCTTGTCGGTGAGCGTGACGATCACTTCGTCGGCGCCTTCGACCACGTGCGCATTCGTCATGACGAAGCCGTCGGCGCTCACGATGAAGCCGGAGCCCACGCCGCGCGGCTGGGCCTCCTCGCTGTCGCGCTCGGGCCGCGGGGTGCGCGGCGTGCGCGGCGCGTTGGGGTTGTTGGGCATCGGCACGCCGAAGAAGCGCCGGAAGAACTCCTGCATCTCCTCGTCCATCGGCGCGCCGCCGGGTCCGGCGGCGGCGGCGGTGCGCGAACGCTCCGCGGTGCGGATGTTGACCACGGCGGGACCCACCTGCTCCACCAGGTCGGTGAAGTCGGGCAGGCCGGTGCGGGGCTGGGGAGCCGACTGCGCCACCACGGGCTTCGCCGGCATGAGCGCCACGGCGCCGGTCACCGACAAGGCAGCGACGAGCGCATAGGCGCGGAATTTCGTCCAATCGATCTGGAGCATGGCGGCCTTTCAGCGAGAAAGAGAAGTGTCCTGAAGCTGAGAATACGGCCGCGCCGAATGGTTCTGCGTCAGCCGTGGACCCGAGAAATTTTTCCTGGACGCAGTAGATATTGGCTTATCGCCGTCGTTCAAGGTTCTGCGCGAAGGCCTTGAGCGTCTGGGGCGGCACCTCGCCCACGGCGGTGAGCCACCAGTCCTGCACGCGCTGGAACAAGGTGTGCGTGGCGCCCGAGGCGAACACGCCTTCCTGCGTGTGGCGCTTGGGATCGTAGGTCTCGACGAAGAGCGACAGCGAGGCCAGCCCATCCGAGAAGATCCACTGCATCGCGCCCTCGGCCGGCCGCTTGTAGCAGCTCATCGGCTTGTAGCCGGCCACCGGCGCCTTGAGCTGCCAGCCTTCGGCGGCGGGCGTGGTCTTGTGGGCATCGGGCTTCTCGACGCGCCAGCCCTCGGGCACGGCCATCATCTGCGCGAGCCGTTCGATGCGCACCGGCGCATCGAGCTGGAGCTCCGAAAACGCGGCCTGCTCGAGCACGTTGCCGTCGCCGTCGAGCGTCTGCGTCTTCAGGACGAGGCCGCTCTTCTTCTCGCTCCAGATGCGGTAGCCGAAGCGAAGGGCATCCTTGGGCGCGAGGTTCACGACGTCCGCGTCGAAGCCGGCGACCCGTTCGCCGCCGGTGCGGCGCGCGGCATAGAACTCGCCGATGCCGCTGTCGGGCGCGCGCAGCGTGTCCGGGAACAGGCCCAGAGATTCGCGCCGCTCGCTTCGCACCACGCGCTGCTCGGGCAGGAAAGTGAGCACCTCGTCGTCGCGGCGGAAGGTCGAGCGCGGCGTCCCGGTGAGCGACTCGACGCGCTCCATCTGCAGATCGCCCTTGCACGCATGCCAGATGCGCGCGCTGGCCAGCGCGCCGACGCCGGACGACACGACGAAGGTCCCGACGTAATTGCGCGAGCGCGAGGCTTCGTGCATGCGCATCAGCCATTCGCTCACCGTGCGCTCGCGCGGCTCCGCGCCGCGCGCGGTGCCGTGCTTGCCCGTGCCCTGGGCAGCGGCCAGGCCCACGACGCCGCCGGCCCAGAGGACCAGGAGCCAGCGCGCGGCGAAACCGAGGTGGAGAGGGACGCTCCGGGCCATGCGTCGAGCCCTAGCGGGCCGGCCCCTCGAAGGTGGCGTTGCGCAGGAATCCGGCCGGCGCCTGCAGCGCGGTCGCGCCTCCGAGCTGCCGGTGGGCAGCCAGCAACTGGTCGATGTGCGCGTCCCGGATCATCACGCCGGCCGGCACGACCTTGGCGACCGGCGCCGCGGAGGCGGGCGCGGCGGCGAGCTGAGGCTGCGCGGCCGGAGGCACCGCGACGTTCCAGGTGAACGCGGCGACCGCCGCGACCGACGCGACACCGGCGACCATCTTCCAGCGCATGCTGCCGTCGTTCGCGGCGGGCAAGGCGCGCGCCACGACGATGGGCTTCGCCGCCGGCGCCGCCACCGGCGCAAACCCGGGCTCGTCGCGCAGGCGCGCCTGCAAACGGGCCATGAACTCGCCCGGCGCACGATGGGAAGCGAGTTCGCCGGAGCGCAGCACGTCGCCGATCAGGTGGTAGTCCCGCCACGCCTCGCGGGCGGCCGCATCGCCGTGCGCGGCTTCGACCGCCCGCGCGAACGCAGCCCCTTGCAACTGGCCGTCGGCCAGTGCCGAAATCATTTCACGCGTGTCCGTCCTGTCCATCTTGTTCACCTTGCCGCCCGCGAACCGGGCGGAATCACCAACGCTTGCCCGACTGGTTTTCCAGCAGGGGCTTCACCTTCGCCGAGATCGCCTCGCGCGCCCGGAAAATGCGGGAACGCACGGTGCCGATCGGGCAATTCATCGCTTCCGCGATCTCTTCGTAACTCAGGCCTTCGATCTCCCGGAGGGTGACCGCCTGCCGCAATTCCTCGGGGAGCGCTTCCATGGCCGAGTTGACCGTAGCAGCGATTTCCTTGGCGGCCAATACCGTTTCGGGTGTTTCCGCCGTGGTTAGTTCATTCTCGACACCGGAAGTTTCGTCTTCATCATCGCCGCCGCGCAAAGCGCTTTCGGAAACCAGCGGATCCCGCTTGAGGTCGACGAGGGCTTTTTTCGCGGTATTGACGGCAATCCGGTACAGCCAGGTATAGAACTGCGCCTCGCCCCGGAACTGGGCGAGCGCCCGGTAGGCGCGGATGAAGGTCTCCTGCGCGATGTCCTCGACCAGGTCGGTGTCGCGCACCATGCGGCCGATCAGGCGTTCGATGCGGCGCTGGTACTTGATGACCAGGAGTTCGTAGGCGCGCTGGTCGCCCGCGACCGTGCGCTCGACCAGCATCTGGTCGGTATCGGCGGGCGAGGGGGCGGGCGCGGGCGGCTGGGGAGTCATGGGTTCGCCGGCATCGGCTTCGCCCTTGGCGGCGCTTCTTCGGGACTGGCGCGCGAATATACCGCACGGCGCAGCGCGGACCACCGCGGCGACGCACTTTCGCGCGCCAGCCACAGCCAGCGGGTCCGCTCGCCACGCCAGCGCAGGAGCATCCGGTGCTGCAGGTCGAGGGCGAGCGTGACATGGCCGCCCTCGTCGCCTGCGCCTGCGCCCTCGCCTGCGCCGCGAGCGCCTGTCGCAGCGCGCCAGCGCCAGGCGCCCTGCTCGAATGCGAGTTCGCCGCGCGGGGATCGCAGCCAGCCGGCGGCCGCCAGCGCGCCCGCCATGACGAGGAGAGCGAGCGCCAGCCATTGCCGCCAGCCGCCCGGCTCCGTGTGCCGCGCCCATGCCACCTGCCCGGCCGCAGCGGCCAGCCACACCAGCGCGGCCAGGCGCGCCGCGAAGCGGGAACGCCCCACCGGATAGGTCACCGATGGGGCGCTGTGCATGGAAGTGGCGGGTGCGAAACGCTCAGACGCGCTTGAAGACGAGCGTGCCGTTGGTGCCGCCGAAGCCGAAGTTGTTCTTCACCGCCACGTCGATCTTCAGGTCGCGCGCCTCATTGGCGCAGTAGTCCAGGTCGCACGCGGGGTCCTGGTTGAAGATGTTGATGGTCGGCGGACTCTTCTGGTGGTGGATGGCCAGCACGCTGAACACGGACTCGATGCCGCCGGCGCCGCCGAGCAGGTGCCCGGTCATCGACTTCGTGGAGTTGACGACGATCTTCTTCGCATGGTCGCCCAGCGCGAGCTTGATCGCATTGGTCTCGTTCACGTCGCCGAGCGGCGTGGAGGTGCCATGCGCGTTGAGGTACTGCACCTCGTCACGGTTGACTTCCGCGTTGCGCAGCGCCGCTTCCATCGCGCGCTTCGGCCCGTCGACGTCGGGCGCCGTCATGTGATACGCGTCGGCGCTCATGCCGAAGCCCGCGACCTCGGCATAGATCTTCGCGCCGCGCTTCTTCGCGTGCTCGTACTCCTCGAGCACCAGCACGCCCGCGCCTTCGCCCAGGACGAAACCGTCGCGGTCCCGGTCCCAGGGGCGCGAGGCCGTCTTCGGGTCGTCGTTGCGCGTGGAGAGCGCACGCGACGATGCGAAGCCGCCGATCCCCAGCGGCGACACGGCCGACTCCGCCCCGCCCGCGATCATCACGTCGGCATCGCCGTACTCGATGAGCCGCGCGGACAGGCCGACCGCATGCAGGCCGGTCGTGCAGGCCGTGACCACCGCGATGTTCGGGCCCTTGAAGCGGTACATGATCGACACGTGCCCCGAGACCATGTTGATGATCGAAGCCGGGACGAAGAACGGCGACACGCGCCGCGGGCCGCGATTGACGAGCTCGGCGTGCTGCTGCTCGATCATCGGCAAGCCGCCGATGCCCGCGCCGATGTTCACGCCGATGCGCGTGGCCAGCTCGTCGTCCAGCGCGTCGCCGGTCGGCAGGCCGCTGTCGGCCACCGCCTGCACGGCCGCCGCCACCCCGAGATGGATGAACCGGTCCATGTGCCGGGCTTCCTTCTCGGGCATGTAGTCGCCCACCTTGAAGCCCTTCACCTCGCCCGCGAACCTGCACGCGAAGTTGCTCGCGTCGAACAGGGTGATGTTGTCGATGCCGGACTGGCCGGCAAGCAGGTTGGCCCAGGACTCGGCCGCCGTATTGCCTACGGGCGAAACACAGCCCAAGCCCGTGACGACGACGCGCCGACGATTGGACATTGCTGCCTTAAGCCTTCTGGTGCTGCTGGGCGTAGTCGATCGCGTGCTGCACGGTGGTGATCTTCTCGGCGTCCTCGTCGGGGATCTCGATGCCGAACTCGTCTTCGAGCGCCATCACCAGCTCGACCGTGTCGAGGGAGTCCGCGCCGAGGTCCGCCACGAAAGCCTTTTCGTTGGTGACCTGGGACTCCTCCACGCCGAGCTGCTCGGCGATGATTTTCTTGACACGTGCTTCGATATCGCTCATTTGGATTCCCTCGGGGGGTTTGTGGGTTGAATCGGGGATTTTAGACTGCGGCCGACGTTCCGGCCGACGCGCGGCCGGGGACGGACGAAGCGCCGTCAGGCCATGAACATGCCGCCGTTGACATGGATTTCCTGGCCGGTCACATAGCCTGCCTCGCGCGAAGCGAGCCAGGCCACGGCATTGGCGATGTCGGCCGGCTTGCCGAGGTGGCCCAGCGGGATCTGGCCGAGCAGCGCCTTCTGCTGATCTTCGGGCAACGCCGCCGTCATGTCCGTTTCGATGAAGCCGGGCGCGATGCAGTTGACCGTGATCCCGCGGCTGCCGAGCTCGCGCGCGAGCGCCCGCGTCATGCCGGCCACGCCGGCCTTGGCCGCCGCGTAGTTCGCCTGCCCCGCATTGCCGGAGGCGCCGACCACGCTCGTGATGTTCACGATGCGGCCGTAGCGCTGCTTCATCATCGTGCGCATGACGGCGCGGCTCATCCTGAACACTGCCTTGAGGTTGGTGTCGAGCACGGCGTCCCAGTCGCCGTCCTTCATGCGCATCGCCAGCGTGTCGCGGGTGATGCCGGCGTTGTTCACGAGCACATGGACCGCCCCGTGCTCCTTGACCACCGCGTCGACCAGCGCCTCGGCGGCGGCGGCGTCGTTCACGTCGAGCGTGGCGCCGCGCGAGCCGGGGTGCTTCGAAAGCGCGGCCCCGATCTTGGCCGCGCCGTCGTCGGTGGTGGCCGTGCCGATGACCTTGTAGCCGCGCGCGGCCAGCTCCTGCGCAATCGCGGCGCCGATGCCGCGCGAAGCGCCCGTGACGAGCGCGACCTGCTGTTGTGCCTTGCCGTCCGTCATGCGACGAGTCCCTTCGCCTCGGCAAGCGTCGCCGGGTCGAACATCGCCGCGCCGGTGAGCGCGGGGTCGATGCGCTTGACCATGCCCGCAAGCACCTTGCCCGGGCCGCATTCGACGATGAGGTCGACGCCGCGCGCCTTGATCGCCTGCACGCACTCGACCCAGCGCACGGGCCCGAACGCCTGTTCGTAGAGCGCAGCGCGGATGCGGTCGGCGTCGGTCTCGACCTTCACCTCGATGTTGTTGACGACGGGGATGCGCGGCGCGGCGAAATTCGTTTCGGCGAGCCGCTGCCTCAGCTTTTCGGCCGCCGGTTTCATCAGGCTCGAATGGAAAGGCGCGGACACCGGCAGCGGCAGTGCGCGCTTGGCGCCCTTCGCCTTGAGCACTTCGCATGCCTTCTCGACCGCGGCCTTGCTGCCCGAGATGACGGTCTGCGCGGGATCGTTGAAGTTGGCGGCTTCCACCGCCTCCCCGCTGTTCGGCCCGAAGCTGCGCAGCGCCTCCGCGCAGCCTTCCACGACGGACTGCGCATTCATGCCGAGGATCGCGGCCATCGCGCCCGCGCCGACCGGCACGGCCTCCTGCATCGCCTGCGCACGGAAGCGCACGAGCGGCGCCGCGTCCGCGAGCGTCAGCACGCCGGCGGCGACCAGCGCCGAGTACTCGCCCAGCGAGTGGCCCGCCATCACGACCGGATCGGGGCCGCCCTCGGCCTTCCAGGCGCGGAACGCGGCGACGCCGGCAACGAGCATGACCGGCTGGGTGTTGGTCGTGAGGGCCAGCGCCTCCTTGGGACCTTCCTTGACGAGGCGCGCGATGTCCTCGCCGAGCGCGGCCGACGCCTCTTTGAGCGTCTCGGCCACGGCGGGGTGGTCGCCCCAGGCGTCGAGCATGCCGACGGCCTGCGAGCCCTGCCCGGGAAAGACGAAAGCGAATGGTTTCATGGACGGTTCGTGTTTCAGAAGTCGAGGAGAACCGCGCCCCAGGTGAAGCCGCCACCCACGCCTTCGAGCATGAGCGTGTCGCCTTTCTTCACGTTGCCGGCGCGCACGGCGGCATCGAGCGCGAGCGGGATCGACGCGGCCGAGGTGTTGCCGTGCTGGTCGACCGTGACGACGAGCTTCTCCATCGGCAGCTTCAGCTTCTTCGCCGTTCCCTGCATGATGCGGATGTTGGCCTGGTGCGGGATGAGCCAGTCGATGTCGGCCTCGGTCTTGCCGGCCTTGGCGAGCGTGGCGCGGGCGGCGCTCTCGAGCACGCCCACCGCCAGCTTGAACACGGCCTGCCCGTCCATCTTCAGCAGCGGCGTGCCGGTCACCTTGCCGCCGGACACGGAACCCGGCACGCAAAGGATGCCGACGTGCTTGCCGTCCGCATGGAGGTCCGAAGCCAGGATGCCCGGCGTATCGGATTCCTCGAGCACCACGGCGCCCGCGCCGTCGCCGAACAGCACGCAGGTCGTGCGGTCGTCGAAGTCGAGGATGCGCGAGAACACTTCGGAGCCGATGACGAGCGCCTTGCGCGCCGCGCCGCAGCGGATCATCGAATCGGCGATGGTGAGCGCGTAGACGAAGCCGCTGCACACCGCCTGCACGTCGAACGCCGCGCAGCCCGCGATGCCGAGCTTGTTCTGCAGGATGCAGGCGGCCGACGGAAACACCATGTCGGGCGTGGACGTGGCGACGATGATGAGGTCGATCTGGCTGGCGGGCAGCCCCGCCGCGTCGAGCGCCTGCCGCGCGGCCTGCGCGCCCAGGTCGCTCGCCGTCACGTCGGGCGCGGCGAAGTGGCGCGCGCGGATGCCGGTGCGCTCCACGATCCATTCGTCGGAGGTCTCGATGCCGCGGCCGCTGAGTTCGGCGGCGAGCTCGGCATTGGTGACCCTGCGTGGCGGCAGGTAGCTGCCGGTGCCTGTGATGCGGGAGTATCTGGTCATTCAGTGTGTGGCCGTTTCCGGCGCGGGGGCTTCGGCACCGGGTCCGACCAGCAGGGGCCGGGCATGGGCGATGCGCGCCTGCACCCGCTCGAGCAGGTTGTTTCGGGCCGCATCATACGCCCGGTTGAGGGCCTGCTCGAAGGCAAACTCGTCGGCCGAACCGTGGCTCTTGAATACGAGGCCCCGCAGGCCGAGCAGCGCCGCGCCGTTGTAGCGGCGGTAATCCACGCGCCGCTTGAAGGAAGAAAGGATGGGATAGACCGCGAGCGCCGCGAGCTTCGTCAGCGGATTGCGCGAGAACTCCTCGCGCAGGAACCCGCCGATCATCGACGCGAGCCCCTCGCTCGCCTTGAGGGCCACGTTGCCGACGAAGCCGTCGCACACCACGATGTCGGTGGTGCCCTTGTAGATGTCGTTGCCCTCCACGTTGCCGTGGAAGTTGAGGTCGCCCGCAGCGCCCGCCGCTCGCAGGAGTTCGCCCGCGCGCTTGATGACCTCGCTGCCCTTGATGGCCTCTTCGCCGATGTTCAGCAGGCCCACGGTGGGGTTGTCGTTGTCGCTCAGCGCGGCCACGAGCGCGGAGCCGAGCACGGCGAACTGCAGCAGGTGATGCTCGGTGCAGTCGACGTTGGCGCCGAGATCCAGCACCGTCGTCGCGCCGCCGCGCGCATTGGGCAGCGGATAGGCGATGGCGGGGCGGTCGATGCCGTCGACGGTCTTCAGCACGTAGCGCGCCAGCCCCATGAGCGCGCCGGTGTTGCCGGCCGACACGGCGGCCTGGGCGGCGCTGTCCTTGACCTGCTGGATGGCCACGCGCATCGACGAGTCCTTCTTGCGCCGCAGCGCGACCTCGACCGAATCGTCCATCGCCACCACTTCGCTCGCGGCAACGATGCTCGCCCGCTCATGGGCGAATCCGCGCAGCGCCTCGGGCTGGCCAACCAGGAGCAGCCGCGCATCGGCGTGGAGGTCGAGGAAACGGCGGCACGCGGCGAGCGTGACGCGGGGTCCGTGGTCGCCCCCCATGCAATCGACAGCCAGAGTCGTCATGGGCTCAACTGTAAAGAAAAGGCCCGCACGGGGCGGGCCTTTCGGTGGCGCACGGGATGCGTCAGCCTTCGTTCTTGGTCTTCAGGACCTTGCGACCGCGGTAGAAGCCGGTCGGGCTCACGTGGTGGCGCAGGTGCGTTTCGCCGGTGGTCGGCTCCACGGCCAGGCCCGGCACGTTCAGGGCGTTGTGGGAACGGTGCATGCCGCGCTTGGAAGGCGACTTCTTGTTTTGCTGGACGGCCATTTGGGGGCTCCTGAAATCGGGGCTGCCGGCGGCAGCAGCGAATGAGTAGGGTTGGTGTGGGCCAGGCAGCAGGAAAGCGCACCGGCACGAAGCCCGCCATTATAGCCTGCAGCCGAGATCCTGCCAGCCGGTCAGCCGGGCCCCGGTTTTCCGGGCTTTGCCGGGATCAGGCTCTGCAGCACCGCGAATGGGTTGGCGCGCTTTTCCTGCGCGGCCTCGAACTCGTCTTCGCCCGCCGAGAACGGCGGCAGCACCGGACAGGCCGTATGGCGCGGCGCGACCGGCACGCCCATGAGCAGTTCGTCTTCGACCAGCTCCATCAGGTCGAAGCTGCGGCTTTCGGCCAGCACGTCCTCCTCGGATTCGTCGTCCTCCGCGGCCGCCCGGGCCTCGTCGGTCACGAAACGGAACGCGCGCTGCACCGGCACATGGACGTCGACCCCGGCCAGGCAGCGCTGGCAGATGAGCGAGAGCGTCGCGTCGGCTTCCACGTGGATCCACACCTGGGGCTGCACATGACCGGCGTTGAGCATCGCGCCTTGCGCGGACCAGCGGACCGCCGTTTCCGCGCCGCGGCCCTCGGCCTCGGCCGCCAGACGCGGGAAGTCGCGCAGGGGCGTCTCGCCGCCGACGACGGATCTTTCCTCGGCGAAGCGCCGCACGTCGAGGCGGCGAGGGTCATGGCCCGATTTCATTGCAGGCAGTGTAAGAGAATCCCGGCATGCCGAACGTCACTGAGCATGCCGATCGCCCTGTCGTGCTGGGCTCCACCTCGCGTTACCGCCGCGAGCTGCTCGAACGTTTGCAGCTGCCGTTCACGGTGCAGGCGCCCGAAGTCGACGAGACGCCCGTGCCCGGCGAAGCGCCGCTCGCGCTCGCCCGCCGGCTGGCGCTCGCCAAGGCGCGGGCCGTGGCCGCGCACCTGCCCGGCGCGGTCGTCATCGGCTCCGACCAGGTGGCGGACCTCGGCGGGGAGCCGCTCGGCAAGCCGGGCACGCACGAGAACGCCGTCGCACAGCTGCGCCGCATGAGCGGGCGCGCCGTCGTGTTCCAGACGGCGCTCGCAGTGGTGTGCGCCGAGACCGGCTTCGAGCAGGTCGACGTCGCGCCGGTGCATGTGCGCTTTCGCGAACTGGACGGCGACGAGATCGAGGCCTACCTGCGCAAGGAACGGCCCTACGACTGCGCCGGCAGCGCGAAAAGCGAAGGACTGGGCATCGCGCTGCTCGAGGCGATCGACAGCGACGATCCCACGGCCCTGATCGGCCTGCCCCTGATCCGCACGTGCCGCATGCTGCGCGCCGCGGGCGTGCGGGTGATCCGATGACGTCGCCGGGCCGTCTGCTTCTGGTGCCGGCGCCGCTGGACTTCGGCTGCGAGCCGCCCGCGCCGCTCGACCGTGCGCTCCCCGCTGCAACGCTTCTTGCCGCCTCGAAGCTCACGCACTGGATCTGCGAAAGCGCGAAGACGACGCGCGCGTATCTCAAGCGCATTGCCGAGACACACCCCCTCCCTGTGCCGCTGCAGCAGATGGAGATCGCCGAGCTGCCGCGCGAGGTCCACAAGAAGGGCGATCATTTCGGCGGCTTCGATGCGAAGCCGATGCTGCGCGCGGCGATCGAGGGGCACGACGTGGGCCTTGTCAGCGAAGCGGGCATGCCTGCCGTCGCGGACCCCGGCAGCTCGGTCGTCCGCGCCGCGCACGAGCTCGGCCTTGTCGTGGTCGCGCTGGCCGGTCCGTCCTCCCTGCTTCTCGCGCTGGCCGCCAGCGGCCTCAACGGCCAGAACTTCGCCTTCGTCGGCTACCTGCCGCAGGAGCCCGCGGCCCGCACGCAGCGCATCCGGGAACTCGAGGCGCTGGCGCTGCGCACGAAGCAGACGCAGCTCTTCATCGAGACGCCGTACCGCAACGAGTCGCTGTGGGGCGCGCTGCTGCAGGCGCTGCAGCCGTCGACGCGGCTGGCGGTGAGCAGCGGACTGACGCTCGACGCCGCGATGAGCCGCAGCGACAGCGCGGCTCACTGGCGCGCCAAGGCATGTCCGTTGTCGAACACCAAGCCAGCGGTGTTCGCCATCGGCGCGTGACGCCGCTCCCGCGCGAATGACGCGCTCAACGCAGCGCCGGAATCCCTTTCAACGCCCGCACCATCCCCTCGCCGATCGACGCGCCGAATCTCTTGGCCAGGCGCTCGGCGACGTTCTCGCGGCGCGTGTAGTCGACCAGCTCCTCGGCCTTCACGACCTCGCGCGCGACGAACTCCAGGTTGCCCAGCTGGTCGGCCAGGCCCATGTCGATGGCCTGCTGCCCCGTCCAGAACAGGCCGCTGAAGAGCTCGGGCGTTTCCTTCAGGCGCTTGCCGCGGCCGGCGCGCACGACGTCGATGAACTGCTTGTGGACCTGGTCGAGCATGTCCTGCGCCAGGGCGCGCTGCTTGTCCGTCTGCGGGCTGAACGGGTCGAGGAACCCCTTGTTCTCGCCGGCCGTCATGAGGCGCCGCTCGACGCCCAGCTTTTCCATGAGGCCGACGAAGCCGAAGCCGTCCATCAGCACGCCGATGCTGCCCACGATGCTCGCCTTGTCGACGAAGATGCGGTCGGCCGACGCGGCGATGTAGTACGCCGCCGAGGCGCACGACTCCTCGACCACCGCATACACCGGCTTCTTGTATTTCGCCTTCAGGCGCCTGATTTCGTCGTTGATGATTCCGGCCTGCACCGGGCTGCCGCCCGGCGAGTTCACGAGCAGCACCACCGCCTGGGCTCCGGGGTCCTCGAATGCGGCCTTCACGGCCGACACGATGCCTTCGGCGCTCGCGGTCGAATCCGCCGCGATTTCGCCCTTGACCTCGATCACCGCCGTGTGGGCGACCGCCTTCGCCGTGCTCGACGGGCCGCCGCGGAAGGAGAGATTCCACAGCAGCACCGCGAAGAACGTGAGCCACGCGAGCCGCACGAAGGTGCGCCAGCGGCGCGAGCGCTTCTGCTCCTCGAGCGTGGCGAACAGCAGCTTCTCGAGCGTGCCCCGCTCCCAGCCGGGCGAGAGCGCGGCAGCCGGCGCGACCGATGCCGCGGGCGCGGCGGAAGGCGGCCCCGAAGACTCCGGCTCGCCGGGAAACGACGACTCGGGATAGGCGATGGGAGGCGGCGTGGAAGTGGGCGGCGGCGTGGAATTAGGCGGCTCGTTCATCTAGAACTCGACAGGCTGGAGATTGAAGGCAGTATGCCAGCGCACCACGCCGTCGCGCTCGCTCAGCGCGATCTTCACCAGCCCGCCGCGGCAGGGGCCGCCGCCGCACTCGCCCGTGTCGGGCCGGTACACGGCGCCGTGCGACGCGCAGAGCAGCCACTCGCCGCTGTCGTCGAAGAAGCGGTTGGGCTCGTAGTCCATCTGCATCGCCACGTGCGCGCATCGATTGAGGTACGCATGCGGGGCGCCGCGCCAGCGCACCGCGAAGGCCTGGCAGGTCTGGCCGCCGTAGACGACGTCGAAGGGGACGGCCCGGCCGCCGTCGGGCAGGTCGGCGGAATTGCAGAGGGGAATCGCCTGCTCCATCGCCGACCTCAGGCGTTGGCGAGCAGCCAGTCGTGCAGTTCGCGCACGGAATGGGCGACGAAGCGGGGGCCGTGCGCGCCGAACTCACCCGGCTCGTGCGCACCGTAGCTCACGCCCACGCTCGCGCAGCCGGCGTTCGCGGCCATCTGCAGGTCGTGCGTCGTGTCGCCGATCATGAGCGTGCGCGCGGGCTCGGCGCCGAATTCCCGCATCAGCTCCTGCAGCATGCGCGGATGCGGCTTGCCGGCGGTCTCGTCGGCGGTGCGCGAGCCGTCGAAGACACCCTTGAGCTGCGAGGTGTGCAGCACCTCGTCGAGCCCGCGCCGCGACTTGCCCGTGGCGACGACGAGCCAATGTTGGCGCGCGCGCAACGACTCCAGCATGGGCAGCACGCCGTCGAAGAGCACGAGGTCGTCCTGGTGCTTCATGTAGTAGTGGCGGTAGCGGCTGCCGAGCTCCGCGTACTTCTCCGGCGGCACGTCGGGCGCCGCGTGCGCGAGCGCCTGCGAGAGCGCCATGCCGATCACGTAGGACGCATCCTTGTCGCTGGGCGTTTTGCCGCCCACGTCCTCCACCGCGCGCTGGATGCAGCGCACGATGATCTGGGTGGAGTCGTAGAGCGTGCCGTCCCAGTCGAAGGCGATGAGATCGAATTGCCGCGGCCGTGTTTCGGTCATCCACTGATTATGGAGAGCACGGAGGCGAGTTCGGGGGGCAACGGTGCCTCCAGCGCGACATTTTCTCCCGTGGACGGGTGCGCGAACCTCAGCTTCCACGCATGGAGGAACATTCGCTTCACGCCCCGCTTCGCCAGCGCCCTGTTCATCTCGAAATCGCCGTACTTCTCGTCCCCGACGATGGGGTGGCCGTTGGAGGCGAGGTGCACGCGGATCTGGTGGGTGCGGCCGGTCCTGATCGTGACTTCGAGAAGCGTGAAGTCTCCCACGCGCTGTGCGACCTTCACCAGCGTCACCGACCGCATCCCGTCCGGATCGTCCTTCGCCACCACCTTCACCCGGCGCTCGCCATCGGCCAGCAGGTACTTGTGCAGCGGCTGGTCGATCACCTTCCTGTTGGCCGGCCAGGCGCCGACCACGAGCGCCAGGTAGGTCTTGCCCGTCTCGCGCTCGCGGAACTGGTCCTGCAGCGCGGTGAGCGCCGAGCGCCGCTTGGCCACGAGCAGCAGGCCCGAGGTCTCGCGGTCGAGCCGGTGGACGAGTTCGAGGAATTTCGCGGCCGGCCGCGCCTGGCGCAACTGCTCGATGACGCCGAAGCTCACCCCGCTGCCCCCATGCACCGCGACGCCGGCCGGCTTGTCGATGGCAAGCACGTGCTCGTCCTCGAACACGATCGGGAACTCGCGCGGCGGCGCGGGATGGTCCCGCTTCTCGGCCAACTTTTCCGAGACGCGCACCGGGGGCAGCCGCACGACGTCGCCCGACGCCACCCGCGTGTCGGCCTGCGCCCGTCCCTTGTTCACCCGCACTTCGCCCGAGCGGATGATCCGGTACACGTGCGTCTTCGGCACGCCCTTCAGCTCGCGGATGAGGAAGTTGTCGAGGCGCTGGCCGGCCGACTCCTCGCCGATCGTGAGCTGCCGCACCCCGGCGCTTGCGGGCGGCGGATCGCCCCCTATAATCGGTTTCACTGGCGTCAGGCCGTAAGTGGTTGATTTTGGCGGGAGTTTAGCTCTCCGCATCCCACGAGGCGACGCCGGGGGTCGATGCGATGCTGCCCGTGCAGCGCCGAACCGACACTTTGAAACCCGATACGGAATGACAAGTCCGCCAGCGCAAGGCTGGCGGGCGGATCGAAGCGAGAACGACGTGCTGCTGGCATATATCCTGGCTCTCTGGAGGTGGCTCATGAGCCCCGCCGCGGCCGGTGCATTGCTCGCGGCGTACCCCCCGACACGCCCCGCCCTCGCCGCGCTTCCCGCGGCGCGGCCGCGCTTCGTGCTGCTCGCTCCCATCCACGTGCCCTGGCCCTTCGCCCGCCGCGCTCGCGCGCGCCTGGCAGGCTAGCGCCGTCGTTCCCTTTCCCGTTTCGAAGCGTCTGTTCTCGCATCGTTGCTCCGTTCATGGAGCTGTTGAGTGCTGAAAACAAGAAGGTGACGCGATGAAGCGGATGCTGATCAATGCCACGCAGGCCGAGGAACGCCGGCTGGCCATCGTCGACGGACAGAAGCTCCTCGACTACGAAATCGAGATCGAAGGGCGCGAGCAGCGCAAGGGCAACATCTACAAGGCCGTCGTCACGCGCGTCGAGCCCTCGCTCGAAGCCTGCTTCGTCGACTACGGCGAAGACCGCCACGGCTTCCTGCCCTTCAAGGAAATCTCCCGCTCCTATTTCCAGGGCAACGTGCCGCCATCGCAGGCGCGCATCAGCGACGCGATCCGCGAGGGCCAGGAACTCCTGGTCCAGGTCGAGAAGGAAGAGCGCGGCAACAAGGGCGCGGCGCTGACGACCTTCGTTTCGCTGGCGGGCCGCTACGTCGTGCTCATGCCCAACAACCCGCGCGGCGGCGGCGTCTCGCGCCGCATCGAGGGCGAGGACCGGGCCGAGCTCAAGGAGAACATGGACCAGCTGGAGTATCCCAACGGCATGTCCATCATCGCGCGCACCGCCGGCATCGGCAGGAGCGCGCCCGAGCTCCAGTGGGACCTCAACTACCTGCTCAAGCTCTGGACCGCCATCGACGGCGCGGCCAAGGGCGGCAAGGGCGCGTTCCTGATCTACCAGGAGTCGAGCCTCGTCATCCGCTGCATCCGCGATTACTTCAATCACGACATCGGCGACATCCTGATCGACACCGACGACATCTACGAGCAGGCGCACCAGTTCATGGCGCACGTCATGCCCGAGCATGCCGCCCGCGTGAAGCGCTACCGCGACGATGCGCCGCTGTTCAGCCGCTTCCAGATCGAGCACCAGATCGAATCGGCCTATGCGCGCGAGGTGAAGCTGCCCTCGGGCGGCGTCGTCGTCATCGACCACACCGAAGCGCTGGTGTCCATCGACGTCAACTCGGCGCGCGCCATCAAGGGCGGCGACATCGAGGAGACCGCCACGCGCACCAACCTCGAAGCCGCCGACGAAGTGGCGCGCCAGATGCGCCTGCGCGACCTGGGCGGCCTGATCGTCATCGACTTCATCGACATGGAGGAGTCGCGCAACCGCCGCGAGGTCGAGAACCGCCTGCGCGACGCGCTGCGCCAGGACCGCGCCCGCGTGCAGTTCGGCAGCATCAGCAAGTTCGGCCTGATGGAGATGAGCCGCCAGCGGCTGCGCCCGGCGCTGTCCGAAGGCGCGTCGATCCCCTGCCCGCGCTGCGGCGGCCACGGCCACATCCGCGACACCGAAAGCTCCGCCCTGCAGATCCTGCGGATCATCCAGGAAGAGTCGATGAAGGACAGCACGGCGGCCGTGCATTGCCAGGTGCCGGTCGAAGTCGCCTCGTTCCTGCTGAACGAGAAACGCACGGAAATCACCAAGATCGAGTTGAAGCAGCGCCTCAACGTGCTGCTGGTGCCCAACAAGTCGCTCGACACGCCGCATTACAAGCTCGAGCGGCTGAAGCACGACGACCCGCGCCTCGACAACCTGCAGGCCAGCTACCACATGGCCGAGGAAATGGAAGACCCGACGACGGTCACGCGCCGCTCGCACGAACGGGCGAACAAGCAGGAGCCGATCATCAAGGGCGTGCTGCCCGACGCGCCCGCGCCGATGCCGGTGGCCAAGCCCGAGCCGCAGCCGCAGGCGCAAGCCCAGGCCGTGCCGCCTGCCGCGCAGGCGAAGCCGCCCGTGGCCGCACCGGCGCCGACCGTCGCACCCGCGCCGGCCGACACGGGCTTCCTGTCGTGGATCAAGGGCCTGTTCGGCGCGCCGCCGGCCGCCGTACCCGCCGCCGCCGCGACCGCGGCGCAGCCGGCCGAAGGAAAGAGGGAAGAAAAGCGCGAGGGCCGTGAAGGACGCGAAGGCGGCCGGGGCCGCGATGGGCGCCGGGGCGAGGGCCGCGGCGGACGCGACGGACGCCGTGGCGGCGCGGGCGGCGAGCGCGACGCGCGTCCGCGCGACGGCGAGCCCCGCCGCGACCGTGCGGCAGCCGATGGCGCCGAGGGTGCGCAGCGCACCGGAGACCCGCAGCAACGTCGGGAACGGGGCGAGCGCGGCGAAGGCCGTGACAACCGTTCTCGCGAAGGGCGCGAGAGCCGCGAACCGCGTGACGGCCGCGAAGCCCGCGACGGCCGCGAGCCGCGCGAAAACCGCGAACCGCGGGAAGCTCGCGAGAACCGCGAACCCCGCGAACCCCGCGAAGCTCGTGAGGGCCGTGAGCCGCGCGAAGGCCGTGAGACCCGCGAAGGCCGCGAAGGCCGCGAACCCCGCGAAGGTCGTGAAGGCCGTGAGGCCCGCGAGGGCCGCGAGCCGCGTGAAGGCCGCGAACCTCGCGAGGCCCGCGTGCCGCGTGAGGCCCGAGGCCCGCTCGAGGGCGTCGACAATCGCGAACCGCAGGAAAGCCGCGAACGCCACGAGGCCCGGATGCGCCGAGAGGCGCGCGAGGCCGAAGGGAGCGCCGCGTCGGTGGCCGGGAGCGCGGTCGAAGGCGCACCGCAAGATGAGCCCAATGCCGAAGGCGCAGTTGCGCAACAGCGGGGAGAACGTGGCGAGCGGGGCGGCCGCCGCGAACGCGGACCGCGCGACGACGCTTCCGCCGCGAACGCTGCCGGCGCAGTGGACGTGGCCGGCGGCACCGTCGCAGGCGCTGCTTCGACCGTTGGCGTCGTGACCGAAAGCCCGGACATGCTGCCGCCTTCGGCCAATGCGGTGCTCGAGTCGCACACGCATCAGGACGCCCAGCCGGAAGCCGAGGGCGAAGAGCGCCGCGAGCGCCGTTCGCGCGACCGCTATGGCCGCGACCGCCGCGAGCGTGGTGAACGTGGCGAACGCACGCCGCGCGAGGACGCGCCGGCCGGCGCCGAGCGCGCGGCCGACGAGCAGGCGGATGCCTTCCGGGCGGAAGCCGCGCCGCAGGATCCTGCATACGCCGCACCCGTAACCACTGCATCGGTCGCAGCGGTCGCAGCGGTCGCATCCACGGCATCCCCGGTCGCGCAGACCGCGGCGGCGCCGGCCGCGTCCCACGCGGGCGGCCTGCCGAAGGTTCAGCCTTTCGATCTGCCGGTGTCGCAGCTGGTCCAGGTGGCCGAGGGCTCGGGCCTCCAGTGGATCAATTCGGATTCGGACAAGATCGCGGCCGTGCAGGCCGCCATCGCCGCCGAGCCGAAACCGGTGCGCGTGCCGCGCGAGCGTCCGCCGGCGGTGGTGCTCGACGAAGGTCCGCTGGTGCTCGTGGAAACGAAGCGCGACCTGCGCTCGATGACGCTGCCCTTCGAGCAGCGCTGAAGAGACTCCCTCCCCTGCTGGGGAGGGAACTCGTCCGCTACCGATCCGCCGCGCGCTTCCAGGCCTGCGCCGCGGTATCCCCGTCCCCGCGCTGCTCGGCGAGCTTCGCCAGCGCGCGCCACGCATTGCGGTGCAGGCGCGCGTCCTGCTGGCCGAGCGCGGCCTGCATCAGCAACTGCTGCGCCTTGCCCCACAGCTGGCGCTTCACGCAGGCCATGCCCGCGAGATACTGCAGATTGGCATCGCGCGGATTCGCCTTCTGCGCGGCCTCGAAGCGCGCGAGCCATGCGCCGTCGACGCTCTCCAGCCCCTCTTCGAACGCGTCCACGAGCTTCACGCGCAGCGCAGGCGCGAGTTGCGACTCGCGCTCCCACACCGGCAGCAGCCACTCGCGCGACATGGCCGCATCCCCGCCGAGCTGCACGAGCCGGTGCGACGCATGCATCGCCACTTCGGCCATCGCGCGCTCGTTGGGCTCCAGCGCCTGCCACGCCGCCTGCAACTGCGGCACGTCGTAGGCGCCGTTGAGCGAGTCGATGGCGAGCCCGCGCACGATGCTCTGCGCCGCGCCGGGCGAGAAGGCGTGATGCTTCGCGAGCAGGCGCGCGGTCTCGAGCGCCTCGGAGGTGCGACCGGCGAGCCGCGCGGCGCGCAGCTTCATGCGCAGCGCAAGCGTGCGGCGCGCCGCGCCCTGCGGCAGGCCCTTGAGCCAGCCCATCGCGCCCTCGGGATCGCTTTCTTCCAGCGACCATTCGGCGGCGCGCATCAGCGCGCCTTCGCGCGTTTCCTGCGCGTCGCGCGCCACGGCGGCATCGAGCGCACGGCGCAGATGTTCCTCGCGCGCGGACTTGTCCTGCAGCGCCTGCGCGCTCTCGGCCGCGAGCAGGTGCGCCACGGCGCGCAGCTGCTCCGCGGCCGGTGCGCGCTGGCCGCCGGCGTCGAGCGACGCCTCCTGCGCCAACGCGGCCTCGGCGGACTTGCGCGCGCGAATGAAGCGGCCGGCCCAGAGATGCGAGATCGCATCGTGCAGCGCGCGGTGCATCGCGCGCTCCTTCTGCTGCGTGCGCCAGCGCAACGCCTGCTTCGGCAGATCGAGCAGCGCCGCGAGCGCGCCGAGCGCCGCGTGCAGCAGCACGAACGCGCCCACGAGCAGCAGCAGCACGAGGTTGAGCGACAGGTCGATGCGGTGCGGCGGCCAGAACACGGTGACCGTCCCCTGGTTGTTGCCGGCGAAGAGCGCGACGGCCACGGCGATGCCGAAGAGCGCGAGGAACCAGAGCGCGGCGCGCATTCGGCGTCCTAGCGCCCGCCCGCCACGGTCGCGAGCGCGGCCAGCGTCTCGTCGATGCGCGGCATCTCGGCGTTGCGCAGTTGGGCCTGCACCTGCTGCAGCTGCGCCGCCGCGGCCTGCGTGCGGCGCGAGGCGCCGTCGAAGTACTTCGGCAGCGCGAGGGCCGCGGCGGACACGTCGGCGCGGGCCACGTCGATCTGCCGTGCGAGCAGCGACAGGCGCGCGTTGAGGAGTTTCAGCTTGATGTTCTCGCGCAGGAAGAAGACCTGCTCGGGCGCCAGCAGCGCACCCTCGGGCTGGTCGATGCGGCTCACGCGCACGAGGCCTCGCGCCTCCTCGAGCGCGGCATCGAGGAAGCGTTGCCACCAGGGACGCTCGGCCGCGGGCACGTTGCTGCGGCGCAAGGCTTCCGGCGCGCGCGGCACCGCATTCACGGCGGGCAGCTCGTCGATCTGCCGCGTGAGCTCGTCGAGCCTCGCGAGCACGCCCTGAAGATCGGTGAGCCCCGCGCTCTTGATGCGGTCGCTGTCGCGCGTGATGGCGGCGCGCACGCGCGCGAAGCGCGGCTCGGCGGCGCGCGCAAGGCGCTGCTCGGCGGTGCGCAGCGCGGCCAGCAGCGGCTCGGCGCTGCCCGTCAGCTGCATCTGCTGCTGCGCGAGGCGCAGCGCGGATTCGACGTCGACCACCAGGTTCTCGTCGCGCGAGCGCGACAGGCTCTGCATCAGCTCCTCGAGCTGCGTGCGCTGGAGCGCGACCTCGTTCAGGCGCGACTCGAGCAGCGCCTGCCGCGAGGCGCTGTCGCGCGCGACCTCCTGCGCCTGGCGCGCCAGCGCGCGCGCCTCGATGGCCGCGGCGCCGCTGTCGGCGCTCTGGCGCGCGAGCTGTTCCTGGATGCCCGAGAGCTTCTGCCAGAGCATGACGCTCGTCAGCAGCGCCGCGCCGGCCAGCAGCACGAGCGCGACGAGCGTGGCCCGGGTGACCGTGGCGGTGCGCGGAGAGTCGGGTCCGGCGGCGGCCGCCGGTGGCGACGCCTGCGGCACGGGCACCGCGTCCTCCGGCGTTTCGCTGGTCACGACGGTCTCCGAACTCATTCGCCGTTCCGCCGGGCCGCGCGAAGGAACGACAGCCCCCTCGGGGGGCAGAGCAGCACACGAGGCGGCAGGCGGGGGGGCGTCATTTCAACTCGATTCTAGGGCCGCGACGACGTCGCGAAGGCGGGCCGCCGTCGCGCGCACGCGTCCGAAGCCGGCGCGCTTCGCGGCCTCGCCGATGCGCGGATGGGTGACGAGCGCGGACGCCCCAGAGAACGCGCGGCCGGGCAGCAGGGCCGCGAGGTTCGCGATGGCCTCCGAGCTGCTGAAGATCCATGTGGCGCCGTCATCGTCCAGCAGCCGGCTGGCGTCCTCGCGCTGCCGCGGCGACCAGACGGGCGCGGCGCGCACATAGGCCGTCACGGTATCGATGGCCACGTTCCGCGCCTGCAACTGCCGGGCAAGCCAGTCGCGCCCGCTGCCGGCGTCCCCGCCGCCGCGCACGATGAGGATGCGCTGGCCCGCCGCCACCGAGCCCGAGACCCGCGCCCACAGGTTTTCGGAATCGAACTGCGGCGCGTCGTCGGCCGGCGAGTCGATCGCCGACGGGTCCACCCCCGCCGCCAGCAGCGCCTCGCGCGTGCCGGGACCGGGCGCCCAGGCACGTGCGCCGAAGGCCGAGCCTGCGGGCCGGGCATCGAAAAAGGCGCGCACCGCATTGGCGCTCACGAACATGACGGCCGCGTGGCGGGGCAGTTCGGCCCACGCCCGGCGCAGCGCGTCCGGCTCGGGCGCGGGTCCGATCTCGATCAGCGGCAGCGCCAGCGCATTCAAGCCCGCGTCGCGCAGGCGCTCGACCCACTGCAGCGCCTCGTGGCGCGGCCGCGTCACGACGACCGGCGGACGCTGCATTGGAACGCCCCTCAGCGGGCGCCCGCGTCGCGCAGCTGCTTCGCGACCTGACCGCCCAGCCGCGCCGCCGCTTCCACGTCCGCGATGGCCGCGGCGCCGCTCGCGCGCAGGAGCGGCCCCGGCACGTCGACGTCGCCCCAGGCCGCCTGCAGCACGAGCAGTTCGCCGTCGAGCCGCGCATGCGCCGCGAGCGGCATGGAGCAACTGCCGCCCATCGCACGGCTCACCGCGCGTTCGGCCGCCACGCACAGGCTCGTGGCATGGTGCGCGAGCGGCGCCAGAAGCGCGGCGACGTCGGCCCGATCGGCGCGCACCTCGATGCCCAGGGCGCCCTGCCCCGCCGCCGGCAACATGTCGTTCGTCCCGAACACGGCCCGGATGCGCGATTCGAGGCCCAGCCGCTTCAGGCCCGCGGCGGCGAGCACGATCGCGTCGTACTGCCCGTCGTCGAGCTTGCGCAGCCGCGTGTCGAGGTTGCCGCGCAGGGGCTCGATGCGCAGGTCCGGCCTCAGCGCGCGCAGCAGCACGACGCGGCGCAGGCTCGACGTGCCCACCACGGCGCCTTGCGGCAGCGCGGCCAGCGATTCGTGGCGGACGGAGACGAAGGCGTCGCGCGGGTCCTCGCGCTCGAGGACGCACGCGAGCGCGAAGCCCTCGGGCAGCTCCATCGGCACGTCCTTCAGCGAATGCACGGCGAGGTCCGCGCGGCCCTCCTCGAGCGCCGTCTCGAGTTCCTTGACGAAGAGGCCCTTGCCGCCCACCTTGGAGAGGGTGCGGTCCAGGATCTGGTCGCCGCGCGTCGTCATGCCGAGCAGCTCGACCGACGCGCCGCGCTCCCGCAGCAACGCACGCACGTGTTCGGCCTGCCACAGTGCAAGGCGGCTTTCGCGGGTGGCGATCGTGAGCGTCATGGGGGCGAGTGATGCGGGTGGATAGGAGTCACGGTCCGGGTCGCGGGCCGCGAGCGCGAAGTGCCTTCGACATTCACGTAAACCCGTATGCCAACTGCGGGGGATGCTAGCATGCGCCGCAACCCCCGGAGGAGTTCCACACCATGGCCAGCAGCCCGCAGCCGCCCGTTCGGCGTGCCAGGGAGAACGAGCGCCCGCTCGTCGAAGACATCCGCCTGCTCGGGCGGATCCTCGGCGACGTCATCCGCGAGCAGGAGGGCGTCGAAGCCTTCGAACTCGTCGAGCGCGTCCGCAAGATGTCGGTCGCCTTCCGGCGCGACGCCGACCACGACGCCGACCGCGCCCTCAAGACCCTGCTGAAGGCCCTGTCGAGCGACCAGGCGGTGAGCGTCATCCGCGCCTTCACGTACTTCAGCCACCTCGCGAACCTCGCGGAGGACCGCCACCACATCCGACGCCGCGAGATCCACGAGCGCGCGGGCGACACGCAGGAAGGCAGCATCGAAGTCGCCCTCGCGCGCCTGCGCTGGGCCGGCATCGGCGCGAAGACGGTGGCGCAGACGCTCGCCCAGAGCTACCTCGCGCCCGTGCTCACCGCGCATCCGACCGAGGTGCAGCGCAAGAGCATCCTCGATGCCGAGCGCGACATCGCCCGGCTGCTCACGGAGCGCGACGAGATCAAGGCTCGCGCGCTGCCCAAGGACGCGCTCGCGCCGCGCGAGCTGTCGGCCAACGAAGCGATGATCCGCGCGCGCGTGCTGCAGCTGTGGCACACGCGCCTGCTGCGCTTCACCAAGTTGACCGTCGCCGACGAGATCGAGACCGCGCTGTCGTACTACGAGGCGACGTTCCTGCGCGAGATTCCGAAGCTCTATGGCGAGCTCGAACGTGCGCTCGGCGCGCACCCCGTCGCCGGCTTCCTTCGCATGGGCCAGTGGATCGGCGGCGACCGCGACGGCAATCCGAACGTGAGCGCCGAGACGCTCGAATACGCGCTGCGCCGGCAGTGCGAAGTCGCGCTGCGCTACTACCTCACCGAGCTGTTCTGGCTGGGCAGCGAGATGTCGTTGTCCGCGATGCTGGTGGGCGTGACGCCCGCCATGCGCGCGCTGGCCGACGCCTCGGCCGACGACAGCGGCCATCGGGAAGACGAGCCCTACCGCCGCGCGATCACCGGCATGTACTCGCGGCTGGCCGCCACGCTCAAGGAACTCACCGGTGGCGACGCCGCGCGCCACGTCATCGCGCCGAGGAATCCGTACGCGAGCGCCGCCGAACTGCTGCGCGACCTGCGCACGATCCGCGAATCCATCCTGGCGCATCACGGCGGCGCGCTGGTGCAGCAACGCCTGAATCCGCTGATCCGCGCGGTCGAGGTCTTCGGCTTCCATCTCGCGACGGTGGACCTGCGGCAGAACTCCGAGCAGCACGAGGAGGTGGTGGCGGAGCTTCTCGCCACCGCGCGCGTCGAGGCGGGCTACAGCGCCCTGCCCGAGGCGCGCAAGCGCGAAGTGCTGCTCGCCCTGCTGGCCGATGCGCGTCCGCTGCGCGTGATGGGCGCCGCGTATTCCGACCATGCGAGGCGCGAACTCGCGATCTTCGAATCGGCCGTGCGCATGCGCGCGCGCTACGGCGACGAGTCGATCCGGCACTACATCATCAGCCACACCGAGGCGGTGAGCGACCTGCTCGAGGTGCTGCTGCTGCAAAAGGAAGTGGGCCTGATGCGCGGCGCGCTCGCCGACGAGAACGCGCGCTGCGACCTCATCGTCTCGCCGCTCTTCGAAACGATCGAGGACCTGCGCAATGCCGCGGGCATCATGCGCGAGTTCTACGCGCTGCCGGGCATCGCCAAGCTGGTGCAGCGCTCCGGCGCCGAGCAGGACATCATGCTCGGCTACAGCGACAGCAACAAGGACGGCGGCATCTTCACGAGCAACTGGGAGCTGTATCGCGCCGAGATCGCGCTGGTCGCCCTGTTCGACGAGCTGGCCAATTCGCACGACATCCAGCTGCGCCTCTTCCACGGCCGCGGCGGCACGGTGGGCCGCGGCGGCGGCCCGAGCTACCAGGCCATCCTCGCGCAGCCGCCCGGCACGGTGCGCGGCCAGATCCGACTCACCGAGCAGGGCGAGGTGATCGCCTCGAAGTACGCGAACGCCGAGATCGGCCGCCGCAACCTGGAGACGCTCGTCGCCGCCACGCTCGAGGCGACGCTGCTGCAGCCGACCAAGCCCGCGCCGAAGCTGTTCCTCGACACGGCCGAGACGCTGTCGCGCGACAGCATGGCGGCGTACCGCAAGCTCGTGTACGAGACGCCGGGCTTCACCGATTTCTTCTTCGGCGCGACGCCGATCCGCGAGATCGCGGAGCTGAACATCGGCTCGCGCCCCGCGTCGCGCAAGGCCTCGCAGAAGATCGAGGACCTGCGCGCCATTCCCTGGGGATTCAGCTGGGGCCAGTGCCGCCTCACGCTGCCGGGCTGGTATGGATTCGGCTCCGCCGTGCGCGCCTTCCGCACCGACCGCGAGCAGCTCGCGCTGCTGCAGAAGATGTACCGCCAGTGGCCCTTCTTCCGCACGCTGCTGTCGAACATCGACATGGTGCTGGCCAAGAGCGATCTCGCGCTCGGTTCGCGCTATGCCGAACTGCTGCCCGATGCGCGGCTGCGCAAGCGCATCTTCAGCGCGATCGAATCGGAGTGGCACCTGACGGTCGAGGCGCTCGTGGCGATCACCGGCGAGAAGCAGCGCCTGGCGGGCAACGCGTCCCTTGCGCGCTCGATCCGCCACCGCTTCCCCTACATCGACCCGCTGCATCACCTGCAGGTCGAACTCGTGCGCCGCTGGCGGCAGGGGCATGGGGACGAACGCGCCAAGCGCGGCATCCACCTCGCGATCAACGGGATTTCGGCGGGGTTGCGGAATACGGGGTGAGTCGACTCACCCCGGCAAGGGCGGCCGGTCCAGCAACTGCTTGATGAACGCCCGCGCCGCCGGCCCCGGCGTGCGGCCGCGCGGCGTACACACCTGGATCACGCGATTCGTCCACGACTCGCGCAACTGCAGCATCACCACGTTGTCCGACAGCTCGGGGCCGAAGAACAGGAACTCCGGCACGACGGTGACGCCCAGGCCCGCCTGCACGAGGCTCAACGCCACCTCGACGCTGCGCACCGTGAAGCGCGCCTTGTACTCCCGGCCCCGCCGCCGGGCGGCGGCGGCCAGCGCCGGCTCCAGCGCCGCGACGGCCACGAGGCTGGAGGCCAGCAGGTCGTCGAAGGTGATGTCCGTGCGCGTCGCCAGCGGGTGCCCGGCCGGCACCGCCGCGATCAGCTTGTCGCTGCGGTAAGCCACCGCGTCGACGCCGCTCAGGTCCACGCCCGGCGTCACGGCGAACACGCCGACGTCGGCTTCGCCCTGCGTCACCGCCTGCACGATGGTCGCGTTCTCCAGCTCGCGCAGCACGAGGTCGACGCCGGGGAAGTCGCGCGCGAAGTCGCTCATCTCGCGTGCGAGAAAGGGCACGATGATCGAGCGCGCCGACGCGATCGCGAGTTCGCCGCGCATGCCCTCGGTGAAGGCGGAGATCTCCGCGCGCATGTCGTCGAGGTTGCCGAAGATCGCGCGCAGGTAGCGCACGAGCACGGCGCCGGCGGGCGTGGGCGACACCCCCTTGGGCGTGCGCTCGAGCAGCTGCACGCCCGCGATCTCCTCGAGGTCCTGGATGCGCTTGGTGGCGGTGGAGGCGGCGATGTTCTCGCGCACCGCCGCCCGGCCGATCTGCTGCTCCTCCACCGCCGAGAGGAAGAGCCTCAGGGTGAACAGGTCAACTTGCCGTATCAGGTGCAGTCGATTGAAGGCCATGGGCGCTCCGGGGAGGAACCGCGCGGGCGAGGAACTCGACGGCCGCGCGGCCGAAGGCATCGTTGCGGTCGCCCGCGACCATGTGGCCGGCCTCGGCGACGTTCACGTATTCCGCATGCGGCGCCAGCGCGAGGAAGTCGCGCACGCCCTCTTCGCTCACCACGTCCGACGCTCCGCCGCGCACCAGCAGCGTCGGCAGGCGCAGATTGCGCGATGCCTCGGTGAGACGCGCGCGGCGCTCCTCCATGCTGCGGCGGGAATGGGCGTAGCGCGGGTCGTAGTGGAAGTAGTAGCGGCCGTCCTTGCCGCGCCGCACGTTCTTGGCGAGGCCTGGCCGCTCGCCCGCCGGCAGCGTGCTGCCCTTGTACGAGCCGATGGCCTGCGCGATCTCCTCGAGGGAATCGAAACCCTCGGTGCCGTCGCGCATGAAGGACTGGATCCGGTGCACGCCCGCGGGCTCCGTGGAGGGCACCACGTCGACGAGGATCAGCGCGGTGGCGTCGACATGGCCCTCGCCGATGGCGGCGAGGCTGCACACGCCGCCCATCGAGGCGCCGACGAGCGCCGGGCGGCGTCCGCCTTCGGCGCGGACCACGGCCTGCAGGTCGCGCACCTGCGCATCGATGCTGTAGTCGACGTCCTCGGCCCAGCCGGAGTCGCCGTGGCCGCGCGCGTCGAGCGCGATGGCGCGCCAGCCCGCCTCGCCCAGGCGCTCGCCCGTGCCGCGCCACGCATGGCGCGTCTGGCCGCCGCCGTGCAGCAGAATCACCAGCGGCGCGTCGGGGTCGCCCCAGACGTCGCCGGCGATGGCGACGCCGCCGTCGCCCTCCCAGAAGGTCATGGGCTCGGGCGTGCCCGGCAGGCGTTCGCGTTCAGACGATTTCATTCTTCTTCAACTCCCGGATCTGTTCGATGGAATAGCCGATCTCGCGCAGCACCTCGTCGGTGTGCTCGCCCGGCGTCGGCGGACGTTTGTCGATGGACGGCGGCGTACGCGACATCCAGGCGGGCGGCTGCACGATGGGCATGCCGCCCTCGATGCCGGGATAGTCCATCCACTTGAAGGACTCGGCCGCGTTCACGTCCTTGTCCTCGAGCGCCTCGCGCGGCGAATACACCGGGCTCGACGGAATGCGCGCCTGCTCGAGCTCGGCCAGGCACTCCTTGCGCGTGCGCGTGCCGGCCCAGGCGTTCATGATGGCGCTGAGCGCCTCGCCGTTCTCGCCCCGGGTCTTGTCATCCCTGAAGCGCGGGTCGTCCAGCAGTTCCGGCTTGCCGACCAGGCGCGTCCAGCGCTTGAACATCGCGGGGCCGATCGCCTGCGTGATGAACCAGCCGTCCTTCGCACGGAAGAGGTCCGAGGGGCCGTAGTTCGGGCTGCGGTTGCCCTGCGCCTTGCGATCGAGCTTCAGCACGGCCTCCTCGATCAGGGTGCCGCTCGCGAGGTTGAGTCCCGTGCGCAGCAGCGAGGCGCCGACTTCCTGGCCCATGCCGCTCGCCTTGCGCTCGTACAGGGCCATCATCGTGCCGAACGCGCAGGACAGCGCCGTCGAGAAATCGACCATCGGCACCATGGGTTTCATCGGCTGGTCGGGCAGGCCGGTCACATGCACCGCGCCGCTCATGGCCTGGCCCGTGCCGTCGAAACCCGTGCGGTCGCGCACCGCGGGCTGGTCGCCGAAGGCGGACGAGGCGGTGAGGATGATGTCGGGCTTGATCTTTCGCAGGCTCTCGTAGTCGAGGCCCAGGCTCTGCATGGTGCGCGGCGGCATGTTCGCGATCACGATGTCGGCCCCGCGCACCAGGCGGTGCAGCACCTCCTGGCCCTGCGGCGAGTCGAGGTCGAGCGTGATCGAGCGCTTGTTGCGGTTCACCTGCAGGAAGAGCGCGCCCTCGCCTTCGGTGCTCACCGGCACGATGTAGCGGTCCTCGCTGCCGCCGACGCGGTCGACGCGGATCACGTCGGCGCCGTAGTCGGCGAGCAGCGCGGCGCAGAACGGCGCGGCGATGAAGCGCCCCAGGTCGACGACGCGGATGCCGTCCAGTACTTTCTTTTGTTCCAAGTGGGTCTCCCGTGATCTTTGGTGGGGAATTCAGGGACGGCTGTCGAAGTTCGCCAGCGTCTGTTCGAGTTGCGCGGCCGCGGCTCGCAGCGCCGGGGTCACGCGCCGGTGCTCGGCGGCGACGTCGGGCTGCATGTCGGCCTTGCCGGCGTTGAGCCCCATCAGCACGCGGTCGCGGCCGATTCGCACCGGCAGCGCGATGCCATACGCGTCGCGCTGGAACTGTCCCAGCACGGCGCACGTGCCGGTCGATTCCAGTTCGTCGAAGCTCGTCGCGATCGATTGCCGCACCGCGCCCGAGCGTTCGCCGGCCGCGGCGGCGAGGGCGGCGATGCGCGCTTCGCGCTGCGCGGGCGGCAGGGCCCACAGCCAGGCATGGCCGATCGCCGTCGTGCCCATCGGCAGCAAGGCGCCGACGCCCAGGCGCAGCGCCACGACGCGCGTGCTCGCGCGATACGCGATGTAGAGCATGTCGTCGCCCTCCGGCACGCCGAGCGCGATGCCCATGCCCAGGCGGTCGGCAAGCTCCTGCAGCGGCGCTTCAGCGGCCTTGAGCAGCGCGCTCGAGGCGACGAGCGCATTGCCGATGGCGAGCGGGCCGGCCGCGAGTTCGAATTCGCGGCTGCCCGGCAGGTGGCGCAGGAAGCCGAGCTGCATGAGCGTCGTGGTCAGGCGCGAGACCGTCGCCTTGGCGAGCCCCGTGCGGCGCACCAGCTCGGCGTTGGTGAGCGGCACGCGCTCCGCGCGGAAGGCGCGCAGCACTTCCATGCCGCGCGACACGGTGAGGATGCGGGCGCTGCCCTCGGCGGCCATGGCGAGCTGCCCGAGGCTCATGACGCGGCACTCGCCTGCGCGATCTCGTCGGCGGCGGCCAGCAGGCGCGGCCCGAGTTCGCGCTGCACGCGCGTGCGCGAAATCTCCTCGCTCGTGCCGACGCAGGCCAGCACGAAGGGCGCATGGCCCGCCACGAGCACGGGCGCCGCGGCGACGCCCAGGCGTTCGTCCCAGTCCGCTGCGGCCGTCAGCCAGCCGCTTTCGTAGACCTGCGCGATGGCCTCGCCGATGCGCCGTCGCAGCCGCGGCCATTCGCGCGGCAGGCGCCGCTCGATGTTTTCCATCAGGTAGTAGCGCTCCAGCTCCGGCAGGGCCGCGAGCAGCGTCCAGCCCACCGGCGAGGAGCCGATGGCCACGCGCGTGCCCACGTGCAGCGGAATGCGAAGGTCCTGCGCGCCGCCGTTGCAGCTCTCCAGCACGACGAGCTCGAGCCGGTCGCGCGAGAACAGGCTCGCGTGGACGCGCTGCGATTCGGCGAACGCCTGCAGCTGGTTGCGCGCGGCGCGTTGCACGCTCGAATTGGCGAGCGCCGCATAGCCGAGCGCGAGCACCGAGGGCGTAAGCCGGTACTTGCGGTCGTCGGCGTCGTAATGAAGGTAATTCAGTTCCACCAGGCACTGCGCGATGCGCGTGACCGTGGACGCAGGCAGGCCGGTGCGGGTGGCGAGCTCGCGGTTGCCCAGCCAGCCGTCTTCCGGCGTCCAGGCGCCCAGCAGCGCGAGCGCGCGGGCGAAGGGCGCCACCAGCGGCCGCGCGGGTGAGGCCGCGCCCGCGGCAGCGCCGTGCGCCCGCGTGCCGGTGGCTGCCACGCTCAGCACCTCGCGCCGACGCTCAGTCCGGCAGGCGCGCGGAGGGGAAATCGGCCGCGCGCTTGCCGCGCACCGCCGCCACGCCTTCCTTGGCGTCGGGGCCGAGGAAGTTGAGCATCTCGTTGGTCAGCGAGTTGTCGAAGATCGGGCCGGCCTGGCGCATCCAGTTGTTCAGCGACATCTTGGTGGCGCGAATCGCGTCCTGGCTGCCGCGCGCGAGCTGCGCCGCGATGGCCAGCGCCTTGGGGAGCACTTCGGCCTGCGGCACGGCGAAGGTCACCATGCCCATGCGCTCCGCCTCCTTGCCGTTGATGAACTCCGCGGTCATCAGGTAGTACTTGGCCTTGGGAATGCCGCACATGAGCGGCCACACGATGGCCGCATGGTCGCCCGCGGCGACGCCCAGCTTGACGTGGCCGTCGGTGAAGCGTGCGTTCTCCGCCATCACGCTCACGTCGGCCAGCAGGGCCACGGCGAGGCCCGCGCCCACGGCCGTGCCGTTGATCGCGGAGATGATCGGCTTCTCGCAGTCGAGCATCTTGTAGACGACGTCGGAGGCCTCGCGCTTGACGCCCCGGATGACCTCGGGGTTGCCCACCATGTCGGTGACCCACGCCAGGTCGCCGCCGGCCGAGAACGCGCGGTCGCCCGCGCCCGTGACGACGACCACCTTGGTCTTCGGGTCGTCGCGGATCACGTCCCACACCTGCGTCAGCTCCCAGTGCAGGCGCGCGTTGGTCGCGTTCATCACCTCGGGGCGGTTGAGCGTGGCGAGCAGGACGCCGTCGTCCTTCCACTCGAACTTGATGTGCTGGAAGTCTTCGTATTTCATCGTTGTCTCCTTCTTGGGGGGTTCGCTGGCGTCGCGGGCGTTCGCCGGGTCAAAGTGCCTTGACCAGCTCGGGCACGGCCGCGAACAGGTCGGCTTCGAGCCCGTAGTCGGCGATGCTGAAGATCGGCGCTTCCGCGTCCTTGTTGATCGCGACGATGACCTTGCTGTCCTTCATGCCGGCCA
>NZ_JBFWNP010000038.1:0-52662 GCF_050250995.1 Ramlibacter sp.
ACGATTCCACCGTCACTCCGGGCCACGCGCGACTGCCCACCATCACGGCGGAACGTTGCCCGCGATCACGATGGAACGCTGCCCGCCATCGCGTGGAATGGGTGCCCGCGATCAGTGGAATAGGCAAACTCGGCCAAGAAAGCTCCTCCTATAACGAAAAAGGGTAGCCACGGGACACCAGGAGAACGGATGACACCGGGATCGCATTCGAAGCGTCGGCGCCCCGCCGCATTCGGTCGGGTCACCCTCGTCTCCGTGCAGAGCACTCCCCAGTCGCTCGCCTACGGCGAGTACGCCCGGGGCGAGTTGAAGCCCGTGCGGGCCGGGAGCCCGAGCGCGCTGGAATCCGGCCACGCCTGGAAGGTGGCCCCTGCTGGACCGTTGACGCTCTCGTACGCATTCACGCCACGCAGCCTCGGCGGTGTCGCGCCCGTGTGGATCGCCTTCGGCGATCGCGACAGGGAGGTGGTTCGCACGGTCCTCGACCACGTCGAAGCGGTCGCGAACGTGAGATTTGTCGAGGCGTCCGCGGGCCAGCCCGCCGCCATCAACTACACGTATTCGCCGGAACTGGACGACAAGAACATCGGCGGCTGGGCGTTCTACCCGGGCAGCGCCCGAGGTGGCGAAGTCGAGATCGCGACATTCATCGCATCGCCACAGTGGGACTTCTACCGCAGTGGCCTCTTCCTGCACGAGACACTCCATGCGCTCGGTCTGAAGCACCCGTTCTCGGACACGCCGCAACTGGCGGACGCCGACGACACGATCCTCAACACCGTCATGAGCTACACCGGGATCGCGGGGGTGGAACACGCCAGCCTCTCGGTCTACCCCGACGAGCCCATGCCGCTCGACATCGAAGAACTCGCCGCGCTGTACGGGCCCGCCACCGCATCGCCCGGCGACACCCTGTACGACGCGTCTCAAGGGCCTTGGGCGAAGAACTTTCATGCGATCTGGGACAGCGGCGGTATCGACACCCTCGACGCCAGTCGTTCGAAGGCAGCCGTCATGCTCGATCTGCGGCCCGGATTCGCAAGTGACGTCGGCGCGCGGGTTTATGCCTCGGGCATCGATTCCGTGACCCGGGCACCCGTCTTCGTAACGTATTCCCGCACCGTGGACATTGCACAGGACACGACCATCGAGAACGCGACCGGCTCGCCATTCAACGATCTGCTCGTGGGCAACGAGCGCGCGAACCTTATCCTGGGCGGCGCCGGCGACGACATCATCGACGGCCGAGGCGGCTCCGACACGATCGTGGGCGGTCCCGGCATCGACGTCGTGCTCTTCGACGGCGCGGCGTCGATGTACGTAGTCGCGAACAAGGGCAACACCTGGCAGGTGAGAGTCGCCGCCGACGTGGACGAGCTCACCAGCGTGGAACGTCTGCTCTTCGACGATGGCGCGCTGGCGCTCGACGTTGCCGAAGCCGCTGGAACGGCGGCGCGGCTCCTCTCGACCGTGCTCGGCCCCGAGTCCGTCCGCAACCCCACCGCCGTAGGCATCCTCATCGCAGCTCTGGACTCGGGAAAGACCGCTCATGACACCGCGCTGCTCCTGCTCAACGTCGTGGCAAGGGGCGAGACGAATGTCGCTTTCGTCGAGCGTGTCTTCGCCAATGTCACCGGGAGCGCGCCCTCCGACGCGACGACGGCCGCGCTCGCGAGCCTGATCGACGGCGGGGTGTTCACTCAGGCCACGTTCGCCGAGCGGGTCGCCGATCTGCCGCTGACCGCGGATCGCATCGATCTCGCGGGATTGGTGGAACACGGTCTGCCCTACTTACCTTTCGCCTTCTAAGGAGCACATATGCCGCGAACCCTCGACACCGAATCGACCGAAGAGACCTGGGAACCCCTGCCACCGCAGGCGTTCGTCGCGAGCGACGTCGGCTCCGCCTTGCTGGGGACTCGCGGCGCCGACCTTCTCTTTGGCGGGAAAGGCGACGACACGCTCGTTGCCGGCGATGGCGACGACCGGCTGGTCGGCAGCGGCGGCGACGACCGGATCGACGGCGGGGATGGACTGGACCACGCCGCCTTCGCGGGGCCACGCGCCGCGTACGTTGTCGCCTCCAGCGCCGGCGCGCTGCGCGTCGCCGATGCCTCGGGCAGGGACGGCGCCGACGTGCTCTCGGGGGTGGAACGGCTGGTATTCGGGGATTCGAAGCTCGCCTTCGACCTCGACGGCAACGCCGGAAGCGCCGTCCAGATCCTGGGCGCGGTGCTTGGACGGGAGTCGATCCGCGATCCGGCCATCGTCGGCGCCGGGCTCGCGATGGTGGACCAAGACATGCCGCTGGCGCAGATTGCGCAAAAATTGCTCGACGTACGGCTGGGAGCGGACGCCGGCCATGCCGAAATCGTCGCCCTGCTCCTGGGCAACCTCGCAGGTACCGACTACTCACCGGAGCTCGCGGCAAGCCTCGTGCAGATGCTCGACGAGGGCCAGGCGAGCGCTGCGGCGCTCGCCGTCGCGGCGGCGCAAACCCCCTTGAACAAGTCGAATATCGATCTCATTGGCCTGGCCGTGCATGGCGTCGGCTATCTCTGAACCGAATCCCAGATGTCTCTCATCCCGTCTCCCGACACGCTCGACGTACCGACCCGCCCCGTGCCCGAGCCTTCGCCGCGCTGGCCCGCGCCGCACCACATGCGCGTGGTCGACGAACGTGCCACCGACGAGCCAGAGCGATGCCTTGTCACTCTCCTCGGCGGCGACCGGATACAGGGGACGGTACTGACCATCGACTTCGACGGCGGACGGTTGCGATTCCAGCCCGAGCGGAGCGGCCCCCGTGAACTCCTGTTCGGCGCGATCCGGTCGCTGTTTCTGTCCCGCTCGGTCGGCCTCGAACCGGTGCCGCTCGACCTGCCCGTCGGCGGTCTGAGGCGCAAGCCCGTGAGCGAGCGGCGTCCATGCGAACTGCATTTCGCCGACGGCGCGACTTCGCAGGTCGACGTCGTCGCGCTGCTGCCGCGGCGTGCAGGGCTCTTCCTGTTCGTCGCGCATTACGCGGACGAGGTGCTTCGATGGTTCATTCCCGCGTCCAGCCTCGTGCAGTACACGGTTGCCGGCTCACCCCCGATGACGCTGTCGGACGCCGTCGAGCCCCGGGCCGAGCCCGTGCCGCCGGAAGCGCCGCCCACGGGGGCCGCATTGCAGACACGCGACGACGTCGAGGACGCGCTCGAGCGCCGCAGGCGCAGCCGCCCGCCGCTGCTCGAGGAGGTGCTGCTGCGCGAAGGTCTCATCGATCGAGAGCAACTGCTCGCGGCGACGCAGGCGCAGGCGCAGGCGAAGCAGCCGCAGAAGCACATCGGCGAGTTGTTGGTGGACGCCGGTGCGATCAAACGCGAAACCCTACGCGAAGTGCTCGTCAGCCAGCTCGGTCTGCCGAGCGTGCGGCTCAATCGCTTTCCTGTGGATTTCTCGGCGGTTAAAAGCCTCTCGCCCGAGCTCGCACGAAGGTACACGGCGGTGCCGCTCTACCGCGAAGGCCGACGCTTGGTCGTGGGGATCGAGGACCCGCTGTCCTGGCAGGCGCTGCGCGAACTCGAGTTCGCCACCGGCCTCAAGGTGGAGCCGGTGCTTTGCGCAGCGGACGACCTGCAGCGTGCATTGAAGCAGTTCTACGACAGCGACGCTCCTGCCGAGAAGGTCGCGCAACTCGTCGCCGAGCTGGGGGAGGAAAGCTCGCCCGCGCCCGCGCAGCAGGACGAGCGAAACAGCGAAGCGGACACGACGCTCGTGCGCCTCGTCAACAAGATCATCGCGGATGCCTACGACCAAGGCGCGTCGGACATCCACATCGAATCGCGGGGCGAGGGCCGACCGAGCCAGGTCCGCCTTCGCATCGACGGTGTGTTGCGTCCCTACATCGAGATCCCGGCTGGCTTCCGGTCGGCCTTGATCTCGCGCATCAAGATCATGGCCGAGCTCGACATCTCGGAGCGCCGCAAGCCGCAGGACGGCAAGATCCGCTTCGCCGAGTTCTCCACGCTCAGGATCGAGCTGCGGGTGCTGGTTCTCCCGACCTTCGGCGGCTTCGAAGACGTCATCTTGCGGATCCTCGCAGCGCCGAGGGCACTCACGATGGAAATGCTCGGCCTCGCCCCCAGGGAGCTGCAGGCCCTGCGGACCGCACTCCACCGGACCTTCGGACTCATCCTCGTCTGCGGTCCTACGGGATCGGGCAAAACCACGACGCTGCACACGATGATCGGCGCGATCAACACGCCCGACCGGAAAATCTACACCGTCGAGGACCCGGTCGAGATCACGCAGCCGGGGCTTTCGCAGGTGCAGGTGAACGCGAAGCTCGGTCTGACTTTCCCGGAGGTCCTGCGCAGTTTCCTGCGCGCGGACCCGGACGTCATCATGGTCGGCGAGACACGCGATCAGGAGACCGCCCGCACCGTCGTCTCCGCGGCGCTCACGGGGCACCTTGTCATGACGACAATGCACACAAACAGCGCCGCAGAAAGCGTGACCCGTCTGTTGGACTTCGGCCTCGATCCTTACAACTTCTCGGACGCCCTGCTCGCAGTGGTCGGACAGCGGCTGGTTCGCAAGCTTTGCGCCTGCAAGAGTGCCTACGCCGCCTCGGACGAAGAACTGGAAACCATGGCGCAGGAATATGGCCGCAACGCGGACCCGTGGCCGGAAGCGACGATCGAGCGCTGGAAATCGAGGTATGCGCAGGCGGACGGCACCGTGCGCCTTTTCGCCCCCAAAGGCTGCGCTACGTGCGAGAACACAGGCTACAAGGGCCGGCTCGGCGTGTACGAAGTCATGATTGCGACGCCGCGACTCAGGTCCGCCATTCAAGCGCAGGCCCCCACGCGAGAACTGCTGAAGATCGCCCAGGAAGAAGGGACGTGCTCTTTAGAACAGGACGGTATCGAAAAAATTCTTCGGGGGGAGTTCGATCTTAAACAGGTCCTCGCCGCGTGCCGCTAGTGGAGCGGTCTCGTCGGGGGGCACCGAAACGTTGCGGCGCCTGGGCAGCGAACCGCTACAACATCGCGCGAATACGGCTCGCCAACTGCTCCATCGCGAACGGCTTGGTGATCAGTTCCATGCCGGGGTCGAGGAACCCCTTCGACAGCGCCGCGTTCTCGGCGTAGCCGGTCATGAACAACACCTTCAGGCCGGGTCGCCGGCTCGCGGCCGCATCGTAGACCTGCCGGCCGTTCATGCCGGGCAGTCCGACGTCGCTCACGAGCAGGTCGATGCGCTGTTCCGACTGCAGGATGCGCAGCGCCGAAGGCCCATCCACCGCTTCGATGACGCGAAAGCCCAGGCTCTCCAGCACGTCCACGACGAGCGTGCGCACCACCGGTTCGTCTTCCACGACGAGCACGATTTCGCTGCGGCCCTCATGGTCCTCGGCGCGCAAGGTCGCGTTCGGTTCGAGTTGCACCGGCTCGGCATGGTGCCGGGGAAGATAGAGCTTCGCGGTGGTGCCGTGCCCGGCTTCGCTGTACAGCTTGACGTGGCCCGACGACTGCTTGGCGAAGCCGTACACCATCGACAGGCCCAGGCCGGTGCCCTGCCCGATGGGCTTGGTGGTGAAGAAGGGTTCGAAGACGCGCGACAGCACGTCGGCCGGTATGCCCTGGCCGCTGTCGGTCACGCTGATGCACACGTACTGGCCCGGCACCAGGTCTTCCTTGGCGGCATACGCCGCATCGAGCCAGGCGTTGGCCGTCTCGATCGTGAGCGTGCCGCCGTCGGGCATGGCGTCGCGCGCGTTGATGCACAGGTTCAGCAAAGCGCTCTCGAGCTGGACGGGGTCGCACAGCGTCGTCCACAGTCCGCCCGACAGCACGAGCTCGATGCGGATGTTCTCGCCGACCGTGCGGCGCAGCAGTTCCTCCATCGGCGCGATGAGCTGGTTGGCCTTCACCGGCTTGGGGTCGAGGGGCTGCCGCCGCGAAAACGCCAGCAGGCGGTGCGTGAGGCCCGCGGCCTTGTGCGCCGACGACAGCGCGCCCGTGATGAGCCGGTCGATGTTGTCCAGCTTGCCCAATTGCAGCCGCAGCTTGAGCAGGTCGAGCGAGCCGGTGATGCCTTGCAGCAGGTTGTTGAAGTCGTGCGCGATGCCGCCCGTGAGCTGGCCCACCGCCTCCATCTTCTGCGCATGGCGAAGCGCTTCCTCGATCGCCTCGCGTTCCCGGGATTCGGACCGCAGGCGCTCGAGCGCCTTGGCGAGGTCGTTCGTGCGCTGCGCGACACGCGCCTCGAGTTCCGTGTTGAGGTGCTTGAGTTCCTGCTCCGCCCGGAACTTCTCCGTCACGTCGTGGCCTTCGACGAAGATGCCCGAGGTGCGGCCGGTGCTGTCGAGGATAGGCTGATAGACGAAATCGAGAAAGCGCTCGGTGGGCGGTGCGCCCGGCTCGGTATGCAGGGTGACCGGAACGCCCGAACCGACATACGTCTCGCGCGACGCATACACCATGTCGAGCAGCTCGAAGAAGCCCTGCCCGCGGATCTCGGGCAAGGCCTCGCGCACGCTCTTGCCTTCGACCTCGCGGTGCCCCACGAGGCGCAGGTAGCTGTCGTTCGCCAGCTCGAAGACATGCTGCGGCCCGCGCAGGATCGCGATGAAGCTGGGCGCCTGCAGGAACATGTTGCGCAGGCGGTCGCGCTCGGCGATGCGCGCTTCGTAGTCCTCGGCATTGGAGAGGCTCGCCGCGATCTGGCCGGCGAGCAGCTGCACGAAGCCGATGAAGTCCTGGTCCGTGGGGCGATACGGGTTGACCGCGCACGCCAGGAAGCCCGCCGGGCCGCCCGCGCCCTGCCGCGCCAGCGGCACGACGATCGCTCGCGCCGCGGGCTTGTCCCAAGGGCCGCAGGGCACGCCTTCCAGGGTGGCGAGCGGCACGACGAAAGTGCCGTCGCCCGCGCGCACGCGCTCTGCATCCCAGTTGCCGCCGCGCTGCGCGGGGGCCGGCGCGAGCGGGACGCCGGCATCGATGCCGGCCGAGGCGGCGAGGCGCGCCTCGCCCTCGTCGTCGAACAGGTAGAGCACCGAGAACGGCAGGTCGCGCATCGCGAGACGCAGGCCCTCGACGGTGGCGGCGAGCACGGCCGAGAACGAGTACGCCTTCGCGAGGCCGCGCGCCAGTTCGCGCAGCGCACCCAGCCTCCGCTCGCCGAGCACCCGGTCGGTTTCCTCCACCACGGCACAGAACAGGCCCTCGACCGCGCCCGTGTCGCCGATCAGCGGGCTGTACGAGAACGTGTGATACGTCTCCTCGGAATAGCCCGCGCGCTCGAGGATGAGCAGCAGCGCCTCGTCCCACGTCGACTCGCCGCGCTCGTACACGGTGGCGATGCGGTCCTTGATGTCGTCCCAGATCTCCGGCCAGAGCTCGCGCGTGGGCATCGCGAGCGAGCGCGGATGCTTCATCCCGAGCGTGGGCCGGTACGCATCGTTGTAGAAGAAATGAACGTCCTTGCCCCAGCCCAGCCACATGTCGAAGCGGGAGGTGAGAAGGATGCGCAAGGCGACTCGCAGCGTCTGCGGCCACTGCTCGGCCGGACCGAGCGGGGTTTGCGACCAGTCGTGGCTGCGCATGAGCTGCGCCATTGCACTGTCGCCGACGAAGATGTCATGGGAAGACCTGGGCTGCTCGGCAATTTCCGTCATCGGCACCGATCATAGGGATTCGACGCTCTGCTGAGTTGCGATTCCCGATGGAAATTCGACAGTGCCGGAGCGTCCCGCGACCGGGGCGCGAAGCGTTCCTACACCAGCTGGACCGCAGCGTCCGTAGAGTGGTCTACGAACGGAGAAACCACCCATGCCCCATCCCAAGCGCCACCTGAAACTGAGCGGCGACATCCACCTGCCCGATGTCGACGAAGACCTCGACCCCGATATCGACGGGCGCCCTGTCGCGTCGCGCCCGAGCGACACATCGCTCGAGGCGGAGAACGGACGCGAGCCGGCGGCCAACGATCTCGCCATCCTCGCGGTCCGACGCGACGACAAGCCTTTCTGGCACCGCGACACGTCGATGAAGACGATGGCCGCGTTCGGCCTGGCCATCGTGCTGCTGAGCATGTTGGCGGGGGGTCGGCGCAGGCGCTGACGAGGATCGCGAAGACCGGATAATCCGGGGGCCTCTCACGAACAAGAAGATGTGATGGACCCCCAGCCGACCCCGCCGACCCCGCCCGCCCAGCCCCTCCTGCCCCGCGTCGCCTACTTCTCGATGGAGATCGCGCTCGACGCGGCGATGCCCACCTACAGCGGCGGCCTCGGCATCCTCGCAGGCGACACGATGCGCAGCGCCGCGGATCTCGCGATCCCCGTCGTCGGCATCACGCTGGCCAGCCGCAGCGGCTACTTTCGCCAGGGCATCGTCGATGGCGCCCAGGTCGAGCAGGCGCAGTCCTGGCAGCCATCGCAGCACGCCAAGGCCGTGTCGGCGAAGGTCCCGGTGCGCATCGGCCAGCGCGACGTGTGGGTGACCGCATGGGAATACACGGTAACGAGCCGCGTCGGCTCCTCGCGGCCCGTGCCCGTCTACCTGCTCGACACCGACCTGCCCGAGAACCACGCCGAAGACCGCGCGCTCACCGGCACGCTCTACGGCGGCGACAACGACTACCGGCTGCGGCAGGAGATCGTGCTCGGCGTCGGCGGCGTGCGCCTCCTGCGCGCGCTCGGCGTGACGATCGAGAAATATCATCTGAACGAAGGCCATGCGGCGCTGCTCACGCTGGAGCTGCTGCGCCAGCACATGAGCGAAGGCGCGACGGCCGAGGAAGCTCAGAAGCGCGTGCGCGCGCACTGCGTCTTCACCACGCACACGCCGGTGCCGGCGGGGCACGACCAGTTCGAGTACGAGGCGGCCCTGCCCTGCCTCGATGGGCTCGTGCCCCCCGCGCTCGTCAAGCAGCTCGCCGGCGCCGAGCGCCTGAACATGACGCTGCTCGCCCTCGGCTTGAGCGGCTGGGTCAACGGCGTCGCGCAGCGCCATGCGGAGGTGTCGCGCGACATGTTCCCCGGCTACGAGGTGCATGCGATCACGAACGGCGTCCACCCGTGGACCTGGGCGTCCGATGCGCACCGCGCCCTGTACGACAAGCACTTTCCGCACTGGTGCAGCGAGCCGGAGGCGCTGGTGCATGCGCGGCGCATCCCGATCGAGGAAATCGCGGCCGCGCACGTTGCGGCGAAACGCGATCTGCTCGCGCACGTGTCGAGGGCGATCCCTTCGATGGCGCTGCGCCCCGACCGGCTCACCATCGGCTTCGCGCGGCGCATGACGAGCTACAAGCGCGCGGGACTGCTCTTCAGCGACATCGAGCGGCTGCGCAAACTGTCGCGCAAGTACCCGCTGCAGATCGTGCTGGCCGGCAAGGCGCACCCGAAGGACATGCCCGGCAAGGAACTCATCCGGAACCTGCATGCGTTCGCGAAGGAGCTCGCGCCCGACGTGGCGATTGCCTACCTGCCCGACTACGCGATGGATGCCGCGCGTTTCATCGTGAGCGGCGTCGACGTGTGGCTCAACACGCCGCAGCGCCCGCTGGAAGCGTCGGGCACGAGCGGCATGAAGGCCGCGCTCAACGGCGTGCCGAACCTGAGCGTGCTCGACGGCTGGTGGCTCGAAGGCTGGGAAGAAGGAATCACCGGCTGGGCCGTCGGCCCGGACGGTCCGCACGACCCGGACATCGACGTCGAGTCGCTCTACGACAAGCTGGAGCGCGTGGTCGCGCCGCTCTACTACGACGACCCGCAGGGCTGGCAGCAGGTGTGCGTGAATGCGATCAGCGACAACGCTTCGTTCTTCAATACCCACCGCATGCTGCGGCGGTATGTGCTGGAGGCGTATTCGCAGGCTTGACGCCGCGCGGCTTCAGTACGTCTCCAGGTGCAGGCGGCCCTGCGCCTTCAGCGTGGGCCCGACGGCGCTCCAGGACCGGCCCGATTGCTCGGCGATGTCCTTGAGCGCGAGCACCACGCCCTCTTCCATCGCCTTCAGCCCGCACACGAAGAAGTAGGCATTGGGGTCGTCGAGCAGCGGCGCGAGGTCGGCGGCGCGCTCGCGCAGCAGGTCCTGCACGTAGCGCCGGGGCTGGCCCGCCACGCGGCTGAACGCGAGGTTGATGTCGATGAAATCCTTCGGCAGGCTTTGCAGCGGGCCGAAGTACGGCAGCTCTTCCTTGCTGCGCGCGCCGAAGAACAGCATGAGCTTGCCGCCTTCGAACTTGCCGCTCGCGCGCAGGCGCCGGCGCCACTCCGTCATCGCGCGCATGGGCGCGCTGCCCGTGCCGGTGCAGATCATCACGATGTGGCTGCGCGGATGGTTGGGCATCAGGAAGCTCGCGCCGAACGGCCCGATCACCTGCACCTTGTCGCCGACGGCGAGGTCGCACATGTAGTTGCTGGCGACGCCGCGCACGGGCTGGCCCTGGTGGTCCTCCAGCACGCGCTTGATCGTGAGCGAGCAGTTGTTGTAGCCGGGGCGCTCGCCGTTGCGCGGGCTGGCGATGCTGTACTGGCGCGGATGATGCGGCCTGCCGTTCGCATCGGTGCCCGGCGGGATGATCGCGATGCTCTGCCCTTCGAGCAGGGGAAACGGCATGGGTCCGAAGTCGAGCACGACGTGGTGCGTGTCGTAGTCCTTGCCGACTTCGGTCACGCGAAAGTTGCCGGTGACGGTGGCGAGCAGGAATTTCTCGGCCGCCTTCGGGCCGTAGAGGTTGGTGTATGCATGCGCGGCCGACCAGGGCGGAAGCGTCGATCCGAACTGCGTGGCGCCGAATGCCTCCGCCTGCGCCACCGGCGCGACCTGCGGCGCGAGGTCGGGCACGGGCGGAGCCGCCACTTCGCCCTCGACCCCGGCCGCCTGCGCCAGTGCCTCGGCGCTCAGCTCGTCCGGCAGCACGTCCCAGGTCAGCTGCTCGTCGACCGTATACGCCTTCACGCGCGGCATGCTGCGCCAGTTGTCGATGCTGCCCGTGGGGCAGGGCGGCACGCAGGCCATGCAGAAATTGCACTTGCTCGCATCGACCACGTAGTTGCGCGAGTCGTGCGTGATCGCACCCACGGGGCACGTGGCCTCGCAGGTGTTGCACCGGATGCAGATCTCCGGGTCGATCAGGTGCTGCTTGATGACGGTGGCGGTGTCGTTGCTCACAGGCGAAGTGTCACGCAGAAAATCGGTCGCCGGCAATCAGGCAAAGCGCACGTACTCGAAATCGACCGGCTGGCGGTTGATGCCGATCGGCGGCGGCGCGATCCAGTTCGCGAACTTGCCGGGCTCGGAAACCCGCCCCATCAGCGAAGTGACGAACGCGCGGTCTTCCGCCGTCGGCAGCCATTCGCCGACCTTCGCATTCCACTCGGCTTCGCTTACGACCTTGCCCTCCGGCGACACCTTCAGGCCCGCGAGCCCGCCGATGTTGCGGTGGAACGCCTTGTGCGGCACCTTCAGGCGGAAGGGGATGCCGGCCTTCTCGATCACCTTGTTCCAGCGCTCGACGCCGGCCACGCTGTCGCGGATGTAGTCGTCGCGCAGCACCTCGTTGAGCGCGTTGAGCATCGGCACTTCCTTCTCGACCAGCTGGCCGTCCTTCGCGACGAGGATGCGATAGGTCTGGCCCTTGAGCTGGTGGTCGTCGGCCCGCTTGCCCTCTTCGAACCGGCCCTTGAGGCCGGTGTTGTAGAAGGTGGCGGCATTGCTCGACTCGTCGGCGCCGAACAGGTCGACCGTCACGCTGAAGTGGAAGTTGAGGTAGCGCTGCAGCGTCGGCAGGTCGATCACCCCCGCTTCGCGCAGCGTCTTCGGGTCGTCGGTCTTGAGCTGGTTCATCACCTGGCAGGTGCGGTTGATGACGCGGCTCACGCCCGACTCGCCCACGAACATGTGGTGCGCTTCCTCGGTCAGCATGAACTTCGTCGTGCGAGCGAGCGGATCGAACGCGCTTTCCGACAGGGCCGCGAGCTGGAACTTGCCGTCGCGGTCCGTGAAGTAGGTGAACATGAAGAACGACAGCCAGTCGGGCGTCGGCTCGTTGAACGCCTGCAGGATGCGCGGGTTGTCCTGCTGGCCGCTGCGCCGCTCGAGCAGGCCTTCGCCCTCCTCGCGTCCGTCGCGGCCGAAGTACTTGTGCAGCAGGTACACCATCGCCCAGAGGTGGCGGCCCTCCTCCACGTTCACCTGAAAGAGGTTGCGCAGGTCGTACTGGCTCGGCGCGGTCAGCCCGAGGTGGCGCTGCTGCTCGACCGACGCGGGTTCGGTGTCGCCCTGCGTCACGATGATGCGGCGCAGGTTGGCCCGGTATTCGCCGGGCACGTCCTGCCAGGCCTTCTCGCCGAGGTGGTCGCCGAAGTGGATCTTGCGATCGGCGTCGCCGGGGTTGAGGAAGATGCCCCAGCGGTACTCGGGCATCTTCACGTAGTCGAAGTGCGCCCAGCCCTGCGGGTCGACGCTGGTGGCGGTGCGCAGGTACACGTCGAAGTTCTGCGAGCCGTCCGGGCCCATGTCGTCCCACCACGACAGGAAGTTGGGCTGCCACTGCTCGAGCGCGCGCTTGAGCGTGCGGTCTTCTCCGAGGTTGACGTTGTTGGGGATTTTTTCGCTGTAGTCGATGCTGCTCATGGCTGTGTCCCTCTTGTTCAGGTTCAGACGCGGTTGAAATCGAATGCGGCGCGCTCGCCCTTGCCGTACACCTTCAGCGCGCCCTTGTCGCCGACGGCGTTGGGCCGCTGGAAGATCCAGTTCTGCCATGCCGTGAGGCGGCCGAAGACGCGGGTGAACATGTTCTCCGGGCCGTTGAAGCGCAGGTTGGCCTCCATGCCCGTGAGCGCGTCGGGGCTCATCGCCACGCGCTCCTCGATCGCCAGGCGCGTTTCGTCGGCCCAGTCGATGTCGTCGGGGTTGCTGGTCACGAGTCCCAGCGCGAACGCGGCGTCGGCGTCGAGCGGCTGGCCCGCCTTCGCGCGCACCGCGTCGAGCGCGGGCTGCTCGTCGTAGAAGCGGCGCTGCAGGCGCGACTGGCCCGTGACCATGGGATAGAGGCCGAAGTTCGCATCGCCCACCGCGATCTTCGGCGCCTTCGCCTCGTCGTCCGGCAACGCAAGGTGATAGCTGCGGTCGCAGGCAAGCGCGAGTTCGAGAAACGTGCCGGCGAAGCACGAGCCCTCGTCGATCAGCGAGAACAGGCTGCGCGAGGACACGTCGAGCCGGCTGAAGGTGCGGCGCAGGTAGCCGATGGTTTCGCGCACGAGCCAGTGGTCCTGGTTCGCGAGCAGCACTTCATCGCTCGCCAGCACGGCCGCGGCATCGCCCGAGGTCTTCAATAGCCAGGTGCCGATGTCGAGCTCGTTCGTGCGCATGGAGAGGATCGCGTCTTCGAGTTCGCGGGCCAGCGTCAGCGGAAACCAGTCGGTGCCGAGCGCTTCGATGGCTGCGATGTCCTTCGGCTGCGCCCCCTGCGGCGACTTCACCGTGAACGTCGCGACGCGGCGGGCGCGGTCGATCTCCACCTCGACATGCGAATAGCGCAGCGCATCGGCTTCGTCCGTGCGCTTCAGGGGCGTGAGCGCCACGCCCTTCCCATCGGCGGGCCGGTCGCTCTGCTTCGCGAGTTCGAGCGCGCGCTCCTGCACGCGCGCCGCGAATTGCGCGGGCTTCACGCTTTCGTCCACCAGCCGCCACTCCTTCGCTTTCGGCCCGCGCACGCCTTCGGCCGTGGTGCAGAAGATGTCGGCGAGGTCATGGCGCACGTGGCGCTTGTCGGTCACGCGCGTCAGGCCGCCGGTGCCGGGCAGCACGCCGAGCAACGGCACTTCGGGCAGGCTCACCGAACTGCTGCGGTCATCGACCAGGATGATCTCGTCGCAGGCCAGGGCCAGCTCGTAGCCGCCGCCGGCGCAGGCGCCGTTGACGGCAGCGAGGAATTTCAGGCCGCTGTGCTTCGAGGAATCCTCCAGGCCGTTGCGCGTCTCGTTGGTGAACTTGCAGAAGTTCACTTTCCAGGCGTGGCTCGACACGCCAAGCATGAAGATGTTGGCTCCGGAACAGAACACCTTTTCCTTCGCGCTCGTGACGATGACCGTGCGCACTTCGGGATGCTCGAAGCGGATGCGGTTGATGGCGTCGTTCAGCTCGATGTCGACGCCGAGGTCGTAGCTGTTGAGCTTGAGCTTGTAGCCGGGACGCAGGCCGGCGTTCTCGTCGAAGTCGGCGGTGAGAGTGGCGACGGGGCCTTCGTAGCGCAGCTTCCAGTGACGGTAGCGGGCGGGCTCGGTCCGGTAATCGACGGGGGTGGGTTCGCTCACGATGACAGTCTCCACAGTTCTGTGTGCATGCATCATAGTGCATGTTTCTGTGGCCGACAACCCCCTCGCTGCCACTCCAGTCCGGCTGGAGCGGCAGCGCGTCAATGCAGTTTATTGCACATCAGCGGCATTTTTAGTTCGGGCCGCCTTTCATCATGGCTTCGACGTCGGACCAGGCGGCCATGCCCTTCTTGTCGCGCTTCATGCGGGTCCAGGCCTTGCGGTGGTAGGCATCCCATTCCTTCTGGGACACCATGCCGTCGCCGTTGGCATCCATCGCCTTGTGGCCCATGGCCGTGGGGGCATTGGCGCTCATCGGCGAGGCGGCGGCATTGGCTTCGGCGGTCATGCCGGCCTTCGCCTGCGGTGCGCCGCCCGACTTGAGCGGATCGGTCTGCTGCGAAGGACGCGTCTGCGTTCCGGGGGGCGCCTGCGCGAAGGAAGCGGAGGCGACGACGCAGAGGGCCGCCACGAGGCCGAGCTTGAATTTCATTTGTTGTCCTTGGATGATGCGATCGATTTCGCACCCCCATTGACTCCGCGTCACGTACTCGACCTTGTAGGAAGCGGGATGACCCGGCCGTGGGAGGAAGTCGGCGACCCGGGCATGTGCATGTTCAGCCGCGATGATGTGCGCACAGCACATCGACCAGCGCCTGCGCATACGCCGGGAGCTCCTCGCGGTCGCGCATGAGGATGTAGCGCTCGCGCACGCGCCACGCATCCGCCAGTTCCACCTGCGCGAGGTTCATCGCCGCGAGGTTGCGGCGCGCGGCGCTCTCGGGCACGACGCCGATGCCGACGCCCGCGCCGATGATGCGGCACACCGCATCGAAGCTGGAAATCTGGATGCGCATCTTCATGCTGCGCCCCAGCGCCTCGGCCTGCTCGTGCAGGAAGCTCTGAAGGGTGCTTCCGTCGTGCATGCCGACCATGTCTTCGTCCAGCGTCTCGACGAAGGCGATCTGCCTGCGCCGCGCGAAGCGATGCCTGCGCGGCATGACGAGCACGAGCCGGTCGGTGCTGAAGTGGATCGCCTCCAGGCCCATCGTGTCCACGGACGTGGAGACGATGCCCAGGTCACAGCGCCCCTCCAGCACGCCCCGCGCGATCTCCGCGTTCGGTTTTTCCTGAAGGTCGACGTTCACGCGCGGATTGGCCGCAAGGTATGCGGGCAGGATCTCCGGGAGGAAGCCCGACACCGCCGTGGTGTTGGCGAAGACGCGCAGGTGTCCCCGCAGCCCCCCGCCGTAGTCGTGCAGGTCGCGCCGCAGATGGTCCGCCTGCCGCAGCAGCTCGCGCGCATGGTGCGCGAACGCCTCGCCCGGCGGCGTGAGGCGCACCCCGCGCGCCTCGCGGTAGAGCAGCGGCAGGCCGGCCTGCGCCTCCAGCGACTTGATGCGCGCGCTCGCCGCCGCGAGCGAGATGTGCTGCCGCCCGGCCGCGCGCGTGAGGTTGCCCTCCTCCGCCGCGAGGACGAAGAGGCGCAGGTCGGTCATGTCGAATTGCATCGGCGAGTCCTCATCAGCCTTCGGCCATTCCGAACGCTCGATATGGAATTGGCGCATTGTGCCGCGCTCCGCTTCGCGCCACCATCGCGGCATGGCCGCCGACACACCGACAACCGCGCTCACGCCGGACATTCTCGCCACGCTGAAGGGCTGGGTCGGCAAGACCGAGACCCTGCACGACCGGATCACGCCGACGCCCATGCGAGCGCTCATCGCGTCGCTCGACCGCGACGACCCTGCGCCGCAGGCCGGCACGGTGCTGCCGCCGCTGTGGCACTGGCTCTACTTCCTGCCGACCGTGCCCGCCAGCCAGATCGGCGAGGACGGCCACCCGAAGCGCGGCGGCTTCATGCCGCCCGTGCCGCTGCCGCGCCGCATGTGGGCGGGCGGCCGCCTCGAATGGAACAACGCGAATCCGCTGCGCGTGGGCGATGACGTCCAGCGCGTCTCCAGCATCGCCTCCGTCAACCCCAAGAGCGGCCGCAGCGGCGAGATGGTGTTCGTCACCGTGCGCCATGAAGTGAGCAACGCCGGCGGCATCGCGGTGACCGAAGAGCAGGACATCGTCTATCGCGAGGCCGCGAAGCCCGGGGACCCGGCCCCCGCGCCGACGGCCGCCGAAGACGGCGCGGTGTGGCAGCGCGAACTGACGCCGGGCGAAGTGCTGCTGTTTCGCTACTCGGCGCTCACGTTCAACAGCCACCGCATCCACTACGACCGCGGCTATGCCATCGACGTCGAGGGCTACCCCGGCCTCGTGGTGCATGGCCCGCTGATCGCATCGCTGCTGGCGGACCTCGTGCGCCGCCATGCGGCGAAGCCGCTGAAGAAGTTCGACTTCAAGGCGGTTCGCCCCTCGTTCGACGGCCGCACGCTGCGCGTGAACGCGAAGACGGCGGCCGACGGCAAGACCCTTTCCCTCTGGGCCCAGGACAACGAAGGCTGGCTGACGATGAAGGCCGGCGCGGAGATCGAAGAATGAAACACGACACCAACGACAAGTTCCAGGACATCCGCGATGCGGTGCGCGACCTCTGCGCGCAGTTCCCCGACGAGTACCACCGCAAGGTCGACGAGAAGCGCGGCTACCCCGAGGAGTTCGTCGACGCGCTCACCAAGGCGGGCTGGATGGCCGCGCTGATCCCCCAGGAGTACGGCGGCTCCGGCCTCGGCCTCACCGAAGCGTCCGTCATCATGGAGGAGATCAACCGCAGCGGCGGCAACTCCGGCGCGCTGCACGGGCAGATGTACAACATGAACACGCTGCTGCGCCACGGCTCGGACGCGCAGAAGAAGAAGTACCTGCCCAAGATCGCCGCGGGCGAATGGCGCCTGCAGTCGATGGCCGTGACCGAGCCCACCACCGGCACCGACACGACGAAGATCAAGACCACCGCCGTGAAGAAGGGCGACAAGTACGTCGTCAACGGCCAGAAGGTGTGGATCTCGCGCGTGCAGCACAGCGACTTCATGATCCTGCTCGCGCGCACGACACCGCTCGCCGACGTGAAGAAGAAGTCCGAGGGCATGTCGATCTTCATGGTCGACCTGAAGCAGGCCACGGGCAACGGGCTCGACGTGCGCCCGATCCCCAACATGGTCAACCACGAGACCAACGAACTCTTCTTCGAGAACCTCGAGATTCCCGAAGAAAACATGATCGGCCAGGAAGGCCTGGGCTTCAAGTACATCCTCGATGGGCTGAACGCCGAGCGCACGCTGATCGCCGCGGAGTGCATCGGCGACGGCTACTGGTTCATCGACCGCGTGTCGAAGTACGCGAAGGACCGCGTGGTGTTCGGCCGCCCCATCGGCCAGAACCAGGGCGTGCAGTTCCCTATCGCCGAAGCGTTCATCGAGGTCGAAGCCGCGAACCTGATGCGCTGGGAAGCCTGCCGCCTGTTCGACGCCCACCAGCCCTGCGGCGCGCAGGCCAACATGGCCAAGTACCTCGCGGCCAAGTCGAGCTGGGAAGCGGCAAACGTCTGCCTGCAGTACCACGGCGGCTTCGGCTTCGCATGCGAATACGACGTCGAGCGCAAGTTCCGCGAGACGCGCCTCTATCAGGTCGCGCCGGTGTCGACGAACATGATCTTCTCGTACGTCGCCGAGCACATCCTAGGCCTGCCGCGTTCATTCTGAAGTGAAACAGCCCCCACGCTCCCCCGCTTCGCGCGGTCCGCTGCCCCCCGAGGGGGCGTCTCAGTGCCTTCGGGCGGCCGGGCGGCACTGAGATGGCACGCCCTCTCGACGGCATCCTCGTCGTCTCGCTCGAGCACGCCATCGCGGCGCCCTTCTGCACGCGGCAGCTCGCCGACCTGGGCGCGCGCGTCGTCAAGGTCGAGCGGCCCGGCGCGGGCGACTTCGCCCGCGCGTACGACACGCGCGTGAAAGGCCAGTCCTCCCACTTCGTGTGGACCAACCGCTCCAAGGAAAGCCTCGCGCTCGACCTGAAGGACGACGGGTCGCTCGCGGCGCTGAAGAAGCTCATCGCCAGGGCGGACGTCCTGGTGCAGAACCTCGCGCCCGGCGCCGCCGCGCGCATGGGCCTCTCCTTCGAGGCGCTGCACGAGGAAAATCCGAAGCTGATCGTCTGCGACATCTCCGGCTATGGCGACAACGGCCCATATCGCGACAAGAAGGCCTACGACCTCCTGATCCAGGCCGAGGCCGGCCTGCTTTCCGTCACCGGCACGCCCGATGCGCCGAGCAAGGCGGGCAACTCGATGGCCGACATCGCGGCGGGCATGTACGCGTACAGCGGCATCCTCGCGGCGCTGCTGCAGCGAAAGCAGACGGGCGAAGGCAGCCACATCGACGTGTCGATGCTCGAATCGCTCGGCGAGTGGATGAGCTTCCCGATGTACTACGCGTTCGAAGGCGCCGCGCCGCCGCCGCGCACCGATGCGTCGCATGCGTCGATCTACCCGTACGGTCCGTTCACGACGAAGGATGGCGCGGTGATCCTGGGCATCCAGAACGAGCGCGAGTGGGCCGTCTTCTGCGACAAGGTGCTCGCGAACGCGGCACTCGCGAGAGATCCTCGCTTCGACGCCAACGCACGCCGCAACGAGAACCGGGCGGCGCTGCGCAAGATCATCCTGGAGACTTTCGCGTCGCTGTCCACCGCGCAGGTGGAGGAACGCCTCGACACCGCGCAGATCGCGAACGGCCGCATGAACGACATGGCGGGCGTCTGGGCGCATCCGCAGCTGAAGGCGCGCGGGCGCTGGCGCACCGTGGGCTCGCCGGCCGGCGAGATCCCCGCGCTGCTGCCGCCGGGGCGCAACAGCAGTTTCGACTACCGCATGGACCCTGTGCCCGCCGTCGGCGAGCACACCGAGGCCATCCTGAAGGAACTCGGAGTGTCGAAATGACGTCGCCCCTGATTCGCGCGCGCAGTTTCCTTTTCGTTCCGGGCGACCGGCCCGAGCGGCTTGGCAAGGCGCTCGCCAGCGCGGCGCATGCGGTGATCGTCGACCTCGAGGACGCCGTCGCGCCGGAGCACAAGTCGTCCGCGCGCGTGGAAGTCGCGGGCGCTTTCGGCGCGCTCGCGCCCGAGCTGCGCGCCCGCACGCTGGTCCGCATCAACTCGGCGGGGACGCCGTGGCACGACGACGACCTCGCGCTGCTGCGCGAACTCGGCGCGCAGGGGCTCGGTGCGGCGATGCTGCCCAAGTCGGAGAACGCGGCCGACATCGGCCGGTCCGCGGAGGCCGCGAACACGGCGATCGTTCCCCTGGTTGAAACGGCGCTGGGCCTTCATTCCATCGACGCCATCGCGCGCGCGCCGCGCGTGCTGCGCCTGGCCTTCGGCAACCTCGACTTCCAGGCCGACACCGGCATCCAGAGCGGTGACGAAGAGCGCGAGCTCGACCCCGTGCGGCTCGCCTTCACCCTGGCCTCGCGCCTTGCGAACCTGCCGCCGCCCATCGACGGCGTGACCGGCGCGCTCGACGACGAGACGAGGTTGACCGCCGATGCGCGACGCAGCCGCCGCTTCGGCTTCGGCGCGAAGCTGTGCATTCACCCGAAGCAGGCCGGGCCGGTCAACGAAGCGCTGGGCCCGACCGCCGCCGAGCGCGAGTGGGCGCGCCGCGTCGTCGAAGCGAGCGCGGCGGCCGGCTCGGGCGCGTTCCGCCTCGACGGGAAGATGGTGGATGCGCCCGTGCTGCTGCGGGCGAAGCGGCTGCTCGACGACTGATATCGGCCATCGCCTCGATCGCGAAGGTGCAAGGCTTCATGCTGGCGACGCGCAACGCGAAGGACTTCCGCGGCACGGTCATCGAGATCATCGATCCGTGGAAGGCGTGACCCCAGCCGCATCGCCGTACACGCTCACCCGCACCGCCGGCACGGCGAGGTCGCGCCCCACCATCGCCCGCGCGTAGAGGTAGCTGGCGCGCGCCTTCTCGCTCAGGCCGTCGAGGTCGACCACGCCGCGCTCGTCGCACGGGAACGCATAGCCGCGCCCCGCTTCGAACAGGGACTGGAAGCACAGCTCGAACCGGCGATGTTGCATGACGTTCATTGCGATACCCCTCGACTGCAGGTACCTCCATAACGTCCCGCGACCGCGAGGGGACGACGACCCGAGGGTTTGTGCGGTAAAGCTGCCGTGAAGGAGCGCAAGAAATCGTGCGCGGCGATCGCAGCGGCAGGCTCAGAAGATGTACGACGCGTCGAAGTCCCCGGGCTTCACGCCTTCGAGCGAGACGAGGATGTCGGCGACGCGGTCGCCGTCGGCGTCGAGCGAGAGCAGCGACCCGGCATAGCGGAGTTCGCCCGCGAGTCCGCTGAACGCCGCGTCGCCGATGAAGATCGGCTTGCGCTCGCCGGGGAGCACACCGGCATCGAGCGCGAAGGCCACCTTGTCGCCGGCGGCGCCGTTGAAGTCGACGATGGTGTCGCGCGCGACGAGGCCGCCGACGGCCGCATCGACGCCGAAGAGGAATCCATCCGCGCCGGCCCCGCCGCGCAGCCGGTCGGCGCCGCTGCCGCCGTAGAGAACGTCGTTGCCGTCGCCGCCATGGAGGATGTCGTTGTCGTTGCCGCCCACCAGGACGTCGACGCCCGCGCCACCTTCGAGCGAGTCGGCTCCGTTGCCGCCATTGAGGTAATTGTCGGCGGCGTTGCCGACGATCCGGTCGCTGCCGTTGCCGCCCATGGCCCGCTCGATCGTCACGCCGTGCGCGATGGTGAAGCCGCCCGCGATTCCCGCGACCCGCGACACCACGCCGCCCGCATTCGCGCCCTGCAGCGTGGCGGCCGTGAGATCGATCGTGCTGCCGAAGGCCGATCCCTCGTTGCTGATCGTGTCGATGCCGCCCGCGTCCCAGAGGCAGGTCCAGCCGGTGCCGGCCCCGTTCAACTGCGGCAGCCGGTAGACGGTGTCGCCCGTCGCCGTCGTCATGTTCGCGCCGTAGCGCGCCTGCAGCGCAGCGATGTCCAGCGCCATGAGACCCGCCTCGGCGCCGAACACCTTCGAGTTCGTCGGCGCGCCGCTCCACCCCTTGTGATGGCTCATCACCGTCCACACGCCCTGGTCGAGCGCGTCGTTGTCGAAAGTTCCGAGACCATCGGGATGGCCCAGCCCCAGTGCATGGCCGAGCTCGTGCAGGACGGTCGCGTAGCCCCGCCCGCCGGGCGCGAGGTGCGACCAGCCGGAAGCCTCGTAATTGAAGAATCCCTGGGCGCTGCTGTAGTCGCCCGTAGGGAGTTCGTGGGCGCCGACGGCGTCCTTGTCGATCTTGTCGAGCGTGGAATCGGGCGCAAGCCACCACGCGAAATTGGCGGATGCGGGCGTGGCGGCTTCGCGGAACTCCAGTTTGCAGACTGCCGCATACTGCGCCAGCGCGAGTTCGAACGCGGCTTTCTCATGCGCTTGCCAGGTGCGTCCGGTGAAATCGCCGAAGGTGGCATGCCGGGCGGCACCGTTGCCGAAGGTGTAGGTCAGCGGACCGCCGGTCCAGCCGGCATCGGACAGCACACCGTCGACCAGCGAGTTGCCGGTCCTGGAATCGAAAGTCGTCTGAGTCGCCACTGCAAACCTCGCAATGAATTTGTTAGTTCATTTGAGTTCACAAAGCGCGCAAATACTGTGTACCTAGGTACAAGACAAAGGTCGAAGGACCACGCATTGCTCGCCCGCGCCGTGGCACGGGCGCCCCGGCCCTTCCGCATGCCCGCGCTGCCGTCGGATGCGTCGGTGGCCATCGGTCTGGGTCCCGATATGGCGGTCGCGTTTGCGATGGAGGCCGCGCGTCGAGGACGCGATGAACGCGAGGTCTTCGTCGACGCGCTCGCCGCGCTGATCCGGGAAGCGTCCGTGCCGGACGCGGGCGATCCGGCGTTCCAGGCGCTGGTGATGAAGGCGAACGAACCCCTGGTTTCCGAGCACGTGCGGCTCGCGGCGCAGCGCATCGTGGACGAGCGCGCCGTTCGCGCGGTGGTCGACGCCTTCGCGCATCCGGGCAAGCTGCGCGGCCATGCGGACGCCGGAAGGCGCGAATCGCTGGCGACGCTTCATGCCCTCGCGATGGCACAGGACTGGATTGCGCTTGCCGCGTCGCTCGATGGTTTGCCCCCGCTGGCGACGCTCGCGTCGAGGGATGCCTTGCAGCGCCTGGTGCGCGCCCAGGCGCTGCGAACGCAGCCGGCCGTGCAGCGCTACATCGCGCTGTGCGAACGACGAGGGCCTGCCGCCGGCACCGCGGCGGCGAGCGAACAGGGCCGCGCATCGGCACGCGTCGGCGTCGCCGCGGAACACGCGACCGCGTTGGCGTTCGACGCCATCGCGGCGATGCTCGCGCAGCACGGGCGGGACACCTCCGAAACGAATGCATCCACATGGCGCGCCGTCCGCGGCCTTCGCATGCCGCGCGGCTTCCCCGGCGACGCGGCGAAGGCCAAGGACGAATGGGATGCGGCCCTGCTCCACGGCGACGACGTCGCACTGCTCGCCGAGGTCAAGGCGACGCCCGCCGCCGCCACGCCCGACTTCGCGCGGCTGCATCGCGGGCTGCTGCGCTTCGCGCAGGCCGATGACGCGCTCTACGTGTTCGCGACGCAGGAGGGGGAAGTCGCGGTCTCCGGCGAATCGCTGCGGGCGCTCGCGCCCGCGAGCCACGCGCTGCCGGCCGAAGTCATCTACTGCTGCTCGGCCCCGCCGGAGACGCGTCCGCCCGTGCTCGCCGCGTCGAGCAAGGCCGTGCTGCTCGCCGAGCCCGCGAGCATCGCGTTCGCGCACCGGCTCGCGCTGGGCGACACGCCCTCGCCTGCCCCACTGGCGCAGGTGTGGGAGGACCTGCGGACCGCGCCGCGCCTACGCTCCGCGCTGCACCAATATGACACCGCCCGCGCCGTGCGCGAGGCGATGCTGCGTCCGCAGGAACTCGCGGACGCGGTGCGCGAACTCAGCGCTGCCCGTGGGTCGCCGACTTGAACAATCCCTTGAACTCCGCCGGGTGCGAGCGGAAATACTGCTTCGGCGCGCTGACCTGCGCGCCAAGACGCGCGGCCGCGTGCCACGGCCAGCGCGGGTCGTAGAGCATCGCGCGCGCGAGCGCCACCGCATCGGCCTGCCCGCTCGCGACGATGGCCTCGGCCTGCGTCGCATCGGTGATAAGGCCGACCGCGATGGTGGTCATTCCCGTGGCCGCCTTCACCTGTTCGGCGAACGGCACCTGGAAACCCGGAGAGAGCGCGATCTTCTGATTCGGCGACAGACCGCCCGTGGTCACGTGGATGGCGTCGCAGCCGCGCGTCTTCAGCGCCTGCGCGAACGCGATCGTCTGCGCCGGATCCCAGCCGCCTTCGACCCAGTCGGTCGCGGAGACGCGCACCCACACCGGCTTGCCCGGCGTGAATGCGGCTCGCACCGCGTCGAACACTTCGAGCGGGAAGCGCATGCGGCTGGCGAGCGAGCCGCCGTATTCGTCGTCCCGCGCATTCGACAGCGGCGACAGGAACTCGTGCAGCAGGTAGCCGTGCGCCATGTGGAGCTCGATGCCGTCGAGCCCCAGGCGGGCGGCACGCTTCGCGGCGGCCGCGAAATCGTCGCGCACGCGCTTCAGGCCCTGCGCATCGAGCGCGGCGGGCGGAAGCTCCCCTTCGGTATGCGCGATGGCCGATGGCGCTTCGGTGAGCCAGCCCGTCGGCGCGTCCGGCGCGATCTGCTTGCCACCATCCCACGGCGCCTGGCTGGAGCCCTTGCGACCCGCATGCGAAAGCTGCACCGCGAGCGCGATGGGCGAGTGCCTGCGCACCGCGTCCACCACGCGACCGAGCGCGCGCTCGTTGTCGTCGGAGTAAAGGCCGAGGTCCGCCGGCGAGATGCGGCCCACGGGGGACACCGCCGTCGCCTCGGCGATCAGCAGGCCCGCGCCCGACAGCGCGAGCTGGCCGAGGTGGATCATGTGCCAGTCGGTCGCGCTGCCTTCCTCGGCGGAGTACTGGCACATGGGCGCGATGACGATGCGGTTGGCCAGGGTCAGCGCGCCCAGCTGCAGGGGCTCGAACAGGCGGCTCATCGCGGGCCTACTTCGCGAACAGCTTCGTGATGTCGGCGAACGCCTTCACCTCGATCGCATTGCCCGACGGGTCGAGAAAGAACATCGTGGCCTGCTCGCCGGGCTCGCCCTTGAAGCGGATGTAGGGCTCGATCACGAACTTCGTGCCCTGCGCGCGCAACCGCTCGGCCAGCGCTTCCCAATCGGCCAGCGGCAGCACGATGCCGAAGTGCCGCACCGGCACGCCGTGGCCATCCACGGCATTGCGCGCGGCGCTGCCCGCCTCGCCCGGCGCGAGGTGCGCGACGATCTGGTGGCCGTAGAAATTGAAGTCGATCCACTCGTCGGAGCTGCGCCCCTCGGAGCAGCCCAGGGTTTCGCCATAGAAGCGCCGCGCGGCGGCGAGGTCGTCCACCGGAAATGCGAGGTGGAAGGGCGACAGCGGATACGGATTGGTGGTGGGGGACGGCATCCCGGCATCGTAACCAGCGACGAAAGACCACGCTTTTCGTCCGTGCAGGCCGGCGAGCGCCCCGGCCTGCGAAAGCCGCCTACATGCGGATGAGGCCGAGCGCACATGGCTTGGACCGCGTGCGTCCGTAAGCTCCTCTTCCATGCGAAAACTCATCGTGCTGGGCGGGCTGGTGGCGGTATTGGCCGGCGTCGTCCATTGGCAGCTGCGGGATGCGGACGAATTCGGCCCCCTCGCCCAGGGGCCGGAATCCACCGCACCGGCCGAGCAGGCGGCCTCCGCCCCGGTCGCCGGCGCATCCGGCGCGGCCCAGCCCGAGCAGCCGCAGGCCGAGGTCGTCCAGGAATCGAACGACACCGAGACCACGCTCGAGAGCTTCATCCCGCGCCGCTCCGAAGGCCACGCGCAGAACCTGCACAAGACGCCGTCGCCCATCCTGCTGGGCTCGAGCGCCGTCTACGTGATGGATGCGTCCGACCGCAAGGTGCTGCTGGAGAAGAATCCCGACGCGGTGCTGCCGATGGCCTCGATCACCAAGCTCATGACGGCGATGGTGGTGCTGGAGGGCAGGCAGGCGATGGACCAGCCGCTCACGATCACCGAGGACGACATCGACCGCGCGCGCATGAGCCGCTCGCGCCTTCGGGCGGGCACCGTGCTGTCGCGCGACGAGGCGCTGCACCTCGCGCTGATGTCGAGCGAGAACCGCGCCGCGCATGCGCTCGGCCGCACGTATCCCGGCGGCATGCCCGCGTTCGTGGCCGCGATGAACCGCAAGGCGAAGCAGCTCGGCATGGCAAGCACGACGTACATCGATCCGACCGGCCTGTCCGAGAAGAACCGCACCACCGCCCGCGATCTCGCGACGCTGGTGCTGGCGGCTTCGGAGTATCCGGTGCTGCGCGAATACTCCGTAACCCAGAACCGTCGCGTTCAGTTCGGCAAGCGCGCGCTGATCTACGTGAACTCGAATGCCCTCGTGCGCGACGATTCCTGGGACATCACCCTGCAGAAGACCGGCTACATCGTGGAGGCCGGCCACTGCGTCGTGCAGCGCGCCCGCATCGGCAGCCGCGACGTCGTGATGGTCCTGCTCGACGCGGGCGACAACAGGACCCGCAACGGCGATGCCCGCCGCATCCGCAACTACGTGGTGCCGGGCTTCGAGGAGGCATGGGCGAAGGCGCATCCGCCCGCGACGAAGGCCCAGGCGAAGGCGAAGGCAAAGGAGAAGAACGCCCGCGACAAGGACACGAAGACCGCGGCCGCGAAGAAGGGCGACAAGAAGGAAGACAAGTCGTCGAAGTCCGCCGCGGCCTCGAGCCGCGACGACAAGCCGGCGAAGTCGCGCGCCACCGAGAAGGCCCGAGCGAAGGACGACGACAAGCCCGCGCGCGTGACCAAGACCTTCAAGAAGGATGGCGAGGACACCTGAGCCGACACCGGACGCGGCGTCTTCGCCTACATGGACGTAGGCATCGCGAGCGCCCCGACGTAGGACGAGGGCCCGACCGGGAACTTCCCTCGACATTCGCGAATCCGGCCGACGCTCGGCGGCGTATGCGCCTACAGGATCGGCGACGCCGGTCCGACAACGATGAAACACCTTGTATCGGGAAACGGTTTCCCGATGCAGGTGCTCATCCAACGACAAGGAGCATCCCCATGAGATTCCGCTCGCCGCTCAGCGGCGCGATCCTGCTCGCATTCGCCGCCACGGCCGCGATGGCGTCCAGCCACCGCGAGGGCCCGTTCATCGCGACCCAGCGCCACGTCGACGCGACCGATCTCTACATGTTCCGAAGCTACGAGGCGGGCCGCCAGGACTACGTGACGATCCTCGCCAACTACATCCCCTTCCAGGATCCGCAGGGCGGCCCCAACTTCTACCAGTTCGACAACAACGCGCTGTACGAGATCCACATCGACAACAACGGCGACGCGGTCGAGGATCTCACCTTCCAGTTCCGCTTCAAGAGCACCTCGAAGGACGCGGCGCTCAACGTCGGCGGCAAGTCGGTCAAGGTTCCGCTCATCGCCGCCGGACAGATCACCTCGGTCAACGCCGCGACGCTCAACGTTCGCGAGACCTACTCCATCGACGTCGTGCGCGGCAACCGCCGCAGCGGCACGCGCGCGGGCGCCGTGACCAACACCGTCACCGGCGGCGCGGCCTTCGACAAGCCGGTGGACAACATCGGCGAGAAGACCTTCCCGTCGGGCTACGCGGCCTACGCCAACCAGCACATGTACAACGTGACGATCCCCGGCTGCGCCACGCCGGGCCGCGTCTTCGTGGGCCAGCGCAAGGAGCCGTTCTACATCGCGGTCGGAAAGACCTTCGACCTGTTCAACCTCAATCCGCTCGGCCCGGAGTCCGCCGGCAACAACAACGACCTCGAAGGCAAGAACATCAGCACGATCGCGATGGAACTGCCCATCGCCTGCCTCACCGCGGGCGGCGATCCGGTCATCGGCGCGTTCACCACGGCCAGCCTGCGCCAGGGCCGCATCGTCAACGGCGCGCCGGCATCGGGCATCAACAACGCAACCCGCGAGGGCGGCGCGTGGGCGCAGGTCTCGCGCCTGGGCATGCCGCTCGTCAACGAAGTCGTGATCGGCCTGGCCGACAAGGACCGCTTCAACGCGGGCAAGCCGACCGGCGATGCCGCCCTGCTCGACTATGTGACCAACCCGGCGCTGCCCGCGCTCATCGAGTCGCTGTTCCCGTCCGCCAAGGCGCCGACGAACTTCCCGCGCACGGACCTGGTGGCCGCGTTCCTCACGGGCATCTCGGGTCTCAACCAGCCGCGCACGGTGGTTCCTTCGGAGATGCTGCGCCTGAACACGTCCATTGCCGCGACGCCGGCCGCGACGCAGAACGCGCTCGGCGTGGCCGGGGGCGACCTGGCCGGCTTCCCCAACGGCCGCCGTCCGGCGGACGACGTGGTCGACCTGTCGCTGCGCGTCGCGATGGGCGCGCTGTGCGTGCTCACCGGCACGGCCGACACGTTCAAGGTCGGCTGCAAGCCGGGCGATGCACCCGCGGGCGCCCTGGCGCTCACCGACGGCGTGCGCAAGACCGCGGCGAATTTCGGCAACGCGTTCCCCTACCTCACGGCGCCGCTGCCGGGCAACAGCAACCCGGCCGTCGCGGCGGGCACGACCTTCCCCTGAGCCCGGAGCACCGTTCATGAAACCGAAGATCGCAATGACGATACTCGCGGCCGCGCTGCTCGCGGCCGGGTGCGGCAGCGGCGGCGGCGACGATGGCGTCGCCACCGTGCCGCCCACCACCACGCCGCCGACGACGACACCGCCGACGGCCACCACCGACGTTCCCGCGTCGGCGATGGCGAGCGTCGACGGCTTCATCGCCTACCTGCGGCAGGTGCTCGCGTCCTCGAACGAAGTGTCCGAGCCGCTGCTGGTCGGCACCGCGGTCGCGCCGACCGACGAGACGAGCGAGCCCGCGCCGTAGATGCGGCTCGGGCGCCTTTTCGCAGGGCTCCTGCTTCTCGTGGGCGCGGCGCTTCCTGCCGTGGCCCATGAGTTCTGGATGCTGCCTTCGAGCTTCCAGCTGCAGCGACCCGGCCGCGTGCCGGTGTCGCTGTGGGTCGGGGAGCAATTCGAAGGCGAACGCGTGGGCATCCACGCCGGGCTCGTGGCGTCCCTGCGCCGCCACGACGCCGCGGGCGCGGTGGATCTCGCGGCGGCCGTGCCCGACCACGCCGTCGCCGACTGGCCGGTGATCGTGCGGCGAGCCGGCACGTCCCTCATCGCACTCGACACGCATCCCAGCAGCATCGAGCTGCCGGCCGACACGTTCCATGCCTACCTGCGCGAAGAAGGTCTGGAGTTCATCGTCGAGGCCCGCAAGAAAGCGGGCACGGCCGCGAAGCCCGCGCGCGAACGCTATCGCCGCAACCTGAAGGCGCTGGTGCGCCTCGGCAACCAGCGCGATGCGGTGGCGATGCAGCGCATCGGACAGAAGCTGGAGATCGTGCCGCTTGCCGACCCGCAGCGGCTGCCGGCCGACGGGAAGGTCGAGATGCAGGTGCTGTTCGACGGCGCGCCGCTGCCCGCCGCGCTGGTGAAGCTATGGCATCGTCGCGACGGCCAGCTGCTGACGATTCGCGCCCGCACGCGAGCCGACGGGCGCGTGACGGCCACCCTCCCCTGGACCGGCGTGTGGATGGCGAGCGTCGTGCATATGGTGGCCGCGCCGGATACGCAGGATTTCGACTGGGACAGTTATTGGGGGAATTTGATGTTTCAGGCGGGGCGCTGATCCAGCTTTGCTGTAATTCTTCTTTTCTGCAAAAATACAGCATGCAGACCACCGTGACCATCACGCCCCGAGGGGTCATTACCTTGCCGGCGCCGCTTCGCAAGGAGCTGGGACTCAAGGGCAATGACTTGCTCATTGCCGAGACGACCTCCGAAGGGCTTCTGCTTCGGCCGGCCGTTACCTTGCCGATCGAAATCTACACAGCGGAACGCGAGCGAGAGTTCGACGCTGCCGAAACCGAACTCGCGCAAGTACTGGCGAAGAAGAACAAGCGGTGACGCGGGGCTCGCGCGTCTTTCTAGACGCGAACATCCTGCTCTCCGCCGCGCGCAGCGACGGTGCGATCCGCGCGCTGCTCAGGCTGCTGCGCGAGGCCGGGCACCAACTCGTCGTCGACGCGTTCGTGATGGAGGAAGCCCGGCGCAACCTCGAACGGAAGGTGCCCGACGCCCTGAGTTCCCTCGAGCGGCTCACGACGGTACTCGAATGCGCATCGATGCGCGCCATGCCCGACCCGGAAGCTGCATGGCTCGCATGGCTCCCCGCCAAGGACCGGCCGGTTCTGGCGTCCGCCTCGCTTCTGCGCTGCGACTTCCTCATCACGGGCGACAGGACCCACTTCGGCGCGGGCTATGGCCGAAACTTCGAGGGGGTGGTACTGCTTTCGCCCGCCATGGCAGGGGACACGCTGCTGACCGATTGATCCGCGCGCCGCAAGGATCAAGTCGCCCCCTGCACTTCAACCGTCAACGCATACAGCGAATGGCTCGCCGCCATGTAGAGGCGATTGTTCTTCGGCCCGCCGAACGTGACGTTCGCGCAGCGCTCGGGCAGTCGGATGAAGCCGATGGGTTTGCCGGCCGCGTTGAAGATCTTCACACCGTCCAGGTCTTCGGGCCGGCCGCGAGGCAGATAGACCTGGCGGCCGTGCATTTCCGTCGGCGTGTCCTGCAGCGCGCCGCCGCTGCCCCAGCCGCACCAGAGGTTTCCGTCCGTGTCCACGCGAAACCCGTCGGGCGCGCCGTGGTCGTCGGCCGAGACCAGCTTCTTCTTGTTCGAGAGCGTGCGGCCATCCGCGGCCACGTCGTACGCCCAGATCGCGCGATGCGGCTGCGCGCGGCTCTCGACGACGTACAGCCTGCGCTCGTCGGGTGAGAAAGCGAGTCCGTTGGGCTGCTGCAGGTCGGTGATGACCGCTTCCACGGCCCCGGAGGGATCGACGCGGTACACGTTCGTCGTCGCCTGCTCCGGCGTCGCCTTCTCGCCCTCCCAGTTGCCGAGGATGCCGAAAGTCGGGTCGCTGAACCAGACGCTGCCGTCGGACTTCACGATCACGTCGTTGGGCGCATTCAGCCGCTTGCCTTCGAAGCCGTCCGCGATGACCGTGAAGCTGCCATTCGCCTCCGTGCGCACGACACGGCGCGTGACCGAGTGTTCGCAGGTGACGAGAAGCCCCTGCCGGTCGCGCGTGTTGCCGTTGGCGAAGTTCGACGGCGAGCGGTACACGGTGAAGGCACCGGTGCGCTCGTCGTACTTCATGATGCGGTTGTTCGGAATGTCGCTCACGAGGACGTAGCCGCCCTCGGGGAAATACACCGGCCCTTCGGCCCAGCGCATGCCGCTCGCGACCTGCTCGAGCGTGGAGCTCATGATGCGGTAGCGGACGAACGACGGATCGAGGATCTCGATCGCGGGGTCGGGATAGCGCTGGTTCGGCGTGTAGGGGAAGACGGTGTCGGCGGGTGTCATCCCGCCTTTTTACCTTACGAGGCAGGGCCGCTTGGGGTCGAACTTCCAGTTGGGCGAGAGGAACTGCATCGCGATGGCGTCGTCGCGCGCGCCGAGGCCGTGCTGCAGGTACAGCGCATTCGCCTTCATCAGTTCGGCCTCGTCGATCTCGATGCCGAGGCCGGGCTTCTTCGGCACGTTCACATACCCGCCTTCGATCTTCAGCGGATCGCGAGTGAGCCGCTGCCCGTCCTGCCAGATCCAGTGCGTGTCGATGGCCGTCACCTTGCCCGGCGCAGCCGCGCCGACGTGCGTGAACATGGCCAGCGAGATGTCGAAATGGTTGTTCGAGTGCGAGCCCCAGGTGAGGCCCCAGTCGCGGCAGGTCTGCGCGACGCGCACCGAGCCCGCCATCGTCCAGAAGTGCGGATCGGCCAGCGGAATGTCGACGGCCTGCAGCGCGAGCGCATGCGCCATCTGCCGCCAGTCGGTCGCGATCATGTTCGTCGCCGTCGGCAGGCCAGTCGCGCGGCGGAACTCCGCCATCACTTCGCGGCCGGAGAAGCCGTCTTCCGCGCCGCAGGGATCTTCGGCATACGCGACGATGCCGCGCATCATTTCGCCCAGTCGGATCGCATCCTTCAGCAACCACCCGCCGTTGGGGTCGAGCGTCACGCGCGCCTGCGGGAATCGTTCGTGCAATGCGCGCACCGCCTCGACCTCCTCGTCGCCGCGCAGCACGCCGCCCTTGAGCTTGAAGTCCTGGAAGCCGTATTTCGCCTGCGCCGCTTCGGCCAGGCGTACAACGGCTTCAGGCGTCAGCGCCTCTTCGTGCCGCACGCGCGACCATGCATCCGCCGCGTCCGGCTCGCTCGCATAAGGCAGGTTCGTCTTCGACTTGTCGCCCACGAAGAACAGATAGCCGAGCATCTGCACCGCGTCGCGCTGCTGCCCTTCGCCGAGCAGCGCCGCGACCGGCACGCCCAGATGCTGGCCCTGCAGGTCGAGCAGCGCCGACTCGACCGCGGTCACGCAGTGGATCGTCGTGCGCAGGTCGAAGGTCTGCAGGCCGCGCCCGCCCGAGTCTCGGTCGGCGAACTTCGCGCGCATCGCGTTCAGGATCGCCTGCAATTTGCCGATGGGCTGGCCTTCGACCAGCGCGCGCGCATCCTGCAGCGTCTGCCGGATCTTCTCGCCGCCGGGCACCTCGCCCAGTCCGGTATGGCCCGCGTTGTCGGTGACGATCACCACGTTGCGCGTGAAGAACGGCGCGTGCGCGCCGGAGAGATTGAGCAGCATCGAATCCCGGCCGGCGACCGGGACTACGCGCATGCTCTGGATGATGGGGGCGTTCATCTCGTCGACGTCATCCCCGCGCAGGCGGGAATGACGGTATTCGTCAGTCCGCCGTGATCTTGCGCGTCTCGATCAGCTGCTTCCAGCGCGCGTACTCCGTCGCCTGGAAGCGGCCGAACTGCTCGGGCGTGTTGGCCACGATCTCGAAGCCCTGCGCGAGCAGCTTTTCCTTCACCGACGGATCGTTCAGCGCCGCCGCGATCTCCTGGTGCAGCTTCGCCTTCACGTCGGCGGGCAGGCCTTTGGGTGCCGCCACGGCCTGCCACGACTGCACTTCCGCGCCCTTCACGCCCTGCTCCTCGAGCGTCGGGATCTCGGGGATCAGCGGATTTCGCTTGAGCGACGCGACGCCCAGCGCGCGCACCTTGCCGCTTTTGATGTGCTGGATGATGCTGTTGATGTTGACGAAGGCCGAGTCCACCTGACCGCCGAGCAGGTCGTTGATGGCCGGACCGCCGCCCTTGTACGGAATGTGCAGGCCCGAGGTGCCGCTTTGCTGCCAGAAGAGCTCGGCCGAGAGATGGTCCGACGAGCCGTTGCCCGACGAGGCGAAGCTCACCTTGCCCGGCGTCTTCTTCAGGCCGCCGAGAAGGTCGGCGACGGACTTGTACGGCGAGCTCGCCGGAACCACGAGCACGTTGGGCGCCTGCACGGCGACCGTGATCGGGTCGAAGTCCTTCAGCGCGTCGTACTGCACGCCCTTGATCAGGTGCGGCGCGATCACGAAGGGGCCGAGCGAGGACACGAAGAGCGTGTAGCCATCGGCCGGGGCGCGCTTCACGTACGCGGCGCCGATGGTGCCCGTGGCGCCGGCCTTGTTGTCGATCACGAAGCTCTGGCCCAGCTTCTCCTGCAGCTTCTGCCCGATCACGCGGGCGATGGCGTCGGTGGAGCCACCCGGCGGGAACGGCACGACCAGCGTGACCGGCTTGTCCGGGTAAGCGGCGAACGCGGGCAGCGTGGTGGCCACGGCGAGCGCGGCGGCGATAAGGATCTTCTTCATGGCGCTTTGTCTCCTGGCTTCGAATCGGAACTCGACGTGTTCACGCGGTCGCAGGGTTGCGAAACGCGGCCCGCCGTCTGCACAGACGCTCGATCTTGAAGTATGACATCGTATATCAGCAAATGTGCAGCGGATCGCGTTTTCAGCCGCCGCGCCGCGAGCGCCCGCTCTGCCGCTCGCGCCGGTCTTTGCTGTTCGCGAGGTGCGTGCGCATGGCGGCGCGCGCACCCTCGGCATCCTGCCGCTCGATGGCGCGCAGGATGTTCTCGTGCTCGGCATGCACGCCGCGCAGGTAGGCCAGGCGTTCCGGCGTGACCGGCTGCTCGCCCTCGAGCCGGGCGCGCGGGATCATGCCGCCGCCGAGCGTCGTCACGAGGTCCTCGAACCGCCGGTTGCCGGTGGCGCGCGCGATCTCCAGATGGAACTGGAAGTCGGGGCCGACGGCGTCGCGGCCTTCCTCCATCGCGGCAGAGAAGGCCTCGAGCGCCGAGCGCAGCGCTTCCACCTGCGCAGGCGAGCGCCGCATGGCCGCGAGCGCGGCGCTTTCGGTCTCGACGCCGATGCGAAGTTCGAGCACTTCGATGACTTCATGCAGCGTCGCGAGCCGGGCGGTGTCGATGCGGAAGGCGCTGCCGTGGCCCTGCCCCAGCACGAAGGTGCCGACGCCGTGGCGCGTCTCGAGCACGCCGCCTGCCTGCAGCCGCGAAATCGCCTCGCGCACGACGGTGCGGCTCACGCCGAACTCCGCGATGATCTCGCCTTCGGTCGGCAGCTTCGCGCCCGCGGCCCACCGGCCATCGCGCACGCGGTCGCCGAGCGCCTGCACGAGGTCGGCGGTGAGCGACCGGCCGCGCTTGGCAGGTGTTGCGGTGGGCATAGTCATATTATGTCCGAGCGGTCTGCGCTTCGCGCAGGCGCGCGGCCAGGCCGGAACGCCGCGCCGTGCGCTCGCCGATGGCGGGGCGCAGCGATTCCTCGCTCGCGACGAGCGTCACGCGCTCGCGGGCGCGCGTGACCGCCGTGTAGAGCAGTTCGCGCGACAGCACGCGGCTGGCATGGCGCGGCAGCACGACGAGTACCTCGTCGAACTCGGAGCCCTGGGACTTGTGGACGGTCATCGCGAATGCGGTCTCGTGCGCGGGCATGCGCTGGGTCGGCACGGCCCGGAAGCCCTCGCCTTCCGGGAAATGCACGACGAGTTCGCCCGACGCATCCGGCAACGCGATGCCGATGTCGCCGTTGAACAGCTTCATGACGTAGTCGTTGCGGGTGACCATCACAGGACGACCCGGGAACCACGGCGAGGGACCGGTGGCGAAGCGCGCGCGCGCGTGGCGGGTCACGGCGTCGTTGATCGCATCGACACCCTCCGGTCCCTCGCGTGTGGCGCACAGCGCGCGGAACGCGGAGAACGCCCGAGTGACGGCGTTCGAACTTCCGCTCTCCTCTGGGCTGAGGGGCACGGCGAGGCACTGCCCCAACACCTCGAAATACGGCGCATACGATTCGATCGCCGCGGCGGCGCCCTCGCCCTCGCGCCAGACGACGCTCTCATCGTCGCCATTCGCGAGCCACTCGACCGCTTCATCCACCCGCCCCGCGTTCACGTCCGCGGCGAGCCGTCCGATGCCGGAGTCGGCCGCGAACCGGTAGTTGCGCGTGAGCCAGACCACCGCATCGCTCAAGGCACCGTGCTGCGAGGCGGGCGGAGCCTCGATGTGCCCCGGATCGATGCCGCACAGCAGCGCGAGTTCTTCGCGGCATGCGCTCGTGAGCGACGGGTCGGCGCCGAGCTCGGCGAAAACGGCCCCCGCCTCCACCGCCGCGAGCTGGTCCTTGTCGCCGAGCAGGATGATTCGCGCGTGCTCGGGCACGGCTTCGAGCAGCTTCGTTGCGAGCGCGATATCGAGCATCGACGCCTCGTCGACGATCAGCGCATCGATAGCGAGCGGGCGCGCTGCATCGTGGCCGAAGGCGTTGGCCTGCGGGTTGTAGCGCAGCAGCCGGTGGATCGTGGACGACGTTTGCGGCAGCTTGTCGCGCAGCGCCTCCGGCAGATGCTGCGCTCGGGCACGGATGGCTTCGGTCATGCGCGCGGCCGCCTTGCCGGTGGGCGCGGCGAGGGCGATGCGTGCGTCGGGGTCCTGCTCCAGCAGGCATGCGAGGAGGTTGACCACCGTGGTCGTCTTGCCCGTGCCGGGGCCGCCGCTCACGATGGTGAGGCGGCCGCGCAGCGCGAGCGCCGCGGCGATCTTTTGCCAGTCCACCTCCGTGGATGGCGGAAAGAGCGAGGCGAGGCGCTCTGCGAGGACACGGAAGCCCTGGGTCCCCGCCTGCGCGGGGACGACGGCTGAAGCCACGATCAGCCTTCTCGCCAGCCGCCGCTCGTAGTCGAAGTACCGGTGCAGATACAGCCGCCCCTCGTCGTCGACGATCAGCGGATTCGCGCCCGCCGCATCCGGCGTCCCGACCACACCCGATGCGAGCAGCGCCTCGCGCGACACCCCCACTTCATCGAGCAGCGCGCACACATGCCCATTGCTCGTCGCCTCGCTCACCCGCTGCGCGGCGACGCGCACACCCTCGACGGCCTCGGGGCTCGCCCCCCGCCGCGCCGCCCACTTCGCCACTTGCCCGGCGAACGCCTGCGCCAGAATTCCGGCGTTCATCCTCGCCCCCCGTCCAGCAATGCATCGAGTTGCTCGACGACCTCCAGAGACGGCTTGTGGAAGAACACGCCCGCCGCACCCCACGCCGGCCGCACGCCGCGCACGAAGAGGTAGTACACGCCGCCGAAGTGCCGCTCGTAGTCGTAGGCCGCATGGCGCTGGCGCAGCCAGCGGTGCAGCGCCACCGTGTAGAGCAGGTACTGCAGGTGATAACCCTGTTCGTTCATGGCGCCCATGAGACGTTCGGCCGAATACGCGCGCGCATCGTGGCCGAGGTGGTTCGACTTCCAGTCGAGGATGTGGAAGCGGCCTTCGTGCTCGAACACGAGGTCGATGAAGCCGCGCAGATACCCGTGCAGCACGCCCGCGCTCACGGACGGCGGCGCGTAGCCGTGTCGCTGCAGCGCGGCCACGAGCCGCTGCGGCGCGAGGCCGCCGGCGCTCAGGCTGAACTCGAGTTCGATCAGGCGCTTCGCCGGCTTCACGTCGCTCAGCCTGAAGCCCCCGGGCAGCGGCGTCGCGAGCACGTCGCCCAGCATGCGCAAGGCCATGGCGCCCTGCTGCGCATCGCGCGCGGCAGCCTCCGGCGGACGCGCACGCAGCGCGGCATCCACGGCTGCAGGCCACGATGCCGCATCGGCGAAATCGGCGCGCTCGAAGACCGCGTGCAAGGTCTCGCCCGCGCGCGCGCCACGCGGAAAGCGCAGGATGTCGTCGTCGGCGACCGCTTCGGGCACCGCGCCCGAGCGCGCCGCGCGCTCCACCCGCGCATCGTGATCAACCGCCGCGCGCTCGCTGCGCGCCGCGTGCGCGAGACTGCTGTAGCTCGCGATGCGCCAGCCCGGCGCCAGGGTCGCGGGCAAGACGACGGCCAGCGCGGATTCTTCATCGCCCGGCGCGGGCGGCAAGGCCACGCCTGCCTCTTCGGGCAATGCGGACAATGCCACCTCCGGCGCATTCGCGCGGGCCAGCGCTTCCCAAGCGGCGACGACGTCCGCCGCCTCCAGCTTGCTCTCGCTCCACTGCCCGGGCAACAGGCCCGCGCCGGCCACGAGCCAGTTCAAGGGGTTGCGCGTGCATTCCGCGGTGCTCATCCCTCGCCCGGCCTTCACCGCATAAGCGCCGACCACCAGATAGCAGCGATGCACCGCGCGCGTGAGCGCCACGTAGATCAGGCGCACGCGCTCCGCGTCGCGCTCCAGCGCCATGCGCGCCTTGATGTCGGCCTTCTCGTCGTCGGGCGGATCGCGGTAGTCGACGACGGGCGTGCCGTCGGCATCGTGGTACTCGCGCCCCAGCCCTTCGGCGGCCCGGCCGGGATGCCCGTCCCACAGCATCGGGCAGAAGACGACCGGATACTCCAGACCCTTCGACTTGTGGACGGTCACGATCTGCACGAGGTTGCGGTCGGACTCCAGGCGCAGCTGGTTCACCTCTTCCCCGCCCGCGTCCTCCCTCCGCTGGCGCTGCAGCCAGCGCAGCAGCGTCTCGGGGCCGGGGTGCGTTTGCGCGGCCTCGTTCAGCAACTCGCCGAGGTGCCGCAGATTCGTCAGCCGTCGCTCGCCATCGGCACGCTCGAGCATCCGTTGCTCGACGCCCTCGTCCACCCACAGCTCGCGCAGCATCGGCCCGATGCCGCGGTTCGTCCACGTCGCCAGATGCTCGCCGAAGCGTTCGATGCGCGCCAGCATCGCGCGCTCGTCCAGCGCCGCGATCGCGACGGCATCGAGCCCCATGATCTCCGTGGCGAGCGCCGCGCGCAGCAGCGACTCGCGCGCCGGATGCAGCACCGCGAGCAGGATGCGCTCGACCTCCTCCGCGTCCGGCGACTGGAACACGCTCGCCTGCGAAAGCTCCACGCTGCCCACGCCCAGCGCCATCAGGGCCTGGCGCATCACGCTGCCCTGCGCATGGCTGCGCACGAGTACGGCGATGTCGCCCGCGGCGAGCGGACGCCCGTCGAGCGTCACCTCCCCGCGCAAGCCCGCGGCAAGCAGGCGCGCGATCTCCGCGGCACAGGCCTGCGACGCCGCGCGCCTGGCTTCGTTCTTGGACAGCGGCGCGCCCTCTTCACCCGTCGGCAAGGTCCACAGCTGCAAGGCGCCACGGGGCACCGTCGAATCGGCGAACGCGGGCCGCGGCTTGCTGCCCGCCGTGACCGGCCGATACGCCAGGCCGTCGAGCATGAAGGCGCGCGGATTCACGCCGAAGAGTCCGTTCAGGCCGTGCAGCAGCGCCGCCGTCGAACGCTGGTTCTCCGCGAGCGTGTACTCCTCGCGTGCGATGTCGCGCGCGCGAAGATAGGTATGCAGATCCGCGTTGCGGAAGCTGTAAATCGCCTGCTTGGGGTCGCCGACGAAGAAGAGCGGCAGGCCGCTGCCCTCGTAGATGCCGCGGAAGATGGCGAACTGGAGGGGGTCCGTGTCCTGGAACTCGTCGATCAGCGCGGCGGGGAAGCGCTGGCGCAGCGCGGCGGCGAGCGTGCCGTCGCCGGTGCCGAGGCGCTCGTGCAGGTTGAACAGCATGTCGTCGTAGCCGATCAGGCGGCGCTCCCGCTTGAGTTCGCGCAGGGCCGGCGGGCATTCGTCGACCATGCGCCGCAGAAGATGGAAGCGCGCGCGCTCGAGATCGGGTTCGAGCGCCTTCCACGCATCGAGCAGCGCCTGCGCCGCGTCGAAGAAGGGGTGCTTCTCGCACGGCGTCATCTTCGCCTTGGTCTTCAGCGCGCCGGGCGTGAACAGAGCGAGCTTGTCTTCGCACGGGGGCGTCGCCATCGCGTCGGGCGCGCGCAGCACGGCGTCCCATTGCTCGGCGGCCTTGCGGATCGTCGCTTCCTTGTAGCGTCCGGCATGCAGGCCGGGCAGCGCCGCCATGACGCAGGACACGACCTTGTCGCGCGCCGCGGGCCAGATCGAGCGCGCATGCGCATGCGCATCGCGCAAGGCGGTCGCGTCCACCCGCGGCGCACTCTCCGTCCCGTCGGGCCACTTCACCCGCGACAGCGGCTTGCCCGCATGCCGCTTCAGCAGGCCCGCAAGGCGATCGGGCGAATCCTTCTTCTGCAGCAGCCACGCGGCGAGCTCCGGCGCGAGGTCCGCGCCCGCGACGTTGCGCCGCCAGAAGTCGTTGACGACCTCGTGCCGCAGATCGCCATCGTCCGCGGTGAGCTCCTGCACGAGCGGCAGGCGCGCGGCGAAGGGCGCGTCGTCGAGCGCACGCTTGCTGAAGCCGTGGATCGTGAAGATGGCCGCCTCGTCGAAGTGGCGCAGCGCCTGCGTGAGCCGCGCCTTCATCGACGCGTCGTCGATGCCGAGTGCGCGCGTGGTCGCGAGCAGCGTTTCGACAAAGGGGTCGCTCGACGTCCCGCCGTGCTCCACGCCCTCCAGGCGCGTGCGAACCTGCGCGATGCGGTCGCGGATACGTTCCCGCAGCTCGGCCGTGGCCGCATTCGTGAAGGTGACGACGAGAATCTGCTGCACCTGCAGCGATGCCTGCAGGACGAGGCGCAGGTAGAGGCCGCAGATGTTCCAGGTCTTGCCCGTGCCGGCCGACGCCTCGATGAGCTGCGTGTCGGCGAGCGGAACCCGGAAGACGTCGAGCGGCTGCGCGCTCATGGCGCCGCCTCCGCGAAGATCGGCGCGAACACCGCATCCGCCACGCGCTCGAACGCGGCATCGAGCGGGTCCTGCACGCCGCGAAACGCGAGCCGGTACGCGACGTCGCGCGATTCGCCGCCGAACTGCGGGCTGCCGATCCACGCCTGCCGCGCCTTCGACGCCGAGCCGTCGTTCGACACATAGGCCCACGAGGCCTTGGGAAAGAATGGCAGCGGCGCGACCAGCCCGTCGCGGTAGAGCCGCAGCAGTTCGGCCAGCGCCTGTGTCGCGTATGCCGCGGATCGCGGCGCGAACTCGCGCCGTCCGCCCAGCCCGATCCACAGCGTGCAGGGCGCGACCCCCTCGAGCCCCGACGCGCACAAGGCGAGATGGCGCAGCCACGACTGCAGCACGTCGCGCGCATGTTCCTTGTCGTAGCGCCATCGCACGAGCCCCGTCGGTCGCAGGTCGGGCCAGCTCGCGTGGACGCGCCACGCCTCGCCGTCGACCTCGATCGCTATCGTCGAGTTCACCGGCGCCATCGCCGGCCCGCCACAGGCCTCGCGTACCTCGCGCGCGAATTCGGCGAGCGACGTCACCTCGCTCTCGCGGTCGGCATCGCCGAGCGCGCCGACGGGCAGCTCGGTGCCCGCCCGCGCGAGCGGCCGCACGGCATCGGCCTGCGCGCCGGCGAGGAGCAGGGGCAGCAGGCGTTGCGCCAGCGCACTGCGCGCCGGCACGGTCGGCAGGAAAGGCTCGTCGTCGTCGAGCGTGTCCTCCTCGCGCGGCAGTTCGACGCCCAGCCGCTCCTTGAGCAGATAGCGGCTCGGGTTGCGGAAGAAGCGGATCAGGGTGTCGAGCGAGACCTCGCGCCACTCGGGGCCGGGCGGCGCGAGCGGTGCGGCGAAGAAGGCGAGCGAGGGCTCGAACACTTCCTCTTCGCCCTCGCCCTCCTCGATCTCCGGCGCGGGCTGCACCTGCACCTGCACCTGCGCTTCAACGGCGCGCGGCGCGGGTCTGAACGGTTGCAAGGGATGCGCGGTGACGAGCCGCGCGCGCGCCTCGCGCGCATCGCCAGCCATCGCGGGCAGGAGCACGTCCAGCAGCTCGGACACCATCACCGACGGCGGCAGCGGCGCGTTGTCGCGGATGCTGCGGCCGGTATAGCTCAGATAGAAGCAGTCGCGCGCCGCGAGCAGCAGGTCGAGAAACAGCGTGCGCTGGTCGATGCGCCGCTGCCGGTCGCCCAGGCGCGGCCGGTGCGCCATCAGGTCGAACTCGGGTGGCCGGTCGGGCGTGGGAAACGCGCCGTCGTTCATGCCCAGCGCGCAGACGATCCGGAACGGAAGGTTGCGCAGGCTCGTCATGCTCGTGAAGGTCACGCGCCCCGTCGGAACCCCGCCCATCGCCGCGACATCCAGCGCCGACTTCAGCGCGGCCCGCACGACCGTCGCACCCACCGCGCCATCGACGCCGCCGCGCACCATGGCCTGCGCGACCGCATCGAACGCGGCATGCAGTTCGACATGGTCTTCGAGCTCGTCGTCGTCGGGTTCGAGAAAATCGTCCGCGGCCTCGTGCAGGAACGCGCCCCATGCCACCGCGCCCCGCGGCTGCGACAAGCCATCGCGCAAGGCGCGCAAGCGATCGACGAACTGCCGGAACGCGCCCAGCGCAAGGGCGGACGACCCCTCCGCATCGCCCTGCGGCAGCAGCGTGCCGTCGAAGGGCACGTCGACTTCGGTCGGAAGCGCGTAGCCGAGGAACAGCCGGTCGAGCCCGTCCTCGAAGGTGTGCGACGCATGGCGCGGCAGGGCGAACCCGTCGACGTGTTCCGCATCCAGCGCCCAGTGAATGCCCGCACCGGCGATCCAGCCGTGGATGCGTTGCAGGGCTTCGGCATCGAGCCCGAAGCGGCGCGCCACCACCGGCTGCTGCAGCAGGCCATGCACCTGCGTGGCCGTGCAGCGCGACGATGCGATCGACAGCAGTTCGAGGAACGCACGCACGGGCGCATCGACCTCGCTGCGCGCGCGGCCCGTGATGGCGAAGGGGATGTGGCGCGGCCCGGAGGCCGTTCCGAACACCGCCTCGACGAGCGGCGCGGCGCGTTCGAGATCCGGCGTCACGACGAGCACGTCGGACGGCCGCAGCGAGGCATCGGCCGCGAAGCGGCCCAGCAAACAGTCGTGCAGCACTTCGAGCTCGCGCGTTAGCGAATGCGCGGCATGGATCTGCACGCTGCGATCGTCGTCGGCCAGCACGACGCTTGCGGGTTCGAATTCCCTCAGGTCCAGAATTCCGTCCTGCAGACGCGCGAGCAGCGAGTCGCTCCCGCTCTGCACATAGCGCTCGTCCTCGTTCGCGCCCGCGCCTGCATCGGCCAGCAGGGCGAGGTGCGATTGCGACTGGCCGCCCCAGGCCGCCAGCAGGCGGTGCCCGACTTCGTGCGCATCCGCGCGCCCTTGCGCTTCGAGCCGGCTCAGCCGGCGCTCGTCGACGATGTCGTGCCAGAACTCGCGGCAGGGACTCTGCACGTACAGATGCACGTCCATGCACCGGCCCAGCACCTGCAGCGCATGCAGATGCAGCGGCGGCATCGCCGAGGGCGCGAAGACGTGGACGCAGCCGGGCAGGCCCGCATCGCGCGCAAGCGCCTCGCCGCCCTCGGCGAGCCGTTGCGCCATCGCCGCGATCGGGTGCGTCGTGCCGAGGCCGAGCTCGGCCGCGATGCGATGCCACAGCGCAGCCTGCCAGGCCTCGTCGGGGGAATCGATGCCGGCAAGCGCGCCCGCCTGCCAGGTCTCGAGCCAGTCGGTGCGATAGGTGACGTACTGCTCCAGCAGGCCCGCGGCGCGCGTGGCCAGGTCGAAACGCATCACCTCGTCGGCCTCGGCCAGGTAGGCGGCGAGGCGGGGATGCGCAGACACGAAGGCCGGATCGCGCAGGATGTCGTACACGCGCCAGGCCAGCGCTTCGGGGTCGAAGGGGGACTCCGCCTGGACCCCCGGCACCACGCGGGCGACCTGCGTCCAGAGCCAGCGCGCGAGGAACAGGAAGTCGATGTTGGCGCAGACACCCTCGCGGTCGGCGATGCCGAGGGTCAGCGCGCGCCGGATGGCCGCGCTGGGCACCAGCACCGCATCCGGCTCGAACACATTGGCGCGCGGTCCGGCAAGGCGCGCGAACAGCTGCTCGGCCAGCGATTCGTAGCGGTTGGAAAAGTGGAGGTGAAGCATGTCGCGAACCGTCATGGTGCCAGAGCGGAACGCCGCGAGCGCCAACGGGCGCCGTGCGCGCCCCACCGCACGGGCCTGCGCGCGAAGACGTCTACAATCCGCTCGCCGTGAAGCCTTCCGCCCTGCGCCAGCGTCTGCGCGTTTTCTTCGTCATGCTTGCATGGCTCGCGCAGGCATGGATGCCCGTGGCGCACGCAACGGTCATGGGCGGACACACGTCCGGCAGCATGCCCTGGTGCGGCGACGCCGCCTCCGCCGCTGCGGCCTGGGACGTGCTGCCCGCGGAACTTCGCGCGGCGCTCGACGAAGGCGCGCCGAACGCCGAGCAGCTCGCGAATTGCACGCTGCTCTGCGCGCTCTCCGCAGGCTCGCCTGCACCGGCGGAACTCGCACCCACGGTTGCCCTGCGCGCCGCCGGGCTCGAACCGGCGGCGGTGGCCCCCAGGCGAGCGCCGCCGGCTCGCTCCCAGTCGCCCACGCCTCCTGCACACGCGCCTCCCGCGCGCGGCTGATCCCCTCTCGACGTGCCCCGCCAGGGGCACGCATGGCCTTTCGCGTCGCACTTGCGTGACGACGAAGGGACGATCCAGCCCGTTTTGTCAGGAGTTTTCCGTGTTTCAGAAATCATGCATGGTGGCGACAGCGCTCGTCGCCCTTCCCTGGACGACCGCACAGGCCCAGAACACACAGCCGACCGCCTTGCCGGCCGTCACCGTCTCGGGCGAACGCGACGGCGACCAGTCGCGCAAGCAGATCGAGGCCGAACGCAGCCGGACGCCCGGCGGCGTCACGGTCGTCGAAGGCGAGGAAATGCGCCTTCGCAGCGTGACCAGCCTGACCGACATGTTGCGCTTCACGCCCGGCGTGTGGGCGGCCAGCGGATTGACGGGCGACTCCAGCTTCCTGTCGATCCGCGGCTCGAACCTCGACGCCACCAATTACGACGGCAACGGCGTGAAGCTGCTCGTCGATGGCCTGCCCGTGACCGCGGCCGACGGCAACAATCACAACCGCGACGTCGATCCGCTGTCGATGCGGCGCGCCATCGTGGCCCGCGGCGCCAACGCGCTCACCTACGGCGCGAGCACCCTCGGCGGCGCGATCGACTTCATCTCGCCCACGGCCAGGGATGGCGAGCCGTGGGAAGCGCTCGTCCAGGCCGGCAGCCACGGCCAGCGGCAGGCGCGCTTCAGCGTCGGCGGCGTCTCGGGCAATTTCGATGCGCTGGTCTCGGGCGAAGTCAAGCGCAGCGACGGCTTTCGCGCGCACCAGAAGCAGGAAAGGCAAGGCATCTATGCGAACGCCGGCATCCAGCTCGGCGAGTCGTTGAGCACGCGCTTCTACCTGAGCGGCATCGACAACGAGCAGCAGCTGCCCGGCGCGCTGACCCGCGCGCAGTTCGAGGCCGACCCGCGTTCGGCGGAAGCGGCGGCCGTGGCGGGCAACTACCGCCTGAACGTGCGCACGTCGCGCATCGCCAACCGCACCGTCTGGGACATCGACGCCCATTCCAGCCTGGTCGCGGGCCTCTCGTTCGAGGAGCAGCGTCTCTACCACCCGATCGTGTATTCGCCGCCCTTCTTCTCGCTCCTGATCGACACCGTGCAGCGCAATCTGGGCGCGACGCTGCGCTACGAGCGCCGCGTGGGCGAGCACGACGTCCTGGCCGGACTGAACTACGGGCGCACGCGCGTGAGGGGCGGGAACTTCGGCTACGTGCCGGGCGGCGCGCAGACCCTGAGCACGGGCGTGGACAACGGCGCCGACAACCTCGAGCTGTTCCTCGTCGACCGCTGGAAATTCGCCCCCCGGTGGACGGCGGTGTACGGCGCGCAGGCCGTGACGGGCAGCCGCGAAGTGCGCAACACCGACGCAAGGACCGGCGCGCTGCGCAACCCGAAGGCCGACTTCGACAGCATCAATCCGCGCGTGGGCGTGATCCACGAGCTGTCGCCGACCCGGCAGGTGTTCGCGAACCTGAGTCGCCTGTACGAAGCGCCGACGCTGTACGAACTCGACGACGACGTTCGCGGCAACAACGCCACGCTCGATGCGATGCGGGGCGTGGTGGTGGAAGCGGGCACGCGCGGCTCGCACAGCTTCGAGCGTCACCGCATGCACTGGGACGTGGCCGTGTACTACGGACGATTGCACGGCGAGATCCTGTCGCGCGACGACCCGTCGTCCCCGGGCACCAGCCTGTCGACCAACGTCGGCCGGACGATCCACGCGGGCGTCGAAGCGCTGCTCGGCGGCAGCATGGCGCTCGATGCCGCGGGCGCGCATCGGCTGGAGCCGCGCGTGAACATCACCCTGAACCGCTTCAAGTTCGACGGCGACGCCACCTACGGAAATCGCCGGCTCCCGGCGGCGCCGCGCTACGCGATCAAGGGCGAACTGCTGTACCGCCACGCGGGCGGCTTCTTTTTCGGCCCCACGTTCGACCTCGTCGGCCGGCGCGACGTCGACTTCGTCAACACGTACGCGGTCGACAGCTACACGCTGTGGGGACTGCGAGCCGGCTACACGCGCAAGCACTGGGAGGTGTATGGCGAGCTGCGCAACGCGGGCGACCGGAAGTACGTCTCGTACTTCAGCGTGCGCGACGTCGCCGCCGCGAATGCAGCGATCCTGAATCCGGGGGCGCCGCGCTCGCTGCACGTGGGCGCGCGGCTGAAGTTCTGACATGACTTCTTCATCCGCCCAGGACCCGCCCATCGCGGACTCGTCGCTGTACCGCCGGGTCTGGCGATGGCACTTCTATGCGGGCCTGGTCTGCCTGCCGTTCCTCGCCCTCATGGCGGCCACGGGCGCGGTCTACCTGTTCAAGGACGAGATCGAGGCGCGGGTCTACGCCCACCTGCGCACGGCGAGCACGGCCGCGTCACCCGCGCTGGATGCCGAGACCTTGATCGGCCGAGCGCTCCAGGCGCGAGCCGGCCAGCCCGTTCGCTACATCGCGCCGCCCGAGCCCGGACGGAGTGCGGAAGTCGGCATCCTCACGAGCGAAGGCATCGTCGGCGTCTACCTCGACCCCGCCACGGGGCAGCCGCTCGGCGAGTTGCCGGACGCGCTGCGCCTGGCGGAAGTGGTCAAGGGTCTCCATTCGCTCGCGATCGTGGGCGAATGGGCAAACTACGGCGTTGAGATCGTGGCGGGTTGGGCCATCGTGCTCGTCGTCTCGGGCCTCTTCCTCTGGTGGCCGCGCGGCCGACGCGATGGCGTCGTCACCGTGCGGGGGCGACCCGCGCAGCGCACCTGGTGGCGGGACGTGCACGCGGTGACGGGCGCACTGGCGTCGGCCGCGATCCTGTTCCTGGCGACGACCGGCATGCCGTGGTCGGCGTACTGGGGCCAGCAATTCGGCCGCATCACCGGGGAGCTGGGAGTCGGCTTGCCGAAGCACCTGTTCGGGCCGGGGCCGGATTCATCGGTGCCGCCCGCGACCGGCGGCACGCGCGTGCCGTGGGTGGTGTCGCACGCGCCGGTGCCGCGATCGGCCGTGCCGCCTTCGGCGCACGGAGGACACGCGCCGGCAGGCGCTTCCGCCGATCCGGCGCCACCGGAAGCGCCCTCCCTCAGCGTCAACTCCGCAGTGCAGATTTTCGAGCGCCTCGGCCTGCCCGGCGGCACCCCCATCGCGTTGCCCAAAGGTCCTCGCGGGACTTACTCGGCGATGCTGTTCCCCGACGACGTGCGTGGGCAGCGTGTCGTGCACCTCGACCGGTACACGGGGGCCGTGCTGTCCGACGTGGGCTATCGCGACTACGGTGCGGCGGGCCGCGTCGTCGAATGGGGCATCAATATCCACACCGGCGTGCAGTTCGGCTGGATCAACCAGCTCGCGATGCTGGCGGCCTGCCTCTCCATCATTGCGCTGGCCGTGTCGGCGGCCGTGATGTGGTGGAAGCGGCGACCCCGGGGCCGCCTCGCGGCGCCGCCGCGTCGCGAGGGCGATCGCGCGGCGGCCGGCGCCATCGCGATTGCCGCCGTGCTCGGGCTGGTGTTCCCCTTGCTGGGAGCGTCGATGCTCGTTGCCTTGCTGGTGGATCGGATGATGCCGCGGCGATGGGGCGAGCGGTACGGCCTGTGAGCCCGGCCCCCGGACCTGCGCCTGCCCCGCTGCGGGGCGGCGCACTTCACTTCGGGGCGCGCACGGGCTGAATCGGTGCGCGACGGCACCCCCGCGCCTCCCCGCAAGCGGGCACTGTGCTTGCAAAGGGTCTGCATCCACTCCACGAGGTTGCACATGCCCCCGCCCAACGATGCCTACGATGCCGACCGCCCCCTGATGCTGCGTTGCGCCTGCGGACGCGACCACGCGCCCGACCAGCACGCCACGGCGGCGTCGGAAGAAGAGCTCTCGGCCAACTTCGTCGAGGCATCGCTCGTCAAGGCATTGTTCCCCGTCGACGCGGTGCGCCGCGGCTTCCTGAAGGCCGTGGGCGCGAACACCGCGCGCGCCGCCATCGCCTCGGTGCTGCCCATCTCCGCCCTGCAGGCGATGGCGCAGGCCCGCGGCACGCCGGAGAAGAAAGATCTCAAGATCGGGTTCATCGCCATCACCTGCGCGTCGCCGCTGATCATGGCCGACCCCCTGGGCTTCTACAAGAAGGAGGGGCTCAACGTGCAGCTGAACAAGACAGCGGGCTGGGCGCTCATTCGCGACAAGATGATCAACAAGGAGCACGACGCTTCGCACTTCCTGTCGCCGATGCCGCTGGCCATGAGCATGGGCCTGGGCTCCAACCCGATCGCGATGAATGTCGCGAGCATCCAGAACACCAACGGCCAGGCGATCACGCTGCACGTGAAGCACAAGGACAAGCGCGACCCGAAGACGTGGAAGGGCTTCAAGTTCGCGGTGCCGTTCGAATACTCCATGCACAACTTCCTGCTGCGCTACTACCTGGCGGAGCATGGCGTGAACCCCGACACCGACGTGCAGATCCGGGTGACGCCGCCGCCCGAGATGGTGGCGAACCTGCGCGCCGGCAACATCGACGGCTTCCTCGGCCCCGATCCCTTCAACCAGCGCGCCGTCTACGACGAAGTCGGCTTCATCCACATCCTCTCGAAGGAGATCTGGGACGGCCACCCGTGCTGCGCGTTCGGCGTGAGCGACGAGTTCATCCGCCAGAACCCCAACAGCTTCGCGGCACTCTATCGCGCCGTGCTGACCGCATCCTTCATGGCCAGCCAGCCCCGGGACCGCGAACTCATCGCCAAGGTAATCGCACCGGCGCAGTACCTGAACCAGCCCGAGACCGTGATCGCGCAGGTGCTCACCGGCAAGTTCGCCGACGGCCTGGGCAGTATCAAGAACGTGCCGGACCGCGCCAACTTCGACCCCGTGCCGTGGCAGAGCATGGCCGTATGGATGCTCACGCAGATGAAGCGCTGGGGCTACGTGAAGGGCGACGTCAACTACAAGCAGATCGCCGAGAAGGTGTTCATGCTCACCGACGCGAAGAAGTACATGTCCCAGGCGGGCTTCAAGCCGCCCGAGGGCGCGTACCGCAAGTTCAAGGTGATGGGCAAGGAGTTCGATCCCGCGAAGCCCGACGAGTACGTCAAGGGCTTCGCGATCAGCAAGATGGGCGCGGCGTGAAGTCGCTCGACTTCAAGGCGGCGCTGGTCTCGCTGCTGCTGCTCGGCGTCTTCCTCGGCATCTGGTTCGCCGCCACGCAGCCGTCCGGCGGCGCGGCGGCGCAGTCGGCAGGCGGAGCGGCGGGCATGACGGCGGAGCAGATCGAGTATCAGAAGATGATGGGCAAGGACCCGGGGTCGCAGAAGACGACGGGCTTTCCGACGCTCGGGCAGATGGGCGCGGCGATGGCGAAGCAGTTGTCGGACCCCTTCTACGACAACGGCCCCAATGACAAGGGCGTCGCGATCCAGCTCGGGCACTCGCTCGGCCGCGTGGCGCTCGGCTTCCTCATCGCCTGCGCCGTGGCCGTGCCGCTCGGCTTCGTCATCGGCATGAGCCCCCTGCTGCACAAGGCGTTCGACCCTTTCATCCAGGTGCTCAAGCCGATCTCGCCGCTCGCGTGGATGCCGCTGGCGCTCTACACGATCAAGGACTCGTCGGTCTCCGGCGTGTTCGTCATCTTCATCTGTTCGGTGTGGCCGATGCTGATCAACACCGCGTTCGGCGTGTCCTCGGTCAAGCGCGAATGGCTGGCGGTCGCGAGCACGCTCGAAGTGCGGCCGCTGCGCCGGGCGCTGCGCGTGATCCTCCCGGCGGCCGCGCCGACCATCCTCACCGGCATGCGCATCAGCATGGGCATCGCGTGGCTCGTGATCGTCGCCGCCGAAATGCTGGTGGGCGGCACGGGCATCGGCTACTTCGTGTGGAACGAGTGGAACAACCTGTCGCTCACGAACGTGATCTTCGCGATCCTCGTGATCGGCGTCGTCGGGATGATGCTCGACCTCATGTTCGCGCGGCTGCAGAAGATGGTGACGTATGTGGAGTGAGCGCGTGGACCCTGCCGTCGTTTCCCCCGCCGAGCATCGTCCCCCGGCCAGCGAAGCGAAATTCCTGAGCGTCGAGGCGCTGGGCAAGTCCTTCGTTCCCGGCAAGCCGGTCTTCGACAACGTCCACTTCACCATCGCGCGCGGCGAGTTCGTGTGCATCATCGGCCACTCGGGCTGCGGCAAGACGACCATCCTCAATGTGCTTGCGGGTCTCGACACGGCCACGTCGGGGCACGTCTTCATGGACGGCCGGGAGATCGCGGGTCCGGGCCTGGAGCGCGGGGTCGTGTTCCAGAGCCATGCGCTCATGCCGTGGCTCACCGTGCGCAAGAACATCGCCTTCGCGGTGGAGTCGCGCTGGCCGCAGTGGTCACGGGCGCAGGTCGACGCGCAGGTGGAGCAATTCGTCGCGATGGTGGGACTGCACGCCGCCATCGACAAGAAGCCCTCGCAGCTGTCGGGCGGCATGAAGCAGCGCGTGGGCATCGCCCGCGCGTTCGCGATCCAGCCCAAGATGCTGCTGCTCGACGAGCCTTTCGGCGCGCTCGACGCGCTCACGCGCGGCACGATCCAGGACGAGCTGATGGCGATCGTGCGCGAGACGCGCCAGACCGTCTTCATGATCACGCACGACGTGGACGAGGCCATCCTCCTGGCCGACCGCATCCTGCTGATGCGCAATGCGACCGACACCTCCTCCGGCGGCATCGCCGAAGAGGTCGTCAATCCCCTGCCCCGCACGCGCAAGCGCGCCGGGCTCCACCACCTGCCGGGTTACTACGACCTGCGCAACCACATCGTGGACTTCCTCGTCCACAGGAGCAACGCATGAACCGCAACGACGTCACCGAAAAGATCATCGCCACCAAGGTGTCCCGGGGCCTGTCGTGGGCCGACGTGGCCGCGAAGGTCGGCCAGTCGAAGGAATGGACCACCGCGCTGTGCCTCGGCCAGATGACCGCGAGCGCCGAACAGGCGCGCGTGCTGGGCGACATCTTCGCGCTGAGCGAGGACGAGCAGAAGTGGCTGCAGGTCGTGCCGTACAAGGGCTCGCTGCCGACCTCCGTTCCGACGGACCCGCTGATCTATCGCTGGTACGAGATCGTGAACGTGTATGGCGCGACGATCAAGGAACTGATCCACGAGGAGTTCGGCGACGGGATCATGAGCGCAATCGATTTCTCGATGGACATCGCGCGCGAGCCGAACGAGAAAGGCGACCGGGTGAAGGTCGTGCTCTCGGGCAAGTTCCTGCCGTACAAGACCTTTTGACGCTGCGGCCTCGGCAGGCGGCGATCCCCGTCCGCCCCGTCCCGCACCTCACGGCGGCATCGGATACGGCTGATCGTCCGGCGTTTCAAGCTGCAGATCCCGATACCGCTTTTCCCACCCGGCCGGGAAGCTCGCGGGATCGCGCGGCGCAAGGTAGGTGACCAGGTCGAAGTGATTGATGTTGTGCAGGACCGGATCCAGCCCCAGGTCCGCCGTGCCGCGGATGTGCGACATGATCGAGCGGCACGACAGCGAATACGCGAACGATGTCGACCCGACGCCGTCGAGGCCGACGGCCGGAAGGAACAACTGCGGCGCGTCGAGGCTGCGGAATGCACCACCGCAGCGCCGCCGCAGGTCGTGCGTGTTCCGCACCGTGGCCAGTGCAGGCACGTCGAGCCACGACAGGTCGGTGGTGTACCCGGTGCCCCAAAGCACGAGGTCCGTCTGGAGCTGCGTTCCGTCGGTCAGCGTCACCGTTTTTCCCTCGATCAGTTCCGGCCCCGCGGCGATGCGGCGGATCGATGCAAAGTGCTCGATCATGCGGTGCCTCCCGGGTACCAGCTGCTGCTGCAGGATATCGAAAGCGTAAGCGGGCATGATCGACTGCAGCCCCATCTTTGCGTAGCGGCCGCGCAGATCGCCCTCGATCGCGGCGCTTTGCTGCGCATGCGTCATGCCCGCGGCCTGCAGGCGCGAGAGGTCTCGCACGCTGCCGGCGACTGCCTTCGGCTTGCGGGTGGGCGTGAACCAGCGCAGGCCGCGATGCGCCCAGGCGATCTCGCGCGCACCGTGCTGCACGGCCAGGTCCAGCAGGTCGAGCGCCGAGGCGCCCGCGCCGATGACCAGCACCGACTTGCCCGCGAGCACGCCGGGATCCTCGAGTGCCGACGAGTGAAGTTCCGCCACTTCGCTGCCGACGCGCCGCACCGGCGGAATGAACGCCACGTTGTGCGCGCCGGTTGCGGCAAGGAGGTTCGCGGCGGCCACATCGCCCTCGGGCGTCGCGACCGTCCACCCGCCGGGCCGCGGTGTTGCCCGCACGGGGGTGGACAGCGCGATGTCGTTCGCCATGTCGAAGCGCTCGACCCATGCTTCGATGTTCGCCACGATGTGCGGCTGGAACGTGCCCGCGAGGGGAATATCCCCGATGGTCCAGTCGGCGGCGGCGATCTGGATGTCCTGCCAGGCCGGCAACTGCCGCCACAGGCCGCCAACCGTGGGTTGCGCATCGAACACACGGGCATGCAAGCCAGCCCGACGGGCGTAGTGGAGGGCGATGACGCCGCAGATGCCCGCACCGACGATGGCGAGATCGAGATCGAGGGGGGTCTTCGGGTGCGACATGGCGGCTCCTCTGGAGTGGCAAGTGCGAGGCACCGCGCAATCGTTGTGAGCGCGACAGTCCACCCTGCGAGAGCGAAGCGTACTCGCTGTGCGCCGCTGCGGCAACCGGCGTGTCGACGCGCAGGACCGTGCTCGAGGCGCTACCGACGTCGCGGCTTCAGAAGGCCGCGATCCCCGTCTGCGCCCGCCCCAGGATCAGCGCGTGGATGTCGTGGGTGCCTTCGTAGGTGTTCACGACTTCCAGGTTCACCAGATGCCGCGCGACGCCGAATTCGTCGCTGATGCCGTTGCCGCCCATCATGTCGCGCGCCACCCGCGCGATGTCGAGCGCCTTGCCGCACGAGTTGCGCTTCATGATCGAGGTGATCTCCACCGATGCCGTGCCCTCGTCCTTCATGCGGCCCAGGCGCAGGCAGCCTTGCAGCCCCAGCGTGATCTCGGTCTGCATGTCGGCCAGCTTCTTCTGGATCAGCTGATTGGCGGCCAAGGGCTTGCCGAACTGCTTGCGGTCCAGCGTGTACTGGCGCGAGCGGTGCCAGCAGTCTTCGGCCGCGCCCAGTGCGCCCCAGGCGATGCCGTAGCGCGCGGAGTTCAGGCAGGTGAACGGACCCTTCAGGCCGCGCACCTCGGGGAAGGCGTTCTCCTCGGGGCAGAACACGTCGTCCATCACGATCTCGCCGGTGACGGAGGCGCGCAGGCCGACCTTGCCTTCGATCTTCGGCGCGCTCAGGCCCTTCCAGCCCCTCTCCAGCACGAAGCCGCGGATCGCGCCCTCGTCGTCCTTCGCCCACACGACGAAGACGTCGGCAATGGGTGAATTGGTGATCCACATCTTGCTGCCGGTCAGCTTGTAGCCACCCTCGGCCTTGCG
>NZ_JBFWNP010000039.1:0-49650 GCF_050250995.1 Ramlibacter sp.
GAGGCCTCGACTCGCCGAGCAGTTCGTGCCGCAGCGCGCGCGCGATGCGGGGAAGAATCTCCGCGTTCAGCATCTCGGTGTATTTCGCGTTCAGGTGGTCGCTGCCCACAAGGCGAGCCCAGCTGGTCAGTCGCAGGAACTTCGGGTTCAGCAGCGCGCTCGTGTAGTCGACGTAGAAGCAGACCAGCCGCTCGCGCAGCGGAACGTCCCGGTCGTCCAGCTCCCGCAGCCAGCGCGCGTAGTAATTGGCCGAGGGAAAAGCGTGCTCGTACGCGTGCTGGATGAGGTCCTGCTTCGACGGGAAATAGCGGTACATCAGGGGCTGCGACACGCCCAGGGCACGCGCAAGGTCCGCCGTGCCGGCCTCGAATCCGTGCTCCGCGAAAAAGTCCGCCGCCGTCTCCACGATGTGGCGCTTGCGATCTTCCGGCGCCAGCCGCGTCTTCGGCGCGGGTGTCTTCGCCGCGGCGGCGCCTGCCTTGCGGGCCGGGGTGGAACGGGTGGCGCTCAATGAATCCTCTTCCTGCTGCCGAACGAATGAGTGGGAATGGTACCTCCAGGAGTCCCCCGTTGCGACGTCCAATTTATTGACCTATCATTAACGGATCAACCGCAAGGCCCCTGCGATGAAGCTTCGCCTCGACCACTACAACCTCCGCACCCCGAAGATGCAGGAGACGATCGACTTCTACACCGAGGTGCTCGGGCTGCGCGTGGGGCCGCGGCCGAGCACGCGTCCCGGCGCCTGGCTGTACGACCGCGCGGACATTCCGGTCGTGCATGTGAGCGGCGTCGACGCCACGAACCCGCAGGCCATGAAGGAGCTGGAGGCGCATCTCGGCGCGAAGGACGTGTCCACGCTCACAGGCGGCGGCGCGATCGACCACGTGGCGTTCGACGGCCCCGACTTCGACGGCGCGCTCGCGCATCTGCAGCGCCTGGGCATCGCCTACGTCGAGCGGGACGTCCCCCAGCTTTCGCTGAAGCAGCTGTTCGTCACCGACCCGAACGGCGTGACGGTCGAACTGAACTTCCGGCTCGCCTGAGCCGGAAAGCGCACGGCGCGAGGACGGCACCATGCTGCGCGTTGCGGTGATCAACGACTACATGCGCATCGTGCGCGAGGTCGCCGACTGGTCTCGCCTCGGGCGCGAGGCCGAAGTCACTTTCTTCCACGATCACCTGGACACCGAGGACGCGATCGCCGAGCGCCTCGCGCCCTTCGACATCGTCGTGTCGGAGCGCGAGCGCACGCATTTCACGGCCTCGCTGCTCGCGCGGCTGCCGAAGCTGAAACTGCTGTGCGTGACGGGCACGGACAACTGGGCCGTCGACTTCGACGCGACCCGCCGCCAGGGCATCACGGTGTGCAACACGGCGTCCGTGATGGCGGCGATGCCCGAACTCGCCTGGGGCCTGATCCTCGCCCTGACGCGAGGCATCGTGCGCGACGACCGCGCGATCAAGGCGGGCGGATGGCAGACGCGGCCGACCGTGCCCCTGCAGGGCAAGACGCTGGGCATCCTCGGGCTCGGCATCGCCGGCAAGCGCATGCTGGACATCGCGCACGCTTTCCGCATGAAGACGGTGGCATGGAGCCAGAACCTCACGAGCGAAGCGGCCGAGGCGGCGGGCACGCGCCGGGTGGCGCTTGATGAATTGCTCGCGAGCTCCGACGTCGTCACGATCCAGCTCGTGCTGAGCGACCGCACGCGCGGACTCCTGGGCGACCGGGAGCTTCGTCTCATGAAGCCCGGCGCATTTCTCGTGAATACCTCGCGCGGCCCCATCGTGCAGGAGCAGGCGCTCGTCGCCGCGCTGCAAGAGGGGCGCATCGGGGGCGCGGGCCTCGACGTGTTCGACGTGGAGCCCCTGCCGAAGCAACATCCCCTGCGCAGTCTGGACAACGTCGTCCTCACGCCGCACACCGGCTACATCACCGACGAGCAGTTCCGCGTGTTCTACGGCGAGTCGCTGGAGAACATCCTCGCGTACCTCGCGGGCTCGCCGATCCGCGTCATGACCGCCCCCTATTCGCTCGAAGCCAAGCAGCGCATGGCCGAGAGCGCGCCCCCGGCCTGAATCACGGCCACACCACAACGATGGAGACAAGGCACATGAACAGCATCGACATTTCGCGGCGACGCATCGTCACCGCGGCGGGCGGCCTGCTGGCCGCTTCGTTCGCGCATGCGCAGGGAGCGAATCCGGCCGGCTGGCCCACCAAGCCGATCCGTCTCGTCATTCCCTACGGCACGGGCGGGGCGACGGATGCGATCGGCCGCCTGCTCGCGACGAAGATGGCCGACGTGCTCGGCCAGCCGGTGGTCATCGACAACAGGCCGGGCGCCAACGGCGCCATCGGCACGGCCGAGGTCGCGCGGGCGCCGGCCGACGGCTACACGTTCGGCCTGGTCTCCAGCTCGCACGTGGTGAACCCGTTCGTGAACAAGGACATCGGCTACAACGTGCGCGCCGACTTCGCGCCGGTCACGACGCTCACGCGGCTGTCGAGCGTGCTCGTGGTGCATCCCTCGGTTCCCGCGCGCAACGTCCGCGAGCTCGTCGCGCTGGTCAAGCAGAACCCGGACAAGTATTTCTACGGCATCGCCGGCGGCCTGAGCAACGGCCACGTGATGATGGAGCGGTTCAAGCACGAAGCGGGGCTCAAGGTGACGCCGGTCGTGTTCAAGGGCGCCGGCCCCGCCGCCCTCGAACTCGTCGCGGGCCGCATCCAGATGATGATCGTCGCGCCGCCGGGGGTGAAGCAGTTCATCGAGGCCGGCAAGCTGAACGCGCTCGCCTCCACCGGCAGCCGCAATCCCGTGGGCTTCCCGAACCTGCCGAACATGGCGGACGAGGGCTTTTCGCAGCTCGAAAGCTACGAGTGGCTTGGCCTGATCACGCGCGCCGGCACGCCCCGGCCGATCGTCGACCGCGTCAACTCGGTCGTGGTCTCGGTGCTGAGGGACCCCGCCGTCACGAAGGTGCTCAACGGCCAGAGCCACGAAGTCGTCGCGGATTCGCCCGAAGCCATGGGGCAGTTCATCAATCGCGAACTCGACCGGTTCAGCGTGCTCGTGAAGACGCTCGACCTGAAGGACTGAGATTGAGCGAAGCGATCGATCCCGTCCTCGCCGAGCTGCGCGGATTCGACGGCTATACGCTGGGCGACTCCGCGCGGCGCGCGCAGACGGGGGGCGTGCTGCATGCCTTCAAGCCGCAGGGCCGCCGGACCACGTTCGTCGGCCGCGCACTCACGGCACGCATTCAATACGAGCCGCACAGGAGCATCCCGGTCAAGGAGTACGGCGGCGCGCAGCTGCGCGAGCACGCGAAGCCGGGCGACGTGATCGTGCTCGACGCGGGCGGCCTGATGCTCAGCGCGATGGGCGAGCTCGCATTCGCGCATCTCGTGCGGCGCGGCGCCGTCGGCGTGGTGCTCAACGGCTGCGTGCGCGATGTGGAGCAGCTCGAGACCCTCGACCTGGACCTGGCCGTCTTCGCCCTCGGCACCGCGATCTCCACCGTCGCGGGCAATGCGCGAATCATCGACGTGGGCAGCACCGTCTACCTCAACGGCATCCGCATCGACAGCGGCGACCTCGTGGCCGGCTGCAGGGGCGGCGTGATCGCGGCGCCGTGGAACGACCGCGAAGCGATTCTCGAACAGGCCCGGAGCATCGGCGAGAGCGACCGGCAGGTGCGCGACGGAATGGCGCGCGGCGAATCCATGCCCGAGCTCTGGAGCAAGCACAAGTGACAGCGAACGAAAGGAATGACTTGACTACGAATATCTCCGCCACCGGCGCCGCCGGGGTTGCGGGTCGTGCCCGCGGCCGGCGCCGCTCCTTCCTCATGGCGCCCGCCGACAACGCCGATCTGCTGCGCAAGCAGGCGTCGAGCGGGGCCGACGCCTGCATCATCTGCATCGAGGACGCCGTGCTGCCCGAGCGCAAGGCGGAAGGCCGCCGCATCGCCGCCGAGGCGCTCAACTCGCATGCCTACGGCGACAAGGAACGCTTCATCCGCATCAACGGACCCGACACCGAGTTCTGGCTGGACGATCTCGAGTACTTCACGAAGCACTCGCCGCCGACGGGCTTCATCATCACGAAGGTGAAGACGCCGGAGGACGTGCGCGTGGTGGCGCGCGTGCTGCAGACGCTGGAGATCCGCAACAACCTGCCGGTGGGCGGGATCCTGCTCTCCGCGTACATCGAGACCGCGGAGGCGATGCGCAACGTGTACGAGATCGCCGCCGCGCACCCGCGGATGGCAAACCTGCACTTCGGCGCGGAGGACTACACCCACAGCATCGGCGCCACCCGCACGCCGCAGCAGCTGGAGACCCTGTACGCGATGAGCCGCGTCGTCTCGGCGGCGCGCGCGTCGGGGCTGGAGCCGATCAACGTGATGCACATCGTCGTCCACGACATGGAAGGTCTGCGCGCGAGCAGCGAGTATTCCAAGCAGCTCGGGTTCACCGGCCGCACGTGCCCGACGCCGCGCCACATTCCCGTGCTGCACGAAGTCTTCAGCCCCAGCGCGGAGGAGGTCGCCTACGCGAAGGAGGTGGTCGCCGGCTATCGCGATGCGCAGAAGCGCGGTGCGGGCGTGTACATGGTGGGCGACGGGATGATCGACGGCCCGATGATCTGGAAAGCCATGCGCGTGCTGGACCGCGCGGACGTCGCGTACTGAGCGATGGACGAGGGGCCACTCGCGCGGCTCATGCGGCCGCGCTCCATCGCCGTCCTCGGCGCTTCCTCCGACCCGGCCAAGTTCTCGGGCCGGCCGCTCGCCTACCTGCGCGCCCTGGGGTACACGGGGCGCGTCTACCCGGTGAATCCGCAGGCCGAGGAGATCGCAGGCTACCGGTGCTATCGCTCGCCGGGCGACATTCCCGAGCCGGTGGACGCGGCGGTGATCGCGCGTCCCGCGGCGCATGTCATCGCGGAGCTGGAGCAATGCCTTGCCTGCGGCATCCGCGCCTTTGTCGTGTTCAGCGGCGGATTCGCCGAAGCCGGTGCGGAGGGCGCCGCGCTGCAGCAGCGCATGGTCGACCTGTGCCGCGAAGCCGGCGCGGTGATGTGCGGACCCAACGGCACCGGGGTCTTCGACGTGCGCAGCGGCGCGGCGATGAGCTTCATGTCGAACCTCGACCAGGAGAAGGCGGGCGGGGGCACCGTGGCACTCGTCTCCGGCAGCGGGTCCATCGCGGCCATGCTCTACCAAGGGTGCAGCCGCGTGATCTGCTCGGTGGCGTCGATCGGCAACGAAGCGGTGACGACGGCGGCCGAATTCATCGGGCATGCGATCGAGCAGCCCGACACGAGCGCCGTGATCGCGTTCGTCGAGGCCATTCGCGATCCGGCGCGCACGATCGAGGCGCTGCGGCGTGCGAACGAACTCGGCAAGCCCGTCGCGATCCTGAAAGGCGGGCGCACCGCGCGCTCCGCGGAAGTCGCCGCCACGCACACGGGCGCCCTGGTCGACGACGACATGGCGCTGCAGGCGATGCTCGCGCATCACAACGCGATTCGCGCCGATTCGATCGAGGAGCTGAAGGTGCTCGCGGCGCTGATGCATGCGACGGCGACGCGGACGTTCGGTCCCGGCGTCGGCGTCCTCACGCCTTCGGGCGGCACCGCCGTCCTGATCGTGGACGAACTCGTTCGACATGGACTCGACCTGCCGGAGATCGGGCAGGCGACGAAAGACGCGCTGCAGGCGCTGATCCCGCAGTCGAGCCCCGGCAACCCGATGGACATCACGGGCTTCGGCGCGTCGTCGCAGGAGATCTTCAGCACGGCCATCGGCACCATGCTCGCGGACGCCGCCGTGGAGGTGCTGGTGGTTCCCATGGGCGGCGCCGTCGGCGCGATGGGCGCGCGACGTGCCGCGGCCATCATCGACGCCGCGCGGAAAACGAGGAAGCTGCTCATCCCGATCTGGCAGGGCACGACGCGCGCGCAGGAAGGCTACGACGCCCTGCTCGACGCCGGCCTGCCCGTGATGACGGATTACGCGCTGCTGGTGCAGGCACTCGGCAAGCGGGTGGCGCACGGGCAGCGCGCCGGCAAGCGACTCGCTGCCGCCGAAGACGCCTTGCCGGCCGCGGCGCACGCATCGATCGATGCTGCCTTGGACAGCGGCGCGACGACGCTCAGCGAACCGGACACGAAGGCGATTCTTGCCGCTGCGGGCATCGAGATTCCCGCCGCCCGCCTGCTGCCCGCGGGTGAATCGATTCCGGCGGATCTCGGCGTTGCGTTTCCCGCGGTACTGAAAGTCGCGAGTCGCGACATCCTGCACAAGGCCGCGGTCGGCGGCGTCGCGATGGTCTTCGATCCGTCGCGCTTGCGCGGGGCCGTGGACCGGATGGCGGAGGACGTCGCGGAGCGCGCCGCCGGCGCCCGCGTCGACGGTTATCTCGTCGAGGAGATGATCGCCGGAGGGCTCGAGCTGCTGGTGGGCATCAAGCGCGACGCGCGCTACGGGACGCTGCTGACGCTGGGCTTCGGCGGCGCGTGGACGAACTCCTTGCGAGGCGCGGTCACCGCGCTGCTGCCGCTCGACGGGAATGGCGCACGCGAGCTGGTTCGCCGCTTCTTCCTGAACCTCGAGGACGAGGCCGTCGAAGATGCGGTTCGCATCTTCGTCTCGCGCCTCGCCGCCGTCGCGCAGGCGCTGGGCGACCGGCTCGACGTTCTCGAAGTCAATCCGGTGAAGCTGCTCGCAGGCACGCCGCCGAGGCTCGTGGCCCTGGACGGCGTGCTCACCCTGCGCGCGGCGGCGGGCGTGGAGGGCGTACGCACATGACCACTGAACACACGAACGCGGGCGTTGCCGCGCAGACGCCCCTGCGGGTGGCCATCATCGGCGGCTCGCTCGGCGGACTCATGGCCGCGCTGGCGCTGCGGCGCGCGGGCTTCGATGTCCACGTCTACGAGCGCAGCAGGACGACGCTCCAGGACCGGGGCGCGGGCTTGCGCGTGCAGCAGGATCTGCGCAACCGGCTGCTGGGCGTCGACATCGATGTCGATGCCAGCACGAACACGCGCTCGTCGGACCGGTTCCGTTTCGTCGGCGCAGACAACCGGATCGTCTACGAAGAGCGCACGCAGATCACGTACAGCTCGTGGATGCGCCTGTACGACATGCTGCTGGGCGCGGTGGAGCGGGAGCGCTACCACCTCGACGCGAACGTCGCGCGCCTGGAGCCGATCGACGGCGGCACGCGCGTGCATTTCTCCGATGGCGCGCCGGTGGACGTGGACCTGGTGGTCGCCGCGGACGGCCAGTCCTCGGGCGTTCGCGAATGGCTTGTGCCGGGTTCGGGGCCGCGCTATGCCGGCTACGTGTGCTGGCGCGGCGTCGTACAGGAAGGCGAGCTTTCGCGCGAGGCGCGCGAGATGCTCGACGGCGATGGCCTGTACATCCTGCCGGAAGGCAGTCACATGAGCATCTACCCGATCCCCCAGAAGTCGGGCGGCATCGCGTATGCGATCGTGTGGTATCGGCCCGTGAGCGAGCCGGAGCTGCCGCAGCTGCTCGTGGACAAGGACGGCAAGCAGCGCGACTGGTCGGTGCCGGCCGGGTGGTTGAGCCCGCGTGTCACGGAGATGCTGCATTCGTACGCCCGCGACGAACTCCCCGCCGTTGCACGGGAGGTGGTCCTGCGGACTGCGCAGCCCTTCATCCAGGTCATCGTGGACGTCGAGACGCCCCGCATGGTGCGCGGCCGCGTGTGCGTCATCGGCGATGCGGCCTTCAGCGGACGGCCGCATCTCGGCGCGGGCACGGCGAAGGCGGCCGACGATGCGTGGACGCTCGCGGAGGCGCTGTCGAACATCGGGCGCGGGGAAGTCGACGCGGCGCTCGCACGGTGGGAAGAAGCGCGGCTGGCGCTCGGCCGCCGCTACATCGCGCTCAACCGGGAACTGGGCAACGCACTCGTCGCGGGCCGCGTACCGCCGGAGCGCTTCACCTCGCGGCCGTCGTGGGAGATGCTGCTGGAGAATCGGTAAAGGGCGCTTCCCGGCTGCAAGCGTATTCCAGCGCCCAGAAGTAGCGCCAGCGGCGATAGACGACGTCGGTCGCGATGCCCGCCACCATCTCGCGCAAGTCGTGTTCCGAAGGAAAGTTCTTCAGCACGCGATGGACCGAGCCGTCGTCGAGTTTGCGCGCCTGGTACGTGTTGCCTTGCGCGTCCTCCTCCGAAATCGGCGTGCTGCTGCCCTCCACGTAGAGGTTGTCGAGGAGCACCACCTTCGCCCCCGGCGCGAGCGTGCGGTGCAGCCCTTCGAGGAATTCGCCGAGCCTCGCCTTGGGTACATGCGACAACCAGAACCCCGCGAACGCGGACTCGAACGGCGCCGTACCTTCGGGCGGCCGATACGCATCGCCGATGACGAACGACACGTGCGGCGCCGTCACGCGCGACCGCGCAATGGCCAGCACCTCATGCGACGCGTCGAGGGCAAGGACGCTGCCAGAGTCCGGCGCGATGAACTGCGTCCAATACCCCGTGCCGCACGCAATTTCGATCACGGACTTTCCGGCGAACGCCTGCGCGAGCCATCGCTCGACGGCCCGAAGGTCGTCCTGCCGTTCCGGCTTCGCATAGATGCGGTCGTACTCCGACGCGCGCGCGGCGTAATAGTCCTCGAGTTCCACGGTCATCGTCGCATCCTCCATTGGGGGCCACGATGCGGACCCTAACATGCGCGGCGGTACAGGGGTTGCCCCAGATTCACGCCGCGGTGCCGCTCGCGTATGCTGCGATCCGTCCTCGTCCCGCCCTCGTTTCCACCCCCGCACATAAAGGTCCGCAATGCGCTTTCTTCCGTTCGCGATCGCCCTGGCCCTCACCGCCTGCGCCACGGTCGAACCCCCGCCGCCGCCCGCCGCCCCGCAGCACGGCGATGCGCAATACCAGCCGACGGTCGGCCAATCCGGCAAGGACGTGGTCTGGGTGCCTACGAGCGACGCGATGGCCGAATCGATGCTCAGGATGGCGGACGTGAAGCCGACCGATCTCGTGTTCGACCTGGGCGCGGGCGACGGCAAGATCGCCATCGCCGCGGCGAAGAAGTTCGGCGCCAACGCGGTCGGCATCGAATACAACAAGGAGATGGCGGACCTCGCCGCGCGCAACGTCGTGCGCGCCGGCGTCGGCGACAAGGTCCGCATCATCCACGGCGACATCTTCATCGAGGACTTCTCGAATGCGACGGTCCTCACGATGTATCTCCTGCCGCACCTGAACCTGAAGCTGCGCCCCACCATCCTGAAGATGCGGCCGGGCACGCGGGTCGTCACGAACTCGTTCAACATGGGCGACTGGGAGCCCGATGCGTTCATCGGCACCACCTATCCCAGCGGGTTCTACTATGTCGTTCCCGCCGATGCGGCCGGCAAGTGGAACGTGAGCGGCATCGACGGCGCCACGTCGGCGACCCTCAATCTCGTCCAGCGCTACCAGCGAGTGGGCGGCACGCTGACGATCGACGGCAAGGAGCAGATCATCCTCGGCCCCACCCTGACCGGCGACCGCCTGAAGTTCAGCTTCCTCGACCCGAAGGGCCAGTCCCGAGCGGCCGAAGTCACCGTGAAGGGCAATTCGTTCGCGGGCAAGGTGATGGAGAATTCGCCGCTCTACGACATCGCGGGAACGCGCAACTGAGTCAGTCCGCGGCGCGCGGCAGGGTGAAGAACACGGAGGTTCCCGCCTGCGGGCTCGATTCGAGCCACACCCGGCCGCCATGCTTCGCCACGATCCGCTCCACGGTCGCGAGCCCGACGCCCGTGCCCGGAAATTCGCTGGCGGAGTGCATGCGCTGAAACGGCTTGAACAGCTTCGCGACCGACGACGCATCGAAGCCCTCGCCGTTGTCGCGCACGCAGATCGTCGTTTCGCCGGAGTCCTCGTTCGACTGGCCGGTGACCGAGATCTCGGCCGTCTCCCGTCGCGAGGTGAACTTCCAGGCGTTCCCGAGCAGGTTCTCCATGACCTGCCGCATGAGCACCCGGTCCGCCATCACGCGAAGGTCGCCCTCGATCGTCGTGAGGACGATGCGCGCGCCGGGGTCGCGTTCGCGCAGCGCGTAGAGGACATCGGAGGCGATCGCCTGCAGGTCGACCGCGGCCAGCGACAGCGGCGCCCGCGATATCTTGCCGAGCGCCAGCAGGGACTCGGTCAGATCGTCCATCTGCGACGCATTGGCGATGATCCGCTGCAGGTAGTGAATCGACTTCTCGTTGCCGCTGGCGGCCACGGTTGCCTTCAGTACATCGGCGAAGCCCTTGATCGCGCCGATGGGCGCACGCACGTCATGGGCCACGGAATAGGTGAATGTCTCGAGGTCGCCGTACGCACGCTCCAACTGCGCGGTGCGGGCCGCCACCTCGCCCTCGAGGCGCTCGTTCATCTGCTCCAGCTGCTTCTGCGCGTCGCCCAGCGCCGTGCCGACGTCGACGATGCGCGCCTGCAGCCGAAGGACGATGAAGGCGAAGAGCGGCAGCAGCAGCGTGGCCACGCCGTTGCCGAGGGCCATGTAGAGGGAGCGCCTTCGAGGCGTGTCGAGCGTCGCACCGAGGTCGGTGGCGATCAGGACGTAGAGCGTGCTGGGCTCCGCGCGGCGCGCCGTCATGATCTTCGGCCGGCCCTCGATGGCATGGAACTGTCCGGGCTGCCCTCGCGAAAGAACCGTGGGGAGCAATGCTGCCTCGGGCGCTCGTTGATCGCTCGTGAATTTGCTGCTGTGCCACCGCGCGCGAAGGCCGCCGTCGGGGGCCAGGACGAGCACCGTGGTCTCGTCGGGAACCTTGTACCCCTGCAGAAGGCCGAGGAGGCGCGGGAGCTCGATGAGCAGCACCAGCACCCCTTCGGAGCGCGCAGCGCCCGCGGGGACGTACGTGAGCAGGGGAACGTGCGTGCCATTCCGTGTGGCGATGGGCGCCGCCGCATGCGCCCGGGCGCCCGGCGGCGCCGACGCGAGCCAGGCGGCACAGTGGGAGGTGGAGTCTGCGTCCGCGGGCCGGCTGCTCGCTGCGTACCGGTCGGCGCCGCAATACAGGAGTTCGCTGAACAATTCGTTGGCCGCCGCACGCTCGACGAGGGTCGCGGTGAAGTCGGCTTCCGTGTCGCGTGCCCGCGCCAGGTACTGGGCCAGCGCCGTGGAGTTGCTCAGGGACCGCGCCAGATAGTGGCTGACGACCAGGATGAGATTGCTCTGGCGGCGCGTGGCCGCCTCGATCGCTTCCTCCCGCTCGTGCTGCGTGAAGACGAACCAGACCGACCAGGCGAGGACGAGGATGAGAGCCGTGCCCGCGACCAGGATGCGACGCGACCACCGGGCCGAACCCACCAGCTTGTCGACGAGCGACAGGCGTTGCGTTCTCGATGTGTCGTGCCCCATCCCCAAGGCTTATACACCGCCCCGGCAGCGCGCGAGGGCCCTCGCGCGCTCAGGACGCGCCGTACTTTCCCTCGAACTTCGCGATGTCGTCCATCCCCATCAACTTCCAGAAATCCGCGAAAGGCAGCATCCGCTCCTTGTAGCTCTCCAGGTTCGCGCCCTGCTTCAGGCCGCGCAGCAGCTCCTGCGTCACGTGCGCGTACATGTACATGGGCGAGCCCGCGAAAAGCGCGATCTTGAAGCCGAGCGCCTCCATCTCGGGTGCCGAGAGGAAGGGCGTCTTGCCGCTGATCGCCATGTTGTAGAGCAGGGGCTTGCCGAACGACTTGCCGAGCGTGCGCAACTGCTCCATCGTGCGGGGCGCCTCGACGAAGAGGACATCGGCCCCGGCTTCCTCGTAGCGATGCGCGCGCTCCAGCGCATCCTCGAAGCCGGTCACGGCAATGGCGTCGGTGCGCGCGATCACCACCAGGTCGGCGTCGCGCCGCGTGTCCACCGCCACCTTGATCTTCTGCACCATCTCGTCGGCGGACACGATCTGCTTGCCCTCGTAGTGCCCGCACTTCTTGGGAAACACCTGGTCTTCGATCTGGATGCCGGCAACGCCCGCGCGCTCGAACAGTTCGACCGTGCGCATCATGTTCAGCACGTTGCCGTAGCCGGTGTCCGCATCGGTGATCAAGGGGATGTCCACGCAGCCCGCCATGCGCGCGGCGTTGTCCGCCATCTCGCTCACGGTGATCAGGCCCACGTCGGGCCGTCCGGTGCGCGCCGCCGCGGTGCCCGCGCCGGTCATGTAGAAGGCCTCGAAGCCTTCGGAGGCGATGAGGCGCGAGCCGATGCAGTCGTACGTGCCCGGCAGGGTCAGGATGCCGGGGCGCGCGAGGAGTTCGCGCAGCCGCGCCGGCATGGTGGTCTTCGGCATTTCAATCGACTTTCATGTTGGAGGCTTTCACCACGCCGGCCCAGCGGTCCATGTCCTTGCGCAGCAAGGCCGCCAGTTGCTCGGGCGTGCCGCCGGCGGCCTCGGAGCCCTGGCCCACCAGCTTGTCGCGCACCTCGGGGTCCTTCAGCACGTCGTTGAGCGCGGCGTTGATCTGCGCGACGATGCGCCGGGGCGTCTGGGCCGGCGCGAAGAGGCCGTACCAGAAGTCCGTGACGAAATCCGGCAGGCCCGACTCGGACGCGATCGGCACGTCCGGGAGCGCGGCCGAACGGCGCGTCGCGCCGAGCGACAGCGCGCGCAGCTTGCCGGCCTTCACCTGTCCCAGCACCGAAGAGATGCCGGTGAACATGTAGCCGACTTCGCCGGCCATCACCGCCGTGACGCCGGGCGCGCTGCCCTTGTACGGAACGTGCATCACGTCCGCGCCCGTCATCAACCGGAACAACTCGCCCGCGAGGTGCGGCGTGCTGCCGCTGCCGGCCGAAGCGTAGGCGACGCCGGGCTTGCCCTTCACGTAGGTGACGAGTTCGCCGATGGTCTTCGCGGGGATGGACGGATGCGCCACGAGCAGCAGCGGCGAATACGCGAGGATCGCCACCGGCTCGAAGCTCCTGACCGGGTCGTAGGGCAGCTTGCGGTACAGGCTCGGGTTCACGGCCATCGCGCCGGCCGTGCCCACCAGCAGCGTGTGGCCATCGGGCGGCGCGTTCATCGCGATCTCGGTGCCGAGGATGCCGGCCGCGCCGGTGCGGTTGTCGATCACGACGTTCTGCCCGAGGCGCTTGGCCAACGGGTCGCCGAGCATGCGGCTCACCGCGTCGGCGGTGCCCCCGGCCGCGGCGGGAAGGATGAGGCGAATCGTCTTGGTGGGAAACGCGTCGCCTTGCGCGAAGACGCTCGGCAGGGCCACCGACGCGACCGCCGCGGCGCCGAGCCTGAAGACATCGCGCCGGCGGGCGGCGCGCGGGAGCATTGGAGTCCGGGGTGATGTCATGGTGTTCACGCGGTGAGTGGGTTGGCGGGTTCCAGCAAGCCGCGGGCATCCATCAGCGGATAGATGCCTCCGGCGTTCATGATGTCCAGCAGCATCTGCGGAAAGCGCCGCCCTTGCAGCACGACGCCGGTGCGCGCGTTCGTCACGGTGAAGTTGCCGAAGTCGACTTCGGCGACGTCGCCCTCATCGAATGCGGCGGCGACGCCGGGGCACTCCATCGAGTGCAGCCCGTAGTTCACGCTGTTGCGGAAGAAGAGGCCGTTGATCGAATCGGCCACCATGCACGAGATGCCGCACACCTTGAGCGAGCGGGAGCCGGGCCGTCCCGAGCCCGTGCCGAAGTTGGAGCCCGCGATGAGAATGTCGCCCTGCTGCACCTGGTCCACCCAGCCCGGGCGGTTGGCCGAGAAGGTGTAGCGCGGCTGCTCGTCGAAGGGCTTCATCATCGCGTGACCGGGCAGGATCAGGTCGGTGTTGATGTTGTCGCCGAACTTCCAGGTCTTTGCCTTGAATCGCATCGGTGTGTCCCTCCTTACAGCAGTTCGCGCGGGTCGGTGATGGTGCCGCGCAGCGCGCTCGCGGCCACGGTGGCGGGCGAGGCGAGATAGATCGCCGCCTCGGCACTGCCCATGCGTCCCTTGTAGTTGCGCGTACTGGCGGTGATGCATACCTCGCCGGGCGCGAGCACGCCGTTGCTGCCGCCCCAGCAGGCGCCGCAGGACGAGGCCGTCACCACCGCACCCGCGGTCATCAGCGTCTCGACGTAGCCGAGCTTCACGGCCTCGAGGAACACCGATTGCGAACCCGGCGTGACGATCAGGCGCGTGCCGCGCGCGACCTGCTTGCCCTTCAGGATGCGCGCCGCAATCTCGAAATCGTCCAGCGTGCCGTTCGCGCACGAACCGATGAAGGCCTGGTCGACCCGGATGCCGTCGGCCTCGCGCACGGGCCGGGAGTTGCGCACGATGGTGTCGGGGTACGCCACGAGCGGCTCGATGGCGCTCAGGTCCACCGTGCGGCGCGCGGCGTAGTTCGCATCGGCATCCGCGAACTGGGGCTCGAAATTCGCGCCGGGATTGCGCTCGCGCACGTGGTCCACGCATCGATCGTCGGCCTCGAACACCGCGAACTCCGCGCTGATCTCGGCGCACATCGTAGCCAGCGTGCGGCGCGCATTCATGCTCATCGTGCGCACGCCGGGGCCCGCGAACTCCACGTTCTGCATTGCGTGGTCGCCGTATGCATTCGCGATCTGCAGGATGACGTCCTTGCCGTTGAGCAGCGGCGAGAGTTCGCCCTCGAGCTCGTAGCGCACCGTCTCGACGACCGGGAACCACGTTTGCCCCGTCGCGAGGATGTAGGTCATCTCCGGATGGCCGACCCCGCGCGCGGCGCAGTTGAAGGCGCCTGCGCTGCAGGTGTGCGAGTCCACGCAGGCGAGCACGGTCCCCGGCAGCGCGAGGCCTTGATCGGCGACGAGCTGGTGCGCGATGCCCTGGCCGGAGCCGACGTCGTGGAAGCGCTTGATGCCCTGCTTGTCCGCGAAGCGCCGCGCCGCGCGGTGCATGCTCGCGCGCATCACCGTGTCGGCCGGCGCGATGTGGTCGAGCATGATGGTGACCTTGTCCGGGTCCCACACCTTCTTCGGTTCCCTCATGCGGTTGTGCATGAAGTTGTTGTCGATCACCACGCACGTCTCGACATCGACGGTCACCACGTCGCCGGGCGCGACGGATGCCTGATGACCGGACCGGGCGAGGATCTTCTCGACCATCGTCATTCCCATGGGGCTTGTACTCCTAGGTCGTCCCGGCGCGGCGGGACGCGCAGAGGAGCGTGTCAGATTCGCGGGCGGAGGCGTCGGAGGGGAAACCCGGCTTCTTCAGGACTTTCGAACATTGGAGGCGCGCTGTCGGGGCACAGGGCCGTCAGGCGAGGACGACCACCAGCTCTGCCACGACCGCGAAGTCGCCCTCATCCGTCAGCTCGATCGGCAGATACCTTGGATCGCTGGAGAGTGGCGACAGCACGATCTTCGAATGCACCCACCCATCGCCTTCCACGCGCTTCTCGCTCGAGTACATCTTCACCGTGTAGCTTCCGCCCGTGTCCGGGTCGTCGATGGATCGATGCTGTGCGAGCACGATCTTCCCCTGCCTCGAGCCGGTCGGCTGCGCCCGGAATACGCACCACGCCCCGTTCGGAATCCGCTTGTTCATCGACTCGCCGACCACTTGCGCGAGGAACATTCCCGGCGCGATTCGAATGTCTTCCGGCGTCGCCCAATCCACGTCGTCGAGGCTTTGGGTCGAACCGGGGGAAAAAGCTCCGGCCGCGATCTTCAGTGGCAGGACCGGGATTGCGTCGACATACGGAGTGACATCCCGGCGCTTGCGGCGCCGGAATGGAATGATGTTCTCCGCAGGCGCGTCAGGCGCCGCCGAGGCCTCGGGGACATGACCGATGGAGGAGCGGAAGTATTCACGCGTCTGCGCATCGGTGAAGTAGACGTAGCAGCCCTTCATGCCTCGCGTCATCAGCGTGCGGTACGTGTTCTTGATGATTGCTGCGGCGACGCCCGCGGCCCGGGCCGGATCGGCCTTGGCGATGTTTCGAAGTCCGCTCAGCGACTTGTCCGTCGTCGCTCGCGCGGAGGGATTCGTGACGACCTTCCCATCGCGCACCACGAAATCGTCTCCCACGATCACGCCGATGTAGTCGACTTCCAGGCCTTGGGCGGTGTGGATGCAGCCGATCTCGGAGATCGAACCCGGGGAAATCATCCAGAGTCCCCCGTCCTGCGAAAGATTCCAGCGTGCACGAAATCCGTGCTCCGGCATCACGATGTCGTGCGCGCCGGGAGATCTCTTGCTGACCCACTTCCAGCAATAGCCGGCCACCATGCGAGCGCGGTTGCGCTCGGCATTGGCTGCCACGATCATTTCGCGCAGTTCGGTCGGCGTGTCGACGACGCGGAAGTCGAACTCGCCTGGCGCAAGCCGCGTGTTGGCGGTGTCGCGTACCTGCAGCGTATTGTCGAGCCAGGCCAGGTAGCCGTCCGATCCGTTGCAACGGAACTGCGACGCGAGCGGCATCTCGCTCACCTCCGCGCCGAAATGCCGCGCCCATTTCCGGATCGTCACCTTGTCACCGATGTCGCGCAGGGTCACGCGCTGCGATTCGTCGATGAAGAAGACCGAGAGCCGCGCTGCGCTGATGATCTCTTTGACCTGGTTTTCACCGAGGTTCGCATAAAGGCCCGACTTCTCGTTGAGCCGATGGGCCTCGTCGACAATGAGCGCGTCGAACGCATCCGGCTCGGAGTCGGTGAATCCGCCCGATCCGCTGAACAGCCACGAGATGCGGCTGCGGCGCATGTGGCCCGTCAATTTCGCTTCGTACACCGCGCGCGGCGCAGCGTTCTTCGTGACGTACTTGGCCGTCATGCCGGCCTCGGTCAGTCCCACCAGCAGGTTCACGGCAACCACCGACTTTCCGGTCCCTGGCCCGCCCTCGACGATGAGCACGCGCTTCGTCGACGTTTCGCGCGCTCTCGCCGCTTCGCGCATGGCTCGCTCATAGACCAACTTCTGATCGTCCACGAGCACGAATTCCCGGTTGCCTTTCAGCAGGGCAGCGAGCGCGTCCGCCAAGCTTCTGGACGGCCTGATGCGGCCGCCCTCGATGCGGTAGAGCGCTTGACCCTTGTCGCCGGTCCTGACGTGCTTCGAGATGAAATCCCGCAGCCGCTGGCGTTGATCGTCGCCCTTCAGGAAAACCGGCGCGCGCTCCAGATGATCCGCATAGAACGGATCGACGATGTCGCCGCCGGGCGGCGGGTGATTGTGCAGGTACGCACACGGCCGCAGTTCGATGGGCTCGTTGTAGATGGCTTCGTTGAAGCCCTCGAGGAGCGCCGAATAGGACCAAGCCTGGTACGAAGGGTGGCTGACGTCCGCTTCGCCGCGCAGGAAGCGCGCGCGCACCACGCCGTCCATGTCGGTCTTGCGAACGGACTCCCACTGCTTCAATTCGACGATGACGACACAGGCGCTGCTGACTGCGTTGCGTCCGGTCAGGAGAAAGTCGATGCGTTTGGAGGTCTGCGGGATGCCGTACTCGATGCCGACGCCGCAATCGTCGGGAATGGCGGGATCGTCCAGTACCTTTCCCATGTAAGCGAGGGAGTTCGCCCAGGAACGCACTTCCTCCCGCCCCACCTTGCGCCCGGTGCGGCGCGAAAACGATTCGCTCACGACTTCCTCGATGTCGTGCCGCTGGACGTGCTCCAGGAATTTGCCTTTCTCTTCCTGGTAGATGATCACCGCTACAGCTCCGTGTACTTCCTGCTCGTGCCCTTGGCCTTGTCCGCAGGGTATTTCCGATCGTTCACCGCGATCTTGTCGGTCAGGGCCTGCGCGAGGTCGATGCCCTGGTCATGGGCGATCAGAAGGAGCCAGTTGAAGATGTCGGCGAGTTCGTCGGCGACATCCTGCCGGCGTGCGACTGCGGTCGCGTCGATCTCATCGCCGTTCTTCCACTGGAAGATCTCGAGGAGTTCGCCGGCTTCGAGCACGAGCGACAGAGCGCAGTCCTTCGGGTTGTGGAATTGCTTCCATTCGCGCGCGTCGCGAAAGGCGACGACCTTGGCTGTCAGGTCCTGAAGAGAAGACACGGCGTTATCTGTCCTTCGTCAGCACGCCGCCGACCGGGCTGCCCGAGCGCGGGAGAAACCAGGCGCCCTGAGAATATGGCAGGGCTGCCGCAACGATCAGTCTGCTCACGCAAATCTCCTTGAGAACGCCAACGATGCAGTCGTTCGAATCATGGCACAGGCTATCGCGGAGGCCGGTCGAGGTGTCGACGCGGATCGATCTCTCAGTCCGAACCCTCTTCCAGAATCCCGACAATGTCCTGGCGGTCCCCGAGAAGTCTGACGACGTCGAGGTGATCCTGGCGTTCGAAGTAGAACCATTGAAGCGGGAAACCCGGAACACGCCGCGCACGCAACGACGGGATTTCGCATATCAGACCCAGGCGGGGCGAGCCCGACTTCGGTTGTCTCTGGACGAGTTCCAGCGCCTGGAGCGCCGTATCGAACGCCCGCTGAGCCAGCGGGCGGCCCGAGACCTTCGTGTAATAGCTCGCCATCTCCACCAGGTCGAGCTCGGCGCGTGGCCGCAGGCGCGCGGGCTTCAATGGCCCGCGCCGAACGCGCGTTTCCTGAGTTCGGCGGCGACCTTGGGCGTCAACTGGCGCGAGGGCCCGGACTGGAGCCCCTCTTCGATCAAGGCGCGCAGGCGCCGCTTCGCCTGCTCCTGCTGGTCGCGCCGGATCAACTCGCGGATGTACTCGCTCGTGTTGCCATATTCGCCCGACTGCACGCGACTGTCGACATAGTCGCGCATCGGTTCCGGAAGCGCGAAGCTCATGGTGCTCTTGCTCATGCCGGATGATCCCCGAAGTTATGAATAGTTGTCAAACCGGCGCGCCCTTTCCACACTTCCGCGCGCCGCGTCTGTACACGGAAGTAAAAGTCCAAGGCTCAGTTGTATTTGCGCCAGAGCGCCCCACGGGTTTTCCCGCACTCCGCATACTCGGAGCGGTCAACCTTCAGGGAGCTACGTTTTGAGATTGCACACACTCACCGCCGCGAGCCTCGCGCTGCTCGGCACCACCATGGGCGGCCTCGCGCTGGCCGACGCACCGCCGGGCTGGTATATCGGCGGCAGCATCGGCGCCACGCAGTCCGATTTCGATCACGCGCCGATGTACACCGTGCCCCCCGGCGCCGTGACCAGCGTGCGCGACGATGACCGCGATACGGGCGGCAAGCTCTTCGGCGGCTATCAGGTGAACCGCAACTTCGCGGTGGAGGCCGGCTATTTCGACCTCGGCCGCTACGACTACGGCTACACCGCCGGCCCCGTGCCGCTCGGCGCCTTCAGCGGCAGCACGCGCTTCCGCGGCCTGAACCTCGACCTGGTCGGCATGATGCCGCTGTCGGAGCGCTTCACGGTCTTGGGCCGCGTGGGCCTCATCCATACGCGCGCCAACTCCTCGTTCGCGAGCACCGGCACCGTGCCGGCGTTCGGCGGCTCGCGCCGCGACAACGACCTCGGCGTGAAGGTCGGCCTCGGCGTGGAATACGCGATCACGCAGGCGCTGTCGATTCGCGGCGAACTCGAGCGTTATCGCGTGAGCGATCCGGTGCGCCGCCGCGGCGACATCGACATGGCCTCGGTCGGCCTGGTCTACCGATTCGGCGCGCCCCCGCCGCAGCCGATCCGCGTGGTGTCGCCCCCGCCGCCGCCCCCGCCGCCGCCGCCTCCCGCTCCCATCGTGCGGCCGGCGCCCCCGCCGCCGCCGCCGATGGTGATGCCGCCGCCTCCTCCGCCGCCCCCGCCGCCGGCGCCGGTCCCGGCTCCGCTGCCCCCCCGGCCCGCGCGCAACTGACGCGATCCGGAACATGAAAAAACCCGCCTCGGCGGGTTTTTTCATGAGGGCACGAGGCGCGCCGTCGGGACGGACGTGCGCGTCTATTGCGACACGGGCAGCAGCGAAGGCGCGCGTGTCGTCACCGATTCCCGCACCTCGTACGACCCGAAGACCTCCTGCGCGGGGCGCGTTTCCGGCAACACGTAGACGACGCCGCCCGCTTCCCGGAACATGGGCGCGATCACGGCTTCGTAGAACTTCACCGGCACGTTGATGCAGCCGTAGGTGATGCGGCGGTCGCGCGCAACCCGGCTTTCGAGCCGCTGCAGGCGGCGCTCCTTCGGCACGTTCGTGACCACGCGATGGATGGCGACCGCGCCTTCGTAGTCGACCCACAGCAGGTCTTCCCCGCTGGGCCCGGTGCCCATGCGGGCAAGGAAGCGGCCCGCGGGCGTGGTGCGCTCCTCGGGAAGAATGCTCGAGATCTTGCGGTTGCCGATGCCCGGCACGGTGTGGTCGCCGCGCGCCGCGCCGACGAGCGCGGGCGCCGTGCCGCGCATCCGGCCCGCGCCATCGAAGACGTAGAGCTGGCCGTTCTCCTTGTCGACCACCACGAAGGGCAGGGCGCCATGGTCGCCCGAATGCACCGCCCAGGTCGCGACGTGGCGGACGTCCTCGGACATGGCATCGCCGGCGAGGCCCGCTGCCTTGAACGTGGGCGACGGGGCGCCCGTCGTCGTCCATGACGTCGTTGCCGGCAAGCCCGCCGAGCCGGCGAGACAGGCCGTGGCCAGTGCCCAGGCCGCGACGGCTACGAGACCCTTTCGGGCATGACGGCCCGCGTTTGCGATTCGCATTTCTTCGACCTCCCTGACCCCAGGAAGTCTCAGCGTTATCCGGCCCGCGCCGCGTAGGAGCGCGAAGCTTCACGCGGCCGATGCGCGCCTACAGGCAACGTTCTTGTTTCGCGAATGCGGGAAAGCTTCGGTTGACGAAATTCGAATCGAGGCACGAGCGGGACGTTGTATCTTCGTCCATCCCAATTTTGTTGAATCGAGACGGCCATGCCAGGTCTTTATTTCGAAGAATTCCGCGAAGGCCAGATCTTCGACCACGCCACCCGCCGCACGATGACCGAGGCCGACAACGTGATGGTGTGCGCGATGACGTACGCGTCGCAGCCGCTGCTGATCGACGAGGAATACGCGAAGTCGTCCATCTATGGCGCCCGGACGATCAACAACCTGTTCGTCTTCGGCTTCGTCTGCGGCGTGCCCGTGCCCGACATGACGCTCGGCACCACCCTCGGCAACCTCGGTTTCGAGAACACGAAGTTCGTGAAGCCGGTCTACATTGGAGACACCATCCGCGCCCGCACGGAGATCACCGGCAAGCGCAAGTCGGCGAAGCGGACCGACTCGGGCATCGTCTACTTCCGGCACTACGGCATCAATCAGAAGGACGAGGTCGTCCTCACGACCGATCGCGCGGGCCTCATGATGCTGCTGCCCCCCGGCCTCGACCGCAGCGGCATCCAGATTCCCTAACGCAGCCGATCAGTAGCTGCGCATGCGCACCAGGCGGCGCTCCTCGATGTTGCCGACCGCCCGGCGCAATTCCTCACGGTAATTGATGATGCTGCGCCCCCACGGTTGCAGGGCCAGGCGGTAGTCGTTCAGGCGGCGCCGCAGGGCGCTCGAATGTTGCGGGTCTTGTTTGTGGTCGAACATGGCAAGTCTCGATTTCCAATGACGCAATGGTGGCCGGTCCTGCGCGGCCGGCCTGTAGGCCGCCTCTGCGCGCGGGCGCAGGCCGGAAGGCACGCGTGGCGTACGCCGGGTCTCGGGCGCCGTCGGCCGGCAAGCCGCGCCGGCTTCGGATAATCGGCGGATGAGCTCCGCCCCTGCTCCGGCTCCCGGTCCCCGCCAGCGTCTCCTTCAGGCCGCCGCCGCGCATCGCGCGGGGCAGCTCGATACGGCCCGTTCGGTGTACGAGGAACTGCTGGCCGAGGACGCCCGCAATTTCGATGCGCTGCATCTGCTCGGCGTCATCGCCAACCAGCAAGGGCGCCACGCGCAGGCTGTCGAGCTGATCGAGCGTGCGCTGTCCCTGAAGCCCGACGATCCGGGCGCGAACCACAACCTTGCCACCACGCACGCCATGCTCGGCCACGTCGAAGCCGTACTGGCCGCGGAGGAGCGGGCGGTGGCGGCCCGTCCCGCCTTCGCCGAGGCGCACTACAACCGCGCACGCGCGCTGGCCCTGCTGAATCGCCCGGCCGAGGCGGCGGCGGCCTACGGAGCGGCGATCGATGCGCAGCCGACCTATCCCGAGGCGCACTGGAACCGGGCGCTCGCCCTGCTGGCGGCGGGCGACTACGAGCGCGGCTGGCCGCTCTACGAGTGGCGCTGGCGCAACCCCTCGACGGCGCACCATCGGCGCGAGCTGGCGCAGCCCCTGTGGCTCGGCGTCGAAGACATCGAAGGCCGCACGCTGCTCGTGCATGACGAGCAGGGCCTGGGCGACACGATCCAGTTCTGCCGTTATCTCCCCTTGCTCGCAGGACGGGGGGCCCGCGTGATCGCGGAAGTGGCGGCGCCGCTCGTGCGTCTCCTGTCGTCGCTCGACGGCGTGCACGAGGTCGTCGCGCGTGGCACCCCCCTGCCGGCGTTCGACCTGCAGTGCCCGCTGCTGAGCTTGCCCCTCGCCTTCGGAACGACCCTGGAAACGATTCCGTCGACTTTCCCCTACCTGCGTGCCGATCCCGAACGCGTCGCGCACTGGCGGCGGCGGCTCGGGCCGCGGCATGCACCCCGGCTCGGGCTGGTCTGGCGCGGAGCCTCGCGGCGGGAACTCGAGCTTGCGCGATTGCTGCCGTGGCTTCCGTCGGGCATCGAGTACGTCTGCCTCCAGAAGGACGTGTCCCCCCAGGAGCGCGTCGCCGCGCCGCACCTTGTGTTCGTCGGCGACGAGCTCACCGACTTCGCCGAGACCGCCGCGCTTGCCGAAGCGGTGGATGCGGTCGTCAGCGTCGACACCGGCGTCGCGCATCTGGCCGGCGCACTGGGCCGGCCGACCTGGTTGCTGCTGCCGTTCTCGGCCGACTGGCGCTGGCTCACGGGGCGCACCGACAGTCCGTGGTATCCGAGCTTCGAGCTCCTGCGCCAGTCTTCCCGCGACGACTGGCACGGCGCGCTTTCGCAGCTTCGCGCGAAGCTCGAAGCGTGGGCACGAAGCGCCATCTCCTAAACTCGACCGATGGCGCTCAACTCCGAGGACGCGAAGACCTTGCTGCGCAAGGCGGTGGCACTGCACCAGGCCGGAGAATTGACCGAGGCCGGCGCCCTCTACGAAGAGGTGTGCCGGGCCGAGCCTTCCAACCCCGACGCGCTGCACTACCTCGGCCTGATCGTGAGGGAGCGGGGCGATGCGAAGGGCGCAGCCGAACTGATGACGCGAGCCCTTGCGCTGAAGGACGGCGATGCGGCGATTCATCACCATCTGGCCGGAGTGCAGCGCTTGCTCGGCGACTTCGAGGCGGCCATGGCGGGCGATACGCGGGCACTCGAGCTGCGGCCGGCCTACTCCGAGGCGCACTACACCCGGGCGCACACGCTGAAGGCGATGGGTCGCAATGACGAGGCGCAGGCCGATCTCGAACAGGCGCTGAAGCTCCGGCCGGACTGGATCGAGGCCCTGTGCGACCTCGGCGTGCTGCATGCGGAGCTGCGCCGCTTTCCGCAGGCGCTGGCGGCCTTCGACCGCGCGCTGGCGCTCAGCCCCGACTACGTCGACGTTCTCTACAACCGGGGCAAGGTGCTGGCCGAGCTCGAGCGCCACGAGGAGGCCGTCGAGAGTTACCGCCGTGCCGTCGCGATCTGGCCCGACATGAAGTTCGCGCAGTACAACCTGGGCAACGAGCTCCTGCGCCTGGGCCGGCATGCGGAGGCCCTGGAGGCGTACGACCGCGCCGTCGAGGCGGACCCGGACCATGCCGATGCGCGCTGGAACCGGGCGCTCGCCTTGCTTGCGATGGGCGACCTCGAGGCGGGCTTCGCGGCCTACGAGTGGCGGTTCCGCAAGCCGCTGCCCGCACCGCGCCATCCCCGCTGGGCCCGGAAGATCTGGAACGGTCGCGAGCCGATCGAAGGGCGCACGCTGCTCATGGCATCGGAGCAGGGGTTCGGCGACACGATCCAGTTCGCGCGCTACGCCACGCTCGCGGCTCGGGCGGGCGCGCGCGTGGTGCTGCTGGTCCAGGTGGAACTCGTCGAATTGCTGCGCGGCGTGGAAGGCGTGGCGGAGGTCACGCATCGAGGACGGCCCGTGCCGCCCTTCGATCTCTACTGCTCCCTCCTCAGCGCGCCGATGGCTTTCGGCACGCGCCTGGACACCATTCCCGCCCGGCCGGCGTACCTGAAGGCCGATGGCGCGCGCCTCGCGCGCTGGCGCGAGCGGCTCGGCCCCGCGCGGGGCCGCCGCGTCGGCATCGTTTGGGGCGGCAGCACGCAGCACGTCAACGACCGCTGGCGCAGCGTGCCGCTCGCAGAGTTGCTCGCGACCTTGCCGCCCGGCATCGAATACGTGAGCCTTCAGAAGGACACGAGGCCGGACGACGGTGCGCTTCTCGACGCGGCCGGCGTGCGCCGCTTCGAATCGGATCTCGCCGACTTCAGCGAGACCGCGGCGCTGTGCGAGCTCCTGGACCTGGTGGTCACGGTCGACACGAGCGTCGGCCACCTCGCCGGGGCCCTGGGACGCCCCACGTGGATCATGGTCACGGCCGTGCCCGACTGGCGCTGGCTGCTCGATCGGGAGGACAGCCCCTGGTACCCGACCGTGCGGCTGCTGCGCCAGCCGAAGGAAGGTCGCTGGGAGCCGGTGCTGTCGCGCGTGGGCGCCGAACTGGCCGCTTGGGCGGGCGTGGACGCGTTCGTGCTTCTCCAGGAGGGGCTGGCTCTGCACGGCGAGGGGAAGCACGCGCAGGCCGCCGCGCGTTATCGGGTCGTGCTGCGCATGCAGCCGGATCAGCCCGATGCCTGGCACCTGCTCGGTGTTTCGCTCGCGATGGCCCGGGAGCACGAGGCAGCCCTGGCGCACTTCGCGCGGGCCATCGAACTGAAGCCGGGCGAAGCCGTGTTCCACCTCAACCGCGCCCGTGCGCTGACGGAGCTGGGGCGGCGGGACGAGGCGCTCGGCGATCTCGACCGCGCGGTGGCGCTGCTGCCCGCGTCGGTCGACGTCCTCGTGCAGCGCGCCGCGCTGCTGCGCTCGCTGGGGCGCGAGAGCGAGGCCATTCTCGACTACGAGCGCGCGCTTTCCGTCGAGCCCGGCAACGACAAGGTGCTCGGCAAGCTGGCGGCCGCGCTGACGCTCGCCAACCGTCCGGTCGAAGCGATCGCGGCGTTCGATCGCGTGCTCGCGCGCTTTCCCGGGCACCCGGATGCCTCCTGGAACAAGGGGCTCGCGCTGCTGCTCATCGGCGACTACGAGGCCGGCTGGCCGCTGTTCGAATGGCGATGGAAAGCGCCGGCCGTCGGCATGCGCCTTCCGCCGTGGCCTCAGCCCCGCTGGGATGGCCGCGAACCGCTGCGAGGGCGCACCCTGATGCTCTGGTGCGAACAGGGCCTTGGCGATGGGATTCAGTTCTGCCGTTATGCGGCGCGCCTCGCCGCCGATGGCGCGCGGGTGTTGCTGTATGTGCATCGGCCCCTGCTACGCGTGCTGCGCGGCGTCGATGGCGTGGCCGATGTGGTGGCCGATGGCGACCCCATGCCGCCGTTCGACCTGTACGTGCCGGCGATGAGCCTGCCGGGCATTCTCGGCACGCGGGTGTCGACCATTCCCGCGCCCGTGAGCTATCTGCGCGCGGTCCCTGAGGTCGTGGCCGCGTGGCGCGCTCGCCTGGGACCCGCTGCGGGCGGGCGCGTGGGACTCGTGTGGGCCGGCAGCCGCGACCATCCTTTCGATGCGAAGCGAAGCATCGCCCTGCGGGACCTGCTGGCGCAGCTTCCGTCCGGACTCGCGTACGTGAGCCTGCAGAAGGATCTGCGCGATGGCGACCGCGAACTGCTCGACGCGGCAGGGGTGCCGCATTTCGGGGACGCGCTGGGCGATCTGGCGGACACCGCCGCGCTGTGCGAACTGGTGGACCTGGTGGTGAGCGTCGACACGAGCGTCGTTCATCTCGCGGCGGCGATGGGCCGGCCCACCTGGCTGCTCCTGGCAACGCCCGGCGAATGGCGCTGGCTGCGCGACCGGGAAGACAGTCCCTGGTACCCGACGATGCGGATCCTGCGGCAGCAGTCCGGCACCGGGTGGCCCGGCGTACTCGGGCGTCTGCACGTCGCTTTGCGCCAGTGGCAGGGCGCGACGATGACGCAGGTAATCGAGGAGGCGCTTGCGGCCCATGGCCGCGGCGAGCGGATGCTTGCGCAGGCGCGCTACGAAGCGGTGATCGCCGTCGAGCCGTCCAACTGCGACGCCTGGCATCTGCTGGGGGTAGCGCAGGCGCAGGGCGAGGAGCAGGAATCCGCCGTCGCGAGCATCGCGCGGGCCATCGCGCTCAAGCCGGATGTCGTCGCTTTCCATCTGAATCAGGCGAATGTGCTGCTGGCCCTGGGCCGGCTGGCCGAGGCGGCCGCGGGTTTCGCGCGGACGTTCGAGCTCGACCCGAACAACATGCAGGCGCTGCTGCGCCATGCCGGCGCGCTGCGCCGGCTCAGGCGTTTCGCCGAGGCGGCGGCTTGCCTCGACCGTGCCATCGCAGTGCGCCCGCCGTCGGCCTCATTGCACTTCCAGCGCGCCATGGCGCGCAAGGAACTCGGTCGCTACGACGAGGCCATCGCCGATTACGACGAGGCGCTGCGCCTGCGCCCCGGCTACGGCGACGCTGCGTTCAACAAGGCATTCCTCTATCTCCTCAAGGGCGACTACGCGACGGGCCTGCCGCTCTACGAAGGCCGCTGGCAGGTGGCCAACGGCGGCCGCAAGCCGCAGCTGCCGCACCGTGAATGGACAGGCAGCGAAGCCGTGGACCGGCGGCGCATCTTCGTCTATGCGGAGCAGGGCTATGGCGACACGATCCAGTTCTCGCGGTACGTCACGCTGCTTGCCGCGCGCGGAGCGACGGTCCTGCTGAACGTGCAGGCGCCGTTGCTCGGCCTCATGCGCAGCCTGCAGGGCGTCGCGGAGGTCACGACGGGCATGCCCGCAGCCCACGAGTTCGACATGCATGCGCCCCTGCTGAGCCTGCCGCTCGCGTTCGGCACGCGCATCGACACCGTGCCGGCGCCGGTCGCCTACCTGCGCGCGGACGATGCGCGCATCGCTGCGTGGACGCAACGGCTCGGCACCTCGAAGAAGCTGCGGGTGGGCCTGGTGTGGCGCGGCGCGGCCGGGCATGCCGACGACGCCAAGCGCAGCCTTCCGCTCGCATTGCTGCTTTCGGCGCTTCCCGCGCGGCATGCGTATTTCAGCTTGCAGAAAGACCTGGATGCTGCCGAGGCGTCCGCGCTCGAAGCGCATGGCGGCGTGCAGCCGCTCGGCGGGGAGTTCGCCGACTTCGGCGACACCGCGGCCGTCTGCGCGCTCATGGACGTCGTCGTTTGCGTGGACACTTCGGTCGCGCATCTGGCCGCGGCGCTGGGCCGGCCGACGTGGATCCTGTTGCCCTACGTGCCCGACTGGCGCTGGCATCTCGAGCGTGAAGACAGCCCGTGGTACCCGACGGCCAGGTTGTTCCGCCAGGGCGAGGATGCCGCCTGGCCGGGGCTGCTCGAACGCCTGCGCGCGGCGCTCGAAGGATTGCGTGCGGGCCGCCGTGCAGCGATGAATACCGCGAAGTCACCCCGCAAAAAATAAAGCGCCCCATTTCGGCGGCGCTTCAACGAAAGGACGAAACCCTTCGGGCGGTTGGTATTCGGGTTGTTCGGTTTGTCTCCTCGGTCCCTCGCCCCCAGCCGCCCCCTGAGAGGGCGAATGCGAGTGAAAAAGACTGTATCGCGCGCACCTGCCGAGTGCATCGGGACTTTCCCTGCACTGCCTGGGCGCGTGGCATGGCTTATGCGTTGCGGTCGCCGTATCCCCGGAGGACCCGAATCAATGGCTGCACCCATCGCCCCCGCGCTCGTCGCGCAGGACACCCTCAATGGCGCCGACACCGCATGGATGCTCACGTCCACCGTGCTCGTGCTGCTGATGACGCTGCCCGGCATCGCGCTGTTCTACGCGGGCATGGTTCGCAGGAAGAGCGTGATCAACACGATGGCGAGCGTCGTGGCGATCGCGGCGCTGGTGAGCATCCTCTGGTTCGCGGCGGGCTATTCGCTCGCGTTCACGCCGGGCAACGGCTTCATCGGCAACGGCAGCCGCATGGGTTTCTCGGGGCTTGACTACCTCAAGGACGCGGGGCAGGTGATGGTGAGCCACGTCGCCCCGAACGTGCCGGAGTCGGTCTACGCGATGTTCCAGCTGAGCTTCGCGATCATCACCGCGGCGCTGGTCGTGGGCGCGTTCGTCGAACGCATGAAGTTCTCGTCGATGCTCGTGTTCATCGGCCTGTGGTCGCTGTTCGTCTATGCGCCCATCGCGCACTGGGTGTGGGAGCCGGGCGGCTGGCTCGCGCAACTCGGTGCGCTCGACTTCGCGGGCGGCTCCGTCGTGCATATCAATGCGGGCGTGACGGGTCTCGTGTGCGCCTATTTCCTCGGCCCGCGCCGCGGCTTCGGGCGCGAGGCCTTCGAGCCCTTCAACCTCGGCCTCACCATGGCCGGGGCGGGGCTCCTGTGGGTCGGCTGGTTCGGCTTCAATGCCGGCTCCGCCGTGGCGGCGGATGGCCGCGCGGGTCTCGCGATGGCGGTGACGCACATCGCGGCGGCGGCGGGTGCGCTCACCTGGATGTTCGGCGAGTGGCTGCTGCGCGGACGGCCATCCCTGCTCGGCCTGTGCTCCGGCCTCGTGGCCGGCCTGGTGGCGATCACGCCGGCCGCGGGCTACGTCACGCTGCGCTCGGCGCTTCTGATCGGTGCGATCGCGGGCATCGCCTGCTATTGGGGCGCGACGGGGCTCAAGCGCCTGCTGCGCGCCGACGATTCGCTCGACGTCTTCGGCGTCCATGCGGTGGGCGGAATCGTGGGCTCGCTGCTGACGGGCGCGCTGGCGGTGAAGTCGGTCGGCGGCGTCGAGGGCAGCATGGTCGCGCAGCTGATCGGCATCGGCGCGGTCTTCGCCTACGCGTTCGTCTGCACGGCGGTGCTGCTGCTCGTGACGATGCTGCTCGTCGGACTGCGCGTGGACGATCACGTGGAGAGCGCGGGCCTCGACATCGGCGAGCACCGCGAGCGGCTCGGCGCCTGAAGGACGAATCGGCACACGAAGGAGGCCACCATGCAAGCCAGCCAGAAGCTCGCCATCGCGGCGCACCTGCACGTGCTGCTGCGGCGCAAGACCGGCCGCGTGACGGACACGGAGTGGATGGCGGAGAACCGCGAGTACGCGATGGAGGTCATCCGCTTCTCGCGCCTGAAGGCGACCGAGGACGGCCACGCCGATCTGGCGGAATGGGCGGACAAGCTGGAGCGCGCGCTCGACGAAGCGTCGCCCGCGCCGCCGTCGCGTCCGCTCGTTCAGGCGGCCGTGCAGATGCTCATCGAGCGGCCGCAGGCGCCGCCCACGGCGCCCGCGGCGCCGCAGTACGTGGGGCGGATACGTTAGGGGAAGGGCGCGTCATTGCGCCGCCCGCCCGATCCACTCGGCGGCCTTCTCGGCCATCATGAGGATCGGCGAGTTCGTGTTGCCACTGGTGATCGTGGGCATCGCGCCGCCATCGACCACGCGCAGGCCGTCGATGCCGCGCACGCGCAGCTGCGAATCGAGCACCGCCATCGCATCGTCGTCCGCGCCCATCTTCGTGGTGCCGACGGGATGGAAGATTGTCGTCGCGATGTCGCCCGCCAGGCGCGCGAGGTCCTCGTCGGTCTCGTACTGCGGCCCCGGCTTCCACTCCACCGGCCCGTACTTCGCGAGCGCCGGCTGCGCGACGATGCGCCGCGTGACGCGCAGCGACTCGGCGGCCACCCGCCGGTCCTCGTCGGAGCTCAGGTAGTTCGGCGCGATCAGGGGCGCGTCCTCGAAGCGCGGCGAGCGGATGCGCACCGAGCCCCGGCTCGTGGGATTGAGATTGCACACGCTCGCGGTGAACGCGTTGAAGCCGTGCAGCGGCTCGCCGAACGCGTCGAGGCTGAGCGGCTGCACGTGGTATTCGATGTTCGGCCACGCGCGGTCCGGCGAGCTGCGCGTGAACGCGCCGAGCTGCGAAGGCGCCATGCTCATGGGCCCGGTGCGCTTCATGGCGTACTCGAGGCCGATCTTCATCTTCCCCCACCAGTTCGCCGACAGGGTGTTGAGCGTCGCGACGCCGTCGACCTTGTACACGGCGCGGATCTGCAGGTGGTCCTGCAGGTTCTCGCCGACGCCGGGCAGCTCATGCACGACGGGCAGGCCGTGCGTGCGCAGCAGTTCGGCCGGGCCGATGCCCGAGAGCTGCAGGATCTGCGGCGAGCCGATGCTGCCCGCGCACAGCAGCACTTCGCCGGTGGCATACGCGGTCACCTTCTCGGTGCCTGTCCAGACCTGCACGCCGGTGCAGCGCTTGCGGCCGTCCCGCGTCTCGATCACGAGCTTCGCGACCTGCGCGCTCGTCCACAGCTCGAAGTTGGGGCGGCCGTAGCAGGTGGGCCGCAGGAAGGCCTTGGCCGTGTTCCAGCGCCAGCCGTCCTTCTGGTTCACCTGGAAGTAGCCGACGCCCTCGTTGCTGCCGCGATTGAAGTCCTCGCTGTGCGGGATGCCCGCTTCCTGCGCGGCGAGCGCGAACGCATCGAGCACATCCCAGCGCAGCCGCTGGCGCTCGACGCGCCATTCGCCGCCTGCGCCGTGCATCGCGTCGGCGCCCTTGTAGTGGTCCTCGTGCTTCTTGAAATAGGGCAGGCAGTTGTCCCACGACCAGTTCGCGTCGCCGGTGAGGCGCGCCCAGCCGTCGTAGTCGCGCGACTGCCCGCGCATGTAGATCATCCCGTTGATGCTCGAGCAGCCGCCCAGCGTCTTGCCGCGCGGATAGCGCAGCGTGCGGCCGTTCAAGCCCGCGTCCGCCTCGGTCTGGTAGAGCCAGTCGGTGCGCGCATTGCCGATGCAGTAGAGGTAGCCCACCGGAATGTGGATCCAGTGGTAGTCGTCCTTGCGGCCCGCCTCGATCAGCAGCACGCGCTTCGTCTTGTCCTTCGAGAGGCGGTTGGCCAGCAGGCACCCCGCGGTGCCCGCGCCGACGATGACGTAGTCGAACGTCGTCTCGCTCACGGGGCTCGCGACTTCACTTGGCCGTGGGCATCGCGAACTCGGCGCCCTTGCCGATGCTCTCGGGCCAGCGCTGCATGATCGACTTCTGCTTCGTGTAGAAGCGCACGCCTTCCTCGCCGTACGCATGCATGTCGCCGAACAGGCTCTTCTTCCAGCCGCCGAAGCCGTGCCAGGCCATGGGCACGGGAATGGGCACGTTCACGCCCACCATGCCGACCTGCACGCGCCGCGAGAACTCGCGCGCCGTGTTGCCGTCGCGCGTGAAGAGCGACACGCCGTTGCCGTACTCGTGCGAGTTGACCAGGTCCACCGCCGCCGCCAGATCCTTCACGCGCATGCAGCCGAGCACCGGGCCGAAGATCTCTTCCTTGTAGATCTTCATGTCGGGCGTCACGTTGTCGAAGAGCGAGCCGCCGATCCAGAAACCATCGTCGCAACCGGCGCCCGCCACCTTGCCCTCGAAGCGGCGGCCGTCGACCACGAGCTTCGCGCCCTCGGTCTCGCCATGGCCGATGTAGCCAGCGATGCGCTCCTGCGCGGCCTTGCTCACGATCGGGCCCATCTCGGCATCGAGCTCGACGCCATTCTTGATCTTGAGCGTCTTCGTGCGCTCCGCCAGCATCGGCAGGATCTTGTCGGCCGCGTCGCCCACCAGCACCCCCAGCGAGATCGCCATGCAGCGCTCGCCCGCCGAGCCGAAGGCCGAGCCGATCAGCGCGTCGACGGCCTGGTCGAGGTCGGCGTCGGGCATCACCACCATGTGGTTCTTCGCGCCCCCCAGCGCCTGCACGCGCTTGCCGTGCCGCGCGCCGGTTTCGTAGATCTTCTGCGCGATGGCGGTCGAGCCGACGAAGGACAGCGCCTTCACGTCGGGATGTTCGAGCAGCGCATCGACCGCGTCCTTGTCGCCCTGCACGACGTTGAACACGCCGTCGGGCAGGCCCGCTTCCTTCAGCAGCTCGGCCATCAGGATCGAAGCGCTCGGGTCGAGCGGGCTCGGCTTGAGGACGAAGCAGTTGCCCGCGGCCAGCGCCACGGGGTACATCCACATCGGCACCATCACCGGAAAGTTGAAGGGCGTGATGCCGGCCACCACGCCGAGGGGCTGGCGCATCGTCCAGTTGTCGATGCCGGTGGAGACCTGGTCGGTGTAGTCGCCCTTGAGCAACTGCGGAATGCCGCAGGCGAATTCGACGATGTCGATGCCGCGCGTGACTTCGCCCTGCGCGTCGGTGAACACCTTGCCGTGTTCGGCGGTGATCGCGTGCGCGAGTTCGTCGCGGCGCTGGTTCAGCAACTCGAGGAACTTGAACATCACGCGCGCGCGGCGGATCGGCGGCGTGTCGGCCCAGGCGGGAAAGGCGGCTTGCGCGGCGCGCACGGCGGCATCCACCTCGCTCGCGTTCGCCAGGGCGACGCGGCCGGTCACCCGGCCGGTGGCGGGATTGAAGACGTCGGCGCGGCGGCCGCTTGCGCCGGGGACGATGCGTCCGCCGATCCAGTGTTCGATCGAGGCGAGGGCAGCGCCCTGCGGGGATTTCTCGGGTGCGTTCATTGGGACTTCCTTGGGAGACGGGGCAGTCTACTCCGAGCCGTTGCAGGCGCTGCCGGCGCCTGTGACGCCTGGTTGCGCACGACGCTGCGAATGCGCGGCAGCCGTTAGGATCAGGGTCGATGGCCGAAGCCACCCCCCGAATCGAGCAGCAGCCCGCCGGCGACGGCGGCGTCGCGCGCCTGCGCGGGGACTGGACGGCCGCGCAGTTCTCGCAGCCGCTGGTCGTGCGCACTTTGCAGGGCGCATTGCCGCCCGTGAGCGCCGCGCAGTCGTGGGACCTGCGCGAGGCGGGGCAGATCGACCACATCGGCGCGCAATTGATCTGGGATCACTGGAAGCGGCAGTGGCCGGCGCAGCTCGAGCTGACGACGGCGCAGCGCGCGGTGCTGGAGCGCGTGGCGCAGTACACCATCGATCCGCCGAAGCGCCCCTCCCAGGGGTTCAACGACCTCTACCTCGCCTTCGGCGGGGCCCTGCTGCGGGCGTTCGGCCAGATCCGCGGCTTCGTGCGGCTCATCGGCCAGCTCACGATCAATCTCGGCCAGCTCATCCGTGCGCCGCACGAAGCGCCCTGGCGCGACCTTTCCGGGCATCTGTACCGCATGGGCGCCAAGGCATTGCCGATCACGGCGCTCGTGGGTTTCCTGATCGGCGTGGTGCTCGCCTACCTGACCTCGCAGCAGTTGCGGCAGTTCGGCGCGGACGCGTACATCGTCAACATCCTCGGCATCGCGCTGGTGCGCGAGCTGGGTCCGATGCTCGCGGCCATCCTCATCGCGGGACGCTCCGGCTCCGCCATCACGGCGCAGATCGGCGTGATGCGCGTGAACGAGGAGCTCGACGCGATGCGCGTGATGGGCATCTCGCACAGCTTCCGGCTCGTGATGCCGCGCGCGATCGCGCTCGCCATCGCCATGCCGCTGATCAGCGCATGGACGACGGTCGCGGGACTGGCCGGCGGCATGCTCGCGGCCGACCTGTCGCTCGGCATCACGCCGCTCTTCTTCCTGAAGGCGCTGCCCGATGCGGTGCATGTCCACAACCTGATGCTCGGCAGTGTCAAGTCCGTGTTTTTCGGCATCCTGATCGCCCTGGTCGGCTGCCACTTCGGCCTGCGCGTGAAGCCGAACACGCAGAGCCTCGGGCAAGGCACCACGGCGTCGGTGGTGACATCGATCACGGTGGTGATCCTCGTCGATGCGCTTTTCGCCATCCTCTTCAGCAACGTCGGGGTCTGACGCGCCTTGGAAGCCACGAAGCCACTTCAGCCCCCGGACGACGTGCCGATGGTGGAGATCCGCAAGCTGTGGTCGGTGTTCCAGACGCCGGAGCGGCGCATCGTCATCCACCGCGACCTCGACATGTCCGTGCGGCGCGGCGAGATCGTGTCGATCGTCGGCGGCTCGGGCACCGGCAAGACCGTGCTGCTGAGGCAGGTGCTCGGGCTCGAGACGCCCGCGTCCGGCGAGATCCTGGTGCATGGCCAGCCGCGCGAGCGGCTGACGCGCAAGGGGGCCTCGGGGCGCATCGGCATGCTCTTCCAGCATGGCGCGCTGTTCTCGGCCTTCACCGTGCTGGAGAACATCGCGTTCCCGCTGCGCGAGCTGAAGACGCTTCCGCCCGCCCTGGTGCGCGAGGCCGCCATGGTGAAGCTGCAGATGGTCGGCCTGAAGCCCGCCGACGCGGACAAGATGCCGGCCGAGCTGTCGGGCGGCATGATCAAGCGCGCCGCGCTGGCCCGTGCGCTCATCATGGACCCGCCGCTGCTGCTGCTCGACGAGCCGACGGCCGGGCTGGACCCCGACAGCTCCGACAGCTTCGTCTCGCTGCTGCGCTCGCTGCACCGCGACCTGGAGCTCACCGTCATCATGGTCACGCACGATCTCGACACCTTGTTCGAACTGTCGACCCGCATTGCCGTGCTGGCCGAGCAGAAGGTCATCGTTTCGGGACCGCCGAAGGAAGTGATCGCCTTCCCGCACCCCTTCATCCACGACTTCTTCCTCGGGGAGCGCGGCCAGCGCGCGATGGAGCTCCTGCGCGAGTACCCGTTCGCGATCTAAAGCGGTTAAAAACACCTCATGGAAAACAAAGCCCACGCACTCGCTGCCGGCATCTTCATGGTCGCGCTCATCGCCCTGCTGCTGGGCTTGGGCGCCTGGCTCACGCGCGAGACCGGCGTGCGCGACGTCTACGAGATCTCCACCGGCCAGACGGTCACGGGCCTGCAGGAGCAGGCGCCGGTGCGCTTTCGCGGCGTCGACGTCGGCAAGGTCTCGGCGATTTCGTTCGACCCCAAGGTGCAGGGCAACGTGCTGATCCGCCTGCTCGTGGACCACGACGCGCCCGTCACGCGCTCGACCTACGCCACGCTGAGCTTCCAGGGCGTGACCGGCCTGGCCTTCGTGCAGCTCGACGACGACGGCACGAGCAAGGTGCGCGTGGAGCCCAACGATGCGTCGCCGCCGCGCTTGCCGCTGCGCCAGGGCCTGCTTGCCAAGCTCGAGGAGCGCGGGGTCGTGATCATGGAGCGCGCATCCGAGGTGGTCGAGCGGCTGAGCCAGATCATGAACGCGGAGAACCAGCAGAAGATCACCGCGGCCATCGTGAACATCGGCGAAGCCGCCGATGGCGCTGCGCAGCTCGCCAAGCGCCTGGACACGACCGTCGTGCAGAAGCTCGATCCCGCGCTCACGCAGGCCACCTCGACGCTGTCGGAGGCCACGACCACGCTGCGCTCGGTCAAGGGCAGCTCCGACGAGATCGGCAAGACGGCGGCCGATTTCGGCGCCATGGCGAAGCGGCTCAACGAGAAGGATGGACCGATCGACCGGCTGGCCGAAGGCACGCAGGCCCTGTCGCACGCGGCGGAATCGTTCAACTCGGCGACCCTGCCGCGCATCAACCGCGTGACCGAGGACGCGGGGCGTGCGGTGCGGCAGCTCGGGCGGACCATGAACAACATCAACGACAACCCGCAGTCGCTCATCTTCGGCGGCGGCGAGGCTCGCCCGGGGCCGGGCGAGCCGGGCTTCACGGCGCCGAGGGCCGCGCCGTGAGAGCCGTCGGATTGCTGATCCTCGCGCTGGCGCTCGCCGGCTGCAGCGCACTGCCCGACAAGCCCGTGCGCCCGGTGCTCTACGACTTCGGGCCGATGGACCGCGCGGGGACGAACGTGCCCGTCTCGACGACGCTGCCGCCGCTCGTGCTCGCGGATGTCGGCGCCTCGGGCTCGTTCGACAGCTCGGCGGTGCTCTACCGCCTCGGCTATTCCGACTCGCACCAGCTGCGGCCGTATTCGCTCGCCCGCTGGAGCGCGCAGCCGGCGCAGCTGGTCCGGCAGCGCCTGCGCGAGCGGCTGTCGCGCGATCGCATGGTGCTCGACGATGCCGACGCGGCCCTGCTGGCGCGCAGCGGACCGAACCGCCCGCGCATCCTGCGCGTGGAGCTCGAGGAGTTCTCGCACTACTTCCAGTCGACGGCGCAGAGTTCGGGCCTGCTGCGCCTGCGCTGCACGCTGCTGGAGAATTCCGCGGGCGGCGAGCGGCTGCTCGCGCAGCGCAGCTTCGCCTACGAGCGGGCCGCGCCGAGCGCGGACGCGCCGGGCGGCGTGCGCGCGCTCACCGCCGCCATCGACGCGGCCGGCGAGGAGATCGCGGCCTGGGTCGCGCAGCAGCGGTGACCGCATGACCGTGCGTACGCTCGAGGAGGTGATGCGCGACGCCGGCTTCGAGGTCGTGGGCCCGTGCGAACGGCTCTCGCAGCGCGAGGGCCTGCTCGAGCGCTCTGAACTGCTGGACGACTTCACCGCGGCCGAAGCCGACATCCTGGGCAACTCGATGCTGCTGGTGCGCGCGCAGGCGGGCCAGCCGCTGATCGTCGAGGGCGACACGAGCGACTGGCTGATGCTGCTGCTGGCGGGCACCGTCGACGTCGGCAAGCGCAAGGTCGATTTCGTGCCCCTCACCGACGACACGGAAGCGCCGGAGCGCATCGCGGTCGTTCGCGAGGGCTCGGTCCTCGGCGAGATGTCGATGTTCGACGGCGAGCCGCGCTATGCAAGCTGCACGGCACTCAGCGCGGTGGAGGCCGCGGTGCTGAGCCGCGGCGCGGTGCGCGGGCTGATCCTGCGCCATCCCGGCGTCGGCGCGAAGCTGCTCGTGAAACTGACGCAGGTGCTGTCGCGGCGGCTGCGCAACACGAGCAACCAGTTGATCAAGGTGTTGCGCTCGCGTTGAGGCGCGTCGCGTTTCAGCGGCCGCCCGAGACGTCGAGCAGCGACATCGTGGCGTAGCTCGCCTCGTCGGACAGCAGCCAGAGGATCGCGTGCGCCACTTCCTCCGCCTGCCCGCCGCGCTTCATGGGCACCTGGTGCGCCAGATCGCGCACGCGATCCGGCAGGCCGCCGGAGGCATGGATGTCCGTCTCGATGAGACCGGGGCGCACCGCGTTCACGCGAATGCCTTCGCCGCCGACCTCCTTGGCCAGGCCGATGGTGAAGGCGTCGATGGCGCCCTTGGCCGCCGCATAGTCGACGTACTGACCGGGCGAGCCGAGGCGCGACGCCGCGCTCGACACGTTGACGATGCCGCCGCCCGCGCCGCCATGGCGCGTGCTCATCCGCCTGACCGCCTCGCGCGCGCACAGCAGCGAGCCGATCACGTTGATGTCGAACATGCGCTTGAGGCGTGCGTAGCTCATCTCGTCGACCCGCTGGGACACGTCGACCACGCCCGCGTTGTTCACGAGCGCGGTGAGGCGTCCGAGCCGCGCGTCGACTTCGCGAAAGAGCGCGAGGACGTCGTCCTCGTTCGCGACGTCGCCCCGCACGGCGATGGCCGTGCCGCCCGCCTCACGGATCGCGCCGACGACATCGTTCGCCGCGCCTTCGTTGCTCGTGTAGTTCACCGCCACGGCATAGCCCCGCCGCGCGGCCAGGCGCGACGTCGCCGCACCGATCCCCCGGCTGCCGCCGGTCACCAGCATCACCTGCTTCACGGAACGCTCTCCTCATCACGCTTGCGCGGTCGCGCGACAATGCCCATTATTCGCATTTCGCTTTTCACCCGAAGGAGTTTCCAGGCATGGGCAATATCGTCGATCTCAAGGCCGCCGACGGCTTCACCTTTCCCGCCTACGTGGCGCAGCCCGCGGGCAAGCCGAAGGGCGGCATCGTGGTTCTGCAGGAAATCTTCGGCGTCAATTCGCACATCCGCGCGGTGGCCGACGGCTACGCGGCCGCCGGTTACCTCGCCGTGGCGCCCGCGACCTTCCATCGCGTGAAGCAGGGCGTGGAACTCGGCTACACGATGGACGACATGGGCGCCGGGATGGCGCTCAAGGCCGCGGTGGAAGCGCTGCCCGCGCCGGGCGTGATGGCCGACATCCAGGCCGCGATCGACCATGCGGCGCAGGCCGGCAAGGTCGGCATCGTCGGCTATTGCTGGGGTGGGCTGCTGACCTGGCGCGCCGCCGCACTGGCCGACGGCCTGAGCGCCGCGGTGCCCTACTACGGCGGCGGCACGACCACGCCCGACGAGATCGCGCGCAAGCCCAAGGTGCCGGTCATGGCGCACTACGGCGACAAGGACAAGCACATCTCCGTCGAGAGCGTCGAGGCGCTGAAGAAGGCGCACCCCGAGGTCGAGGTCCACATCTACGAGGCCGACCACGGCTTCAATTGCGATCATCGCGGCTCGTTCGACGCCCCCGCCGCGAAGCTCGCGCTCGAGCGCACGCTGGCGTTCTTCGCCAAGCATGTGGGCTAGGCTCGCCGCCGTCCTGTTCGCATGCGCGGCCGTCGGCGCGCATGCGGCGGACTACGCGGGGCCGCTGTTCGACGCGCACCTGCACTACAACGAAGAAGCCTGGGACGGCCGTGCCGGCCCGCACCCGATCCCCGACGTGCTGGCGCGCATGCAGCGCAACGGCGTGCGCGCGATCGTCGCGAACTCGCGGCCGAACGACGGCACGAAGAGCCTCGCGGCGTCGCCCGAGACCGCCCGCGCGGGCGTGACGGTGGTGCCTTTCGTGCGGCTGTACCGCAACCGTGCCGACTACACGAACTGGTTCCGCGACGAGACGATCCACGAGATGGTGCTGACCGAGCTCGCACGCGGGACGGCTTCGGGGCCGTACCGCGGCCTCGGGGAATTCCATCTGTACGACAGCGCGAATGCGGACGGTCCGGTCGCACGCAAGCTGATGGCGCTGGCGGAGGAAAGAAACCTCGTGGTGCTGGCCCACGTCGACGACGTTGCCATCGACAAGCTGATGGCGCATGCGCCCTCGAAAGGCCGGAAGTCGCGACTGATCTGGGCACACACGGGCATCGGCGGCGCGCCGTCGGCTCGCGTGGACGAGTTGCTGGCGCGCTATCCGCTGCTGATGGGTGAGCTTTCGTATCGCCCGGGGCTCACGTGTGAAGGCGGCAAGCTTTGCGCAGAGTGGCGTCGGCTGATCCTGAAGTACCCGACCCGCTTTCTCATCGGCTCGGACACCTGGGTCAACCAGCGCTGGCAGTATTACGACGAGCTGATGAAGGGCTACCGCGTGTGGCTCGGCGACCTGCCGCCGCAGCAGGCCCGGCGCGTCGCGTGGGACAACGCGGCGGATCTTTTCGGACTGAAGGCCCCTTGATGCCGACCCTGCACTACTACCCGAGCACCGCCTCGATGATTCCGCACATCGTGCTGGAGGAAATCGGCGCGCCCTACGAACGCGTGCTCGTCGATCGGGCGGCGGGCGAGCACAAGCGTCCGGACTATCTGAAGCTCAATCCCAACGGGCTCATTCCGGCGTACACGGACGGCGGCCTCGTTCTCTACGAGACCGCCGCCATCGTGCTGCATCTCTGCGACACGCATCCGGACGCGCGTCTCGCGCCGGCCGTGGGCACGGCCGAACGCGCGCACTTCTACAAGTGGCTGGCGTGGCTCACGAACACCTTGCAGGCGACGCTCATCGCGTACTTCTACCCGGAGCGCTGGGTGGACGAGGGCAATGCCGAAGGCGCGAAGCAGGTCAGGTCGCATGCGCACGCGCGTATCGCCGGCTTGCTCGACCAGATCGAGGCCGAACTCGCGAAGAACGGCGGCCCGTGGTTTCTCGGCGAGCGCTTCACGGCGCTCGACGCGTACGTGTTCACGCTGTGCCGCTGGACGCGCAACTTCGGCGAGGGCCGCGCGCGCGATCGGGCGAACCTCGGTCCGTACCTGCAACGCGTCCACGCCCGCCCGGCGGTGCAGCGCGTGTTCGCCATCGAGCAGATCGCGGCGCCTTACTTCTGAGTGGCGATATTCAGCGTGTTCGCGCGAGATAGCGCTTGCGCCAGAACACCAAGGCGAGCGTCGCCGCGATGAGGCCCATGGCTCCGACGACCCACCAGAAGGCCGCGGCCGCGTGAATGAGCGGGAGGCCTTCGAAGTTCATGCCGAAGATGCCGGCGATGAGGTTCAGCGGCAGGAAGATCGCGGTGAGCGCGGTGAGCGTGCGCATGACCTCGTTGGTGCGGTGGCCCATCGCCGAGAAATGGATCTGCACCGCCGTCTCCGCGCCCTGCGCCATGCGCCGCACGTGGTGGACGACGCGCTCGATGTGTTCCACCACGTCGCGCGCGCGTGCGAGCAGGCCGTCGCGGTCGCTTTGCGACGCCCAGGGCGCGGGCTGCTCGTGCTGGCTGTCCAGCCACTCCTGCATGGCGTCTTTCTGCTCCTCGCACAGGTCTTCGAGCGCGTGCAGCGCGTTGCGCGCGGTGAGCAGGGCGCCCCAGTTCGCGTCGCGCGACTTGGGCGCGAGCAGCTGCTGCTGCCAGTCGTCGAGGCCGGCGCTCAGGTCCTTGCGCAGGTCGAGGTAGCTGTCCACCATCATGTTCAGCATGCGCAGCATGAGGTCGGCCGGGTTCGACGGCAGACGGCTGCGTGCGGTGGCGCCGGCGATGCCTTCGGCCTGCACGGCGTCGGACAGGTAGCGCTGGATGAAGGCCTGCGCCGCGTAGCAGCCGTCGGGATGCACGGTGATCAGCAGGCGGTCGAAGACGACGAAGCCCACCGCCCGCGTGCGGATGCGGGCGAAGGCGCCCAGGGGCGTGTCGGGCGACGGGGCGTGGCCGAGTTCGGCGCGCACTTCCGGCTCGGTCGCGAGCCGGCGGAAAGTGACCATGTCGTAGACCGACGTGTAGTCGTAGTGGGAAGGATGCGCCCGGTTGGCGAGATCCTTGACATGCAGGTCGAGCAGCGCGGAGCCTCCGATCGCGAGCGCCGCGGCCTGCAGGCGGGGCAGATCGGTCTCCAGCGAGTCGCGCTCGACCCAGATCCAGATGAAGCCGGACTCCGGCGCGCGTTGGGGCGCCGCGTCGAGGAAGCGCAGGGTGCCGGGGGCGAACTCGACGATCTTCACGCCCGCAGTTTTCGCGCCGCCTCGAGGGCGAAATAGGTCAGCACGCCGTCCGCGCCGGCACGCTTGAACGCCAGCAGGCTTTCCATCATCACCGCGTCGTGGTCCAGCCAGCCGTTCTGGGCGGCCGCCTTCAGCATCGCGTACTCGCCGGACACCTGGTAGGCGAAGGTCGGCACGCGGAATTCGTCCTTCACGCGCCGTACCACGTCGAGGTAGGGCATTCCCGGCTTCACCATCACCATGTCGGCGCCCTCGGCGATGTCCATCGCGACTTCGCGCAAGGCTTCGTCGGTGTTCCCGGGGTCCATCTGGTAGACCTTCTTGTTGCTCTTGCCGAGGTTGGACGCGGAGCCGACGGCGTCGCGGAACGGTCCGTAGAAGGCGCTCGCGTACTTCGCGCTGTACGCCATGATGCGCGTGTGGATGTGGCCTTTCGACTCCAGGGCCTGCCGGATCGCGCCGATGCGCCCGTCCATCATGTCCGAGGGGGCGACGATGTCGACGCCGGCCTCGGCCTGCGTCAACGCCTGTTTCACCAGCACCGCCACGGTCTCGTCGTTGACGATGTAGCCGGTCTCGTCGAGCAGGCCGTCCTGGCCGTGCGACGTGAAGGGGTCGAGCGCCACGTCCGTCATCACCCCGAGCTGCGGCACGCGCTTCTTCAGTTCGGCGACGACGCGGGGCACGAGCCCCTTGCCGTTCCACGCCTCCCGACCGTCGTCGGTTTTCAGCGACGCGTCGATCACGGGGAACAAGGCCATCACGGGAATGCCGAGTTCCACGCACTCCTCGGCCACTGGCAGGAGGCGGTCGAGGCTCATCCGCTGGACGCCCGGCATCGACGGGACGGGCTCGGTTTTTCCAGTCCCGTCGAGCACGAAGACCGGGTAGATCAGGTCGTGGGCCGTGAGTGCGTGCTCGCGCACCAGGTTGCGGGTGAACTCGTCCCGGCGCAGGCGGCGAGGGCGGCCGTGCGGATAGGCGGCAAAAAGGGTCATGGGGCAAATTGTGCCCCGGCCCCACCGCGCCGGCCAGTCTGCATGAGTTGTATGAGATGTCCTTCGCCGGATACCAGCCGATCGTCTGGCTCAAGCTTGAAACCGACCGTCCGGTTTGTTAAATTACGCCCGGGCGGCTTGCCGCTCCCCGCTTTTCCTCCCTGAGCGGGTGCCTTGATGTGTGACAGCAAAAAGGCTTCCGACCCCGGCCCGATGGCCGGGGTTTTTTTTGACCTGCCGCAGGCGTCCGGCGCACGCCCGGGCTTGTCTACACTTGGCATCCATGGTGTATCCGTGGGTCAAGGCATTCCACATCGTCTTCGTGGCGAGCTGGTTCGCCGGGCTGTTCTACCTGCCCCGCATCTTCGTGAACCTCGCAATGGTCGAGGCGTCTTCCGTCGCCGAGCGCGACCGGCTGCTTCTCATGGCCCGCAAACTGTTGCGCTTCACGACAATCCTCGCCGTGCCGGCGGTCCTGCTCGGCCTGTGGCTGTGGCTGGGCGGGGGCATGGGTCGCGGCGCGGGCTGGATGCATGCGAAGCTGGTCGTCGTGGCGCTCACGATCGGCTATCACCATGCCTGCGCGCGGCTGCTGAAGCGATTCGAGGCCGGCGCCAACCTGCGTTCGCATCGGTGGTACCGCGGCTTCAACGAGCTGCCGGTGTTCTTCCTGACGGCAGCGGTTCTGCTCGTCGTGCTCAAGCCGTTCTGAGCCGGATGCACAAGACCTCCGCCTGGCCCCTGTCGCTGGCGTACGCCGCCCTGGTTGTCTACGCGAGCCTGTATCCGTTCTCCGGCTGGCACGACCAGGGGATCAGTCCGCTGGCGTTCCTCCGCAGTCCGCTGCCCCCGAAGTACTGGACGGGCTTCGACGTCATGGCCAACCTCGCGGGCTACGCGCCGCTGGGCGTGCTGCTCGCACTGAGCTTCCTGCGGCGCGGCGACAGCCTCCGTTTCGCCCCCCGGACCAATACCGCCGCGGTGGTCGTGGCAACCGTGGTGGCGGGCGCCCTGTCGTTCACGATGGAGGCGCTGCAGACCTACCTGCCCTACCGGGTGGCGTCCAACCTGGACCTGCTGCTCAACATCGGCGGCGCGCTGCTCGGCGCGATCCTCGCGGCAGGGCTCGAACTCGCGGGACTCATCGACCGCTGGAGCCGCTTTCGCGTGCGCTGGTTCGTCGAACATGCGCGCGGCGCGCTGGTGCTGCTGGCCCTGTGGCCGTTCGCGCTTCTCTTCCCCGCGGCCGTGCCGCTCGGCCTGGGGCAGGTGCTCGAGCGGCTGGAAGAGTCCCTCGCGGAATGGCTCGCCGACACGCCATTTCTCGAATGGCTGCCAATGCGCGACATGGAACTGCAGCCGCTGGTGCCCGCCGCGGAGCTGATGTGCGTGACGCTGGGCGTACTGGCGCCATGCCTGCTCGCCTATTCGATCATCGCCTCGACCGGGCGGCGCGCGGCGGTGGCCTTCGTGGTGGTGCTCGTGGGGGCGGCCGCGACGGCCCTGTCGGCCGCGCTGAGCTGGGGGCCGGTTCATGCGTGGGCCTGGGTGACGCCGCCGGTGCGCTATGGCTTCGGCCTCGGCCTGCTGCTGGCCCTGATGGTGCTGCCCGTGCCGCGCCGGGGGTGCGCGGCCCTCGGGCTCGTCGGGCTGGTGCTGCACCTGAGCGTGCTCAACCAGGCGCCGACCAGCGCCTACTTCGCGCAGACCCTGCAGACCTGGGAGCAGGGCCGCTTCATCCACTTCCACGGCCTCGCCCAGTGGCTGGGCTGGCTGTGGCCCTACGCGACCCTGGCCTACGTGCTGCTTCGCGTCTCCCGCCGCGACCCGCATCCTAGAATCTCGCTATGAGTTCGTATTACCAGCGGCACATCTTCTTCTGCCTCAACAAGCGCGACAACGGCGAGGCATGCTGCGCCGACCACGACGCGGACGCCGCCTTCGCGCGCTGCAAGTCGCAGGTCAAGGCGCAGGGCCTCGCGGGGCCGGGCCAGGTCCGCGTGAACAAGGCGGGCTGCCTCGACCGTTGCGCGGGCGGCCCCATCGCCGTCGTCTACCCCGAGGCCGTCTGGTACACCTACGTCGACGCGCACGACATCGACGAAATCGTCGAGTCGCACCTGAAGAACGGGCAGGTCGTCGAGCGGCTGCTCACGCCGCCGCACGTGGGGCGTTGACCGGCCCTGCGCCTGCGATGAATTCGTACACGCGCCGCTTGGACATCGCCGGAGCCGCGGGCCGGATCCAGGTGCTGCACGACTCGCCCGAGGGCGCGCCGAGAGGCGTGGCGGTCATCGCGCATCCGCATCCGCTCTTCGGCGGCACGATGGACAACAAGGTCGTGCAGACGATGGCCCGGGCGTTCGTCCAGTCGGGCTGGTCGGCGGTGCGATTCAACTTCCGCGGGGTCGGCACGAGCGAAGGCGTCCATGACGAAGGCCGCGGCGAGGCCGACGACATGCTCGAGGTGGTGCGCTCGCAAGCGCCCGAGGGTCCGCTGGCCCTGGCCGGGTTTTCCTTCGGCGCCTTCGTCGCCTCGAAGCTCGTCGAACCCCTGGCCGCGACGCGGGATCTGCAGCGCATCGTGCTCGTGGGCACGGCGACCTCGCGCTTCGGTGTCGCCACCATCGCGGCCGAACTCCACGAACGGACGCTCGTGGTCCACGGCGAGCAGGACGACACCGTGCCGCTCGCCTCCGTGATGGACTGGGCGCGGCCGCAGTCGCTGCCCGTCACCGTCGTTCCCGGCGGCGGTCATTTCTTCCACGGGCAGTTGCCGCTCCTCAAATCGCTGGTGCTTCGCCACCTTCGCTGAAGTCCGATGAATCCCTTGCGCATCGTGCGAACGCTGCTGGCGTCCGCGTTCCTCTGGCTGTGCTTCACGGCCCACGCCCAGTCGCCGCAGCCGCCCGAGATCGCGGCCAGAAGCTATCTGTTGATGGACGTCGGCGCCAACCAGATCCTGGCGGAAAAGGACATCGACTCCGCGGTCGAGCCCGCATCGCTCACCAAGTTGATGACGGCCTACCTGGTCTTCGATGCGCTGCGGGCGAAGAAGATCGACCTGAAGCAGGCGCTGCCGGTGAGCGAACGCGCCTGGAAGATGGAGGGCTCGCGCATGTTCATCGACCCGAAGATGCGCGTTCCGGTCGAGGAGCTCATCAAGGGAATGATCGTGCAGTCGGGCAACGACGCGACGATGGCGCTGGCCGAAGGCGTCGGCGGCACCGCCGAACGATTCGTGGAACTGATGAACCAGCAGGCGAAGGCGCTGGGCCTCAGGAACACGGGCTATCGCAACCCGGAGGGCCTGACCGCCCCGGGCCACACCACCACCGCGCGCGATCTGAGCCTCCTGTCCGTGCGCCTGATCCGGGAATTCCCGGAGTACATGCACTTCTTTTCGATCCGAAAGTACCGGCTGGAGGGGACGCCGACCGCCAACGATACCAACCGGAACACCTTGCTGTTCCGCGACCCGACCGTGGATGGGCTGAAGACCGGCCATACGGCGGCGGCGGGCTATTGCCTGGTCGCGACGGCCAAACGCGACTTTCCCAATATGCAGGGTCGCCGGCTGCTGGCCGTCGTCCTCGGCGCGAACAGCGAGACCGCGCGAGCCAACGAGGCGCAGAAGCTGCTGAACTGGGGCTACACCGCCTTCGAGGGCCTGAAGCTTTTCGACGCGAACCAGGCGGTGGTCGAGCCCCCGGTGTGGAAGGGCGCGCGCAAGACCGTGAAGCTCGGCCAGGCCATGCCCATCGTCATCGCGGTGCCCGCCGGCACGGCGTCCCGGGTCAGGACGCAGGTCGTCCGCGCGGACCCGCTGATCGCGCCCTTCAACCGGGGCCAGCAGATCGGCACCCTCAAGGTGACGTCCGGCGAGCAGGTGCTTCGTGAAGTGCCCCTCGTGGCGCTGGAGCCGGTCGAACAGGCCGGCGTGCTGAGCCGCGCCTGGGACGCGGTGCGGCTCTGGGTGAAATGACGGGCGAAACGCCCGGCGACGCTGTGCAGCCAGTGCCGCAGGATCCGCGGTAGCGGGATTTCACCACCCGGGATATACTCGAGGGCTTTCCCGCGATTTGGGGCGGGGAAGCTTTTTCATTTTCATTTTGAACGTTTAGGGACGTTGAATGCCAACCATCAATCAGCTTGTGCGTCAGGGGCGGGAGGTCGAGAAGATCAAATCCAAGTCCCCCGCGATGCAGAACAGCCCCCAGCGCCGGGGCGTTTGTACCCGGGTCTACACCACGACGCCGAAGAAGCCGAACTCCGCGCTTCGCAAGGTCGCCAAGGTGCGCCTGACCAACGGTTTCGAGGTCATCTCGTACATCGGCGGCGAAGGCCACAACCTGCAGGAGCACTCGGTGGTGCTCGTGCGCGGCGGACGCGTCAAGGATCTGCCCGGCGTGCGTTACCACATCGTGCGCGGATCGCTCGACCTGCAAGGCGTGAAAGACCGCAAGCAGTCGCGCTCCAAGTACGGCGCGAAGCGGCCGAAGAAGGCCTAAGAGTTGTTCGTTTTGTCGGTGCTTGATCGCCTCGGCAGGGCGGTTCGAGCGTAGTGACCCACTGTCGGGTCGAGTAAGCGGTTCAGCCTGAATGGCTGCCTGGGCTCCGAGAGAGAGCCAGCTGAAGCAAATTGAGAGGTGAATAGAAATGCCACGTCGTCGCGAAGTCCCTAAGCGTGAAATCCTGCCGGATCCCAAGTACGGCAATGTCGAGCTCGCCAAGTTCATGAACGTGATCATGCAAGGCGGCAAGAAGGCGATCGCCGAGCGCATCGTCTACGGCGCGCTCGAGCAGATCGAGAAGAAGAACCCCGGCCGCGATGTGGTCGAGGCGTTCACCATGGCCATCAACAACGTGAAGCCGATGGTCGAAGTGAAGTCCCGCCGCGTCGGCGGCGCGAACTACCAGGTGCCGGTCGAAGTCCGACCCGTGCGCCGGCTCGCGCTGTCCATGCGCTGGATCAAGGAAGCCGCCAAGAAGCGCGGCGAGAAGTCGATGGCCATGCGCCTGGCCAACGAACTGATGGAAGCCACGGAAGGCCGTGGCGGCGCGATGAAGAAGCGGGACGAAGTCCACCGCATGGCCGAGGCCAACAAGGCCTTCAGCCACTTCCGCTTCTAAGAACCGTCCCCACTTGGAGAACGGGCCCGCCACGAGCGGGCCTTTCCCGCTTTTAACGAAAGATCACCATGGCCCGCAAAACGCCAATCGAGCGCTATCGCAACATCGGCATCTCGGCGCACATCGACGCCGGCAAGACGACGACGACCGAGCGCATCCTGTTCTATACCGGCGTGAACCACAAGATCGGCGAGGTGCATGACGGCGCCGCCACGATGGACTGGATGGAGCAGGAGCAGGAGCGCGGCATCACGATCACGTCCGCCGCGACGACGTGCTTCTGGAAGGGCATGGATCTTTCCTTCCCCGAGCACCGCATCAACATCATCGACACCCCCGGCCACGTGGACTTCACGATCGAGGTGGAGCGTTCCATGCGCGTGCTCGACGGCGCCTGCATGGTGTACTGCGCCGTGGGCGGCGTGCAGCCCCAGTCCGAGACGGTCTGGCGCCAGGCCAACAAGTACCGCGTGCCCCGCCTTGCGTTCGTCAACAAGATGGACCGCACCGGCGCCAACTTCTACAAGGTCTACGACCAGATGAAGGCGCGCCTGAAGGCGAACCCCGTGCCCATCGTCATCCCGATCGGCGCCGAGGAGAAGTTCACCGGCGTGGTCGACCTGCGCAAGATGAAGGCCATCGTCTGGGACGAAGCATCCCAGGGCATGAAGTTCACCTTCGAGGACATCCCCGCCGACCTGGTGGAGCTGGCCAAGGAGTGGCGCGAGAAGATGGTCGAGGCGGCTGCCGAGGCCAACGAAGAGCTGATGAACAAGTACCTCGAAGAGGGCGACCTCACCGAGGAAGAAATCACGCTCGGCCTGCGCACGCGCACGATCGCCGGCGAGATCCAGCCGATGCTGTGCGGCACCGCCTTCAAGAACAAGGGCGTGCAGCGCATGCTCGACGCCGTCATCGAACTGATGCCGTCCCCGATCGACATCCCCCCGGTGAAGGGCATGGACGAGGACGAGCAGGAAGTCAGCCGCAAGGCCGACGACAACGAGAAGTTCTCGGCGCTGGCGTTCAAGCTCATGACCGACCCGTTCGTGGGCCAGCTCACGTTCGTGCGCGTCTACTCGGGCGTGCTGTCCAAGGGCGACAGCGTCTACAACCCGATTCGCGGCAAGAAGGAGCGCATCGGCCGGATCGTGCAGATGCACGCCAACAACCGCCTGGAAGTCGACGAGATCCGTGCCGGCGACATCGCCGCGTGCGTGGGCCTGAAGGACGTCACGACGGGCGAGACGCTGTGCGACCCCAACTCGATCGTGATGCTCGAGCGCATGGTCTTCCCCGAGCCCGTGATCGCGCAGGCGGTGGAGCCCAAGACCAAGATGGACCAGGAGAAGATGGGCATCGCGCTCAACCGCCTGGCCGCCGAAGACCCGTCCTTCCGCGTCAAGACCGACGAGGAGTCGGGCCAGACCATCATCGCCGGCATGGGCGAGCTGCACCTGGAAATCATCGTCGACCGCATGAAGCGCGAGTTCGGCGTGGAAGCCAACGTGGGCAAGCCGCAGGTCGCCTACCGCGAAACCATTCGCAAGAAGGTCACGGACGTCGAAGGCAAGTTCGTTCGCCAGTCGGGCGGCAAGGGCCAGTACGGCCACGTCGTTTTCACGGTCGAGCCGCAGGAAACCGGCAAGGGCTTCGAATTCGTCGACGCCATCAAGGGCGGCGTGGTGCCGCGCGAGTTCATCCCCGCGGTGGAGAAGGGCGTCGTCGAGGCGCTCAATACCGGCGTGATGGCGGGCTATCCGGTGGTCGACGTCAAGGTCACCCTGACCTTCGGCTCGTACCACGAGGTGGACTCGAACGAAAACGCGTTCAAGATGGCGGCCATCTTCGGCTTCAAGGAAGGCTGCCGCAAGGCGAACCCGGTCATCCTCGAGCCGATGATGGCGGTGGAAGTCGAGACGCCCGAGGATTACGCCGGCAACGTGATGGGCGACCTGTCGTCCCGTCGCGGCATGGTGCAGGGCATGGAAGACATGCCCGGCGGCGGCAAGGCCATCAAGGCGGAAGTGCCGCTGTCCGAAATGTTCGGCTATTCGACGACCCTGCGCTCCATGTCGCAGGGCCGCGCGACGTACACGATGGAGTTCAAGCACTACAGCGAAGCTCCGAAGAACGTCGCCGAAGCCATCATCTCGGCTCGCACGAAGTAGTTGGATTCGTCTTCGGCGCCCTATGGGGTGACCCGCTGCCCGTGGCGAGGTCGTGCCGGAGACGTTAAACAGACACGGGTAATGCTCTTTTTCAAGGATCTGAAATGGCAAAAGGTAAATTCGAGCGGACCAAGCCGCACATGAACGTGGGCACCATCGGTCACGTGGACCATGGCAAGACGACGCTCACGGCGGCAATCACCTCGGTGCTGGCGACCAAGTTCGGCGGCGAAGCCAAGG
>NZ_JBFWNP010000040.1:0-47387 GCF_050250995.1 Ramlibacter sp.
GATCTCGCTCCAGTTTCCTCAGTTCTCTTGTATCTCTGAAATCTCGAAATGCTTCTCTTGAGTGCTTCACTTCGCCACCCAGTTCACCAGGGCGATCAGCACCCCGACGAACACCGCGACCGCGACGAGGGCGACCGCGATCACCGCGAAGGGGTTCAGCTTGCCCAGGTCGTTCTGGTAGGCGCTCTTCTTGCGGATACCGAGGAACGCCCAGCCGACCGCCTTCATGGTGTGAAGCAGGCTCATGACTGCGGCGCCGCCGGCATCTTGCCGCCAACCTCGAAGAACGTATAGGACAAGGTGATGGTCGTGACGTCCTTCGGGATCTTCGGATCGATCACGAAGGCCACCGGCCACTGCTTTTTCTCGCCCGGCTCCAGCGCGTACTGGTTGAAGCAGAAGCACTCGAGCTTGTTGAAGTGCGGCGCGGCGTTGCGCGGCGCGTAGCTTGGGATCGCCTGCGCGGACATCTTGCGGTTCTGCACGTTCTGGAACTCGTACATGACCGTGGCGAGCTGGCCGGGGTGGACCTGGATCGAAGCCTGCGCGGGCTTGAACTCCCACGGGCCCCGCACGTTGGCATCGAACTCAACCGTGATCGTGCGGCTCGTATCGACCTGCGAATTGGCGGCGGCGCGCGAGTTGCCCGGCACCTGCCGCTCGCTCACCGCCAGGATGTTGATCCCCAGCGCTTCGCAGACATGCTTGTAGATCGGGATCAGCGCATAGCCGAAGGCGAACATGCCGAACGCGACGACGACGAGCTTGCCCGTCATCTTCAGGTTCTCGGTGCGAATTGCCATGATGCGCTGCCCCCGCTATCGGCTGCTCAGCAGGACCATCTTGGCGATGAAGCCGAGGAAGAACACCGCGGCCACCGACCCGAGGATCAGCGCCAGCCGCAGGTTCTTCTTGCGTCGTTCGTCGGCCATGAGTGTCATCGTCGGGTCGGTCAGTGGTAGCCCAGGACCTTCTGCGCATCGGCCGACAGCTTGGGCGGCGTCTCGAAGGTATGGAAGGGCGCGGGCGAAGCCACTTCCCACTCCAGGCCTTCGGCGCCCTTGCCGTCGGGGTCGTTCCACGGGCGCTGCGGCGCGGGCTCGCCCTTGCCGCGCATGCACGGCAGCACGATGAAGAAGAAGAAGTACACCTGCGCCAGGCCGAAGGCGAACGCGCCGACGGATGCCCACATGTTGAAATCGGCGAACTGCATGGGGTAGTCGGCATAGCGGCGGGGCATGCCGGCGAGACCCAGGAAGTGCATCGGGAAGAAGGTCACGTTGAACGCGATCAGCGACCACCAGAAGTGGATCTTGCCGCGGCTCTCGTTGTACATGACGCCCGTCCACTTGGGCATCCAGTAGTAAACGCCCGAGAACATCGCGTAGAGCGAGCCCGCCACCAGCACGTAGTGGAAGTGCGCCACGACGTAGTAGGTGTCCTGCAGCAGCAGGTCGATCGGGGCCATGGCCAGGATCAGGCCGGTGAAGCCTCCCATGGTGAACACGAAGATGAAGCCCACCGCGAACAGCATGGGCGTCTCGAAGGTCATCGAGCCCTGCCACATGGTCGCGATCCAGTTGAAGATCTTCACGGCCGTCGGCACCGCGATCAGCATCGTCGCGTACATGAAGAACAGCTGGCCCGTCACCGGCATGCCGGTCGTGAACATGTGGTGCGCCCACACGATGAACGACAGGATGGCGATGGACGACAGCGCGTACACCATCGACGCATAGCCGAAGAGGCGCTTGCGCGCGAAGGCCGGGACCACGTGGCTGATGATGCCGAAGGCCGGCAGAATCATGATGTAGACCTCGGGGTGGCCGAAGAACCAGAAGATGTGCTGGTACATCACCGGGTCGCCGCCGCCCGCGGGGTTGAAGAAGGTCGTGCCGAAGTGACGGTCGGTCAGCGTCATCGTGATCGCGCCGGCGAGCACCGGCATCACCGCGATCAGCAGGTAGGCGGTGATGAGCCAGGACCAGCAGAACATCGGCATCTTCATCAGCGTCATGCCGGGCGCGCGCATGTTGAGGATGGTCACGATGATGTTGATCGAGCCCATGATGGACGAGGCGCCCAGGATGTGCATCGCGAAGATGCCGGCGTCCATCGACGGGCCCATCTGCAGCGTGAGCGGCGCGTAAAGCGTCCAGCCCGCGGCGGGCGCGCCGCCGGGCATGAAGAACGAGCCCGCGAGCATCAGCGCGGCCGGAATCATCAGCCAGAAGCTGAAGTTGTTCATGCGCGCGAAGGCCATGTCGGGCGCGCCGATCTGCAGCGGCACCATCCAGTTCGCGAAGCCCACGAAGGCCGGCATGATCGCGCCGAACACCATGATCAGCCCGTGCATCGTGGTGAGCTGGTTGAACAGCTCCGGGTTCACCACCTGCAGGCCGGGCTGGAACAGCTCGACGCGGATCAGCAGCGCGAGCACGCCGCCGAACATGAGCATGAAGAAGGCGAACAGCAGGTACAGCGTCCCGATGTCCTTGTGGTTGGTCGCGTAGACCCACCGGCGCCAGCCCGTCGGGGCATGGTGGTGATGGTCGTCGTGCGCGTGGTCGTGGTGGTCGAGAACGGCGCTCATGGTGTTCCTCTGTTCCTGGGTTCTCGCTTATTTGCCGCGCTGCGACAGCACTTCGCTTGGCTGCACGAGCTGCCCGGTCTTGTTGGACCAGTTGTTCTTGGTATAGGTGATCACTGCTGCGAGGTCGGTGTCCGACAGCTGCTTCCACGCCGGCATGGCGCCCTTGCCGTTGAGCAGGATGTGGATTTCCTGGTTCTTGTCGGCAGCGAGCACGATGGGCGAGCCGTCGAGCGGCTTGATCGGGCCGGCGCCCTTGCCGTTGGGCTGGTGGCAGGCCGCGCAATTGGCGGCATAGACCTTCTCGCCGCGCGCCGAGATGTCGGCCATGGTCCAGACCTTGGCGGGATCGTCGAGCTTCGAAGCCATCAGCTTGCGCTGGCCGTCGATCCACTTCGTGTAATCCTCGGCCGAGACCACCTTCACGTGGATCGGCATGTACGCGTGCTCCTTGCCGCACAGCTCGTAGCACTGGCCGTAGAAGTCGCCGGTCTTTTCGCTGCGGAACCAGGTGTCGCGCACGAAGCCGGGAATGGCGTCCTGCTTCACGCCGAAGGCGGGGACGCCCCAGGCATGGATCACGTCGTTCGCGGTGAGCACCATGCGCACCTTCTTGTTGACCGGCACGACGAGTGGATTGTCGACCTTCAGGAGATAGTCGTCGGGCACGGTCCCCTTGGCGCCGTCGTTCGACATCTCGCGGTGGGTGCTGTCGATGGTGGACAGGAAACTGACGCCCTGGCCTTCGCCGGCGAGGTAGTCGTAGCCCCACTTCCACTGGTAGCCGGTCGCCTTGATGGTGACGTCGGCGTTGCTCGTGTCCTTGGAGGCGACGAGCACCTTGGTGGCGGGCAGCGCCATGCCGATCACGATGAGGAAGGGGATGATGGTCCAGACGACCTCGACCGTGACCGACTCGTGGAAGTTGGCCGGCTTGTGGCCCACCGACTTGCGGTGCTTCCAGATCGAATAAAACATCACCGAGAACACCAGGATGAAGATCACCAGGCAGGTGATCAGCATGAACCAGTGCAGCCAGCTCTGCTCCACCGCGATGCGGGTGGCGGCGGCGTGCAGGTTCAGCTGCCGCACCGCCGGCCCGCCGGGCAGGTCGTTCACCGCCAGCGCGGAGCCGGCGAAGGCGCCGGCCGCGGCCGCCATGGCCGCTTTGATCGAAAGACTCTTCATCGTTGTCAGCCTCAAGCCTCTAATTCCAAAAACCTCACGCCTCGCGAATCACGCCTCACGCAGCGCCCGCCGCAGCTCCTGCGCCAGCGCCGGCCGCAGCTCGGGCCGCAGGAACCGGCCCACGCTCACCCGCTGCCCCTGCCCCGACACCTCGATCAGGGAGCGGTCGCCGGCACCCGGCTCCACCCGAACCCAGTCGCGCCTGAACTCCGCGCGCTCCAGCCGCCCCGCGCTTTCCAGTTCCACCACCAGCCGCCCGCCCTGCAGGAGGATGTGCTCGCCATCGGCCGCATGGCGCGAGTAGACGAGAAAGGCGAACCCAACGGCCGCCAGCTCGAGCCACGCGAACGGCAGGACGAGAAACGCGCCCTGGAACCAGAAGAACGCCGCGATCGACAGCGACACCACGCACAGCGAGGCATAGAGCCAGCCCAGCTGGGCCGGCGTCACCGAGCAATTGCGCTTCAGAAACCAGTGGATGGCCTGGCCCTGGACGGTGGCGAAACGAAAGACGATGTTCGACACGGGACGTCGCTCAAAATCAACCGCGCATTGTAGCGCCTGCCGAGGGGCGCCCTCCCGAGCGCACGAGGCTGCGGAAGTCGTCGACCGAGAGCGCGGCCTCGCCCTGCACCTTCAGCCGCGGCGGCGGCTTCAGCGCGTGGCCGTAGACGACCTCGAAAGTGAGCGCGAGCCTGCCGTCTTCGCTGCGCAGTTCGCGCGCGAGTGCGGCGTGAAGGCGGTCGCGCCATGTCCGCCCCCGCAAGGCGGCGAAGCGCGCCGGATGCAGGTTCGCGCCCAGTTCGCGCAATTCGGCCAGCAGGCGTTCGGGTGTTTCGAACGTGAGGGTGATGCGCTCCATGTCCATCACCGGCTCGGCGAAGCCGCCATGCACGAGCATGTCGCCCCAGTCGTGCATGTCGGTGTAGTCGTGGGACGGCGGCGGCCAGTCGAGCGCGGCGTAGAGCGTGCGCAGTTCGCGCACGGTATCCGGGCCGAGCGCCGAGAACATGACGAAGCCCTCGACCGCGAGTGCGCGGTGCCATGCCTGGAACAGGGCCTGCGGGTCCGCGGCGACGTGGAGCAGCATGTTGGACCACAGCATCTGCACCGAACCGTCGGGGACGGGACCGAACTCGACGGCCGGACGGCGGAGCTTTTCCCACCACCCGCGGCCGAGCGCCGCCTTCGCGACTTCGGCATGCTGCGCCTGCGGCTCCACCACCCGGCAGCGCGCCTGGGGATAGCGTTCGGCGACGAGGCGGTGCCCCTCCATGCCGCCGCGGACCGGCTGCCAGTCGGCCCAGGCCTCGGGCGCGCGACGGATCCACTCGAGGCGGTCGGCCATGCGCCGTGCCACCTCCTCGTGCAGCCACGGCGACGCCGCTGGCGCGCGCCGCTGCCAGCGCGCGGCGGCGACGGGGTCGATCGTGGGCGGACGCTCGATGGCCATGAGGTGCAACGAGTATATTGACCCGATGCTCGGCGGCTGGCTCTCGCGCGGACTCGCTCTCGCTCCCAGCCGCTGCGGCGTCTGCGGCGCGTGGCCGGACGAGCCCGTGTGCGGCGAATGCACGGACCGTTTCGCCGCCCCGCGTTCGCGCTGCCTACGGTGCGCATTGCCGGTGCCCGGCGGGGTCGAGGTGTGCGGCGCATGCATCATCGAGCCGCCGCCGCTCGACGCGTGCCATGCCGCGGTCGACTACGCGTATCCGTGGTCGGAGCTCGTCACGCGGTACAAGTTCGGCGGCGAACCGGGCCTGGCTTCTGCCCTGGCGAAGCTGGCGCAGCGCCCCGATCTCGCCGACGCGGTTGCCCGGGCGGATCTGCTGCTGCCCATGCCGCTGTCGCGCGAACGCCTCGCGGAACGCGGTTTCAACCAGGCGCTGCAGCTCGCACGCACGCTCGCCGCGCCGAAGGTTCGCGCGGACTGGCTGCTGCGGCTGCGCCACACCGCCCCGCAGACCGCGCTCGGCCGGCCGCAACGCGAGGCCAACGTCCGCGGCGCGTTCGCGCTCGATCCGCTGCGCGCCCCGCAAGTGCGGGGCAAGGCCGTGCTGCTGGTCGACGACGTGATGACCAGCGGGGCGTCGCTGCATGCGGCCGCACGCGCGGTGCGTGGCGGGGGCGCGGTGCGCGTGAGCGCGCTCGTGATCGCGCGAACGCCGCCATAACGACAATTGGCCCATGTTCAACATCGTCCTCGTCCACCCCGAGATTCCGCCGAACACCGGCAACGTGATCCGCCTCGCGGCCAACACCGGCTGCGCGCTGCACCTCATCGAGCCGCTCGGCTTCTCGATGGACGACAAGCACATGCGCCGCGCGGGACTCGACTATCACGAGTACGCCGAAGTGAAGCGTCACCCGGACTGGGACCGGTTCCTCGCCACCGAGACGCCCGACCCGAACCGGCTCTTCGCCCTCACCACGCACGGGACGCGGGTGGTCCACGACGTTGCGTTCGCCCCTGGCGACTGCTTCGTCTTCGGCTGCGAGACGAGCGGTCTGCCCGAGGATCTGCGCGCCACGTTCGCGCCGCCGCAACGCCTGAGGCTGCCCATGCGCGCGGGCCAGCGCAGCCTCAACCTATCGAACGCCGTCGCGGTGACGGTGTTCGAAGCCTGGCGGCAACAGCACTTTGCCTGAGCCTTGAACACGCCGCCACACTCGAAAACTTCGGTTGCATCCGCGCGCATTGAAACCCGCGGCGCCCCGCCCCACGTGCGAACCGGGGGGCAAAGCCAAGCAACCCGACTCCTGTTCGGCCCGCTACGCTGCGGGCCGCTTTTTTGCCGGAGCTGCTAAGCGTAGGCCCGCGACACCGTCTCGGCGACACACGCCGGCTTCTCGCTTCCTTCGCGCTCCATGGCAACCCGCCACTCGATCTGCACGCCGTTGCCGGCGATGGATTCGCAGGCGACGACGGAAATGCGAGCCCGCAGCCGACTTCCCACCGGCACCGGCGAGGTGAAGCGCACCTTGTTGAGCCCGTAGTTCACGCTCATCTTCGACTCGCGGACTTCGAGCGAGCTTTCCATCAGCCTCGGCAGCAGCGACAGGGTCAGGAAGCCGTGGGCGATGGGCGCGCCGAACGGACCCGCCTTCGCGCGCTCGACGTCGACATGAATCCATTGATGGTCGCCGGTCGCCTCGGCGAACAGGTCGACCTGCGCCTGGGTCACCTCCACCCAGTCGCTGACCGCAACCTCCTGGCCGACGGCGGCCTTCAGTTCGTCGAAAGTCTCGAAGATCCTCATCGTTTCGCTTTTCAGGTGTCGAGCCAGCGGCAAAGGTCCGCCCACTGCTCGAGATCGCGCTGGACCCGGCCGGGCGCGACGTCGAAAAGGGTGAGACCGCGCGCGGCGAGGTGGATGTAATTCTGCGTGGGCCGCAGGTAGCCGAGGACCGGCAGGCCGAGCGCCTGCGTGAACTCCTGCAGCTTGTCCGCGGCAATGGTGCGGGCGTCGACCCGCATGCCGACGATGCCCACCTGCAGGTTCGCCGCCTTGCGGTGCCTGGCCAGTTCGTCGAGGAAATCGCGCGTGGCGTACATGTCGAAGATGCTGGGCTGCAGCGGCACGACGACCTTGTCCGCGTGCTTCAGCGCATCCTGGAACAGCTTGCCCTGCAGGCCCGCGGGCGTGTCGAGCACCACGTGGGTCGTCCCCTTGGGCGGGCGCACGATCTGGTCCGCGCCGACGTCCCAGCTGCCGATGGCCCGCGCGCCGGGCGGCCGCAGCTTCAGCCACAGCCGCGAGGACTGCTGGCGGTCCGCGTCGCCGAGCATCACCGCGCGGCCTTGCGAGGCGAAATATCCGGCGATGTTCGTGGCGAGCGTGGACTTGCCCACGCCGCCCTTGGGATTCGCTACCACCACCACGGGCATGCTCGGCTCCCGAATACGAGTTTGCGCTATGTTAGCGCCATGGATGAGTCGACCGCCGCCACCCCCAACCCAAGCTCGGCCTATGTGCTGGCCGCGCATCCGAATGCGCGCGAGTCCCGCGTCAACCGCAGGCTCGGGAAAACCGCGCGCGACACGCCGAGCGCGATGGTGACCGACCTCTACGCGGCCTATCCCGACTACGACATCGACGTGGCGGCCGAGCAGGCGCGCGTGGAAGCGGCGCAACTGATCGTGCTGCTGCATCCGATCCAGTGGTATTCGATGCCGCCCCTCATGAAGCTCTGGCTCGACGAAGTGCTCACCTATGGCTGGGCTTACGGCCACCGCGGCAGCGCGCTGCAGGGCAAGGACCTCTGGCTCGTCGCCAGCACCGGCGGCGCCGAGGCGTCCTACCATCCCCAGGGCTACAACCGCTACTTCTTCGACGCCTTCCTGCCGCCCTACGAACAGACGGCGGCGCTGTGCGGAATGCGCTTCCTGCCGCCGCTCGTGCTGCACGGCGCCAACGCCGCGAGCGAAGCGGCCATCGAGGAGCACGCGGCCATGTTCGGCGACCGGCTGGCGAGCTACCCGGACTGGCCCGAGCTCGATGCGATCGAGCAGTGCCCGGCCTGCGTGGTGCCGACCCTCGACCGCCCACAGGGACAGTGACATGGAGCACGCACCCGCCTGGCTCACCAACAGCTTCATCTACCTCGCCGCGGCCGTGATCGCCGTGCCGGTCGCCCGCGCACTCGGGCTCGGTTCCATCCTCGGCTATCTCGCGGCCGGCATCGTCATCGGCCCCTGGGGCCTGAAGCTCGTGAGCAACGTGCAGGACATCCTGCATTTCGCCGAGTTCGGCGTCGTGCTCATGCTGTTCCTGGTCGGCCTCGAGCTCGAGCCGCGCCGGCTCTGGAGCCTGCGCCGGCCGATCTTCGGCTGGGGCAGCGCGCAGGTGCTCGGCTGCGCGGCGCTGCTGTTCGCGGGGGCGCTCGCGGCCGGTGTTCCGTGGCGCATCGGACTCGTGGCCGCGCTCGGGCTGGCGCTTTCGTCGACCGCCATCGCGCTGCAGGTCATGGGCGAGCGCAACCTGCTGCTCACGTCGAGCGGCCAGGCGGGCTTCTCGATCCTGCTGTTCCAGGACGTCGCGGCGATTCCGATCCTCGCGTTGCTGCCCCTGCTCGCGGGAGGCGACGCGCACGGTTCGGGCGACGGTGTCTGGATCGAGGCCGCGCGCATCGTGGCCGTGATCGGGGCGATCGTGCTGGGCGGCCGGCTCGCCCTGCGGCCGCTGCTGCGCTGGATCGCGCGCAGCCGCACGCCGGAGATCTTCACGGCCGCATCGCTGCTGCTGGTGGTCGGCATCGCGGGACTCATGCAGTTCGTCGGACTGTCGATGGCGCTCGGCGCCTTTCTCGCGGGCGTGCTGCTCGCGGAGAGCGAGTACCGGCGCGAGCTCGAGACCGACATCGAACCGTTCAAGGGACTGCTGCTCGGCCTCTTCTTCATCGCGGTGGGCATGAGCATCGACTTCGGCGTGCTGATGCGCTCGCCGGGCGCGGTGGTCGCCATCGTGCTCGGCCTCCTCGTGCTGAAAGGCATCCTGATCTGGGTCATCGCGAAGCCGATGGACATTCCGCTCGCGGAACGTCCCGTGTTCACCCTGCTGCTCGCGCAGGGCGGCGAGTTCGCCTTCGTCGTGTTCCAGGCGGGCTCGGGCGCGGGCGTGCTGCCGGCGGAGACCGCGTCGCTGCTCGTCGGCGCGGTGGCCGTGTCGATGCTGGTCAGCCCGCTGCTGCTGGTCGTCATCGACCGCTGGCTGCTGCCGCGATTCGCCGCCGGCAGCGCGCGCACGATGGAGGAGATCAGCGAGACGCAGGACGCGCCGGTCATCATCGCGGGCTTCGGCCGCTACGGTCAGATCGTGGGCCGTCTGCTCGACGCCGAAGGCATTGCGTCGACCGTGCTCGACCACGACGCCGACATGATCGAGGCCGCGCGCACCTTCGGCTACAAGGTGTTCTACGGCGACGCGACGCGGCTCGACCTGCTGCGCACGGCCGGCGCGCAGACCGCGAAGGTGCTGGTGGTCGCGGTGGACGACAAGGAGCAGTCGCTGCGCATCGTCGATCTCGCGCGCGAGCACTTCCCGCACCTCGAACTCGTGGCCCGCGCGCGCGACGTCCCGCACTGGAATGCGCTGCGCGACCGCGGCGTGTCGCACGTGCAGCGGGAGCTGTTCGAAGCCAGCCTGCGCAGCGGGCGCAGCGTGCTCGAGCTCCTGGGACGCGGCGCGCACGAGGCGCGGCGCGACGCGATGCGCTTTCGTCGCCACAACCTCGCGCTTTTCGAGAAGTTGCACCCGCATTACCGCGACCGCGCGAAGCTGATCGCGGTGGTGAAGGAAGGACGGCAGCAGTTCGAGGCGCAGATGGCGCGCGAACGGATGGAGCGGGACACGCAGCGCCGCAAGGAGCGCGCGCCCGGCTTCGACGACGCGCCGGAACGCGCGGAAAAAAACTAGGCGGCGAAGAATCCGTCCCACACCAGCTTCATGCCGGTGAGGAACATGCCGAGGTGGACGAGCCGGTAGAACATTTTCGGCTCGATGCGCTTCGCGATGCGCAGGCCCATCAGAACGCCGATGGGCGCGAAGGGCAGCAGCGCGAGGGACGTGCTCATGTTTCGCAGGTCGAGCAACCCGAGCCAGGCATACGGAATCCACTTGCTCAGGTTGATCGCGAAGAAGAACGCGGCCATGGTTGCCGTGAACACGAGCGGCGGCAGGCGCATCGGCAGCACGTAGGCGTTGATCGGCGGGCTGCCCGAATGCGATACGAAGCTCGTGAAGCCGGAGATCACGGTGAGCAGCGCGCCCAGCCACTTCGGCGGGTGCGGGCTGTCGGGCCTGGGCGGGAACGCGAGGCGCTGCGCGAGGAAGAGCAGCGTGAACACGCCGACGATGCCGGCCACGAGATGGGCATCGAGCATGCGGAAGGTCAAGGTGCCCACCACCGTCCCGACGAGTCCGAAGGGGATGAGGAAGCGGATCAGCCTCCAGTCGAAGTGCTTTCGGAAGGCGGCGAGGCCCATGATGTCCATCACGAAGAGGATCGGCATCATGATCGCCGCCGCTTGCGGCACCGTCACCACGAGCGCCATCAGGGGCACGGTGAGCGAACCGAAGCCGGAGCCGAAACCGCTCTTGCTGACGCCCACCATCAGCACGGCGGGAATCGCGATGGCATAGAACTGCCAGTCGGTGATGAGGGGCAACGCGCTCAGGATCGGCCCCCGGCCGCGGGAAGTTCGGTCATCGCGCGAATTCTAGGTCTGCGCCCCGTGCTACGCTGGCCGGCATGTTCAATCCCTCGCAGGAAGACGTGCGGCGCTTCTTCTGCGGCGTGCATGCCAAGTCGCGCGCCGCGCAGCCTATGGACGCGCTCGAGACGCTCGCGGGCCAGTGGTTGCAGGAGCACCCCGAATACGACGCGGAGATGGCGGACGCCGAAGCGGCCGTCGCGAAAGTCTTCGACGGCGCGGCCGGCGCGTCCAACCCCTTCCTCCACCTGTCGATGCACCTCTCGATCAGCGAGCAGTGCTCGATCGACCAGCCGCAGGGCATCCGCCAGGCGGTGGAGCTGCTGGCCGCGCGCCGCGGCTCGCTGCACGACGCGCACCACGAGGCGATGGAATGCCTCGGGCAGATGCTGTGGGAGAGCCAGCGCGCGGGCCGTCCGCCGGACGGCCAGGCCTATGTGGAGTGCGTGCAGAAGCGCGCCACGACGACGCGCTGACGCTTCAGCGAATCAGCGGAACTTCGGCTCGGGGTGGACCGAGAGTTCGCCCTGGATCGAACCCATGTAGTTCGCGAGCGCCTTGAGTTCGGCATTGGAGAACTGCTTGGCGATGGCACCCATGACCGCGTTGTTGCGGCCGACGGCCCGGTTGTTTTCCTGCTTGTACGACTTGAGCGCCACGAAGAGGTAGTCGGCGTGCTGGCCGCCGATCTTGGGGTAGCTCGGGTCGATCGGCTTCGAAAAATTCGCACCGTGGCACGACGCGCAGTTGCCCTTCTTCAGCAACTCGGCGACCTGCCCGCTCGCCGGGCGGCTCGGCTGCTCGCCGGTGGCGACGGCCTGCGCCGCGTAGAACTCGGAGATGTCCTTCACGTCCTGATCGGAGAGCGTCTCCGCGATGCCGCGCATCGTGGGGTGCTTCCGGTCGCCGGCCTTGTAGGCCGCGAGGGACGCGGCGATGAACTTGGCGCTCTGGCCCGAGATCATGGGGACCTTGTGGATCTCCGGGAAGCTCGCCTGGTAGCCCTTGATGCCGTGGCAGCCGATGCACATGGCGATCTTGGCCTCCAGCGACTTCGGGCTCGCGGGCGTGGGCGCCGCCGAAGCCGGCTTCGCAGCCGATGCGGGAGCCTGGGCCGCGGCCTGGGCCAGGGCACTCCCCGTCGCACTAGCGACACAGAGGGCAAACAGCGTGTTCAACAACTTGTTCATTTTGCGCGCACAATCGACGAGAGGCGTTTCCGGATCAACCGGCGATTATATCGGGCACACCGCCCTTCTCTTCTACCGTCCCACCCCATGAAGTTCCAAGGCTCCGAGAACTACGTCGCCACGCAAGACCTGATGCTGGCGGTGAACGCATCCATCACCCTCAAGCGGCCGCTGCTCGTCAAGGGCGAGCCCGGCACCGGCAAGACCATGCTGGCCGAGGAAGTGTCCGCCGCCCTCGGCATGCCGCTGCTGCAGTGGCACATCAAGTCGACCACCAAGGCGCAGCAGGGCCTGTACGAATACGACGCGGTGAGCCGGCTGCGCGACTCGCAGCTCGGCGACGAGAAGGTCAGGGACATCCACAACTACATCGTCAAGGGCGTGCTGTGGCAGGCGTTCACGGCCGACCAGCCGGTCGCGCTGCTGATCGACGAGATCGACAAGGCCGACATCGAATTCCCCAACGACCTGCTGCGCGAACTCGACCGCATGGAGTTCTACGTGTACGAGACGCGCGAGCTCGTGAAGGCGAAGCACCGCCCGCTCGTCTTCATCACGTCGAACAACGAGAAGGAACTGCCCGACGCCTTCCTGCGCCGCTGCTTCTTCCACTACATCAAGTTCCCCGACGCCGAGACGATGAAGAGGATCGTCGACGTCCACTTCCCCGGCCTCAAGCAGGAACTGCTCGGCGCCGCGATGAAGACCTTCTACGACGTGCGCAACCTGCCCGGCCTCAAGAAGAAGCCCAGCACGTCCGAACTGCTCGACTGGCTCAAGCTGCTCGTGGCCGAGGACATTCCGCCGGAAGCGCTGCAAAGCAAGGACGACAAGGTCGCCGTGCCGCCGCTGGTGGGCGCGCTGCTCAAGAACGAACAGGACGTGACGCTGTTCGAGAAGCTCGTGTTCATGCAGAAGCACAACCGGTAATGAACCGCGCGCTGTTCGAGGGCTTGACCGATGCGATCGGCTTCGTCGGCGGCGCGCTCCTGGCTTTCTTCGTCGCGCGGACGATCGGCGCCGACCCGTTCGCCAACGCCGCCGGCACGGGGACCTCGAGCGTCGTCGGCATCCTCATGTGCGGCCTCGGCGGCGGCGTCGGACTGCATGGCGCGCGCTTCTGGCGCCGCTCGCGCGAGAAGCGTCGCGATGAAGAAGCCTGAGTCCTGCACGCTGGCGTCGGGCGGCATCCGTGTCGTGCCGCTCGCCCTGGAGCACGAGCCGGGCCTGCGCGCCGCCGCGGCGGACGGCGAGCTCTGGACGATCCGCGTGACCTCGGTCCCCGAGCCGCAGCAGACGCGCGGCTACATCGAAGACGCGCTGCGCATGCAGGACGAAGGCAAGCGCCTGCCGTTCGCCGTGCTCGATGCGGGCTCCGGCCAGGTGATCGGCAGCACCAGCTATCACGACATCGTGACGGAGGTCGACCGGCTTGAGATCGGCTACACGTGGTACGCGAAGAGCCGCCAGCGCAGCCACGTCAACACCACCTGCAAGCTGCTGCTGATGGCGCACGCGTTCGAGACGCTCGGCGCGCAGCTGGTCGGCTGGCGCACGGACAACTACAACTTCGCCAGCCAGAAGGCGATCGAGCGGCTCGGCGCGCGCAAGGACGGCGTGCTGCGCCACCATGCGCTGCGCCGCGACGGCACCGTGCGCGACACGGTGATGTACAGCCTCGCCGCCGGCGAGTGGCCGGAGGTGAAGGCGCATCTGCGCCATCAGCTCGAACGCCGAACCCAACCCTGAACCGATTGCGAGGTCGCGCATGCTGATCGACTTCTTCTACACCCTGCGCAGCGCGAAGCTGCCCGTGTCCGTCAAGGAATACCTCGTGCTGATCGAGGCGCTCAAGGAGGGCGTGGTCGGCCCCGTGAGCGAGGACGCCTGGTCCATCGACGACTTCTACTTCATGTCGCGCACCGCGCTCGTGAAGGACGAGAAGCACTACGACAAGTTCGACCGCGCCTTCGCCGCGTACTTCAAGGGCGTCGAGCTCGTCGCCGACTTCACGAAGGACGTGCCGCTCGAGTGGCTGCGCAAGAACCTCGAGCTCGAGCTGTCGCCCGAGGAGAAGGCGAAGATCGAGAAGATGGGCTGGGACGAGCTCATGGAGACGCTGAAGAAGCGCTTCGAGGAGCAGAAGGAGCGCCACGAGGGCGGCAGCAAGATGATCGGCACGGGCGGCACCTCGCCGTTCGGCGCGTACGGCTACAACCCGCAGGGCATCCGCATCGGCCAGGACAAGAGCCGCAACCGCAGCGCGGTGAAGGTGTGGGACCAGCGCGCGTACAAGGACTACGACGACAGCCAGGAACTCGGCACGCGCAACATCAAGATCGCGCTGCGCCGCCTGCGCAAGTTCGCGCGCGAGGGCGCGGCCGAGGAGCTCGACCTCGACGACACCATCAAGTCGACCGCGGCGAACGCCGGCTGGCTCGACATCAAGATGGTCCCCGAGCGCCACAACAACGTGAAGGTGCTGCTGCTCATGGACGTCGGCGGCACGATGGACGAGCACATCCACCGGGTCGAGGAGATGTTCTCGGCCGCGAAGGCGGAGTTCAAGCACCTCGAGTTCTACTACTTCCACAACTGCGTCTACGACTTCATGTGGAAGAACAACCGGCGCCGCTTCTCCGAGAAGTTCGCCACCTGGGACATCATCCGCAAGTACAACAAGGACTACAAGCTGGTCTTCGTGGGCGACGCGACGATGAGCCCCTACGAGATCCTGCAGCCCGGCGGCAGCGTCGAATACAACAACGAGGAAGCCGGCGCCGAGTGGATCCAGCGCCTCACCAGCGCCTTCCCGAAGTTCGTCTGGATCAACCCCGAGCCGCAGGGCGTGTGGCAGTACCGCCAGAGCATCGCGGTGATGCAGCAGCTGATGAACCAGCGGATGTACCCGCTGACCATCAAGGGGCTGGAAGAGGCGATGAGGCTGCTCGTCAAATAGAATTGCGGCCCGCCGACCTACAGTTATAGGGCGCGATCTCGAATGAGTTGCCACGAAAAGTTCGGTGCGTTATGATTTCGCCACCAACCCTTGAAAAAGGCACTAGCCCGGCGGCCCCATCCGCCGGGTTTTTTTTGCCATGCCTCCCGGGACCGAACGGTCGGCTTCAGAGTGGGCGGAGACGAAGAAGTTGCGCCAGCAACGAAATTTCTTGTATTCTCGACGCATGGGTGATGGGCACCTCTATGTGCGCTATTTCTTCGTCAACGAAAGGGCTGGTGGATATGAAGAAGCTTGTTGGAATGATGATGATGCTCGCGGCAGCGGCCTTTCTCCCTGCTTGCAGCGACGGCGACGATGATCCGCTGCCGACCGTGGCAGCAGTCGACGCCACGATTCCCGTGACGTCGAGCACGGCAACTGCCGTGACGAACGTTCCGTTCTCGTTCCCGTCCGGCGTGCCGGATCTGGGCACGACGGCCGCGACGAGCATTGCGTTCACGTCGACCGCCTCGACGCCTGCGTTCTCGATCTCCTCGGGCACCAGCGTGGCAACCGGCGCGACCACGTTCGGTTCGTGCATCTTCGTGGTTGCGAACTCGTCGTTCCCGGCCGGCCACCGCCTGGCGTCGGGTTCGACGGTCACGGTGAACCCCTGCAACATCCGTCTGGGCACTCAGGGCGCACCGTCTGACAGCGTGGCACGCCAGCGCGCTGCGGTGTTCATCCTGGGTAGCGCGGCTTCGTCGGGCACCGTCGTCACTGTGTCCGTGAACCCGGGCGGCAGCATCACGATCAACGGTCGCGACGTCGGTACCGTGACGCTGGTTCAGGTTTCGGGCTGATCACGCAACGGCGCGCCCGGCAATCGGGCTCGACGACAGAACCCGGCCTCGTGCCGGGTTTTTCTTTTCCACGGCGTTCAGTGTTTCACGCGAGAGTCGTGATGCAGTCTGTTTGACACCGCAGGTAAGCATGCACCCATGCACATCGCTCCGATGCTGCTCGACGAGTCGCTGCCGGCGCCGTACGGCAAGCCCATGCGCATGCTGCGCTGGCAGTGTCACCAGTCGCTTCCAGCGCGTTCGCGGCGATCTCCGCTTCGGCCTTGTCCTCCGTCAGCCGCTCGAGCATGGCGTCGCAGCGGGCACGGTCGGCGGTGGTCACTGCGGCCAGCTTCTGAGCAGCGCCACACGCCGGCCACGCTCGCACGCGCCGAACTGAATCCACTCCATGAGCGTGTCGGCCAGCTCGCGCGCCGTCGCCATGTCCGGGAGTTCAGCGGGTGCCGGGCACGCCATCGTCAGCACCGCACTCGGCGGGGGAATCACCGAGGGCGCAACGGGCGGCGGCGGCGCCACGCGCCTTCGACGAAGGAAATGCTGGCCATTCTGGACGACTCACTCGCGTATCACTCGCCGACTCACACCAATGAGAGTCGATGAGAACGCACAAGAATACACCAGAGGGAAGGCGACTCGAAACGCCGTAAAATCCGCCCTCCCGCCGCCGTAGTTCAATGGATAGAACGAGCGCCTCCTAAGCGCTAGATGCAGGTTCGATTCCTGCCGGGGGCGCCATCGCCTCCTTCGCTCCCCTTCGCTCCCTTTCGCACCGTCCTACAGGGATGCGCGCCTTCTCCTACAGACCCGTGGTTCGTCCCCGCTAAGCTTGGGCGGCATACCGGCGCGACCCCGTTGCAGCCTTCCGCCGCACGGTCATTGCGCTGTCATCGTGCCGGCCTATCATCCGGAAAATCGGGTGCCAGACGATCGGAACGAGACAATAAAAAGGAGAGGTGACATGGGAACCGCCGACTATCGGATCGAGAGCAACCAGCCCATCGCGGGGCATCTGTGGCCCGCGGCCGGTTCGCAGCACTACGTCGTGAGCGACCGGTCGCTCGCCATCCTGCTCGCCGCCAAGAGCTTCGCGCCGTCGGGCGACGAGATCCGTGTCGTGCATGTGCCCACCGGCGAAGTGCTCTATCGCAAGTCCGCCGCGCCCGCGCAGCAGCCCGTCGACGAGAGCTGATCACGCGCGCGGCGACGCCGAACGCAGCGTCCGGCTGAGAAGCACCACGGGGATCAGGCCCACCAGCACGAGCGCCAGCGAAGGCAGCGCCGCTTCGCCCAGGCGCTCGTCGCGCGCAAGCTGATACGCGACCACCGCGAGCGTGTCGCTGTTGAAGGGGCGCAGCACGAGCGTCGCCGGCAGCTCCTTCATCACGTCGACGAACACGAGCAGGCCGGCCGCGGCGGCGGAGCGCTTCAGCAGGGGCCAGTGCACCCGCGCGAGCAGTCCTGCCCCGCCGGCGCCCAGCATCCGCGCCGAGTCGTCGAGGCTCGCGGGAATGCGCGCATAGCCGCTTTGCATCGACTGCAGCGCCACCGACACGAATCGCACGAGGTACGCCCACACGATGCCGGCGATCGTGGCCGTGACCCAGTAGCCCGCGCCGCTTTGCGGCAGCGCCTGCTGCAGCCAGCCGACCGGCAGCAGGAGGCCGACGACGATCACGGCGCCGGGCACGGCATACCCCAGGCTCGCGAGTCGCACCACACCCCGCGTCAAGGGATCCGGCGCGCGCCGCAGGCTGTACGCGAGCAGGAGCGCGATGGCGACCGCGAGCACCGCGCTGATCGCGCCGAGGCGCAGGCTGTTCAAGGCCCAGCCGACGAAGCGGTCCCAGGGCAGCACGGACCAGTCGGCCGCGAGAGGGCGCAACATGAAGACGACCGGAAGAACGAAGCCCATCAGGATCGGGAAGATGCACAACCCGAAGGCGAGCGCCGCGGCCGCCCCGTGCAAGCGCACCGGCTGCTTCTCGACCGACGACGCGCGATCCTTGCCGGCCACGAATCGCAGGCGCCGCTGCGCGCCCGACTCCACCGCCAGCAGCACCGCGACGACGACGAGGAGCAGCGTCGCCAGTTGCGCCGCCGCGATGCGGTTGTCCATCGACAGCCAGGCCTTGTAGATGCCGGTGCTGAAGGTCTGGATGCCGAAATAGCTCGCGACGCCGAAGTCCGCGAGCGTCTCCATCAGCGCGAGCGCGACACCCGCGGCCACCGCCGGCCGCGCCAGGGGCACCGCGACGCGCACGATGCGGCGCGCGAGTGGCGCGCCGAGGAGCCGCGCGGCCTCCATCAGGTGCGCCGCACGCTCCGACAGCGCCGTGCGCGCGAGCAGGTACACATAGGGATAGAGCGAGAACACGAACACCCAGGCCGCGCCCCATGCATTGCGGATTTCGGGGAACACGCGGCCTTCGAGTCCGAAGCGCGAACGCAGCATGGTTTGCAGCGGCCCGCCGAACTGCAGGAAGTCGGTGTACGCGTAGGCGACCACATAGGCCGGCATCGCGAGGGGCAGCAGCAAGGCCCACTCGAAGACGCGACGGCCGGGGAAATCGAACAGGGTGACCGCCGCCGCCCCGCCGGTGCCGACGAGCGCGACGCCCGCACCCACGCCGACGCACAGGACCAGGCTCGTGGCCGCATAGCCCGGCAGGACGGTGGAGGCCATCTCGCGCAGGATCTGCGCGCTCGCCGCGTCCCACTGCAGCCACGACGCGAACACGGCGACGACCGGCAGCACAAGCAGCGCGGCCAGCATCAGCAGGGGGAGCTCGGTCAGCCGGCGTACACGCATAGGTAAATGAGAATTGTATTCATCTAGAATGGTTGCTCATGGCCTCCTCGCCTGTCGGTTCGTGTCCTGCGCTGTCTCCGGTGGCCGCGCAAGCCCGCTTGCGGCTCGGCGGAGGCTGACATGCATGTGCAGGTCGACCGGCTGAGCGTGCGCTATCCGCGCCGGGAGCGCGCGGCCGTCGACAGCGTGACCTTCGGCCTGCGCACCGGGGACATCGGCGTGCTGATCGGCCCCTCGGGATGCGGGAAGACGACCTTGCTGCGCGCCATTGCCGGACTCGAGCGCGCCAGCGAAGGCGAGATCCGCATCTCCTCGCAGCGCGTCGCGGGCGGCGGCGTGCATGTGCCGCCCGAGCGGCGCCGCGTGGGCATGGTGTTCCAGGATTACGCGCTCTTCCCCCATCTCGACGTCGCGCGCAACGTGGCGTTCGGCATCCCGGGCGCGACGCGTGCGCAGCGCGATGCGCGCGTGGCCGAGGTGCTGGCGCTCGTGGGCCTCGCCGACACGCAGGGCGCGATGCCGCACGAGCTGTCGGGCGGCCAGCAGCAGCGCGTGGCGCTCGCGCGTGCGCTCGCGCCGCGGCCGCAGTTGCTGCTTCTCGACGAGCCCTTCTCCAACCTCGACGTCGACCTGCGGGAGCGGCTCGCGCACGAGATCCGCGGGATCCTGAAGGCCGCCGGCGCGACCGCGCTGTTCGTCACGCACGACCAGCTCGAGGCGTTCGCCATCGGCGACGAGATCGGGGTGATGCACGAGGGGCGGCTGCACCAATGGGACGATGCGTACACCCTGTACCACCGCCCGGCCACGCGCTTCGTCGCCGACTTCATCGGCCACGGCGTCTTCGCCAGGGCGACGCTCAAGCAGGTGGGCAACCAGGTCGTCGTGCATACGGCGCTGGGGCCGCTGGCCGATGGCGCGGAGTGTCCGCTGCCGAGCGCTTTCGCAGGGGGCCAGTGCGAGGTGCTGCTGCGCGCCGACGACATCGTGCATGACGACGATGCGCCGGTGAAGGCCGAGATCCTGCGCAAGGCCTTTCGCGGCTCCGAGTTCCTCTACACGCTTCGGCTGGCTACGGGCGAGGTCGTGCTCGCGCATGTGCCCAGCCACCACGACCACAAGGTCGGCGAGTGGATCGGCATCCGCGCGCAGGTGGATCACGTGGTGACTTTCCAGCGGGAAGCGAGCCCGGCGGCCGCGCCGATCGCATCGTTCCCCGTGTAGGGCGCCCTGGACCCCGCCGTCGCGGGGATGACATGCAAAGGCCCGGCCTGTCGTCATTCCCGCGAAGGCGGGAATCCAGGGCTTCCGCCTTTCGTTCGAAGCGCATCGACGTCGACGTACAAGTCCCGCGCCCACACGCGCCGGTCGCGACCCTCGCTTCCCTGCGGCTCGCCGAAGCGCACGACCGCGGTCAGGGGCGCCGACGTGAGCAGCCTCCACACCGACCCCACGAGCGTGTCGTCGTCGACGTAGCGCGCCGCGAAGCTGATCTCGCCCGTGGCACGATCCTCGAAGCGCAGCCCCACCGGCTGCACCGGCGCATGCGCGGAGATCGCCGCCTGGACGAGGTTCGCATGGAAGGGCAGCAGCTTCGTCCCATCGGTGGTGGTCCCTTCCGGAAACACCGCGACGATCTCGCCCGCGCGCAGGCTGTCGGCCATGTGATGCACCACGCGCATCGCATCGCGCCGGCTCTCGCGCTCGATGTAGAGCGTGCCGCCGCCGGTGGCGAGCGTGCCGATCAGCGGCCAGTGCCGGATGTCCGCCTTCGCGACGAAGCGGCAATGGCGCGCCGCATGCATGACGAGGATGTCGAGCCACGAGATGTGATTCGCGACGAGCATCATCGGCCCCGCCGCGGGCGGCTCGCCCCGCACGTCCAGCGCGATGCCGAGGATGCGCAGCATCTCGCGCGCCCACGCCTGCACGCGCTCGTTGCGCTGCGCCTGAGCGAGCCGGGGAAAGGTGAAGACGATGGTGAACCAGCCGCCGACGGCATGGGCAAGCGCGCGAATACCCCGAATGGCGGCGCGCATCGCTGCGGTCTCAGCTCCGGTCCCGGCTTTCGTACGCGACCTGCCCGCCGACCAGCGTGCAGCGCACGCGGCCCGGCAGTTCGTGGCCCGAGAACGGCGTGTGCTTGCTCTGGCTGCGCAGGCCCTCCGCCTCCACGGTCCACGCGCCCTGCGGATCGAAGATGCAGACGTCGGCCACGCCGCCGTCGACCAGCTGTCCCGCGCTCGCCTGCAGCGTGCCCAGGCTCGCGCCGATCACGCGCGCCGGCTCGCTCGTGAGCACCGCCAGCGCACGCATGAGGCCCACGCCGGACTCCTGGCCCCATTTCAGCGCGAGGCCGAGCAGCAACTCGACGCCGGTCGCGCCCGGCTCGGCCTCGGCGAAGGGAAGCGTCTTCTCGTCCGCGGCGACCGGCGTGTGATCGGACACGAGCGCATCGACCGTGCCGTCCGCCAGCGCCTCGCGCAACGCATCGCGGTCGCGCTGCTGCCGCAGCGGCGGACTCAGCCGCGCGCGGCTGTCGAAGAAGCCGATGTCCAGGTCGGTGAGGTGCAGCGAGTTGATGCTGACGTCGCAGGTGACAGGCAGCCCCTCGTCCTTCGCCTGCCGCACGAGCGCAATGCCCGCGGCGCTGCTCAGGCGGCACAGGTGGACACGCGCGCCCGTCGCGCGCACCAGCTCGAAGATGGTGTGGAGCGCGATGGTCTCGGCCGCCACCGGCACGCCCGACAGGCCCAGCCGCGTGGCGAGCGGGCCGCTCGCGGCGACACCCTTGCCGAGGTGGATTTCCTGCGGCCGCAGCCACACGGTGTAGTCGTAGGTCGATGCGTACTGCAGCGCGCGCTGCAGCACCTGCGTGTTGAGCAGCGGCACCTCCGCCTGGCTGAAGCCCACGCAGCCGGATTCGGTGAGTTCGGCCATCTCGGTCAGCACTTCGCCCGCGAGCCCGCGCGTGAGCGCGCCGAGCGGAAACACGCGCGCCTGGTGCAGCTTCTCGGCGCGGAACTTGAGCATGTCGACCAGGCCCGGCTCGTCGAGCACGGGGTCGGTGTCGGGCGGGCACACGAGGCCCGTCACGCCGCCCGCGACCGCCGCGGCCATTTCGCTTTCGAGCATGCCTTCATGCTCGTGGCCGGGTTCGCGCAGCCGCACGGCAAGATCGATCAGGCCGGGCGCGACGACGCAGCCGCGCGCATCGATCACCTTGTTGGCGCCGAAGCCGTCCGGCACGTTGCGGATCGACACGATGCGCCCCGCGGCAACGGCGACGTCGCAGATCTCGTCGAAATTGCGGGCCGGGTCGATGACGCGGCCATTGCGGATAAGAATCTTCATAGGGCGCGGCACTCCATTTCGCAGGCCCCCGCGGAACCGGCTTTGCCGGGCCGCTGGGGGCGCCCCCTCGAGGGGGAGGCGGCCGCAGGCCGCTTCGGGGGGGAGTCATTTCTCATGCTTCGTTCCCCGCGACGATTCCCATCACGGCCATGCGGACCGCGATGCCGAACGTGACCTGCGGCAGGATCACGCTCTGCTTGCCGTCGACCACCTTCGAGTCGATCTCCACGCCGCGGTTGATCGGGCCCGGATGCATGACGATCGCATCGGGCTTCGCGAGCGCGAGCCGCTCCGGCGTGAGGCCGAATCGCTTGAAGAACTCCTGCGACGAGGGAAGCAGCGCGCCGCTCATGCGCTCGTTCTGCAGCCGCAGCATGATGACGACGTCGCAGCCCTTCAGGCCTTCTTCGAGCGTGTGGAAGACGCGCACGCCCATCTGCGCCATGTCGCCCGGCACGAGCGTCTTGGGTCCGACCACGCGGACCTCCGCACAGCCGAGCGTCGTGAGCGCATGGATATCCGAGCGCGCGACGCGCGAATGCAGCACGTCGCCGACGATCGCCACCGTGAGGTTGGAAAAATCCTTCTTGTAGTGCCGGATCGTGTACACGTCGAGCAGGCCCTGCGTGGGGTGCGAGTGGCGCCCGTCGCCGGCGTTGACCACGTGGACGTGCGGCGCGACGTGCTGCGCGATCAGGTAGGGCGCGCCCGATTCGCCGTGGCGCACGACGAAGATGTCGGCGGCCATCGCCGAGAGGTTGGCGATGGTGTCGAGCAGCGACTCGCCCTTGGCCGTCGACGAGCGCGCGATGTCGAGGTTGATGACGTCGGCCGACAGGCGCGTCGCCGCGATCTCGAAGGTGGTGCGCGTGCGCGTGCTGTTCTCGAAGAACAGGTTGAAGACGCTCTTGCCGCGCAGCAGCGGCACCTTCTTCACCTCGCGGTCGGACACGCTCACGAAGCTCGCCGCCGTGTCGAGGATGTGCGTGAGGATGTCGCGCGGCAGGCCCTCCACCGACAGCAGGTGGATCAGCTCGCCGTTCCTGTTCAGTTGCGGATTGCGTTTGTAGAGCATCAGTGGCCTTCCACGTGAAAGCTGAAGCGGCCGTCGTCCGCCTTGGCGAGCTCGAGGGACTGGGCGGCCGGCAGCGACACGCGCGCCGCCGCGAAATCCGCCTGCACCGGCAGCTCGCGCCCGCCCCGGTCGACGAGCACCGCGAGCTTCACCGAGGCCGGCCGGCCGTAGTCGAAGAGTTCGTTGAGCACCGCGCGCAGCGTGCGGCCGGTGTAGAGCACGTCGTCGAGCAGCAGGATGCTCGCGTCGTTCACGTCGAACGCGAGCTGCGTCTGCTGCCCCGCGCCCGCGAGTCCGCGCCGCGCGAAGTCGTCGCGGTGCATGGCCGACGAGATGACGCCCGCCGGCCCGTCGAGCGCGAGGTCTTTCTGCAGCCGCTGCGCGAGCCACGCGCCGCCCGACGTGATGCCGACCAGCCGCGTGTGGGGCTCGCGCATCGCGCGCACGCCGCGCAGCAGTTCGCCATACAGGGCCTCGGCATCCAGGCTCAGGGTCGTCACGGCAGGCTCCTCAGGAACTGTTCCAGGATCACGCAGGCCGCGCCCGCATCGGCGTCGCGCGCGCCGCTCGCCAGCGCCTCGGTGGTGCTGTAGCGCTCGTCGACTTCGTACACCGTCAGGCCGCTGCGGCCGCGCAGCTGGCGCGCGAACTTGCGCGCGCGCAGCGTATTGTCGTGGCTCGCGCCGTCGGGGTGGAACGGCACGCCGACCACCAGCGCGTCGGGCTGCCATTCCTTCACGCGCGCCTGCGCGTGGACGAGCCGCGCGTCGCCTTCGGCGCGGATCGTCGGCTGCGGCGTCGCCGTGCGCAGCATGCGGTTGCCCACGGCCACGCCCGTGCGCTTCAGCCCGTAATCGAAAGCGAGAAACGTCTGGAAGTGCGGGGGAACGTCGACGGCCGCGTTCATGCGCGACCGGCGCTCGGCGAGAGCATCCACGTCTGCAGGCCCAGCAGCGACAGCGCCTTGTCGTAGCGCTGCGCGACGGGCGTGTCGAAGATCACCCCCGTGTCGGCGCCGACCGTGAGCCAGCTGTTCTCGGCCAGCTCGGTCTCGAGCTGGCCCTCGCCCCAGGACGAATAGCCGAGCGTGACGAGCAGCTTGCGCGGCCCGGCGCCCGTCGCGAGCGCTTCGAGCACGTCCTTGGACGTGGTCATCTCCAGGCCGCCGGGGATCGTCATCGTCGACGCGTAGATCGACTCGTTCGGGTCGCCCCCCTCGGCCACCACGGCTTCGTGCAGGACGAAGCCGCGCTCGGTCTGCACGGGCCCGCCCTGCATGACCGGCGTGGCGGCAAGCTCCTCGCGGCCCAGCGGCAGGTCGACCTTCTCGAAGAGCTTGCGCAGGTTGATGTCGGTGGGCTTGTTGATCATGAGCCCCATGGCGCCGCGCGGGCCGTGCTCGCACAGGTAGACGACGCTGCGCGAGAACGAGGCGTCCTGCAGGCCGGGCATCGCGATCAGGAAGTGATGCGTCAGGTTGATCGGATCGGCATCGGAAGGCATGATTCCCCAATTTTAAGGCGCTTCGTGACGGCACCTCTGGATACGGGTTTGATGTGGTTCCGGCGCGATCTGCGCCTGCGCGACAACGCCGCGCTTCATCACGCGACGACGGCGTGCCGTGCGGTGCATTGCGTGTTCGTGTTCGACGACGCGATCCTCGCGCCGCTGCCGCGCGAAGACCGCCGCGTGGCCTTCATCCGCGAATCGCTCGCCGGGCTCGATGCGGCGCTGCGCGAGCGGTCCGGCCAGCGCGCCGCGGGCGTGATCGTGCTGCGCGGCGATCCCGCGAAACTCGTCCCGCGCCTCGCGCGCGAACTCGGCGCGCAGGCCGTCTTCGCCAACAAGGACTACGAGCCTGATGCCATCGCGCGCGACGACGCGGTGCGCACGGCGCTCGCCCGCGAACGGATCGAGTTCCACGCCTACAAGGACCAGGTGATCCGCGAGGAGCGCGAGGTGCTCACCGGCGGCGGCACGCCGTACTCGGTCTTCACGCCGTACCGCAGGACGTGGCTCGCGCTGCTGGAAAAGGGGCCGCTGCCGCGCCACGACGCCGATGCGGCGACGTTCGCGCCGCGTCCGGCCGAACATCGCAAGGACGTGCCCTCGCTCGAGGCCCTCGACTTCGCGCCCTTCGCGCTGGAAATGCAGGCGGGCGAATCCGGCGCGGCGTCGCGACTCGCCGATTTCGAGCGGCGCATCGAGGCCTACGACGAGTCGCGCGACTATCCCGCCGTGAAGGGTCCGAGTTTCCTGAGCGTGGACCTGCGCTTCGGCACCGTCTCGATCCGCGAACTCGTGTCGCTCGCCCGCGCGCGCGCGCTGCGAGCAGGCGTGGAGGCAGGGAACGGCGCGGCAACCTGGCTGTCCGAGCTCGCCTGGCGCGACTTCTACTTCCAGATCCTCGCGAACTTCCCGCACGTGGTGAATGGCGCCTTCAAGCCGCGCTACGACGCGATCGCGTGGGCCGAGGGCGCGCAGGCCGATGCGCATTTCGACGCCTGGTGCGCGGGGCGCACGGGGTTCGCGCTGGTCGACGCCGGCATGCGGCAGCTGAATGCGACCGGCTACATGCACAACCGGCTGCGCATGGTGACCGCGAGCTTTCTCACCAAGGACCTCGGCATCGACTGGCGGCGCGGGGAGCGCTACTTCGCCGAGAAGCTGCTCGACTACGACCTGGCTGCGAACAACGGCGGCTGGCAATGGGCCGCGTCCACGGGCTGCGACGCGCAGCCGTGGTTCCGCATCTTCAATCCCGAGAGCCAGCTGAAGAAGTTCGATCCGCGGCGCGAGTTCGTCGACCGGTGGGTTCCGCCGGGCGAGCCGCGCATCGCCCCCATCGTCGACCATGAAGAAGCGCGCCGGCTCACGCTGACGCGCTTCGGTGCGATCCGCGACAAGGACTAGGCCGTGGCCTGCTGCGCGCAGTAGTGCTTCACCAGGCTCAGCAGCTCCTCTTCCGCGTAGGGCTTGCCGAGGTAGTGGTTCACGCCGAGTTCGCGCGCGTGCTCGCGGTGCTTCTCGGCGATGCGCGAGGTGATCATGACGATGGGCAGGTCCTTCAGCCGCACGTCGCCGCGGATGTTGCGCGCGAGGTCGAAGCCGTCCATGCGCGGCATCTCGATGTCCGACAGCACGACCGCGGGCCGCTCTTCGGCCAGGCGCTCGATCGCCTGCAAGCCGTCGGCGGCGAGGCTGACCCGGTAGCCTTCGCGCTGCAGCAGGCGCTGCGTCACGCGGCGCACCGTGATCGAATCGTCGACGACCAGCACGAGCGGAACCGCGGGCGCCGCCTCCATGATGGCCGGCAACGTCATCGCCGGCGCCTGCAGGCCCTCCGCCGCGGCCGCGACGACGGCCACCGCGGCTGCCGCGGCGCTGCTTTCCAGCGGCGTCGCGCCTTCGAGTTTGTCGACGACCGTCAGGTCGCGCGCCTGCTGGCCGTAGACCTGCGTGAGCGCCACCGGGTTGTAGATCAGCACCACGGCGCCCGATGCGAGCACGGTCATGCCCGCGAGGCCGGGCAGCCGCGACAACTGCGGCCCGAGGTTCTTCACGACGACTTCCTGGTTGCCCAGCACTTCGTCCACATGCACGGCCGCGCGCTGCGCGGCGCTTCGGAAGATGACCACCGGCAGCGTCTTGCCCTGCGGCTCGGTGCTGCGCGCCGACGACTGCAGCAGGGCGCCGGACCAGAAGAAAGGCAGCTGCTCCCCGGAAAACTCGAAGGTGCCGCTGGCATAGGCCTGCTGCACTTCTTTCACGGTGGCGCGCCGGACGAGCTCCACGAGGTTGGCCGGCACGCCGATCGAAAGCCGGCCGCAACGGACCATCACGACCTGCGTCACCGCGGTCGTGAGGGGCAGCACGAGCTTGAAGGTCGTGCCCTGTCCGAGCGTCGTCGTGGTCTCGATGCGTCCACCCAGGCCGTTGACCTCGGCGCGGACGACGTCCATGCCGATGCCGCGGCCGGCGAGCTCGGTCACCTGCGCGGCGGTCGAGAAGCCGGGCAGGAAGATGAGGTTCGCGGCTTCGGCCTCGGTCAGCACGTGGCCGACGTCGATCAGGCCCTGCTGCAGCGCCTTGTCGCGGATGCGCGCCACGTCCAGGCCCGCGCCGTCGTCGGCGAACTGCACCGACACGTCATTGCCCTCCTGCCGCAGCGTGATGACGATGTTGCCGCTCGCCTCCTTGCCGGAGGCGACGCGCGCGGCGGGCGGCTCGATGCCGTGCGCCACGCAGTTGCGCAGCAGGTGCTCGAAGGCCGGCGTCATGCGGTCGAGCACGCCGCGGTCCATTTCGATGGAGCCGCCGACGATGTCGAGCTTCACCTGCTTGCCCGACTCCTTGGCGGCCAGCCGCACGACGCGGTAAAGGCGATCGGAGATCCCCTCGAACTCCACCATGCGCGTGCGCAGCAGGTCGCGCTGCAGCTCGCGCGTCTGGCGCGCCTGGGCGATCAGGTCGTCCTCGGTCGCTTCGACGATGCGCTGGATGTTGCGCTGCACGGTGGCGACGTCGTTCACCGACTCCGCCATCAGGCGCGTGAGTTCCTGCGTGCGGGTGAAGCGGTCGAACTCCAGCGGATCGAAGCCGGCCGCCGTGTCCTTCTGCAGCGCGAGCCGCGACTGCATCTGCGTCTCGGCCTGCAGCTCGATCTCGCGCAGCTGCGAGCGCAGGCGGTCGAGGTTGCCGGAAAGGTCGCCGAGCGAGGCGCGCAGCTGTCGCAGCTCCTCCTCGAGCCGCGAGCGCGTGATCATCACTTCGCCCGCCTGGTTCACGAGCCGGTCGAGCAACTGGGAGCGCACGCGCACGGCCTGGTTCGCCGCCTGGCGAACGGATGTGACGGCAAGCGCCGCCGGCAGCGCGATGCCGCCGGGCGCCCGGGCGACCAGGGGTCGCTGTGGCGCGGCCGGTGTTTCGTTTGCCTGAGGAGCGTCCTCCGGCGGCGCGTCCTGCGGCGCCGCGAACGCCTGCCCATCGTCCGCCGCGCTCACGGCGCGCAGCGCCTCGAAGCGCGCCTGGATCACGTCGTAGCGGTGCAGCAGCGCTTCGATGTCGGCGGGATTGACGTTGTCGACGCCGAGGTGCTCCACGTCCGACTCGAGCCGGTGCGCGAGCTCGCCGAGCCGCAGGGCGCCCGCGATGCGCGCGCTGCCCTTGAGCGTGTGCAGGTGGCGCAGCATGTCGTCGCGCGCGCTGCGGTCGTCGGCGCGCGCGGCCCACTGGCGCATGGCGGTGCCGAGTTTCGGCAGCAGTTCGGCGCCCTCTTCCTCGAAGATGGGAAAGAGGTCGGGATCGATCGCATCGGCCACGTCGATGTCGTCGTCGCCATCGAGTTCGGCGTCGCCACGGGCAACGGCCGCGATCGGGGCCAGCGGCGCGTCACGATCGGAAAGCGGCGTCGCAAGGGTTGGCGGTTCGAACGTCGTGAACTCGGGCGCCACCGGCTCGGCCTGCGCGGAATCCACATCGGCCAGGGGCGCGGACATCGTCGGCGCCGCCGCGAAGTCGAGATCGCCGTCCTCGTCCTGCGGCAGTTCGGAGTCGATGTTCGCGCGCTGCGGAATTTCGAGGCTCTTGAGCGCATGCAGCGCTTCGACAACCTGCGGGTCGGCCTCCTTCAGGAACCCGGCGGCGAACTGGTGCAGCAGCCGCCGGATTTCCTCGGCGGCGCGCGTGAAGGCCTGCGCATGCTGGTCGGTGCAATAGGCCAGGGCTTGCGAATCCTGCAGAGCACCCTCGAGCGCGCGGGCGACGTCGGAGAGGGTCATGAAGCCGACGGTCGCGGAACTGCCGGCCAGCGCATGGGCCCAGCCGACGGTGGAATCCGGCACGCCCTGGCTCGTCTCGAGCGCCCACTCGCCGATTTCCTGGCCCAGGCGCCGCGACCACTCGTCGGCCTCGTTGAGGTAGACGTTGTAGAGCGGAATGCCGATGCGCAGCGAGCCGATCACCTTGACCTGCTCGTCGAGCGTCCCGTCGTCGGGTTCGAGGTCGGCCTCGGATACTGACTCGGCTTCGACTTCGGCGAAGGCTTCGCCTGCGACAGGCTCTGGCGACTCAGGCGGTGGTTCGTCGAACGAGAGATCGAAACCACCGGCGTCCGGGACGGTCTCCATGTCCATCGGCGCGATGTCGCCCGAAACGGCGGAGAGGCTGCCGAAGTCGATGCCCGCGATGTCGGCCGGCATCTCCAGCGCAGGCATGGACGCTGCGGGCGATGCATCGGCTGGCGCGTCGAATTCGAAGTCGAAGTCGCTCAGTTCGTCGAGAGGCACCTCGGTGGCAACGAGCGTGTCGGGTGCGACGTCGCCGATTTCGGAAGGCGCCGCGAAATCGAGCGCATCCGACAACTCGGGTTGCTGCTCAACGCCGGCAGCGTCGTCGAAGGGCTCGGCGAGTTCAGCGGGTTCCGCGGGTTCGACGAATTCGATGAATCCCGCTTCATTGCCGAAGTCGACCGCTTCGGCGACTTGCGAAGCATCCTCGGCTTGCGCAAGCTCGATCGGCTCGTCGGTGTTCATCGCTGGCGCAGTCGGCTGCGGGTCCGCCGGCGGCAGGTCGAAAGTGAAATCGACCGGTGCTTCGGCCACGGGCACGGGATCGATCACCGATGTCGCGACCGGCTCGGCCGGCGCAGCAGGCGCCGAGAGGAAATCGAAATCGAGAACCTCGGCAGGCGCAACGTCGCCGGGCGCAGCCTCGGCCGCGTGCGGCTCGCTGGCGGGTCCGAAATCGATCTCTAAATCGGGATCCGCCACCGGCGGAGATTCGACGTCGGGCGGCGCGATCTCGGCCACCGGCACGACTGCAGGCGCGGCCTCGACAACCGGCGGCGCTTCCATCGCCGGCTCCGATTCGACGACCGGCGTGGCCTCGACGAAGGGTGTGACCTCGACGACCGGCGTGGCCTCGAAGACCGGCGCCGCGTCGACGACGGCGGGTGCTGCAACGACGGCGGGTGCTGCAACGACTTTGGCTGCCTCGACGACCGACGCCGCCCCGGGCATCGGAATCTCCACAAGGCGCGACTCCGAGCGCATCGCCTCGCCGGCCGCGCGGAACGGGCCGGCCTTCCAGCGCGCATCCGCGCCGCTGGAAATGTCCTCGACCCACACGCCGAAACGCTCCATTGCGTTGGTCGCGAGGGACCGCAAGTCATCGCTCGCCGGCTTCTGATCGGCCAGCCACGTGTTCAGCACCTGTTCGAGCTGCCACGCGGCCTCGCCGAACTCGTTGAGGCCCACCATCCGCGAACTGCCCTTGAGCGTGTGGAAGGCACGCCGCAGCGTCGTGAGTTCGGAGACGTCCGCCGGGCTGGCCACGAGCGCCTTGAGCGCATCGAGGCCATTGCCGACGACCTCGCGCGCTTCCTCCAGGAAGATGTCGCGCAGTTCGGCCTCGCCGTCGTCTTCTTCAGGAGCTGCCACCAAGGCTGGGGCTGCCGCGGCCACAGGGGGCGCAGCCGGCACGGAGGGAACGGACGCCGTCGGCGCGATGGACGAATCGGGCGCCACCGAATCCGCCGGTGCGGCCGGGGCGCCCACGCGAGCGTCCGCCGCCTGCGGCACCGATGGCGGCTCGATCGCCGGCCCGGCAGGCGCCTCTTCTTCCTCTCGATGTCCTTCGCCCGGGGCCTCGCCCGCTCGCCCCATCAGCGGTTTCAGCTCGCCCGTGGCGTCGTCGTAGACGAACAGCTTCTTGGCCAGCGCCGGCTGGTAATTGAGCATGTCGATCAGGAAGCCGAGCGCGCCGAGGTTGTTGCCCAGCTTGTCGAACGTTCCCGCGGCGCGCAGCTTCTCGGCGTCACCGGCCGGCGCCATGACGATGTCCTCCACGGCCTCGCGCATGCGAAGCACGGCCTGCGACGCCTGGTCGAGACCGAGCACCGACAGCACGCCGCGCATCTGCGACAGGTGGCTCGGCGCGTCGCGCAGCGGCCCCTTCTCGGCCGGCTCGCGGAAGAACTGGTCGAGCAGCTTCTCGAGTTCCGACAGCGTGCCGCGCAACTCGCCCACCACGCTGCCCATCGTCTGCCGGTCGCTCACGCGGCGGTAGAGCTCCTCCATCCAGGTCTCGAGCGGCTCGGGCTGGCCGCCGCCGCTGACGCGGTTCACGCGCTCGGCAAGCCGCGTGGTGCGGTCGGTGAGCTGCGTGTCGGACGGGTCGAGGTCCTGGAATGCGGCCTCGAGGTACAGGATCGCCGTGGCCACCTCCATCGCGAGCTCGGGGCCGGGCGCGCTCAGGGAGCGCACTACGGAGTCGACCGCGGCGGTGAGCGCCTGCGCGAGCGGAGCGGCCGGCGGATAGAGCCTCGTGAGCGCATCCGCCATGAGCTGGAACTGGTCGGCGACGCCCTTGAGCTTGATCGTCTCGCCGCCGGAGACCGCGCCCCAGAATTCCTTCGCGCCGCCGATCCGCTTGCGCGCCTGCGACAGCAGTGCGGGGTCGAAACGGCCGTAGGGGCTCGTCGCGTAATCGACCGGCTGCGTGCGCGCGAGACCGTAGGCCTTGCGAACGGCCTCCAGCGCGGGCGCGCTGCCCGGCGCAGGCACGGCCTGGGCGCAGAAGAACACGAGGTCGTTCGCCAGCCGGTCGGACACGCCCAGCTCGCCCTTGGCGAGCGAGGCGTACTGCAACAGAATGCGCGAGGCCGCGCGCTTGACGTAGAGGTCCGAGGGCAGAAGTCCGTGCGCCACCGCCTCGAAATAGGCCGAGGCGATCTTCCAGAAAATGCGGGGCTGCTTCGCGACCTGCGTCGCTGCCAGCCCGAGGCTCGCCTCGGCGAGGTCGCGCGCGGCCGCGGCGTCCGCGGTCTTCACGATGCGCAGCACCGCCTGGTCCAGGCGCGAACGCACCGGCGCGCCATACTCGAGCGGCTTTACCTCGGCGGGCGTCGCGGCGTCGAGCCACTTCCAGTCGAACGTCCACAGGTCAGCCGGATGCACACGGTCGGCCCCGGCGAGCTCCTGCACGTCCTTGTACTGCGGAAAGAGGCCGATGGCGGAGACGGCCTTGCCGAGCAGCAGCAGTTCGAGGTATTCGGTGAGCGCGCCGCCGGCGCGATCGACCTTCGCGGCGGATTCCTGGTTGCACAGCTCGGGCCGCTCGACGAACTTCTGCACGGCCGACTCCATCGCGCGCAGCATCTGCGCGGGCGGAGCCAGGCCCACCATCTCGAGGGCGCCCACCGCCTGGTGCAGTTGCTGCCGCGCGATGCGCAGCTGTCCCGTGTCGACCGACGCCATGTCCTGGCCGCGCGCGAGCGCGGCGTCCCGCACGTAGCGGCGCAGCGCCGACGACGCGGAATCGAGGGATTTCCTCAGCTCGTCCAGCACCCAGGCCAACGGCCCGAGGTCGTTGGTGGCCAGATCGAGATCGGTGTCGGTCACTTGCATGGATGCCTCGGGCTCCGGCGAACTGCGGGTGGGGCGGTCAGGCGATCTTGAACCGCGATACGGACTGGCGAAGTTCCTCGGCCATGCGCGTCAGCTCGCGCACCTGCTGCGCCGTGGAGCGCGTGCCCTCGCCGGTCTGTTCCGTCACGGCGAAGATGTGCTGGATGTTGCCGGCCACCACGTTGGCGGATTCGGCTTCCTTGGAGGCCGAGGCCGAGATCTGCTCGATCAGCTCGGCGAGGCGGCGCGACACCTGGTCGATCTCGGTGAGCGCGGTGCCCGCGTTGTCGGACAGCTTCGCCCCCTCGACCACGCCCTGCGTGGAGCGCTCCATGGCGGCCACCGCGTCCTGCGTGTCGGTCTGAATCGCCTTCACCAGTGCCGAGATCTGCCGCGTGGCGTCCGCGGAGCGTTCGGCCAGGCGCTGCACTTCCTCGGCCACCACCGAGAAGCCGCGTCCCGCTTCGCCGGCCGACGCGGCCTGGATGGCGGCGTTGAGGGCCAGCACGTTCGTCTGCTCGGTGATGTCCGAGATCAGTTCGGTGATTTCGCCGATCTCCTGCGACGATTCGCCCAGCCGCTTGATCCGCTTCGACGTTTCCTGGATCTGGTCGCGGATCGCGTTCATGCCGCCGATGGCGTTCTGCACGGCGGCGAGCCCGAGCTCGGCGGCCTTCAGCGACTGGCGCGCCACCTGGGCCGACTCCTGCGCCTGCCCGGACACCTGGTTGATTCGCGTCGCCATGTCGAGCACCGACTGGCCGGTTTCGCGAATTTCGCGCAGCTGCTCGGTCGACGCGGCCAGCAGCTCGGTCGAGGTCGATTCCACCTGCGCCGTCGTCGCCGCGACCTTCGTCGCCGTGGCCTGCACGTTGCCCACCAGCTGGCGCAGTTCCTCCACCGTGTAGTTCACCGAGTCGGCGATGGCGCCCGTGATGTCCTCGGTCACCGTCGCTTCCTGCGTGAGGTCGCCCTCGGCGACCGACTGCAGTTCGTTCATGAGCCGAAGAATGGCCGCCTGGTTGGCGTCGTTCACGCGCTTGGCTTCCTGCTCCTGGCGCTCGGCCTCCAGGCGCTGCGCCTCGGCCACTTCCTGGCGCTTGCGCGAGTCCTGCAGCTGAACGTAGGCCAGGCCGATGGCGCAGACGATCGCGAAGATCGACGACAGCGCCAGCGCGATCAGCGCCCCGATGCCCAGGCCCGTCTGCAGCGAGAGCTTGCCCTGCACGTCCTCGAGCGCACGGCGCAGCGGCTCGGAGTCGGCAATGATCGCGGCCTGCGCTTCGCGCGCCGACACCATGCCCTGGAGGTTGCCGAGAATGGCGCCGGCCTGCGCGCGCGTCTGCTCGTACAGCTTCATGAGCGCCTGCAGTCGCTCGCGCGTCTGCTCGTCCTTCGTGCCGGACAGTCGCAGCTCGGGGCTGCCATCGAGCAGGCCCTGCGCGATGTCCTTGAACGAGTTCAGATCCTTGCCGAGCAGGAACACGGCCTCGGGCGAGACGCCCTCCATCGTGAGGAATTCGTTGGCCGACTTGCCGATGCGCTGCGTGAGCATCACGAGCTGGCCGGCCGCGGAGATCTCGGCCGGCGCGGCGTTCTGCTGCAGCTTGAGCGAGGACACGGTCTCGGCGATCTCCAGCAGGTCGGACGACTGGCGGTTGATCGTGCGCAGCGCGGTGCCCACCTGCGTGAGGATCTTCTGCTGCTCCATGACGGTCTTCGCGTTCTTCTCGGCGCGCTCCATCATCGGCATGACCTTGTCGAGGTCCGGCTGCATGTCGGGCGAGACGCCCTGCATCCCCAGCTGGTCGTCGCCCGCCTTCAGCGCGCGCACGGTCTTCGCCAGCACATCCGCCGACTCCTTCACGTCCGGGAAGGCCTGCGGGCTGCCCACCAGCGCCTGCGACACCGACTTCGCGAGCCGCTGCGACTGCATGAGCGAGTTGCCGGTTCCCGCCACCTGCTGGGCGACCTTGTCGGCCTGGTTCACCGCGAAGATGGCCACGGAGCCCAGCACGACCAGCGACAGGGCCAACAGCGTGAAGAGCACGCGCTGGTGCGTGGCGATGCTGCGGCGCCCGAGGAAGGGCATCGAGATCAGCTCCGCCTGCGCCGCATCGCCGGCCATTTCCTCGGCGCCGAGGCTCGACGGGTCGTCGCCGAGGGTCATCGGCACGTCCATCGCCATCGTCATGCTCGCCTGTTCCGATGCGATGTCGCCTGCATCCGGCGATGCCGGATCGACCGCGCCGTCTTTCGCGGCGCCGCCCTTGCGGGCCAGTATTTTCTTGAGGGAGTCAACGACGGACATGATCGAACCTTCCGGGGGAAACTTAAGCGCTGATGCTGAGGAACTGCGGCTGGCGCGACAGGGTCTGGAGGTTGATTTCCTGCCAGTACGCGCCGTTTGCATCGGTGTAGCCGCTGCCGTAATAGTCGGGCGAGCCCTCGGGGGGCTCGCTGGAGGCGGTGAAGGCGTCGACGCCGCGCAGGCCGGCGAGGCGGTCGATGAGCAGCGCGCAGTTGACCTCGAGCGCCGTGTTCAGCGCGACGAGGCGCGACTCGGCGCGGCCGGCGTCCGAGCGCTGCCGCGGCGGGCTGCCGGTCACGAAGCTCGCGAGGTCGACGACGCCGAAGAGGCCCCCGCGCAGGTTGGCGACGCCGAGGAACCAGGCGCTCGTGTAGGGCACCGGCTGCATCGCCGCGAAGGGAAAGATCTCGCCCGATTGCGCCAGCGGAAAAAGGTACTTGCTGCCGGCGGCCTCGACGGCCAGCCAGGCCGCCTGCACGCCCTCGGTGCGAGCCGCCTGCAGCCGGCTGGCCAGCCGGCTCTGGAGTTCTCGCAGTGCTTCGCGGTTGGCCATGTGTTTTCTTTGCTCCCTGCCCGGTCCGCCCCGCGAAGGGTCAGGCCAGCGCCTTGATCTTGGCCATCAGCTCGTCGGCGTCGACCGGCTTGGTGATGTAGTCGCGCGCCCCCTGGCGCATGCCCCACACGCGGTCGGTTTCCTGGTTCTTGCTCGTACACATGATGATGGGCACGCCCGCGAAGTTGGGGTCGCGGGTGATGGCGCGCGTGAGCTGGAAGCCGTTTTGCCCCGGCATCACCACGTCCATCAGGATCAGGTCGGGCTTTTCCTCGGCGAGGCGGCGAAACGCGTCTTCCGCGTTCTCCGCCGTGCGCACCGCGAACCCGTTCTTCTGCAGCAGGTCCGTCATGAACATCAGTTCGGTCTTCGAGTCGTCCACGACCAGCACTTTGTGTATCGCCATCTTCTGCTCCGTAGTCATTGCCCGTTCGCGGCGGACCCGAACTGCTGCACCGTCTGCAGCAGCTGGTCCTTGGTGAACGGTTTGGTGAGGTAGTCCTGCGAACCGACCATTCGGCCGCGGGCCTTGTCGAACACGCCGTCCTTCGACGAGAGCATCACGACGGGTGTGTTCGCGAATCTTGCGTTTCGCTTGATGATCGCGCAGGTCTGGTAGCCATCGAGCCGCGGCATCAGGATGTCGCAGAAGATCAGGTGAGGCTGGTAATCGTTCACCTTCGAGAGGGCGTCGAAGCCGTCCTCGGCCAGCATGACCTCGTGACCGCCCTGCTTGAGGAAGATCTCCGCGCTGCGCCGGATCGTGTTGCTGTCGTCGATCACCAGCACCTTGAATGCCGATGTGCTCACTGGACGCTGCTCCTGGTTCGTTGCTGCATTACGAGGGGCGGCGTTGCGCAGGGCGCGACGATCCCATCAGATCTGGACCATCTCGAAGTCTTCCTTGCGGGCGCCGCATTCGGGGCAAGTCCAATTCATCGGCACCTGATCCCAGGGCGTGCCGGGGGCGATGCCATGGTCCGGGGCCCCTGCGGCCTCGTCGTAGAGCCAACCGCAAATCAGACACATCCACGTTTTAGGTTCAGTCACAGCTTAAAGGGCCTTCGCATAGAATGCAACGATTGTATCGACGCCTCTCCAGGCGACCCGAGGCCCTCCGCGGCGCGTGAAACGGGCGATAGTCAGGGCCATGCCGAACCCCAACCCACCCTCCATGTCAAGTGGCGCCGATGCGCAGTCCGGCGAGCCCGGCAGTCCCTCGTGCGTGATGATTTTCAACGCGAACGATGCGAGCGGCGCCGGCGGTCTGGCGGCCGACATCACCGCGGTCGCCTCTGTAGGCGCGCATGCGCTGCCCATCGCGACGGGCGCCTATGCGCGCGACACGGCGGAGTACTTCGACCACTATCCGTTCGACGAAGAGGCCGTCGCCGAACAGGCCCGCGCGATCCTCGAGGACGTGCCGGTGCAGGTTTTCAAGGTCGGCTTCGTGGGCGGTCCGGAGACGCTTTCGGTCATCGCCGAGATCGCGGCGGACTATACCGACGTCCCCGTCGTTGCGTACATGCCCAGCCTCACCTGGTGGGACGACGGCCTGGCCGATCAGTACGAGGACGCCTTTCGCGAACTGCTGCTGCCCCAGACCACCGTGCTGGTGGGCAACCACGGCACGCTGTGGCGCTGGCTTCTGCCCGACTGGTCGAACGAGCGCAGCCCCACGGCGCGCGACATCGCGAAGGCCGCCGCCGACATGGGCGTGCCCTACACGCTCGTGACCGGCATTCCGCTGCCGGAGCAGTACATCGACAATGCGCTCGCGACGCCGCAGGCCGTGCTGGCGAGCGAAAAATTCGAGCGTTTCGATGCCGTCTTCACGGGCGCGGGCGACACGCTGTCCGCCGCGCTGGCGGCCCTCATCGCCAGCGGCGCCGACCTCGCGGCCGCCGCGACCGAATCGCTCAGCTACCTCGACCGCTGCCTCGACGGGGGTTTTCGCCCCGGCATGGGCAACGTGATCCCCGACCGCCTGTTCTGGGCGCAAGGCGAAGTCGACGAGGCCGATGCGTCGGACGAAACCGCCGCCCCGTCCGACGTCGACATCGCGGCATTCGAACTCCCTCCCCATGACACCAAGCACTAACCGAAACGAGTCCTTGTTCGACCGCGCGCGGAAGATCATCCCCGGCGGCGTGAATTCCCCCGTGCGGGCATTCCGCGCCGTCGGCGGGACGCCGCGCTTCGTTCAGCGTGCGCAGGGCGCGTACTTCTGGGATGCGGACGGCCAGCGCTACATCGATTACATCGGCTCTTGGGGCCCGATGATCCTGGGCCACGGCCATCCAGCGGTGGTCGAAGCGGTGCAGCGCGCCGTCACCGAAGGCTTCTCGTACGGCGCGCCGACGGAGCGCGAGATCGAGCTGGCCGAAGAGATCGTGAAGCACCTGCCCTCGGTGGAGATGGTGCGCCTCGTCAGCTCGGGCACCGAAGCCGCGATGAGCGCGATCCGCCTCGCGCGCGGGGCCACCGGACGCCGCACCATCGTCAAGTTCGAGGGCTGCTACCACGGCCATGCGGATGCGCTGCTGGTGAAGGCCGGCTCAGGCCTCGCGACCTTCGGGCATCCCACCAGCGCGGGCGTGCCGGCGGAGGTCGTGCAGCACACGCTCGTGCTCGAATACAACAACGTGGCGCAGCTCGAGGAGGCTTTCGCCCTGCACGGCGCGGACATCGCCTGCGTGATCATCGAGCCCATCGCGGGCAACATGAATTTCGTGCGCGCCAGCGTGCCCTTCATGCAGCGCTGCCGCGAACTGTGTACCTCGGCAGGCGCGCTGCTGGTGTTCGACGAGGTGATGACGGGTTTCCGCGTCGCGCTCGGCGGGGCGCAAGGCATCTACGCGGCTTCCATCCCCGGCTTCGCGCCCGACATCACGGTGCTCGGCAAGGTGATCGGCGGCGGCATGCCGCTGGCGGCCTTCGGCGGGCCAAGATCGATCATGGAGCAGCTCGCGCCGCTCGGCCCGGTGTACCAGGCGGGCACGCTGAGCGGCAATCCCGTGGCCACGGCCTGCGGTCTGGCGACGCTGAAAGAAATCGCGCAACCGCGATTTTTTCACGCGTTGTCGCAACGCACGCGCGCCCTCGTCGACGGCTTGCGGTCCGCCGCCGATGCCGAGGGTGTCGGGTTCGCCTGCGACCACGAAGGCGGCATGTTCGGGTTTTTCCTGCTGCCAGAGTTGCCGCAAAACTACAGCGCGGTGATGAAGAGCGACGCGCCCAGGTTCGGGCGCCTCTTTCACGGATTGCTGAGCCGCGGGGTCTACATCGCGCCCGCGCTGTATGAAGCAGGCTTCGTGAGCTCGGCGCATTCGGAAGAGGACATCGCGCGCACGGTCGAGGCGGCGCGCGCGAGCTTCCGCGAACTCAGTGCCTGAAGTGGCGCACGCCTGAAAACACCATCGCCACGCCGCGCTCGTCGGCCGCGGCGATCACTTCGGCGTCGCGCATCGAGCCGCCCGGCTGGATGACGCAGGTGGCGCCGTGGTCCACGACCACGTCGAGCCCGTCACGGAACGGGAAGAACGCATCGCTCGCCACGGCCGTCCCCGCCAGCGAAAGGTTCGCGTGCTGCGCCTTGATGCTCGCGATGCGTGCGGAGTCGAGCCGGCTCATCTGGCCCGCGCCCACGCCCATCGTCATTGCGTCCTTGCAGAACACGATGGCGTTCGACTTCACGTACTTCGCGACTTTCCAGGCGAACAGCAGGTCGTCGAACTCGCTCGCGGTCGGCTGCTTCCTCGTCACCACCTTCAGGTCGGCGCGCACGAGCTCGCGGTTGTCGGCGGTCTGCATCAGCAGGCCGGAGCCGATCCGCTTCACGTCCATCGCATTGCGGCCCTTGTCCCAGTCGGTCGCGCCGCCGGGCGGCAGGTCGATTTGCAGCAGGCGCACGTTGGCCTTGCCCTTGAAGATCTCCAGCGCTTCGGCCGTGAAGCCCGTTGCCATCAGCACCTCGACGAACTGCTTGCTCACGGCCTGGGCCGCGGCGCCGTCGACGGTGCGATTGAACGCGATGATGCCGCCGAAGGCCGACGTCGGGTCCGTCTTGAACGCCTTCGAATAGGCCTCGAGAGCATCCTTGCCCAGCGCCACGCCGCACGGGTTCGCGTGCTTCACGATCACGCAGGCCGGCGCATCGAAGCTCTTCACGCACTCCCACGCCGCATCGGCGTCGGCGATGTTGTTGTACGAGAGTTCCTTGCCCTGCAGCTGCCTGCCCATGACGAGCGAGCCCGGCGCGGGATACAGGTCGCGGTAGAACGCGGCCTGCTGGTGCGGGTTCTCGCCGTAGCGCAGGTCCTGCAGCTTGACGAAGCGGCCATTGGCCTGCGCGGGGAAGAGCGCGCGGCTGCCGTCGTCCTGCAGCGACGACAGGTAATCGCTGATCGCCGCGTCGTAGTTGCTGATGCGGTTGAACGCGGCCACGGCGAGCTTGAAGCGCGTGGCGTCCGAGACCTTGCCCGCGGTCTTCAGTTCGTCGAGCACGGCGGGGTACTGCGACGCGTCGGTGAGCACCGCGACGTCCTTCCAGTTCTTCGCGGCGCTGCGCACCATGGCGGGTCCGCCGATGTCGATGTTCTCGATCGCATCCTCCAGCGTGCAGTTCGCCTTGCCCACGGTCGCCTCGAACGGATAGAGGTTCACGACGAGGATGTCGATCGTGTCGATGCCGTGCTGGGCGAGCGCCGCCATGTGTTCGGGCGTGTCGCGCCGCGCCAGCAGGCCGCCGTGGACCTTGGGGTGCAGCGTCTTCACGCGGCCGTCGAGCATTTCGGGGAACGCCGTGACTTCGGCGACCTCGGTCACGGGCAGCGCGTTGTCCGCCAGGAGCTTGGCGGTGCCGCCGGTGGAGATGAGTCGGATGCCGAGGCCGTGCAGCGCTTGCGCGAGCTCGACGATGCCGGCCTTGTCGGAGACGGAGAGGAGTGCGTTCATTTGATCAGCTTGTGCTCCACCAGCTTCTTGCGAAGGGTGTTGCGGTTCAGGCCCAGCCATTCCGCGGCGCGGGACTGGTTGTTCTCGGCTTTCGCCATCACGACCTCGAGCAGGGGCTTTTCGACCGCCTTCACGAGCATCTCGTACATGCCGTCGGGCTCGGTGCCGCGCAGGTCCCGGAAATAACCTTCCAGGCTGTTGCGCACGCACTCCTCGATGTGTTTCTTGCTCATGCGGACACCCGCGTGCGCGTCTGGCTCATACAACCTCTTCTTGTTCTGTATCGACCGCGTGCCGCGGCAGGCGGTCCATGTCGAGGGCGAGCCGGTCGAAGAAGCCGGCAACGGCCTCGATCTGGGCCGCGCCATCCTCGATCGTGTTCATGTCGTTGCGAAACGCCTCGCCGCCGGGCAAGGCCTTCACATACCAGCCGATGTGCTTGCGCGCGCTGCGAACGCCCGTGAATTCGCCATACAGCGCGTGGTGGTCGCGCAGGTGCTCCAGCAGCGCGCGCCGCACTTCGGCCACGAGCGGCGGCGCGAGATGCGTGCCCGTCGCAAGGAAATGCGCGATCTCGCGGAAGATCCACGGCCGCCCCTGCGCCGCGCGGCCGATCATGATCGCGTCCGCACCCGTGAGGGCGAGCACGTCGCGCGCCTGCTCGGGTGTGCGAATGTCGCCGTTCGCCACCACCGGAATGCGCACGGACATCTTCACCGCGGCCACCGTCTCGTACTCCGCCTGCCCGCCGTAGCCCTGCTCCCGGGTGCGGCCATGCACCGTGAGCATGCGGATGCCCGCGTCTTCGAAGGCGCGCGCGAGTTGCAGCGCATTGCGATTCGCCTGCGACCAGCCCGTGCGCATCTTCAGCGTCACCGGCACGCCGTGCGGCTCGCAGGCGCGAACCACGGCGGCCGCGATAGCCACGGCCAGCGGCTCGTCCTGCATCAGCGCGGAGCCCGCCCACTTGTTGCACACCTTCTTGGCGGGGCAGCCCATGTTGATGTCGATGATCTGCGCGCCGCGCTCCACGTTGTAGACGGCGGCCTCGGCCATCGACGGCGCGTCGGTGCCCGCGATCTGCACCGCGATCGGGCCCGGCTCGCCCGCGTGGTCGGCGCGGCGCGATGTCTTGAGGCTGGCCCACAGCTCACGCTTCGACGTGACCATCTCGCTGACCGCATAGCCCGCGCCGAAGCGGCGGCACAACTGGCGGAACGGCCGGTCCGTCACACCCGCCATCGGCGCTGCGAACAGATTGTTCGCGAGGGTGTGGGGTCCGATGTTCATGGGAAGCGGGGAAGGAGGAGAAAATGCGGCTGCTGAAAAATGAGGCACGATTGTAGGCCCGCGACGTTTCAACACCTGAAATAAAAACTGCGTACGGGACTACATGTCCGGCGCACTTGACGTCCCTATACTTGCGCGCGCATGCCCACCTGGATCGAACCGCTTTTCGCGCTGCTCGCGTTGCCGAAATTCGGGCTGAGCACGCTCTTCGTCATCGCCTTCGTCTCGGCGACGCTGCTGCCCGTCGGCTCGGAGCCGGCGCTGTTCGGCCTGCTCAAGCTCAATCCCGACCTGTTCTGGCCGGCGATCCTCGTGGCGACCGCCGGCAACACGCTGGGCGGCATGCTCGACTGGTGGCTGGGCTACGGTGCGCACAAGGTCGCCGACAAGTACAGCAAGTCGCGCCACCACCTGAAGGCGCTCGCGTACCTGGAGAAACTCGGTCCCCGTGCGTGCCTGCTGTCGTGGCTGCCGATCGTGGGCGACCCGCTGTGCGCGGTGGCGGGCTGGCTGCGCTTGCCGTTCTGGCCGTGCGCCTTCTACATGCTGATCGGCAAGTTCCTGCGGTACCTGACGATGACCGTGGTGCTGCTGTACGCGTTCCCGGGGGACATTCCGGGCCTCATGAAGTAAGGCGTCAGACGTTGAACAGGAAGTTCATCACGTCGCCATCCTTCACGACGTACTCCTTGCCTTCGCTGCGCATCTTGCCCGCATCCTTGGCGCCCTGCTCGCCCTTCAGCGCGATGAAGTCGTCGTAGGCGATCGTCTGCGCGCGGATGAAGCCGCGCTCGAAATCGGTGTGGATCACGCCGGCCGCCTGCGGGGCGGTCGCGCCGATGGCCACCGTCCAGGCCCGCACTTCCTTTTCGCCGGCCGTGAAGTAGGTCTGCAGGCCCAGCAGCTGGAAGGCCGCGCGGATCAGCCGGTTCAGGCCCGGCTCCTCCTGCCCGATCTCGGCGAGGAACATTTCCTTGTCCTCGTCCGCCATCTCGGCGATCTCGGACTCGATCTTCGCGCAGATCGCGACCACGGGCGCGTTCTGCGCCTTGGCGTACTCGCGCAGGCGGTCCAGATACAGGTTGTTCTCGAAGCCCGATTCGTCGACGTTGCCCACGAACATCGCCGGCTTGGCGGTGATGAGGAACAGTTGCCGCAGCAGGGCGCGCTCGTCGTCGGACAGCGACATCGTGCGCACCGGCTTGCCCTCGTTCAGCTGCGCCTGCACCCGCGTGAGCACGGCGACGAGCTTCGCCGCTTCCTTGTCGTTGCCCGACTTCGCGGCTTTCGTGTAGCGCTGCAGGCTCTTGTCCACCGTGCCCAGGTCGGCCAGGCACAGCTCGGTCTGAATCACCTCGATGTCCGACACCGGATCGACCTTGCCCGCGACGTGGATCACGTTCGCGTCGTCGAAGCAGCGAACGACGTTGACGATGGCGTCCGTCTCGCGGATGTGCGCGAGGAACTGGTTGCCGAGCCCTTCACCCTTGCTCGCGCCCGCCACCAGCCCGGCGATGTCGACGAATTCGACGATGGCCGGCACGATCCGCTCGGGCTTCACGATGGCCGCGAGGCCCTTCAGCCGCGGGTCGGGCAGCTCGACCACGCCCACGTTGGGCTCGATCGTGCAGAAGGGATAGTTCTCCGCGGCGATGCCCGCCTTCGTCAGGGCGTTGAACAGGGTGGACTTCCCCACGTTGGGCAAGCCCACGATGCCGCACTTCAAACTCATGTCGATTCCAGATTAGCCGAGCCGGCGATTTTATTCGTTCGGTCAGAACCGGAACCGGCCGGTCACCGATTGGCCCACCCGCAGGGTCTGGCCGACGCCTTCCACGACGATGGCGTTCATGCCGAAGGTGACCCCGCCGTCCATGGCCTCGTTGCGCCGGTAGCCCTGCAGGACGTCGGTGACGATGGGGTCGACCTTCGCCGTGGCAGGGTCGATGTTCGGGATCGGGCAGCGCACGCAGGGCTTCACGGGGCGCAACTGCACGGCTTCGTCGGCCGCGATGTGGAAAGTGTCGATCCGGTCTTCGTCGTGCGCCTCGATTCCCGAGAGCACCACGTTGGGCCGGAAACGTTCGATGCCGACCGCGCCGCCCCCCGCCGCCGCCAGCTTCCGGTTCAGCAGTTCGAGCGAAGCCTCGCTCGCCACCAGCACCGGATAGCCGTCGCTGAACTGGTTGGGCGCCTCGATGCCGCCCGTCCACTTCAGGCTGGAGAGCCGGCGAACGTCGGGGTCGAAGCGCACGATGCGCAGCTTGCGCCCGAGGAAGTCGGTGAACCACTGCGCCGCGATGTCGCCCATGTCGTAGGCCATCACTTCGTCGTCCCACACCCGCACCTTCATCGGCTCCTCGACGCGGTCGATGGACAGGTGCAGCGCGAGCATCCCGGGCGCGCGCAGCACCACGTCCGCATGGCGCAGCTTCGGGGTGACGAGCGCCATGCGCGGAAGTTCGCGCTGGCTCACGAACTCGCCGTGTTCGTCGACGACCATCCAGGCACGGTCGAGGTCGAGCCCGGTCTCGGTGAGCTCGGCCTCGGTCAGCTCGATCCCGGCGCAGGACTTGACCGGGTACACGAACAGGCGGGCGATGCGGGCCCGGATGTCGGAATGCATTTCGGAACTCATGCGCGGGATTGTGCCCTCCTACAATGTCCCCGATGCTTCCCCTCGATGTCTGCATCCGCGGCGCCGGTGTCGTCGGCCGCACGCTCGCCCTCCTGCTGGCGCGCGACGGCCTGCGCGTCGGCCTCGTCGACGCCTCGCCCGCCGCCGCCAGCGGCGCAAGCGACGTGCGCGCGTATGCGATGAACGCGGCGTCGAAAACGATGCTCGAAACCGTGCGCGCCTGGCCCGACGCGGCGCATGCAACGCCCGTGCTTGCCATGCATGTGCGCGGCGACGCGGGCGGCGAAGTGACGTTCAACGCGGGCGCCGAAGGCGCGGCCGCGCTCGCCTGGATCGTCGACGTCGCGCCGCTGCTCGAGCGTCTGGGCGAAGCGCTGCGCTACCAGCCCTTTGTCGAGCGCATCCCCAAGCCGCAGGCGGCGCCGCTCACGGTGGTGTGCGAAGGCCGGGCGAGCGCGACGCGCGACGAATTCGGCGTGAACTACGAAGTGACCTCGTACCGGCAGACCGCCATCGCCGCCCGCGTGCAGTGCGAACGCCCGCACGGGCAGACGGCGCACCAGTGGTTCGACGGCGGCGACGTGCTCGCGTTGCTGCCGCTCGGCGGCGCGACGGGCCACGAGGCGGCGCTCGTGTGGTCGCTGGGCGAAGCGCGGGCGGGGGAACTTCTTGCGCTCGGCGCACCCGAATTCGAGTCGAGACTGCAGGCGGCGAGCCACGATGCACTGGGCAAGCTCACGCTGTCGACAGAACGCGCCGCCTGGCCGCTGCAGCTCGCGAAGGCCGACCGCTGGTGCGGCCCCGGCTGGGCGCTCGCGGGCGACGCGGCGCACAATGTGCATCCATTGGCGGGACAGGGCTTGAACCTCGGGCTGGCCGACGCCGCGCTGCTCGCGCAGGTGCTGCGCGAAAGGGAATCGTGGCGCAGCCCCGGCGACACCCGCCTGCTGCGCCGCTACGAGCGCTCGCGCAAGGCCGACGTGATGGCGATGAGCGCCGCGACCGACGGGCTGCAGCAGCTGTTCTCGCAAGCGTCGGCGCCCTGGGCGTGGCTGCGCAACCGGGGCATGAACGGATTCGAGATGAGCGGCCCGGTGAAGCACTGGGTTGCGCGGCAGGCGATGGGCCGGCTTTGATCAAGGAAGTAAAGGAATGACGATGAACAAGATGTTGCGCCGCACGGTCGCCCTCGCCGTACTCGGCCTCACGCTCGCCGTCGGCGCGCAGGCGCAGGACGCGAACCTGCGCCGGAACCTCGAGACGCGCCTGCCCAAGCTCGGCAAGATCGACGAGGTCGCGAAGTCGCCCATGCCCGGCCTCTTCGAGGTTCGCGTGGGCAGCGACATCTACTACAGCGACGCCGAGGGCAACTTCCTGATCCAGGGCCACCTGATCGATACGAAGGGGCAGCGCAACCTCACCGAGGAGCGCATGGACAAGCTGAGCGCGATCGCCTTCGACCAGCTGCCCATGAAGGACGCCTTCACCATCGTGCGCGGCAAGGGCGAGCGCAAGCTGGCCGTGTTCGAAGACCCGAACTGCGGCTACTGCAAGCGCTTCGAGCGCGAGCTGCAGAAGGTCGACAACGTCACCGTCTACATGTTCCTCTACCCGATCCTCGGCCCGGACTCGACGAAGAAGTCCGAGAACATCTGGTGCGCGAAGGACAAGGGCAGGACCTGGAGCGACTTCATGGTGAAGGACGTCCCGATTCCCGCGGCGGCCCCCGGCTGCGACACGACCGCGCTCACGCGCAACGTCGAGTTCGGCAAGAGGAACCGCATCACCGGCACGCCCACGCTGATCTTCGCCGACGGCACGCGCGTGCCGGGCGCCATCGGCGCGCAGCAGGTCGAGAAGCTCCTCGCCCAAGGGAAATAAGCGCCTTGCGGACAGCACCCGTCAGCTATCGCGTCGAGCCCGCGGACACCGCGGCGCACCTGTTCCACGTCACGCTCACCGTCGCGCAGCCGCAGGCCGCGCAGCACGTGTCGCTGCCCGTGTGGATTCCGGGCAGCTACCTCGTGCGCGAGTTCTCGAAGCACCTGCAGCGCCTGACCGCGCGGCAGGGCGGGAAGGCCGTCCACGTGCATCAGGTCGACAAGTGCAACTGGCAGGTCGACTGCGTACCCTCCAGTCCGCTCGTGATGACGTACGAGGTCTACGCGTTCGACAACTCCGTGCGCACCGCCTGGCTCGATTCGCAGCGCGGCTTCTTCAACGGCACGAGCCTGTGCCTGCGGGTGCATGGACAGGAACGCGGCGAACACCACCTCGACATCGCGGCCGGGCGCGAGACGGCGCAGTGGGAGGTGGCGACGGGGCTCGCGCCGCTCAAGGTCGGCAAGCGTGGCTGGGGCACGTACTGCGCCGCCGACTACGACGAGCTTGTCGACTCGCCCGTCGAAATGGGCACGTTCTGGTCGGGCGAGTTCAGGGCCGCGGGCGTGCCGCACCGCCTCGTCGTCGCGGGAGCGGCGGAATCGTTCGACGGCGAACGGCTGCTGGCCGACACGCAGCGCATCGCCGAGGCGCAGATCCGCTTCTGGCACGACCGCCGCAAACCGCCCCACAAGAACTACCTGTTCATGCTGAACGCGGTGGACGACGGCTACGGCGGACTCGAGCACCGCAATTCGACGGCGCTGATCGCATCGCGCCGCGACCTGCCGCGCAAGGGCGAGACGCGCACGACCGACGGCTACACGACGCTGCTGGGTCTCATCAGCCACGAGTACTTCCACACCTGGAACGTCAAGCGGCTGCGGCCTGCCGAGTTCGCGCGCTACGACTACGGCGCCGAGAACTACAGCCAGCTGCTCTGGTTCTTCGAAGGCTTCACGAGCTATTACGACGACCTGCTGCTGCGCCGAGCGGGCCTGCTTGACTGCGTATTCCACCCGATGACGGGCACGATTCCACGCTGATGGCGGGCGCTGTTCCAGCCGATGGCGGGCGGCGTTCCATGCGATCGCGGGCAGCGTTCCATGCTGATGGCGGGCACGATTC
>NZ_JBFWNP010000041.1:0-46769 GCF_050250995.1 Ramlibacter sp.
GAGTGGTTGCTCACGGTGAAGTCGCCGGACAGGTTGGACTTCACCGAGAGGTTGCCGAAGCAGGGCTCGATGGAGGCGTCCACGCCGATGATGTTGGAGATGGTCGCGGTGGGCGCGATGGCGACGCAGTTGCTGTTGCGCATGCCGTCGGCGGCGATCTTTTTACGCAGTGCGTCCCAGTCGAGCGTGGCGGAACGGTCGACCTCGACGTAGCCGCCGCGCGCCTGCTCCAGCAGGTCCAGCGTGTCGGGCGGCAGCACGCCCTTGTCCCAGAGCGAGCCCTTGTACGACGAGTACTTGCCGCGCTCGCGGGCGAGCTCGGTGGACGCCCAGTAGGCGTGGTAGCAGATCGCCTCCATCGACTCGTCGGCGAACTGCACGGCCTGCTCGCTCGCATAGGGAATGCGCAGCTCGTACAGCGCGTCCTGGAAGCCCATGACGCCCAGGCCGACCGGGCGGTGGCGCAGGTTGGAGTCGCGCGCTTTCTTCACCGCGTAGTAGTTGATGTCGATCACGTTGTCGAGCATCCGCATCGCGGTGGAGATGGTCCGCTTCAGCTTGTCGTGATCGACCTTGCCGTCCTTCAGGTGCTGCGGCAGGTTGACCGAGCCGAGGTTGCACACGGCCGTCTCGGTGTCGGACGTGTTGAGCGTGATCTCGGTACACAGGTTCGACGAATGCACCACGCCCGCGTGCTGCTGGGGCGAGCGGACGTTGCAGGCGTCCTTGAACGTGATCCAGGGGTGCCCGGTCTCGAACAGCATCGAGAGCATCTTGCGCCACATGTCGGTGGCCGGCACGGTCTTGGACGGCTTGATCTCGCCGCGCCGCGCCATCTCTTCGTAGGCGACGTAGGCCTTTTCGAACTCGGCGCCGAACTTGTCGTGCAGGTCGGGCACGCTCGACGGCGAGAAGAGGGTCCACTCGCCCTTTTCCATGACGCGGCGCATGAACAGGTCGGGGATCCAGTTGGCCGTGTTCATGTCGTGCGTGCGCCGGCGGTCGTCGCCGGTGTTCTTGCGCAGCTCCAGGAACTCCTCGACGTCGAGGTGCCAGGATTCGAGGTAGGTGCAGACCGCGCCCTTGCGCTTTCCGCCCTGGTTGACTGCCACCGCGGTGTCGTTCACCACTTTCAGGAAGGGCACGACGCCCTGCGACTCGCCGTTGGTGCCCTTGATGTGCGAGCCGAGCGCCCGCACGCGCGTCCAGTCGTTGCCCAGGCCGCCCGCGAACTTGGAGAGCAGCGCGTTCTCCTTGATCGACTCGTAGATGCCGTCGAGGTCGTCCGGGACCGTGGTGAGGTAGCACGACGACAGCTGCGAGCGCAGCGTGCCGCTGTTGAAGAGCGTCGGCGTGCTCGACATGAAGTCGAAGCTGGAGAGCACTTCGTAGAACTCGATGGCGCGCGCTTCGCGGTCGATCTCGTTGAGCGCCAGGCCCATGGCCACGCGCATGAAGAAGGCCTGCGGCAGCTCGATGCGCGACTTGCGCACGTGCAGGAAGTAGCGGTCGTACAGCGTCTGCAGGCCGAGGTAGTCGAACTTCAGGTCGCGCTCGGCCTTGAGTGCGGCGCCCAGGCGCTTCAGGTCGTACTGCAGCAGCTCGGGGTTGAGCAGCTCGTTGTCGACGCCCTTGCGGATGAACACCGGGAAATAGTCGGCATAGGCTTCGGCGGCTTCGGCGGCGGGGACTTCGCGGCCGAGGATTTCCTTGAAGATCGTGTGCAGCAGCAGGCGCGCGGTGACGAAGGTGTAGTCGGGGTCCTTCTCGATCAGCGTGCGGGCCGCGAGGATCGAGGCCTTGTACACCTCGTCGAGCGGCACGCCGTCGTACAGGTTGCGCATGGTCTCGGCCATGATGGGCTGGGCGCTCACGTCGGCGCCGAGGCCGCGGCACGAGGTCTCGATCAGCGTGCGCAGCGCCTGCAGGTCGAGCGGCACGCGCTGGCCGCCGTCGATCACGTGGAACTGCGGCTCGCGCGGCGCCTCGGGCGCCTGCTTCGCGCGTTCCTGCGCGCGGCGCTCGCGGTACAGCACGTAGGCGCGCGCGACTTCGTGGTGGCCGCCGCGCATGAGGCCGAGCTCGACGGAGTCCTGCACGTCCTCGATGTGGAAGGTGCCGCCGCCGGGGCGCGAGCGCACCAGCGCGCGGATCACGGCGTCGGTCAGCTGTTCGACGGTCTCGCGCACGCTGGCGGAGGCCGCGCCGCTCGTGCCATGCACGGCGAGGAAGGCCTTCATCAGCGCGATCGAGATCTTCTGCGGCGCGAAGGGCACCACGGCGCCGTTGCGGCGGATGATCTGGTGGTGCGCGAGGGGATTGGGCTGCGGGGCGGCGACGGCGCCGGCGAGGGGCTGGATCGTGATGGCGGTGGGGGCGTGGGACGTGCTGGTAACTGCTTGCTGCATCGTTTCTTCCTCGACGGGGTTGTTCTCGGCAGGAGGCGAGTGTAATCGCTCCGTGACTGCGGACACACTATAGATAGTGTCTCCGGGAACTTCAAGCACTAGATGTAGTGGTTGTCCTGGGGGCGAGTCGTGTATGGACGGTGCATGCCCTGTGGATAGCTTGTGTGCAGAAACGCATGGCCGGGCTGCATGCCGCGCCGATGCTCGATTCCCCGTTCACCGCGGGAACGAGGAACGTTCCCAGCCGAGTCCCGCGATCAGGCACGGCCAATCGAAGCGCGCGCCCGGATCGGCCTTGCGTCCCGGCGCGATGTGTTCGTGTCCCGCCACATGTTCGACCGGATAGCGCAGCGCGATCGCGCTGCACAGCGCGAGGAGCGTCTCGTACTGCGCGTCCTCGAACGGCTCGCCCTCGAGCCCCTCGAGCTCGATGCCGATGGAGTCGTCGTTGCAGTTCGCGCGGCCCCGGTATTCGGAGGCGCCCGCGTGCCACGCGCGGTCGTCGCAGCTCACGAACTGCCAGAGCTCGCCGTTGCGCCGCACGAAGAAGTGCGCGGAGACCTGCATGCCTTCGATCGACTTGAAGTAGGGGTGCGCGTTCCAGTCGAGCGTGTTGGTGAAGAGCTGGCGTACCCCGTCGCCGCCGTACCGTCCGGGCGGCAGGCTGATGGAATGCACGACGATGAGGTCGATGGCCGCCCCCTCGGGACGTGCGCCGAAGTTCGGCGAGTCCTCGCGCCGCGCGAAGCGGTACCAGCCGTCGCGCCACGGCGCCGAATCGTCAGGAGGCTGTGTCATTCGCCTCGGTGTCGCTGCCCGGCACCGCGATGCCCAGGCGCGAAATGCGGTAGCGCATCTGCCGCAGCGTGAGGCCGAGGCGCTGCGCGGCGGCGGTGCGGTTGAAGCCGGTTTCGCGCAGGACCTGCGTCAGGACCTCGCGTTCCTGCTGGTCGAGCCAGGCCTGCAGATCGGTCGGGATCGACGGCGGATGGGGCGTGGCGGAGGGAGCGGCGGGAGCGGCGGATGCGGCGCTTGCCGTGGGCGCCACCCATTCGCCCGCCGCCTGCAAGGGCGCGAAGTCCGCCTGCAGCTCCCCGCCATCGGACAGGGCCACCGCGCGATGAAGCAGGTTCTCGAGTTCCCGCACGTTGCCCGGCAGCGGCTGCTGGATGAGTTGTTCGAGCGCCTGCGTCGACAGGACCGGCACCGGCAGGCCGGACTCGAGGCCGATGCGCGCGAGCAGGGCGTCGCACAGGGCCGGCAGGTCCTCGCGCCGTTCGCGCAGCGGCGGCAGCACGAGCTCGATCACGTTGAGCCGGTAGTAGAGATCCTGCCGGAAGCGCCCCGCCTGCACGTCGGCCGCGAGGTCGCGATGCGTCGCGCTCACGATGCGCACGTCGACCGCGTCTTCCTGCGTCGAGCCGAGCGAGCGCACCTGCCGCTCCTGGATCGCGCGCAGCAGCTTCGACTGCATCGCAAGCGGCAGGTCGCCGATCTCGTCGAGGAAGAGCGTGCCGCCGCGCGCGGCCTGGAAGTAGCCCTCGCGGTCCGCCGCCGCGCCGGTGTACGAGCCCTTCTTCGCGCCGAAGAACTCCGCCTCGAGCAGCGCCTCGGGGATCGCGCTGCAGTTCACGGCGACGAAAGCGCCGTCGCTGCGGTGGCTGCACGCATGGAGCGCGCGCGCGGCGAGTTCCTTGCCCGTGCCGGATTCCCCGCGCACGAGCACCGGGGCCATGCTCCGCGCGACCTTCGCGATGCGCTCCTTGACCATGCGCATCGGCGGCGAATCGCCCACCATGCGCTGCAGCGCGCCGTCGGCGGTCTCGGCGCGCGCCGGCGCGGAGGCGGCACGCGCTGCCGCCGCGCCGCGCGGCTTGACGGCGCCGGGGTCGTGGATCGCGGAGGCGACCACCGAGCGGAACTGCTTCAGGTCGACGGGCTTGGTGAGGTAGTCGAACGCGCCGGCCTTCAGCGCCTCGACCGCGTTCTCGGCCGATCCGTAGGCCGTCATCACGATGCAGCGTTCGCTGCGCTGCTGCGTGCCGATGCGCTGCAGCAGTTCGAGGCCCAGGCCGTCCGGCAGCCGCATGTCCGTGATGACCGCGTCGAAACGGCGGCCTTCGAGCAGCTGGCATGCCTCCGCCAGCGTGCCCGCGGCATCGACGCGGTAGCCTTCGCGCAGCAGCGTGAGCTCGTAGAGCGTGCGCAGGTCCGGCTCGTCGTCGACGACGAGGACGTGGGCGGCGGACGCGGCGGCGTTGGGGGCGGCGGGGGCGGCGGAGGCCATCAGGCGCTGATTGTGTCGTACGGCGCGCGGCCGGCCACGCGCGCCGGTGCGCGAAATGTGACGAAAAACTCGTTGCCGTCCGGACGGTCGCCCGCCGCCGACACGCGGCGGTAGGCGATGGTGGCGCCGTGCCGGTCGCACAGTTCGCGGCATATATAGAGGCCCAATCCGCTCGAGCGGCTCTCGGACGAGAAGAACGGCTCGAACAGGTGGCGCTGCACGCCCGGATCGATGGGCGCGCCGTCGCTGAACACCGACAGCTGCGCGAACGCGGCGCCCGAGCGCGTGCCGACCTGGATCGAGCCGGGCCGGTGCCCGGCGTAGCGCAGCGCGTTGTCGAGCAGGTTCACCAGCACGCGGCGCAGGTGGTCGGGCTCGAAGATCACGGCGCCTTCGCCCGCGTGCAGCGCCATCCGCACGCGGGGTTCGGCATTCGCGTGCTGCGCCCACTCGTCGCAGATCGCGCAGACCGACTCGTCGAGCGCCAGCGTCTCGGCCGCGGGGCGCTGGTGCTGCACGCGCGCGATGTCGAGGATGTCCTCGACGATGCGCGCGAGCCGCTGCGCGTTCTGGCGCACGAGCTCGCTCAGCTGCTTCTGCGTCGGCTCCGCGAGGTCTTCGCCGAGCAGTTCGTTGGCCTGCGCGATCGCCGCGAGCGGATTGCGAATCTCGTGCGCGACGGCGGTGGACATGCGGCCCATGGCCGCGAGCCGCTCGGTGCGCAGCCGCGCCTCCAGTTCGCGCTGGTCCTGCAGGAACATCACGCACAGGCTGCCCGCCTGCGCTTCCTGCGCGAGCGTCATGCGCGTGCGCACGTGGACGAGCCGGCGCTCGCCGCCCGGTTGCGCGAGGGCGAGTTCCTCGCGCTGGCCTTCGTTGTCGCCGAAAGCCCGCTGGGCGACCACGGCGAGCGGCTGGCCGGCCGGGTCGTCGCGCAGCGGCAGCGGCAAGGGCGCATCCATTTCCCAGCCCAGCAGCGCGCGCGCGGCGGGATTCGCGGCGTGAACCTGGCCGTCGGCGTCGATCACGAGCACGCCCTCGCTCAGCGTATCGATCACGAGCTCGTTGACCTGGGCCTGCGTGCGCGCGGCGAGCAGGCTGCGGCGCGCCGCGTTCTCCTCGCGCGCGAGCCGCGCCGACAGCTGGTTCGCGAGCATCGACATCGCGAAGTAGCCGATGCCGGTGAGGCCCGCCTGCAGGAAGCGTTGCGCGTAGTCCTGCGGCTGCTGCAGGGCATGGATCCACGCATCGGTGAGCAGCAGCAGCGTCACGGCCGCCGCCGTGCCGAGCGCCAGCAGCGCGGAGCCGAGCACGGCGGCGGTGAGCACGGGCAGGGTGAAGAGCGCCGAGAAGTTGAGGCCGCCGGCCTGCAGGAACTGCAGCGTCGCGAAGGCCAGGAGATCGACGCCGATGGTCGACACCCACTGCGGATCGAACGCGTGCCCGGGCGACAGCGGCTGCGCGAACACGCGCACCGCGAGCGCCGCCGCGACGTAGGCGATGCACATCGCCACGATCCAGAGGCTCATGTTGCCGCTGTAGCCGAGCGTGGCGAGCCCGCCCAGCGAGAGCGACAGCACGATGCCCACGGACACGCGGGCCGTCATGAAGCCGCGCCACAGGCGGTCGAACGCCCAGTCGTCGCCGCGCGGCCCGCCCGGCGGCGGGCTGGCCCAGGCGAGGGGCGCGGACGCGGCGGTCACGGCGAAGGCGCGTCGCCGCCGCGCAGGCGATGTTCCTGGCTGCAGAAAAGGCGTCCGCCGGCGTCCGCGACGGCGTCGCCGCGCGGCAGGTGGACCGAGCACACGGGGCAGCGGATCATGTCCTGCGGATCGGCGACGGGCCGGGGCCCGGGAGCGGCGCGCGACGAGGATTTCGTGGCGATGCGGCCGTTGCGCCACCAGACATAGGCGACGACGAGCACGGCGAGGAGGACGAGATACTTCATGCGGGACGTTGCAGCACGACTTCGAGCACGAAGCGGGAACCGGCGTAGCCCAGCAGCAGCAGCAAGGCGCCGGTGTAGAGGACGCGCACGGCCTTGCGCCCGCGCCAGCCGAAGCGCAGCCGACCCACCAGAAGCAGCGCGAAGGTGAACCATGCGAGCAGGGTGAGCACCGTCTTGTGGTCCCAGCGCCAGGCGCCGGAGACGATGCCCGCGGCGAGCGTGAGCGACAGCAGCAGGAAGCCGGCCGTGGTGAAGCGGAAGGTGAGGCGTTCGAGCGTGAGCAGCGGCACGCCCGCCGCATCCGTCGCCGAGCGCATCTGCCGCTCCGCCCGGCGCATCAGGAAGGCATGCAAGACCGCGGCCGCGACCATGCCGTACGACGCGATGCCGAGCGCGAGGTGGATGGGCAGCCAGGGCGAAGTCCCGATGTGGACCGGGCGTCCGGGGAATACCAGCGCGGGCAGCAGTGCGAGCGTGCCGAGCGCGGCCATGGCCCAGCGCGCCTGGAGTTGCGGAAACATCCGGCGCTCGACGATGTAGATCGTGAGCATGAGCCAGACCGTGAACGACAGTGCCTGCGCCCAGCCGAAATGCGGCGCGTCGCCGAGCAGGCCCCACACCAGCGCGAGCCCGTGGAGCAGCCAGGCGGCGATAAGGGTGCCGCGCGCGGCACCCTCGCTCAGCCGCGCGGCGCCGGCGGCGGGCAGGGCGTAGGCCACGGCGGCGGCCAGCGTGAGCGCCACACCGGCTGGAGACGCACTCGCTAGAATCATGGCTCCAGTTTAGCGGTTGCGCTGCGAGCCACGCGCGGCCGGTCTCCCAACTCCCCATGGCCTCCGCCCTCTCCGACAAACTCTCACGCCTGGTCAAGCAGATGCGCGGCCAGGCGCGCATCACGGAAGACAACGTGCAGGACATGCTGCGCGAAGTCCGCATGGCGCTGCTCGAAGCCGACGTGGCGCTGCCCGTCGTGCGCGACTTCATCGCGCGCGTGAAGGAGAAGGCGCTGGGCCAGGAGGTGATGGGCTCGCTCTCGCCGGGGCAGGCGCTGGTGGGCATCGTGCATCGTGAGCTCGCCGCCACGATGGGCGAGGGCATCAGCGACATCGACCTCGCGACGCAGCCGCCCGCCATCATCCTCATGGCCGGCCTGCAGGGCGCAGGCAAGACGACGACGACGGCCAAGCTCGCGAAGCACCTGATCGAGAAGCGCAAGAAGAAGGTGCTCACCGTGTCGGGCGACGTGTACCGCCCCGCCGCTATCGAGCAGCTGAAGACGGTGACGGCGCAGGCCGGCGCCGAGTGGTTCCCGAGCACGCCGGACCAGAAGCCGGTCGACATCGCGCGCGCCGCGATCGACCATGCGCGCCGTCAGTACTTCGACGTCCTGCTGGTCGACACGGCCGGGCGGCTGGCCATCGACGAAGCGATGATGCGCGAGATCAAGGAACTGCACGCGGTGCTCAAGCCGGTGGAGACCTTGTTCGTCGTCGATGCGATGCAGGGCCAGGACGCGGTGAACACCGCGAAGGCGTTCAAGGAAGCGCTGCCGCTCACGGGCATCATCCTCACCAAGCTCGACGGCGATTCCCGCGGCGGCGCGGCGCTGTCGGTGCGCCAGGTCACCGGTGCCCCGATCAAGTTCGCGGGCGTCTCCGAGAAGATCGACGGGCTGGAGGTGTTCGACGCCGACCGGCACGCCGGCCGCATTCTCGGCATGGGCGACATCGTCGCGCTGGTCGAGCAGGTGCAGGCGGGCGTGGACATCGAGGCCGCGCAGAAGCTCGCGGCCAAGGTGAAGTCGGGCTCCGGCTTCGACCTCGACGACTTCCTGTCGCAGATCCGGCAGATGAAGCAGATGGGCGGTCTGTCGAATTTCATGGACAAGCTGCCCGCGCAGATGCAGGCCAAGGCCGGCGACGTCGACATGAACAAGGCCGAGCGCGAGATCCGCCGCAAGGAAGGGATCATCTGCAGCATGACCGCCGCCGAGCGCCGCAAGCCCGAGATCATCAAGGCCACGCGCAAGCGCCGCATCGCCGCCGGCGCGGGCGTGCACGTTCAGGAGGTGAATCGCCTGCTCAACGAGTTCGACCAGATGCAGCAGATGATGAAGAAGATGAAGGGCGGCGGCCTCATGAAGATGATGAAGCGCATGGGCGGGGGCAAGGGGATGCCCAAGCTGCCTTTCTGAGGGCCGTCGACCTGCGAGGCCGTCATCCCGCCTTCGCGGGAAGGACGGCGATCAGGCCGCGGCCATCACCACCTCGCCGCGCAAGGAGTGCGGCAAGGCCTGGGTGATCGTCACGTCGACCATGTGTCCCGTGAGCCGCGGGTCGCCCTTGAAATTGACGATGCGGTTGCACTCGGTGCGGCCCATCAGCTCTGACGCATCCTTGCGCGACGGACCTTCGACGAGGATGCGCTGCACGGTGTCCACGCGGCTGGCGCTGATGCGCCGCACGTTGTCTTCGAGCACCTGCTGCAGGTGCTGCAGGCGCTTGAGCTTCACCGCATGCGGGGTGTCGTCGTGCAGCGTCGCCGCGGGCGTGCCCGGCCGCGGCGAGAAGATGAACGAGAAGCTCGCGTCGTAGCCCACGTCGTCGACCAGCTTCATCATCTTCGCGAAGTCGTCCTCGGTCTCGCCGGGGAAGCCGACGATGAAGTCGGTCGACAGCGAGATCTCGGGCCGCACCGCGCGCAGCCGGCGGATGATCGACTTGTATTCCATGGCCGTGTAGCCGCGCTTCATGGCCATGAGGATGCGGTCGCTGCCATGCTGCACCGGCAGGTGCAGGTGGCTCACGAGCTGCGGCACCTTGGCGTAGACGTCGATGAGGCGCTGGGTGAATTCGTTCGGATGACTCGTCGTGTAGCGGATGCGCTCGATGCCGGGGATCTCGGCGACGTACTCGATCAGCAGGGCGAAGTCGGCGATCTCGCCGGACTCGCCCATGGGCCCGCGGTAGGCGTTGACGTTCTGGCCAAGCAGCGTCACTTCCTTTACGCCCTGGTCGGCCAGCAGCGCGACCTCGGTCAGCACGTCGTCGAAGGGCCGTGACACCTCCTCGCCGCGCGTGTAGGGCACGACGCAGTAGGAGCAGTATTTCGAGCAGCCTTCCATGATCGACACGAAGGCCGACGCGCCTTCGACGCGCGCGGGCGGCAGGTGGTCGAACTTCTCGATCTCGGGAAAGCTGATGTCGACCTGCGGCCGCGCCTGCTTCTCGCGCGCGGCGAGCAGCTCGGGCAGGCGGTGCAGCGTCTGCGGGCCGAACACGACGTCGACATACGGCGCGCGCTCGATGATGGCCGCGCCCTCCTGGCTCGCGACGCAGCCGCCCACGCCGATCAGCACGCCCTTCTGCTTGAGGTGCTTCACGCGGCCGAGGTCGGAGAACACCTTCTCCTGTGCCTTCTCGCGCACGGAGCAGGTGTTGAAGAGGATGAGGTCGGCCTCTTCCGGGTCGCTCGTGGGCTCGTAGCCCTGGGCGGCGTTCATCACGTCGGCCATCTTGTCCGAGTCGTACTCGTTCATCTGGCAGCCGAAGGTCTTGATGTAGACCTTGCGCGTCATCGCACGACTCCGATGGCCGTGCGCGCGGCCCAGATGAGCGAAAGCAGCTCGTTGAAGCGCTTGTAGCCATTGGGGTCGCCGGTGTTCACGCCGCCGACCTTCTCGTACTCGGCCGGCGTGAGCAGCCAGACCTCATGGACGAGCCCCATGGGGTCGCGCTTGTAGACGACGGGCACGGTGCGTCCCGCGAGCGCGCCCGACAGCACCATCATGTTCTGCGTGTCGCGGATGCGCGAGCCCGGCGACAGGCGCGCGGCCTCGCCGTTGATGCGGATGTCGGGGGGCGTGGCGCTCACGGTCATGAGCGCGGGCTTCACGTCGACGGGCGCTTCGCGCACGATGCCCTGTGCGAAGGCGAGCGAAGAGGAGGCAAGGAGGAGCAGGGCCGTGGCGGCCCGTTGCGTCCAGCGTTTCATGGTGTAGATCCAGAGGCTGTGTCGACAGGGACGGATTTTACTTGGGCGCGGCTCTGAATGAGAGATCGACGACTTCGCGCCGGCGTTCGAGCACGCGGAGCTCGAAGCGGCGAAACGGCTCTCGGCCTAGGAGCGAGCCCAGTTCGCAAGGTCGCTCGCGACCCGTCCGACGACCGCGGGCCAGCCCTCCGCGGCCGACTGGCGGTACAGCCGCATGCAATCGGGGTACCACGGGCTGTCGTCGCGACGCTGCATCCACCGCCAGTCGAGCCCCGCGCCGGGCAGCATCACCCAGCAAGGAATGCCGAGCGCGCCGGCGACGTGGGCGATGGCGGTGTCGACGCAGATCACCAGGTCGAGTTGCGAGACGATGGCCGCGGCGTCCGCGAAATCCTTCATCTCGTGGCCCAGCGCGAGCAGCGGCTGTCCCGGCGGCGGCTGCAGCGCCTCGGCCTCGCCCTGGCCCTTCTGGAGACTGACGAAGTGGACGTCCTGCACGTCCCACAGGGGCGCGAGCCCGGCCAAGGCGAGGGAGCGCCGCGCGTCGTTGGGATGCGCGGCGCTGCCGCGCCAGACCAGGCCGACCTTGCGCGCGGCGGGCAGCCGGGCGTGCCAGTGCGCGACGCGCTCGGGCAGTGCGTGCAGGTAGGGCAGGCGCGCGGGGATGGTGGCGAGCGTCGTCCCCATGTAGAGAGGCGCGCTCAGCATCGGACATTGCCAGTCGGCCTCGCCCGCGAACCGGCTGGATGCGTCGTCCACGCCCTCGCAGGTGCGCAGCAGCGCGACGAGGCTTTCGGGACACTTCACGGACAGCCGCGCGAGGCCCCGGGCCTTCAGCAGGGGGGCATAGCGGATGAACTGCACCGCGTCGCCGAGTCCCTGCTCGGCCACCAGCACGAGCGTGCGACCGGCGAGCGGTTCGCCCCGCCAGCGCGGCAGGCCCGGCACTTCGGCATGGACCGGCGGCTCGGCGCGCGTCGGATCGAAACGGCTCTCGTAACCGGCCCAGCCCTCCTCGAAGCGGCCGAGCGCCAGGCGCAGCATCGCGAGGTTCGTGCGCGCATCCGCGTCGGCGGGCGCCAGTTCGCTCGCACGCAGGCATGCGACCTCGGCCTCTTCCCACCGGCCCGCTTCCTGCAGCAGCATGGCGAGGTTGTGGTGGGCTGCGGTGAAATCGGGCTGGGCCGCGATGGCCGCGCGAAAGGCGACTTCCGCCTCCGCGGGCCGGCGCTGCGACTGCAGCAGCATGGCCAGGTTGTAGTGCGCGGGCGCGCGGCCGGGATCGAAGGCGATGGTCGCACGGTAGGCCGCCTCCGCCTCGCCCGCGCGGCCCGCGCTCGCCAGCACGACACCGAGGTTGTAGTGCGCGGCCGCATAGCGCGGGTTCAGGGCGATGGCCTTGCGCAAGGCGCTTTCCGCTTCGTCGGGCCGCATCGAGCGGGCAAGCACCGCGCCCAGATTGGTCCAGGATGAAGGGCGTTTCGCGTCGGCGGCGATGGCGGCGCGAAGGCGTGCTTCGGCGGCGGCCAGGTCGGCGTCGTCGATCGCGGTCGCGCCCGGATGTTCGAGCGCGCGGTGACGCGCCCAGCGGGCGAGATCGCCGCGGACGCGTTCGAGGACCGAAGCCCAGTCGCCTCGCGCGGGCTGGCGATAGAGCCGCATGCAGCCCGGGTACCACGGGCTGTCGTCGCGGTCGTCGAGCCAGCGCCAGTCGGCGCCCGCTTTCGACAGCAGGACCCAGCACGGCTTGCCGAGCGCGCCGGCCACGTGCGCGACGGCGGTGTCCACGCAGATCACCAGGTCCATCTGCTGCACCAGCGCGGCGAGGTCGGCGAAGTCGTTCATCTCGTGGCCGAGCGCCAGCAGCGGCTGGCCCGTCGGAGGCTGCAAAGCTTCTTCCTCGCCCGCTTCCTTCTGCAGGCCGACGAACTGCAGGCCCCGCACCTGCCACAGCGGGGCGAGGGTCGCGAGCGGCATGGAGCGATGCGCGTCCTCCGGATGCGATGGCCGTCCCCGCCAGACGAGGCCGACCTTGCGTCCGGCCGGCAGGCGCTCGCGCCATCGCGCGACACGCTCGGGCAGCGCGCGGAGATAGGGCAGTTGCGCGGGAATGGTGTCCAGGGTCGTGCCCAGGTGCAGCGGCACGCTCAGCAGCGGACAGTGGAAGTGGTGCGCGCTGCGCGGCAGCGCGGCGGCCTCGTCGATATCGGCGCACGTCGCGAGAAGAGGGACAAGCCTCTCGGGACACTGGACGACGATGGAGCGGGCGCCCCGCGCCTTGAGGAGCGCCGCATAGCGGACGAACTGCACCATGTCGCCATAGCCTTGCTCGCCGACGAGGAGCAGCGTCCGGCCGGCGAGCGGCTGCCCGTGCCAGCGCGGACTCACCTGCGGCGAGAGCGGCGTCGGAACATGACGGCGCGCGTCGAATCGCGATTCGCAGCGCTGCCAGCCTTCGGCGAACTTCCCCCGCCGCAGCAGCAGGAGTCCGAGGTTCGATACGGCGTCGGCGTTCGCCGGATCGAGCGCCATCGCACGGCGGTACAGCGCCTCCGCCTCGTCGAGTCTTCCGTCGTCGAGCAGGAGGTTCGCCTCGTTCATGCGGTCCTCGGACTGGCGCGGGTCGACGGCCGACCGCGCGCGCTCGGCGCGCGCCAGCGCCTCGAGATCGCGCAAGACCTGCGCGAGCACCGGCGCCCAGTCGCCTGCCTGCCGTTGCCGATACAGCCGCATGCAGCCGGGGTACCAGGGACTGTCTTCGCGGTCGCGCAGCCAGCGCCAGTCCACGCTGGTGGCGGGCAGCAGCACCCAGCACCGCTTGCCCAGCGCGCCCGCGACGTGCGCGACGGCCGTGTCGACGCAGATGACCAGGTCCAGTTGCTGCACGAGCGCGGCGAGGTCGGCGAAGTTCTCGACCTCGTGGCCGAGCGCGAGCAGCGGCTGCTGCGGCGGCGGGCGAAGCGCCAGGTCTTCGTCGCGGCCCTTCTGGAGGCTCACGAACCGCACGTCCGGCACGGTCCACAGCGGCGCGAGCTCCGTCAGCGCGATTGAGCGATGCGCATCGTTCGGATGCGTCGGGCGGCCGCGCCAGACGATACCGACCTTCAGGCCCTCGGGCAGCTTCGAGCGCCAGTGCGCACCGCGTTCAGCCGGGGCGCGCAGGTACGGCAGGCGCGCGGGCAGGTTCGAGAGTGTCGTGCCGATGCGCAGCGGCACGCTCAGCATCGCGCAGTGCAGGTCGTGCGAGTTTCCCGGCAATTCGGGCGCGGCCACGTCGACCCCCTCGCACGTCCGAAGGAGCGGCGCCAGCTTCGCATCGCACAGCACGTCGACACGCGCCGCGCCGCCCGCCTTCAGGAGCGCGGCGAAGCGGATGAACTGCACGCAGTCGCCGAAGCCCTGCTCGCCGACGAGCAGCAGGCGCTTGCCGGCAATCGGCTCGCCCCGCCAGGCCGGCGTGTCGAGCGCAGGCAGGCGCACGGCGTCGGGACGCTCGGGGTCGAGCCGGGATTCGACGTCGGGCCAGGCTTCCGCATAGCGGCCGAGCGCAAGTCGCAGGCGTCCGAGCGCCGTCCGGGCTTCGGACAGGCCGGGCTCGAGGCGCAGGGCATGGAGCCACGCCTGCTCGGCTTCCTCGTGACGCCCCATGTCGACGAGCAGGACGGCGAGGTTGTGCCATGTCCGCGGCGCGCGGGGCGCGAGCGCGATCGATGCGCGAAGGGAGGCTTCTGCCTTCCAGAACGACCCTCTCTCCAGCCAGAGCAGACCGAGGTTATTGTGGATGTCCGCATGACCGGGCTCGAAGAGGAGCGCCTGATTCAGGCAGGCGAGGGCTTCGTCGTGCCGCCCGGCGGATCGCAGAAGCGATGCGAGATTCACGAGCGCGGCGGCATTGCGCGGCTGCGCCGACAGCGAGCGGCGGAAGGCGGCCTCGGCGGCATCGCCCTCGCCGCGCTTCATCAGCGCGGTGGCGAGGTCGGATTGCAGTTGCGCGTAGTCGGCATGCATGCCGCCGCGACTATAAGGCGTATCGCGAGGGGCGTCAGCGGCGCGCCGAGGGCTTGCGCCGGCTGGATGGGGTATGGGAGTTTCGAGGGATACTGCGCGAACCATGAAGAAGTTCCTCATCTACGAACAGAAGGGCGCCGTCGTCACGCTCACGATGGACCATGCCGAGCACCGCAACCCGCTGACCGGCAACACGGCCGTGGCGGAGTTCGTGGAGGCCATCGACCGCATCCACGACGACGCCTCGGTGCGCTGCGTCATCGTCACTGGCAATGGGCCGTCGTTCTCGGCAGGCGGCAACGTCCGCGACATGAAGCGCCAGACCTCGCCCGAGGTGGGCGAGATCCTGATCCGCCAGGAATACCGCCGCGGCATCCAGCGGCTCGCGCTCGCGCTCTTCGGCCTCGAAGTGCCCGTGATCGCGGCCGTCAACGGCCATGCCATCGGCGCGGGGCTCGACCTCTCGTGCATGTGCGACATCCGCATTGCTTCGGAAAAAGCGAAGTTCGCCGAAAGTTTCGTGAAGCTCGGGCTGATCGCGGGCGACGGTGGCTCCTGGCTCCTGCCGCGCATCGTCGGCCTGTCGCGCGCGGCCGAACTCGCGTTCACCGGCGACACCATCGATGCGCAGCAGGCGCTCGCGTGGAACCTCGTGTCGCGCGTGGTGCCGCACGAACAACTGCTCGACGCGGCGAACGAACTCGCCGCGCGCATTGCCGCGAACCCGGGGCATGCGCTGCGGCTGACGAAGCGCCTGATCCGCGAGGGACACGACAGCACGCTCGCCAGCGTGCTCGAACTGGCCGCGGTGTTCCAGGCCGTCGCGCACAAGACGCCGGACCATGCCGAGGCCATCGACGCGTTCCTCGAGAAGCGGGCAGCGAAGTTCGGCGACGGGCGATAGGACGAGGAGGGGGCGGGCCTCCCTCAGGACTCGGCCACGTAGGTATTCGTCAGCGCGCCGATGCCCTCGATGTCGATCGTGATGCTGCATCCGGGCTTGAGCCGGCCGACCCCGATCGACGTGCCGCAAGCGATCACGTCGCCGGGCCGCAGCGTCATGTCGAACGAGATGCGGCTCACGAGCTCGGCGGGCGGCATCACCATGTCGTCGAGCCGGTAGTTCTGGCGCTCCGTGCCGTTGAGGATCGTGCGCACCGTCGCGTTGCGCCAATCGAACTCGGTCTCGATGCAGGGTCCGAACGGACCGAAGGTGTCGAAACCCTTGGCGCGCGTCCAGTGCGGGAACACCTTGTCCTGCAGCGGTTCCATGCCGGTGACATCGTTCACGCAGGTGTAGCCGAAGATGCAGCGGGTGGCCTCGGCCTCGTCCACGCCGCTCGCCTCGCGACCGATGACGATGCCCAGTTCTCCTTCGAACACGACGGTGCCGTCGAAGCGTCGCGGCCGGCGGATCGTGCCGCCCGGCGCGAGGAACGAGGTGCCGGCCTTGATGAAGTAGAGCGGTTCCACGGGGTCGGGCAGGTGCATCGCGGCCCCGAGCGCCTTGAAGTTGCGCCACATGCCGAGCATCTTCGACGGCTCGCAGGGTGCGAGCAGCTCCACGTCCGCGAGCGCGACACGCTCGCCCGTGGGCTCCGCGCCGGCGAACATGTCGCCCCGATGCACCTGCACGGTCTCCTCGTCGAGCCGGCCGAACGCCGTCGTGATGCCGCGACGGAATCGGATCCACCGGCTCATGACGTCACCTCGGCGCGGCTCCCGCCGAAGATCGCCGCGTTGTGTTCGCCCAGCGACGGCGCCGCATAGCGCACGGGCACGTCCGCGCCGCGCGCACCGAGGTTGCAGCCGACCTGCCGGATCGTGCCGCGCGTCGGGTGCGGCACGTCGACGAAGATGCCGTTGTGCCGCGCCTGCTCGAGCCCGGCCACGCTCGCGTAGTCGGCGATCGGCGCGCAGAGAACGTCCGCCGCTTCGAGCCGCTCGACCCAGGCTGTCGTCGTGTCGTTCTTCAAGGTCGCGGCCAGTTCTGCGACGAGCGCGGGCCGGTTCGCGACGCGGTCCGCGAGCGCGGCGAAGCGCGTGTCGTCGACGAGCTCGCTGCGCCGCAATGCATCGCAGAGCTTGCGCCACCGGTCCTGCTGGTAGGCCGCGATCATGATCCAGCCATCGCGCGTCGGAAACGCTTCGTTGGGCGCGGCATACGGCGCTGCGCTGCCGGTCTTCGCGGGCAGTTCGCCGGACGCGAAGTAGCCGGCGATCGCGGTCTGCTGCAGCATGAGCGAACTCGCGAGCATCGAGATGTCGACATGGCGACCGAGCCCCGTCGCGTTCCTCGCGAGCAGCGCCGCCTGCACGGCCGACGAGGCGAGGAAGCCGGTCACGATGTCGAGGATGGGCACCGACACCTTGATCGGCCCGCCGCCCTCCTCGCCGGCCAGGCTCATGAGGCCCGACACCGCCTGCAGCACGCCGTCGACGCCCGCGCGGTGTCGCCAGGGGCCTTCCTGACCATAGGCCGAGATGGAGCAGTAGACGAGGCGCGGATTCATCTCGTTCGCCTGCTTCCAGCCGAGGCCGAGCCTGTCCATCACGCCGGGGCGGAAATTCTCGACCAGCACGTCGGCGTCGGCCACGAGCCGGCGGGCGCGCTCGACATCATCCGGCTTCTTCAGGTCGAGAACGATGCCGCGCTTGTTGCGGTTCAGGGCGAGGTAGATCGTGCTGACGCCGTCGATCCACGGCGGGCCCAGCGTGCGGCTCGTGTCGCCCGTGGGCGGCTCGATCTTGATCACGTCCGCGCCCAGGTCGGCGAGCACGAGCGTGCATACCGGGCCCGAGGCGATCTGCGTGAAGTCGACTACGCGCAGGCCGGCGAGCGGCGTTGCGGATCCTGTCGATGACGATGCGTCCATGGTCACTCCGGCTTGATGTTGGCGCTGCGGATCAGCTCGCCCCACACGGGGCCTTCGCGCAGCAGCATCTTCGTCACGTCGTCGCCGCTGCCGCGGCCCACTTCGACGCCCTGCTTCTCGAGCGTGGCGACGAAGCTCGCGTCCTGCCGCACCTTCGCCATGGCGGCCGCCACCTTCGCGACCACAGGCTTCGGTGTCGCCGCCGGCGCGGCGAGGAAGTATCGCACCGCGCTGTCGACGTCCTGCAGCCCCTGCTCGGCGAAGGTGGGCACCTCGGGCGCGACCGCCGAGCGCTGCGGCAGGGCGACGCCGTAGCCGCGCAGCTTGCCCGCGCGGATGTGGGAAAGCACCGAGCCGACGGCGAAGAAGCCGTATCCGACCTGGCCCGACAGCACGTCCTGCAGCGCGGGACCGGAACCTTTGTACGGCACGCCGTTGAAGCTCACGTTCGCGCGCTTGTTGAACAGCTGCCCGGTGAGGTGCTGCGGCGTGCCGAGTCCGCCGAAAGCGTAGTCGAATTTCGCCGGGTTCGCTTTCATTCCCTGCAGGAGTTCGCCGAGGTTGCGATAGGGCTGCGTCGACGCGGAGACCAGCAGGATGGGCGCGACGGCCACCGGCGCGATCGCCACGAAATCCTTGATCGGGTCGTAGTTCAGCTTCGGATACAGGTGCTGGTAGATCGACATGCTGTTGTCGCCCATCAGCAGCGTGTAGCCGTCCGCGGGCGCGCGCGCCACGAGTTCGGTGCCGAGGTTGCCGCCGCCGCCCGCGCGGTTCTCGACGATGACGGCCTGGCCGAACTCCTTGTTCAGGCGTTCGGCGACGAGACGCGCGAGCGCATCGGTGCCGCCGCCGGCGGGGTAGGGCACGACGATTTTGACGGTGCGTGCGGGCCAGTCCTGCGCCTGGGCCTGCACTTGCGCATGGCCGGTCGCGACGAATGACAGCAGCGCGAGCAGCGCGGCGCGGCGCGCGGGGGAGGAAATGCGGTTCATGTGTGTCTCCGTTGGAAATGGAATCAGCGTCCGGAGAAGCGCGGCTTGCGCTTCTCCGCGAAGGCGCGGCGTCCCTCGATGCGATCGGCGCTGTTCTTGAGCAGGCCGAAATAGGTTTCGGTGAGCGAGAAGGCGGCGTCGACCGGCAGGCCTTCGGATTCGTGCGCCAGCTTCTTGATCGCGGCGACGGCGAGCGGTCCGCAGTCGCAGATGCGCTGCGCGAGCTCGCGGGCGCGCGGCATGAGCTCGTCGGGCGACCACACGTCGCTCACGAACCCGTGGCGCATCGCCTCGGCGGCATCGATGCGGTCGCCCGTCATCATCAGCTTCATCGCGATGGCCGGCGGCAGCTTGCGCAGCAGCATCGGCACGCCGCCCACGCCGGGGAAGCTGCCCACCTTCGCCTCGGGCAGGCCGAAGGATGCATTCGACGAGGCCACGCGCAGGTCGCATTGCAGCGCGAGCTCCATGCCCCCGCCCACGCAGTAGCCGTTGACCGCGGCCACGACCGGCTTCCACAGCTGGAGGTGGTGGAACATCATGTAACGCACATAGTTGCCCGCCTTCACGCTGGCGTCGTCGGCGCGCACCATCATCTCGGCGTAACTCGTGTCCGTGGGCGTCGACTTCTTGAGGTCGGTGCCCACGCAGAACGACTTCTGCCCCGCGCCCGTGAGCAGGATCGCGCGCACGCCGTCGTCGTCTCGGCAGGCGATCAGGTGGTCGCGCAGCAACGTGACCGCCTCGACGTCGAGCGCGTTGAGCGCGTCGGGGCGGTTGATGGTGATCTCGGCCAGATGGCCGGCGCGCGTGAGTTCGATGGAGGACATGGCGCGGACCTCAGACGTTGGGGCTGGAGAGGCTTCGGCCGCCGCACACGTAGAGCGTCTGGCCGGTGATGTAGGAGGAGTCGGGTCGCGCGAAGAACTCGACGGCGGCCGCGATGTCCTCGGGCGTGCCCACGCGCCGCGCGGGCACCGAATTCGCGAGCTTCTCCTGCAGCTCGGGCGTGAAGCCGCGGAACAGCGGCGTATCGATCAGGCCCGGCGCGATGGCATTCACCGTCACGCCTCTCGCCGCGAACTCGATCGCGAGACTGCGCGTGAGGCTCACCACGCCGCCCTTCGCCGCCGAGTACGCGGCCTGGCCCGCCGCGCCGAGCCACGCGCGCGACGACAGGTTCACGATTCGGCCGTAGCCACGCTCCACCATGCCGGGCAGAACGGCGCGCGCGCACAGGAACTGCGAGCGAAGGTTCACCGCGAGCACGGTGTCCCAGTCTTCGTCGGTGAGTTTCAGGAAGCGCTTGTCGCGAACGATCCCGGCGTTGTTGACGAGGACGTCGATGCGGCCGTGCTCGCCGGCGATCCGCGACATGGCATCGTCGACCTGCGCACCCTGCGCGAGGTCCGCGACCTGCGTCGTTGCGTGCGGCAGTGCCTCGCGTGCCTGCGCCAGCGCGTCCGCATCGCGGTCCACGATGACGACGTGGGCGCCACTCGCCTGCAGGCGCTGTGCCACGCCGAAGCCGATGCCACGCGCGCCGCCGGTGACGATGGCGACCGCGCCGACGAGCGGAGACGCCGAAGGGGTGGATGCGGAGGAGGGGACCATGTGCGACGCCTGCCTATACTTCGTTTAAATCGATGCCGCCGATTCTTCCGGGCGTGGCCCCGCTGCTCAATCGATTTGTTTTGACGCTCGCTTTAGCAAAACTACATGCAAACCGCTGTCCCCCCGCGTGCGCCGCACCATCGCCTGCCCGCGCTGCGCGCTTTCGAGGCGGTGTCGCGTCACCTGAGCGTGACGCGCGCGGCCGAAGAACTGTTCGTGACGCCGGGCGCCGTGAGCCAGCAGGTGCGCCAGCTCGAGGCCTCGCTCGGTACGCCGTTGCTCGAGCGGCATCACCGTCGCGTGTCGTTGACGCCCGACGGCGCGAAGCTGGCGTTCTGTCTTTCGAGCTGCTTCGAGCGCATCGACCGCACGCTGCTCGAGATTTCCGGGGGCGCCGCGGGCGGCGTGCTGTCGCTGCGCCTCATGCCAACGTTCGCGATCCGCTGGCTGGTGCCTCGGCTGTCGCGCTTCTACGGCGCATACCCGGGGATCGAGCTCGAGATCGCGACGCAGAGCGCGACGGACGATCACTCGATGGTCAACGTCGACATCGCCGTGCGCCTCGGCACGGGCGATTGGGCCGACGCCGCATCGGACTTCCTGTTCGCCGACGACCTGGTGCCCGTGTGCGCGCCGGCCGTGGCGAAGACCCTGCGCCGGCCTGCCGACCTGAAGAAGGCGACGCTCATCCACTCGGCCGCGCGCACCGAGGGATGGCCCGTGTGGCTCGAAGCCTTCGGTGTCGACGCGCGCGGCTTCACGCGCAATCTGCAGCTGGCGAATGCCGCGCTCGCGTGCCAGGCCGCGCTCGACGGCCTGGGCGTGGCGATCACGCAGCGCGAGTATGTGGCCGCGGATTTGGCGAGCGGGCAGCTCGTCGCGCCTTTTCCCTCGTACGGCCGGTCGGAGCTGGGCTACTGGCTGGTGTGTCCGCGGCACAAGGCGGATTGGCCCAACGTCCGGCAGTTCCGCGCGTGGGCGCGCAGCATCGCGAAACCGCGAAGTTCCGGGCACTCGCTCCCACCCTCGAATCGTTGATGCGCGCTCGACGTGTCGTGTGCCGCGCGGTTCGTCCGCCGCCGTTCCGCTTTGCAAAACTCCGGCTGTCGCCGGAGCGCGCGTCTTGCTAGGCTCTCGCCGTCCATCAGGAGCCCACGTGACATCGCTACGCGCCACCGTTTCGAAGTTCATGCCCACGCGCGAGGAGGGCGTCGCGCGTGGCGTGGCCCTCGTGCCGTGCGAAGACGCTTCCGCGCACACGCTCGCGCCCGACGAGGTGCTGGTGGAGGTGAAGGCCGCCGCCGTCAACTACATCGACCTGCTCATGCTGAGCGGCCAGTATCACCACAAGCCGGAGCTGCCGTACACGCCGGGCCTCGAATACGCCGGGGTCGTGCGCGCAGTGGGCAGCGCGGTCACCACGCTTCGCCCCGGCGAGCGCGTCATGAACGACTTCATGACCTCGGGGCCGCGCAGCCACGGCGCGCATCAGCGCTGGGGCGGCTGGGCGAAGTACGCGGTGGCGGCGGCGTCCTCGCTGCTCCGGGTGCCCGATGTCATCTCCGACGAGAGCGCGTGCAACCTGCTGCTGAACTACGAGACCGCGATCTTCGGCCTCGAGGACCGTGCGCAACTCGTCGCGGGCGAGACCGTGCTCGTCATGGGCGCGACGGGCGCCGCGGGGCTCGCGGCGGTGCAGGTGGCCAAGCTGCTCGGCGCCGGCACGGTCATCGCCACGGGACGCGGCATGGACCGGCTGGAACATGCGCGCCGGCTCGGCGCCGACCACGCGATCGACCTGCTCGCCCTGCCGCAGCCGCACGAGCGTGCATTGCAGGCCGAAGTGAAGGCGCTTACCGGCCGCGGCGCGGACATCCTTTTCGACCCCGTGGGCGGCGACTGGCTCGTGCCGTCGATGCGCGCGCTCGACTTCGGCGGCCGCCACGTGATCATCGGCTGGGCCGCGAACACGAACGTCGCCAAGGGCGAGGGTGCGGGCGGCACGGTGTCCCCCGACCGCATGCCGACGAACCTGATCCAGATGAAGGGCCTGGTGGTGATGGGCTCGCCGATGTCGATCATCACGCAGCGGCGTCCGCAGACGCGCCAGCGGCGGCTGGACCTGCTCGCGCGGTGGATGCGGGACGGAAGCATCACGCCGGTGGTGTCGCGCAGGTTCGCGATGACGCAGCTGCAGGACGCGATGCAGGCGCGGCTCGAAGGCGTGATCGGCGGGTGCGTGCTCACGGGCATGGGTTGAAGCGTCGGGGTTCGCGCGCGTTGTCACTTGCAGGCATCCGGCGTATTCTTGTTCGCAAGGAGACAACGATGCAACTGACGAAAGAGCAACTGGCGCAGTTCGATCGCGACGGCTACCTCTTCTTTCCCAACCGGTTCAGCGCCGAGGAGATGCGCACGCTGACGGCCGCCGTGCCCGAGCTCTACAGCCGGCGCGAGGCCTACAACGTTCGCGAGAAGGGCAGCGACGCCGTGCGCACGAACTTCGCGGCGCACCTCGTGTCGGAACCCTTCGCGCGGCTCGCGCGCCATCCGCGCATGGTGCAGCCGGTCATGGAGCTCTTCGGCGAAGGCGTCTACATGCACCAGTTCAAGATCAACGGCAAGATGGCGTTCGAGGGCGACGTCTGGCAGTGGCACCAGGACTACGGCACCTGGCTGAACGACGACATGATGCCGACCGAGCGCGCGATGAACGTCGCGATCTTCCTCGACGACGTCAACGAATTCAACGGGCCGCTGATGTTCATCCCCGGCAGCCACAGGAAGGGTGTCGTCGAGGCGAAGCACGACCTCACGACCACGAGCTATCCGCTGTGGACCGTGGACAACGACCTCATCGCCCAGCTCGTGGAGCGAGCGGGCGGCAAGGACGGCGGTATCGTGAGTCCCAAGGGGCCGGCGGGATCGATGATCCTCTTCCACAGCTGCCTGGTGCATGCGTCCACGAGCAACCTGTCCCCCTGGAACCGCGTCGCGGTGTATCTCAGCCTCTGCGCGGTGTCCAACCATATCCGCCGCTTCAAGCGGCCAGAGTACATCGCGCATCGCGACTTCACGCCCATCGAGCTGCTGCCGGACGACTGCCTGCTGAATCCGCCTCCGGTCGACGTGCCCTGGCAAGACGGCATGCCGGCGAGCGCGCTGCAGACGAGCAGCGTGCCGATCGACGAGATCCGGCAGGCCGCGTGATGAGTCTTCACGCCAAATTGCAGCAACGCGCCGCCGAAGGCCGGCCCGTGCGCGTGGGACTCATCGGCGCCGGGAAGTTCGGCTCGATGTATCTGGCCCAGATCCCCCGCACGCCCGGCGTGCATCTCGTCGGCATCGCGGACCTTTCGCCCGCGAATGCGCGCGCCAATCTGCAGCGCGTCGGCTGGAACCCGGAGCGCACGCAGGCCGCATCGCTAGACGCCGCCGTAAAGCAGGGCACCACGCACATCGGCGAGGACTGGCAGGCGCTGGTGCGTCACCCGGCGATCGACATCGTCGTGGAATGCACGGGCCACCCCATCGCGGCGGTGGACCACTGCCTCGAAGCGTTCGCGAACGGAAAGCACGTGGTCAACGTGACGGTGGAGGCCGATGCGTTCTGCGGGCCGCTGCTCGCGCGCAAGGCTGCGGAGGCAGGGGTCGTGTACTCGCTCGCATTCGGGGACCAGCCCGCCCTCATCTGCGACCTGGTCGACTGGGCGCGGACCTGCGGCTTCCCGGTCGTTGCCGCGGGGCGCGGCCACAAGTGGCTGCCGCACTTCTGCGAGTCGACGCCCGAGACCGTGTGGGGCAACTACGGCCTCACGCCCGAACAGGCGGCGCGCGGCGGATTGAACCCGAAGATGTTCAACAGTTTTCTCGACGGGTCGAAACCCTCCATCGAGAGCACGGCGGTGTCGAATGCGACCGGCCTTTCCGTGCCGGGCGACGGCCTGCTGTATCCGCCCGCGAGCGTCGAGGACATTCCGGTCGTGACGCGCCCGCGCAGCGAAGGCGGCGTGCTCGAACGCAAGGGAATGGTCGAAGTGATCTCCTCGCTCGAGAGCGATGGCCGGCGCATTCCCTACGACATCCGCATGGGCGTGTGGGTCACGGTCGAGGCCGAGACGGAATACATCCGGAACTGCTTCGAGGAATACAACGCGCACACCGACCCGAGCGGCCGCTACTTCACGCTGTACAAGCGCTGGCACCTCATCGGGCTCGAAGTGGGCATGTCGGTGGCCTCCGTCGCGTTGCGCGGCGAGCCGACGGGCGTCGCGACCGGCTGGCATGCGGACGTCGTCGCGACCGCGAAGCGCGACCTGCAGCCCGGCGAGATCCTCGACGGCGAAGGCGGCTACACGGTGTGGGGCAAGCTGCTGCCGGCCGAGCGCTCGGTGCAGATGGGTGGCCTGCCGCTCGGCCTGGCGCATGACGTCAAGGTCGTGCGGCCCGTGCGCAAGGGGCAGAGTCTCACGTGGGCCGACGTCGCGATGGACACGGGCACGCATGCCTATCGCGTGCGCCGGCAGATGGAGGACGCGTTCGGGCCGCAGCGACTGAAGGCGGCCTGAGCCTGCTCGGCCGCCCGAGGCGCCTCAGCGCCTCATCGCCTCATCGCGTCACTATCCCCGCACCGCCTCGCGCGCCGTGCGGACGATCGCCTCCGTATCCACGCCGAAGAATGCGCGCAGCGCCTTGCGCGTGTCGCTGCGGCCGAAGCCGTCGGTACCGAGCGTGAGATAGCGTCGCCCCGGCGGAACGAACTCGCGGATGGCCTCGGGCACCGCGCGCACGTAGTCGGTCACGGCGATGACGGGGCCTTGCGTCTGCGACAGCAACTGCGCGACGAAGGGTTCGCGCGCTTCTTCGCCCGCGCGTCGTCCCTCTCGGGCGAGTTCGCTCCAGCTCGTGATGCTCAGCACGTCGCCCGCAATGCCCTCGCTCGCGAGCTGTTCGGCCGCGCGCAGCGCCTCGGGCAGCAGCGCGCCGGAGCCGAGCAGGGTGACGCGGCGCGCATTCGCCGCGTCGCCGAACGACGAGAACCGATAGCCGCCGCGGATCACCGCCTCGTGCAGGTCCGGGGCAATCGCAGGCTGCGCGTAGTTCTCGTTCATCAGCGTGACGTAATAGAACACGTCCTGTTGCTCGGTCAGCATCTCGCGCATGCCGCGGTCGACGATCACCGCCATCTCGCCTGCGAACGCGGGATCGTAGGCCTTGCAGTTCGGAATGGTCGCGGCGACCAGGTGGCTCGTGCCGTCCTGATGCTGCAATCCTTCGCCGCCGAGCGTCGTGCGGCCGGAGGTCGCACCGAGCAGGAAGCCGCGCGCGCGCTGGTCCGCCGCCGCCCAGATCGCATCGCCCACGCGCTGGAAGCCGAACATCGAGTAGTAGATGTAGAAGGGCAGCATCGGAAACCCATGCACGCTGTAGCTCGTGGCTGCGGCCGTCCAGCTCGCGATGGCGCCCGCTTCGCTGATGCCTTCCTCGAGGATCTGTCCGTCGAGCGCCTCGCGGTACGACAGCACCGAGCCGATGTCCTCGGGCTCGTAGCGCTGCCCCACGCTGGAATAGATGCCGACCTGCTTGAACAGGTTGGCCATGCCGAAGGTGCGCGCCTCGTCGGCCACGATCGGCACGATGCGCGGGCCGAGCGGCTTGTCCTTCAGCAGGTTGCCGAGCAGGCGAACAAAGGCCATCGTGGTCGACATCTCCTTGCCATCGGCCTGCGTCGCGAACGTGCCATAGGAGGCAAGCGGCGGCACGGGCAGCGGGTCCGCGGCGCACAGGCGGCGAGGCATGGACCCGCCGAGCCTGGCTCGCATGTCCTTCAGGTAGCGCAACTCCGCGCTGTCCTCGGCCGGCTTGAAGAATTCGAGTTCGGTCGCCTGCGCATCCGACAGCGGCAGGTTGAAGCGGTTGCGGAATTCGAGGAGCGCCGCCTCGTCCAGCTTCTTCTGGCTATGCGTCGTCATCTTTCCCTGGCCGGCCGCGCCCATGCCGTAGCCCTTCTTCGTGTGCGCGAGGATCACGGTCGGCGCGCCGCGGTTTTTCGCGGCCGCGTGATAGGCCGCGTGGATCTTCACGAGGTCGTGGCCGCCGCGCTTGAGCCGGTCGATCTGCTCGTCGGTCATGCCTTGCGCGAGCCGCTGCAGCTCCTCGTTCTGGCCGAAGAAGTTGTCGCGGTTGAAGCGGCCGTCCTTGGCGGCGAAGGTCTGCATCTGGCCGTCCACCGTGTTCGCGAAGGCGAGCGGAAGTGCGCCCGTGGCGTCGCGCGCGAAAAGGCCGTCCCAGTCGCTGCCCCAGAGCAGCTTGATGACGTTCCAGCCCGCGCCGCGAAACAGCTTCTCGAGCTCGTCGACGATGCGGCCGTTGCCGCGCACCGGGCCGTCGAGCCGCTGCAGGTTGCAGTTGACGACCCACACGAGGTTGTCGAGCTTCTCGCGCGAGGCGAGCGTGAGCGCGCTCATGCTCTCGGGCTCGTCCATCTCGCCGTCGCCGAACACGCCCCACACCGTGCGCCCCTGGCAATCGAGCAGGCCGCGGTGCGTGAGATAGCGCATGAAGCGCGCGTGGTAGATCGAGCTGATCGGACCGATGCCCATCGAGCCGGTGGGGAACTGCCAGAAGTCCGGCATGAGCCAGGGATGCGGATAGCTCGAGAGGCCGCGCGCGCCGTGCGAAGGCGCGGTGATTTCCTGCCGGTAGTGCGCGAGGTCGGCTTCGGTCAGGCGACCTTCGAGGAAGGCGCGCGCGTACACGCCGGGCGCGCTGTGCGGCTGGAAGAAGACGAGATCGCCATGGCCCTGCGCATCCGCCGCGCGGAAGAAATGATTGAAGCCGACTTCGAAGAGATCGGCCGCACTCGCGTAGCTCGCGATGTGCCCGCCGAGTTCGCCGTAGCTCGCGTTGGCGCGCGCGACCATCGCGAGCGCGTTCCACCGCATGATCGAGCCGAGCCGCTCCTCGATCGCGAGGTCGCCGGGGAATGCCGGCTGCTGCTCCACGGGAATCGTGTTGACGTAGGGCGTCACGAGCTCGGGCGACCAGGCGACGCGCGGGCTGCGGCCGACGACGGCGAGCTGGTCGAGGATGAAGCGGGCGCGGGCCGGCCCGTGCGCGGCCACCAGCGCCTCGAAGGCGTCGCGCCATTCCTGGGTCTCGGCGGGATCGATGTCGCCGTCGGCATCGGCGAGGTAGCGGGTGAGGCTCTGGTCGGTCATACCCTGACTCTAGGGGCGCCGGCGCGGAACAGGATTGCGAAAATGCGTCGGCGGCGCAAGAAAACGGCAGAAAATGCCGTCTCATGAAGCTGGACCTGATCGACCTGCGAATCCTGCACGAACTGCAGCAGGATGGTGCGCTATCGAACGTGGAGCTCGCGCAGCGGGTCCACCTCTCGCCGTCGCCCTGCCTGGCGCGCGTCAAGGCGCTGGAGCGCGAGGGCGTGATCACGCGCTACGTGGCACTCGTCGACCCGAAGGAAGTGGGACTCGGCTTGAACGTCTTCATCAACATCAGCCTGAAGGAGCAGTCGAAGGAGGCGCTCGCCGCTTTCGAGCAGCACGTGTCCGAGCGCGAGGAGGTGATGGAGTGCTACCTCATGACCGGCGACAGCGACTACCTGATCCGCGTCGCCGTGCGGGACATCGGCGCGCTGGAGCGCTTCATCCTCGACAAGCTCACGCCGATTCCGGGCATCGAGAAGATCCGCAGCAGCTTCGCGCTGAAGCAGGTGCGGTACAAGACGGCATTGCCGCTTTCGGGGTGAGGGTGTCCGCGCTCGTTGTGGCAAGTGAGGGCGTGGCGTCGTAAAGCTGCTTTTCGCAATCCGGCGCGCCGGGCCGGGGGGTGCATTCGAAGATCGCGGTTGCCTTCGAGGAGACCCCATGAAACCCGCCCACCCCAGCACCCTGGCGTCGCACGACCGCATGCGCCGCGACCTCGACTTCACCGACCGTCGCGATTACGACGACGCGCAGCGCGGCTTCATCGCCACCCTGCCGGATGCGCACAACGACGCCGACAGCGGCGGCGCGCCGTCCTGGAGCATGAAGCCCTACGGGTTCCTGCGCGGCGAGTCGCCCGACACCGTGAACCCCAGCCTGTGGCGCATGTCGCAGCTCAACGCGATCCATGGCCTGTTCCAGGTCACCGAGCGCGTGTACCAGGTGCGCGGTTTCTCGCTGGCCAACGTCACGTTCATCGAGGGCGACTCCGGCGTCATCGTCGTCGACCCCCTGCAGTTCACCGAGCACGCGCGCGAGGCGATCAGGCTGTACCGCGCGCACCGCGGCGACCGCCCCGTCACGGCCGTCATCTACACCCACAGCCACCGCGACCACTACGGCGGCGTGCGCGGCGTGATCGGCCCGGACGACGTGCGCCGTGGCGTCGAGGTCATCGCGCCCTTCGGCTTCACCGAGGAGTCCTTTTCCGAATCGATCCTCGCCGGCGTGCCGATGCGCCGCCGCGCGCTGTTCCAGTTTGGATGGTCGCTCGAGCCCGGCGCGATGGCGCATGTCGACAGCGGCCTGGGCAAGGCCGTCGGCCGCGGCGGCGACGGTTTCATCGCGCCGACGAAGCTGATCCGCGAGCCGGTGGAGCGCCACGTGATCGACGGCGTCGAGATCGTGTTCCACCTCACGCCGGGCACCGAGGCGCCGGCGGACATGAACATGCACTACCCCGGCCTGCGCGTGCTGAACCTGGCCGAGAACGCCTGCCACACGATGCACAACCTGTGCCCCTTGCGCGGCGCGAAGACGCGCGATTCCCTCGCGTGGGCGCACTACCTGAACCAGGCGCTCGACCAGTTCGTCCCGCATGTCGACGCGCTCGTCGTGCAGCACCACTGGCCGGTGTGGGGCAGCGATCGCATCGGCGAGTACGTTGCCGGCCAGCGCGACATGTACCGCTACCTGCACGACCAGACGCTGCGTCTCATGAGCCACGGCAAGACGCCGCGGGAGATCGGCGAGGAGCTGATGCTGCCGGGGAAACTGTCGAAGCAGTGGTTCGCCCGGGGCTACTACGGCGCGGTTGCGCACAACGTGAATGCCGTGTACGCGCACTATCTCGGTCCCTACGAAGGCAACCCGGCGCACCTGAATGCGCTGCCGCCGGAGCACGGCGCGAAGAAGTACGTGGAGTACATGGGCGGCGCGGACGCCGTGGTCGCCCGGGCGCGCAAGGATTTCGAATCGGGCCAGTTCCGCTGGGTGGTGGAAGCACTGAACCACGTCGTGTTCGCCGACCCCTCGAACCGCGCCGCGCGCGAACTCTCGGCCGATGCGATGGAGCAGCTGGGCTACCAGGCCGAGTCCGCCACCTGGCGCAATTCCTATCTGCTGGGCGCGCGCGAACTGCGCAGCACGTCGCAGGCTTCGGCGCCCAAGGGCGTGTCCATCAGTCCGGACGTCGTGTCGATCCTGCCGCTGGGCAGCTTCCTGGAGTACCTGGGCATCCGCGTGAACGGCCCGAAGGCGCAGGACCTGGCGGCCCGGTTCGACTGGCAGCTCACGGATGCCTCGGGCACGGACTCGCACCGCATCACGCTGTCGAATGGGGCTTTGAACCATCTGCCGGGCGCGCACGGCACGGCGGCCGACGCGGTGGTGCGCATGTCGCGCGAGCAGCTCGGCAGGTTGTCGTCGGGACGCGATGCGCTGCTCGCCGCGCTGGATGCGGGGCAGCTGGAGGTGGAGGGCGATGCAGGGCTGTTCCGGCAGTTCGTCGAGTGCCTGGACGAGTTCGATCCGATGTTCAATATCCTGGAGCCGTGAGAGCGGCGAGCGCGAAGGTCTAAAGCAGTTCCTCCGCCCAGCGAGCGAGTTCCTCGAGGTCCGCGAGCAGCCGACCAGCTTCATCGCGCGTCATTTGCCGGGTGCCGTACTGCACTTCGTCCTTATGGCTCAGGATGCGGCGGTAACGACGCTCCTGGCCATCGGGCAGCAGGTTGCCGAGCACGTCCCGCAGCAGGCGTGGCGCCTGGGCGTGGTCCTGCTGGTTGACGACCTGCGCGCGCTTGGCCGCCAGGCTGTCGCCGAACGCGATCGCCGACAGTACGATCTGGCTCACGACCGGGTTGCAGTCCTGGCCCGCCTCCGCAAGCAGATGCGCCTGCTGTGCGGCCTCGAGGTAGGCATGCGCCACGCGCAGGCGGCCCTGCCAATACAGCGCGTCGACCTTCCTGCGCGGGCTCTTTCCGGTCATGCCGACTGTGCCGCCTTGGCGCAACGGGCTGCTTCCCTGGCCGGTGCGACCCCTTTGAGCACTTTCGCGTCCCGGCAGACCTCCGACCACCAGCGGTCACCTGGGGGCAGCTTGACCAGTTCAGAGGGTGTGAGCATCACCGTGGAAATCTGCACGCCCAGCCGGTCACCGAGCGCCTGCAAGGCATCGCGTACCCGGCGGCTTGCGTCCACGCTGTCGTTGGCAAGCACGACGGCTACGTCCATGTCGCTTCCAGGCTCGTCCGTGCCCCTTGCGACACTCCCGTACAGCCATGCCGAGCGAATCTGCTTTTCAGCGGCCAGCCCCTCGCGCAGTTCCTCTTGCAACCCCAGCCAGTGCTGGCGCTCGGATTCGAAAAGCTGGGCCAGCGCCGCGACGAGCGGTTGCTCGAGGGCCGGGGCAAAGAGCCTGGCACCAGCGGGGCCCAACACCTTGACGGCGCCTTGTGCAACCAGCGCGTCGAGCGTGTTGCGAACGCCACGCGCCGTCATGGCGCAGTCCGCCGCCAGTTGTCCCGCGCTCTGCGGGCCACCGTGGGCGAGCAGGGCACGCAGCACACGCACGTGCCCCCCGCTGGCCAGCAGCTGGGTCAGCGGAAAGCGCACGAAGCTCTGGACGGACGAGCGCTGCATCGTGCTCACGATCCTAGAGCGTCTCAGGTGGGAAGTCAACTTCCCCATACGGAATAAAAGTTCCTTATCGGGAAATCAAGGTTCCTGGTGGCTCCGGCCGGTGTGACCAAGAAAAAGCCCCGTCGCAAGGACGGGGCTGGCTTCCAATGCGGGTGACCCGAGGTGCTTACTGCCCCGCCTTCGGCAGATTCAGGCTCTTCACGAACGGCATCCACCGCGCGATCTCGCCCGTGAGCAGCTTCTCCATCTCCGCGGCCGTGCCGCCCGCCGGCTCCATGCCGATCGCGCGGGCGCGCTCCACGAAGGCCGGGTCGACCAGCACTTCGTTGATCGACTTGTTGAGCTTCTCGATGATGGGCTTCGGCGTCGCGGCGGGCGCCGACAGGTAGTAGCGCAGCGGCGCCTGGAAGTCGTAGCCCATTTCCTTGAACGTCGGCGCGTCCGGCACCTGGGGCAGGCGCTTGGTGTCCATCACGCCCAGCACGCGGAACTTGCCCGACTTGATGTGCGGCAGCGAGCTGGTGATCGAGGTGCCGTAGATGTCGATCGAGTCGCTCAGCATCGCCTGGATGGCGGGCGTGTCGCCGTTGAACGGCACGTGGTTCGTGCTGAACCCGGCCTGCTTCTCGAAGGCGAGGGGCGCCAGGTTGCTCAGGATCGCCGCGCCGGGGGAGCCGCGGTTGATCTTGCCGGGGTTCGCCTTGGCGTACTCGACCATCTCCTTCAGGTTCTTGTACGGCAGGCTGGCGCGGCCGACGATGATGGTCGGCTGGTAGGCGACGCTCGAGACGGCCGTGAAGTCCTTGACCGGGTCGTAGGGCAGCTTGTCGAACAGCAGCGTGTTCGTGCCCATCATGCCCACGAAGGACATGACGACCGTCGTGCCGTCCGGCTTCGACTTCGCGACGTAGTCGGCCGCGATCACGGCGCTGCCGCCCGGCTTGTTCTCGACGATCGTGCGGGTGCCGCGCTTGGTCAGCTCGTCGGCCAGCATGCGCAGGAACGAGTCCGTGCCGCCGCCGGCGGCGAAGGGGACCACGATCTTCAAGGGTTGTTGCTGCGCAAGCGCGGCGCCGGAGATGGATGCGGCGACCAGCGCGCCGAGAAGAAGGTTGCGACGTTTCAAGGTTTGTCTCCTGGGGTTGTGGACTGCAGGCCTCGCCGGCCCGTGGACGAATTGTTTCCGCGTGGGTCTTCCGTGGTTCATCGGTCGCCGCAAAGCAGCTTTGCGCGTGCGCAGCCGACGGGCGTTCAGGTGGAGCGGGGCGCCAGCCACTGCACGATGCGCGGCCAGGTCCGGGTCGCGGCGCCGACGCCCGCGACGAGGCTCACATGGCCGCCCTTGATCGACAGCTCCTCCTTGTCCGTGCTGCCCGCGAGCCGCACGAGGTCGGCCGACGCTTCGCGCGGCACGACATGGTCGTGCTCCGCCACGACATGCAGCAGCGGCACGCGGATGCGGTCCAGCGTGCAGTCGACACCGCGCACCTCCAGGCCGCCGTCCACGATGCGGTTGTCCAGCACGAAATCCTTCGCGAGACCGCGGAACGCCTCTCCGGGGAAGGGCAGGGCCTCGGCCCCCCACTTCACGATGCGCAGGTGCGCCTTCACGAATTCGCGGTCCTTCAGGTTGTTCAGGAGCGTGGCCTGGCCGCTCGCCTTCTGCAGCGGCCGCAGCATCTGGAATGCGCCTTCGATCATCGACGCCGGGATGTTGCCCAGCGTGTCGACCAGCCGGTCGGCGTCGAGGCCGCCCGACGTGAGCAGCTTGCGCTGCAGCACCATGCCTTCGCCGTTGATGGGCGTGGCCAGCAGCAGCAGGTTGCGCAGCGGCCCCCGGTTCTCCCGCGCGGCATACAGGGTCGTGAAGATGCCGCCCAGGCAGTAGCCCACGAGCGTGATGCCCTCCTCGCCGGAATGCGCCTGCACCTGCGCGATGCAGTCGGGCAGCAGGTCGGCCACGTAGTCGTCGATGCCGAGACCCTTGTGCTCGGCGCGCGGCAGGCCCCAGTCGATCAGGTAGACGTCGAAGCCCGCGCGCACGAGATGCTCGATGAAGCTCTGGCCCGGCGTGAGGTCGAAGATGTCGGGCCTGCTGACCAGCGACATGACGATCAGCAGCGGCGTGCGGTAGACATCGTCCGTCTGCGGGAGGTAGTGGTACAGCCGCAGCGTCCCGCGCGCATGCACGAGCTCGCGCGGCGTGCAGGCGGTCTCGCGCGCCATCTCGGCTTCAAGTTCCACGAGGGTGGATCGTTGCTCGTCCACCCATTGCTGCGCGACCCTCATCGGGCGGCCTTGCGCCGCTTCACGGGTGCCGGGGCGTCGGCCGGCGCCTTGCGCGTGCGCGCCGGGCGCGGCGCGGACAGCGGCGCCAGGCGGGTCACGAGGGCTTCGACGCGCGCGACGGCGTCCTCGAGGCGGCCGATGCGTTCGCCGATGGCGACGAGGTCGTCGCGCGTCGGCACGTTCATCGCCGCCAGCGGTCCGGCCAGGGACTGCGCGAGCATCTGCTGCTTGTACAGGCCCGCGTGGATCTCCTGGCCGAGCAGGCGCGCGACGTTCTCGTCCTTCATCAGGCTCGTGAGTTGCTCGCTCCAGTCGCGCTCGGACTTCACGAACCAGTCGCGCCAGGCCTTCATCGGGTCGGTGTTGGAAATATCGGTCATTCGAATGTCCTTCGCGCTTCGCGCTGCGGTGCCATGCGCCTTGGGGCGGCCCGGCGGCTCATGCGGTCGCCACTTCCTCGAGCCAGCGCAGCTCGTGCTTCATCGTGAGGGGATCGAGCCTGGCCTTTGCAAGCACCAGGGCCGCCTCGCGGCCGCCGGCCGGCTCGCCCGACAGCGTCACGCCGATCAGCGTGCCGTGCTCCTTGTGCGAAGCGACGTTCACGTCCACCGTGCAGCCGTCCTTCTCCAGGAGCGCGAGGAGCCGTCGCACCGCGCGCTCGGCCGCCTGCAGCCGCAGCGCGGGCTTGAACACCTTGCCCACGGCGGTGAGCGGAATGGTGTCGACGACGTAGAGCTGCACCGGGACGGCCGCGCGCTCGGGCGTGCGCGCCGCGGCGTAGGCGAGGATCTGCTTTGGGTCGGCGTCGGCGAAGTCCTCCTTCAGCTGCACGAAGGCCACCGGCAGTTCGCCCGCATAGGCGTCGGGCTCGCCGACGACCGCCGCGACGGCCACGGCGGGGTGCTGGTACAGGATCTCCTCGATGCTGGTCGGGTCGATGTTGTGGCCGCCGCGGATCACCAGGTCCTTGGCACGGCCGGTGATCCACAGATAGCCGTTCGCATCGACGCGGCCGAGGTCGCCGCTGTTGACCCATCCCGGCTCCACGAAGGGCGCGTCGGGCGCGCCGGTCGCATAGCCGGTGAAGACGCCCGGCCCCCACATCGTGACCACGCCGATCCTGCCCGGCGCGCACTCGCCGCGGAACTTGCCCTTGTCGTCGACCTCGACGACGCGCACGCGACTGTACGGCAGCGGATGTCCCACCGAGCCGAGGTACACCGGCCGGTCGGCGTAGGAGATCGTGTGGCAGCTCGACGCCTCGGTCATGCCGTAGGTTTCGAGGATGGGGATGCCGAAGCGGTTTCGGTACGCATCGGCGATCGGCACCGGGATCGCCGAGCCGCCGCCGGTCGCCTTGCGGATGCTGGACACGTCGCGCCCGTCCATCGGCACGTTCAGCACCGCGCCCAGAACGGTGGGCACGCCGCCGAGCAGCTCGGGCTTGTAGCGCTCCACCAGCTTCCAGATGCTGGGCATCGCGTTCTTGTTGCGCCACCCGGCCGCGGACAGCACCACGAGGGTCCCGCCGGCGGACAGGTGCTGCAGGCCTTGCGTCAGCGCGCCGCCCACGTGGAAGAGTGGCAGTCCCATCAGCAGCGTGTTGCCCGGCTTCGTGCGGAACATCATCGCCATGCCCCACGCCTGGTAGACCTGGTTGCCGTGCGTGAGCGGCACGAGCTGCGGCAAGCCGGTCGTGCCGCCGGTGTGGAACAGGGCGCCGACGTCGCTCGCGTCGATGCGGCGGCCGCTGGTCAGGCGGTCGCGCGGCTCCCTGTCGGCCAGTGCGTCGAAGTCGTGCTCGATGCCCTTCATGGGTCCGCAGCGGCCGACGACGAGGATCGCCTTCAGCTCCGGCAGCTCCTTTCGGATGCGTGCGACCTTGTCCCAGATGTCGTAGCCCTCGCGCGGGGCGAGCGCGATCAGCACCTTGGTCTTGGCGGCGCGCAGGATGTGCGCGATATGACCCGCTTCGAGGTACGCATTGACGGGGTTCGCGATGCCCGCGGCCTGCGCGCCGTACAGCGCGACGAAGGCCTGCGGCACCAGCGGCAGCAACAGGCTGACCACGTCCGTCGGGCCGACGCCCAGCGTGTGCAGCATGTTCGCCACCTGGGTCACGCGGGCGTGGAATTCGCCGTGCGTGATGGTCAGCGGCTCCTCGTCGGGACTCGCATTCGCGAGGAAATGCAGGGCCGGGCACTCGGGGTCGTGCTCGGCGCCGAGGCGCAGCGCGTCGTAGGTGCTTTGCGCCGCGATGCGCTCTTCGTAGGGAATGGATTCGAAGGCGCGGACCTCGGCGTCGCTGGCGAGGCTCGGCCATTCGTCGCCGATGACGCGGTCCAGTAGATGCAGGCCCATGCGTTGTCTCCGGTTGTTCCGGCGGAATTTAGTGGGGCCGGGTTTTCCCGGCGCACCGCGCCGCGCAAAGCAAGATTGCACAAAGCTCAAGGATGGTTCGCGACCCCGCCTCCTACACTGGGAAACACCCACGGATCCGCCGTGGCGAGCCACCACAAGGAAACCCAAAAGATGCGCGCTGCAGTCCTCGAAGAATTCGGCCAACCGCTGGTGATCCAGGACGTCGCCATCGCCGCGCCGGGGCCGAACGAGGTCCTCCTGACCACCGCCGCCGTCGGCCTGTGCCACAGCGACCTGCATTACATCCAGGGCATGCGCAAGTTTCCGCTGCCGGGCGTGCTGGGCCACGAGGTCTCGGGCGTCGTCGCCGCCGTCGGCGCGGGCGTGAAGGACCTGCAGCCGGGCGATCACGTCGTCGGCGCGCTGTCGGTGTTCTGCGGCACCTGCAAGCAGTGCCTCGGCCAGCGCTTCGCGCTGTGCCAGGACACGGAAGTCAAGCAGCCGCCCGGGCAGGCGAAGCGCCTGTCGCGCGGCGAACAGCCGGTCAGCCAGGTGTTCAACCTCTCGGGTTTCGCCGAGCAGATGCTGGTGCATCGCAATGCGCTGGTGAAGATCCGCAAGGACATGCCGCTCGACCGTGCCGCGCTGCTCGGCTGCGCGGTGATCACCGGCACCGGCGCCGTGTTCCGCAATGCGCAGGTGCCGGCCGGCTCCTCCGTCGCCGTGGTCGGCTGCGGCGGCGTCGGCCTGGCCGCGATCAACGGCGCGAAGATCGCGGGCGCGGCGCGCATCATCGCGATCGACAACGTGCCGTCGAAGCTGGAGCTGGCGCGCAGGTTCGGCGCGACCGACACGATCCTCGCGAGCGAGGGCGACGTGGTTGCCAGGGTCGTCGAGCTCACGCAGGGCGGCGTCGAATACTCGTTCGAATGCATCGGCATCGCGGCCACCGTGGAGCAGTGCTTCAAGATGCTCCAGCCCGGCGGCACGGCCACCATCGTCGGCCTGTTCGCGCCGGGCGTGAAGGCGCAGATCGAGGGCGCCGACTTCTTCCTCGAGAAGAAGATCCGCGGCTCCGCGCTCGGCTCGGCCCGCATCCGCGACGACATTCCGCGTCTCGTCGAGCTGTACCTGCAAGGCCGCCTGAACCTGGACGACCTCGTCTCGCGCCGCATCGCGCTCGAAGACATCAACGAGGGCTTCGCGGCGATGACGCGCGGCGAAGTCGCACGCAGCGTAATCGTGTTCGACGGCGTCGGTTCGTGAAACCGGTTCCGCGTTCGGAAGAGAAGGTCGTCAAGGCCAACGGCATCTACCTCTGCCACCAGACCTTCGGGTTGGAGACCGACCCCGCGGTCGTCCTCGTCATGGGGATGGGCGCGCAGATGGTCGGCTGGGACGAGGAGTTCTGCGAAGAGCTCGCGCGGCAGCGCCTCTTCGTTGTGCGCTTCGACAACCGCGACTCGGGCAAGTCCACCCGCTTCGACCGCGCCGGCCTGCCCGACGTCATGGCCGCGATGATCCGCGCGTGGTTGCGCAAGCCGGTGGAGGCGCCGTATCTCCTGTCCGACATGGCGCGCGACGTGACCGGCCTCATGGATGCCCTCGGCATCGAGCGCGCCCATCTCGTCGGCGCGTCCATGGGCGGCACGATCGCGCAGACGCTCGCCATCGAGCAGCCGCAGCGCGTGCGCACGCTCACCTCGATCATGTCGACGACCGGCGACCCGGCGCTGCCGTCGCCCGGCTACGCCGTGCTGTCGACGGTCTTCAAGCCCGCGCCGCGCGAGCTGGCCGGCTACACCGAACACTACGTCGCGACGTGGAAGCAACTGCGCGGCAGCACGTCGCCCGAGGACGAGGCGCGGGATCGTGCGCGCGCCGCGCTGAACCATGCGCGCGGCCTGTGCCCCGATGGCGGCGCGCGGCAACTCGTGGCCATCCTGGCTTCGGGCAGCCGGCGCGAAGCGCTGAAAGCGGTGACCGCGCCGACGCTCGTGATCCATGGCGACACCGACCCGCTGGTGCCGCTCGCGGGCGGCGTCGACACGGCGAAGAGCATTCCCGGCGCCGAGCTGATGGTGCTCGAGGGCATGGGCCACACGCTGCCCGTGCGGCATTGGCCGCGCATCGTCGAAGCGATCGCGGCCTTGAGCATGCGCGGCTGATCGCCGCGCTCCCCATCGATCTCAGTGCGCCTGCTTCGGCAGGTTCAGGCTCTGCAGCAGCGGGACCCAGCGGTCGAACTCGACCTTGGTGAACCGGCCGTAGTCGTCCGCGCTGCCGCCGCGCGGCTCCATGCCCATCGCGCGGGCGCGGGCCACGAAGTCGGGATCGGCGATGACTTCGTTCACGGCCTTGTTCATGCGGTCGACCGTGGCGCGCGGCGTGCCGGCGGGCGCGGAGAGGCCGTACCAGAGCAGCGCTTCGATGTCGAAGCCCTGTTCCTTGAACGTCGGCGCTTCCGGCACCTGCGGCATGCGCTTGGCGTCCATCACACCGAGCACGCGCAGCTTGCCGGCCTTCACGTGCTGCAGCGAGCCCGTGATCGACGTGCCGTGGATGTCGGTGTTGCCGCCGAGCAGGGCCTGCAGGCCGGGTGCGTCGCCCGCGAAGGGAATGTGCGTGGTCGTGATCCCGGCCATCTTCTCGAAGGCCATCGGCGCGAGGTTGGTGAGGATGGACGCGCCGGGCGAGCCGCGGTTGATCTTGCCGGGATTCGCCTTGGCGTACTCCACCATCTCCTTGATGTTCTTGTACGGCAGGTCCATGCGGCCGACGATGATCGACGGCTGATACGCGATCTGCGTGACCGGCACGAAGTCGCGCGGGTTGTACGGCAGCTTGTCGTACATGACGGTGTTGCTCGCGAGCACTCCGAGCGAGGTCATGAGGAAGGTCGTGCCGTCGGGCTTGGCGCGCGCGACGTAGTCGGCGGCGATGATGCCGCTCGCGCCCGGCTTGTTCTCGACGATGGCCTGCATGCCCTTCTTCGAGAGGTCGGCGGCGATCAGTCGCACGTACTGGTCGGTGCCGCCGCCGGCCGGGAAGGGCACGACGAGGCGGACGACGTTCTGCTGCGCGAAGGCGGGCACGGCGGCGAGGCCGAAGGAGGCCAGCAAGGCGCTGGCGAAGGTGCGACGGATCATCGAGTCTCCTGGTATGCGGACGGGTGGCGACGGCAGTCTAGGGCGACGCTCCGTCGCGATGCCTCCAGGCCCTGAAAAGGTGCTTTGCATGCCTTGCGATGGCGCATGCGCGCCCGCTGGCGACACTGCGCTTCCATGGAGACGACGATACGCCGCATCGGCAGCAGCAAGGACCTGCTGGGCGAGAGCCCGTGCTGGGATGCGCGCAGCGCGGCCGTATGGTGGATCGACTCGCTCTCGGGCGTGGTGCGACGCCTCGCGGTCGGGCCCGACGAGGGCGGCGAGCAGATCCACCGAGTCCCCGCGCCGGTCGGATCGATGGCGTTGTGCGAGGGCAGCGGCATCCTGCTCGCGCTGAAGGATCGCTTCGCGCTGTTCGACCCCGCGACGGGCGCGATCGAAGACCTCGCCCGCATCGACGTGGACCATCCCGACGTGCGCCTCAACGACGGCAAGTGCGACCCCTGGGGCAACTTCATCGCGGGCACGCTGCAGGTCCACCGCGCGCCCGGCGAGGCGGCGAAGGGCGGACTCTATCGGCTGGCACCGGACGGCGGGCTGGAAGTGCTCGCCCGCGGCTACGGCCTCACCAACGGCCCCTGCTTCAGCCCCGACGGCCGCACGCTCTACGTGGCCGACAGCAGCCTCGGCGTGCGAACCATCCGGGCCTACGACTATGCGCCGGACCGGCCGCTTTCGGGCGAGCGCGTGTTCGCGCAAACCGAATCCCTCGGCGCGGGACCGGACGGCGCCGCGGTGGACGAACAAGGTTTTCTGTGGTCGGCGCTGCCTCGCATCGGCCAGCTCGCGCGCTTCGCGCCGGATGGCCGCCTGGAGCGGCTGGTGAAGATGCCCGCCACGCATCCCACAAGCCTGTGCTTCGGCGGACCGGACCTCGACCGCCTGTACGTGACGTCGATTTCGCGCAGCACGAACCTCACCGGGACGCTGCCCGACGATGGGGGATTGTGGGAGGTGCGCGGGCTGCCGGCGCGCGGCGTCCCCGTGAGTCGCTTCGACCGCTAACCCGTCTCCAGCTTCACGCCCTTGAGCTCATCCGCGAGGAAATCCACGAACGCCCGCACCTTGACGGGCAACGTGTTCGAGCGGCGGAACACCGCATAGATCCCATTCGAGTACGCGCGCACCGCGAAGCGGTACTGCGGCATGAGGCGCAGCAAGGTGCCGTCCTTCAGGTGCGAATGCACCACCGCCTCGGACAGCAGTGCGACGCCCATCCCGCCGAGGGCGGCCAGGCGCAGCATCTCGCCGCTGTTGGCGCTCAGCACGCCCTGGATCCGCAGCTCGTGCTGCTCGCCCGCCTCGTCGAGCCAGCTCCAGTTCGTGGCCTCCTGGTCGCGCCGGTAGACGAGGCAAGGCACCTGCGGCAAGTCGGTGGGCAGCTTCAGGCGCGGATGCGTCTTCATGAAGGCGGGGCTCGCCACCAGCACTTCGTCGCTGCTGAGCAGGCGCTTGATCACGAAGTTCGAATCGTTGGACGCGCCGGTGCGGATGTCGACGTCGAAATCCTGCTCCACCAGGTTCACCGGATGCTCGGACAGCTCGAACTCCAGGTGGATGTCCGGGTATTTCTGCGCGAAGCGCGGCAGCAGCGGCGCGACCACGCGCAGGCCGATCTGCGCGCGCGAATGCACGCGCAGCTTGCCCTCGGGACGCTGCTTGGTGTTGCGCGCCGCGTTCTCCGCGGCGGCCATCGCCTCGAGCACCGTCTCTGCATGCTCGAGGAAGGCCTTGCCGCCCTCGGTGACCTTGAGGTTGCGGCTCGTGCGGTCGACCAGCTGCACGCCGAGCTCTTCTTCGAGCGCGCTGATGCGCCGCGAGATGGTGGCGGGCGACAGGCTCAGCGCGCGGCCCGCGGCGGAGAGGCTGCCCTTGCGCAGCGTGGTCACGAAAACGCGGAGGGTATCGAGCGATTTCATTTCGGAACCCGCAAAGAAGGTGTGCGCGAGATGGCGCTTCGACCGCGAGTCCCGTTCCTAAGATCGGCGCATACAACTTCCACCAGGAGCCCCTTCATGGATTTCGGCATCTTTCTGCTCATGCAGCAGCGCAACAAGCACAAGTCCTCCTACGAGATCCTGCGCGACGCGGTGGAGCAGACCCGCACGGCCGACGAACTGGGCTTCGGCGCCGCCTGGTTCGCCGAACACCATTTCACCAACTACGGCATGTGCTCCTCGCCGCTGACCATGATCGCCCATTGCGCGGCCGTGACCAAGAGGATTCGCCTGGGGAGCGGCATCGTCGTCGCGCCGCTGTACACGCCGGCGCGCCTGATCGCCGACATCGCGATGGTCGACCAGCTCTCCGACGGCCGCCTGAACGTGGGCGTGGGCTCGGGCTACCAGCAGTTCGAATTCGAGCGCTTCGGCGTCTCGCTGGAGCAGTCCAAGCAGCGCACGATCGAGATGCTCGACATGATCGAGCTGGGCCTGAAGGAGCCGAAGTTCAGCTACGAGGGCCAGTACTACCGCCAGCCGCCCTCCGCCATCAGCCAGCGCGCGCTGCAGTCGCCGATGCCCCCGCTGTGGATCACCAGCATCGACCCGACCTTCATGGCCCGCGCGGTCCGCAACGACAACCACCTATTCGTGTCCGGCAGCGACGGCGGCGTGGAGAAGCTGCGCAATACCCGCGCCACGATCGACAAGATCGCGCTCGCCGAAGGCAAGGACCCGGCCAAGGTGAAGGTCGGCCTGCTGCGGGCCGCCTACGCCAGCAACGACAAGGCCGAGGTCGACCACTACCTGGACTGCTCGCGCTACCAGCGCCGCGTGGCGCTCAGCATGAAGCGCCGCACCGCGCAGATCGCCGACGACTACCAGGTGGCCGAGACCGCGGTCGACGGCGAACCCACCATCGAGGAGTCGCGCGCGCACCTGCCGGTCGGCACCATCGACACGGTGATCGAGCGCGTCATCGCCGACATCCGCACGCTGCGCCCGGTTCACTACTGCTTCCAGACGCAGATGGGCGACTTCGACCAGGCCACCATGCTGCGCCAGCTGAAGACCTGGGGCGAGATCATCATCCCGACGGTGCAGCAGGAGATCGCCAACGATCCGCCTTACGCCGTGGCGGGCGCCGCCGAACTGGCCGTCGCCTGAAGTCGAACGGCGCCCGGCCATGATCGACACGGCGGCGTTCCGACAGCTGCTCGGCTGCTTCCCGACAGGCGTCGCGGTCATCACGACCGTCGGCCCCGACGGGCGCCCCGCGGGGCTGACCTGCAACTCGTTCAGCTCGGTCTCGCTCGAGCCGCCGCTGGTGCTGTTCAGCCTGCGCAAGGCGAGCCGGCTGGTGGACACCTTCCGCAGGGCCAAGGGCTTCGCGATCAACGTCCTCACGCGCAGGCAGGACGGCCTGTCGGCCCGCTTCGCTTCCAGCAGGATCGAGGACAAGTTCGAGGGCGTCGCGTGGCAGTCGGGGCAGACCGGGCTCCCGGTGCTGCATGACTGTCTCGCGAGCTTCGAATGCACGACCTTCTCGTGTCACGAGGCGGGCGACCATCTCGTTTTCATCGGCGAGGTGCGTCACATGACGGCCGGCGCGCAGGAGCAGGCGCTGGTGTTCTACCAGGGCGCGTATCGCGAGCTCGCCGAGTCGCTGCGCAAGCTGGTGGTCGACGGCCGACTGGACCAGCCGGACATCGACGAGTCCTACCGCACGCTGTACGGCACCCTGCTGAAGCTGGGCTGCGCGCGGGCGAGCGACGAGGACATCGACGCCGTCGAAGCGGCGGCGACCGCCATCGAAGAACATGAGGACGATGCGCCGCTCGCCGAGCGCATCGATTCGGCCAGCCGCTTCTTCACGGCCATCGCGCGCGCGGGGCACAACGAAGCGCTGCTGCTCATGGCGCAGACCATGTCGAGCGTGCTGCGCGAACGCATGACGCACGTGCTTACCGTGCGGCCGCGGCCGGACCTGTATCCGCTGCGGCGCGAGATCGTGCGGCGGCTGCGCGGCCGCGATGCCGAGGGCGCCGCGGCGGCGCTCGGCCAGATGATCGACACGCTGCGCCAGGGTCAGACCGCGGTGCAGCCGGTCGAAGCCTGAATACTCCTTTCGGAAAGAAGAGATGCAGGACACAGACCTGGACGCGTTCCGCCGCGAGCTCGAAGCCTTCGCCCGCGAATCGTGCCCGCCCGAGATCCGCGCCGTCGTCGCTGCCGGCCAGAAGGTCACCAAGCGCGAATACCAGCGCTGGCAGCAGATCCTCAACGACAGAGGCTGGGGCGCGCCCGGCTGGCCGAAGGAATTCGGCGGCACCGGCTGGGGCGTGCGCGAGCGCCAGGTGTTCGAGGAGGTGATGGCCGAGTGCGACTGCCCGCCGCTGTACCACCACGGCCTGGGCCACATCGGACCCGTGATCATCCGCTTCGGCACGCCCGAGCAGAAGGCGCGATTCCTGCCGCGCATCCTCGACGGCTCCGACTGGTGGTGCCAGGGCTATTCCGAGCCGGGCTCCGGTTCCGACCTCGCGTCGCTGCAGACCCGCGCGCAGCGCGAGGGCGACCACTACGTCGTCAACGGCCAGAAGATCTGGACCTCGCACGCGCACGAAGCCAGCATGATCTACATGCTGGTGCGGACCTCGAAGGAGGGGCGCAAGCAGGACGGCATTTCTCTGCTGCTGGTGTCGATGGACGCGCCGGGCGTCACGGTTCGGCCGATCAGGACCATCGACGGCTGGCATCACCTGAACGAAGTGTTCTTCGACGAGGTGCGCGTGCCGGTCGAGAACCTCGTCGGCGAGGAGGGCAAGGGCTGGACCTGCGCCAAGTTCCTGCTGGAGCGCGAGCGCCTGCCGGCGGCGAACATCGCCCGGCTCGAACTCGTGCGCCGGCAGGTGACGCGCGTCGTGGAAGAGGCGGCGTCGGCCGCGGCGGCGGCCGGCGGCGAGCGCGACATCGGCTCGCTGCGCTATCGCCTGCTGCTGTGCGAGGCCGACACGCGCGGCGCTCGCGTGCTGATGGCGCAGGCGACCGACGACCTGCTGAACCAGCGCCCGCTGGGCGTGCAGCCCTCGGCCATCAAGATGCTGGTGGCCGACGTCGCGCAGCGTCTGACGACCATCGCGCTCGACGCGGTCGGCCCGGAAGCCGCGCACCGCTTCCAGTTGCGCGACGAGGAAGCGCCCGGCGTGGGCGAATCGACCTGGATCCAGAACTACATGTTCACCCGTGCAAGGACGATCGCCGGCGGCACGTCCGAAGTGCAGCGCAACGTGGTCGCCACCGACCTCCTGGGAGTCTGACGTGCCGACCCTCATCGAACCTCTCTTCCCCGGCATGGCGCTGGACGCCGCCGAGCGCTTCGCGCAGGACCACGCGGGTTCGCGCGGCTTCGGCGATGCCGATCCCGTCGCCGAAATGGGCTGGGCGCTCACGCTCGTTCCCGAAGAACTGGGCGGCCTGGGCGGAACGCTGGCCGATGTCGCCGCCACGATCGAAGGGCTCGCGACGCACGGCGTGCAATTGCCCGTGATCGAAACGAGCGCCGTCGCGCCCTTGCTGCTGCAGGCGAATGCCGAGAGCGCCGCGCAGTGGCTGCCGCAACTGTGCGATGGCAACGCGCGCTTCGGCGTGCTGGCCGCGCTGTCGATGCCGCTGCGCGACGTGGCGGTGCAGGCGCGGCAGCTCGACATCGGCTGGGAACTCGCCGGCTCGGTGCGCGGCGCCGACGTCACCTTGTCCCCGACACATCGGGTCCTTGCCGCGCGCGTGCAGGGCAGCGGGGAGATCGCGCTGTTCGTGCTCGACGCGGACCGCCTGCAGCCCGCTGCGACGTATCGCACGATGGAAGGCCGCCTTGCCGCCGACTTCGCGCTCGACGCGCTGAGCGTGCCCGCGAGCGCCTGCATCGCGCGCGGCGCCGCCGCATCCGCCGCGCTCGCCCGCGCCGACCAGGCGGCCCTGCTGCTGACGGCCATCGACACCGTGGCCTCGCTGGCCGCGCTGCTGCGCGCGACGATCGCGCACCTGCAGGAGCGCAAGCAGTTCGGCGTCGCCCTCGCCACCTTCCAGGCGCTGCGCCACCGCGTCGCCGACATGTTCGTGCGCTACCAGGCGGCGAAGGGTCTGGCAATCCATGCCTTCGGCGAATACGACGCCGGCAGCGCGTCGCTTGACCGGACGCTGCGGCTGATGAAGGTGTCGCACGCCGAGTCCGCACGCGCGAGCGCCGAGGCGGCGATCCAGATGCACGGCGGCATGGGCGTGAGCGAGGAGGTGCTGGCCACGCGACTCGCGCAGCGCCTGATCGCCTCCGAATTCCGCTACGGCGACCGACTCACCCATTCTTCGCGCCTCCTGCGCGAAGACGCAGCAACCCGCGCGAAGCAATCCGCAGTCGCGCAAGACACCCACACCCGGAGCGCAAGATGAGCGTCACTCTCGAAGTCAAGGATTACATCGCCGTCGTCCGGCTCGACCGCCCGCCGGTCAATGCGCTGGACCGCGAGACGCGCAAGCGCATCATCGCGATCTTCGACGAGGTCTCGGAGCGGCAGGACATCCGCGTCGCCGTCCTCACCGCCGAGGGCAAGGTGTTCTGCTCGGGCGCGGACCTGAAGGATCGGCCCGACGCCGAGACGCCCGGCGACTTCCTGCTGCACAACCGGCTCACGCGCGAGACCGGCAACTCGATCCGCGAATGCGTGAAGCCCGTGATCGCCGCCGTCAACGGCGCGGCGCTGGGCGCGGGCCTGGGCCTCATGTGCGCCTGCGACATCTTCGTCGCCTCGGAAGACGCGACCTTCGCCATGCCCGAGATCAACGTCGGCCTGGCCGGCGGCGTGTCGATGCTGCGCACGCTGGTGGGCCGCTCGTTCACCCGCCGCATGTTCTTCACCGGCAAGCGCGTGACGGCCGCCGAGCTGTACCGGCGCGGCGTGCTCGACGAGGTCGTGCCCGCCGACCAGCTGATGGCCACGGCCATGGGCATCGCCGAGGAGATCGCCTCCAAGAGCCCGATCGCGATGGCGTACGCCAAGAACGCGGCGAACATGATGGACCTGCTGCCGCAGCGCGACGGCTACCGCTTCGAGCAGAACTTCACGATGGCGCTGTCGCAGACCGAGGACGCGAAGGAGGCCCGCACGGCCTTCCTCGAGAAGCGCAAGCCGGTCTACAAGGGCCGCTGAATGCAGGCCGTGGAAGTCGGTCGCGGCCTCGAGGCGCTGTTCAGCCCGAAGTCCATCGCCATCTTCGGCGCGTCCGACGACGTGACCAAGATCGGCGGACGTCCCGTGCAGTTCCTGCGGAAGTACGGCTATGCGGGCGCGATCTACCCGATCAACCGCAAGGGCGGCACGGTGCAGTCGCTGCCCGCCTATGCGACGGTGCGCGACGTGCCGGAGGTGCCGGAACTGGCCGTGGTCGCGGTGCCGCCGCAGGGCGTGCTGGAGGCGGTGCAGGACTGCGCGGCGCGCGGCGTGCGCGCGGCGGTCATCCTGTCGTCCGGCTTCTCCGAGATGGGAGAAGAGGGCGCGAAGCTGCAGGCGCGCATCGGCGACGTCGCTCGCGCGAGCGGCATGCGCGTGGTCGGGCCGAACTGCCTGGGCTCCATCGGCGTGCCCGAGAAGAGCATCGCCACGTTTTCCGTGACGCTGGAGTCGGCATTGCCGCCCCCTGGCGACGTGGGCATCGTCTCGCAGAGCGGCAACCTCGGCAGCTACACGATGCGCCTCGCCGCCGAGCGCGGCGTCGGCATCAGCCGCTTGCTGACGACCGGCAACGAATGCGACGTCGATATTGCCGACGGCATTGCTTCGCTCGCCAGGGACCCGGGCACCTCGGTGATCCTGTGCTGCATGGAGACGTGTCGCAACGGGCCGAAATTTCGCGTGGCCTTGTCCCTCGCGCGTGAAGCCGGCAAGCCGGTGGTGCTGCTGAAGGTCGGCGTGTCCGACGCCGGGCAGGCCGCAGCCGCTTCCCATACGGGGGCGCTCG
>NZ_JBFWNP010000042.1:0-45675 GCF_050250995.1 Ramlibacter sp.
GGCGGCCAGGCGGACGTGCAGGGCGTGGCCGGCACGTGGAAAGACCTGACCGACTCCGTGAACTCGATGGCGGGCAACCTGACCTCCCAGGTGCGAAACATCGCGGAAGTGACGATGGCGGTGGCGGCGGGCGACCTGTCGAAGAAGATCACGGTGGACGTGAAGGGCGAGATCCTGGAGCTGAAGAACACCATCAACACGATGGTGGACCAGCTGCGATCGTTCGCCTCGGAAGTGACGCGGGTGGCGCGCGAGGTCGGCACCGAAGGCAAGCTGGGTGGCCAGGCCGACGTGCAGGGCGTGGCCGGCACGTGGAAGGACCTCACCGACTCCGTGAACTCGATGGCCGGCAACCTGACGGCGCAGGTGCGCAACATCGCGGACGTGACGAAGGCGGTGGCGGCGGGCGACCTGTCCAAGAAGATCACGGTGGACGTGAAGGGCGAAATCCTGGAACTGAAGAACACCATCAACGTGATGGTGGACCAGCTGCGTTCGTTCGCATCCGAGGTGACCCGCGTGGCGCGCGAGGTGGGCACCGAAGGCAAGCTGGGCGGCCAGGCCGACGTGCAGGGCGTGGCCGGTACGTGGAAGGACCTCACCGACTCAGTGAACTCGATGGCCGGCAACCTCACGGCGCAGGTGCGCAACATCGCGGAGGTGACGACCGCCGTGGCCGCCGGCGACCTCTCCAAGAAAATCACCGTGGAGGTGAAAGGCGAGATCCTGGAGTTGAAGAACACCATCAACATCATGGTGGACCAGCTCTCCTCCTTCGCGTCCGAAGTGACGCGGGTGGCGCGCGAAGTGGGCACGGAAGGCAAGCTGGGCGGCCAGGCCGACGTGCAGGGCGTCGCCGGCACCTGGAAGGACCTCACGGACAACGTGAACTTCATGGCCGGCAACCTGACCTCGCAGGTGCGAAACATCGCCGACGTGACGAAGGCCGTGGCCGCGGGAGACCTCTCCAAGAAGATCACGGTGGACGTGAAGGGCGAAATCCTCGACCTGAAGAACACGATCAACACGATGGTGGACCAGCTTTCGTCCTTCGCGTCCGAAGTGACGCGGGTGGCGCGGGAGGTGGGCACCGAAGGCAAGCTGGGCGGCCAGGCCGACGTGCAGGGCGTGGCCGGCACCTGGAAGGACCTGACCGACTCCGTGAATTCGATGGCCGGCAACCTGACGGCCCAGGTGCGAAACATCGCGGAGGTGACGACGGCCGTGGCGGCTGGCGACCTCTCGAAGAAGATCACCGTGGACGTGAAGGGCGAGATCCTGGAGCTGAAGAACACCATCAACACGATGGTGGATCAGTTGCGATCGTTCGCCTCCGAAGTGACGCGGGTAGCGCGGGAGGTGGGCACGGAAGGCAAGCTGGGTGGCCAGGCCGACGTGCAGGGCGTCGCCGGCACGTGGAAGGACCTCACCGACAACGTGAACTTCATGGCCGGCAACCTCACCTCGCAGGTGCGCAACATCGCGGACGTGACGAAGGCCGTGGCCGCGGGCGACCTCTCCAAGAAGATCACGGTGGACGTGAAGGGTGAAATCCTGGAGCTGAAGAACACCATCAACACGATGGTGGACCAGCTGCGATCGTTCGCATCGGAAGTGACGCGGGTGGCGCGGGAGGTGGGCACCGAAGGCAAGCTGGGCGGCCAGGCCGACGTGCAGGGCGTGGCCGGCACGTGGAAGGACCTGACCGACTCCGTGAACTCGATGGCCGGCAACCTGACGGCCCAGGTGCGCAACATCGCCGAGGTGACGACGGCCGTGGCCGCCGGCGACCTGTCCAAGAAGATCACGGTGGACGTGAAGGGCGAAATCCTGGAGCTGAAGAACACGATCAACACGATGGTGGATCAGTTGCGCTCGTTCGCGTCGGAAGTGACGCGGGTGGCGCGCGAGGTGGGCACCGAGGGCAAGCTGGGCGGCCAGGCCTACGTGCAGGGCGTGGCCGGTACCTGGAAGGACCTCACCGACAACGTGAACTTCATGGCCGGCAACCTGACCTCGCAGGTGCGAAACATCGCGGACGTGACGAAGGCGGTGGCGGCGGGCGACCTGTCGAAGAAGATCACCGTGGACGTGAAGGGTGAAATCCTGGAGCTGAAGAACACCATCAACACGATGGTGGACCAGCTCTCGTCATTCGCGTCCGAAGTGACGCGGGTGGCGCGCGAGGTGGGCACCGAAGGCAAGCTCGGCGGCCAGGCTTATGTGCAAGGCGTGGCCGGCACCTGGAAGGACCTCACCGACAACGTGAACTTCATGGCCGGCAACCTGACGTCGCAGGTGCGCGGCATCGCGAAGGTGGTGACGGCCGTGGCCAACGGCGACCTCGCGCAGAAACTGACCGTGGAGGCCAAGGGCGAGATCGCGTCGCTCGCCGACACCATCAACTCCATGACGGCCACGCTCGCGACCTTCGCCGACCAGGTGACGACCGTTGCGCGCGAAGTGGGGGTGGAAGGCAAGCTGGGCGGCCAGGCCAAGGTGCCGGGCGCTTCGGGCACATGGAAGGGCCTCACGGAGAACGTGAACCAGCTCGCGGCCAACCTCACGACCCAGGTCCGCGCGATCGCCGAAGTGGCGACCGCCGTGACGCAGGGCGACCTGACGCGAAGCATCACCGTGGAAGCGCAGGGCGAAGTGGCCGCGCTGAAGGACACGATCAACGAAATGATCTCGAACCTGCGGGACACGACGCAGGTGAACACCGAGCAGGACTGGCTGAAGACCAACCTCGCGAAGTTCTCGCGCATGCTGCAGGGCCAGCGCGACCTCGTGGCGGTGGGCCACCTCATCCTGTCCGAGCTGGCGCCCGTGGTGGGCGCGCAGCAGGCGGAGTTCTACGTGCTGCGCTACACCGCCGAGCAGCCTCGTCTGCGGCTGATGGCGAGCTACGCGTCGGACGGGCACGGCGCCTACGGCAAGGAGATCGACCTCGGCCAGGGCCTCGTCGGCCAGGCGGCCTTCGACAAGAAGAAGATCATGCTGACGTCCAACATCCCGGACTCGCTCACGATCGCTTCGGGTCTCACGGAGGTGCCGCCGCTCAACGTGCTGGTGCTGCCCATCATCTTCGAAGGCCAGGTGCGCGGCGTGATCGAGCTCGCCTCGGTCGAGCGCTTCAATCCGACGCACCAGGCCTTCCTGGACCAGCTCACGGAATCGATCGGCATCGTGATCAACACGATCGAGGCCAACATGCGGACGGAAGACCTGCTGTCGCAGTCCCAGTCGCTCGCGCAGGAATTGCAGAGCCGCCAGCAGGAACTGCAGACCACCAACGAGGAACTGCAGGAGAAGGCCCGGCTGCTCGCCCACCAGAACGAGGAGGTGGAGCGCAAGAACACCGAGGTGGAACAGGCCCGCCAGGCGCTGGAGGAAAAGGCCAAGCAGCTCGCGCTGACCTCGAAGTACAAGTCCGAATTCCTCGCGAACATGTCGCACGAGCTGCGCACGCCGCTCAACTCGCTGCTGATCCTGTCGGACCAGCTGTCGAAGAACCCCGAGGGCAACCTCTCGCCCAAGCAGGTCGAGTTCGCCAAGACGATCCACTCGTCCGGCAACGACCTGCTGATGCTGATCAACGACATCCTCGACCTGTCGAAGATCGAGTCGGGCACGGTGGTGGTCGACGTGAGCGACCTGCGCCTGTCGGACCTGCAACTGTTCACCGAGCGCACGTTCCGCCACGTCGCGGAGGCGAAGAACGTCGAGTTCCTCATCCGCACCGGGGTGGACCTGCCCACGTCGATGGTGACCGACGTGAAGCGGCTGCAGCAGATCCTGAAGAACCTGCTGTCGAACGCTTTCAAGTTCACGCACCAGGGCCACGTGACGCTGACCATCGAGGAAGCCTTCGGCGGCTGGAGCACGGACAACGACGATCTCAACCGCGCGCAGCAGGTGCTCGGCTTCTCGGTGACGGACACCGGCATCGGCATCTCGCCGGACAAGCAGCAGATCATCTTCGAGGCGTTCCAGCAAGCCGACGGCTCCACCAGCCGCAAGTACGGCGGCACGGGCCTCGGCCTCGCGATCTCGCGCGAGCTGTCCAAGCTGCTCGGCGGCGAGATCCGCCTCACGTCCCAGCCGGGGCAGGGCTCCACCTTCACGCTGTACCTGCCGCTCGTGTACATGACCACGCGCACCTCGCGGCGATTCACGACCTCCGAGGCGCCACGGGCCGAAGCGCTGCCGCAGGCGCCGCAGTTCAGGCAACTGCCGCAGCGCAAGGCCGCGCCGCTGCTGGAGCCCGTGGACGGCGCGGAAGCCGAGGCGGACGAGAACGCGGCCGCGCTGAACCCGGCCGGCGACGACCGCGATTCGATCCACACGGGCGACCTCGTCCTGCTGATCGTGGAGAACGACCTCGGATTCGCCCGCTTCCTGCTCGATGCGGCGCGCGCCAAGGGCTTCAAGGGCGTGGTGACGACGATGGGCGCGGGCGCGCTCACGCTGGCCGGCCAGCACAAGCCCTCGGCCGTCACGCTCGACATGTACCTTCCGGACATGGCCGGCTGGCGCGTGCTCGACCGGCTGAAGCACGACCCGGCGCTGCGCCACGTGCCGGTCACGGTGATTTCCACCGACGACTCGAAGGAGCGGGCTTACAAGTCGGGCGCGGTCGCCTTCCTCGAGAAGCCGATCCAGTCGAAGGAGGTGCTCGACGACATGCTCGACCGGCTGCACGACTACGTGTCGCGCCCGGCGAAGAGCCTGCTGATCGCGCTCGACGACGCCGACGCGCGCCGTGAACTGCTGGCGCAGGTGGACGGCGAGCAGATCGATGCGACGGTGATCGAGCGCGGCGAACAACTGCTCGCCGCGCTCGAGGCGCGGCACTACGACTGCGTGGTGATCGAGGACGGCTTCGCCGCGCTCGACCCGCGCGACGTGCGCCGCGCGTTGGCGAGCCGGGCCGGCGGCATCGGCCCCTTGCCCGTCATCGTGTTCCGCGGCAAGCAGGGCTCGGGCTTTGCATGGCACTCCGACGAGACGATGACGGTGCAGGAGGTGCATAGCGCGCCGCGCCTGTTCGACCTGTCGCTGCTCGCGTTGCACCACAGCCTCGCGCGCCTGCCGGAGGAGAAGCGCTCGGTCATCCACGACGTCTACGAATCGAGCAAGCCGCTCGCCGGCAGGCGCGTGTTGATCGTCGACGACGACATGCGAAACATCTTCGCGCTCGCGACCGTGCTGGAAGAGCACGGCATGGACATCGTCTGGGCCGACAACGGCCGCGAGGCGATCAACCGCGTGGCGAACGATGCGAAGATCGAGGTCGTGCTGATGGACATCATGATGCCGGAGATGGACGGCATGGCGACGATGAAGGAGATCCGCAAGCTGCCCGCCGGCAAGAACCTCCCGATGATCGCCGTCACGGCCAAGGCCATGAAGGGCGACCGCGAGAAGTGCATCGAAGCGGGCGCCTGGGACTACCTCTCGAAGCCCGTGAACACGCCCGACCTGCTGACCGTGCTGCGCGCATGGCTGCACCAGTGAAAGCCCCGATGCAAGACGCCTTGTCGACCGCCTCCGCCGCCCTCGACGCCCAGGAGAAGGCCAACATCCTGATCGTGGACGACCTGCCGGAGAAGCACGTCGTCTTCACCACGATCCTGGAGGAGCTCGGCCAGAACATCGTGAGCGCGCGCTCGGGCCAGGAGGCGCTGAAGTTCATCCTGGAGATGGAGTTCGCGGTGATCCTGCTCGACGTCAACATGCCCGACATCGACGGGCTCGAGACCGCGAGCCTGATCCGCCAGTACAAGAAATCGGCGCAGACGCCGATCGTCTTCATCACCGCCTACGTCGACGAGCTGCAGGCGCGGCGCGGCTATGCGCTGGGCGCCGTCGACTACATCCCGTCCCCCGTGGTGCCCGACGTGCTGCGCTCCAAGGTGCGGGTCTTCGTCGAGCTGTTCCGAATGAACCGCGCGCTGCAGCGGCAGGCCGTGCAGCGGGAGGAGCTGGCGCGATCGGAGGCCGCGCGCGAAGCGGCCGAGGACGCGATCCACCGCGCGGACTTCCTGGCCGAAGCGAGCCGGGGGCTTTCGCGCTCGCTGAACCTCGACGACACCATCGCCGCCGTGCTCGACCTGTCCGTCCCGATGCTGGGCGACCGCGCCATCCTCGGCTTCCCGGACAAGTCGGGCGGCATCCGCCGGCTGGAGATGCACCCGGCGCCTTCGGCGGGCGACGAGGAGTCGTTTTCGGCTGAACTGCGTGCCGTGGCGGACCAGGTGGTGCGCGAAAAGGAGTTCCGCCTCTGGCGCAACGGCAAGGGACGCGCGGCGGCGATCGCGCCGCTCATGGCCGGCGACACGCTGCGCGGCGCGCTGGCGCTGCTGGGCAACGACGGCGATTTCGATCCGCCCCGCATCGCGCTCGTGCGCGAGTTCGCGAGCCGCGCCGCCATCGCCATGGAGAACTCGCGCCTGTATTCGGCGGTGCAGGAGGCCGACCGGCGCAAGAACGAATTCCTCGCCATGCTCGCCCACGAGCTGCGCAATCCGCTCGCGCCGATCCGCAACGCGGTCCACATCATGCAGACGGCGGGGGACCTGCCGCCGAAGCTCGGCTGGGTGCGCGACGTGATCGGCCGGCAGGCGGACCACATGACACGCCTGATCGACGATCTGCTCGACGTCTCCCGCATCGTGCAGGGCAAGGTCGCGGTCAAGCCCGAGGCGCTCTCGCTCGCCGAGCTGCTGGAGCGGTCCGTCGAGGCCAGCGCGCCCAAGCTGCAGCAGCGCGAGCAGACGCTCGCGATGGAGCTGCCGCGCGAGGACGTGGTGGTCGATGGCGACCAGGTGCGCCTGTCTCAGGTCCTCTCGAACCTCATCAACAACGCGTCGAAATTCTCCGGCGTCGACACCCGCATCCGGCTCACCGCGACCTATCGCGACGGCCGGGTAAAGATCGTGGTGAAGGACCAGGGCGCGGGCATCGCGCCGGAGTTCCTGCCCCACATGTTCGACCTGTTCGCGCAGGCCGACCAGTCGCTCGACCGCTCGCAGGGCGGACTGGGGATCGGCCTCACGCTGGTGAGGCATCTCGTGGAGCTCCACGGTGGCCGCGTGTGGGCCCACAGCGAGGGACTGGGCCAGGGCGCGGAGGTCACGCTCGAGCTGCCCGCGCGCGTCGCGGCGCCGCACGAGCAACCGGCGCCGGTGGCCGCGCCCGAACGCGCGGCGGTGGCGACGGCGTCGCGCAAGCCTTCACGCGTGCTCGTGGTCGACGATCTCGCGGCCTCGGCCGAGACGCTGATGGCGCTGCTGGAGATGGAAGGGTTCGAGGTGCGCGTCGCCCACGAGGGCATGACGGCGCTGAAGGTGGCGCAGGAATTCCGGCCCGACGTCGTGCTGCTCGACATCGGCCTGCCGGGCATGAACGGCTTCGAGGTCGCGAACCGCCTGCGCGGCCAGCCCGAGGGCCGGGACGCGCTGCTGATCGCGCTGACCGGCTACGGCGAGGCCGAGAGCCGCAACCGCTCGCGCGAGGCCGGGTTCGACTTCCACATGGTCAAGCCGGCGGACGTCCAGTTGCTGCTGTCGATGATTTCGAATCCCGACGAAGCGCGCAGCGCGAGCGAGGCGGCGTGAACTACGATCCGGGTTCCCCCACCTGACTGACGGAGCTTCGCCCATGGCCGACATCGTCGACGACCATCCCTTCACCACCGCGACCACGGGCGTCGTGCGCCCGGGCAGCGCCGCCACGGGCGGCAACATCGAGCAGGCCGCGGACAAGGACATGTTCGCCGTGTCCCTCACGGCGGGGACGACCTACCTGTTCGACATGGTCCGCACGAACGTGGGCGGCCTGACCAATCCGCTGCTGCAGCTCTATTCGCCGGCGCAGGTGCTCGTCGCCAGCGACGACAACAGCGGCACGGACGGCAATGCACGCATCGCGTACACGGCCACGCAGACGGGGACGTTCTACCTTGGGGCGATGGATGCGGGGCAGGGCAGCGGCATGTTCACGCTCGGCGCGACGGCGGGCTCCGGAATCGGCGTCTCGGCCGTGCGGTCCGTGATCGGCGAAGGCGAGAACGCGGCCTGGACCGTGACCGCGCCCGTGTCGATGGCGGGCACGACCTCCACCTACAACCTGATCGGCGTCACGATCAACGACGTTCCGAGCCTGTCGACGGGCCAGTACACCATCGGCGCCGATGGTCACGGGACGATCTCGGTTCCGCTGCTCAACGACGCCGTGACCGACGGCAACGACACCGTCACGGTGGTGCTCGCGAGCGGACAGACCTCGTCCATCCTCGTCCACGACACCTCGCGTCCGACCGTCAACGTACCGGCCGCGTCGAAGGTCTTGCTTGGCGTCTACTCGGCCTTCTACGGCCAGGCGCCGTCGAGCGTCGCCTTCTCGAGCGAAGTCGCGCTGTACAACGCCAAGGGCTCGGCGGCGGCCTATGCGGCCGACGTGGCGGCGCGTTTCGCGGCCACGCCGGACCTTTCGCTGGCGGGCAGCGTGCTCAACAACCTGAAGCTGAGCGCGACGACGACGGGGGGCACGAGCCCCACCGAGAGTTTCAATGTGCTGCGAGAGGCGCTGAGCATCTTCTTCGGCGCGTTCCCGCAAAGCAAGGGCCAGGTGGTGCTGAACCTCGTGAACATCCTCGACAACATCGAGCGCGACGTGACCTGGGGCCAGGCCGCGATCCAGTACAACATGGGCATAGCCACGATGTACCAGGGACTGCCGCAGCAGGATGCGGGGCCGGGACTGGGGTTGATCGGCGCGGTTCCGCCAATCGACGCCTGAGTCGACGCGACCCCGCTGCTACAATGGCGGGCTTCCCGGAGAGGTGGATGAGCGGTTTAAGTCGCACGCCTGGAAAGCGTGTGAGGGTTAATAGCCCTCCGCGGGTTCGAATCCCGCCCTCTCCGCCACGAGCCTAGATTTCGTGCGGGTTTCCGGACGTTTCGGAATCCTATCCACCAAACCATCCGCCAATATCCGAACCCCTTGGATGTCGGTGCTGATGGCCGAGGAGGGCGACGATGAGCGAAGGCGAAAAGCGGCTGACGGCCTCCACTGTCACGGAAAAGATCCTTAGGCATCCAGGTGCAGGCGCGGCTGCCGCGGTCGTCGGGAGCGGTGCTGGACTTCTTCTGGGCGACGCAAGTCCCACGGCGCTCGCCGTCGGAGCAGCTCAGTTGCTGCCTTGGCTGACAGGGGTTCTGCCTGCACTGCACGCACAGCGACAGTGCGAATTCCTTGAGGATCTTCAGCAGCAACTCCATGGTCGCTGCGATCCGCGGGAGGTGAACGAAGATCAGTACACGGTCATCTGCGAAGCTGTGGCGGCATCGTTCTCGACGATCTCGTCTGAGAAGCTCAGCGTCCTCAAAGCTGCGGCCATCGGAGCCGCTGTCGCTCCAGAGACGGTGAAGGCGCACGCTACGCCTCTCGGCCGTCTGCTGCGTGATCTGTCCGTGGTGGAGGTTGAGTTCATCGTCGCCAAGGTCGGGGCGCCCGGCGTGACGATCATCGGTTCGAACGAGCCCGAAAGCGCAGATGGACGCCTATATGTGCGTCCTGACAGTCCCGATGAATATGTCGTCAGTGGGCTGATCTCCCTCGGCCTTCTGTACTCAAAGGAGAGCACGTGGGACACCCCGATGTACGCGTGGTCGCCGATGGCTCGAAAGCTCGTCGATCTTCTCAAAGCCGGCGCTTAGAACCCTGTCGCACTCCTCGGCGCGCGCGGCTGCGCGTCGTGAAGTAGGGCCGCCCGGGCTCCGGACGACCTCACGACGATCGGCGCGAGTCCCGCTCACCGCAAGCTTTTTCCACCGTCTCCGTGTTGCGCTCGGTCGCATGCACACGTTTCACAGCACTCCGTCAGCGATGACGGCTGTCTGAGTGCCCCATGCGGTTCATGCTCGCTCGCAAACCGCGCAACTCCTCCAGCAAGCGGCTGCAGGATGACTTCCGTCAATCGGCCGTCCTCGATTGACGCGCCTCCGCAGTGTATCTACAATGTATAAACATTTTTCCGGGATGAACCATGCAAGTCGAAATCCAGAAATGGGGCAATAGCGGCGCAATCCGCTTGCCGGCCGCCATCATGAAGCAGGTCAACATCGGCCTAGGCGACCAACTGGATCTCACGACAGAGGACGGCAAGATTGTTCTTGCGCCTGCCGCACTCGAATATCGGCTCGAAGACCTCCTCGCAGGCATCACGAAGCAGAACCGGCATGCGCCCGCGGACTTCGGTCCGGCCGTGGGACGCGAGGCATGGTGAGGCGGGCGGGGGCGCCGGACCAGGGTGAAGTCGTTTGGCTCGATCACGATCCACAGGCAGGTCACGAGCAGGCGGGCCGACGGCCAGCATTGGTGCTGTCCCCGAAGGCATACAACACGGCCACCGGGCTGATGCTCTGCTGCCCGGTGACCAGCCAGATCAAGGGTTACCCGTTCGAAGTCGAGTTGATCGGCGTGAGGGGCGTGAAGGGCGTCGTACTGGCAGACCAGCTTCGCAGCCTCGACTGGGAAGCGCGCGGCGCCGACAAGGCCGGTCGTGCTGCCGACGACGTGCTGACCGATGTGCTCGCGAAACTCAAAGTCCTGCTGACCCAGCGCTGATTCCCTTCGCGCGCCGTCGACCTTCGGCAAGCTCGCCGTTTTCCGTCCCGCGTGACATAGATCACATGGACGCCGGAAAACGGGCAGACATCGCCGTCACGCTTCGCCACACTCTCTGGGCGAGCGCGCACTGCCTACTCGCGGGTGCCCATCCCCTTTAAGCCTTCGGTTTGCTTGCGCGTTCGCAACCCGAAACGAAGTATCCGCATGAGTACAAACGACAAGGCACGGGCGAGCTGGGAGCTCTGGGCGCTGCTCATGTTCGCCCTCGTCTTCTTCCCCTCGATCGCCGCGATCCTCTACCTCGCCGTGCCGTAGCCGAGCGGTTCGCAGCCCGCGCCAGGTCGACGTACGCCTTTACCCCGACTTCACCTGAGAACCATTGCCTGCGTGACAAGAGGTCCTCATTATTCGCCCATCCCGGCACCAGACCGGAGTTCAGAGAGGTGGTAATGGATCACGAAGGTCAGGTTATGGATTCACGCGCAGTCCTCGCGCTTCTTCGGACGCAGCTGGCCGAGGCCGAGCGCGCTGCCCAGAGCATCGATCACGCCGAGCCGCTGGCCTTGCGCAGCTTGCGGCTGCACTGCCTGCGCGAGAAATCCCAGGTCATGGCCGATTCGCAAGCCGCTCCGCCGGTCGAGCCCGACCGTTGCGCCTGAAAGCCTTGGCGACGGGGGAGGGCGGCCACGCAGTCGCAAGCTGCCGGGACCAGCCGCCTGCACCTAGAATTGGCCGGAAAACCGCCATGCCCCAGGGTGACCCCAGCCAGCCGCCGTCCGACTTCGGCCCCTCCAGCCTCTGGAGCGCTTTCGGCGTGCGAGGACGAAAGCCGCCGGCGTCCGAGGACGACCCGCCGCGCGAGGCGCAGGCCACCGTGCCGGGCGGCAGCCGGCGCCTCAGCGCGCCGGACGACGTCCGTGCCGTCTTCTGGGGTGCCTACGCGCACCTGTTCCCGCCGCATGCGATCGTCACGCAGAACGACAAGGGGGCGCTTGTCATCTCCTGGTCGATGCAGGGCGATCCGCACGCGCGCTTCCGCTATGCCGCGCCGGTCGTGCTGCGCTTCGAACCCGAACTCATCGAGATGATGACCGACGGCAGCCCCGACACGCGCAAACGCATCGCCGCTCAGCAGGAAGCGAACGTGCGCGCGGGCCTGCTCGGCTACGACCCCTACGCGGGGGCGCAGGCCCGCATCATCGTGCTGGGCTGAGCGCCGCGCGGCACCCCGGCCCCGCGCGATGACAGGGGGGCAGCGACCCCACCATCACGCCGGCGGCCGGCTCGTCTGCACCATGCGCATCGCCGACGCGATGAGCGCGGACACTTCGGTCATGTTGCTCGGCACGATCAGCGTGGTCGTCGCGTCCGAGGCGACCTTGCCGTAGGCGTCGACGGCGCGCTCCGCCACCTTCAGCTGCACGGCCTGTTCGCCGCCCGGCTGGCGGATGGCCTCGGCCACCTTTCGAATGGCCTCCGCCGTCGCTTCGGCCACGGCCAGGATCGCGGCCGCTTCACCCTGGGCGTTGTTGATTTCGGCCTGCTTCTCGCCCTCGGACCGCGCGATGAACGCCTCGCGCTCGCCGGTCGCGATGTTGATCTGCTCCTGCCGGCGCCCCTCGGAGGCGGCGATCAGGGCGCGCTTCTCGCGCTCGGCAGTGATCTGCTGCTGCATCGCATGGAGGATTTCCTTGGGCGGCGTCAGGTCCTTGATCTCGTAGCGCAGCACCTTCACGCCCCAGTTCAGCGCGGCCTCGTCGATGGCGGCCACCACCTGCGCGTTGATGATGTTGCGCTCCTCGAAGGTCTTGTCGAGCTCGAGGCGGCCGATCACGCTGCGCAGCGTCGTCTGGGCGAGCTGGGTGATGGCCACGATGTAGTTCGAGCTGCCGTAGCTCGCCCGCATCGGGTCGGTCACCTGGAAATACAGGATGCCGTCGACCTGCAGCTGCGTGTTGTCGCGGGTGATGCAGACCTGGCTGGGCACGTCGAGCGGAATCTCCTTCAGGCTGTGCTTGTACGCGACCCTGTCGACGAAGGGGATGACGAAGTTGAGGCCGGGCGTGAGCGTGGCGTGGTACTTGCCCAGGCGCTCGACCACCCAGGCGTTCTGCTGCGGCACGACCTTGAGGGTGCGCGCCACGAAGATGACGGCGACGACGAAAAAGACGATGGCGATTTCCATGGGGGGTTCCTGTCTTCAGATCTTCTCGACCACGAGGCGGTTGCCGACGACTTCACGCACGCGGTGCGCGCCGGGCGAGGGCGGGGCGCCGGGGTGGGCCAGCACGCTCCACTGCGCACCCCGATAGCGTACGGTGGCTGTGCCGTCGGCGTCCCAGGCGTCGACATGCACGGTTTCGCCGACGTCCAGGTTGACGTCCCGATTGGCACCGGCGGGCAGCTCCGCCGGCTTGCGTTCGCGCTGGACGTGCCAGGCCGCGACCGCGCCGCCGCCGACGACGGCCGCCGCGACGATCTGCATCGCCAGGCCGATACCCGCATGCGCGGCAAGGGCGCCGGCTGCGAAGCCGAGCGCGATCATGAGCAGATAGAAAGTGCCGGTGACCAGTTCCACGCCGACCGCCGCACCCGCCATCAGCCACCATACCGTCGCAATCGACATGTCCACGCTCCCAGGAAGTCCCGACTCGGCCATTGTGACTGTCCAATAACTGTCCAAGTTGAATCGATAAGTGTCTAAGTATATCTTGGACAGTGAGTCGACGTATGCGGCACACTACAGTTGATCGAATTGGTGTTGCGCAACTGTCCAATTCTGTCTAGTATTTGGCTTATACAGTCTTGGACAGAGAGAAGTCGCTCTTGCTCACCAGCAAAGACATCCTCGAGCGCACCGGCATTTCGAGGGCCACGCTGAACAATTACATTGCCAGCGGCCTGGTCCCTCGTCCGGAAGTGCTTCCGCCCGGCCCGCACGATGGCGCCGCGCCGCGCATCGGGTATTTTCCCGACGACACGCTGGAGCGGATCGAGACGATCCAGCGCCTGAAGCGAGAGGGGTGGTCGCTGGCGAGGATGGCGGAGCGTTTCGCCGGGGGCGGGACCCCGGAAGCCCTGGATCCCCGGCCCCGCGGGGATGACGATCCGCCGGGGTTGGCGGCGTCGGCGACCGTACCTCACCCTCCCGTCAATTCCGCGGAGGCGGGAATCCAGGGCTTCCCCGAACCCGCGCCAACGCACCCCCCTGCGCTCACGCCCGTCGCGATCCTCGTCACCACCCTCGAAGACGCATCGGGCCTCTGGATCCAGCTCACGGCCGCCGAATACTTCGAGCTCGTCAACGAGCTCTGGTCCGAACTCGATCGCATCTTCCGCGCCCATGGCGGGCAGCCCAGGCGGCATCCGGACGAGGGCATGACCAGCTGCTTCAGCGGCCCTGCGGGCGGCGGCTACGTCTGGAGCGCGCTCGCCGCGGCGCACGAGGTCCGGCTGGCCATGCGCCAGGTCAGCGCGCGCTGGCAGCAGCGCAAGGCCTGGCCCCAGCCGCTGCACATGAACACCGGGCTCGACGCGGGCGAGGACTGGGTCGGCGTCATCGGCCGGTTCGGCCGCGGCGACCTGCGCGTCCTCGGCGAGGCCGCGCACCGCGCCGAACAGCTCTCGCGCTGCGGCGCGGGCGGCTCGATCCTCGTCACGCGCGGCCTCGTCGGCAAGCTCGCGCCCGCGCAGCAGCGGCGCGTCGCGTTCGGCGTGGGCGGCAGTGCCGGCGGCACGCCCCTGCACGCCCGATTTTCGCGGCTGGCCGGTCTCGGCCTGCCGCATCCCGTACCCGCCGGCCTGGCAGACCTTGCCGTGGCCGAAGTCTTCGATATCCGCCCGCCGGAGTAGTCACCATGTCCTGGTTCAGCAGTTCACCCCTCGGCAGATCGCGCAGTGGCGCGAGCGGGCCGCCCACGAGCCGGCGCGAAGCGGCGCAGCGTCTCGACGCCATCCGGGCGCGCATGGGCGAGCTGGTCCGTGCCAGCGGCGCCTCGGCGCACAAGGGCCTGGCCCTGCGAATCCAGTATGCGGGCGACGTGCAGGCGCTGTGGTTCATGCGCAGCGAAGTCATGGCCGTGCTCGCGCGCAGCCACGGCGAGCAGGTGGCGCGCGAGCGGCTGGTGGCCCTCGGCGAGATGTTCGACGGCCTGCTGCCGGAAGGCCTGCGGTCGCGGCCGAGCCCGCTGGACGACGGGGCGGCGCTACCGGATACGGACTCGACGCTCGGCTGAAAAACGACAGGCCCGACGCCGGAACCGCGGAACGGCGCGCCAATTTCATACACTTCGCGCCTGTTTCGCTTTTTCGTCCGGCCGCGAGGGGCCTGCCGCCATGAAGTTCCGCTTTCCGATCGTCATCATCGACGAAGACTTCCGCTCCGAGAACACTTCGGGCCTGGGCATCCGCGCGCTCGCGCAGGCCATCGAGACGGAGGGCTTCGAGGTGCTCGGCGTCACCGGCTACGGCGACTTGTCGCAGTTCGCGCAGCAACAAAGCCGCGCTTCGGCGTTCATCCTGTCGATCGACGACGAGGAGTTCTCGCCCGGCCCCGACCTCGACCCGGCGGTGCTCAACCTGCGCAAGTTCATCGGCGAGGTCCGGCGCAAGAACCCGGACGTGCCGATCTACATCTACGGCGAGACCAAGACCTCGCGGCATCTGCCCAACGACATCCTGCGCGAGCTGCACGGCTTCATCCACATGTACGAGGACACGCCGGAGTTCATGGCGCGCCACATCATCCGCGAGGCGAAGTCGTACCTCGAAGGCATTCAGCCGCCGTTCTTCAAGGCGCTGCTCGATTACGCGGAAGACGGCTCGTATTCCTGGCACTGCCCGGGCCACTCGGGCGGCGTCGCCTTCCTGAAAAGCCCGGTCGGCCAGATGTTCCACCAGTTCTTCGGCGAGAACATGCTGCGCGCCGACGTGTGCAACGCCGTCGACGAGCTGGGGCAGCTGCTCGACCATACCGGGCCGGTGGCGGCGAGCGAGCGCAATGCGGCGCGCATCTTCAATGCCGACCACTGCTTCTTCGTCACCAACGGCACGAGCACCTCCAACAAGATGGTGTGGCACCACGAGGTGGCGCCGGGCGACGTGGTCGTGGTCGACCGCAACTGCCACAAATCCATCCTGCACTCGATCATCATGACGGGGGCGATCCCCGTGTTCCTGAAGCCGACGCGCAACCACTTCGGCATCATCGGGCCCATCCCGCAGAGCGAGTTCTCGCCCGAGGCGATCAAGGCCAAGATCCGGGCCAATCCGCTGCTCTCGCACGTGGACCCCGAAACCTGCAGGCCGCGCATCCTCACGCTCACGCAGTCGACCTACGACGGCGTGCTGTACAACACCGAGACGATCAAGAAGCAGCTCGACGGGTACCTGGAGGCGCTGCACTTCGACGAGGCCTGGCTGCCGCACGCGGCCTTCCACCCGTTCTACGGCAGCTTCCACGCCATGGGCAAGAAGCGGGCGCGGCCGCAGAAGTCGCTGGTGTACGCCACGCAGTCGATCCACAAGCTGCTCGCCGGCATCAGCCAGGCGAGCCACGTGCTCGTGCAGGACGCCGCCGAGAACAAGCTCGACCGGCACCTCTTCAACGAGGCCTTTCTCATGCACACGTCGACGAGCCCGCAGTACGCGATCATCGCGAGCTGCGACGTCGCCGCCGCGATGATGGAGCCGCCCGGCGGCACCGCGCTGGTGGAAGAGTCGCTGGTGGAGGCGCTCGACTTCCGCCGCGCGATGCGCAAGGTCGACGAGGAATACGGCAAGGACTGGTGGTTCAAGGTCTGGGGCCCCGACAAGCTCGCCGAGGAGGGCATCGGCCGCGCCGACGACTGGATCATCAAGGGCGAGGCGCGGGCGGCCAAGTGGCACGGCTTCGGCAACCTCGCCGAAGGCTTCAACATGCTCGACCCCATCAAGTCGACGGTGGTCACGCCCGGTCTCGACCTGAACGGCAAGTTCGCGAAGAAGGGCATCCCGGCTTCCATCGTCACCCGGTTCCTCGCCGAGCACGGCGTGATCGTCGAGAAGACGGGGCTCTACAGCTTCTTCATCATGTTCACCATCGGCATCACCAAGGGCCGGTGGAACACGTTGCTGACGGCGCTGCAGCAGTTCAAGGACGACTACGCGCGCAACCAGCCGATGTGGAAGATCCTGCCGGAGTTCTGCCAGAAGTATCCGCGCTACGAGCGCATGGGACTGGCCGACTTGTGCCAGTACGTCCACGAGCTGTACGCCAAGTACGACATCGCGCGCCTGTCGACCGACATCTACCTGTCGGACCTGCAGCCCGCCATGAAGCCGAGCGACGCCTTCGCGCACATCGCGCACCGCAAGACGGAACGGGTGGAGATCGACGAGCTGGAAGGCCGCATCACGACCAGCCTGGTGACGCCCTATCCGCCGGGGATTCCGCTGCTGATCCCGGGCGAGGTGTTCAACAAGCGGATCGTCGACTACCTGAAGTTCTCGCGCGCGTTCAACGCCGAGTGCCCGGGCTTCGAGACCGACATCCACGGGCTCGTGGAAGAAATCGGCGCGGACGGCAAGCCGCGCTACTACGCGGACTGCGTCAAGGATTCCTGACCGGTTATTCGACAGCCACCGCCGTGTGGCTGTAGCCGCCGTCCACGTAGGTGATCTCGGCGGTCACGCCGCCTGCGAGGTCGCTCAGAAGGAACGCGGCTACGTTGCCCACGTCCTCGATCGTCACGTTGCGGCGGATCGGCGCGATGTCGGCCACGACCTTCAGCAGCTTGCCGAAATCCTTGATGCCCGAAGCCGCGAGCGTCTTGATCGGGCCGGCGCTGATCCCGTTGACGCGGATGCCCCTGGGGCCGAGCGAGCCGGCGAGGTAGCGCACCGAAGCTTCGAGCGAGGCCTTGGCCAGGCCCATGGTGTTGTAGTTCGGCACGATCCGCAGCGCGCCGAGGTAGGTGAGGGTGAGCAGGGCCGACTTCTCGTTCAGGTAGGGCAGTGCTGCCTTCGCCATGCCGGGAAAGCTGTAGGCGCTGATGTCGTGCGCGATCTTGAAAGCCTCGCGCGACAGGCCGTCGAGGAAGTCCCCGGCGATGGCTTCGCGCGGCGCGAAGCCGATGCTATGCACGAAACCGTCGAACTTCGGCCATGTCTTCGACAGGTCCTCGAACAGCTTCGCGATCTGCGCGTCGTCGCCCACGTCGCAATCGAATACGAGGTTCGAGCCGAACTCTGCGGCGAACTCGGTGATGCGGTCCTTGAAACGCTCGCCCACGTAGCTGAAGGCGAGCTCGGCGCCCTGGTCGTGGCAAGCCCGGGCAATGCCGTAGGCGATGGAGCGGTTGGACAGCACGCCCGTGATCAATAGTTTCTTGCCGGAGAGAAAGCCCATGGATGGTTCGCGCCTCGATGTATTGGCTGCAGGAGTCGGAAAAGTGACACGATTGTCGCACGCGAGGCCTTGAACTAAATGAAGTCGGGTCGACGTGGATATTTGATTTTAGAATTAACACGGAAGTTGACCGGAGGGCACATCCGCGCTTACCCTCCGGCCTCTACCTGCCGGCTTCCGACCATGAGAACTCCCGGGCTTCGACCTGACCTTCCCCTCTATCCGCCGCCGCCCGAGGCGCCGGTCGGCCGCGAGCCGGAACTCGCCCGCCTGCGCGAATCGTTCGACGCGGTGGCCGGCGGCGTGCGGCGCGTCGTGCTCGTCGCGGGGGCGGCGGGCGTCGGCAAGAGTTTCCTGGTGCAGCAATTGCGTCCGCTGGCCGAGTCGCAGGGCGTGCGCTACGTCGCCGGCAAGTTCGAGCAGCGCAACGAGCGCGAGACGACGGCGCTGCTCCAGGCGCTCGGCTCGCTCGGCCGCCTGTTGCTGGCCGAGGACGCGGACACGCGCGCCGACGCTCGCGGGCGCATCCTGCGCGGGCTCGGCGCGCATGCCGGCCTCGCGCGCGTGGTGCCCGAGTTCGCCGAATTGCTGACCGACGTGCCCGAGCCGCGCGCGGTCGACCCCGCCCAGGCGGCTGCCCGCATGGCCGAAGTGGTCGCCGGCCTGCTGCGGGCCATCGCCACCCCCGCGGACCCGCTCGTGTTCGTGCTCGACGATCTCCAGTGGGGCGGCACGATGTCGATCCGCCTGATCGACGCGGTCCTCGGCACAGCCGAAATCTCGGGTCTGATGCTCGTGGCGGCGTTTCGCGACGACGACCTGGCCGAGGACCACCCGCTCGTGCCCGCGCTGTCGCGATGGACGGAGGACGACAGCGCTGCCGTGATGGTGCGGGTTGCGAACCTGCGGCCGCCGCAGGTGGCGCAACTCCTGGCCCGCCGCGCCGGGCTGCCGCCCGCGCCGGCGATCCGGCTGGCCCACACGCTGGCCGAGCACGCGCGGGGCAATCCCTACGAAACCGTCGAACTGCTCGACGCCCTGCGCGAGGCCGGCCTCCTGGAAGGCGAGGGCGAATGCGCCGACTGGGACGACGAGGCCGTCGGCGCCTTCCTGACGCGACACGGCGTGAAGGAGGTCGTGGCGGCGCGCATCGGCCGGCTGCCTTCGAGCGCGCGCCAGCTGCTGCAGACGCTTGCGTGCCTCGGCATGCAGACGCCGCGCCAGGCGGCGCGCACGGCCGCCGGCATGGGCCCCGGCGAGTTCGAGATCGCCCTCGCGCTGCTGCGCCGCTGCGAGTTCATCCTGCCGGGCACCGGCCACGACGGCCCCCTGCGGCTGCGCCACGACCGCGTGCAGCAGGCCGCCTATTCGAGCCTGCCCCAGGACTCGCGCGGGCGCTTTCATCTCGGGCTCGCCCGGCGGCTCGCCCTCGACCCCGCGCTCGCGGCGGCCGCGGCCGACCAGTACGTGTGGGCCGTCGACGACGTGCCCGCCGGCGCCGAAGGGCTGCGCGCGGCGGCGCTCCTGCGCGAATCGGCGGCGCAGGCGCGGCTGCTCGGCAACCACGAGGCCTCTTACCGTCTCCAGAATGCGGCGCTGTGCCTGGTGGAGGCCGCCGAGGCGACGCCCCACGCGGACCCCGTCGCGCTCGCGACGTGCGAGATCGACTATCACGTGGCCCTGTGCAGCATCGGCCGCCCGGCCGAGGCCGACGCCATCTTCCGCCGGATCGTGGCACGCCACCGCAATCCGCTCGCCCGCATCGACGCCGACTGCGCGCAGGTCAGCAGCCTGGCCAACCGCGATCGGATGGACGAGGCCGTCGCGCTCGGCCTGGCCGTGCTGCGCGAACTGGGCATCGTCGCGCCCGCGGACCTCGCGGGCGAGCCCGATTTCGACGACAGCTACCAGCGGCTGAGGCGGTGGGTCGATCGCTTCGACCTGTCGCGCGAAGCCACCCGGGCGGAGCCGGCCGATGCGCGCGTCGTCGCCTCCGCGAAGATGATTGCCGGCCTGGTGTCGGCGGCGTTCCATTACGACGTGAAACTGCTCGCCTGGCTGACGTTCCAGGCGCAGGCGCTGTGGGAGCGCCACGGGCCGTGCGCGCCCCTCGTGGTGAGCTTCAGCCGAGCGAGTTCGGTGAGCATCCTGCTGCGCCAGGACTGGCGCACGGGCTACCTCGCGGCGACGCAGGCGCTCGAGCTGTGCGAGACGCGCGGCTGGGAGCCGGAAGCGTCCCAGGTGCGCTTCGTCTACGCGCTGGGCATGCACTGGATCGAGCCGCTCGAGCGGCCACTGGCGGAGACCGAGCGCGCCCGCGAGGGCCTGCTCGCGGGCGGCGACCTGCGCAATGCGAGTTTCGGATGGCGTCACGTCGCGCAATGCGTCTTCGAATGCGGGCCGTCGCTGCGCCGCTATGCCGAGGAACTCGAGGGCGCGTTCGCGCTGTCGCGCCGCGCGGACAACCGCCAGTCGATCGGGCGCTGCCTCGCCGACCGCCGCATGCTGCGCGCGCTGCTCGGCGACGGCGCCTACCCGGGTTCGCTCGACAGCCACCGGGAGAGCGAGGCGCGCTATCTCGTCGAGGAGGCGCATCCGTGGCTCGCGGCCTACCATGCGTCGACGCAGGCGATCATCTGCGCGATCTTCGCCGACGCCGAGGGGCTCGCGCGCAACGCGCGACGCGCGCTGTCGCGGCGCAACTCGGGGGAAAGCCTGTATCCGGTCGTGTGGCCGCGCTGGCTGTCGGGCCTCGCGGCGGCGTGGGAACTGCGCTCGGGCTCGGGCTCGGGCTCCGCCGAGGCGCTGGCGGAACTGCAGGAGCACATCGAGTGGATGCGGCAGCGCGCCATCGACACGCCGTTCAACTTCCGCCACCTGCACCTGCATCTGCTGGCCGAGCGCGAATGGGCGCTCGGCGAGCCCGAGAACGCGGTTCGCCATTTCGACGAAGCGCTGGGCGCGCTCGAATTCACGCACCGTCCCTGGCACCAGGCGCTGATCTGCGAACGAGCGGCGCGGCTGCAGCTCGAACAGGGCTGGGCGCATTCGGGCGGCGCGCTCCTGCTCGAGGCGCAGCAGCTCTACGCGAGCTGGGGCGCGACGGCGAAGGTGGCGCTGCTCGCGGCCGAGACCGGCGCCGCCGCCGTGGATCGCCGGCAGCCCGCCTCGCACGAGGCACGGCGGGAACCCCTGGATGCGGACGACCTCGACACCCTCGCCGTGCTGCGCGCGGCGCAGGCGCTGGCGACCGAGCGCAATCCGGCGCGGCTGAAGACGCGGGTCGAGGATCTGCTCGCCGGCATTGCCGGCGCCACCGACGTGACGCTCGCCGTGTGGGACGAGGCGCTGGACGACTGGGCGCTGCGCGACGCGGACGGCAAGGTCGTCGCGGCGACGTCGGCCCCGCAGCGCGTGCCGCTCACGTGCATGCGCTACGCCTTCCGCACGCGCGAGCCGCTCCTGGTGAACGACGTCATGGCCGACGCGCGCTTTGCGGCGGATCTCCGGTTTCGCGGGCTCGAGCGCTGCTCGCTGTTGGTCATGCCCGTGCTGCAGCAGGCGCAGGCGATCCTGGTCCTCGAGAACCGCGCGAGCCGGGGCGCCTTCGGCCGGGATCGCCTTTCCGCCGTGGCCACGATCGCCGCGCAGCTCGCGGTGTCGCTGGAGAGCGCCGGCCTCTACGAGCGCCTGCAGCGCAAGGTGAGCCAGCAAACGCGCGAGCTGCGCGATGCGCAGGCGCTGCTGGTGGCGGAAGCCCGCCGCGCCGGCATGGCCCAGATCGCGACCAACGTCCTGCACAACGTGGGCAACGTGCTCACGAGCGTGAACGTGTCCGCGCACGTCCTGATCGACCGCGTGCGCATGTCGCGCGCCTCCCGCATCGGCGACCTCGCGCAGCTGCTCGAGTCGCACGCGGGCCAGGTCGGCGAGACCCTGTTCGGGCGGGGGGGCAAGGGCTGGCTGCTGCCCCGCTACGTGCGCCAGCTCGCGGAAGCGCTCGCCGTGGAACGCGAGGGCCTGCTGGCCGAGATCGAGCGGCTCGGGGCCAGCGTGGACCATATCCGCAACGTCGTGGCGATCCAGCAGACCTACGCGGGGTCCGCGATCAACGGGGGGCCGCTGCCCGACGACGCGCCCTTCGTGGAGCCGCTGGCCTGCGGCTGATCGGGCGCCGCGCCGCCCGTTGACGGCGGCGTGCTGCCGCCATACCCTTTGAACAGGAAGGGGAGTCGCAGCAAGGCCCGCGTTTCGCGCGGTGCGGAGGGTTCATGCCGGTCGAGTCCGCGCTCGTGGGCCGGGAGACACAGCTCGCACGCCTTCGGCTCGCCTGCGAGGCTGCCGAGTCCGGCGGCTCGGAAGTCATCCGGATCTGCGGGCCTGCACCGGCAAGTCCTTGCTCTTGCGGCGCCTTCGCTCGCTTGCCGAATCACGCGGTGCCCGGTTCGTGGCCGGCAAGTTCGAACGGCGCCACCTCGGCGAGGCATCGGCCCTTGCCGATGCGCTTCGCGATCTCGGCGCATTGCTGCTGCGCGAGCCCGAGGACGAGCGCGCGCAGTTGCGCGGCCGCGTCGTCCGCACGCTCGGTGCGCACGCGGGCCTGGCGCGCGTCATCCCGACGTTCGCCGAACTCCTGGGCGAATTGCCGGAAACCCGTGGACTGGAACCGGCGCACGCAGCCGCTCGCTTCGCCGAAGTCGCCGCCGGCCTGCTGCGCGCGATCGCCTCCCGCGAACGTCCCGTGGTCCTCGTCCTGGACGACGCGCAATGGGGCGGCGTCATCTGCAGCCGCCTGATCGACGCCACCCTCAGCGCGACCGACCTTCGCGGCTTCGTCTTCGCGATGGCTTACCGCGAGGACGAGTTGTACGAGACCCATCCCCTTTCGCTGGCCCTCGAGCGATGGCAGCAGGAGGGCCGATTGCCGGTCCGGTTGGCGCTAGGCAATCTTGCGTCGGCGGAGATCGCGACGCTCCTGGCGAATCGCTTCGGCGCACTCGGGGCGGTGTCCGCGCAAGGGCTCGCGGACCTGCTGGCGCCCCATGCGGCCGGCAACCCCTGCGACACGCTCGAACTGGCGGCGGCGCTTCTGGAGGGCGGGTGCCTTGGCGCGCCGGGCGCCGACGAGGCGGTGCGCGGCTTCCTGGCGACGACGCGTGTGGACGACGTGCTGGCCGCGCGCATCCGGCGGCTTCCGGGCGAGGCGGTGCGCGTTCTCCGGGCACTCGGTTGCCTGGGGACGAGGACCGACGAATCGCTGGCGCAGGCGGCGCTCGCAATGCCGCCCTCGGAATTCCGCGCAGCGCTCGACGTCCTGCGCGCGGCGGACTTCCTCGAGGACGCCGATGCCGGTTCGTCCGTGCTCGCGCTCGCGAACGAGCGGATCCGGCAGGCCGCCTATGCGGGCCTTGCGCAGGACGCGCGCGCGCGCTTCCACCTGGCGCTCGGACGCGGGCTCGACCGCGACGCGTCCCATCTCCTGCCGGCTGCGGAACAGTTCGTCCGTGCCGTCGACGCCATCGAAGCGGCGGCGGATTGCGTCCATGTCGCCGGTGTCCTGCGGCGCGGCGCGGCGCTCGTGCGCAATGCGGGCGACTTCGCTGCGTCCCACCAGATGCTGGTCGGCGCGACGACGCTGCTCGCGCGCGCACGGGCGGCGGGGCGCCCTGACGTCGAAGCGGAAGCGCGGTCCGAGATCGACCTTCACCTCGCGCTGTGCAACACCGGCAGGCTGGAGGAGGCTGACGGCGTGTACGCGAGCATCGAAGCGCGGGGGCCGGACGCGCTCGCGCTCGCCGAGGCCGCGGGCGCGCGAGTCCTCGGCCTCGCGAACCGCGGCCAATCCGACGAAGCGGTGGAACTCGGCCTGCGCGTGCTGCACCGGCTGGGTGGGGCGCGCCCGGCCCCGGCGGAGGTTGGTTCGGTTCCGGACTTCATCGTGCCATTGCGGGACTGGGTGCGGAACTTCGATCTCGGCCGCGAGGGCGCGCGGCCCGAAGCCACGGATCCCATGGCGCTCGCGTGCGCCGCCTTGATGATGCAGCTGTCGACGGTGGCGGTGCTGAAGGCCGATTCCGGATTGATGGCCTGGCTGATCGAGCGCAGCGTCGCGCTATGGAACGAACATGGACCCAGCCCGGGCTTCGTCCGCTGCTTCGCGCACGCCTCCATCGTCGCGATCTCGTTCCATGGCGACCGGCGAACGGGCTATCTGGCGACGCGCCATGCGGTGGACCTGTGCGAGGCGCGCGACTGGCCCCACGAAGCCGCGATCTCGCGCCACCTGCACCTGCTCACCGCCCAGCACTGGTTCGAACCGCTGGAGCGGCGCGTCGACGAAGCGGAGCGCGCGCGCGCAGGCATGTTGCTGTCGGGCGACCTTCGAAATGCCGCCTTTGCCTTCGGCGGCTCCCTGTTTTACTACTTCGAATGCGGCACGACCCTGCGGCGCTTCGTCGAGGAGATCGAGACGGCCGGCGCGATGGCGAGGCGCGCCGACAACCGCCGCATCCTCGCGCGCAATGGCCGGGACCTCGCCATGGTGCGCAAGCTCGCGCTCGGCGGCGAATACGATCGGGCCGTCGCCGCGGGACTGCCCGAAGGCAGTCCGCTCGAGCTCTGGTACGAGGCCACCTGGATGCAGGTCGCGGCCGCGATCTTCGGCGACACGCCATCCCTTTCCCGGATGTCGCGCGCCGCATTGCAAGGCCAGCATGCCTTCGAGTGTTTCTACACGGCGGCCCGGGTCTGCTGGCTCGCAGGTGTCGCCATCTGCTGGGAGATCCGGGAAAGCGGGGACCGCGGGGGCGACGCCGCCGAACGCGAACGGCTCGACACGCACGTCGAATGGCTGCGCGAGCGCATGATCGACTCGCCGTCGAACTTCCGTCACCAGTGGCTCCACCTGCGCGCGGAGCGTGCATGGGCGGTCGGCGAACCGGACCTGGCAGCGCGCCTGTTCGACGAAGCCCTGGCGATGCTCGACCAGACGCAGCGGCCCTGGCAGCAGGCGTTTCTCACGGAGCGTGCTGCGCGGCTGCATCTCGACCGCGGCTGGACGTGGTCGGGCGACCGCCTGCTGCACGAGGCCCGGCAGCTTTACGAAGCCTGGGGTGCCCTCGCGAAGGTCGCTCGCATGACCTCCGCGCTGGAACGGCCGGGCGGCGCGGCGCTGTCCTATCGCAACGCCGTCCACCGCCCCGTGCGCACGCACGAGGACGCCGACATGCTCGCCTTCGTGCGGACCTCGCAGGCCCTGCGGACGGAGCGCAACCCGCAGCGGCTTCAGGCCCTCGTCGAAGACATCGTCGCGAGCCTGGTTGGCGCGACGAAGACGGCGCTGCACGCGGGGTCGGCGGAGACGGGACCCGCTTCGGTCCTGCGATACGTGCGCCGCACAGGCAAGCCGCTGATCGTCCCGGATGCCGTGGCCGACCCGCGGTTTCGCGCCGAGCCCGGCCTCAGGGACCTGCGGTGCTGCTCCATGCTGGCCTTGCCCGTGGCTCGCCAGGGCCACGAGCCGGCGGTGCTCCTGCTGGAGAACAGCGCCATGCGCGATGCATTCAACGCATCGCGCGTCGACATCCTGACGCTGCTGGCCGGCCAGCTGGTCGAGTCGCTCGAGAGCGCGCGCCTGCTCGGCGGGCTGGAGCAGCACGTGCGAGAGCAGACGCTGCTGCTGCGGGATGCGCAGGCCCGGCTCCTCGAGGAGGCGCGGCGCGCCGGCATGGCCCAGATCGCCGTCAACGTCCTGCATCACGTGGGCAACCTGCTCACGAGCGTGAACGTGTCGGCGCACCTGCTGGCCGGGCACGTGCGGAAGTCGCGCGCGGCGCGGCTGGCCGACGTGGCGGGTCTGGTGGACGCCCATGCGGCGGACTACGACCGCTTTTTCGCGCGCGAGGAGAAGGGCCGGCTGCTGCCCGGCTATGTGCGCCAGCTTGCCACGGCGCTCGCCGAAGAGCGCGCGGCGATGCTTGCCGAGCTTCGGCACCTCGCCGGCAACGTCGGTGATATCCAGAACGTGGTGCGGATCCAGCAGGCGTCGGCGACTCGCGGGCTTTCTGTCTCGGCTTTGTCCCCGCCCTGAAATCCCGGCGAAAGGCCCGCGCGCTGTTGACGACGCAGTCCTCGCCCCATTAACCTGAGCGCGGTGACGCGGGGAGGGCCCGAGACGCACGAACGAGCGCGCCCGACCGGAGAAGGGATTGTTCGACATCCGCAACGCAGCCTTGCCGGGCGCCAGCGCACCCACCGTGGGCCGCGTTCGCGAACGGCAGGCACTGGAAGCCCACTATGAAGCCGCGTCCGCCGGCTCGTGCCGTGTCGTGCTGGTCATGGGCCCCCCCCGGCGTCGGGAAAACCACGCTGCTCGAGCAACTGCGGCCCTACGTTCTCGCGCGCGGAGGGCGCTTCGTCGCCGGTCGCATCGATCCGCGCGGCTACCGCGAAGCCAGCGAAATCCTGCAACTGCTTGGCGAGCTCGGCCGTCTTCTCGCGGCGGAATCGGTACACCGGGGCGAAGACGTGCGCCCGCGCTTGCTGCGCGCGCTCGGACCCCATGCGGGACTGGCGCGCATCGTGCCCGCGCTCGCGCCCTTTCTCGAAAACGTGCCCGACGCCAGGGAGGCAGACCCGGCCCACGCGGCGGCGCGCATGGCGCAGCTGGTTGCCGCGGTGCTGCGCGCCACGGCGACGCCCGCGCAACCGCTCGTGGTGCTCCTCGACGATCTGCAGTGGAGCGGCACGCTCTGCGTGCGGGTGATCGATGCGATCCTCGGCGCAGGTCTCCAGGGCCTGCTGCTGGTCGGAGCCTGCCGCGACGCGGAGATGCCGGCGCAGCACCCGATGGCGACCGCCATGAAGCGCTGGATCGATGAAGCGCCGGCATTGCACATGCTGGCCGTCGACCAGCTCGAACTCGACGACACGGCGCAGCTGCTCGCGCTGCGCCTCGGCGTCGACGCGGACACGGCGCGCCCGCTCGCCGAGGCGATGGCGGCGCAGGCAACAGCGGATCGCGGGACGCGCGCGGACGGCGTCGCGCATGCCGAAGCCGCGCGCGGGACGGGCAATCCCCTCTACACGATCGAGCGCGTCAAGGCGCTCGTCGACCGGGGGTTGCTGCGCGTCCGCGGCCCGGGCGAATTGTCGTGGGAACCCGAGGAGGTGCGGCGCTACCTGGCGGCGACGAGCGTGGAGGAGCTCATCGCCGCGCGGATCGCCTCGCTGGCGCCGCAGCCACGCGAGCTGTTGCAGGCGCTTGCATGCATCGGCGCTCCGGTGAGCCGCGAAACAGCGGTCGCCGCAAGCGAAGCGGGCGCGGCGCACGAGTCGGTCGCAGCACGCTGCCTCGAGACGCTGTTCGAGGGCGAATTCCTCCTGCGCCCCGACGCCGACGGCATGCTCCGCTGGCCGCACGGCGCGGTCCAGCAGGCGGCGTACGAGCGACTGCCGCCGGCCGAGCGCCCGGCGTTTCACCTGTCGCTCGCGCGGCGCCTCGAATCCCGCGGGTTCACTTCGTTGGCGGCCGACCCGTACGTGTTCGCCGTCGACGTGATCCAGCGCTCGCCGGAATGCGTGCGCGTGGCGGACCTGCTGAGCGCCGCGGCGGCGCAGGCCGAGCGCCTGGGCAACCCGATGGCGAGCTGCCGCATGCTCGGCGCCGCGCTGCGTCTGCTGGACCGCTGGAACGCCGACGACACGACGGCCGTGGCAGGATGCGAGGTCGCGTATCACCGCGCGCTGTGCTTCGTCGGCCGGCCCGAGGACGCGGATGCGATCTATCGCAGGATCGACGCGCGCACCGATGCCGGCCTCATCCGCGTCCATGCGCAATGCGTCCAGGTGCTCAGCAACGCCAACCGCGGCCGACTGGACGAGGCCGTCGCGCTGGGCGCGGAGGTGCTCCGCTCGCTCGGCCTGGACGTCCCCGCGGATTTTGGCGACCTTCCGGACGCGCGATCCGAATGCGAGCGCGCTCGCCGCTGGGTCGACGCCTTCGACCTCGAGCGCGAGCGCGGCCGCGCGGAGGCATGTCCCCCCTGGGTGGCTGCCGCGGGCCGCATGATCATGACGCTGGGCTCGTTCGCGCCGCTCTGGCGCGACGCGAGCCTCCTCGCGTGGATGGTGTTCGCCAGCCGGCGGCTGTGGGAGGAACACGGGCCGTCCGCCGACCTCGTCGCGTGCTTCAGCTACTTCGACATGGTCGCCGTGTCCCACGCGCAGGACCGGCGCACGGCGTACCGGTCCGCGAGGCAGGCCATCGACATGGGCGTGGCCATGGGATGGGAATCGTGCGCGGCACGCGCGCGCTACAACTGGGTACTGGGTGGCCTGCACTGGTTCGACCCCCTGGAGCGCCGCGCGGGCGAGGTCGAGCGGGCGCGCGAAGAGTGGCTTGCGTCGGGCGAACTGCGGGATGCCTGCTTCGCAAGCCGGCTGGTCGCCATCGGCATCTTCGAGTGCGGTCCGACCCTGCGCCGCTATGCCGAGGAACTGCATGCCTCGCTCGCCCTCGCGCGGCGCCTCGACAATCGCCAGGCCCGCGACCGGTGCGAGGCGGATCTGAAGCTTCACGACGCACTGCTGCACGGGCCGAATTCCGCCGCCCCCGAGCTCGACCCCGAGACGAGCGTCGATGCTTCCGGCAGCGTGGGATCGCGGTGGAGCAGATGGTATGACGCGTCGTGGTCCGCCATGGTGCATGCAATCTACGGGGACATGCCGCGCCTGGCGAGGGACGCGCGGCTCGCACTCGGCCTGCACGACGCGTTCGCCAGCTTCTACACGTCGACCTGGTCGCACTGGCTGGGCGGGATCGCGATGGCCTGGGAACTCCGGCAGTGCGGAGAAGATGCGGCGATGCGCGCGTCGCGCCTGCGGGAAATCGACGCACGCATCGACTGGCTGCGACAGCGCGCGATCGATTCGCCCTCGAATTTCAGGCACATGCACCTCCACCTGCTGGCGGAGCGCGCCTGGGCGCTGGGGAGCCACGACGAGGCGGCTCAGCGGTTCGACGGCGCGCTGACCGCGGTCGAGCGCACCACGCGGCCCTGGCATGCGGCGCTCGTCACGGAGCGCGCGGCGCGCTGCCACCTGGCGCGCGGCTTGTCGCACTCCGGCATGGGTTTGCTGCGAGAGGCGCAGCAGCTCTACGCCGCCTGGGGCGCGACGGGGAAGGTGGCACAGCTGGCGGGCGAGATCGGGGCCGCGCCCGACGACACGCGGATCGCGGTCACGGACACCTTGCGGCCGCACCTGCCCGTCGACGACGTGGACCTGATCGGCCTGCTGCGCGCCGCCGAGTCCATGCGGACGGAGTCGAACCCGCAGCGGATCTGGCTGAAGGTGGCGGAGGTGTTGTGCAGCCTGACCGGCGCGACCCGCGTAACGCTGGCGGTGCGCGACGACGAGGGCGGCGCGTGGCGACTGCGCTCGCATGCGGACGGCCAGCCGGACCGCGCTTCGTCCGCTGTCGTGGCGGACGCGCAGGGGGTGCCCGGGTCCGTGCTGCGCTACCTGGAGCGAACCGGCCTGCCGCTCGTGGTGCCGGACGTCCGCAACGACGAGCGCTTCCGCCGGGATCCCTTCTTCCGGTCGATGCCCTGCCGGTCGCTCATGGGCGTGCCCCTCGCAAGCGACGGCCGCATCGACGCCGTGCTGATCCTCGCGAATTCGACGACGGCCCGGGCGTTCCACCCTGGACGGCTGGACGCCACCGGCGTCGTCGCGTCGCAGCTGGCCGCGACGCTGCGCAATGCGCACCTGCACGAGCGCCTGCAGCGCAGGGTCGGCGAACAGGAGCGAATCCTGGACGAGGCGCAGGCGAACGTGGTCGCGGCAGCCCGGCGAGCGGGCATGGCGCAGATCGCCACCAACGTGCTGCACAACGTCGGCAACGTGCTCACGAGTGTCAACGTGTCGGCGCACGTGCTCACCACGCAGGTCCGAGGCTCGCGCTCGGCGCGGGTGAGCGATCTCGCCGACCTCCTGCGCGAGCCTGTCGCGCGAGCCGAGTTGCTGCGCGATCCCGGCAAAAGCCGCTTGCTGCCCGCTTACGTGCGGCAGCTTGCGGGCGCGCTGGTGGAAGAGCGCGCGCAACTGCTGAAGGAGCTCGAGCACCTGAGCGTCAGCGTGGACCATATCAAGAACGTGGTGGCGGTGCAGCACGCTTACTCGGGCGCGACGGGCACGGTCGAGACCTGCGTGATCGGCGAAGTGATCGACGACGCGCTGCGGATCCACCAAGCCGCCCTCGCGCGCGAGGGCGTGGAGGTGACGCGCGATTGGGGGGCCCTGGCCCCGGCGCCGCTCGACAAGACCCGCGTCATGCAGATCCTGCTGAACCTGATCGAGAACGCGCGCCATGCGATGGAGGGCGTCCGGGGCGCGGCCCGGCTGCACATCGCCGTGCGCGAGCGCGACGGATGGAGCGAGGTGGCGGTGCGCGACAACGGCTGCGGCGTCCCGGCCGCGAGCCTGGCGCGGATCTTCTCGCTTGGATTCACGACGAAGCAGCACGGCCATGGCTTCGGCCTGCACGGCTGCCTGGCTGCGGCGCGCGAACTCGGCGGCACGCTGCACGTCCACAGCGACGGCGCGGGCACGGGCACGACGTTCACGCTGCGTCTGCCCGTGACCTTGCCCTTGCCCGTGGCCGTGTCGGCGGCCGGACCCGCTGCCGTGGACGTGGCCGTGGCCGTGGCGGTGGCCGAGGCCGAGGTCGAGGACGCGCAGGAGCACGTTCGATGATCACTACGAGGAGCACCGAAATGAAGACATTGAGGAACGTTCTCGCAAGCTGCTTCGCCGCCATGGCGATGCTGGGGGTCCATGCCGCCGACGCATGGCCGGCGCGGCCGATCAGCTTCGTGGTTCCGTTCGCGCCCGGCGGCATCACCGACCTGGCCGCGCGGACGCTGGCGAAATCGGTGGCGGCACGGCTCGGCCAGCCCGTGGTGGTGGAAAACCGGGCGGGCGCAAGCGGCTCCCTCGGCGCCGAGCACGTCGCGCGCCAGCCGGCCGACGGCTACACGATCCTGTTCGGCACCTCGAGCACGCACGCGTCCAACCTGGCGCTCTACAAGGACGTCCGCTATGACCCGGTGGCCGACTTCGTGCCTGTGTACGGAATCTCGGCGACGCCGCTTGTTCTCGTCGTGAATCCGAAGCTGCCGCTCAAGACAGTCGCGCAGCTGGTGGCCTACGCGAAGGCGAATCCGGGCAAGCTGAACTTCGCTTCGGCCGGGGCGGGCACCGCGCCGCATCTGGCCGCCGCGCTGTTCCAGCACACCACCGCCACGAAAATGACGCATGTGCCGTACAAGGGAGCCGCACCCGCGCTTGCGGACATGCTGGGCGGCTCCGTCGACCTTCTCTTCGACTATGGCCCGACCGTCGCGCCCTATCTGTCCCGAAAGCAGCTGGTGCCTCTGGCGGTCACGGGAACCGCGGCGATCGCGGGGCTGGAGGACGTTCCGACGATGGCCGAGGCCGGCGCGCCCGGCGCGGAGCTCATTGCATGGTCCGCGGTGTTCGCGCCGGCGCGTACACCCCCCGAAGTCGTGAATGCGCTCGCGGACGCCTTTGCGGCGGCGGCGACGCAACCCGAGTTCGCGTCGCTGATCCGCAGAACAGGCAGCGTGCCGCTGAAGGATGCGCGCGACGCGGCACTCGCGGGCTTCGTGAAATCCGAGGCGGCGCGATGGCGCGACATCGTGCAGATGTCGGGGGCGAAGCTCGATTGACCCGGCGGCGGCCGCTCAGGCGAGCCAGCACGCGACGACGCTGCCATCGACCGCGGGCTTCAGCGGCGGCGCCTGCACGCATCGTGCGAACGCGTGCGGACAGCGCGAGCGGAACACGCAGCCGGAGGGCGGGGCGAGCGGGGAGGGCGGCTCGCCTGCCAGCAGCGGCACGTCCTTCGCGCGCTCTACGCGCGGATCCGGCACCGGCACGGCCGCGAGCAGCGCCTGGGTGTAGGGATGGCGAGGCGTGCGGTAGAGCGCATCGCCGGGCGCGGCCTCCATCGTCTTGCCGAGGTACATGACCTGCACGCGCCGACTCAGGCGGCGCACCACCGCGAGGTCGTGCGCGATGAAGACCAGGGCGAGTCGCATCTCGCGTTGAAGCGCTTCGAGCAGCTCGACGATCTGCGCCTGGATGGTGACGTCCAGCGCCGAAACCGGCTCGTCGCAGACCACCACGCGCGGCGCGAGCACGAGCGCGCGCGCGATGCCGATGCGCTGGCACTGGCCGCCGGAGAATTCGTGCGGGTAGCGGGACATCTGGCTTTCGGCGAGGCCGACGCGCTCGAGCATGGCTTTCGCTCGCCGATGCATGTCCTGCCTCGACAGGTGCGGCTCGTGGGTGCGCAGCGGCTCGGCGACGATCTGCGCGACGTTCATGCGCGGGTCGAGCGAAGCGAGCGGGTCCTGGAACACGACCTGCACCTGCCGGCGGACCTTCTGCCACGCGGCGGTGGGCGCGCCCCGCATCTCCTCGCCGAACCAGCGGATGCTGCCCGCGGAGGCCGGAACGAGCCCGAGGATCGCGCGCGCGAGGGTCGACTTGCCGCAGCCGGACTCACCGACCACGCCCAGCGTCTCGCCGGCATGGAGGTCCAGGCTCACGCCGTCGACCGCACGCAGCGTGCGCATCGGCGTCCAGGGCAGCGCATTCGCGCCGCGCACGCGGAAGTCGACGTGGAGGTCGCGCACGGACAGCAACGGGCTTGCGCCGGCCGACATGTCCGTCGCCATCGATGCGGCAGGTGCGCTCGATGCGTCCGTGGCGTGATTCCCGCTCATGGCGCATTCCCCGAAGGCGCGAAGGCGCGCGGCGCGTCGTCGCGGTCCAGCCGCGGAACGGCGGCCAGGAGCGCTTGCGTGTACGCCTGCCGCGGCGCATGGAAGATCGAATCGACGTCGCCCCGCTCCACGATGCGGCCGGACTGCATGACCATCACCTCGTCGGCGAGCCCCGCGACCACGCCGAGGTCGTGGGTGATGAGCACGATGGCGGCGCCCGACTCGCGCTGCATGCGCCGCAGCAGTTGCAGCGTCTGCGCCTGCACGGTTACGTCGAGCGCGGTGGTGGGTTCGTCGGCGATCAGCAGTTCGGGCTGGCACAACAGCGCCATCGCGATGGTGATCCGCTGCCGCATGCCGCCGGAGAATTCGTGCGGATACATCCCGATGCGGCGCGCGGCATCGGGAATGCTCACCGCTTCGAGCGCCTCGATCGCGCGCGCCGCGGCCTGGCGCCGCGACAGGCCGCGATGGACTTCCAGCACCTCGGTCAGCTGCCGCTCGATGGTCAGGTAGGGATTGAGCGAGGTCATCGGATCCTGGAAGATCATCGCGATGCGGTTGCCGCGGATGCGGTTCAGGCGCTTGCCCGGCAGCGCCAGGAGATCTTCGCCGTCGTACGACGCACGGCCCGACGCGCGGCCGTTCGCGGCGAGCAGTCCCAGGATCGCGAGCATGCTCTGGCTCTTGCCCGAGCCGCTCTCGCCGACGATGGCGAAGGTCTTCGCGCGCTCGACGGTGAAGCTCACGTCGTCGACGGCGACGATCTCCCCTTCGGGCACGTCGAAGCGAACGCCGAGGCTCTCGACCTCCAACAGGGTATCCGCCACGTCAGTGCTCCTTCGGGTCGAGCGCGTCGCGCAGCCCGTCGCCCACGAAGTTGAAGCAGTAGAGCGTGATGGAAAGCAGGGCCGCCGGGAACAGCAGCATCCACGGCGCATCCTCCATCACCGAAGTGCCGTCCTCGATCAGCACGCCCCAGCTCGTCATCGGCTCCTGGATGCCGAGGCCGAGGAACGACAGCACCGACTCGGTGAGGATCACGCCGGGCACCGTCACCGTCGCGTAGACCACCACCACCCCCAGCAGGTTGGGCACGATGTGCGAGGCGATCGTTCGCGGCGTCGACACGCCGATGGCGCGCGCGGCCTCGACGAATTCGCGGTGCCGCAGCGACAGCGTCTGGCCGCGCACCACGCGCGCCATGTCCATCCACGAGAAGGCGGTGATGGCGAGCACGACGAGGTAGAACTCGCGGCCCAGCAGGGTGACGAGCAGGATGGCGATGAGCAGGTAGGGGATGGCGTACATCGTGTCGACGATGCGCATCATGATCGCGTCGGTGCGGCCGCCGATGAAGCCGGCCGTCGCGCCCCACGCGACGCCGATGGCGACGGAGGCCAGCGTCGCGAGCACGCCGACCATGAGGGAGATGCGGCCGCCCATGAGCGAACGCACGAGCAGGTCGCGGCCCGACTCGTCTGTGCCCCACAGGTGCATGTTCTTCATGGAGGGCGCGAGCTTCATCGCATCCCAGTCGGTGCTGTCGTAGGCGTGGGGCAGCAGCATCGGCCCGAAGATGCAGGCGAGGGCGATGACCGCGAGCACGATGGCGCTTGCAACCGCGGCCTTGTTGCGCGCGAAGCGTCGGCGGGCATCGGACCAGGGACTGCGGCCGTTCATGCGTAGCGGATTTTCGGGTCGAGCGCGGCGTAGGCGAGGTCGACCAGCAGGTTGAACGTGACCGCCACGGCCGTGATCAGCACGACGAGACCGAGCACCAGCGTGTAGTCGCGGTTGCCCGCGCCGGTGACGATGAGCTTGCCCAGGCCGGGCAGCGAGAACACGGTCTCGGTGACGAGCGCCGCCGTGACCGACGAAATCGCGAGCGGCCCGATCACGGACACCACGGGCAGGAGCGCGGGCCGCAGGGCATGCCGCAGCACCACGATGCGCGCGGGCATGCCTTTCGCGCGAGCGGTGCGGATGAAGTTGCCGTGCATCGTCTCGATCAGGCTGCCGCGCATCACGCGCGCGATGGCCGCGACGTTGATGAACGTGAGAAGCGCGACGGGCAGCACCATGTAGCGGAGCTGGAAGCCGTCCCAGCCGCCCGCGGGCAGCACCTTCAGCCACAGGGCGAAGACGAGGATGAGCACCGGGCCGATCACGAACGAGGGGATGACGCTGCCGAGGTTGCCGATGGCCATCACCGCGTAATCGACGACGGTGTTGCGCCGAAGCGCGGCGGCGATGCCCAGCGCCACGCCGATAAGCACGGCCAGAACGAGCGACACGCTGCCGAGGGTCGCGGACACGGGCAGAGCGTTCGCCACCAGTTCATTGACGGACCAGTCGGCGTACCGGAACGAGGGGCCGAGGTCGCCCTGCAGCAGGTTGCCCAGGTACTGCAGGTATTGCTGCCACGCCGGCTTGTCGAGGCCGTATTTCGCCTGGAGGTTCGCCAGCACCTCGGGCGACACCGCGCGCTCGCCGTCGAACGGACCGCCGGGCGCGAGACGCAGCAGCAGCCAGCAGAGCGTGACGACCGCCAGCAGCGTCGGGAGGGTCGCGAGGATCCGGCGGAAGGTGTAGCGCCACATCAGTGCTTGACGATGTAGAAGTCCTTGGAGCGGAAACGGTCCTGGGCGTTGGACAGGGAATAGCCGCCCACCCACGGCTTCACCAGCCGCGGCATCGAATATTGCAGCAGCGGGATCATCGGGTAGTCCTCCATGATCGTCTTCACCGCGCGCGTCAGCAGCGCACGGCGCTTCGCCGGATCGGTCTGCGCGATGCCTTCCTCCACGAGCTTCTCGGCCTCGCGGTTGCAGTTGAAGTTGTTGTTCTGGTCGGAGCCGCAGCGCACGAGCGCGAGGAAGTTCGTCGCGTCGTTGTAGTCGGCGACCCAGCCGTTGCGCGCGATCTGGAACTCGCCATCGTGCCGCTTCTTCAGCAGCACCTTGAACTCCATCGCCTCGAGCTCGATGTCGATCCCCAGCTTCGACTTCCACTCCGACTGCGCGAAGATCGCCATCTTCTTGTGATATTCGCTCGTGTTGTACGCGAACTTGTACTTCGTGCCCGGCTTCACGCCGGCCGCCGCGAGCAGTTTCCTCGCCTCCTCGACCTTCTTCGCCATCGGCCAGGCGGCCCAGTCGTAGACGTCCATGTCCGCGCCTTCGAGGCCCTTGACCATCAAGCCGTAGGCCGGCGCCTGGCCGTCGGCCGTCACCTTCTGCGCAAGGATGTCGCGATCGAGCACCATCGACAGCGCCTTGCGCACGCGCACGTCCTTGAACGCGGGGTTGCCGTTGTGCAGGGAGTAGTAGCGCAGCCCGAGCATCGGCGAATTGCGGATGTCGTTCGGATACTGCTTCTTCATCGCCTCGAAGCTGCCCGGCGGCAGCTGGTAGACCATGTCGTTCTGCCCGGCCTGGTACAGCTTGAGGTCGGCGCTGCCGTCTTCCACCGGCAGGTAGGTCACGCGCGTGAGCTGCACGTTCGAGGCGTCCCAGTAGTGCGGGTTCTTCTCGATCACGAGGCGGCTGTTGACCTGCCACTCCTTCAGCACGAAGGCGCCGTTGCCCACCAGGTTGCCCGGCTTGGTCCAGTCGCGGCCATGCTTGTCGACGGTCGCCTTATGGATCGCGCCGAGGTTGTTGTTCGCCATCAGGCTGGGCAGGAAGGCGATGGGGTAGGCCGTCCTCACCTCCAGCGTGAGCTTGTCGAGCGCCTTCACGCCGATCTCGGCGGGCGGCTTCCGGCCGGCGACGACGTCCTTGCCGTTGAGCAGGAAGGCGCCGAAGGTCGTCGCGTAGTTCGACGCCGTCTTCGGATCGACGAAGCGGCGGATGCCGTAGACGAAGTCGTCGGCCGTCACCGCCTCGCCGTTGGACCACTTGCCGTTGGGGCGCAGCTTGAACACCCATGTGGTCGCGTTCGCCTGCCGCCAGCTCTCGGCGGCGCCGGGCACGATCCTGCCCTCCGCATCGTTGGCGGTCAGGCCCTCGAACAGGTCGCGCACGATGTTGTTCGAGCCCACGGACTCGGCGGACGCGGGGTCGAGCGTCTCCGGCTCCGAGCCGTTGTTGCGCACCATCGTCTGGGTGGGGTGGAGCTGCACGCCGGCGGGAACGACGGCGGCCTGCGCGATCGCGCCGGAGGCGAGGAGGGACGCGAGCAGAAGCTTGAATCTCATGGGATCGATGTCGGTGGACGGGCCGGAGGCCACCAGCATAATGCGCGCCGGCCTCGAAGAGACCGACCCCATTCCCGCGTCGCCGAAACTGACGGCAGAATGCCCCTCATGCGCTTATTGCTGTTCTGCCTCGCCCTCGCCGCCACGCCGCTGGCCTGGGCCGCCCACGGCTATGCGCTGTGGGGCGACCTCAAGTACCCGCCGGATTTCCCGCACTTCAGCTACGTCAACCCCAACGCACCGAAGGGGGGCGAGCTGCGCCTCGTCAGCAACCTGCGCGTCTCGACTTTCGACAAGTACAACCCGTTCACGATCAAGGGCAACGCGCCGGCCTACCTGTCGACGCTGATGTTCGAGAGCCTGCTCACCGGCTCGCTCGACGAAACCGCCTCGGCGTACGGCCTGCTGGCCGAAGACGTCGACGTGTCGGCCGATGGCATGGCCGCCACCTTCCGCATCCGCAAGGACGCGCGGTTCCACAACGGCGACCCCGTGCTCGCCGCCGACGTGAAGCACAGCTTCGACATCCTCATGAGCCCATACACCTCGCCCGCGTACAAGACGCAGCTGGAGGACGTGGCGGGCGTGGACATGGTGGACGACCGCACCGTGCGATTCCGGTTCAGGAAGCCGAACAAGGAACTGCCGCTGACCGTGGGCGGACTCCCCGTCTTCAGCCGCGCCTGGGGCAAGGGCAAGAAGTTCGACGAGGTCGTGATGGACCCGCCGATCGGCAGCGGACCGTACAAGATCGGCCCGGTGCGCTTCGGCAAGGACATCACCTACGTGCTCGACCCGAACTACTGGGGCAAGAACCTCAACGTGCGGCGCGGCACGGCGAATTTCGCGCAGATCACGGTGAAGATCTACAAGGACAACACCGCCCGGCTTGAGGCCCTGAAGGCGGCGGAGTTCGACCTGATGCGATTCTTCTCCGCGGGCGACTGGGCGCGGCGCGTGAGCGGCAAGCGCTTCGACAGCGGCGAGCTGGTGAAGGTGGAGCTCAAGCACCGGCTGCCTTCGGGCTTCCAGAGCTTCGTGCTCAACTCGCGGCGTGAGAAGCTCAAGGACCACCGGGTGCGCGAGGCGCTCGGGCTGGCGCTCGACTACGAGTGGATGAACCGGCAGATGTTCTACAACTCCTACCAGCGCGTGAGCGGCCTGTTCGGCAACACCGACTGCAAGGCGACCGGCATGCCGCCGCCCGAGGAGCTGGCGTTGCTCGAGCCGTGGCGCAAGGACGTGCCGCCGGCCGTGTTCGGCCCCATGTACGAGCCTCCGCGCACCGATGGCGCGAGCAGCCTGCGCGGCAACCTGCGCAAGGCGCTGGAATTGCTGAAGCAGGCGGGCTGGGAGGTGAAGGCCGACGGCAAGCTGCGCAACGCGAAGGGCGAGGCCATGGTCCTGGAGTATCTCGATTCGCAGGACGGCGGCATCCGTGTCGTGAGCCCGTGGATGCGCAACCTCGAGAAGCTCGGCATCCAGCTGAATTTCCGCGCGGTCGATTTCGCCCTTTACCAGCAGCGCCTGCAGAAATTCGACTTCGACGTCATGACCATCAATTACGCGGGCACGCACAGCCCCGGCCAGGAGTACGCCGACATGTTCGGCAGCAAGGCGGCGGACACCGAGGATTCGGGCAACTTTCCGGGCGTCAAGAGCCGGGCGGTCGACGATCTCATCGCGAAGATGGTGGCCGCGAAGACCAAGGCGGAGCTGCTGCCCGCCTGTCGCGCGCTCGAACGGGTGATCGTCCACAGCCATTACCTGGTGCCGGAGTGGACGGCCGGCACGCACCGCCTCGCGTATAACGCATGGCGCCTTGCGCGGCCGGCCGAAATGCCGCCGTACGTGCAGGGCGAGGGCTGGGCGATCGACACCTGGTGGAGGAAGTAGACGCATGGCCGCATACATCCTCAAGCGCCTTCTTCTCATGCTGCCGACGCTGCTCGGCGTGCTGCTCGTCACCTTCGTCGTCACGCAGTTCGTCCCCGGCGGGCCGGTGGAGCAGTACCTGGCCGAAGCGAAGGCGGGCACGGCCGGCAGCGGCGGCGCGGAAAGCGGCGGCCTGAGCTACCGCGGCGCGCAGGGCGTGGACCCGAGGCGGCTCGCGGAGATCAAGAAGCTCTACGGCTTCGACAAGCCGCCGCACGAACGCTTCGTGCAGATGCTCAAGCAGTACGCGCAGTTCGACCTGGGCCGCAGCTTCTTCCAGAACAAGAGCGTGGGCACGCTGATCGTGGAGAAGTTGCCGGTGTCGATTTCGCTGGGCCTGTGGACCTTCTTCATCAGCTACCTCATCGCCGTGCCGCTGGGGATCGCGAAGGCGGTGCGCGCGGGCTCGCGCTTCGACCTCGTCACGACGCTCGTGGTGCTGATCGGCTATGCGATTCCGGGCTTCGTGCTCGGCGTCGCACTCCTCGTGATCTTCGGCGGGCAGCTGCAGTGGTTCCCGCTGCGCGGCCTGACCTCCAGCAACTGGGAGGAACTGTCCTGGGGCGCGCGCATCGTCGACTACCTGTGGCACATCGCGATGCCGGTGACGGCGATGGTGGTGGGCAGCTTCGCGGTCACGACCATGCTCACCAAGAATTCGTTCCTGGAGGAAATCCGCAAGCAGTACGTGCTGACGGCGCGCGCCAAAGGGCTCTCGGAGCGCAGCGTGCTGTGGAAGCACGTGCTGCGCAATGCGCTGATGCCCATCATCGCGGGCTTTCCGGCGGCGTTCCTCGGCGCGTTCTTCACCGGCTCGCTGCTGATCGAGACCCTGTTCTCGCTCGACGGGCTCGGGCTGCTGAGCTACGAGAGCGTGATCCGCCGCGACTATCCGGTCGTGCTCGGCACGCTCTATCTCTTCACGCTCATCGGGCTCTTCACCAAGCTCCTGAGCGACCTCATGTACGTGTGGGTGGATCCGCGTGTCAAATTCGATTAGTCCGCAAGCCGTCCCGGCGGGAGCGCAGGCGTCGCCGGGCGTGCGCGCGTGGCGGCGCTTCCGGCGCAACAAGCTCGGCTTCTACAGCCTCGTCCTCTTCTCGGCGATGCTGGTGCTCAGCCTCTTCGCGGAACTGATCGCGAACGACCGCCCCCTCGTCGTCCGATACCAGGGCACCTATTTCTTCCCGATGCTCACCGCCTACCCCGAGACGACTTTCGGCGGCGACTTCAAGACCGAGACGGACTACCTCGACCCGTTCATTCGCGAACAGCTGAGCCGCAACGGGAACTGGGCGATCCACGCGCCCATCCGCTATGGCTCGAAGACGGTGAACTATTGGGCGAAGGAGCCGAACCCCTCGCGGCCCACCGGCGACAACCTGCTGGGCACCGACGACCGCGGCCGCGACATGCTTGCGCAGCTCATCTACGGCTTCCGGCTGTCCGTGCTGTTCGGCCTCGGGCTCACGGCCATCGGCGTATTCATCGGCGTGGTGACCGGTGCGGTCCAGGGCTACTTCGCGGGCAAGACGGATCTCGCGTTCCAGCGCTTCATCGAGATCTGGGAGTCGATGCCGGAGCTGTACCTGCTGATCATCTTCAGCGCGATCTTCGCACCGAGCGTTGCGCTGCTCCTGCTGCTGCTGAGCCTGTTCGGCTGGATGGGCCTGTCGAATTACGTGCGCGCGGAATTCCTGCGCAACCGGCAGATGGACTACGTTCGCGCCGCGCGCGCCCTGGGCGTGGGCAACGGGCGGATCATGTGGAAGCACATCCTGCCCAACAGCATGACGCCGGTCATCACCTTCCTGCCGTTTCGCATGAGCGCCGCCATCCTCGCCTTGACGTCCCTCGACTTCCTGGGCCTCGGCGTGCCGCCCGGCACGCCTTCGCTCGGCGAGCTGCTGAGCCAGGGGAAGAACAGCATCGATGCGTGGTGGATTTCTCTTTCGACCTTTGCCGTCCTGGTGATCACCCTGCTTCTCCTGACGTTCATGGGGGATGCGTTGCGCGATGCGCTGGATCCCCGAAAGGCGGACGCATGATGGGCGCGACCGAAAAGCTGCTGGAAGTTCGCGGCCTGCGCGTGTCCTTCGGCGGGAAGGAGGTCGTCCATGGCGTCGACTTCGACATCGGTCCCGGCGAAAAGCTCGCGCTCGTCGGCGAATCCGGCTCGGGCAAGACCGTCACCGCGCTCAGTCTCGTGCGCCTGGCCCTCAATGCGCGGTTGTCCGGCCGGGCCATGCTCGCCCCGCCGGACGGCGGGGCACCGCGCAACCTGCTGGAACTGCCCGAACGCGAACTGCTGGGAATCCGCGGCGACGACATCGCGATGATCTTCCAGGAGCCGATGACGGCGCTGAACCCGGTGTACACCGTGGGCAACCAGGTGGCGGAAGTTCTGCAGCTGAAGCAGGGCCTGTCGAACCGGCAGGCGTGGGAAGCCGCCATCGAAGCGCTCGCCGCCACCGGAATCCCGGAGCCGCGGCGGCGCGCCGAGTCGTATCCGCATCAACTCTCCGGCGGCCAGCGCCAGCGCGCCATGATCGCAATGGCCCTCGCGTGCCGGCCGCGCCTGCTGCTCGCCGACGAACCGACGACCGCGCTCGACGTGACGCTGCGCCAGCAGATCCTCGACCTGCTCGGCGACCTGCAGCGCCAGACCGGCATGGCGGTGCTGCTCATCACGCACGACCTCAACCTCGTGCGCAAGTTCGCCGACCGCGTCGCCGTGATGGAGAGCGGGCACCTCGTGGAGCACGGCCCGGTGCGCGAGGTGTTCGCCTCGCCGCAACACCCGTACACGCGCAAGCTCATCGACAGCCGGCCCGAGCGCGACCTGGAAGAGGGCGCGGTGGCCGCGGCGCCGGTGATGCAGGCGCTCGGCATGCAGGTCAAATACCCCGTGCCGCTGCCCGGATTCAGGGGGTGGTTCCGCAAGGGCGAATTCGTGGCAGTCAAGGGCGCGGGCTTCACCGTGCGGGCCGGCCGCACGCTGGGCGTGGTGGGCGAGTCGGGCTCGGGCAAGTCCACGCTCGCGCTCGCGAGTCTCGGCCTCATTCCGTACGTCGGCGAGCTCAATCTGGTCGGCACCCGCTGGGGGCCGGATTCGGCGGCCAACAAGGGCATCCGGCGGCTGGTGCAGGTGGTGTTCCAGGACCCGTTCTCGTCGCTCTCGCCGCGCATGACGGTGGAGGAAATCGTCGGCGAAGGGCTGCTCGTCCACGAGCCCGCACTGGACCTCGCGGCGCGGCGGGAGCGCGTGATCGCCACGCTCGAGGACGTTGGACTGGGCGAGGCGCAGTTCCCCGGACTGCTGGGCCGCTACCCGCACGAATTCTCCGGTGGCCAGCGCCAGCGCCTGGCCATCGCGCGCGCGCTGATCGTGCAACCTCATCTGCTGATCCTCGACGAGCCCACCAGCGCGCTCGACGTCACGATCCAGAAACAGGTCTTGAAACTGCTGCAAAGGCTCCAACGTGAGAGAGGCCTGAGCTATCTGCTGATCACCCACGACGTGGACGTCATCCGCGCGATGGCGCACGATGTGCTGGTGATGAAGGATGGCGAGATCGTCGAGGCCGGCCCGGTGGCGCAGGTGCTCGACAGTCCACGCGATGTATACACGCGGACGCTCGTAGCGGCCGCGTCTTGAGTTGCGCGCGGACGCTTGTGGCGGCCGCGTCTTGAGCCCTCCCAACGCATTGCAGGCAAACGTGTAGCGAGCTACAATACCGGCCTCTATCCCAAACGGGCGGAATCTACCGCCCGTTTTTTTTGGCCGTTTCATCGTACAACCTCAGAACTTGGCATTACAGGACATCGTCGCGACAACCGTAGCCGGCCTCGGCTACGACCTGGTGGACATCGAACGTACACCCGGGGGGACGCTTCGCGTCACGATCGACATGCCCTGGGGCGGCCACGGAAGCGAGGAGAAGACGGTCAACGTCGAGGATTGCGAGCGCGTCACGCGCCAGCTGCAATTCGCGCTCGAGGTCGATGGCGTCGACTACAAGCGCCTCGAGGTGTCCTCGCCGGGGATCGACCGGCCGTTGAAGCGCGAGGCCGACCTGGACCGCTTCGTCGGCGAGATCGTCGACCTCACGCTGAAGGCGCCGATCGGCGCGGCGGCGGCGACGGGCCCCGTGGCGGCCAACCGCAAGAAGTTTCGCGGCACGCTCGGCAGGACCGAAGCGGGCTGGCAGATCGTGTGGAGCGACGAACCGCCTCCCGCACCCGGCGTGCGGGTGTCGAAGAAGAAAAAGGCGCCTGCAGCATTGCAGGCATTGGGTTTCACGTGGGACGAGGTGAAGGACGCGCGCCTCGCACCCATCGTCGATTTCAAGGGCCGCAGGCCCAGGACAGCTGCAGGAGAGTCGCAATGAACCGCGAAATGTTGATGCTGGTGGATGCCATCTCGCGCGAGAAGAACGTCGAGCGCGACGTGGTCTTCGGCGCGGTGGAGGCCGCGCTGGCCCAGGCCACCAAGAAGTTGTACTCGGGCGACGTGGACATCCGCGTGGCGGTGGATCGCGACAGCGGCAACTACGAGACCTTCCGCCGCTGGCTGGTCGTGCCCGACGACGCCGGCCTGCAGAACCCCGACGCCGAAGAACTGCTCATGGATGCGAAGGACCGCATCGCCGACGTGGAGGAGGGCGAGTACATCGAGGAAGGCATCGAGTCCGTGCCCATCGGCCGCATCGGCGCGATGGCCGCCAAGCAGGTCATCCTGCAGAAGATCCGGGACGCCGAGCGCGAGATGCTCCTCAACGATTTCATGTCGCGCGGCGACAAGATCTTCGTGGGCACCGTCAAGCGCATGGACAAGGGCGACATCATCGTCGAGAGCGGCCGCGTCGAAGGGCGCCTGCGCCGCGCCGAGATGATCCCCAAGGAGAACCTGCGCAACGGCGACCGCGTGCGGGCGATGATCATGGAGGTCGACCTCACGCTGCGCGGCGCCCCGATCATCCTGTCGCGCTCGGCCCCCGAGTTCATGATCGAGCTGTTCCGCCAGGAAGTGCCCGAGATCGAGCAGGGCCTGCTCGAGATCAAGAGCTGCGCCCGCGACCCCGGCTCGCGCGCCAAGATCGCCGTCATCTCCCACGACAAGCGCGTCGACCCCATCGGCACCTGTGTCGGCGTGCGCGGCTCGCGCGTGAATGCCGTGACGAACGAGCTCGCCGGCGAGCGCGTCGACATCGTGCTGTGGTCCGAGGACCCGGCGCAGTTCGTGATCGGCGCGCTGGCGCCCGCGAACGTGTCGTCCATCGTCGTCGACGAGGAGAAGCACGCCATGGACGTGGTGGTCGACGAGGAGAACCTCGCCATCGCCATCGGCCGCGGCGGCCAGAACGTGCGGCTCGCCTCCGAGCTCACGGGCTGGAAGATCAACATCATGGATGCGAACGAATCGGCGCAGAAGACCGCCGAGGAGCAGCAGAAGCTGCGCTCGCTCTTCATGGAAAAGCTGGATGTGGACGAGGAAATCGCCGACATCCTGATCGTCGAGGGTTTCACGAGCCTGGAGGAAGTGGCGTACGTGCCCATCTCCGAGATGCTCGAGATCGAATCGTTCGACGAGGACACCGTCAACGAACTGCGCACCCGGGCCAAGGACGCGCTGCTCACGATGGAAATCGCGCACGAGGAAAGCGTCGAGGAAGTGTCGCAGGACCTGCGCGACCTCGACGGGCTGAACCCGACCCTGATCGGCAAGCTGGCGGACGCGGGCGTCCACACCCGCGACGAGCTGGCCGACCTGGCGCTCGACGAGTTGACCGAGATCACTGGCCAGTCGGCAGACGAGGCCAAGGCCCTGATCATGAAGGCGCGCGAGCATTGGTTCACCAATGCCACGGCGACGCAGGAATGAAACGGCCGGAGGAACTGAATCCACATGTCTAGTACCACCGTCGCAGAGTTCGCGAACGAACTCAAGAAGTCCCCCGACACGCTGCTGGAGCAACTCCGCAGCGCGGGCGTGGCCAAGTCGTCGCCGAGCGATTCGCTCTCCGATGCCGACAAGCAGAAGCTGCTGGGCTACCTGCAGCATGCCCACGGCACCGCCACGCCCGAGCGCAAGAAGATCACCCTGGTGAAGAAGTCCACCAGCGAGATCAAGCAGGCCGACGCCACGGGCAAGGCGCGCACGATCCAAGTTGAAGTGCGCAAGAAGCGCACCTTCGTCAAGCGGGACGACGGCGTCGACACGGCCGTGGTCGAGGCGCCCGAGACGCCGTCTCAGCCGTCCGGCCCCGACGAGGCCGAACTCGCCCGCCGCGAGGAGGAAGCCCGCCGCCAGGCCGAGCTGATCCGCCGGCAGGAAGAGGAGCTCGCCGCCAAGCGCCGCGAACGCGAGGAGGCCGAGGCGCGCGAGCGCGAGGCCGAGGAGAAGCGCGAAGCCGAACGCGCCGCCGCCGCAGCAGCAGCAGCAGCAGCGTCCGCGCAGGCGCAGGCGCAGGCCGATGCGAGCGCGAACGCGAATGCCACAGCCAGCGCCGCCGCGGCCCAGGCGAAGGCCGCCGCCGACGAAGCCGCGCAGGCCGTGGCAAAGGCCCAGGCCGACGCGCGCGAGAAAGCCGCCGCCGAATCGAAGGCGCGCGCCGACGATGAAGCCGCGCGTGCCCGCGACCTGCAGGCCCGCCGCAAGACGGCCGAGGACGAGGCCGCGGCCATCCGCCTGATGATGA
>NZ_JBFWNP010000043.1:0-43060 GCF_050250995.1 Ramlibacter sp.
ATGGAATCGTGCCCGCCATCAGCATGGAACGCTGCCCGCGATCGCATGGAACGCCGCCCGCCATCGGCTGGAACAGCGCCCGCCATCAGCGTGGAATCGTGCCCGTCATCGGGTGGAATACGCAGTCGGCGCTGGAGAAGCACCCATGTACCAGCCGCCGCAGTTCAAGTCCACCGATGCCGCGGCCGCCGCCGAATTGATGCGGAGGCATCCGTTCGCCAACCTGATTTCGACCGACGACACGGGATTCCCGTACGTGACGCACCTGCCGCTGCACCTCGAAGAGCGCGACGGCAAGTACATCCTCCTAGGCCACGTTGCCAAGCCGAATCCGCATTGGCGTTACCTGCAGGCGCGACCCGAGGCGCTCGTGGTCTTCAACGGCCCCCACGCCTACCAATCGCCCGCGATCTACGAGGACCGCCAGCGCGTCCCGAGCTGGAACTATGTCGTCGTGCACTGCAAGGTCCGCGCGGCGCTGATCGAAGACCCGCAAGCCAAGGACGCGCTGCTGAAAAAGCTGATCGGCGACCACGAGCCCGCTTACGCCGAGCAATGGCGCAGCCTCGGCGAGGACTTCGCGCTGAAGATGCTCGCGGGCATCGTGGGGTTTGAGCTCGAAGTGACCGAGTGGGCGTGCAAGATCAAGCTGAACCAGCATCGCCCCGAATCGCACGCGAAGCTGCAGGCGGGCTATGCTGCCGGTAACGCCGACGAGCGCGAACTCGCGGCGTGGATGGAACGGCTTGGCCTGAAAGGAAAATGAACGATGCGCGCGATGGTGGGTGTGCTGGCGCTGCTGGTGGTCGTCGCGATCGTCGGCGTGCTCGCGAAGAAGAACCTCAGCTCGGTCTCGGTGCCCGCGAGCTCGCAAGCGGTGCCGGCCGCGCCCGGGCAGCCGGCCGTCGCGGCGCCGACGGGCAGCCCGAAGCAGCAGCTCGACCAGGTCAAGCAATCCGTCGAAGGGGCGATGCAGCAGGCGCGGCCCGTCGACGATTCAAAATAACCGCGCCTCGACTCAGCGCCCGAACGTCCCCGCCGCCACCTCCGTGAGCCGGCTCACGTCCAGGTACTTCGCCAGCGCGGCATTCACGGCCTGCGCATCCAGCTTCTCGAATTCTTCGCTTCGCTTCGCGTACCAGTTCATGTCGCGTCCATAACGCAGGTTGTTCGCGAGCAGCGACACGAGGTTCACCGGCTGCGCGAGCGAGTCGCGGCGGGCGCTGGCGATGGCGCGGCGCGCGAAGCCGACCTCGATGCCGCTGAAGCCGCTCTTCACCCGCGTCTCGATCTCGTCGCGGATGACCGCGCGCAGGCGGTCGCGATTCTGCGGCGCGAAGCTCGCGTTGATGTTGATCGCGCCGGCATTGCCGTCCTCGCGTCCGACGGAGGGCACGGACAGCGACGAGTTCACGCCGTAGCTCAGGCCCTCCTTCTCGCGAACGCGCTGCCACAAGGCCGTGCCCGCGCGGCCGCCCAGCAACTGCACGGCGGTGAAGAGCGGGGCGAAGTCGGGCGACTCCTCGTTCAACGTCAAGGGCACGCGCGCCGTGTAGCTGGCGTTGGCTTTTTCCGGGACTTCGACGGTGACCGACACGGGTTTCAAGTCGTCGGCGTACGAGAAAGTCCACGGCCGATGCGGTTCGGCGGACTTCCACGCGCCGAAGAGCTGCTGCGCCCAGGATTGCACCTGCGCCGCGTCCACCGGACCGGCCACGGACAACTCGCCGACGCCCGCGCCCGCGAAGCGCCGCCAGAACTCGCGGAGCTGCGCCGGCGTCGCCTGCTGCAGCAGCCTGCCGCTTTCTTCGAGCGTGCGCGGCTCGCGCGGGTCGCCAGGCGGGTACTTGAAAAACGCCCGCTGCAGAGAGTTCGCGGCGAGAGCCGCAGTGTCGGATTGCGCCGCGCGGTTCGCGGCGATGGCGGCTCCGCGCACGCGCTCGAACGCATCGTCGGCAAAGGCCGGTCGCTGCAGCATCTCGGCCACGAGTTCCATCACTTCGCGCGTGTTGCGCGCGGGCGCCTCGAACGTGGCCGTCGCGCCGCCGACGCCCGCGGTGAATCGCACGTTGGCGTCGAGCGCGAGCAGCTTCTCGCGCACCTTTTCGGCCGAGGGCAGGGTGGCCGTGCCCTGGCTGAGCAGGCCGCCGATCAGCGAGGCCATCACGGCCTGGCCGTTCACGGCTTCCACTGTTCCCCATCGCAGGCGCAACAACCCCTGCACGCGCGATTCCTTCGTGACGCGCGGCAGGACGGCGACGCGAAGACCCGGCGCGCCGCCGACGGTGAGGCGGCTCGTGACGACGCGCTTCTGGATCTCGTCGGGCGTCAGCGGGAAATCCGCCACGGCGACATCGACAGCGCGGCCCGAATAGTCCTTGAGCAGTTGCGCAACGTTGACGTTCGCAGGCGCCGGCGCGCGCACCGGCGCGGTCTTCTCCGGGACGTAGATGCCGGTCGTGCGGTTCGATCGCACGAGCCAGGTTCGGGCAATGCGCTTGAAGTCGTCGAAGACCAGAGCATCGACCCAGTCGCGCTGCGCGAACATCAGGCGCCAGTCGCCCAAGGCGACGGACCCCGTGAGGCCGAGGCTCAGGCTTTCGGGGTCGCGGATCTGCGTGCGATCGTGCTGGAGCACCTCGGCGCGCGCGCGGTTGAACTGCTCCTGCGTGGGCTCCAGCGTCTCGACGATCCGAACCAGCTCCGCGACGGCGCGCTGGGCCGCCGCCTCGCCGTCGGCGACGTCGCCGATCGACGCGCCCATGCTGATGTAGCCCGGCTCCTGCGCGGGCATGGCCCATGCCCAGCGGCTGGCGGCAAGGCGCTTGTCCACGAGGCCGGTCTCCAGCGGCCCGCGATCCTGCGCCAGCAACTGCGCAAGCACGCGAATGGCCGCGAACTCCGGGTTGTTGGCCGGCATCACGTGATACATCGCCGAGACCTCGGGCGCGCCGCCCGCGCGCCGCAGCACGACGTGACGCTCGCCGTCCTGCGAAGGCTCGAGCGTGTACGTGGCGGGGCGCGGCGTGGCCGGGCGCGCGATCGCGCCGAAGGTCTGCTCCACCTTGCGCAACGCGGCGGTCACGTCGAATCGCCCGCCCAGCACTAGCACCGCGTTGTCCGGTCGGTAGTGCTTCACGTAGAACTCGCGCAGGCGCTCGATGGGGATGTTCTCGATGTCGCTGCGCGCGCCGAGCCCGTCGCGCGCATAGCCGTGCCATTGATAGGCCGCCGACCGCATGCGGCCGCCCAGGATGCGCGACGCGTTGTTCTCCGCGCGCTCGAGCTCGTTGCGCACGACGGTCATCTCGGTGTCGAGCTCGCTTTTGAGCAGCTTCGCGCGCGTCATCGACTCGGCCAGCCAGCCGAGCATCCACTCCAGCGTCTCCTGATCGCTCGCGAACTGCGCGAAGTAATTGGTGCGGTCGACCCAGGTGGTGCCGTTCCAGCGCGCGCCGCGCCGCGTCATCTCCTGCTTGGGGTCGCCCACGGTTTCGCTCGCCTTGAACAGCATGTGTTCGAGCAGGTGCGCGGCGCCCGTTTCGCCGTTGCCCTCGTGCCGGCTGCCCACCATGTAGGTGATGTTGACCGTGGCGGTCGGTTTGGAATCGTCGTGGTGCACGAGCACCGTGAGGCCATTGGGCAGCGCGTACTCGACCACGCCCTCCACCTGCCGCACCTGCTTCAGCTGGGCCTGAGCCGCACCCACCGCGAAGCACAGGCACAGCGCGAAAAGAATTCGTCTCATGGGTCCTCGTTTCCTCCGTCAGCTGCTTTGTACACTCGATGCGATGGACGACCGCGACTTCATGGCTCGCGCGCTGGACGAAGCGCGGCGCTCGCTCGCCGCGGGCGAGGTGCCCGTCGGCGCGGTCGTCGTGCGCGACGGCGAGATCGTCGCCACCGGCCACAACCAGCCGATCGCCCGCAACGACCCCACCGCGCACGCCGAAATCGTCGCACTGCGCGCGGCGGCTGCCAAGCTCGGAAACTACCGGCTCGACGGCTGCGAGCTTTATGTCACGCTGGAGCCGTGTGCGATGTGCGCCGGGGCGATGCTGCACTCGCGGCTGAAGCGCGTGGTGTTCGGAGCGCGCGATGCGAAGACGGGCGCGGCCGGGTCGGTGGTCGATCTGTTCGCGCAGGCACTTCTCAATCACCGCACCGCGGTCGCGGCTGGCGTGCTGGAAGGCGATTGCGCCGCACTGTTGACCGATTTCTTTCGCGAGCGCCGACAGGCCGCCCGCGAAAACGGTTGGGTGCTCCGGGACGACGCGCTGCGCACGCCGGACGCGCGTTTCGATGCGCTGGACGATTGGCCCTTCGCGCCCCGGTACGTGGCCGACCTGCCGACGCTGAATGGCCTTCGTCTGCACTACATCGACGAGGGCGCGCCGGATGCCCCGCTCACCTGGCTGTGCCTGCATGACGGCGAGTCCTGGAGCTACGCATTCCGCCGGATGGTCCCGATCTTCGTCGCCGCGGGCCACCGCGTGGTTGCGCCCGACCTGCCCGGCTTCGGCCGCAGCGACAAGCCGAAGAAGGAATCGGCCCACGACGTGCTCTGGCATGGCCGAATCGCGAGCGAACTGGTCGAGCGGCTCGGCCTGCGACGCGTCGTTGTCGTGGCCCAGGGGCTGGGCTTGCACGTCGCGAGTGTGCTCGTCGGGGAGGGCGAGGGCGTGCGAACTGCGCCGGTCACGCCCGTCTCGAATGCCGACGCGAGCTCGAACCCGAACTCGAACACGCACTTGGACGGGGACACTCGCGCGTCCGCGCCGCCAGGCCGCTATCGAGGCCTGCTCGTCATCGACACCGAAACCAAGCCTTCGCGCGATGCCATGGGCGCGCATGAGGCACCGTACCCGGATCGCGGCCACCGCGCGGGGCCGCGCGCCTTGCGGGCGCTGGACGTTTTCGACCCGGCACTCGTCGAACGGATTCGGCAGCGCATGCCAGATACTCCGCCGCCGCGCATCGAGCATGGGGAACCCGGCCGCGACGAAGCCATCGCCCGCGCAGCAGTGGGATACTTCGCCGCGTGAAGAAAAGCATCTACGTCTACTCCCCCTCGAGCGCCGTGCGCGACAAGGCAGCCGTGCGCCGCGGCATCGCGCGGCTGAAGGCCATGGGCCATGAGGTCGTCGTCGACGAGGCGGCCTTCGCCACCCACATGCGGTTCGCCGGCGACGACGACACGCGCCTCGCCGCGATCCGCCGCGCCGCCGAAAGCGGCGCCGACGTCGCCATCATCACGCGCGGCGGCTACGGACTCACGCGCCTGCTGCCCCACCTGCCGTACAAGGCCATCGCGAAGGCCGTGCAGCGGGGCACGCGCTTCGTCGGCCTGAGCGACTTCACCGCTTTCCAGAACGCGGTGCTGGCGGAAACGGGCGAAGTCACATGGTCCGGCCCGGCGGTGGGAGAGGATTTCGGCACCGAGGGCGAGCCCGACGACATCATGGCGGCCTGCTTCGACGATCTCATCACCGGCCAGGGCGAAGGCACGGGCTGGCAATTGCCGCGGACGGAAGCGCAGGCGAAAGCCTGGGACGCGAAGGGCGTTTTGTGGGGCGGCAATCTCGCGATCGTCGCTTCGCTGGCCGGCACGCCGTGGCTGCCCAAGGTCAAGGGTGGCATCCTGTTCCTGGAGGACGTCCACGAGCATCCCTATCGCATCGAGCGCATGCTCACGCAGTTGCTCTACGCAGGGGTGCTCGCGAAGCAGAAGGCGGTGCTGCTCGGCCACTTCACCAATTACAAGCCGTATCCGCACGACCGCGGCTTCAAGCTGCAAACGGTGGTGGAATGGTTGCGCCAGCGAATCGATGCGCCGGTGTTCACCGGACTGCCATTCGGGCACGTGCAGACGAAGGTGGCGCTGCCCGTGGGCGCCAAGGTGCAAATTGCGGTGGAAGGGCGCGACGCGCTGATCTTCTGGGGGCACCGCGACTGATGCCGGGTCATGAAGGCGCCGAAGCCGGCGCCGGGCTCACATGAGCGGGCTGGGGCGCGAGGTCATGCCGCCGGGCAGCAGGCCCTGGAACATGTGCGTGACCGACTGCATTTTTTCGCGCGCCTTCGATTCGCCGTGCAGCGATGCAAGCACGCCCATGAGGTCGCCGCGCAGGTACCAGAGCGCCTGGATGTCCGCGGCATAACGCACGCGACGCATGATCTGCGGATACTGCGAGCCGTGATTGCCGAGCAGACGGAGCATGGCTTCGCGAATGTCCTCGGTGCTGTCTTCCAGCACGGAATCGGTGGGCGTCTGGGCGCCCGCGCCCAGCAGGCCGTACACGCTGCTCTTCAGTGCTGCTTTGAACCAACTCATGATGTTCGTATTGCCGGATACTGCTTGAAGAACGAGTCTTTCTACGGTATTCGAATGATGCCGAATCAACAATATGGCGGTGTGACGGAGTTAACGTTCAGCTGCGTCGAAAGCCGTGAGTTGGTAACGAAACATGAGACTGTTGCAAGTTGTCTTCGGGAGTTGGTACGAAGGTATGCGCGGACATTCGGCAACTCCGAGCGGCGACCTCAGGTCACGGCGGCTTCATCGGTGCGCGTGTTGCCGCGGTTGTCTTTCCAGGCCACGGAGATGCGGTCGCCAGTCTTGGCGGACTTCAGGTTGAACTGCAGGAAGGGATTCTTCGCGACCGACGGACCCCATTCGGCCGTGAGCACGGCGCGGCCGTTGTGCGACACGGTCACTTCGGCGATGTGCCAGGCCGGCACGAGGCGGCCGCCCGCGTCCTTGCGCTGGCCGGACTCCATCTCGTGGTTCATGAGGATGCGCACGACGGCGCCCGCGCCTTGCGCCTGGGCGCGAATGCGTGAGGGTTCGGTCATGCCGCGCATCCCCCCAGCGTGACCTTGATCTCGCGCCGCGCGAAGTACGCCTTGCCGTCGCGGCCGATGGCCACCGCGTAGACGTTCGACGACTCCGCCATCTTCACGCGCAGCGAGAAGCTGGCGTCGATGGCGTCGTTCAGGTTGAACACGGCCGAGAGCAGGCTCGGATTCTTCTCGACCAGCACGGCGAGCTGGCGCAGGCCGGGCAGGGTGCTCGCGGCGGAGACCGGAACGGTCGCGCCGTTCTCGGAGATCTCGGGGCCGGAAATCGAGACGTCCTTGCTCTCGGTGAAGGACGTCGCGCCGAGGGCTCGCATGGCGTCCTGCAGCGTCTTCGCATCGAAGGCGGGCTTGTTGAAGGCGCGCGCATCGGTCGCGCCGAAGGAGGCGAGGCCGATCGCGCCACCGGCGGCGAGGCCGTGGCGCAAGGTCTGGCGGCGGGTGGGCATGGGTGAATTCCGTGGGACGACTGACGCATCGTACCCGGGGCGCCTCAGCTCCCCGGCTTCATCACTCCCTTGCGCACCAGATCCTCTACCGTCGCAACGTCCTTGATCATCTGCGCGCGCAGATCCTCGGCCGTGCCGAACTGCGCCGACACGCCGACCTTTTCCAGGCCGGCGCGCACGTCGGGCTGGTCCACGGCCCAGCGCAGGTCGGCAGCGACCTTCGCGATCATCTCGGGCGGCGTCTTCAGGGGCGCGAAGAGGCCGTACCACGTCGCCACCTTGAGGTTCGGCAGCGCCGAGCCGATCGGCTTCACGTCGGGCAGGCCGGGCAGGGGTTTGTCCGCGGTGACCCCGAGCGCGCGCAGCTTGCCGGTGTTGATGTACTGCGCCACCGACGCCGGCGTGGTGAGGAACACCTCGATGCGTCCGGCCAGCAGGTCGACCTGCACGTTCGACATCGCGCGATACGGCACGCGCTCGATGCGCGTCCCTGCCAGGGCATTGAACTGTTCCGTGGCGAACACGCCCTGGAACGACGTCGCGCCGTAGCGCAGCTTGCCGGGGTTGGCCTTCGCGTAGGCGATCAATTCGGCCACGGTGTGCGCCGGAACGTCCGGATGCACGCCCAGCACGAACTCGGTCGCGCCGATCAACGCGATCGGCAGCAGGTCCTTCATGGGGTCGAAGGCCGCGCTGGGCGCCATCAGTTTGTTGATGGTAAGCGTGTTGGTGCCGAAGTAGAGCGTGTAGCCGTCCGGCGGGGACTTCACCGCGGCTTCGGTGCCCAGGTTGCCCTCGGCGCCCGTGCGGTTTTCTACGAGCACCTGGTGGCCCCAGCGTTCGGCGAGCTTCGCGCCCAGCAGGCGCGCGGCCGCATCGGTGTTGCCGCCCACGCCGAACGGGACGATGAATTTCACCGGCTTCGAGGGGTACGCCTGCGCGTGCGCAAACGGATGCGCAAGCGGCAACGCGGCCGCGAAGCCGGCGGCGAGGAGGGTACGGCGATTCACGGATTTGGGCGTCATCACGAGTGTTCCTCTCAGGTGGCTTGAAAGTAGCGTTCGGCGTTGCGGTGCATCACTTTTTCGAGCACCTCGGGCTCGAGGCCGAGCGATGCCCAGTCGCGCTTCACCTTCTCGTATTCGAGTACGGGGAAGTCGCAGCCGATCATGACGCGATCCTGCAGCCGCGTGGCGATTTCCTTGCGCAGTGTCTCGGGCAGCCGCTTCGGCCCCCAGCCATGCAGCTCGTAGCTCACGTTCGCCTTGTGCAGCAGCACCGCGATCATCTCGTCCTGCCACGGATACGCCGGGCGCGCGGCGAGGATGTCGAGCTCGGGGTAGCGCGCGGCCACGAAGTCGACGTGGCGCGGATGGTTGTGGTCCAGGATCATCCCGTAGCCGCCGCGCGTGCCCTGGCCGATGCCGGTGAGGCCGACCATCATGATCACGGGCGTCTTGGTCTCGATGGCGAGCTCGTAGAACGGAAACCACAGCGGATCGCTCGGCGGCACGCCGGTGCTGCTGCCCGAGATCGAGAATCCGATGAAGCCGCCATCGGCCTGCTTCGCACGTTTGTACTCGTTCAAGGATTCGTCGCGCCGGCGCGGATCGAACAGCAGCCAGTGGCCGAAGATCACGTCGCGGTTGCGCCGCGTGACGTCGAAGGCGTAGTCGTGATATTCCCGGATCTGCTCGATGGGCAGGTCGCGCGTCCACGCGAGGTCGAGGATCACGCGCGCGTCGTTGTCGCGCATGGTCTGGATCATCTCTTCCTCGGGCCAGTAGCGGCCCTTCGTGTGCCAGATCTTTTCCTGGCGCGCGAGCTCTTCCGGCTTGCGGAAGAGGTGGCCCTTCTCGGTGGCCCAATGGGAGTGGCAGTCGAAGAATTTCATGTCGTCGTATTCCCTTGATAGGCGGGTCGGCGGTCGACGAGACGGCGCGGCTTGCCCTCGCGGCCCTGCGTGTTGGCCAGTTCGGCGAGATCGCCTTCCTCCACGAGCGCGACGCGAACGGCGACGCCGAGCTCGTCCTTCAGCCTTTTTTCCAGCGCGTCCTGCAGGCCCTGGCGAGAGCCCGCGTCGCGGCGCACTTCCACGCGCACTTCCATTTCGTCTCTCGGGGCGCCCTTGTCGCCCTCGACGCGCTCGACGATGCAGAACCATTCGCCGGTGGTGCGGGGGTCGCTGCGCACGGCCGGAAGGCACGCCATCGGATAGACGTTGACCCCGCGCAGCTTGACCATGGCGTCGCTGCGGCCGAGGAAGTGATCCATGCGCCGGAAGTGGCTGCCGCAGCCGCACTTCTCGTGGCTCAGGATGCGGCCGAGGTCGCGCAGGTTGTAGCGGATGATGGGGGGCAGGGTACGGAAGAACACCGTGGCAACGAGGTTGCCGCGCTCGCCGGGGGCGACGGGCTGTCCCGTCTCGACATCCAGCACTTCGATGTACACGGCGTCTTCCATCAGGTGCAGGCCATTCTGTTCCCGGCACTCGAACGCCGCCGCGGAAATCTCGTTCGCGCCATAAGCGTCGTAGGCGACGCAGCCCCAGCGGTCTTCGAGATCGCGGCGCAGCGTGCCTTCGGTGTCCGGCCCGAAATAGGTCCGCAGGAACTTCGTCTTGAGATCGCGCACGTCCAGGCCGAGCTCCTCCTGCGCAACCTGCGCGAGCCTCAGCAGGTATTCCGGGAAACAGTGCCACATCGTCGTGCCGAAACGGCGGCCGATCTCCAGTTGCTGCCGCGAGGAGGTGACGACGCCGCTGCCCGTGGTGAGCGGCAGGACGCCGAGGAAGTCGTGGCAGGCCTTGTACGACAGCCACCCGGCGTTGGCGAGCGAGCAGGTCATGGGGATCTGCATCACGTCGCCGGGGCGCGCCCCCTGGATGTAGAGCGCGCGGGCGGCGAGGATCGCCTGCGCTTCCCAGGCCCAGGCGTCGAAGAGCGTGGGGCGGGGAATTCCGGTGGTGCCGCCGCTCGTCTGCATCTTGAGCGGGCCGGCCTGCGGCAATGCATCGAGGTCGAAACCGTGGAAGTCCCCGAACGGCGGCCGCGCCTCGAGGCTGTCCTTCACGTCATCGGACGTGTAGGTGGGCAACTTGACGATGTCGTCGAGGCTTCGGATGTCGCCGGGCTGGAGACCGGCGGCGGTCCAGCGTTTTCGGTAGAACGGGTTGTTCCAGCCGACTTCGACGATGCGCAGGAAACGTTCTTCCTGGATGGCGCGGATGCGCTCCGGGGGGGCGCGCCAGGTCGTCTCCTCGAAGACATCCGGCAGCGGGAATTCACGAATCAACGCATCGAAGTCGAACGCGTTGCGGTAGAGAGGCAGCCGGCTGGCCGTGGCTGCGTTGCTGTCCGGCGTGGTGGAGCGGGTCATGCGGGGGTGATGATAACGACAGTGCAGCCGTTCATGCACCCCCGTGGTGACTTACTTCTTGGCGGCCTTCTCTTCGGCCTTGGCCTTGTCCTTGGCGACTTCGGCCGTGACCTTGGCGCGTTCCTTGTCGGTCTTGGCTTCGGCCATCTCGTGCATGCCGTGGGCATCGGCCTTGGCTTTTTCGTAGGCCAGCTTGGCGTCCTTCTTGCAGGTCTTCTCGGCGTCGCCCTTCATCGGCTTGCACGCCTTCTTCGCCGCCGCGTAGTCGGCGTCGGCCTTCTTCTTCAGTGCCTTGGCGTCGGCCTTCGTGCCCACGGGCGGCGACGCGCTCGACACGCTCGGAGCGGTGGTCTGCGCCGAAGCGAGGGTCGAAAGGGTCAGCAGCACGGCGGCGGCGCCGGCGATCAGGGTCTTGGTCATCTCGATCTTTCTCCAATGCCGAACATCCGGCACTTCCTAGAACGCGGCGCCGGGGCGGGCGGGTTGTAGGACGAATACCCAAGATGCCGGAGAGAGGCAGGGACCAGACCCGACCCTACATTTGACATAATACGCATCGTATTCTAGAAGTGACTTGTTACGCAGATCCCACGCGGCCGCGCTTGCGCAGTACAAACGTGGTCGTTTTCAGGGAAAGCTTCACATGATCCGAACCAGCCTCTTCGTCCTCGCCACCGCGGCTGCACTCGCGGGCTGCGCGACCCAGCCCGAGGGACCCGGCGGCAAGCATCTCGTCTATCGCGACGCCGGCGGCGCGATCGTGCGTCAGTTCGACTATCCGTCCGATGATTTCTGCCGGCGTGTCGAGCGGATGGCCGGACGCACCGCGCGGTGCCAGGGCGACTCGGTGAGCGCGCAGATGGGAGCCACCGCTACGCTGCGGTACAACCCGCCCGGCGTCCTGGTCAACGCGCACTACCAGAACATGGCGCGCTGCCAGACCGAGACCCACCAGCTCGGCGCCGGTGTTCAGCTCGTCAATGCCTGCACGACCCGGTAAGGTCGAAAGCTCGCGCTACCAGCGGCCCGTCGGCTGCGGCTGAGCCGGCACTGGAGGCTTGACGGACCCGGGCGTCGTGGCCGTGGGCGGCTGCACGGTGGACGGCGACGACGCGGAGCGCCGCATCGCGGCATTGACCAGTTCCACCACATCCCGGCGCTGCGTGCGATTGGCGAAGTCGATGGCGGTCAGGCCCAGCTCGTTCTTCAGCGTCGGGTCCGCGCCTTCGTCCAGCAACAGTTTCACGGCTTCGATCGAGCCGTAATGCGCCGCCATCATGAGCGGCGTCGTCTTGTTGGGCGACTCGGAATCGACGAACGCATGGTGCTCCAGCAGAAACGCCATGACATCCAGGTGGCCGTTGGTCGCGGCGTAATGCAGCGGCGTCCAGCCCGTCTTGTTGACGTCGGCGTCGCGTGCGACCAGCTTGCGCACCATGTCCATGCGGCCATGGAGGGACGCCATCATCAACGGACTTTCGTCGACGCCGTTTCGCCACTCCACGTTCGTCTTCGGCCACTTCACCAGCACGTCCGCCACCTTCAGGGAGCCTTCGCGCAAGGCAATGAACAGGCCGTGCTCGCCTTTTTCGTTGAGCGTGTTCGCATCGAATCCACGCTGCAGCAGGGTCGCGACCACCGGGGCCCGGTCACGCATGATCGCCTGGAAGAAGTCCTCGTAGGATCCTGCGCGGGCGGAGGAAAATGCAATGACGACAAGCCCGTAGGCGATGAACTTCAAGAAAAGTCTCATGATTTCACCCCGGCGAAGAGGCGCTCGAAATTGGCGCTGGTGACCGCCGCCACGTCTTCCACGGCCATGTTGCGCAGTTGCGCGATCTGCCGGGCGACATAGGGGACGTACGAAGGATTGTTGGTCTTGCCTCGATACGGCACGGGCGCGAGGTAGGGGCTGTCGGTCTCGATGAGCATGCGATCGGGCGGCACGAAGGCGGCCACTTCGCGCAGCTCGGCCGCGCTCTTGAAGGTCAGGATGCCGGAAAAAGAGATGTAGAAACCGAGGTCGAGCGCCGCCCGCGCCACCGCCGCCGTTTCCGTGAAGCAATGAAAGACGCCGCCCGCCGACCCGGCGCCGCCGTCCTCGCCCTCTTCCCTCAGGATCGCCAGGGTATCCGCCGACGAGGCGCGCGTATGGATCACGAGCGGCATGCGCACGTGCCGCGCGGCACGGATGTGCGTGCGGAAACGGTCGCGCTGCCATTGCAGGTCGGCAACGCTGCGGCCGCCCTTGCGCTCGTCCATCTGGTAGTAGTCGAGCCCGGTCTCGCCGATGGCCACGATGCGCGGGAGCGCGGAGCGCCGCACGAGATCGTCGAACGTGGGTTCGGCGACGCCTTCGTTGTCCGGGTGGACGCCCACGGTCGCCCAGAAGTTGTCGTATCGCATCGCGAGCGCATGCACGTCCTCGAACTCCTCGAGGGTGGTGCAGATGCACAGGGCGCGGTCGACCCGTGCCTCGGCCATGGCGGCGCGGATTTGCGGAAGCTGCCCGGCAAGATCGGGATAGCTGAGGTGGCAGTGGGAGTCGACGAACATCGGGTAGGAGGAAACGGGGAACGGCGCGCGCCCCTGCACTGTCATCCGCGCGAAGGCGGGAATGACGCTTCGAGGATTCTAAGAGCCTAGATCGTCTGCGTGGGCCGCTCGGAGCCCAGGTGCGCGCCCAGGATTTCCTCGATCTTCAGCTTGAGCATGCGCGACTTCTCGTCGGCCGGGAAACGGATGCCCACGCCCTGCGTGCGATTGGCTGCGGCGCGCGGCGGCGTGACCCATGCCACCTTGCCGGCGACCGGATAGCGCTGCGGATCGTCCGGGAGGGAGAGCAGCACGTAAACGTCGTCGCCCAGGCGGTAATCGCGCGTGGTGGGGATGAATACCCCGCCGTCCGAAAACAGCGGAATGTAGGCGGCGTAGAGCGCGGCCTTTTCCTTGATCGCAAGCTGGATGACGCTCGGGCGTGGCGTGTTCGGTGCGGGGGCGGTCGTGCTCATGCGTGGGCGGTCGTCAGGCTCGGGAGTTTAGGGCCTGGCGGGCGCGGCTCACAAGGGATTCCATCATCAGCCCCGGCTGGAAGGGATGCTCGACGGTACGCGCGGTCCGTGCGAGTTCGCGCGACCAGGCGGTGAGCGATGCGACGGTGCCCGCCGAGGGCAGATCGGCGGGGTCGAAGAATCGCGGCGCCGCGCCGCATCGAATGGCCAGCAGGTCGTGGCACAGCTTCTGCAAAGCGCCGACGGCTTCGGGCGGCGACCAGTCCGTGAAGGCACCCACGTCGCCGCGAACCATCGCCCGGGGCAGGAGACCCCACGCCTTCGGGTTGCGCCCGGCCGCATGCAGGCGCAGCGCATCGGCGGGCCGGCCCCCGGCGGCGCGGAGCAGCTCGGGCGCCGCAGTCGCATCGACGCCCTGGGACTTCAGCCATTCGATCGCCTCGCGCTGCGACGGCCAGACCATCGAATGCGTCAGGCAGCGGCTGCGGATCGTCGGCAGCAACTGGTGCGCCGCCTCGCTGGCCAGGACGAACTTCACGTCGCCGGGCGGCTCCTCCAGCGTCTTGAGCAGTGCGGTGGCGGTCACCACGTTCATGCGCTCCGCCGGGTACACGAGCACCGCCTTGCCCTGCCCGCGCGCGCTCGTGCGCTGGGAGAACACGACCGCCTCGCGCATGTCCTCGATGACGATCTGCTTGCTCGCCTTGCGCTTCTTGTCGTCGATGTCTTTCTGCGCCTTCTCCGACAGGGGCCAGCCGAGTTCGTCCATCACCGTCTCCGGCATGAGCACGAACAGATCGGCGTGCGTGCGCACCGCAACGGCGTGGCAGCTCGCGCATTCGCCGCACGCGCCGGCCGCCGACGGCCGCTCGCACAGCCAGGCCTGCGCCATGCCGAGGCCGAGCTCGTACTGGCCGAGGCCCGACGCGCCCTGGAGCAACCAGGCATGACCGCGCTGGGCCAGCAGCGCCTGCAACTGCGCGGCAATCCAGGGGGCGGCGCTTTCGCTCACAGCCACCCCTTCGCCCGCACCGCCGCGAGGACATCGGTCCACACTAGCTCGCGCGGCCGATCGGCATCGATGCGGGCGAATCGCTTCGGGTCGGCCTGGAGGCGCTGCGCATAAGCAGCCGCGACGCGGGCGAAGAATTCGACCGGCTGCGATTCGAATTTGTCCGGGACGCGGGCGCCCGCGAGCCGCTGCGCGGCCACGGCCGGCGAGAGATCGAACCAGATGGTGAGTTCGGGCTGCCGCAGGCCTTCGACGCCCGGCACGCCCTGCACCCACGACTCGAGCACCGCGAGCACCTTCGCATCGAAGCCGCGCCCGCCTCCCTGGTAGGCGAAGGTCGCATCGGTGAAGCGGTCGCACAGGACCGCGTCCCCGCGGGCGAGCGCCGGCTCGATCACCTGCATCAGGTGGTCGCGGCGCGCCGCGAACATCACGAGCGCCTCGGTCAGCGCATCCATCGGCTCGTTGAGCGCCAGCGTGCGCAGCTTCTCGGCCAGCGACGTGCCGCCGGGCTCGCGCGTGAGCACGACGGCGCGCCCGCTCGCACGAAAGGCCGCCGCGAGCGATTCGATGTGCGTCGACTTGCCGGCGCCGTCGATGCCTTCGAAGCTGATGAAGACGCCCCGGCCCCTGCTCACCGCTGCCCCCGCTGGTATTTGTTCACCGCGCGGTTGTGCTCGTCGAGGTTCTCGCTGAACTGGCTCGCGCCATCGCCCTTGGCGACGAAGTACAGGTTCTTGCCGGCCGCCGGCTGCACGGCCGCGAGCAGCGATGCCTTGCCCGGCATCGAGATCGGCGTGGGCGGCAGGCCGGGGCGGGTGTAGGTGTTCCAGGGCGTGTCGGTCTGAAGGTCGATCTTGCGCAGGTTGCCGTTGAAGCTCGCGCCGAGTCCGTAGATCACCGTCGGGTCCGTCTGCAGCGGCATGCCGATCTTCAGCCGGTTGTTGAACACCGAGGAAATCAGCGTGCGGTCGGCCGCCCTGCCGGTCTCCTTCTCGACGATGCTCGCGAGGATCAGCGCCTCGTCCGCCGACTTCGCCACCGAGTCGGGCCTGCGCTGCGCCCACGCCTCGGCCAGGCGATTGTCCATCGCACGCATCGCGCGCTGCAGCACCTTGACGTCGCTCGAGCCCTTGGAGTACGTGTACGTGTCGGGAAAAAAGCGGCCCTCGGGATGGACACCCGGCCGGCCCAGCAGCTTCATCACGTCCTCGTCGGCGAGGTTCGCCGTGTCGTGCTTGAGCATCTCCTCGCGGTTGAGCGCGGCGCGCACCTGCCGCCAGTTCCAGCCCTCGACGAGCGTCAACGCGCGCAGGCTTTCCTCGCCGCGGGCGAGTTTCGACAGCAGCCGGCGCGGCGTCACGCCGGTCTCGAGCTCGTAGCTGCCGGCCTTGATGAGCCGCGCCTGCTGCGAAAGCCGGAACCAGAGGAAGAGCAAGTCCGGATTCACGTCCACGCCCGCGTCCTTCACGGCCTGCGCCACGCCGCGCGGCAGCGTGCCGGGCTCGATGGACAGGTCGAGCGGCGAAGCGCGCAGCGGCAGCGGACGGTCGAGCCACCACCAGCCGGCGGCGACGAGCGCGGCCAGCGCAAGCAGCGCCGTCATGAAGAAGCGGAACAGAAAACGGCGCACCCTGTCGAGCCTGTGGAATAGCGAAGGGCCATGATAATTCAGCCATGACCGCTCTTCTGAATGGCGTAGCCGCCCTCACCCATCTGGGCGTGATCCGCGCGCGCGGGGACGAAGCCGCCAAATTCCTCCACGGCCAGCTCACGCACGACTTCGCGCTCATGGGCGACGCGGACGCGCGGCTGGCTGCCTTCTGCAGCGCCAAGGGCCGGATGCAGGCGAGCTTCATCGGCTTCAGGCGCAGCGCCGACGAGATCCTGCTCGTCTGCAGCCGCGACCTGCTCGCCCCCACGCTCAAGCGCCTGTCGATGTTCGTTCTGCGCAGCAAGGCGAAGCTGACCGACGCCACCGAAGAGTTCGCACTTCACGGCATCGCCGGTGAGGCGCTGCAGGCGCTCGACCCCGAGGCGCGCGCGCCGTGGACGAAGACCGATCGCGGACAAGCCAGCCTCGTCGAGCTTTATCCGGCGGACAAGGTGCGGCGTGCCTTGTGGCTGGCGCCAGCCGGCGAGGCGCCGCCGCCCGGTCCCCTGCTCCCGCACGAGGCCTGGCTGCGCGGCGAGGTTCGCAGCGGCGTCGCCACGCTCACCGCGCCGATCGTCGAGGCTTTCGTGCCGCAGATGCTCAACTACGAATCCGTCGGCGGCGTGAACTTCAAGAAGGGCTGCTACCCCGGCCAGGAGGTCGTGGCGCGCAGCCAGTTCCGCGGCACGCTCAAGCGGCGCGCGTACCTCGCGCATTCCGAGGCCCCCTTGCACGTGGGGCAGGAAGTCTTCCACGAAAGCGATGCCGCGCAGCCGGCGGGCATCGTGGCGCAGGCCGCCGCCTCGGAGGACGGCGGCTTCGATGCCATCGTGTCGCTGCAGGTCGCGGCGGCGCAGGGCGGCGCGCTCGCGGCGGGCGCGGCCGATGGTGGACGCATCGAGCTGCTGCCCCTTCCCTACCTGCTGCTGGCCGACGTCTGAGGACGCCCGTCAAGGCGCGGCCGGCGCCTCCACGCGAGCGCGCAACGGCGCCGGCACCTCCGCCAGCACGGCGGCCTTTTCCGTGTCGCTCGCGAATTTCATCGCCATGCGGAATGCGTCCACCGCCTTCGCCGGATCGTTCGCCGCGCCTGCGTACATCGAACCGAGCAGGGTGTAGCCGGCCACGCGCGTCTGCGGAAAGGCTCGCCCCCGCAGCTCGACCGACTGCCGCACGAGTTCGAAGTCGCCGCTGCGCGCGCCGAGCGTGATGCCCGCGTTGAGCATGTCGAAGTCGACGATGCCCGCCGCGATCGACGCTTTGGCGAGCCGCACCGCCGCCGGCTCGTCGCCACTGCGGGCGAGCACGATCACCTCGAGCGAGCGCGTGGCCGCCGCATCGGGCTGCAGCTTCTTCGCGCGATCGAGGTAGGCGCGCGCCTTCTCCATGTCGCCGATCGTCGAGTAGCCTCGCGCCACGTTGCTGATGATCGCGACGACGTAGGGCCGCGAGCCCAGCACGCTGTCCCAGATCCAGATGGCATTGGTCCAGTCGCCCCAGCGCGCAAGTTCGTCCGCCACCATCGGCGTGATCTTGCGGTAGTGCGGATTGATCGCGACGCCCTCGCGCACGAGCTGCAGGAGCTCGCGCTTGGTCGCCGCCCACTGGGGATGCTGCGGATTGCCCGACCGGTTGATGGTCAGCGCGAGCCGCGCGGCATGAACGAGCTTGCGCTCGGCCTTCGCCGCCTGGGCCGAGACGTACAGCCCGAGTCCGAAACATGCGATGCCGGCCAGCGCCGCGACCTGCGCATGGCGCGTGCTCCACGGCAGGGGCCACGCGGCCCGGCGCGAACGCAACCCCATCCGCGCGTCCGAGGCAGCGAGGACGCCGAGCGCGAGCGCGAACAGCGCGCCGGTCGCCGCGAGCCGCCACGGGAATCCGATGTTGCTGACAACCATCAGCGCGAAAAGGCTGCACAGCGCCACCGCGCGCAACGGGACCTCGGCCTCATGCGCCGTGCCATCCGCCTTCCACGTGCGCCACGCGGCCGACAGCAGATAGGCCGCCAGCCCCAGCAGGAAAAGCCAGCCCGCGACGCCGTACTCGGCCAGCAGTTGCAGCGCCTCGTTGTGGACGTAATAGTCGGTCTCGATCTGCGAGCCACGGTCCTGGTAAAGCGGAATCTCGCTTTCCCACGCCCCCGCGCCGACGCCGGTCAGCGGACGCGCCGCGATCGCGCGCAGTGCCGCGCGCCACATCACCTGGCGCACGCCGAGCGAGGGGTCGTTCGGGCCGATGGACTGCGTCCGGCGCAGCCCCCGCTCGAGCGCGGTGGCGCCACGCTCCTCTTCGAGAATGCGCGGATTGGCGCTGGGAATGACGCCCAGCCCGGCCACGGTGGCGAGCAGCGCGGCAGCGGCGACGAGCCGCGTCGACGCCGGCCACTGCGCGAATGCGAGCTGCCGGCGGCACCGCCATGCGATGAAGGGCAGCACGACCAGGAGTTGCAGCCACATCGCGAGCAGCGCGGCACGGGTTCCGGTCATCAACAGCGCCACGACGACCAGTCCGGCGCTGGCGGACAGCAGCGCCACGACCGCGCTCTGCCGCGCCCGCGCGATCAGCAGCGCGGAAAACGGCAGCGTGCAGACCGCGAACTCGGCGAAGAAATTGCGGTTGACGAAGGTCGAGCCGGGGTTGGGCCCCTGCGGGAACAGGCTGAACCCGAACCAGAACTGCAGCGCGGCCCACAGCGATGCCACGACCGCGCCGGCATGGATGCCCCAGGCGAGCACCTCGACGCGCTCGCGAGCCATCGTGTTGAGCGTGAGCCACAGGATCACCGCGAACACGAACCAGCGGATCGCCTCCACGCCGCCCAGGTACGCATGCGACCACGCCATGCTGCCGAGCGCGTAGGATATCAGCAGCAGCGGCAGCCAGACGACCGCATGCCAGCGCAGGCCGCCCCTGCGCGCCCGGTGCGTGACGAAGAACAGCACCGCCGCGCCGATCGCCGTCAGCGACACGATCATCGACTTCAGCGTGTCCTGAAGCAGTTCCTCGCTCGGCGAGCCCAGCGCAGGCGCGATGAACATCATCGCCGCGAGGATCGCGACGGTCCAGTCGCCCTCCACGGGCTCGCTCGGCAGGGTCGGCGCCGCAGGCGTGGCAGCAGGGGCCGCGGGCTTTCGAGCCACCTCAGTTCGCCAGCGGCAAGGCGCGCTTCATCTCGATGTGAGGGATGCCGGCCTCGTCGAACGGATCGCCGCTCACGCCGAACCCCAGCCCGGCATAGAACGCCTGCGCCGTGCGCTGGGCGTGGAGCGACACCTCACGCGAGCCGCGTTCGTGTGCGGCGCCGGCCAGCGCACGCAGCACGGCCTCGCCGATGCCCGAGCCGCGCAGCACCTTGTGGACGGCCATGCGGCCGATCTTCGCCGTGCCCTGCCCCGCATCGAGGAGGCGCCCGGTGGCCACCGCGTTGCCGAAGCGGTTGAAGGCCACGGCATGCACCGCGCCCGCATCGGCCTCGTCCCATTCGAGCTCCTTGGGAATGCGCTGCTCCTCCACGAACACGTCCGTGCGGATCCGCCGCGCATCGTGCCCGAGTTCGGCCCAGGTCCCGGTCTTCACGTTCACCATCGGCTCGCCGGCTTCGTAGGCCATGAGCACCTCGCGCAGCGCCGCGGGCACCGGCCGCGACGTCTGCGTGGCCGGATCGGCGAAGACGTAGATGAGCTCGGAGCCGATCAGGTGCTCCTCGCCCCGGAAGATCGCTCCGGTGAAGGTCATCGACGAGGTGCCGATGCGGCTGCATTTGAGGCACACGTCGATCTGGTCGTCCATGCGCGCGGAGGCATCGAATTCGATCGACGCTTTCTTTACGTACAGGTCGCCGCCCAGCTGATGCAAGCTCTCCTCGTACGGCATCGCGAGCGCGCGCCAGTAATCGGTGATCGCCGTGTCGAAGTACATCAGGTAGTGCGCGTTGAAGACGATCTTCTGCATGTCGACTTCGGCCCAGCGGACGCGCAGGCGGTGGGAGTGGCGGAAGTCGGTTCGGTTCATGGCGCGTGAGAGTTTATCCGGGCGGCGTCCGCGGCTTGCGCGGCGTACAGTGGCGGGCATGGCATTCATCAACTACGTCACCCAGGTCCAGTTCGATTTCGGCGCCGTCGGCCTGCTGCGGCAGGAATGCGAGCGCGTGGGCATCGCGAAGCCGCTGATCGTCACCGATGCGGGCGTCAAGGCCGCGGGCGTGCTGCAGAAGGCGCTCGACGCCATCGCGGGCTTGCCGCACGCGGTGTTCGACCAGACGCCGTCCAACCCGACCGAGGCGGCCGTCCTCGCTGCGGCGGCCCTCTACAAGGCGCAGGGCTGCGACGGCCTCATCGCGGTCGGCGGCGGCTCCGCCATCGATTGCGCGAAAGGTGTTGCCATCGCGGCGACGCACGAAGGACCGCTGACCGGCTACGCAACGATCGAGGGCGGGTCGCCGCGCATCACCGGCCGCGCCGCGCCGCTGATCGCGGTGCCCACCACCAGCGGCACCGGCAGCGAGGTCGCGCGCGGCGCGATCATCATCGTGAAGGATGGCCGCAAGCTCGGCTTCCACTCGCCGCACCTCATTCCGCGCACCGCGATCTGTGACCCCGAACTGACCCTCGGCCTGCCGCCGAAGCTCACCGCCGCGACGGGCATGGACGCCATCGCGCACTGCATGGAAACCTTCATGTCGGCGGCCTTCAATCCGCCCGCGGACGGCATCGCGCTCGACGGACTGCAACGCGGCTGGTCGCACATCGAGCGCGCCACGCGCGACGGCGGCGACCGAGAGGCGCGGTTCAACCTCATGAGCGCGTCGATGCAGGGGGCCATGGCGTTCCAGAAAGGCCTGGGCTGCGTGCATTCGCTCAGCCACAGCCTGGGCGGCGTCGATCCGCGCCTGCACCACGGGACGCTCAACGCGATGTTCCTGCCGGCGGTGGTGGCGTTCAATGCCGAGGCCGAGTCCGTGCAGAAGGCACAGCGGCTGGAGCGCATGGCGCATGCGATGGGACTGGCGTCCGGCACGGACATTCCCGAGGCGATCCGCGACATGAACGCCCGCCTCGGCCTGCCCGCGGGGCTGGCCGCGATGGGCGTGCAGCACGAGTGGTTCGAGCGCATCGTGAAGGGCGCGCTGGCCGACCACTGCCATGGCACGAACCCGCGCAAGGCGAGCGCGGAGGATTACGTGGAGATCCTCGCGGCGTCGCTCTGAGGGGAGTTTCTCCCTCTCACCTCGGAAGAGGGAGTGCGAACCGTCGCCGGATCGGCTTTTCGAAGTACCGCTCGCTCAGCGTCGCGGCCGTCGAGGACACCGCAACGATCGCCGCCAGCAGCGCCCACCGCAGCGAAAGAGGCATCTGCGGCGCCTGCGGCAGCACGAACCACAGGATCGAGAACAGCAGGATCGGGTGCAGCAGGTACAGGCCGTAGGTCATGTCGCCGAACCATTGCGCGAACTTGACGAGGCGGCCCTTCACCGCCACCCGCCCGCTCGCATAGACCACCGCGAAGCACGCCACGAACAAGGTCGCGCCACGCGCGCCGAGCAACTCGTCGCCCGGCTTCTCGGGCATCAGCGCGAGGAGCAAAAACGCCATGCCGCACCACGCGAGCACGCCCCTGGGCAGCGTCCATTCGCGCGTCTGCGTGCGGCGCAACCAGCCGATCAGGCAGCCGCCGAAGAAGTACGCGCCGAACGCCGGCAACTGGTGATACGCGGTCACGGCCGGAAGCCAGCCGTGCGTGCCGATGGTCCGCTCGATCCACCACCACTGCACGCCGACGACCACGGCGAACAAGGCGAGCGCCAGCGTGCGGTACGGCAGCACGGAGGCGATCAGCGGATACAGCAGGTAGAACACGAACTCGATGCCCAGGGACCAGCCGCCGATGAGCAGCGCGGTCTGCGACGGGTTGTAGAAGCCGAAGGCGAAGCTGGCGTTCAGCAGCAGCGGACCCGCGAGATGCGCGAAACCCGTGCGGCCCTGCATGACGGCCATGACGAGCGAATACGCAAGGCACAGCGCGATGTAGAGCGGCGCGAGCCGCAGCCAGCGGACGGCGAGAAACCGCCCCATGTCGCCCAGCGTCGCCACGCGCTCCTGGCCGTAGTTGTACGCGAGGCTCGCGCCCGACAGCACGAAGAACAAATAGACACCATAGGTGCCCAGCGCCGGCAGTTCGGCGATCTGGAGCCAGTACATCAGGTGGTAGAGCGCCACCGTCAGCGCGCACAGCCCGCGCAGCAGGTCCCAGCCGAGGACGCGCGCGGGCGAGGCGTTCACATCGGACCGCGCAGTTTGGCGAACGCGCCCGCCATCGCCGTGCCCAGCTGTTCCTGCCGCGGCGCGCGCTGACCGCGCGCCGCGCCTTCGAATCGGTTGTCGCGCTGGCCGCCGCCGCCGCGCGGCGCATCGCCGAGCTTCATGGTCAGGCTGATGCGCTTGCGCGCGGCATCCACCTCGAGCACCCGCACCTTCACGATGTCGCCGGTCTTCACGACCTCGCGCGCATCCTTCACGAAGCGGTGCGACAGCTGGCTCACGTGGACGAGTCCGTCCTGATGCACGCCGAGGTCGACGAACGCACCGAAAGCCGCCACGTTGCTCACGGTGCCTTCCAGCTCCATGTCCGGCCGCAGGTCGGCGATGTCTTCCACCCCGTCGTTGAAGCGCGCGACCTTGAAGTCGGGCCGCGGATCGCGCCCGGGCTTCTCGAGCTCGCCCAGGATGTCCTTGACGGTGATGACGCCGAATTTCTCGTTGGCGAACAGCTCGGGCCGCAGCGCCTTGAGCACATCGGGGCGGCCCATCACCTCGCTCACGGGCTTCTTCGCATGCGCGAGGATCTTCTCGACCACGGGGTAGGTTTCCGGGTGGACGCCCGTCATGTCGAGCGGGTTCGCGCCGCCGCGAATGCGCAGGAAGCCCGCGCTCTGCTCGAAGGTCTTCGGGCCGAGGCCGCTCACCTCGAGCAACTGCTTGCGGTCGCTGAACGCGCCGTGCGATTCGCGCCAGCGCACGACCGACTTCGCGACCGTGCCCGACAGGCCGGACACGCGCGACAGCAGCGGCGCACTCGCGGTGTTGAGGTCCACGCCGACCGAGTTCACGCAGTCTTCCACCACCGCGTCGAGCGCCCGGTTGAGTTCGCTCTGGTTCACGTCGTGCTGGTACTGGCCGACGCCGATCGACTTGGGCTCGATCTTCACGAGCTCCGCCAGCGGGTCCTGCAGTCGCCGCGCGATGCTGGCCGCGCCGCGCAGGCTCACGTCCACGTCGGGCATCTCCTGCGATGCGTACTCGCTCGCGGAATACACCGACGCGCCCGCCTCGCTCACCACCACGCGCTGCATGCCGTCGACGCGCTTCATCAGGTCGGCCGCGAGCTTGTCCGTCTCGCGGCTCGCGGTGCCGTTGCCGATGGCGATGAGGTTCACGCCGTGCTTGCGGCACAGCAGCGCGAGCGTGTGCAGCGAGCCTTCCCAGTCGCGGCGCGGCTCGTGCGGATACACGGTCGACGTCTCGACCAGCTTGCCGGTCGCATCGACCACGGCGACCTTCACGCCCGTGCGGATGCCGGGGTCCAGGCCCATGACGACGCGCGGCCCGGCGGGCGCGGCCAGCAGCAGGTCGCGCAGGTTGTCGGCGAAGACCTTGATCGCGACCTTCTCGGCATCCTCGCGCAGGCGGGCGAAGAGATCGCGCTCGGTGGACAGCGACAGCTTCACGCGCCACGTCCACGCCACGCACTTGCGGATGAGGTCGTCGGCAGCGCGCTTTGCGTGGCTCCAGCCGAGATGCAGGGCGATGCGCCCCTCGGCCACCGAGGGCTGGCCCGGCTCGGGCTCCACCGGCAGCGCGAGCCGGACGTCGAGGATTTCGAGCGAGCGTCCGCGAAACACCGCCAGCGCGCGATGCGAGGGCGCGCGGCCGATGGGCTCGTCGTAGTCGAAGTAGTCGCGGAATTTGGCGACGTCGGGATGGTTCTCGTCCTTGCCGCTCGCCAGCTTGGAACGCAGCAGCCCCTCGGTCCACAGCCACTCGCGCAGCGCCTGCACGAGGGCCGGGTCTTCGGCCCAGCGTTCGGAGAGTATGTCGCGCACGCCGTCGAGCACGGCAGGCACGGTCGTGAAGTCTTCGCCGCCCTCGCCCTTTTCCTTCTTCACGAAGGCCAGGGCTTCGGTCGCGGGGTCGAGCGTCGGGTCGGCGTACAGCCGGTCGGCCAGGGGCTCGATGCCGGCCTCGCGCGCGATCAGGCCCTTGGTGCGCCGCTTCTGCTTGAACGGCAGGTACAGGTCTTCCAGCTCCTGCTTGGTCGGCGCGCCCTCGATGGCGGCGCGCAGCTCAGGCGTGAGCTTGCCCTGCTCGTCGATGCTCTTCAATACGGTCTCGCGCCGCTCCTCGAGCTCGCGCAGGTAGGCGAGGCGGGCGTCGAGTTCGCGCAGCTGGATGTCGTCGAGGCCGCCCGTGGCCTCCTTGCGGTAGCGGGCGATGAACGGGACGGTGGCGCCACCGTCGAGCAGCTCGACCGCGGTGCGGACCTGCTCTTCGCGGACGCGGAGTTCGGAGGCGATCTGCCCCAGGATTTTCTGCATTTGTAAAGCGGCTGTAACGGCGGCCGTGCGTTGCGCACAGAGAGAAGCGCGCGAGTTTGCCACACGCGGACGGGATGCCTTCCGACACGCCGGACGCGCCGGCAAGCCCAACAATCGGGGGAACAACCCGTCAGGAGCTTCCCATGCGCGCCCGCACCGTTTTCCTCCTCGTCGTCATCGTGCTCGTTGCCGGCTTCGCCGCGCTGAACTGGCCCGAGTTCCAGCGCGTGTCGCAGCTCAGCTTCGGCCTCGCGATCATCGAAGCGCCGCTCGGCCTGATTCTTTTGAGCCTGCTCGGCCTCACGCTCGTCGTTTCCATGCTCGCCGGCGGCGCGATGCACACGCGCCACCTGCTCGATTCGCGCAACCACTTCAAGGAGCTGGAGCGCCAGCGCGACCTGGCCGACCGCGCCGAGGCCTCGCGCTTCACCGAGCTGCGCACCCACATCGACACGCAGCTGAAGGACATGCGCCAGCGCGACTCGATCGCCGTCACCGAGTTCGAGAAGGCGCGCCTGGAGACGCAGCGCGAGATCCGCACGCAGCTCGATGCGATGAACCGCGCGCTGAACACGCGGCTGGCCGAGCTCGAAGCGCGCTTCGATGGCCGCCCGGCCCCGTTTCGCGGCGAGCCCCCGATCCTCGGGGACCGGGTGACGCGCGAGCGGGTTTGAATCTCAATCGAACAGCCCGGGCGACTCCCCGAACCGCGCGCGTTCGATTTCCAGCATCCTCAACTTCGTCGACGCACCGCCCTCGGCACTGAAGCCGCCCGAGCGTCCCCCGGCGGCGAGGATCCGATGGCAGGGCACGACCGGCGCGAACGGATTCGCGCCGAGCGCCTGCCCGACGGCGCGCGATGCGCCCGGCTCGCCCATCTCTTTTGCAATGTCGCCGTAGGTTCGCACGCGTCCGGGCGGTATCGCGCGTGCGATTTCGTACACGCGCCGGTGAAACGGCGGCACGTCCCTCATGTCGAGCGGCAGGTCGGCGAGGTCATCGTGTTCGCCTTCGAGCAGCCGTTGAACCCGGTGCATGGCGACCACGACGAATGCGGGCGGCGCGGTCTCTTGCAACTCGGGACATGCGCGACGCATCCGTGCGCGCGTCGCTTCCGTCGAGGACTCCGGCAGCTGCACGGCCACGAGCGACGCGCCGCTCCACGCCATCGCGCACTCGCCGATGGCGGTGGGAAACACGCACCAGCCCGATGCCTGGGTCATGCCGCTCGATTCGCTCCCATCCGTACGGCCCTCGCCGCCGCGCGACTCAGCCCGCCTCGACTTTACGTAACGTGTAGCCGAGCCGCGGAAAGTGGACGTGAACCGCGCCCGTGCGATCGTCCTCGCGAAGCAGCGTGTAGTGCGTGCGCGTGGCCGCGATGAGCGTCCCCTCGGTCGGCTCCGGGCCGAAACTCTCGCCGCCTACCGCGACGCGCGCGCCGAGCGGGATGCCGTGGTCGTCCTGGAAGGCGCTGTCGACGAGGTAGTTCGCGCCGGGCGGCTGCGGCTCGGCGGCCTTCGCGGCCGCGATGGCACCCGCGGAATCGAACTGCGCCATCGTGCCGTGGCCCAGCGACATCATGCGCTGCAGCCATTCGCCCACCGACGGCGTGGCATTGAGGATGTCCGCCATCACGGGCACCTGCGTCTGCGTGAACCAGATGCTGTGGCAGGCCGCGAAGTCCGCGACGCAGGGTTGCGCGCCGAACAGGTAGTCGTGCTCGTCCACCATGTTCGCGATGCGCCGCAGGTAGGAGCGGTAGGCCGAGGTCGCGTCGCCCGGGCGCAGCCGCACGAGCTGCGCCATCATGGACTTCCGGTCCTCGGCGAAGAGCTTCGCCGCGTCCGGCGGCGCATGCGCGAACACCTGCGCCGCGCCCTTGGGCTGGAAGTTGTAGCCCATCGCCGCCCAGAACAGGGTGTTGTCGGCCCACTGCGCGAAGATGCGGCAGACGCCCTTGAGGTGCGGCGGATACAGCGTGGGCTCGGGCCGCAGGTGTTCCAGCACGTCGCAGATGAGCGCCGTGTCGCAGTACACGTCCGCGCCGATCTGCAGCACCGGCGTCTTGCGGTAGCCGCCGGTGAGGGCGAGGACGTCGGGCTTGGGCAGGATGTTGGGCACGATCACCGACTTCCACGCCAGCTGCTTGTATCCGAAGATGAGGCGGATCTTTTCGGAGAACGGCGAATTGGCGTAGTGGTGGAAGATGAGATCGGCGGGCATGGAACTCCTTGGTGTCTCAGGCGGACTTTACAGGCTGTCCTCCCCGCGGAGGCGGGTATGAACAGGGCATTGCGCGTTCGATGATCGTGTCCAGCCCGGCGCTCGAACCGAGTGTGCCGAAGGCGTGGCCCCAGTCACCACCGAGGCGCGAATCGCAGAAGGCAGAGAACACGTCGGACGGCGCCGTCTGCGCGAGCAGCGCGGCCTGCACCGCGAGCGCGACATCCTGCGCGAGCCGGCGTGCCTCGCCTTCGCCCGCCAGCGCTTCGATGCGCGCCGGCAGCGTGGCGACGAACCGGTCGAGCGCCGCATGCATGCCGCGCGCCGGCGCAAGCTCGTGCTCCAGCGCCGCCGCCGCATCCGCCTTGCGGATCGCGCGCAGCACGTCGAGCGCCATGATGTTGCCCGCGCCCTCCCAGATCGAGTTGAGCGGCATCTCGCGGTAGATGCGCGCCATGACGCCTTCGCCGCCCTCCTCCACGTAGCCGTTGCCGCCCAGGCATTCCATCGCTTCCTGCGCGAAGTGGCTGCCTCGCTTGCAGATCCAGAACTTGGCGATGGGCGTGAGCAGCCGCGCCATGGCGGCCTCGTGCGCGTCGTCGGCGCGCCGGTCGAACGCGCGAGCCAGCCGCAGGGACACGGCCGTCGCCGCCTCGGACTCCAGTGCAAGATCGGCCAGCACGTTGCGCATCAACGGCTGGTCGATGAGGTATTTGCCGAACGCCTTGCGCTGCCGCGTGTGATGCAGCGCGAGCGAGAGCGCCTGCCGCATGAGCCCACTCGTGCCCAGCGCGCAGTCGAGCCGCGTCATCGTGCCCATCTCGAGAATCTGCGGAATGCCGCGGCCTTCGTCGCCCACGAGCCAGGCGGTGGCATTGTCGAACTCGACTTCGGAACTCGCATTGGCCTTGTTGCCCAGCTTGTCCTTCAGCCGCTGGATGCGGATGGCGTTGCGCGTGCCATCGCTCAGCAGGCGCGGCAGGAAGAAGCAGCTCAGCCCCGAAGCGGACTGCGCGAGCACCAGGAAAGCGTCGCACATCGGCGCGGAGAAAAACCACTTGTGGCCGGTGAGGCGGTAGCGCTCGCCCCAGGCGTCGGCGCCGTCGCGTTCGGCGCGCGTCGTGTTCGCGCGGACGTCGGAGCCGCCCTGCTTTTCGGTCATGCCCATGCCCATGGTGAGGCCGGCCTTCTCGTGCCACGGCTTCGGGGCCGGGTCGTACTCGCGGCTCGCGAGCTTCGGTGCCCAGTCGTTGAAGATCTCCGCGTTGCCGCGCAGCGCGGGCGTGACCGCGTAAGTCATCGAGATCGGGCAGAGGATCGAAGGCTCGAGCTCGGTGAAGAGCATGAAGCCGGCGGCGCGAAGAACGTGCGGGTGGGCGCTCTCGCCCATCCATGCAGTCCCGTGCAGACCCGAGCCGACCGCTGCCCCCATCAGCGCGTGGTAGCTCGGATGAAACTCGACCTCGTCGATGCGGCGCCCGACGCGGTCATGCGTCCGAAGTGCGGGCAGGTGGATGTTGGCCAGGCGCGCATGCGCCTGCATCTCGTCACTTCCAAGCCGCGTCCCGAGGTTCGCGAGCGGCGCGACGTCGAGCCCCGGCGCGTTGAAGGCGAGAGCGGCGCGCAAGGCCGCGTTCGAGGCGAACAGATCGTAGTCCGCCAGAGCCCCGGCCTGGTTCAGCACTTCATGGGTTTCGCGCATCGGCTTGCTCCTGCCCATGCACTGTACCGGCTCGGATGCGCGCCCGCAGGCAACCCTCGCGGCCTCAGGCCAGCTTGACCAGCTGCTTGCCGAAGTTGCGTCCCTTGAGCATGCCGAGGAAGGCTTCCGGCGCGGCGTCCAGCCCCTGCGCCACCGATTCGCGCGGCCGGAGCCTGCCGCTGCCGACCAGTTGGCCCAGCTCCTTCAGCGCCTCGGGCCAGACCTCCATGTGTTCGCTCACGATGAAGCCCTGCACCTTCATGCGGTTCGTGAGGATCAGCTGGGGATAGGCCATCGGGATCGGCTTGCCGTCGTAGCCCGCGATCATTCCGCACACCGCGATGCGCGCGAACGGGTTGGTGCGCAGCATCACGGCGTCGGTCACCATGCCGCCGACGTTCTCGAAGTAGCCGTCGACGCCGTCGGGGCACACGTCCGCCAGCGCTTTCGACAGGGCGACGGCATCGGCGTGCGCCTTGTAGTCGATGCAGGCGTCGAAGCCGAGTTCCTCGGTCACGTACCTGCACTTGTCCGGCCCGCCCGCGACGCCGACCGCGCGGCAGCCGCGCGCCTTGGCGAGCACGCCGACGGCACTGCCGACCGCACCGCTCGCCGCGCTGACCACGAGGGTCTGCCCGGCCTTGGGCTCGATCACCTGCGTGAGTCCATACCAGGCCGTCACGCCGGGCATGCCGACGGCGCCGAGGTAATGCGACAGCGGAACGTGCGTCGTGTCCACCTTGCGCAGCGAGCCCGGAGCGTTGGCGTCGACCACGCTGTACAGCTGCCAGCCGCCCATGCCCACGACCTTGTCGCCGGGCTGGAACTTCGGGTGGCGGCTTTCGACCACCTCGCCCGCCGTGCCGCCCTGCATCACCTTGCCCAGCGGCTGCGGCGCGGCATAGCTCTTCGCATCGTTCATGCGCCCGCGCATGTACGGGTCGAGGCTGAGGAAGTGGTGGCGCACGAGCACCTGGCCGTCCTGCAGCGCGGGCGTCTCCGAGGTGATCGTCTTGAAGTTCGAAGCGCTGGCTTCGCCCTGCGGGCGGTTGTCGAGCAGGATCTGCTGGTTCTGCGGCATGGCGATTCTCCTAATCGGTCCCGATGGCGGCGGTGGGCGCCTGGACGTATTTCAGCGTGCCGGTCGCATGCGCGCAAGCGCGGCCCTGGGCATCGAAGACCGTCGCCTCGGCGAAGGCCATCTTCCCCGTGCGGTGCATGAGCCGGCCCTTGCCGCGCAGCGGCCCGCGTGCGCCCTGCATGAAGTTCGTCTTCATCTCGATGGTGATGACGCCCGACGACTTCTGCACACTGCGCGCCGCGGCGCACATCGTCACGTCGAGCAGCGTCATGAGCGCGCCGCCATGCACGATCTCGAGCGAGTTCTCGTGCTCGGGACGCGGGTCGAAAGCAAGTTCGGACAGCCCGTCGTCGAACGATACGAGCGTGATGCCGAGATGGTCGACGAAGGGGATCGCGACGCCGAAGCCGATGCTGCCCGCCATCTCAGCCCCCCGCCACGGCGCTCATGCCGCCGTCGATGGCCAGCCACTGGCCGGTGATGTGCTTGCCCGCGTCGGAGGCGAAGAGGAGCGCGGTGCCCTTCAGGTCCTCGTCGTCGCCCAGCTTGAGCAGCGGCGTTCGGCGGACGAGTTCGTCGCCGATCTTGTCGAGCGTGCCTTTGGTCAGTTTGCTCGGGATGAAGCCGGGGCAGATCGCGTTGACGGTGATGCCGTAGCGGCCCCATTCGCAGGCGAGCGCCTGCGTGAACGTGATCACCGCGCCCTTGGACGTGTTGTAGGCGATGGTGCGGTGATCGGCGGGGTTGCCGCCGAGCCCGGCGATGGAGGCGATGTTGATGATGCGCCCCGACTTGCGCGCAATCATGCTGCGCTTGGCGATGTGCTGGCTCAGGATGAAATAGCCGCGGATGTTGAGGTTCATGACCTTGTCCCATGCGTCGATGGGGTAGTCCTCCGCGGGCGCGCCCCACGCCGCGCCGGCGTTGTTGACGAGGATGTCGACCTCGCCCACGCGCTCAAGCGTTTCGTCGGCCAGGCGGCGGATGTCGTCCTCCTTCGAGCAGTCGGCGGCGATCCAGCGCGCGTCGATGCCCGCGGCCTGCAGCTCGGCCACGGCCTCCTCGAGGTCGGCCGCCTTGCGCGAGCTGAGCACGACGCGCGCGCCGGCCTCGCCGAGCGCATGGGCCATCTGCAGGCCGAGGCCGCGCGAGCCGCCGGTGACGAGGGCCGTCTTGCCCGCGAGGTCGAAGAGTTGCTGGATGGTTCGATTCATTGCTTTTCGCGAATTCGGTTGAAGGAAGGCGCGCGTCAGAACGCGTCCTCCGGCATGTCGGCGCAGGTCCGGTCGCGCGTCTCCACGACCCGCAGCCACGCGCCGATTTTCGGCAGTTCGTAGTGGAAGAAGTATCGCGCAGCGCGCGCCCTGCCTTCGTCCTTCGCGTCGACGCAGAGCACGTCGAGCCACATCCAGGCGATGACCATGTGGCCGAAGGCCTGCATGTAGGGGACGGCGTTCGCGAGCGCGTCCCCCGGCTGCGCGGTGGCCCATGCGGATTGGGTGGCGGCGCCGACCTTCTGGAGGGCGCTGCCCAGCGCGTTCGCATGTTCGGCCAGTTCGGGGACGTGGATCGCCCGCTCGATCGTCGCGTTGACGCGCGCCGCGAGCAGCGAAAGCCCCTTGCCGCCTTCCATCACCACCTTGCGGCCGAGCAGGTCGGCCGCCTGGATGCCGTGCGTGCCCTCGTGGATCATGTTGAGCCGCTGGTCGCGCCAGTACTGCTCCACCGGAAAGTCGCGCGTGTAGCCGTAGCCGCCGTGGATCTGGATCGCGAGCGAATTCGCTTCGAGCAGATTCTCGCTCGGCCAGCTCTTGGCGATCGGCGTCAGCACCTCGAGCAGCAGCCTTGCGTCGTCGGCGGCCTCCGGCGTGCCGGTGTGCTGTTCGTCGACGAGCCGCGCGCAATACAGCAGCAGCGCGAGGGCGCCTTCGCAGTACGACTTCTGCGCGAGCAGCATGCGCTTCACGTCGGCGTGCTCGACGATCCGCACCTGCGGCTGCGACGGATCCTTGCCCGCCGGCCCGACCGGCCGGCCCTGCGGCCGCCCCCTGGCGTACTCGAGCGAAGCGTAGTAGCCCGCAAGACCGAGTCCCGTCGCCGCGAGGCCGATGCCGATGCGCGCCTCGTTCATCATGTGGAACATGCAGCGCAAGCCTTCGCCGGGCTTGCCGACGAGGTAGCCGACGGCGCCGGCCTTCCCGTTCACCGGATACCTGCCTTCGCCGAAGTTCAGCAGCGTGTTGGTCGTGCCGCGCCAGCCGAGCTTGTGGTTCAGCCCCGCGAGCGCGACGTCGTTGCGCTCGCCGGTGAGACGGCTTTCGACATCGACCAGCTTCTTCGGCACGATGAACAATGAGATGCCGCGTGTGCCCGGCACCAGCTTGCCCTCGGCATCCGGGATCTTCGCGAGCACCAGATGCACGATGTTTTCAGCGAGGTCGTGCTCGCCGGCGGAGATCCACATCTTGTTGCCCTTGAGCCGGTAGCGCGGCCCGAGCGGATCGCCTTCGAACCCGTCGCCGTCCGGCACGGCCCGCGTCGCCACATCGGACAGCGACGACCCCGCCTGCGGTTCGGACAGCGCCATCGTCCCCGACCAGCGCCCATTGAACTCGTTGAGCGCGAACACCTGCTTCTGCATCGCGGTGCCGTGCGCCATGAGCAGGTTCGCATTGCCGATGGTGAGCAGCCCGCCGCCGATGCTCACCGACGCGAGCGCGAAGAACGTGCCGGCCGCGGCCTCCACGGTGTACGGCAACTGCATGCCGCCGATGTCGTAGTCCTGCGCCGCGCTGAGCATGCCGGACTCCGCATACGCACGCCACGCATCGTGCGTCGCCTGCGGCTGCACGACCTTCAGGCCGCCCTGCCCGTCGTCGACGGCGCGCGGCTCCTCCGTGTCCACCAGACGGTTGAACGGCGCGTACTTGTCGCGCGCGATGCGCTCGCAGGTGTCGAGCACCGCGTCGAAGGTTTCGCGCGAGTGCTCGGCGAAGCGCTCGCGCTCGCTCAGGCGAGGCGCCTGCAGCCAGTCGTACAGCAGGAAGTCGAGCGTGGACCGGAACGCCATGGTGCAACGTGCCGTCATCCCCGCGAAGGCGGGAATGACGTTCAGAGGACTTCGAACACCCCCGCCGCGCCCATGCCGCCGCCGATGCACATGGTCACCAGGACGCGCTTGGCGCCGCGGCGCTTGCCTTCGATGAGCGCGTGGCCGGTCAGGCGCTGGCCGGAAACCCCATACGGATGCCCGACCGCGATCGCGCCGCCATTCACATTCAGCCGGTCCGCCGGAATGCCCAGCTTGTCGCGGCAGTAGAGCACCTGCACCGCGAAGGCTTCATTCAGCTCCCACAGGTCGATGTCCGACACCTTGAGGCCGAGGCGCGACAGCACCTTCGGCACCGCGAACACCGGGCCGATGCCCATTTCGTCGGGCTCGCAGCCCGCCACCGCGAAGCCGAGGAAGCGGCCCATCGGCTTGAGATTGTTGCGGCTCGCATACTCTTCGCTCACCACGACGCACGCGCCCGCGCCGTCGGAGAACTGGCTTGCGTTGCCGGCGGTGATCACGCCGCCCGGCATCGCAGGCTTGATGCCGCTGATGCCTTCCTTCGTCGTGCCGGCGCGCAGGCCCTCGTCCCGCGACACGGTCACTTCCTTGGTCGTCAGGCCCATCACCGCATCGGCCACGCCGGTCGTCACGGTGATCGGGGCGATCTCGTCCTTGAACTTGCCGGCCTCTTGCGCCGCGCACGCCTTCTGCTGGCTCGCCGCGCCGTACTCGTCCTGCGCGTCCTTGCTCACGCCGTAGCGCTTGGCCACCTGCTCGGCGGTCTGGAGCATGGACCAGTAGATCTCGGGCTTCTTCTTCTCCAGCGCCGGGTCGCTCAGCATGTGCTTGTTCATCACCTGCTGCACGCAGGAAATGCTCTCGACGCCGCCGGCGACATACACCTCGCCTTCGCCCGCGATGATGCGCTGCGAGGCCATCGCGATCGTCTGCAGGCCCGAAGAGCAGAAGCGGTTGATCGTCATGCCCGACACGGTGATCGGCAGGTCGGCCATCAGCGCGATCTGGCGCGCGATGTTGCCGCCGGTCGCGCCTTCGGGGTTGGCGCAGCCCATCAGCACGTCCTCGACGGCCGCGGGGTCGATGCCGGCGCGCTGCACCGCATGCCTGACCGCATGGCCGCCGAGCGTGGCGCCGTGCGTCATATTGAAGGCGCCCTTCCAGCTCTTGGTGAGCGGGGTGCGGGCGGTGGAGACGATCACTGCGTTGGTCATGTCGGATTCCTTGTCAGTTGAAGTTCTTGCCTTCGGCCGCGAGGCGCGCCAGCAGCGGCGCCGGCTCCCAGAATTTCGCGTCGTCGCGCGGGTTGCGCTGGAAGCGCTTCATGGCCTGCACCACGTTGAAGAGGCCGGTCTGATCCGCATAGAGCATCGGCCCGCCGCGATGCATCGGGAAACCGTAACCCGTGATGTACACCATGTCGATATCGCTCGCCCGCGCGGCGATGCCGTCTTCGAGAATGTGCGCACCCTCGTTGACGAGCGAGAACACCAGCCGCTGCACGATTTCCTCGTCGGAAATCTTGCGCGGCTCGATGCCGAGCTCCTTGCGGTGCGCGACGATCATGTCGTCGACCACCTTCGACGGGATCGCATCGCGCTTGCCGGCCTGGTAGTCGTACCAGCCCGCGCCGGTCTTCTGGCCGAACCGACCCAGCTCGCAGAGCTTGTCGGCCGTCTTGCTGTACTTCATGTCGGCGCGCTCGGTCGCGCGGCGCTTGCGGATCGCCCAGCCGATGTCGTTGCCCGCGAGGTCGCCCATGCGGAACGGACCCATGGCGAAGCCGAAGCGCTCGATGGCCTTGTCCACCTGCTGCGGCGTCGCGCCCTCGTCGAGCAGGAAGCCGGCCTGCCGGCTGTACTGTTCGATCATGCGGTTGCCGATGAAGCCGTCGCACACGCCGGAGACCACCGCGGTCTTCTTGATCTTCTTCGCGACGCCCATGACGGTCGCCATCACGTCCTTGCCCGTCTTCGCGCCGCGCACGACTTCGAGCAGCTTCATCACGTTGGCAGGGCTGAAGAAATGCAGGCCCACGACGTCCTGCGGACGCTTCGTGAACGCGGCGATCTTGTCGACGTCGAGCGTGGAGGTGTTGGACGCGAGGATCGCGCCGGGCTTCATCACCTCGTCGAGCTTCTCGAAGACTTTCTGCTTCACGCCCAGCTCTTCGAACACGGCCTCGATCACGAGGTCGGCATCCTTGATCTCGTCGTAGGACAGCGTGGTCTTGAGCAGACCCATGCGCTGGTCGTACTTGTCCTGCTTGAGCTTGCCCTTCTTGACCTGCGCCTCGTAGTTCTTGCGGATGGTGGCCACGCCGCGGTCGAGCGCCTCCTGCTTCATCTCGAGCATCGTCACCGGAATACCCGCGTTGAGGAAGTTCATCGCGATGCCGCCGCCCATGGTGCCCGCGCCGATGACGGCGACCTTGTCCACCGCGCGCTTCGGCGTGTCGTCCGGCACGTCCGCGATCTTCGACGCGGCGCGTTCGGAGACGAAGAGGTGGCGCAGGGCGCGCGACTCCGGTGACTGCATCAGGGAGAGGAAGATCTCGCGCTCTTTCGCGAGTGCCTCGTCGAACTTCAGCTTCGTCGCGTTCTCCACCACGTCGACGTTCTTCAGGGGAGCCGGGAAATTCTTCGACATGCCCGCGACCATGTTGCGCGCGAACTGGAAGTACGCGTCGCCCAGCGGATGCTTGCACGGAAGGTCGCGCACGCGCGGCAGCGGGCGCTTGTCGGCGACGGAACGCGCGAACGCAATGGCTTCCTCGCCGAGCGATTCGGCCGACGACGCCATCTTGTCGAAGAGCTTCTGGCCCGGCAGCTGCGCGAGCATCTCGCTCTTGACCGCTTCGCCCGAGACCATCATGTTCAGCGCGGGCTCCACGCCCAGCACGCGAGGCAGCCGCACCGTGCCGCCCGCGCCGGGGATCAGGCCCAGCTTGACTTCGGGCAGCGCGACGCTGCAACCGGGCGCGGCGACGCGGTAGTGGCAGCCGAGCGCGAGCTCCAGGCCGCCGCCCATCGCGACCGAGTGGATCGCCGCGACAACCGGCTTGGCCGAGCCCTCGATGGCCAGGATGATCGACAGCAGGTTGGGCTCGCCCAGCGCCTTGGGCGTGCCGAACTCCTTGATGTCCGCGCCGCCCGAAAACGCCTTGCCGGCGCCCGTCAGCACGACGGCCTTCACGGCCGGATCGTCGTTGGCCTTCTCGAGCCCCTGCGCGATGCCGACGCGGGTGGCGTAGCCCAGGCCGTTGACCGGCGGATTGTTCATCGTGATCACGGCGACGTCGCCGTGCACCTTGTATTCAGCCGTCATGGCGTCTCCTGCGGAAAAGAACGGGCGTGCGATTTTTGGGATTCTAGTGGGTGTGTGTTGCATCGCAACACGGCCTTGTCTCTGCGGGGACAAATCGCGGGGATGTCATTGTGACGCGGATGCAGTTCGGCGTGGATGGCGACGACGCACTGGCGAAGGCTGGAATACTGGGCTCTGATCCGACGGCGCATCGCGTGCAGCTTGCACCCGTCCGTCTGTAGATTTCCCTCGTCGTGCGCGAGACCATCGCGCATGATCGGACATCTACCTTGCCCCGGATTCAGCTTCCCCGACCCACCGGAACAGACGCTGCAGTCGATCGAGCCCGGTCCGTCCGGGACTTCGATCGACGCGCCCAACGATCCACAGGACGACGATTCCGGCCACGTGGACTTCACGCATAGTTGCGACGTGTCCTCCGACCCGTTCGAGGGCTGGGCCGCCGCGGCACGCAGCACGATGGATTCGCAGCCGGTCGCCGATCCGCTGCCGTACGCCGTCGAGGTTCCCGATGAAGCGCAATCGCTCTTGGCGCTGGCGGGCGGCGAGCTCGGGGCGCTGGTGGCCCAGCAACGACAGATGGAACTGTACGCCTTGGCGTTTCGGAACTGGCCGCCGACACCGGTACTCGCGGTCCGCGCGCCCGAGACTGCCGATGAGGCCGTGTCCACGTCCGAGCCAGAGCCCGAACCCATGCCCGTGACCGGCGCGGCGCGCGAACCGGAGTCCGCGAACGAGACCTCGCACGCGGCATCGGCGCCGCGAAGTGCCAGGGCGCACGCCATGGTGCAAGCTCGAAACGAGTCGCGCACGATGAGCCTTGCTCGCGTTCAAGAGCTCTCGGCCCACCCGGCAAGCTTCCGCAGTCTCGTCGATGGCCTCACCTTGCATCTTGTGCGTCCGGACCCTGACGCCGAAGACCTGATCTGCAGCGTCAGGACACCGGACTACAGCACCCAGCCGCCGATTTCGGCGCCTCGCGTTCTGACGCCGCGCGCCTGGTTGCTGGTGAAGGAACTGGCCGTCGATGCGATGCGCCATCCCGGCACCGGCTGGATGCATCAGGATGCTCTGCAAAAACGACTCGGGCCCGGAGGCCTCTCCGCCGAGCTGACGCAGATGAAGAATAAATTCGAGCATCTTCATGGCGGCCTGATCGATCACCGAGAGGATGGGCTGCGCAAGTGGTTCCGCATCAATGTCGAAGCGCTTCGACCGCCGTCGCCCGCGTTCCTGGAGCGGTCCGAGCGACCGGTGAAGAGGCAGCGTAGCTGAGTAGTTCGGTCAGGCTCCGCAGCGTGCTGACGGATAGCGGATTCGGCTCGACCCAGCGCTTCGGGGAGCCGAACGCCTCGATGTCCCATGTCGCCCGAGAAGGCTTTGTCCACGCCGTGCCTCCAGCTTACGGACGCACTTCCGTACAGTGGGCGGCGATCGGTCACCATCTCAGAATCGGATCTTTCCTCGCGGTGTCGATACAGGCACCTGCTTCTCTTCAAACGTTTACGAAAGTCCGATATGTTCCTTGCTTGCTGCGTACGTCTTCCAAATGTGCAGGACGCTCCGGTGGTTCGGAACGTTCCGCATGGTCCGGACGTTCAATATGTGCCGGGAGTTCGGCCGCCGGAGGGCGAAGAGTCGGGCGAGATGCTCGCCAGCGTCGAAGCGCTCGTTCGTGGACGCCCCCCCGTGCCACTGGCAACTCTGGAATGCGCGCTCGCGGAGCTGGAGCGCCTGGTCCACATCGCCCCCGAATACGTGCACCACCTTGGACGCGATCACGAACACGACTACGAGGCCTCGCACGGGCTCGAGTCCTGCGCCGCGAAGGTCGAGCGGTACTGCGCAGCCCTGCGGCAAGACCAGGCCCAGCTCCAGGAAGCCATCGCGCGGTACGACGTGCATGCCGTTTAAATAATCATGGAAGCATGTTGCAAGAGTTCCACGCTGCTCGCCAAAGAGCTGGAACGGGACGGACCGCGCCACGCCCTCAGCCAGGCGGTTGTCACGCCCATGGTGAAAGCGCTAAGCCTGTTCGGCCAACGGGCGGTGTTCGGTCCGGACAGCAACGTCCGTGCATTGGAGGGCCTCTCCCGGGAACAGGCCCTCGCCCTCGTCCCCGACTTGAAGGCGGCTGTCCATGCGCCGAAGCGCACTTACGACCCGCGCGAACTGTTCCGGACGTTTGCGCATGCCCTCACCGGTCACCATCGCAGCGAGGACGATCTGATTGCCCTCCTCACGATGCCGAGTCTCGTGGCGAAACTCGCCACTGACCAGGGATTGGGAATTCTGCAGACGCTGCACGTTCCGCAGAACTCCGAAGGCACCGTTGCGGAGTCCGTGCTGTTCAACGTCAACCACCAGACGCTGCTGAAAAGCGTTCACTTCACGGGAACGGACCTCGATCTCAGTCCACTGGTCGGTCCTGGCCGCCGCGTGCATCTCCACAACGACAGCAGCGAAGTTGCCCGAGCGTGCCTTCCGCACGGCATCAAGCACAGGGTGTCCTGTCATGGCCCTTGGGATGTGCGTAGATTGCCTGATCCGGCTGCCGTCCGGCCAAGATCGGCGTCCCCGGGCGAGCAGAAAGACGACTGGGTTCCCGTCTAGTGACCTGCCGACGTCGCACGGGAGAAAGGTCTCCAGCATGCGCGGGAGGGGACGAGTCGCGGCGATGTCATCGCGCCGTGCCGGCAAGACCTTTATCTGAAGACGCTGCGATGTGCTGCGGCAGAAGATCGAGGGCCTTCAACTTTGCTGGGAGGTCAGCATGATCCCTGTCGGTCGGCATTGGAACTGCTGTGGGGCGAGTGACGTCACATCGGGCCAGAGGGCGCGCGCTCGTCCAGCTCCGGAAATGCTGCATACGCATGCCGCGCTCGTCCACCAGCGTCCCGCGAGAACGGCGACCAGGGCGGATGTCCTGGCGGATTTCGATCAAGCCATCCGCAAGACCGACAAGGTGATCGGCGCACTGAATTCCCATGTGGCAAAACTCGAACTTGAAAAATCCACCCGCTCGGCGTGCGGGCCGATTGCGGACTTCACGCGGAAGTTGAGCGAACGGCTGGATCAGCTTCTTCTCGACCGAGGGCGAGTGAAGCGCGCGGTCAATGACGCCTGGGCCCTGAGGATCGCCCTCCGAAGTCACGAGAAGTCGGTCGCATTCGTGCGCAAGATGGCAACCCATCCCTGCGTGTCCGGCAAGAGTTCCGACGACGTCTGTCGCGGATCGCTCGCCCACGTCGTGCCCCGATCCGGTTCGATCGAGAGTGCGCGCCGCAAGTTGCCCGCATGTCTGACGCATGCGGAAGGCACCGATGCATCGCAATCCATTCGCCACTTCATCGTTAAAGTCGGGGCCGCGGATGGTCGGGAGCAGTTTGAGTTCCATCCCCGAAGATTGCTGATCGCTCATCCGGGACTCGAGAATCGCAAGCACGGTCGCGATGCCTTGATCGAGCTCTTCACGGCGCCGCCGCTCCTGGAGAGTGTCGCGAGAGACATGGAGTTGAAAGACAGTCGTGGTCAACCGGTCGAAATCGAGTTTCTCGTTGTTCCCGCGTCGCGGAACGAAGACGTGGGGTCGGCCGTCGTCGACAACATCAACGCGTCGCGCTACTTGCGCACAGTCTGCTTCGAGGGAAGTTTCTTCGACTTGCGCGGCCTCGAGAAGGGACCGCACCCTCACCTGGAGGGCTTGCATCTATCGAACCCGCATGCTGAAAGGGCGGTTGCGCTGCTGCCGCATGCCGACTTCGATCTCACCATCCGTGGCGAGTTTCTCGTCTGCTTCGCGGACGACAAGGCCCCGCCCCGAAATACGCATTCGACGAAGCCCCCTCCGCTCTGTGCGATCCCGGCCTGGAGAGAAGCCGAATCGAAAGAAGATTAGGACCTTCCTCCACTTCATCGGATGGCGACCTGATCGGCAACTTGCCGATCGTCGGGAGGCCGATCTGGCCCTGGCGCCGGAGCGCTATCGAAACCAGATCCCTGGCCTGGAACTTCGTCTTTGCTCGGAGAGCTTCTACCATCCGGGCCCCTCCTGCGACGCAACGAGTTCCGGCTGTTGAAGAACAAGTTCACGCACCTTCCCAAGCCGCTGATCGTTTCGGAGGCGCTTGACGGTCGCGAGTGGTTCCGGATCGACCCCGCTGCGCTACTCCCTGCCGACGGCCCACGTCGACCCGGATGACCGTGCCGCTTCAGGACCGGCGAGCCGCTACGCGAGCACGACCTGCGTCGCGGAGGCCGGGCGATCGATCATGGCGAACATGTCCGCGATGCGGATCCCATCCCGCTCGACTGTGATTGCGAAGTCTGCAACCTCGCGCTTGATTGGCGTCAAGTATTTTGGCCGCCGCATTGTCGTCAACCAGAACGCCATTTGGGAACTTGGTCGGAGACCTCGGTCTGGTGACGGCTCATCCTTCGCTCATCACCATGGCACCCCCAACTTCATGAAGCGTTTTCATCATGTTCACACGCACTCTCGGTTCCCTGTACAAAAGCAGCTCGATTCCCACCGCTGGGGAGCAAGTACCCCCAAGACCCATGCCGGACACCGTGCGGGCGCTGGTCGCAGGTCGCACCAGCCCGTCCCCGGCCCTGGACGGAGACCTGCGAGTGATCACGATGGGCTATCTCCGCACCCCTCAGGACCCGGGGGACTTCAGAGAGCTCAACGCGGAAGTGGAGACCGCGGCGAGTGAAATCGACTTCGCGGGGGACTACCTCGAGGATCATGGAGCGATCGTCGGGGCACGGGAGGAATGCGAGAAACTTGGGAAGCCCGTGCGTGCGCTGCTCGATGAGCTTCGGAGTTACGAGAAGAAGATCGCCGCTGCCGCCGCCGAGGGGGATCACGTCAGCGTGCTCGATCTGGAGCAAGCGCGCGAAGCCGGACTGAGGACGCATCACGATGCCATCGCGAACGTGAAAGCGCTGATTCCCAGAAGGTTCGCGGACGCTGCGATGGCCTGGCACAACGACGTTCTCTCGCGGCTCGCGGCCAGGATTCGCATCAGCGACACTTTCATTGAGCCCCACCCCATCGCCGCCGCGGCCTTCGATGGCCTGACGCCGGACGAGGCGCGCCGCGTGGAGCCCCTGCTACCGGGTTGCGTGAATGACAGTGAAGGGCGCAGCGGGTATGACCCGCGGAAGATCGTGGACACGCTCGGAGCGGGCCTCACGCAAACTCGCGGCATCCAGGACCTGATCGCTCTCCTGACGTCGCCCGAGGTCTGCGGGGCCATCGCGCGGGACATGGGCATGCCCGGAGGCTTCGACAGGCTCACCGTGCCGCCGTCGCCGGATGGCCGTGTGTCGCGCGAGGTGATCGACAACGTCAACGCGGGTCACTTTGCCGAGGTCCACTTCGAGGGCAGCGACATCGACCTCTCGCGACTCGGTCTTTCGACGGACGAGCCTGGGCGTCTGGCGGACGCGCACCTCCACAGCGAAGGGCCTGCGGCAGTGATCTTGCCGCCCGGGGCAACTTTCCATGTCCACTACACCGGCGGCCCCTGGGACATCCGGTCCGCTGGCGCGACATGATCGGCAAATTGACCCGCGACTGCTGCATCCGGGCCGCCCAGGTCCAGGACCCCGCCGTCCCCGCCGACCCCAGGATCCCGCCGATGACGGCGTCCGGTGCGACGCTGCGAGCCGGGCGGTTGGTGGCAGTGCCGACTCTGGGCCGGATCGCGGGAATCCGGAACATCGTGTCGGGCTATCTGGCGAGCGACGCCGAGCGGACAGGATGCGTGGCGCCACCGACGGCCGCGCAGGGTTTGCACGACCTCCGAAAGGCGTTGGGGATGTCGATCCATGCGCTGGATCATGTCTTCCTGGAATTGTGGGCCGAACCAGACAACGTGCGCGTGCTGGGCCCGAACAGAGATGACGACACGAGCGCGTCCGACGAGGCCAGGACGCATCGCGACGCTCTGATGGGACTGAAAGACGAGATCGATCGCACGGTGGCGCAGGGCGATCCGGACCGCGCCTGGCTGCTTGCCCTGAAGTTTCACGCGCGCACTTCGGCAGAGGCACAAGGAATTCGCTTCGAACCGAAACGCGGCAACGACACGTACCTCAGGTCGCATTGCACACGTGCGGAAAAGGCGATTCACCGACCGTTCGGCGAACTGCGCATGGACGTGTCGCCCGACGAACTCGCCGCTGCCGTCGACGGTCTGTCGTGGCCGGAGATCGACATGGTGACGCCTGCGTTGTACCGCAGCGTCGACGTAGCGCGGGACGCATTCGGCCCTGCCGCATTGATCGACAGGTGGGGTTCCCTATTGACCGGCCCCTCGCGCGGGCACGACGCGTTGCTCGTCATCTTCACGTGTCCGGAGTTGGTGCGGTCCATCGAAGCGGATCTGCAGAAGTCGACGAACGAGGCGGACCGAAAGATGAAAGCCGTCCGCGCCCTCATGATCCCGAGGGCCGGGGACGACCGGGTGCCGCCTGCCGTCATCGACAACCTCAACCGGATGCCGCCAACGGTGCGTGAAGTGCACTTCACGGGCAAGGATCTCGATCTCACGAGCCTGGGTGCCTATTCCACTGATCGCGGGCACCCATTCCACGCGATGGCGGGCAGCGTTCCATCGTGATCGCGGGCAACGTTCCGCCGTGATGGTGGGCAGTCGCGCGTGGCCCGGAGTGACGGTGGAATCG
>NZ_JBFWNP010000044.1:0-42336 GCF_050250995.1 Ramlibacter sp.
GGGGTGGCCCCTGCAGCGAAGTAAAGGAGGAGGAGCGCGCACGCGCGCGACGGGGGACATTCGCGGAAGGGGTCGCCCCCGTCCCGGTCCGGGGCGCGCCACTCCCTTCTGCCGCCCACACTCCTAGGCGCCTGGGCGGCAGAGGGCAGGTGAGCGTCCTCTGACCTTATCCACACGCCCGCACTAGCTTCCCCGGCAACGCACCCGTCGCCTCCCCATCCCGATACGTGATCTCGCCCGACGCCATCGTGATGCGATAGCCGCCCGCGCGCTGAAGCAGCCGCTTGCCGCCGCCGGGCAGATCGAACTCCAGCCGCGGCGGCGGCAGGTCGAGCTTCGAAGGATCGATCACGTTCAGGTCCGCCTTCAACCCCACCGCCACCACACCGCGATCCCGCAGCCCGATCGCACGCGCCGTGTCCGACGTCTGCCGCTTGATCAGCCACGAGAGATCGAACCCGTCCGCATTGCCGCACTCTTTCGACCAGTGCGTCATCAAAAAGGTCGGAAAGCTCGAATCGGAAATCGTCCCTACGTGCGCGCCGCCATCGCCGAGGCCGATGACCGTATGGGGGTCGGCGATGAGCTCGCGGCAGACGTCGAGGTTGCCGCCGTGGTAATTCGCGTGCGCGGCGTACAGCAATGCACGCCCCTCGTCCTCCAGGATCATGTCGTACGCGAGATCCAGCATCGTCCTGCCCTGGCGCCTCGCCTGCGCGCCGATCGACATCTCCATGGCGGGCTCATAGTCCGCGGGCTCGCCGAGCGCGAAGATGCGGTCGAGATCGAGTCGACGCCGTTTGCCCTCGAGTTCCTCCAGCACGCGCGACTTGAACGCGGGCTGGCGCATCGTCGCCACGCGCGACGCGAGCGGCTCCTCGGCGATCTCGCGATAGGCCTTCGACAGCGAGAACGGATTCAGGCTCGCCTGCAGCCCGAGCAGGACGCCGACCGCGCGCGGCGCGACCTGGCCGCGAATCTCCAGGCCATCGGCCACGGCCTCATGCACCATCGCGCGCAACTTGCGCCAGCTGTCCGGCTCGGTGTGCTTCTGGAACAGGCTGAACGACAGCGGCCGGCCCGACTGCGCCACCACGCGCCGCAGCATCGCGAACTCCTCCTCCATCGAGGGCTGGTCGAAGTCCGACAACAATTGCAGCACGCCCCGGCCCGCATCGCGCAAGCCCATGGCGATGCCCATGAGCTCCGCCTCGGCCGCGCGAAGCGAGGGTGTGGGATCGCCTTTCGTGCTGCGATGGTTGATCGACCGCGAGGTGCTGAAGCCGATGGCGCCCGCACGCATCGCCTCGGCGGCGAGCTCGCGCATGCGCGCGATGTCGTCGGCGTTCGCGGGCTCCAGCCGCAGCGCACGCTCGCCCATCACGTACACGCGCAGCGGCCCGTGCGGCAGCTGCGCGCAGATGTCCATGTCGTGAGGGATGCGCTCGATGGCATCCATGTATTCGGCGAAGGTTTCCCATTTCCAGTCGAGACCCTCGTGCAGCGCCACGCCGGGAATCTCCTCCACGCCCTCCATCAGTTCGATGAGCTTCTCGCGCGCTTCCGCACGCACGGGCGCGAACCCCACGCCGCAGTTGCCCATCACCACCGTCGTCACGCCATGCCAGCTCGACGACGCAAGGCGCGAGTCCCACATCGCCTGCCCGTCGTAGTGCGTGTGGATGTCCACGAAGCCCGGCGCGACGACCGCGCCCTTCGCGTCGACCTCTTCGCGGCCCGTGCCGGCGATCTTGCCGACGGCGGCGATGCGGCCGTCGCGCACGGCCACGTCGCCTTCGTGGAGCGGCGTGCCGAGGCCGTCCGCGATGCGGCCGCCGCGAATGACGATGTCGTAGTCGGGTTTCATCTCGAAGTTCCGTTTGTCCAGATATCCAGTGTTCAGATCACAGACGCCGCGCGCAGCGTCTCCAGCCGGTCCGCATCGAGCTTCAGCAGGCCGCGGTAAATCTCGTCGTTGTGTTCGCCGAGCGCGGGCCCCAGCGTGTCGAGCCGCCCCGGCGTGCGCGACAGGCGAGGCACGACGTTGGGTACCGTCACGTCGCCCGCCTGCGGATGCCTCATCGTGACGAGGTTGCCGCGTGCCTTGTAGTGCGGGTCGGCGAAGATGTCCGCGACGCTGTTCAGCGGCCCGATGGGCACATCGCATTCGAAACAACGGTCGAGCAGCTGCGCACGCGGCAGGCTCTTGATCCAGTCGGCCACGAGCCTGTTCACTTCGTCGCGATGCTCGACGCGGCGGTCGACATGCCCGTAGCTGTCCGCGCCCGCGAGTTCGGGCCGGCCCATCGCCTCGGCCAGGCGCGCGAACATGCGGTCCGTCGTGCAGGCCAGCGCGACCCAGTGCCCGTCCTTTGTTTCGTAGTGGCTGTGCGGCACCGCGTTCACCGTGTCCGCGCCCATGCGCTCGCGCACGAAGCCCGTGCGGGCGTACGCCGGCGCGAGTTCGTCGAGCATGCGGAACACGCCCTCGTACAGGCCGATGTCGACCATCTGCCCGCCGCTGTGCCCGCGGCCGATCAGGGCCACGAGCGCGCCCACCGCTGCATACAGACCCGTGACGTAGTCCGCAAGCGAGGTGGAGCCGGGAATGACCGGCGGCCCGCCCGCTTCGCCCGCGAGGAAGCTCAGCCCCGCGAAGCCATGCGCAACGCGCGCGAAGCCGGGGCGGTCCTTGTACGGGCCGGTCTGACCATAGGCCGAAACGCGCACGAAGATCAACTCGGGGCGGATCGCGCGCAGCACGTCTTCGCCCAGCCCCCACCGCTCCATCGTGCCGGGCCGGAAATTCTCGATCACGACGTCGCTCACCGCGATCAGCTCTTTCGCGACACGCGCGCCCTCGACCTGCCGGAGGTCCAGCGTCACCGACTTCTTGTTGCGCCCCTCGTTCAGCCAGTTCAGCGTCGAGCCGGACTCCGTCATCGTGCCGAAGCGGCGGAACGCGTCGCCGCCGTCGGGCTGCTCGACCTTGATGATCTCCGCGCCGAATTCGCCGAGGATCGCGCTGCAGAACGGGCCCGCGACCATCGTCGAGAACTCGACCACACGGATGCCGGCGAGGGGCAGCCGTGCGCGCTCGCTGGTGGGTGGCGATGCTTCCATGGTTGGCACTGTATTCATGCGCGCGACTTCTTCATAGATTCAATTCACTTAAACCGGATATCATGAAATTCAGATGCCAGCCCCTCGACCCGTCGCGACCGTGTTCCCCAGATGGAAGACGTTCGTCAAGGTTGCGACACTCGGCAGCCTCACGCGCGCCGCCGCCGCGCTCGACGTCCACCAGTCGGCCATCAGCGCGCAGATCGCCGCCCTCGAAGAGGAGTGCGGCGGCCGCCTCTTCAACCGCACGGGCCGCGGCGTCAAGCTCACCGAGCTCGGAGCCCGCGTGCTGCCGCAGGTGCAGGCGCTGCTGCAACAGGCGGACCAGTTCTCCGACGACATCCTCGCCAACGGCAGCGTGCCGCGCGGCGACGTCACCGTGGGCGTGGTCGCATCGACCGCGCGGCCCCTGATCCGGGTACTGTTCCAACGCACCCGCGAGCGATTTCCCGGCATCCGGCTGAACGTCGTCGAGGGCTTCAGCGGCAACCTCGACGAGTGGCTCGCGAGCGGCCTCATCGATGTCGGCGTGCTGCATCGCTACGGAACGACGCTCGGCCCGTCCGAGCAACGCCTCGCGATGGGCGAGACCTATCTCGTCGGCAGGACCGGCGAGCCTTTGTGCGAAGCGTCCGAGGTTGAATTCGCGCGGCTCGACCGCGTGCCGCTCGCCCTGCCCGCGAACCCGAGCAGCATGCGCAGCCTCGCCGAGCAGATCGCCCGCCGTGCCTCGGTCTCGCTCGACGTGGCATTCGAGACGAATTCGCTTCATCTCATGAAGGACATCGTCATCAACGGCGGCGTCTACGCGCTGCTGCCCTTCCAGGCGGTGTTCGCCGAAGTGCAGGCGGGCGTGCTGCGCGCTTCGCGCGTGGTCGGCCCGAGCATCGAACGCACGGTGGCGCTCGGCACGCGCAAGCATCAGCCGCTGTCGCTCGCCGCGCGCGAGATCGCGACGCTCCTTGCGGAGATCGCGACCGGGCTCATCGATTCGGGGGACTGGGACCCGCGCGCGCTGGCTCCGGCCGGCGCGCCGACTTGAGCGCGTCACTCCAGCGGAATGTTCGCGTCCTTCACCGCTTTCTTGTAGCGGGTGATGTCGTTGGCAAGTCGCGTGGCGAGCACGCTCGCGTTGCCGTACTTCGGCTCGAAGCCGAGCGCGCGGAACTGCTCGATGACATCGGGACGCGCCATGATCTTTCCGATCTCGTTCGTCAGGCGCTGCTGTACCGCGGGCGGAATGCCGGCCGGCGCATTGACGGACACCCACGACGAGTATTCGTACCCGGGGACGGCCTCCGCCACTGCCGGAATTTCCGGGTGAAGGAAATGACGCTCGGGGCTCGTGATCGCAAGCACCTTCACCTTGCCCGTCTTGAACTGCGGCGCGGCCGTGGTCGTCGTCTCGAAGATCATGTCGAGTCGTCCGCCGACGGTGTCGACCAGCGCCTGGCTGTTGCTCTTGTACGGAACGTGGTTGATCTGGATCTTCGCGGCCGTGTTGAAGATTTCGATGTTGGCGCGCGCGCCGCTGCTGCCCGAGCCATAGTTGAACTGGTTCGGCTTGGCGCGAACCATCGCGATGAACTCGCTCATCGTGTTGGCCGGCGAGTTGGCCGGCACGAGCACCGCGTAGTACACCTGGCCCAGGATCGCGATGGGCGCGAGGTCCGTCATCGGATCGTAGGAGAGCTTGCGGTACAGGGCCGGGTTGATCGCGAGATTGGGCGCGCTGCCGAGCAGGAGCGTGTAGCCGTCCGGCGGCGCTTTCGCGACCGCCTCGACGCCGATGATGCCGTTGGCGCCCGCCTTGTTGTCGACGATGACCTGCTGACCGAGTGCGTCGCTCAATCGGGTCGCAAGCACGCGGCCCAGCACGTCCGCCGCGCCGCCCGCAGCCTGCGCGACGACGAGTTTCACGGGGCGGTTGGGATAGTCCTGCGCATGCGCGGACGGGGTTGCGACGAGGGACGCGATCGCAAGCAGGGCGCCGCACAGCGTCGCTTTCAGGCGATGGATCGAATGCATGGTGTCTCCTTGTTTGTTGTACGTGGCGCGACTGCATGCCACGGGGATGTTCCACGCACAGCGTCGAGCGTCCGCTCGCGAACGTCAAACCGTCGCGAGGCAACGTTCCGTACAACGGGTCGTCGCGCGTCGAGCCATCACAAGGACTTGATAGCTTCTTTTAAGCGGCCTTGATCGCAGCCGCCCCATCGCCCTTTTCGACCCGGCGGCGCGGCCGCGCACGTCTATCCGTCCGGCACCGCCGGATTGCTCGCCCCCGCGGGAAAGACCGCCTCCACCCGCGTGCCCTTGCCCGGCGAACTCCATAGCGTGCCGACGCCGTTCAGAAGCTGGATGCGCTCCTGCAGTCCCCGGAGGCCCAGGGCCGTGCCCCGGCGCGGCGCGTCGACGTCGAAGCCGACGCCATCGTCCTCGATGACCACCGACAAGCCTCTTCCGCGGGCCGCCACGAAGATCTGCACCCGCGTCGCGGCCGCATGCTTGGCCGCATTCGACAAGGCCTCCTGCACCATCCGGTAGACCTCGGTCGAATGCACGCTGTCGACGTACAGGTCCGGCTCCATGTCGACGATGCAGCGCGCGCCCGTGCGCTCGGCGAACGTGTCCGCCAGGTGCTCCAGCGCCGCGGGCAGGCCGAGCTCGTCGAGGATCACCGGCCGCAGGTCCGCCGCGATGCGCCGCACGCCGACGATGCCCTCGCTCAGCACATGCCCCATCCTGCGCAGCTTCGTGCGCGCGGCATCCGTGAAGTTGCCGTTCTCGATGAGCCAGGCGATGTCGAGCTTCAGCGCCGCGAGCGTCTGCGCGATGTCGTCGTGCAGTTCGCGGGCGATGCGCTTCTTGTCGTGCTCGCGCAGCGCCGCCGCCCGCGCCGAAAGTTGGCGCAGTTCCTCGACGGCCCGCATCTTCTCGGACACGTCGCGCACGACCGCCGTGAAGAGCAGGCCCTGCGACGTCCGGACCTGCGAAATGGAAGCCTCCAGCGGAAACTCCGAGCCGTCCGCCCGCAGCCCGTGCACGATGCCGAGCGCGCCCATCCGCCGCGTGGTGGCGCCGGACGCCCCGAAATCGTCGACGTGGTGGCGATGCCCCTCCCGCAGCCGCGCGGGAATCAGGGTCTCGAGGCTCTGGCCGACGACTTCCGCGCGCGACTTGCCGAACATCTGCTCGGCCGCGCGGTTGAACACCACCACGTTCTGCTGCGCGTCGACGCTGACGATGCCGTCCATCGCCGACTCCACGAGGCCGCCGAGCCGATCGTTGGCCATGCGCAGCTCTTCCTCGCGCGCGGTCAGCTCGGCGTTCGCCTGCCGCAACTCGCTCGACGCCCGGGCGACGTGCGTGCTGAGTTCCTGCGCCTCCAGGAAACTGGCCTCGATCGACTCGACCGGCTGGCCCGCGCCCAGCCGCACGGCCTGGCGCTTCAGCTCCTGAACCGAGGCGCTGAGCCGACGGCCCTGGATGACGGCGAACGCGATGCTGGCGGCGAGAACGGCCAGCGTCCCCAGGGTCAGGAGGGTGAGCGCCTGCCGCAGTTCCCGGGTCAGGTCGGCCAGCGGCATCGACACGACCACGCGCCAGCCGGAGAGCGGCGCGGTGCTGAACGTCGTGAGCACGTCCACCCCCGAGAGGCTCGTGCCTTCCATGCTGCCCTCGGGCGCGGCATCGAGGCGCCCGCGCAGGGCATCGCGCACCGGCACGCCGACGAATTGCGCGTGATCGGCGGACCGTGCGACGACGGTCCCTTCCCGGTCGACGACGGCGGCCGTCCATCCCTGCGGAAGCGTCTGGCGCAGCAGGATTTCGCGCATGCTCTCCGGCGCGAGGCCGCCGACGAGCGCGTAGCGGGCCTCGCCCGCACGCACGACCGGGACGGCCATTGCGAAAGTGTGCATGCCGGTGAGCGAGCCGCGAAACAGATTCGTCGTCACGGGACGGCGCGACACGAAAAGATCGCCGAGATGCGCGGCCGACGACGGCGGCCGCAGTGCGCTGCCGACCGGCTGGGCCGTGTTCATCACGGGCCGGAGTTCACGGTCGACGAGCCCGATGACGGCGAGGCCCTGCATCGACTGGACTTCGCGCGCCTGCTCCTGAAAGGCGTGCAGGGTGTCGGGGGCGATCAGGCGAGATGTCGCGAGCACGTTCAGGGCGCCCTGCAGCCCCGCCAGCCGCTGGTCGATGGCCGTCGCCATCGCGCGCGCGGTGGCCGTTGTCGACGTCTCCAAGTGCAGGCGCTCCCGGCGATATTCGGAGACCAGCAACGCTCCGACCAGCAGCGCCGCCGGCAGGATGCTGACCAGCACCAACAGGATCAAAAGACGGCCGATCGGCGCGGGCTGCCTCTTCACGCGTATCTCCGCGGCTTGCGGGCGCCGCCTCTCCCGGGAAAGTTATCCCACGGGGCACGTCCCGACGCAAGAACGGCCCCAATGCGACAAGGGGCATCGCGGGCCCGCCTGGCCCGGCAATTCAGCGGTCCACGTCCCCGATGCAGAGGTACTTCATCTCGACGTACTCGTCGATGCCGTGGCGCGAGCCCTCGCGGCCGAGTCCCGACTGCTTCACGCCGCCGAAAGGCACGTGCTCCGTGGAGATGAGGCCGGTATTGATGCCGACCATGCCGTATTCCAGCGCCTCGCCGACGCGAAAGATGCGACCGACGTCGCGGCTGTAGAAGTAGCTGGCAAGGCCGAACTCGGTGTCGTTCGCGAGCGCGATGGCCTCCGCCTCGGTCTCGAACCTGAACACCGGCGCGAGCGGACCGAAGGTTTCCTCGCGGGCGCACAGCATCGATCGCGTCGCGTCGGCCACCACGGTCGGCTCGAAGAACTGGCCGTGCATCCGCCTGCCGCCAACGACGAGGCGAGCGCCCTTGCCCACCGCATCGGCGATGTGCCGCTCCATCCTGTCGAGCGCGGCCGGCTCGATCAGCGGACCCTGCACCACGCCGTCGTCGAAGCCGTTGCCGACCGCGAGCGACCCGACGCGCCGGGCAAACCTGTCCACGAAGGCGTCGTACACGCCCTCCTGCACGTAGATCCGGTTCGTACACACGCAGGTCTGGCCCGCGTTGCGGTATTTGGATGCGATCGCGCCCTCGACGGCCGAGTCGATGTCCGCATCGTCGAACACGATGAAGGGCGCATTGCCGCCCAGTTCCAGCGCGAGCTTCTTCACTGTCGGCGCGCACTGCGCCATCAGGATGCGGCCGACCTCGGTCGACCCCGTGAAGCTCAGGTGGCGCACCGTATCGCTGGCGCACAGCGATTTTCCGATGGCGATGCTGTTCGGGCCATCGGCCGTCAGCACATTGACGACGCCGCGCGGAATGCCCGCGCGCACGGCGAGTTCGGCGGCCGCCAACGCGGTCAAGGGCGTCAACTCCGCCGGCTTGATCACGACCGTGCAGCCCGCCGCGAGCGCCGGCGCCACCTTGCGCGTGATCATCGCCAAAGGGAAGTTCCACGGCGTGATGGCGGCGCACACGCCCACGGACTGGCGCAGCACGAGCACGCGCTTGCCGTTGTCCCAGGAGGGCAGCACCTCGCCGTCGACGCGCTTCGCCTCCTCGGCGAACCACTCGACGAAGCTCGCGCCGTAGGCGACCTCGCCCAGGGACTCGGCCAGCGGCTTGCCCTGCTCCGCGGTCATGATGCGCGCGAGGTCGCCCGCATGGTCCGTGAGCAGGTCGAACCACTTGCGCATCAGCGCCGAGCGCGCCTTGGGCGTGGTGCGCCGCCAGCCGGGGCCGGCGGCATCCGCGAACGCGATGGCCGCGTCGGCGTCGGCCGCGCCGAGGTTCGCCACGTCGGCGAGCTTCGCCCCCGTTGCGGGGTCATGCACGTCGAAGCGCGCCGCGCCGCGCAGCCACTCGCCGCCGACGAGCGCGTCCGTGCGCAATAGCGTCGGGTCGGCGAGAAAGGACAAGGGCGATCCGCTACCAGCCATGAAGCAGCATCCCGTCGGAATACGGCAGATCGCCCATGGCCGCCTCTTCGAGCCGGCGGTATTGCCCGCGGTAGAACACGAGCGGTTTGGGCGGCGTGCCCACGCGCGCCTGCATCGCCATCACCTCGCCGACGAAGATGACGTGGTCGCCGCCTTCGTATTGCGCATAAGGCTTGCACTCGAACCAGGCGAGCGAGTTGTTCAAGAGCGGCAGGCCCGCATACGCGCCCTGCCTCGGCATCACGCCTTCCCACTTGTTCGACATCGGCCGCGCGAAGCGGCTCGACATGTCCGACTGGTCCTGGCTCAACACGTTGACCGCGTACGCATCGACCTTGCTCCATTCGTCGAAGGCCTTCGCGCTCTTCGCGATGCTGAACAGGACAAGAGGCGGATCGAGCGACACGGAGTTGAACGAGCTCACGGTCGCTCCCAGCCGCTCGCCGCCCGGCGAGACGGCGGTGATGATGGCCACGCCCGTCGGAAACAGGCCCAGCGCGTCGCGGAAAGCCCGCGCGTCCACGGTCGCCGCCCCGGTGCTCATGCGTGGTTCAGCGCGTCGTCGACCATGGACGTGCAGCGGTTGAAGTCGAACGCGCGGTACATGTTCATCTTCACGAGGAACGAGGCGCCGCCGTAGAACTTCTCGTACTGTGCGCTGCGGTTGCCGAACTCCGAGCCGATGAAGTCCCAGGCGAGGCGCATCAACGCGATGCGAGACCGGGCGTCCGACGTCGCCGATGCCATGTACTTCCCGATGTCGCCGGCGGTGTGGGGACTGGTCAGGTCCTTCACCGACGAGGGCAGCGAGATCATCGCCGAGCCGGTGAGCTCGCGCACGATGTCGAGCATGCGCGGGTTGATCTCGGACTGCAGCGCCATCACCGAATACAGCGCGGTCTTCGACGGCCACACGACACCGTTGCGGTCGATGTCGGCCTTGACCTCCTGGCTCTCGAGCATGCCCTCGACGATGGCGATCAGCGCGGCGAGCTCGCCCATCTGCACCTGCACCGGCGGCGCGGCGTCGTTGCCGGTCATCTCGTTCATGCGCTTGGCGATGCCCATCATGAAGCGCAGCTTGGTCGCGTAGCGCGCCTGCGCCTGCAGGTTGCCGTACGAGTGCGCGGGGGTCTTCCACCACTGGTCGCGGCAGACCTCGATGTTCTTGTAGATGAAGACGTTCTCCCAGGGCACGAACACGTTGTCGCAGACGACGAAGCAGTCGGTCTCGTCGAAACGGCTGGAGAGCGGAAAGTCGAACTTGTTGTCCGCACGCAGGGCGAAGGGGCGGCGCGGATACAGGCGAAGGTTGGGGTCGCCCATCGGGATGACGACGCCGATGGCGTAGTTCTCGTCGCCGGGCGCGAGCGGATGAATGCAGCTCAGGTACAGGTAGTCGGAGAACACGCCGGCCGTCGCGAGCTGCTGGCCGCCCTTGATGACGATGCCGCCGTCGCGCTCTTCCACCACGCCCGCGTAGAGCGTCGGGTCCGACTGCTTGTGGCCCGGCTTGCTGCGGTCGATTTGCGGCGGCACGATGGCGTAGGTCGCCCACAGGTCGTTGTCGCGCGCCTTTCTGTAGAAGTTCGAGACGTTGTCGGCGAACTGCTGGCCGCCCTTGGCGAACACCTCCGGCACGGCCGCGTAGCCCGCGAAGTAGCCCGCCACGTGGTCGGGCGTGCGGCCGACCATGCCGTACGACACCTCGGCCCAGGTCTCGGAGGCGAGGCGCTTGGCCTTCAGGTCTTCGCGCGTCTTCGGGATCTGGTAGGCGCGCAGGTGCGAGCGGCCGGTGTCGGGGTCCGTGTAGCGCATGCGTTCGCGCATCGAGGGGTCCGCAGCCACGTCGAAGAGGCGCGCGCAGGTCTTCGCCGTCTCGGAGAACGCGGGATGCTTCGTCACGTCGCCGACGCGCTCGCCGTCGACGAAGACGTTGCGCCCGTCGTCGAGCGAACGCAGGTACTCGGCGCCGGTGCGGATCGTGCCGGTGGAGGTGGCTTTCTTGAGCATTTGGGGTTTACTCCAGGTGGGGACGGGGATGACTGACAGGGTGTGTTCGCAGCGGCGCTCGCGGGATCAAGCCGCCGCCATGACTTCGTCGAAGACGAGGCGCGCGCTGTCGCGCGCCTTCGTCACGTGCGCCACGGCGGCCGCCCGCGCGCTGCGCTTGTCCTTCTTCTCGATCGCGGCGAGCATCTCGCCGAGTTCCTTCGCGCTCTGGACGCCGCGGCCCGGGCGCGACATCGACTGCGCACGCAGGTAGTTGATGCGCGCGGAAATCTGGTTGAGCATCTCCTCGATCACCCTGTTGCCGCACTTGGCGAGCATGGCGTCGTAGAAGTCCTGCGTGCTCGTCACGCGGCCGGCGGCATCGTTCTTCTTCACCGCCGTCTCGAAGCGGCGCAGCGCCTCGCGCATCCTGCGCACCGTGTCCTCGTCGGCCAGTTCGGCGCAGCGGTAGGAGGCCTCGCCTTCCAGCAGGGCGCGCACGTCGTAGATCTCGCAAGCCTCCGGCCAGGTCATGACGGGGATCGACACGCCCTTGTTCGGCGTGGTCGTGACCAGCTTCTCGGCCTCGAGCTTGCGCAGCGCCTCGCGCACCGAGGGGCGGCTCACGCCGAGGCGCTTGCACAGGTCGGCCTCGACCAGGCGCTCGCCGGGGCGGAAGGTGCCGTTGAGGATGGCGCCGCGCAGCTTCTCCCATACCTGGGACTGCACGGTCTGCGCGATGACGCGCAGTTCGTTGTCGAGATCGGCGGTCATTCGAATTCCCTCTGTCCTGTGGCGAGTTGACGCGCGCCGTGTTTCGCGAACACGGTGTAGGCGCCCTTGAACCAGCTTTCCTCGGCCAGCTTCGCGCGCCATGGCGAGGCACGCGCCTTCGCGCGCTCGGGCGAATCGAGTGCGCCCGGCGTCTCGATGTAATGCAGCGCGAGCCGGGTGAAGGTACGCGGCTCGCCGGAGGCCACCGAGAAGCGGCGCGCGCCGCGCCAGTCGGCGCATTCCAGCAGCGTCGGCACGTGGTCCTGCTCGTACCAGGCGTCGAATTCCTCCTGGCGCTCCTGCGGGACGTCGAACCACACGGCATACAGAACGGGCGCTTCCAGCCCCGTGGTCGCGTCGAAGTTGCCGCCCCACGCCTCCCCGATCTGCTCGCAGGTGTAGCGGGTGAAGCCGGTCACTTCGCCCAGCATGCGCGCCGTGAGATCGGAAGGCTGCGTCTTGATCTTCCGATACGCCTCGGTGTCCAGCGCGCCCTTGGCCTCCAGCTCGTAAACCGCGAGATAGGAAGGTGCGTCGAGCAGCCGGTATCGCTGCGCCGAGACGAACCCTGGGCTCCGCATGCGGATCGGGATGTGCTCCGTGTCGTACCAGGCATGGAACTCGCTAACGGACGCGGTAGGAGGCGTCATTTCGGAGAAGAGGATCGCGTGGCCGGCGGTTTTCATGAATTTCCAAAAATCGTTTGCATGTCAGATTGTCTGACAATATAATGCCAGACACACGAACGAAATGCAAGAGGCCTCATGAACATTTCCATCAAGCGTCTTTACACGGTGACCGACTGCCTTCATGCGCCCGACGTCCCCGTCGGCGACTCCCTGCGCCGCTTCGCGGTGATCGCCGTGGTCGACAACCCGTATGCGGGCCAGTTCGTGCAGAACCTGCGACCGCTGATCGACGCGAGCGTGCCCATCGGCCACCGCATCGGCGAAGAACTCGCCCGCCTGGCCGGCGCGTACAAGGTCCAGAGCTACGGCAAGGGCGGCATCGTCGGCATCAACGGCGAGCAGGAACATGCGGCCGCCCTCCTCACCTCCGACTTCGCCGCGCCCGTGCGCGAGGCCGTGGGTGGCGGCAAGGCCTGGATCTCGTCCATGGTCAAGGTCGGCGGACCCGGCACCACCATCGACGTGCCGCTCGCGCACAAGGACGCGCTGTACGTGCGCTCGCACTACGACGGCATGTCGCTGACCGTGCCCGAGTGCCCCATGCCCGACGAGATCGCCCTCATCTTCTGCGCCGCCACGCGCGGCCGCCTGAACGCCCGCGTGGGCGGCCTGCGCGCGGAGGACATCCAGGGCCGGGACGGCCTGGTCTGAAGGAGGCGCCCCATGAAAACCGCGATCGTCAACATCGGCAAGATCGTCTCGGGCGAGTGGCGCGAGCCCCTTGCGGCCGGCGACTCGATCCTCATGGAGGCCGGCCGCATTTCGAAGGTGGGCGGCTTGAGCGACGCCGACCTCGCCGCTTGCGACGTCGTGATCGACGCCAACCGCAACGTGGCCATTCCCGGCCTGATCGACTCGCAGGTCCACAACACCTTCGGCGACTACACGCCGCGCCAGAAGACGGTGGGCTTCCTCGAGAGCTACGTGCATGGCGGCACCACCACCTGCATCTCCGCCTCGGAAGTTCACGTGCCCGGCCGCCCGAAAGACCCAGAGGGCGTGAAGGCGCTTGCCGTCGCCGCGAAGAAGTGCTTCGACGACTTCCGCCCCGGCGGCATGCGCGTGCATGCGGGATCGATCATCCTCGAGCCCGGCCTGACCGAAGCCGACTTCAAGGAGGTCGCCGACAAGGGCGTGTGGCTCGCCAAGGCCGGCTTCGGCGCGGTGAAGACGCCTTACGAATACGCCGAGATGGTTGGCTGGGCCAAGAAGGCCGGGATGATCACCACCGTGCATACGGGCGGCTCGTCGATCCCCGGCTCCTCGGGCATCTGGTTCGACCACCTCCTGCGCATGCAGCCGCACGTGTCCTTCCACGTCAATGGCGGTCCGGTCGCCATGCCCGACCGCGACTTCCCGCGCATCGTGAACGAGAGCGACATCGCGCTGCAGGTCTGCACGGCGGGCAATCTGCGCACGCTGCTGCTGATCGCGAAGCTCGCGCTCGAGGCGAAGAAGTTCGACCGCCTGCTCATCGCCACCGACACGCCGACCGGCAGCGGCATCATGCCGCTCGGCATGATGTACACGATCACGCACCTCGCGAGCCTGATGGATCTGCCGGTCGAGTGGGCCATCGCCGCGGCCACCGGCAACAACGCGCGGGTCTACGGACTGAACAACGGGTTCATCGCGCCCGGCAAGGACGCGGACGTCGTGCTGCTCGACGCCTGCGTCGGCGGCTCGAAGGACAACGCGCTCGACGCGCTCGCCAACGGCGACATCGCGGCGGTCTCCGCCGTCGTCACCAACGGCGTGCCGCGCTTCGTGGGCCGCAGCCGGAACACGCCGGCGCCGACGAATGCGCCGACCGTCGCGAAATGCACGGTCCCCATGGATTACAGCCTCGCCTCGCACTGAGCCCCCGCCAACCTCCCTCACATTTGGAGCAGTCAACATGCAGTTCTGGACCCGACGCCTCGCCACCTCGTTCGCCGTGCTCGCCTGTGCCGGCATCCTCGGCGCGGCCCCGGCGCGCGCGCAGGCACCCGCCCCCATCGTGATGAAGGTCGGCACGGCCACCTTGAACGACCTGCAGCACGAGTGGTACAAGCGCTTCGCCGCCGACCTCGACAAGCGAACCGGCGGCCGCGTGAAGGTGGAGATCTATCCGGCGAGCCAGCTCGGCGCCATCCCGCGCATGATCGAAGGCGTGCAGTTCGGCACCATCCAGGCGTGGAACGGCCCGCCGCAGTTCCTCGCCACGATCGACAGCCGCTTCAACGTGCTCTCGGCCCCCGGCGTGTTCCGGGACCATGCGCACGCGCACCGCGCGCTGCAGGACGCGCAGTTCTCCGACGCCTTTCTCGACCTCGCCACCGCGAAGGGCCTCAAGGGCATCGGCCTCTTCGTCACCGGCCCGACCGGCTTCGCGATGCGCACGCCCACGGTGAAGCTCAACGACATCGAAGGCAAGAAGATCCGCGTGATCGCCTCCGACATGGACCGCGAGCAGATCAAGCGCATCAAGGCCTCGCCCGTGCCCATGGCGCTCGGCGAGGTGCTGCCCGCCCTTCAGCAGGGCACCATCGACGGCGTGATGAGCGTGCTGCCCGTGCTCTCGGCGCTGCGCTACTACGACGTCGCGAAGTGGTTCTACGAGTCGAACCAGGCGATGGTGACGATCATCACCGTCGTCTCGCAGACCTGGCTCGACAAGCAGCCGCCCGAGATCCGGGCGGCCATCGCCGAATCGGGCAAGCAGGTGAGCCGCGACATCCTGCAGTTCGCCCTCGACGACTACGCCAAGTCGAAGAGCGACTGGGCCAAGGCCGGCGGCACCTTCACCACGATCAACGCCGCGGACCGCTCGAGCCTGATCAAGGTCACCGCGCCGATCGGCCCCGAAGTCGTCGCCAGGCATGCGCAGGACAAGGCGATCTACGACGTGCTGACGGCCGCCGCGAAGCGGGCCGAAGGGGCGAAGTAAAGTGCGGCCCGGCGCCCCCACTCTGAGGAGCCGCGTCGCCGACGCGCTGCTCTACGCGGCGGCGGCGATGCTCGTCGCCATCGTGTGCATCAACTTCGTCAACGTGACGGGCCGCTACCTGTTCGCGCACGCGCTCGAATGGGGCGAGGAGACGATGCAGTTCCTGATGATCGGGGGCGTCTTTCTCGCCACGGCGAAGGTGACGCTGGACCGCGAGCACATTCGCATGGACTTGCTGCTGCACCGGCTGGGCGCGCGGGCGCGCGGCTGGGCGGAGCTCGTCGTCGACGCGGTCGTTATCGGCACGCTCATGACGGTGACATGTGCCGGCTTTCCCGTGATCGTTAAGCTGATCCAGTTCGGGCAGAAGAGCGAGGGCTCCGGCATCCCCGTCGCGATTCCGCAGCTGGCCGTGCCCATCGGGCTGGGCACCGCCGCGCTGTTGCTGCTGATCGGGATCTTCGCGGATCGCACGCGCAACGGCGACGTCGCCGCGGAAGAAAGCACCGCACCCGTGGAGGTGCGCACATGACCGCGGCGGTCTATTTCGGCCTGCCCGTGCTCCTGCTGGTCCTGGGCGTGCCTATCTTCGCCATCCTGCTGATGGTGTCGCTGGCAGGCTTGGCGATGAACGCCGAGCTGCCGCTGCACTCGGTGCAGACGGTGGTGTTCGGTTCGCTCGACAGCTTCCCGCTGCTCGCCATTCCCCTGTTCATCCTCGCGGGCGACATCATGGGCACGGGCGGGCTCGCGCGCCGCCTCATCAACTGGGTGATGTCCATCGTCGGCGGCATTCGCGGCTCGCTCGGCCTGACCGTCGTGGGCTCCTCCACGCTGTTCGGCGCGATGTCGGGCTCGTCGGTCGGCTGCATCGCCGCCGTGGGCCGAACCTTGTACAAGCCCTTGAACGACGCCGGCTACGGCGCGAAGTTCAGCGGCGGCGTCATCGCGGGCACGGGCGCGATCGACATCCTGATTCCGCCCTCGATCCCGATGATCATCTATGGCATCGCCGCGCAGCAGTCGGTGCCGAAGCTGTTCATCGCGGGCATCGTTCCGGGGCTGCTCATGGCCGTCGTCGCGGCGGTGTACGTGCTCTGGTATGCGCGGCGCAACCGCATCCCGATGACCGAGAAGCCGACGATGGCCAAGGTCGTCGTGTCGACGAAAGAGGCGATGTGGTCGCTGGCCGCGCCGGTCTTCATCATCGGCGGCATCTACGGCGGCATCTTCACGCCGACCGAAGCCGCGGGCGTCGCGGTCGTGTATGCGGCGCTCGTCTCACGCTACATCTATCGCGAAATGAGCTGGAAGGACCTGTGGGCGACGACCTGTCGCTCGATGTTCCTCATGACGCAGATCCTGATCATCGTCGCGGCGGCGGGCCTCTACTCGTGGCTGGTGACGACAACGGGCATTCCGCAGATGCTGGTGAAGTTCCTCACCGACTTGCAGCTGCCACCGTGGCAGTTGCTCCTGCTGTTCAATATCCTGCTGCTCGTCGTGGGCTCGTTCGTCGAGCCGCCGGCCGCGATCCTGATCCTCGCGCCGCTGTTCCTGCCGGCCGTCACGGCGCTCGGCATCGACCCGATCCACTTCGGCATCATCATGACGATGAACCTCGCCATCGGCATGTTCACGCCGCCCTTCGGGCTGAACATCTTCGCCGTGAACGGCCTGTTCAAGGTGCCGCTGCCGACGCTCTACCGAGGCGTGCTGCCGCTGCTGGTGCTGTATATCGGCGTGCTGATGCTGGTGACTTACGTGCCGCAGATTTCGCTGGCGGCGTTGAAATTGATGGGGTAGGCGGACCTCCAGCGCCCGGCAGCGCGGACGCCCGCTCCACTCACCGCGGCGCCATCCGGATCGCCCCGTCGAGGCGGATCGTCTCGCCGTTGAGCATCGGGTTCTCGAGGATGTGCAGCGCGGTCATCGCGAACTCCGGCGGGCGGCCGAGGCGCGAGGGATGCGGGATGCCGGCGGCCAGGCTGTCGAGCACGGTCTGCGGCAGTTTCGCGAGGATCGGGGTGTCGAACACGCCCGGCGCGATGGTGCATACCCGGACCTGCTTCGCCGCGAGGTCGCGCGCGGCGACGATCGTCATGCCGACGATGCCCGCCTTCGACGACGCATACGGAATCTGCCCGATCTGGCCTTCGAACGCCGCGACCGAGGCGGTGAGCACGCACGCGCCGCGTTCGCCGTCCACCGACTCGTTGCGCACCATGCTCGCCGCGGCGAGCCGCAGGCTGTTGAAGGTGCCGACGAGGTTGACGCGCACGATGGCTTCGAACTTCTCGAGCGAACCGGGCTCGCCGCTCTTTTCCACGAGGCGCAGCGGCCCGCCGATGCCCGCGCAATGCATGAGCGCGCGCAGCGGCGCCATGGCGTTCGCGGACTCGATGGCCGCGGCCATCTGCTGCGGATCGCAGACGTCCGCACGCACGAAGCGCGCGCCGTCGCCCAGCGCCGCGGCGGCCTTCTCGCCGGTTTCGGGGTTGACGTCGGCGATGACCACGCGCACGCCGCGCGCGGCGAGCTGCTGCGCGCTCGCGAAGCCGAGGCCGGAGGCGCCGCCCGTGACGAGCGCCGACATGCTGCTGTCGAGTTTCATGAGTCCCGTGTTCCTTCCCGTGTTCCTAGATGCGTTCGACGATCGTCGTGTTGGCCATGCCGCCGGCCTCGCACATGGTCTGCAGTCCGTAGCGGCCGCCCGTGTCTTCCAGGTGGTGCAGCAGCGTCGTCATGAGACGCGCGCCGGACGCGCCGAGCGGATGGCCGAGGGCGATGGCGCCCCCGCGCGGATTGAGCCGCTCGGGATTCGCGCCCAGCGGCTTCATGTCCTTCAGCCACGCCAGCGGCACCTGCGCGAACGCCTCGTTGACTTCGTATGCGTCGATGTCGGCGAGGCTCATGCCGCTTTTCTCCAGCGCCTTGCGCGTGGAGGCGATGGGCGCGGTGAGCATGAGCAAGGGGCTGTCGCCCCGCGCGTCGAAGGCGACGAAACGCGCGCGCGGCTTCAGGCCGAGCTGCGCGGCCAGGCGCTCGCTCGCGATCAGCACGGCGGATGCGCCGTCGCTCATCTGCGAGGAGTTGCCCGCCGTGGTGTTCCACGCCATCGTGGGGAAGCGCGCGGCGTAGTCGTCGGTGCGGAACACGGCCTTGAGCGCGGAAAGCGATTCGGGCGTGGTGCCGGGACGGATCGTTTCGTCGCGCGTCACCCTGCCCGCGGCCGTCGCGATCGGCACGATCTCGCGGTCGAACAGTCCCGCCTCGCGGGCCGCGGCCGCGAGCGTGTGCGAACGCGCCGCATAGGCATCGGCGTCGGCCCGCGAGATGCCCCATCGCTCGCCGATCAGGTCGGCCGCCACGCCTTGCGGCACGAGGCCGGGCGCGTAGCGCGCATTGAACGACGGGCCGAGGGCGTCCTGCCCCATGCGCGCCGAGCCCATGACGACGCGGCTCATCGACTCGACGCCGCAGGCGATGACGAGGTCGTACGCGCCGGCCATCACACCCTGCGCGGCGAAGTGGATCGCCTGCTGGCTCGAGCCGCATTTGCGATCGATGGTGGTCGCGGGCACGTGCTCGGGGAAGCCGGCCGCGAGCCACGCCACGCGGCCGGGCGTCGCTGACTGTTCGCCGACCTGGCTCACGCAGCCGGTGATCACGTCGTCGACGAGACCCGGGTCGATCCGGTTGCGCTCGACGAGCTGCTTCAGGACCTGCGAGAGAAGCTCGGCGGGATGCAGGTCGGCGAACGCCGCCCCCGCCTTGGCGCGGCCCGTGGGGCTGCGGATCGCATCGACGATGTACGCCTGCTGCATGGGTGTCTCCTGGAAAAAAATCAGGTGCGGGGAACGATCGCGATCGGCGCCGGACGCTTGCATGCCGGGTCGGTCGCACGGGGCATCTCGCGTCCCGAGAGCTGCGCGTCGTCGGCGGGCGCGTCGTCCGCGTTCTCCGCACGCAAATCGTCGAGCGCCAGCAGCGCCGCGCCGAACGCGCCCGCGATCTGAGGATTCGGCGCGAGGCCGAGCGGTATGCCCAGCGCACGCTCGATGAACTTCACCGCCGCCGGGTTCTGCGCCACGCCGCCGGTCATCACCGCTGGCTGCCGCACGCCGACGCGATTGACGAGGCCCACGGTGCGCGCGGCGACGGACGCATGCACGGCGGCGAGGATGTCGTCCTTGTTCTTGTCTTCGGCGAGCAGCGAGATCACCTCGGTTTCGGCAAAGGTCGCGCACAGGCTCGAGATCGCGAGCGCGTCGCTGCCGCGCAGCGCCATCTCGCCGATGTCCTCGATGTCCACGTCGACGCAATCCGACAGCACCTCGAAGAACTTGCCGGTGCCGCCCGCGCAGCGGTCGTTCATGGCGAAGTTCTCGACGAAGCCGTTCTCGTCGATGGCGATGACCTTGCTGTCCTGCCCGCCGATGTCGATGACCATGCGTACGCCGGGGCACAGCACCGCTGCGCCTCGCGCGTGGCAGGTGATCTCGGTGAACGCACGATCGGCGGTCTCCACCATGCGGCGACCATAGCCCGTGCTGACGGTGCGCGCGATGTCCTCCTGCGCCAGCCCCGCCTGCTGCAGCGCCTCGGCCATCGACGACTTCGCGCCGCGCCGGCTGACCGAGCCCATCTTCACCACGCTGGACGTCACCATCGCGCCCCGCGCATCGAGGATGACCGTCTTGGCGGTGTTCGAGCCGAGGTCCACGCCCATCACGTAGGGCGCGACGAACGCGCCGGGCTTCGTCACGCGGCGACCCGCTGGCGTTGCATCTCGATGGACTCGAGCATCGCTTCGAGCCGCGTCGTCATGATCGCGTCGTCATAGAAAGCCACGTCGGCCACGTCGCCTTCGAACATCATCGTCTGCAGGCCCAGCTTGCGCTGCGCGGCTTCGGCCATGACGTACTGCGGGCTCGTCATGGAGCGGCAGGTGCGCGAGACGTGGAACACCATGCCGTCGACACCGTACTTCACCGAGTCCTCCAGCGCGAAATCGACCTGGTCGAAGACGCTGTGGTTGAGCGGGCACAGCAGGAAGTGCTTGGCGATGCCGGGCAGCGGATCGTTCACGTCGATCAGGTGCGGCTGCGTCCAGAACGCGCGGTGCGTGTAGCGCCCGCACATGACGGTGGCGCCGTAGGAGGCGAACTTCTTGGAGAGCAGCCCGAGGTTGTTCCAGTTCATGATGCCGTCGAAGTACAGGCGGTACTTCTCGTCGCGCACCGCGCCTTCGCCGCGCGCGATGCGCTCCTCGATCTCGGTCTTCACGCCCGCGTAGTAGTCCACGAGCGCCTGCGACGCGGGCATGAAGTTCAGCGGCGCGATGCTCGCGATCCAGTCGAAGTACGAGGCCGGCGAGGGCCGCGCGGAACACAGCGCCATCGCCTCGTTGCGCAGGATCGCGGCCTGCTTCACGTACGACATGATGCGGCACAGTTCGTCCATGTCGAATGGGCGGCCGGTCTGCTGCTCGATGAAGGCGATGGACTCGCGCAGTTGCTGCGTCAGGTAGCGCACGGCGCCTTCCCACTCCGGCCCCTCGATGCCGTCGCCCTGGTTGCCCCAGAGGAAGGGAATGTTGACGTTGAACACCGGCAGCTTCTGGCCGAAGAGTCGGCCGAGCGCATCGTCCCACTGCTGGCCGCTGCTGCAGCCGGGGTAGGCGCTGATCAGCATGTCGGGCACGGGCAGTCCGCGCGCCATCGCCTCGGCGTCGGGCATTTCGCCGGGGGCCGGCGGCGGCGCGCCGCCGGAGTCGCCGGCCAGCGCGCAGCCCATGTGCGTGCGGCTGTACGAACACACTTCCTGCATGAAGCCGTGGTCGCTCGCCGCCTTCTGTGCGGGGCCTTCGAGGTGCCGTGCCGCGAGCAGCGCCGAGTAAGCCTCGCCATGCACCCACGCCACGCCCGCAGCCTGTGCGAACACGTTCATTTTCTGGCCGTTGTACCAGAGGACCTTGCGGCCTTCCTCGCGCGCCCGGTAGAGGCTGCTCCAGTACTCGTTGACCATGCGGCCGCTGTTGCGCGTGGAGCGCAGCCGGTTGTCGCGGCCGGGCGTGCGGACCAGTGCATCGATCGTCATGCGTTCTCCTCGATTCGGGGGGCGGCGGCGCGGCGGCCGCGGCGGCTTCGGATGCTCTCGACGAAGCTCTCGAGCCGCGTGCGGATGGATTCGAGCGGCATGCCTTCGTGCTCGGTCTCGATCAGCAGGTGGGGGATCGACCGCGCCTGCAGCGCATCGCCGATCTCGGGGATGAGGTACATGTGCGGTTCGCAGAATTTCACGAGAAGCGTGATGACGCCCTCGGCGCCGGCGCCGGTCGCGGCATCGGGCAGCGACTCGCTCCAGCGCGTCGGCGTGTGCGTGCGCGTCGGGCACGGCGTCGCGATGTTGCGCGCGAAATACCAGGCGACGAGGTCGGCCCGCGGATCGCCGGTGGCGGGCACGTCGGTGGCGAACCAGCGCGCGCCGTGGAACAGGTCGTCGTTCACCACTTCCGCGCCGCAGTCCTCGATGAGGTCGAGCAGTTCGGGCTTCGGCGCCTGGCACAGGTGGCCGGAAAGATGCACGCGCACCCTGCCCGCGCCATGCGGCGCGGCCGGCATCTCGAGCAGGAACTCCAGCACCTTGCGCAAATGGCTGTTGAATTCTTCGCGTTCCATCACCATGCCGGCCTTCACGAGCACCTGCATGTCACTCGCCGCCAGCTCGCGGCCCGTGCGGCGCAACGCCTGGATCTGCCGAAGCATGTGGCGGCCGTGGTTGTGGCGCGCGATGGACTCGCGCAGCGCGTCGTCGTCGACGGCCGCGCCGGTCAGCGATGCGAGTTCGTCGCGCAGCTGGCCGTACACGCGCGTCGCGGTGTCGCGCGTGGAGCTGCCGGCCTTCATCGACGGATCGATCTGGAAATAGCGCACGCGCAGCGCGTTCAGCCGCGCGCGCACGACATCCGCCGCGCCGATCAGCTGCACGCAGTTGTCGACGAAATAGAGCGCATCGAGCATGCCGAATTCGCCGCGCATCGCCTGGTCGACCAGGCTGCGCGTGAAGCCGCAGTAGAACGTGGGAAACATCGCGTTGCCCAGCGTGATGGCGTCGCGCGACTCCTGCAGTTGCAGGGGCAGCGCGCCCGCGGCGGCCACGAGCTCGGGCGGGAAGTTCATCGGCAGGCAGCCGACGACGCGGCGGCCGGTGCGGGCCTTCCACTGCGTCGCGTAGCCGGCCGGATCGTTCGCGGCGGCCGCGAGGATCGTGAAGGAAGGATGGTCCATGGTTTCGTGCTTCGATGTCGCGTGGCGTCAGGCCGCGGCCGGCGCCTTGATGCGTGCTCGCGTGACGCCCGATTCGTGCAGGGTGGCGATGCGGTCGGCATCGAGCCCCAGTTCGCGCAGGATCTCGCTCGTGTGCTCGCCGAGCCCCGGCGCATGGCGCGGCGCCCGGTCGGGCACGCTCGCGATCTCCATGAAGGGGCTCGGGTAGCGCAACGTTCCCTCGGTCGGATGCTCCATCGTGCGCCAGAAGCCGCTGCTGACGAGGTGCGGCTCGGTCAGCAGGTCCTGGAGCGCATTGACGCGGCTGTAGGGCACGTCGGCGGCGGACAACTGCGCCACCCAGTCTTCCGTGGTGCGCTGCGCGACGCGGCGTCCGATTTCCGCGTAGAAGCCGGCGAGGTCCTTCTGCCGCGCGTTGTGCGTGCGCCAGCGTTCGTCGTTCGTCAGCGCGTCGTCGCCCACGATCTTGCAAAAGCGCGCCCAGTGATGGTCCGTATACGGCAGCACGCAGACGTGTCCGTCGAGCGTGGCGAAAGGCCGGCGCGAGGCCTGGCTCACCGGCACGTAGCCCATGGGCGCGAGCGGCGGCTCGAAGATCGCGCCCCACAGGTGTTCGACCGTGTTGAAGGCCACCATCGTCTCCATCATCGGAATGACGACGTCCTGGCCCTGCCCCGTGCCCACGCGCTGCATCAGCGCGGCCATCACCGCGAACGCGCAATGCACGGCGCTTACCTTGTCGGCGATGACGGAGGGCACGAAGCGCGGCTCGCCGGCCACGACGGACTGCAGCATGGCGAGGCCGCTCGCGGCCTGGATCACGTCGTCGTAGGCCGGCATGCCCGCATAGGCCCCGCGCTCCGAGTAGCCCTGCGCGTGGCACACCACGAGCTTCGGATAACGCTCGCATAGCTGGTCGTAGCCGAGGCCGAGGCGGCGCGCGGACGGCGTGCGGATGGAGTGCAGCAGCACGTCCGCGCCGTCGAGCAGCTTGTGCAAGACCTCCTGCCCCTCGGGACGCTTGATGTCGAGCACCACGCTGCGCTTGTTGCGGTTGCTGTTGAGGTAGAAGGCCGCCATGGCCGGGTGGCGCTGCGGCCCGATGTAGCGCGTGAGGTCGCCCTCGGGCTCCTCGATCTTGATCACGTCCGCCCCCTGGTCGCCGAGGTACTGCGTCGCCATCGGCCCCAGGATCATCGTGGTGAGGTCCACGATGCGCACGCCCTCGAGCGGCCGGCGGGCAGGGGCGGAACGGTCGGAAGTCATGGAAAACAAATTTACCATCAAAAACGTCATTCTCGATGGGAAATTTCTTCAACCGCGCCTCGGTATCGACTAGAGGGAAGCAATGACGAAAAACTCCAATCGCCGATCCATTGAAATGCCGGGGCGCGTATTCACTATGTTGCATACATTGCCGAATCGTGAATAATCGAACGACTCAGCCGGCGCGCGCCCTCGTGCCCCTCACGCCACTTCACGTACGACAGGAGACGGACTTGCAACACCCCATCCACGCCACGCGGCGGCACTTCCTCGGACAACTCGCCGGCGGCGCGGTCCTGGCCTGCGGAGCCACCCCGTCATGGGCCCAGGCCGGCGGCTGGCAGCCGCAGCGATCGATGCGCATCATCGTGCCGTCGACGCCCGGCGGCATCTCCGACACGCTCGCGCGAGTCGTGGCCGAGCACCTGTCGACGAGCTGGGGCAAACCGTGCGTCGTCGAGAACAAGCCCGGCGGCGGCGGCATCACGGGCAGCCAGGAACTGCTGCGCCATCCCGCCGACGGCCACACGCTGCTGACCTGCAGCCCCGGGCCGCAGGCGACCGCGTATTCGCTCTTCCCCAAGCTGCCGTACAAGGAAGGCGACTTCGCCGCCGTCTCGGGCATGGTCAAGATGCCCAACGTGCTGGTGATCCATCCGTCCGTGCCGGCCTACACCGTCTCCGAGTTCGTGGCCTATGCGCGGGCGAATCCGAACAAGCTGAACTACGGCGGCCCCATCGGCTCGAGCCTGCACCTCTCGGGCCTCTGGTTCAACCAGCTGACGCGCACGCGCGCGACGCACATTCCCTACCCCGGCTCCGCGCAGGCGGGCGCCGCGCTGCTCTCCGGCGAAATCCAGTTCATGTTCGACAACCTCGCGAGCTACGTACAGCACGTCAGGTCCGGCAAGATCCGCGCGCTGGGGGTGAGCACGGCCGAACGCAGCGCCTTGCTGCCCGACGTCGTCACGGTGAATTCGACGATGCCCGAACTCGCCGAATTCGAGGTGGCCACCTGGGTCGGGCTCGTGACCGCCGCGGGCGCGCCGCCCGAGGCGCTGGCCGCGATCAACTTAAAGGTGCGCGAGGCACTCGCGAAGCCCGCGGCCATCGACCGCATCAACGCCGTGGCGGGCCGCGCCGACTGGCAGCCGGTCGACAAGTACGACGCCTTCGTGAAGTCGGAGGTGCGGCGCTGGTCCGGCATCATCAAGCGCGCCGGCCTGCAGCTCGAGATCACCTGAGAAGCCGGGCGGAGGCCGCTACAGTCTCGTCCATGGACCAGATGACAGTCGGCAAGGAGGTCGGCGCGGTGACGCAGGCGGTGAACATCCTGCGCGCCATCGCCGACGCCGAGGCCCCCATGGGCGTGACCGCCCTCGCGCGCGCGGCGAACGTATCGCCTTCGACCACGCTCAACATCCTGCGCACGCTGATCGGCCAGAAGCTGGTCGGCTTCTCCGCGCACAACAAGACCTACCGGCTCGACGTCGGGCTGCTGGAGCTCGCGCGATCGCTGCTCAATAGCTCCGCGATGAACCTGCTGATGCCCGAGCTGCAGGACCTCGCGCGCCGCTTCGAGGCCACGGTCACGGTGTGGCAGATGCATGGCGAGCGGCATCTCCTCGTCGGCCGCGTCGTGCCCGAGGAGGGCGTCCACATCGAGTTCCCGGTCGCCAGCCGCGTGTCCGCGTATGCGGGCGCGACGGGCCGCATGATGCTGGCGCTCGGCCACTACAGCGAGGCGCAGATCCGCGCGGCCATCGAGGGCCTGCCGTGGAACGAGCCGGTGCCATTCGCCCGCTACCTGAAGGAGCTGAAGCAGGCGCGCGAGAACGGCTATGCCATCGACGCGGGACACCTGCTGCGCAGCGTGACGAGCGTCGCCGCCGCCATGGTCGACGTGGAGGGGAGGCCGCGCCTCGCGATCTCGCTGCACACGTTCCTGGGCCAGCATTCCCCGGCCGCGCTGAAGGAGCTCGGCGAGGCGCTGACGGCGATGTGCAGGCGCAACGAGGTGGCGATGTTCGGCAAGCGCGCCTAGGCAACCTGGCCGCGCGCCGATCGCGCAGAGTACGGAACGACCGCGCCCCGACGCGTCGACCCCGGCCAATGGCTGAGCTATAGTCGGCCGCGTCCTCCGGACGACATGTCCGGCTCGATTGCGGAGAGCGACATGGCGTTCTGCCTCTACTGCCGGGATACCAACCACGTTGCCGCCTCATGCCCGCGCATGAGGGCGTCGACGAAGACGATGGTGCGCGCGACCGCGCCGCCCGCGCCCATGCCCGTGTTCGCCGGCATGCGCGCCTCCACGCACCACCGGGTGCGGGTGGATGCGCTGTCGATGGCGCATGCGCCGCCCGCCTACACGGCGGCCGCTTCGGGCGGAGCCGCCGGGACCGGTGCGGCCGGTGCAGTCCAGCCGATGGTGCGGCAGCGAATCGTTCTCGCCAATGCGGCACGTGCCGTAAGCTCCCCAAGGGACGTCATGTCTGCCGCGCTGGCGGCCATCGAGTACGTTGCCCGCGAGGTGAGTGCCCCCAACATCGTCGGGAGACAAACCGCGAGGGCATCGAATCGGGCAGGTGCGGCCGCTTCCGCATCGCACGCGATGGGAGCTGCGTCAGCGGCAGCAGCCGCCTCGAAGGCGGCGGCGGCGGCGGCATCCACCGCGACCGCGGCCGCTTCTTCAGCGCCCGAGCCCGCATGGCAAAAGCTGTTCACCTTGAGGACGACCAACGCCGACGCGATTAGCGCACTCTTCGCCGCCGAGCGCCAGCGCTTGGAGCTCGACATCGTTACTCTGGCCCACGCGGCCCTGTCGGCGCACGTCGGCAATTGCCAGGAACAGGCCTGCATCGCCTACGAGTATCTGTTCGGGGCGTCCATCGGCCCGCTCAATCTGGTGTCCTTCGAGCGGGGTGACTTCAACCATGTCGTCGTGCTGATCGGCGACCCGTCGCGATGGCCTGACAGCGGGTTCGTCTGCGACCCGTGGGCAGGCATATGCGTGTCCGCGTCCCACTACAAGGCCGCGATGCACACCCGGATGCTAGCCTGGGACCGGGCCGGGACGAAGATCGGGAACCCGAGGGGCGCGGACGTCCAAGCGAGCCAGTGGTTCAATCAACTCGCCGGCGCGGGACTGAGAATCGGGCGGATCTGCTACTCGCAGCTGATGGAGGTGGATGGCGCCATGCATCCCTGATGCAGGTGGCGCAGGTGGCGCGGGTGGCGCGGGTGGCGCGGGTGGCGCGGGTGGCGCGGGTGGCGCGGGTGGCGCGGGTGGCGCGAATGTAGTCCTCGATACAACGCGTGCGGAGGGGCTGCGGCATAGTGGGCGGCATCGCCACCTTCTCCACGGAAATCGACATGGGCCTTCGCCTCGACCTGCCGGGCCTTGCCCGGCGCACCTTCATTCGCGCGGCCGCCCTCGGCCTGCTCTTCGCATCGAGCGCCGCGCTCGCCGCCTATCCCGAGAAGCCGGTCCGGCTGCTCGTGCCCTTCGCGGCCGGCGGGCCGACCGATCAGCTCGCGCGCAGCTTCGCGCAACGCCTGTCGAAGGAACTCGGACAACCCGTCATTGCCGAAAACCGCGTGGGCGGCAACTCCGTCGTCGCCATCCAGGCCGTGGTCCAGTCGGGCGCCGACGGCTACACGCTGGTCTTCGCGGGACAGGGTCCGCTGGTCGTGAGCCCGCAGCTTTCCTCGAAGATCCCGTACGACATCGAGAAGGACCTCGTGCCGCTGGGCGTCGTCGCCAACATGCCGCTCGTGGTGCTCGTCAATCCGTCGCTGCCGGCGAGCACGCTGCAGGACTTCGTGAGGCATGCCAAGGCGAATCCCGGCAAGCTGAACTACGGCTCGCCCGGCACCGGCAATCCGCTGCACCTCGCCGTGGAACTGTTCAACGCCGGGGCGGACATCAAGATGACGCACGTGCCCTTCAACGGCACGGCGCCTGCACTCACCGCCCTCATGGGCGGCGAGTTGCAGACCGTGTTCGACGTGGTGAGTTCGGCGGCGCCCTTCGTGAGTTCGGGCCGGCTGAAGGCGCTCGCCGTGACCTCCACGCGCCGCAGCGCGCTGATGCCGAACGTGCCGACCGTGGCCGAGAGCGGCATGCCCGGCTACGAGGCGTCGAGCTGGTTCGCGCTCGCCGCGTCGTCGAAGGCGCCCGCGGCCGTCCACCAGACACTGGCCGCCGCGACGCAGAAGGTGATGGCCGATGCGGAGTTCACGAGCGCCCTCGAGAAGACCGGCCTGCTACCCTACCCGCCCATGAACGCGCAGCAGATCCAGGGCTTCCTCGCGGAGCAGAAGGCGCGCTGGGGCGACGTGATCCGGAAGAACAACATCCGGCTGGATTGAGCCTCGGGCCGGGGTTGTCCTTGCGCACCGGGCGCAATGCGTGAAAAACCGGGGCAACCCCCTCCCCTAACGAATCGCGCGGCGCAGCAAAACTGTACTTCCGTCTCGAGTTGCGACTCCACGTCAGCGCCTCGAATTCGCGTTGAGTCGCGACATCACTTGAAATAGATTCGCATCCCATTCACGTGCGATGAATGCGATAGGGTCTCGCTGCCTTCGTTGCCTACGCACAGTACACAAAACCTAACCGATAGGTTATCATCTTGGGCAAGATCGCAACTGTCGGCGCAGCGAAGATCGTCGTGCGAACGCGGGACGAGCACTGCGACCCGCACGTTCATGCGTTTCACGAAGGCGAGGGGCGGGAGATGAGGATTTTTTTCTCGTACGTCTCATCGGCAGTCCTGCCCGAGCTTCCGCCGTTGGCGGGATCGCCGAGTGCCAGGCAGGTGCAGGCATGCATGAACAGGGTTACCGACAAGCTCGACGCATGTCGCGATGCCTTCTGGAATGCGGTGCAGAACGTGTGCCTGCGCAATCGCCATGTCGTCCTGCGTCGCGGCTACGTCCACGAGTCGACTGTGGGCACGCCAACCGCGTTGAAGGTCATGGCCGCGCACTACATCGCCGCTGCGAATTCGATCGAATTCAAGGCGCTGGGGCAGATCAAGACATTCACGGGCAGGTGCCCCTAGGACACGACATGACGACTGCACGCCGCGCATATACGAAACTGGACACCGGCGACATCAAGTTGCTGGCAGCGAGACATGTCCCCCCAGCTGCAAACCCATGGGCGGTCACGAGTGTGTCGATCCGCAGGGCGAAGGATGGCGCTCGACTCGTTCTTGTCTTCGACAGCGGAGACATGCTCGGCATTCCGCTTGCGCTCGTTTCCGAACTCGCGGGCGCAACGCGCGAACAGCTGCAAGAGCTGCGGCTGAGCCCCGCGCGAGACACGATCATTGCGGACAAAGTCGATGCCTACATCAGCGTCAAGGGACTGATCCGGGACTACGCGAGACAGGTGCCGCCGTTCGCCGATCGCATGGGCGCCGTGTCCGCGGCACGAGCCGGGGCGAAGTCGAGCACTGCCAAGCGTCTCTCATCGGCCGAAAACGGCAGGAAGGGCGGCCGACCGCGACGAAATGCCACGGAACATGCGGTAGCGGCAAAATCTTCTCGCGCGCGGAAACCTGCAGCGAAGTCCTGACGGCGCTCGGGTCGAACGGAGAACACTCCACACTGTGGAACATCTGCTCGGCAACGCCATTGTCGGCGTCGAAGTTCCCTGCCTAGACTGCGCCGGAACAACGAAGGAGACGCCATGATCACCCGCCGCCAGACCCTGCTTCTCGCCGCCGCCGGCGCCGCGCCCGTGCTGAGGAACGCGCACGCACAGGACGCGTATCCGTCCAAGCCCATCCGCCTCGTCGTGCCCGTCAACGCGGGCACCGCCACCGACCAGATCGCGCGCTACATGGCGACCCGGCTCGGGCAGGTGTGGAAGGCGCCGACGATGGTGGAGAACAAGATCGGCGCGAGCGGCATGATCGCCACCGACTTCGTGGCGAAGTCGCCGGCCGATGGCTACACGCTGCTCGCCACGTACGCGGTCCACTACAGCAACCCCTGGCTGATGGACAAGATGCCCTACGACGCGCAGAAGGACTTCGAGCCCCTCGTCAAGCTCGCGAACTCGAAGCTCGTTTTCATCGTGCCGACGGATTCGCCGTATCGCACGCTCGGCGACCTCGTCGAGGCCGCGCGCAAGAACCCCGGCCAGATCACGTATGGCACCGCCGGCGTCGGGACGATGGGGCACGTGTGCGCCCTGCGGCTCGCTTCCATGGCGAAGATCGACCTGAAGCACGTGCCGTACAAGAGCTCGACCCAGCCGATCACCGATGCGGTGTCGGGCCAGGTGAACCTGACCATCACCGGCATCGCGGGCGCCATCGGCCTCATCAAGGCGGGTCGCCTCCGGCCGCTCGCCACCACGGGCATCAAGCGCTCCGGCACGCTGCCGGACGTGCCGACCGTCGACGAGGCCGGGTACAAGGGCTACGACGTCACTTCGCCCGTGTGGATCATGGCGCCCGCCGGCACGCCGCGCGTGGTCGTCCAGAAGCTGTCGTCGACCATGTTGCAGATGGCGCAGCTGCCCGAGTTCAAGGACCTGTGCGCCGCCCAGGGAATGGATGCGGAACTCGAGGACGTCTCGGGTCCGCGCAATCCGGCCACGGCGGAACTGCGGCGCTGGAAGGAACTGATCGCGCTGACGGGCGCGAAGAGCGGGAGCTGATCGGCACCCGGCAAGCGGGCGAAGAAAAAAACGCCACCCGAAGGTGGCGTGGGAAGATCACTTCAACTCGCCCGCTTCTCGCTTCAGCCGCGCCCAGCGGTTGAAGTCCTTCTCGAGCGCGTCGCGGAAGGTGCGGCCGTCCGAGAACACCGCCTTGTTGCCGCCCTGCAGCGACATCTTCACGTAGCCCTCGCTCTCCACCGCCTTCTTCAGCGCGTCGGCCAGCTTCTGGATGACCGCGGCCGGCGTGCCGACCGGCGCCACGAGGCCGTTCGCGCCTTCGTACTCGAAGTCCTCGATGCCCTGCTCCGCGACGGTCGGAATGTCGGGGAACATCGTCGAGCGCACGCTGCCGCCGGAGGCGATCACGCGCAGGGCGCCCGACTTCGCATGCACGCCGGCCTGCGAGGCGTCGGTGATGATCATGCCGATGCGGCCCGCCATCACGTCGAGCAGCGCGGGCTGGATGCCCTTGTGCGCGACGTGCGTGACGTTGAGTCCGCGGCGCTTGGCGAACACCGTCATCACGATATGGCTCGGGCTGCCGTGGCCCGAGGACGTGTAGGGCGCACCGGGGTTGGCCTTGTAGTACGCGATGAGCTCGGCCATGTTCTTCACGTCCATGGTCTTCGGATTCACGACGATCACCGTCGGCTGCACGATGGTTCCGCCGATCGCGGTGAAACGCTTGTCGATGTCGAGCGGCTTGTCGGTGGCGAGCAGCGCCACCGTCGTGACGTTCGGCATCAGCAGCACGGTGTACCCGTCGGGCTTGCTGTTCGCGAGCGCCTCGAGCCCGATGAGCCCCGTGGCGCCCGGCCGGTTGTCGATGAGGATGTTCTGACCGAGCGTCGCCGACATTTCCTTGCCGAGATAGCGGCCGATCGAGTCGGTGGGCCCGCCCGGCGGGAAGCCGACGATCATCTTGATGGGCTGTTCGGGGTAGCCCTGCGCCCACGCGCGCGCGAAGGGCGCGGCGAGCAACGATGCGGTGAACAGCCGGCGGCTGGAATTCATGAGATTGTCTCCGTAGAAGTGTCGAGGCGAAATCGTGACCGCAGGATAGCGAGGACCGGGGGGCCGCAGCCTTCGGATTTTCACGGGTCACCTGCACCTGCACGCGCCGTCGCTCTACCATCGGCCGATTCCGATCGGAATGATCGATCCACACAACGGGGGTATCCCGGATGAATCGAAGCCCCAGCGCATGGCGAGGCCCCGAACTCGCGGCGCGCGAAGACGAATGGATCCATCGCCTCACGGCGGACGAAGTCGCCGAGCTGGAGGACGCGCACGCGCAATGGCGCGCTCGCGGAGCCGGGACGATGGAGACGATGACGCGGCTCGACTTTCCTCTGCCGCGCTTCGGCCGCGTGCTCGCCGCGCTCGGCGAGGAGATCGAATCCGGCCGCGGCTTCGGTTTCCTGCGCGGGTTGCCGGTGGGCCGCTGGGGCGTCGAGGCGTCGCGCGATATCTACTGGGGCCTTGCCAACCACCTCGGCGCACCGGTCCGGCAGAACGCGCGCGCGGAGCGTCTCGTCAAGGTGCGCGACGAAGGCGGCGCCGAAAAGGCGACGTCGCGCGCGCCGCAAAGCCGCAGCAACCTGAACTTCCATTCCGACTTCTGCGAGGTCGTGGGCCTGCTGTGCATCAACGCCGCAAAATCCGGCGGCGTGAGCCGCATCTGCAGCACGCACGCCATCCTGGAGCGCATGGAAGCGGAACACCCGGAATATCTCCCGGTCTTCGAGCAAGGCTTCCATTTCTTCCGCAAGGGCGAAGAAGCCGTCGGCGAGCCGCCCGTCAGCGCGCGCCGCCTGCCGATGCTGGACCGCAGCGGCAAGCTGCCGATGTTCCTGTACTGGCCGGGCTTCGCCACGCAGGGCGCGCATTTCAGCGGCGTGCCGCTCACCCAGCTCGAGAAGGATGCGCTCTCCTTCGTCAACCGCGTCGCCTGCGATGCGAGCTACCACCTCGACACCCATTTCCAGCCGGGCGACGTGCAGTTCCTCAACAACTACCGCATCACGCATTCGCGCACGGAGTTCGAGGACTGGCCCGAGCCCGAGCGCCAGCGCTATCTCGAAAGGATCTGGCTGCGCACGTCCGAGCCGCGCAATCTTCCGCCCGGCTTCACCGACCTGCACGGACCGAACTCGCTGCTGGAGGGATTCCCGATCGTGCCGCCGGAACTCGTCGCAGAACGCGAGCTTGCGCTGCAGGCGCTCTCGCAACGGCTCGCGGCCGGGGCCGCGCCGCAGATGTACCTCGGCTCGTCCGGGCCGCTCGAGATTTCCGGGTCCCCGGCCGCGGGCCGCTAGCGCCAGGCGTTCAGTTCGCCAGCAGCTTCAGTTCGCGCAGCAGCGGCACGCCCACATCGCGTCCCTGCGACATGAGCCGGCTCATGTCGGAAGGCGAGAAGTATTTCGGCATGAGGCCGGTCGGCTCCACGGCCTTCCTGAAATCGGGGTCCTCCACCGCCTTGCGCAGCGCGTCGTGCAACACCTTCACGCGGTCGGCGGGCGTCTTGCGCGGAAGCGCCAGGACCAGGACGCTGTTGAACGGCGCGGTGTTGCGGATGCCCTTCTCCTCCGCGGTCGGCACGTCGGGATACTCGGGCAGGCGTTCCTCGCCGAACACGAGCACGATGCCGAGCGAGCCGTCCTTCAGCTGGGGCGCGAGGCCGGAGACGGCCACGATGCCGCTCTTCACGTGCCTGCCCAGCACGGATTGCGCGATCTCGTTGCTGCCCTTGAAGTTCACGTGCGTGACGTCCAGGCGCGAATGGCGCGCGACGATCTTTCCGAGCAGGTCGGGCGCCGAGCCGTTGCCCGATGCGCCGTAGTCCATGGCGCCCGGCCCGCTCTTCGCCTGCGCGACGTAATCCTCGTACTTGCGAAACGGCGCATCGCCGCGCACGAAGAGCACGTGCTTGAACTGCGTGTAGCCCATCAGCACCCCGATGTCCGCCGGGTCGAAGGGCATCTTCTGCTGCAGCACCGTGAGGCTCAGGAAGCCGTCGGTGGTCATCGCGATCGTGTAGCCGTCGGGCTCCGCGGCCGCCAGTTCGCCCATCGCCACGGCCTGCGAGGCGCCCGGCTTGTTGACGATGACGAGCGGCTGGCCCACGTGCCTGCCGGCCACGTTCATCAGCGCCCGCAGCGAGATGTCGGGCGCGCTGCCCGGCGGGAAGCCCACGAGCACGCGAATCGGCTTCGACGGGAATCGCTCCTGCGCGGCGGCCGGCACGGCGGCGGACCCCAGCAACAGGCCCGCGATCAGCAGGGACAGGACGCGCTTCGAACGGTGGATTCGCATGGTCTTCTCCGCGGCACAAGTGAAATCATTCGGCCTTGATGCCGGTGGCGCGCACCAGCGTCGTCCAGCGGTCGAGCTCGCGCCGGATGAGCGCATCGACCTCCGCCGTCGCGAGCGGATTCGGCTCGATGCCGAGTTCGCCCAGGCGGCGGCTCGTCTCCGGCATCTGCAGGATCGTGCCGATGTCGCGGTGCATCTTCTCGACCACGTCGCGGGGCGTTCCGCCCGTCGTGACCACCGCGAAGAAGCTCTGGACGTTGAAGCCGGGCACGACGCCGAGTTCGGACACCGTGGGAATGTCCGGCGCCAGCGCCGAGCGCTTCGCGCCGGTCAGCGCGAGCGCCTTCAGCTTGCCGGCCTTCACGTGGGGCAAGGCCGAGTACAGCGGATCGACGAGCAGGTTGACGCGGCCCGACATCACTTCGGGATAGGCCATGGCGCTGCCGCGGAAGGGCACGTGCAGCACGTCCACGCCCGTGGTGTGCTTCAGGAGCTCCATCGACAGGTGCAAGGCGCTTCCGCTGCCCGGACTGGCGTAGCTGAACTTCTTCGGCTGGCTCCTGATGAGGGCGATGGCCTCCGGCAGCGTGTTCGCCGGGAAAGACGGGTTGGCCGCGATCAGGATGTTGGAGACGCCGAGGACCGCGACGCCCGACAGGTCCTTCGCCGTGTCGAAGGGCATCGTGCGCAGGCTCGGGTTGATCACGTGCGATGTGGGCACGACCGCGATCGTGTGGCCGTCGGGCGGCGCCTTGGCCACGATGTCCGTGCCGATCACGCCGTTGGCGCCGGGCTTGTAGTCGAAGACGACGGGCATGGACCACATCGCCTGCAGATGCGGCTGCAACAGCCTCGCGAGCGTATCGATGGGGCCGCCGGGCGACGACGGCACCACCAGCGTGACGTTGCGCCGCGGAAAACCCTGCGCTTGCGCAGGAAAACCCTGCGCTCGCGCAAGGGACGGGGCGGAAAGCGCAAGGGCTGCGGATCCCAGCCGGGCCATGAGGTCGCGACGATGCATCTCGGCTGACTCCTCGGGTTGCGAAGAACGTGATCGATCTTCTGCAAATCCAGTGTAGTCAGTATTATTCGTCGATGATCGTCGAAAAAATCGAACCGCTTGCGCTCAAGACCGAATCGTGGTCGCTCGTGCTGTGCCGCGTGACGACGACGTCCGGCATCGTCGGCTGGGGAGAGAGCCTGTGCCTCGGCGCGTCGATGCAGCAGGCGCTCGTCGCCACGCTGCGCGATGCGATCGCGCCGCACTACATCGGGAAGTCCGCGGCGGACCGCGATGCACTGAATCTGGACATGCGCCGTCGCTACGCGAGCTTCGGCCGCGCCGGAACGGTGCTCAACGCCCTGAGCGCCGTCGACATCGCGCTGTGGGACATCGCGGGCAAGAGCGAGGGCCGGTCCGTGTCCGACCTGCTGGGCGGCGCGAAGCGCGCGAGCGTGCCGCTGATGGCGAGCCTGGCCAAGTGCGACGACAAGGCCAAGGTGCGGGCGCGCCTCGAACAGGCCCTGGCCGCGGGCGTGAAGGCGGCCAAGGTGCATGAAGCGAACTTCGACGTCATCGAGGAAGCGCGTGCCGTCGTGCCGCGCAAGATGCCGTTCATCGTCGACAGCAACAACGCGCATACCCTGGCCGACGTCCGCCGCGACGAGGCGCGCTGGCGTGCGCTCGGCCTTCTCTTCTTCGAAGATCCGTTCTGGCCGCCGGAGGATCTGCTTTCGATGGACGCGATGCCGGGCGTGCCCTTCGGCATGGGCGCGGACCTCGGCTCGGCGGAGCAGATTGCGGTGTATGCGAAAGCGCCGGCCATCGCGGTGCTGCAGCCCGACGTGTGCATGCTGGGCGGAATTGGCGAAGCGCGCCGCGCCGTGAAGGTGATCGAAGCCGCCGGCAGGACGCCGGCGCCGCACACGCCCTTCATCGGGCCGGCGGCGCTCGCGTCATTGCACCTGCTCGCGACGGCCGAGGAAGAGAATTATTTCGCAGCGCTCGATCCGCTGGACGGGCGCGACCTGTACGGGAAGGAATTGATCCGCTGGCGTCCCAGCATCGACGTGCCGACGGGGCCGGGGCTCGGGTGGGAACTCGATGAAGGGCTGCTGCGGCGGTATGCTTGCTGACCCGTCGATGAACGGGACGAAAGCCGACGAATGAGCCTGCACGATCTGCCCGACGGCCTCGTCGCCGTCGTCAAGCGCGACTGCCCGACCTGCGTGCTCGTCGAGCCCGTGCTGCGCCAGCTGGCCGCGGCCGTCCCCGGTTTCAGCGTCCTGACCCAGGACGATCCGCGTTTCCCCGAAGGCCTTGCCGGTGTCGTCGACGACACCGCGCTGGAGCGTTCGTTCGCGCTGCGGATCGAAACCGTGCCGACGCTGCTGCACCGGGCGGCAGGCAGCGAGACCGCGCGCGCCATCGGCTGGCACCGCGGCGAGTGGGAGGCGCTCAGCGGCATCGCCGCCCTGGGCGCCGGGCTGCCCGACCAGCGTCCCGGCTGCGGGTCGCGAAACGCGGACCCCAACATCGCCGACGAACTGGCCGTGCGCCTGGGCGCCGTGCGCTTCGACTCGCGCACCGTCGATCTCGGCGATGACGAGGACGAGCACGAGGCCTGCTTCGACCGTGGCTGGACGGACGGCCTGCCCGTGGTGCCGCCCACGCGGGTGCGCGTGCATCGCATGCTGCAAGGGACGCAGCGCGACCCGAAGGAGGTGCTGGGCCTCATGCCGTCCGACCTCGAGCCCTGCACGATCGAGAAGGTCGCCATCAATGCCGTGATGGCGGGATGCCGTCCCGAGTACATGCCCGTGCTGATCGCGGCCGTTGAGGCCGTGCTCGACGAGGAGTTCGCGCTGCACGGCGTGATCGCGACCACCATGTACATCGGCCCCATCGTCATCGTCAACGGTCCGGTGCGCAAGGCCATCGGCATGAATTCGGGCGTCAACGCGCTCGGCCAGGGCAACCGCGCGAATTCGACGATCGGGCGCGCGCTGCAACTGGTGATCCGCAACGTGGGCGGCGGCAAGCCGGGCGGCGTGGACCGCGCGACGCTCGGCAACCCCGGCAAACTGGGCCTGTGCTTCGCCGAGAACGAGGAAGATTCGTGCTGGGCGCCGCAGTCGGTGGAGCGCGGCATCGAGCCGGGCAAGTCCTCGGTCACGGTGTTCGCCGGCTTCGGCGTGCAGGGCGTGGTGGACCAGGTGTCGCGCACGCCGGAGTCGCTGGTGCGCAGTTTCGCGGCCTGCCTGGGCGCCATGGGTCATCCGAAGCTGTGGGCGCCGTTCGACGCGATGATCGTCGTCGTGCCCGAGCATCTGCGCGTGTTCCGCGAGGCCGGCTGGTCGCGCGAGCGTTTCGTCGCCGAGCTCATGGCGCTCACCACGATCCCCGCCGAGCATGTGCTGGCCGGCGCAGGCGGCATGGCGGTCGGCGCGCCCGAATCCACCCGCGGCAAGATGCTGCGCAAGCTGCGCGAAGGCGGCGTGTGCGTCGTCCACGCAGGCGGCGGCGCAGGGTTGTTCTCGGCCATCCTGCCGGGCTGGGGTCCCCAGTCCCAGTCCCGGATCACGACCAAGGAAGTGAGGCACTGACATGACGACACTGCTGGACCCCACCGGCGAACACGAGGTCGCGGCACGCGCGCAATCGCCCCGCCCCGCCTCGCTCGACGCCATCGCCGTCGGCGTGCTCGACATCGGCAAGCCGCGTGGCGACGTGTTCATGAAGCGCGTGGCCGAGCGCCTGGAAGCGCGCGGCATTTCGGTGAAGCGCTATGCGAAGCCCGGCCCGAGCCGCGTCGCCGTACTCGAGACGCGGCAGCGAATGCGGGCCGAGACGCAGGCGGCCGTCATAGGCCTCGCCGACTGAGGCTCCTGCGTGTCGTGCAGTGTGCATGACGCCAGGAATCTCGATGGCCTCGGCATCCCCTCGGTCATCGTCGCCACGACGGAATTCGTGCAGGCCGCGCAGGCGCAGAGCGAGTCGCTCGGGTTCGAGCCTGCGATGGTGTGGGTGCCGCATCCGATCCAGGACCGCACCGACGAGGAATTGAACGCGCTGGCGGATCGCGTGCTGGAGGAGATCGTGGCGAAGATGACGGCGGGCTGAGACACGGCGCGCCTTCGCCCCGTAGTGCCATGGGCTAACCCTCGCTCGCCATTCTCTTCAATCGTTCGGCATTCGCCTCGCAGATCCGTCGGAATGCGGTCGAGATGCGATCGTCATCCGCGGCCGCGCGCCAGAAGAACTCCGCAGCAGGCACCGCCCGCGCCCAGGCCGAGCGTTCCGCCGGCAGCGGCAATGCGGGCTGGAATGCGCGCTCGGGCACCTCCACGCCGCGTTCGGGCGCATAGGTCATCGGAAGCATGTCGTACGCCGGGGCAAGTTGCAGCCCGGGGCGGAACGACAGGTTGCCGTCGTGCATGTCCGTGTTTCCGATCAGCCGGCCGAAGTGCCAGAGCAGCTCGATCCTGTCCTTCGTGTCCCGATCGACATGGCCTGCGGCTTCGAGGGCCTGGGCACCGGCGCTCCACCCTGCGCCGGCCATGCCGAAGAGCGCGGCATTCAATGCGAACCAGGAGCAGACCTGCGAGCGACCGTGCGCCCCGTGCCTGTCGAAACGCTTCACTTCGAGAAAGGTTCTTCCGCCGAACTTGTGGATCGCGCTGTCCGCCGCGTCGACCTTCAGGCGATCTCGCAATGTCCGAGCGGCCAGATGCTCGCAGACCAGGAGGTCGCTCCACCGGAGGGTACCGGGCGCTTCGTCCGAACCGGAGAATTTCACGATGACGTGCGCGTACTCGCCGCGGGTGCGTCTCACCGCGGTGAATTTGGGAAACTCTCCGCCGGCGGAAGAACCGGCAAACCGGTCCTGCATCGCCTCGGCCGCAAGTCCGGGGTAGGCGCGATCCAGCTCGTCGTCGGCAATCGACGGCGGATCGTCCTGCCGTCGATTGAACCACTCACGCAGCGCGGCTTCGCCGACGATGTACGCCCCAGGCTGGTCGGACCCAAGGACAGAAAGCGAGTGCAGGACGTCGTCCTCGCTCCACTGGCGCGGATCCGTGGAGACCTGGAGCAGCGCGGCATGGACCCGTGCGAAGCTGCGCCCCAGGAAGCCCTGCGGACGCATGTCCTCCATGGGATACGGAAGCCCATCGAACCACCCGTCCTGCATCGCCGGATCCAGGGGCCAGGCTAACGCAGCCCTGAACGCAACGGCGGTGCCCTGGGGTTGGAGAGGCGTGAGGGCGGCGACTTCCTCGACCTTCGCATTCGCATCGATCGAATAGAGGGGGTAGTCCCGCAGGCCACCCCGGACGGCCCTGCGGGCTGCATAGGCCGTGCGGCGAGCGCGTCCCCGAACCACGATTTTGGAGTCCAGGGCATGAACCGCACGCGTCAAGGTTGGACGACTGATGCCGAGACGGCGCGCGACCTCCCCGGCGGGAAGCCGCCCCCAGGTGCGGACCAGTCGGAGCAAGTCATCCGGCACAGACATGAAACGATTCTAGACCGTTATTTTTTCTGACCTCTCATCGTGGATGGATCACCACCAGAGCTTCAAAAATGAAACGATTTTCGAAACGATTCGATCAGCGGCATGCGAAGCCAGCTCGAACCGTCCCGGCCCCTCGCCTCTAACCGGCCTGCAGCACCCGGATCAGCGCATCGATCACGTCCTCGCCGTCCGGCGACTTCAGGCGGTGGCGCTTCAGGGTCTGCGTCAGCTCGCCCGAGCCGAGCACACGGTGATTGGCTCGAATCAGCAAGGCGGCAATGGCGCGCTGCGCCGGCAGGGACTTGGCGAGCGGGAACATCCGCGCGATCTCGCGCAGGCTCTCGGGATCGGACACGCGCTGCTGCGCCAGCGTCTCGATCGCGCGCACCTGCGACAGCGAAGCGGGCATGCGTCCGATGGCGGTCGCGACGGCGCGCACCTCGGCCGCATCGACGAGCGGGCGCTGGCGCAGGTAGGCCCGCGCGATGTCGATCTCTTCCGGGTCATGGCTCGTGACGGCGCGGACCACACGCTCGCGCGCCTGCGCGCTGCCCAGGCAGGCGAGCGCAGCCGCCGGCGCGACCTTCGCGTACTTCAGCGCGCCGCCGAGCAATGGCCGCACGGCGGCATCGTCTTCGCCGCCGCGCGTGCAGGCGAGGTTCACTTCCTCCATGCCGAGCGCATCGCGCGCCATGCGCTCGCCGATCATGCGCACGAACTCGGCCTGCTCCTGGACGGGCGTGAGCCAGCCCAGCCGGGTGGCTAGCGCCATCATGCGCGTGCGCATCGCGGGTTCGTCGGCGTCGCGTGCAAAGGCGAGGTAGCGCTCACGCGACGCATGGTCGGCGGCCACACGCGCGAGAGCCTCGGCAGCATCGGGCCTCAGCGTTCCGGCCACGCCCAGCGACGACATGAACCGCTCCATGTCGCCCAGATGCATGCGCACCTCCGGCATGTCGCGCTTGAGCATGTCGTGGAAGAAGGCAAGCTTGTGGGCGGGCGAGATGCGGTCGTCAACGAAACGGCAGGCGTCGGCGCGCGCTCGGGCCTGGGGCTCGCCGTCGCGCAAGCCCGCCGTCACCGTCATCGAACTGGGACCGAAGAGGCTCAGCAGTTTCTGACTCACCTGGCCGCTGCCGATTTCTCCCGGCGGCGCCGTCTGGAAGTATTTTTCGAGCAGCGGCCCCGCGTACTTGCCGAGCGGCGCCTTGGACGAGAAGCCGTAGATGACCGGCACGTCCTTGAAGATCTGGCGCATGCGGTCGCGGTTGCTTCTCGCATGGGTGTCGCCCAGCAGGGCGGAGAGGCGCGCCGCATCCGACGGCGATTGCCCCGAGCGCAGCAACGCGCGGGTGATGTCCGCGCCGGCGACCTGCCGCGGCTCGGTCTTCAGCGTGTTGCAGCCGAAGAGGTACACCTCTTTCAGTTGCGAGAACACGCCGGGGCACGAGTCGCTGCACGAAGTGCGCTCCATCTCCAGCACGGTGAGGTATTCGCTGACGTCGAAGCGGTCGGTGTAGAACTCGTCGCCATCGTCGAAATGGCCCGAGATCACGAGCGAGTCGCACTGCACCTTCTGCTCGCATGCCGAAGCGAGCCAGTCCTTGCGGCCACGCTCCACCAGCTCGACGAAGTTGTAATCGCCCGGCGGAAGGTTGCGGCGGAAGGTCTCCTTCTCGTCGGGCGAATTGACCGTGATGGTGCAGATGGTCTTGGGCGCGGCGCTTGCCGCAAAGGGCAGCGCGGCGGCGAACAGGCTGGCGGCCAGCGCCAGGCCGCGGAAGGAGGACGACATCATGAACAGGTACTGCAGGTGCGAGGTCGACGCGCCCGCGACTGAAACGACTTGCGCGGGCCGCGTCAGTATTGCACGGCTATCGCTACCTGCTCAGCTGTTACACCACGGCTCAGCCAGCGTGCGGCATGCAAGCGACTGATCAGGACAGGCTCTGCATCTGCGCGATCAATGCGTCCACCAGCGTGTCGCCCGACGAGGCACGCAGGCGGCTTTCGCGCAGCGTGCGCAGCAGCTCCGGCGACTTCACCGAACGGTCGGCTCGGATCAGCACGCCGGCAATCGCGTTCTGCACGGCCATCGACCGAGTCTTCGCGAACAACTGCTTCAGGGTGTCGACGCTTTCGTGGTCCGAGAGATAGTGCCGGCCGAGCACGTCCAGCGCGCGCGTCTGCGCCTCCGGCGCGTTCATGCCTGCGACTGCGCGCGTCACCACGCGCAGCTCGGACGCATCGGTGAGGGGCCGCTGGCGCAGGTAGGCCTGCGCGATGCGCACGTCGGCATCGGACGGGCTCGCCAGGGCTTCGAGCACACGGTTGCGCGCACCGGCGTCGCCCAGGCACGCCATCACCGCCGAACGTCCGACGTCCTGCACGGCGGCGCCTTTGGAGGCAAGCGTCGCCGCCGCCTCCGCGAGTTCGCCTCGGTTGTTGAGCGTGCAGGACAGGTCGACATCCGGTGCGCCGATGTCTTTGCGGGCCATCAGCTCGCCGAGCAGGCGCACGTCCTCCTCGCGGCGCTGCTGCGGCGACAGCCAGGTGAGGTCCTGCGCGACTTCGAGCAGTCGGGCGCGCGTGACGAACTGGTCCGCGTCGCGGGCGAAGGAGAGGAACCGCTCGCGCGAACCGCTGTCGTTCGCTGCCTATTCCACTGATCGCGGGCACCCATTCCACGCGATGGCGGGCAGCGTTCCATCGTGATCGCGGGCAACGTTCCGCCGTGATGGTGGGCAGTCGCGCGTGGCCCGGAGTGACGGTGGAATCG
>NZ_JBFWNP010000045.1:0-41709 GCF_050250995.1 Ramlibacter sp.
GGGTGGCCCCTGCAGCGAAGTAAAGGAGGAGGAGCGCGCACGCGCGCGACGGGGGACATTCGCGGAAGGGGTCGCCCCCGTCCCGGTCCGGGGCGCGCCACTCCCTTCTGCCGCCCACACTCCTAGCGCGTCAGCAGCCCCCGCCCGATCACCTGCGCCTGGATCTCCGCCGCGCCTTCGAAGATGTTGAGGATGCGCGCATCGCACAGGATGCGGCTCATCTCGAACTCCAGCGCATAACCGTTGCCGCCGTGGATCTGCAGGCCCGCGTCGGCGTTCGACCACGCCACGCGCGCGCCGAGCAGTTTCGCCATGCCGGCCTGGATGTCGCAGCGGTGGCCTTGCTCCTTCTCCACCGCCGCGAAGTTCGTGAGCGCGCGCGCCATCACGCACTCCGAAATCATCATCGCCAGCTTGTCCGAGACGCGGGGGAATTCGATGATGGGCACGCCGAACTGCTTGCGGTCGTTCGCATAGCGCCAGGCCAGGTCGAACGCACGCCACGCCACGCCGACCGCGCGAGCGGCCGTCTGGATGCGCGCGCCCTCGAAGGTCTGCATCAGCTGGCGGAAGCCCTGGCCGCGCGCGCCGCCGAGCGCGGCGTCGGCCGGCACCTCGAAGCCGTCGAACGCGATCTCGTATTCCTTCATGCCGCGGTAGCCGAGCACCTCGATCTCGCCGCCGCTCATGCCCTTCGAGGGGAACGGGTCCGCATCCGTGCCGCGCTGCTTGGGCGCGAGGAACATGGTCAGGCCCGCATGCCCGTTCACGTCGGGCTCCGAGCGCGCCATCAGGGTCATGAGGTCGCTGCGCGCGCCGTGCGTGATCCACATCTTGTTGCCGTCGATGCGCCAGGTGCCGTCGGCCTGCTGCGTCGCGCGGGTGCGCAGCGACGCCATGTCGGAGCCGGTGTCGGGCTCGGTGAACACCGCCGTGGGCAGCACCTCGCCGCTCGCGATCTTCGGCAGCCAGGTCGACTTCTGCGCCTCGTTGCCGGCCGAGGCGATCAGGTCGCCCGCGATTTCGGAGCGCGTGCCGAGCGAACCCGCGGCGATCCAGCCCCGGCTCAGTTCCTCGGTCACGATGCACATCGCGCGCTTGCCCAGGCCCATGCCGTCGTAGTCGGTCGGGATGCAGATGCCGAAGACGCCGAGCTCGGCAAGCTTCGCGATCACCGAGTCGGGAATCAGCTCGTCGGCCAGGTGCCACTGGTGCGCATGCGGCGTGATTTCCTTTTCCGTGAACCGGCGGAACTGATCGCGGATCAGGTCGAGCTCTTCGTCGAGCACGGTCTCGGTGATGTGTTCGCCGGCGCGCAGCGCGTTGACCAGCTTCAGCCGCGTCTCGGGCGAGCCGCCGCTCGCCTGCAGCGCGCGCACGGAGGCGTCGTTGTTCAGTGCCGCCGCCGCGTCCTGCAGGCCCAGCTCCGAGGGACGGAAGATCTCGTTCTGCCCCATCGGAATTCCGCCCGCGAGCTGCGCGAGGTATTCGGCGATGCCGACCGAGTAGACGAGCTCGTCGAGCGGCGCGAGGCGCTTCGCCTCGGCGAGTTGCACGGCCCACTCGGCGGCGTGCGCGATGGCTTCGACGGTCATCGCGGTCCAGGCGAGGCCGTGCAGCGCGCGCTGGCTGCGCTGCAGCAGCGCGGCGTCGGGCTTCGCGCCGAAATGAGCCGAGGCGGCTTTCTGCGCGGCACGGCCGTAGGTGCGCGCGGCCTCGGCGACGTCCTGGAGTTGCTGGGTGAATGTCGAAGTTGCGGTCATGTCAGTTCGAAGGGGCGCTCGCGACGAGGCCCGAGGCGTGCAGCTCGCCGATGCGCGCCGAGGAGAGGGAAAGGACGGAGGCCAGCACTTCGTCGGTGTGCTCGCCCAGGTGCGGCGCGCGTTGCACGCGCTCCCGGTCCATGCCGACGAAGGTCGCCGCCGCGCCGGCCGCGGGATAGCGATGGCCGCTCGGGTGGTCGATCTCGTCGAAGAGCGGCGCGCCCGGCTTCAGGCGCGGATATTCGGCGATCGCGCGCTTGAGCGTGAAGTAGGGGCCCCAGCACACGGCGTTCTCGTCGAACACGGTGCGCACGCGGTCCATCGTCAGCGCGCCGATCGCGCGCTCGACGATGGGGAACAAGGTGTCCCGGTGCGTGAAGCGCGTGCCCTCGTCCCGCGCGAACGAGACGCCGAGGTCCTTCTCGATCTGCTGGATGGTCGGCACGAGGTCGAGCGACTTCACGAGGCCCGACCACTGCTTGGGCGTGATCGCCGCGACCATGACGCGCTCGCCGTCGCTCGTCCTGAAGTCGCGGCCGAACGCGCCGTACAGCGCGTTGCCGTAGCGCGGCCGGTCGCCCGTGTCCATGACCTCGGCGATCTGCCCCATGTTCGCGAGCGCGGAGAACGCGATGTCCGACAAGGGCACGGTCACCTCGCCACCGCGCCCGGTGCGCAGGCGGTTGCGCTCCGCGGCGAGCGTCGCGAAGGCCGCGTAGGCGCCGCTCAGCAGGTCCCACGCGGGCAGCACATGGTTGACGGGCGCGTCGCCATTCGCGTCGCTGCCCGTGACGAAGGGAACGCCGAGCGCCGCGTTGACCGTGTAGTCGAAGCCGGAATCACCGTCACCCCAGCCCATCACGCGCACGGTGATCAGGTCCTCGCGGTGCTTGCTCAGGCGCTCGTGCGAGAGGAAGCCTTCCTTGGGCAGGTTGGTCACGAGGATGCCGCCGTCCTTGCCGGGCGCCGTGATCAGCTGCGTGAGGAGCTGGCGGCCTTCGGGGCGCGCGAGGTCGATCGCGACCGACTTCTTGCCCTTGTTCAGGCCTTCCCAGTAGTAGCTGTCGCCGCCCTTCGACAGCGGCCAGCGCTTGAAGTCGGCGCCGCCGCCGATCGGGTCGACGCGGATCACCTCCGCGCCGAGCTGCTGCAGGTACAGCGAGCACGAAGGCGCGGCGATGAACGACGCGCATTCGACGATGCGCAGGCCGGTCAGGAGCGGATACATGCGCGTTACGTCCTTTCGAACACCGCGGCCAGGCCCTGTCCGCCGCCGATGCACATCGTCTCGATCGCGTACCTGGCTTCGCGGCGGCGCAGCTCGCGCAGCATGGTGGTGAGAATGCGCACGCCGGTCGCGCCGACCGGGTGGCCGAGCGAGATGCCCGAGCCGTTCACGTTCAGGCGTTCGTAGTCGCCGGCCTGGAATTCCATGGCCTTCGTGCAGGCAAGCACCTGCGCGGCGAACGCTTCGTTCAGCTCGATGAGGTCCATGTCCTTCAGGGTGAGGCCCGAGCGCTTCAGCGCCAGCGCCACCGCCGGCACCGGGCCGATGCCCATGCGCTCCGGCTCCACGCCCGCGACGCCCCAGCTCACGAGCCGGCCATAGGGCTGGAGGCCCAGGGCCTCGGCCTTCTCGCGCGTCGTCACGATGCACACGGCCGCGCCGTCGTTCTGGCCGCTCGCGTTGCCGGCCGTGACGGTGGACTCCGGGTCCTGCTTCAGGCGCACGGGCTTCAGCGACGCCAGCTGCTCCATCGACGCATCGGCGCGCGGATGCTCGTCGGTCGAGATCGACTCGGGACCCTTGCGGCCCTTCACGGTCACGGGCACGATCTCCTCGGAGAACTTGCCGCTCTTCTGCGCGGCGACGGCGCGCTGGTGCGAGCGCAGCGCCATCTCGTCCTGCTCCTGGCGCGACACCTTGTACTCGCGGCGCAGGTTCTCCGCCGTCTCGAGCATGCCGCCGGCCACCGGGTGGTACTTGCCGCCGGAGGTGATGCGGCCGCGCGCGATGCGGTCCCAGAACGGCGACGAATCGCCCTTCAGGCCGAAGCGGCCGCCCAGCACGTAGTGCTCGGCCTGGCTCATGCTGTCGGCGCCGCCGGCGAGCACGACGTCGCAAACGCCCGTCTGCACGCGCATCGCGGCGTCGATCACGGCCTGCAGGCCGGAGCCGCAGCGGCGGTCGATCTGCAGGCCCGGCACGCGCACGCCGAGCTTGGCGTCGAGCGCGGCGATGCGGCCGATGGCCGGCGCCTCGCCGTTGGGGTAGCACTGGCCGAAGATCACGTCGTCGATCAGCGCCGGGTCGAGCTTCGTGCGGCGCACGATTTCGGCCACGACGGTCTCGGCGAGTTCGACGGCGGGGACGTCCTTGAACATGCCGCCGTAGCGGCCGACGGGCGTGCGGATGGGTTCGCAGATGACGGCTTCACGCATTTTGAAATTCTTTCAGCCCCGCTGGGGGATGGTCTCGAGGGGGGTGAGGGGATCGAGCGCGGACAAATCGCCCACGGGCTCGCCGAGGTAGCGCGCGCGGATCGCGCGGCGCATGATCTTGCCGTTTTTCGTCTTGGGCAGTTGCGTCACGCCGATGATGCGCGCGGGCAGCATGCCCTTGCCGACGGCGGCGATGAGGCCGTTCGCCAGCGCGTCCTCGGTCGGCGACGCGCCGGCCTTCGCCACCACGAAGGCGATGGCGACCATGCCCTTCATCGCGTCGGGCGCGCCGATCACGGCGGCCTCGGCCACGCCGGGTTGCGCGACGAGCGCGGACTCGATTTCGGCCGGGCCGACGCGGCGCCCGCCGATCTTCAGCGTGTCGTCGCTGCGGCCATGGATGTGCCAGAAGCCATCGGCGTCCACGCTCGCGAGGTCGCCGTGGACCCACACGTCGTCCCAGCGGTCCCAGTAGGTCTTCAGGAAACGCGGGTCGTCGTTCCAGAAGCTGTGGGCCATGCCGGGCCAGGTGTTGAGCACCACGATCTCGCCGATGTCGTCGGTCGGCTTGCCGTCGGGTCCGTACACGTCGAGGTCCATGCCGGGCGCCGGGCCGCAGAACGACGCGGGCGCCATCGGCGCGCAGGTGTAGCCCGAGATCATGCCGCCGCCGATCTCGGTGCCGCCGCAGTAGTTGAGGATCGGATGCTGCGACTTTCCGACGGTGCCGAAGAGCCAGTTCCACGTCGGCACGTCCCACGCTTCGCCGGTCGAGGCGAAGGCGCGCAGCGAGGAAAGGTCGGCGTCGGGCGCGGCGTCGCGCAGGCCGTTGCGCAGGCCGCGCGCGGCCGTCGGCGCGATGCCGAGGAAGGTCGCCTTGTTGCGCTCGACGATCTTCCAGAGCCGATCGGGCTGCGGGAAGTCCGGCAGGCCTTCGATCATCACGATGGTCGCGCCGAAGTGCAGGCCGCCCACGATCATCAGGGGCCCAAGCATCCAGCCCATGTCCGCGCTCCAGGCGAGCGTGTCGCTCTCCTGCATGTCGAAGCAGTAGCCGAAGTCGATGGCCGCCTTCAGCAGCAGGCCGAGGTGCGAATGCACGATGCCCTTGGGCGCGCCGGTGGTGCCGGAGGTGAAGAGGATGAAGAGCGGATCGTTCGGGTCGAGCGCGGCGGTCTCCACCGGCTTCGCGATCTTCGGCAGGTCGCTCCACCAATGGTCGCGGCCCTCGGTGAAGGGTGCTGTCTCACCGCTCGCCTTGATGACGAACACGTTGCGCACCGTGGGGCACTGGGCGACCGCGCCGTCGGCGATCTGCTTCATCGCGACCGGCTTGCCGCGGCGCGTGGTGCTGTCCACCGTGACGAGCACCTTCGATTCGGACGCCTGGATGCGCGTGGCGAGCGCGTCGCTGCCGTAGCCCGAGAACGCGGGCACGAGGATCGCGCCGATCTTCGCGCAGCCCATCATGGTCACCGCGGCTTCGGGCACGGGCGGCATGAAGATGGTGACGCGGTCGCCCTTGCCGACGCCGCACGCGGCGAGCGCGCCGGCGAAGGTGTCGACCTCTTTTTGCAGCTGCGCGTAGGTCAGCGTGCGGCGCTGGCCCGAGTCGCCCTCGTAGACGACGGCATCCTTGTTCGCGGTCTTCGGGTTGCGTGCGTGCCGCTCGACACAGCTCCAGTTCGCGTTCAGCGTCTGGCCGGTGAACCATTTCGGAAAGGGCTTGCCGCGCGACTCGTCGCGCACGGCGGTGCGCGTGCCGCGCAGTTCGACGCCGAGATCCTCGGCCGCGGCGGGCCAGAACCAGTCGGGCTTCTCCACCGTCGCGCGGTGGAACGATTCGAGGTCGCCGTAACCCCAGCGTTTCATCGCGGCGACGAGCTGGCTGCGCGCCAGGTGAGCGGGCGTCGGCCGCCACACCGCGTTGTCGGCCTGCCCGAATCGGGCGCGTCCCAGCAAAGTCATCGATCGTCTCCTAGTCGGGCGGATATTAGGGTTGTACCCGAGGCCCCGCAATTCGAAAACCGAGAAGCACGGTTTCGGAATTTGCCAGTTGGCTTGGCCCCGGCACTGGCTTACCTTCGCAGCACTTTCAGCTTGCCAAGGCATATTCATGGATTCACGCGCCACCGGCCCGCTCGCGGGCGTGCGTATCGTCGAGCTCGGCGGCATCGGACCGGGGCCTTTCGCGGCCATGCTCCTGTCGGACCTCGGCGCCGACATTATCCGCATCGACCGCATCGTGCCTTCGGACAGCGGCGTCCACATGGACGAGAAGTTCATGGCGATCAACCGCGGGCGGCGGTCCGTCGCGATGGACCTGAAGAAGAAGGAAGCGGTCGACGCGGTGCTCAAGCTCGTGGCGAGCGCCGATGCGCTGATCGAAGGCTTCCGCCCCGGCGTCGCGGAACGCCTGGGCCTGGGGCCGGAAGACTGCGCGAAGGTGAATCCTAAACTCGTCTACGGACGCATGACCGGCTGGGGCCAGGACGGCCCGCTCGCGCAGGCGCCCGGCCACGACATGAACTACATCGCGCTCACCGGCGCGCTGCACTCCATCGGCGAGCGCGGCGGCAAGCCCGTGCCGCCGCTGAACCTCACCGGCGACTTCGGCGGCGGCTCGCTCTACCTCGCGCTCGGCCTCGTCAGCGGCATCCTCGAAGCGCGCACGAGCGGCAAGGGGCAGGTGGTCGACGCCGCGATGGTCGATGGCAGCGCCTCGCTGATGGCGCTCATGTACGGCATGCGCGCGGGCGGCAAGTGGAAGGACGAGCGCGGCATGAACCGCCTCGACTCCGGCGCGCCCTGGTACAGCGTCTACGAGACGAAGGACGGCAAGTACGTCGCGCTCGCGTCGAACGAGCCGCGCTTCTACAAGGTCACGCTCGACCTCATGGGCCTGGGCCAGCGCGAGCTGCCCGACCAGCACGACGAGAGCAGCTGGCCGCAGATGAAGGAGCTGTTCGCGGAGGTCTTCAAGACGAAGACGCGCGACGAGTGGTGCGCGCTGATGGCCGACAAGGAGGTGTGCTTCGCGCCGATCCTGTCGATGGCCGAGGCGCCTGAGCATCCGCACCTGAAGGCGCGCGGCACGTTCGTCGAGTACGACGGCTACGTGCAGCCCGCACCGGCGCCGCGCTTCAGCCGCACGGTGCCGCAGATCCAGCGTCCCGCGCCGCGCGTGGGGCAACACACGGAAGAGGCGCTCGCGGCGTGGGGCTTCGACGATGCCCAGCGCGCGGCATTGAAGGCAGCAGGAGCGATCAAGTGAGCGTGCAGGAAGATCAACAAGCGGTGGAGCCGCGTCCCCTCGCGGGCGTGAAGGTGCTGGCCATCGAGAACTTCGTGGCGGGTCCCTTCGCCACGATGTGGCTGGGCGATGCCGGCGCGGAAGTGGTGAAGATCGAGCAGCCCGGCGTCGGCGACCATTCGCGCGGCACGAGCCCCGTGAAGCCGGACGCCGAGGGCCGCAAGCAGGGCCTGTCGTTCCTGCGCACCAACCGCAACAAGCGCAGCGTCACGCTCGACCTGAAGACCGAGGACGGCAAGCGCATCTTCCGCGAGCTCGCGGCCAAGGCGGACATCTTCCTGGAGAACCTGCGCCCCGGCGTGATGGACGGCCTGGGACTCGGCTACAAGGAGCTGAGCAAGATCAATCCGCGCCTGATCTACGTCGCGGTGTCCGGCTTCGGCCACGACGACGTGAAGCCGAGTCCGTACAGCGCGTACCCGGCATTCGACATCGTCGCGCAGGCGCTCTCCGGCCTGATGTACCGGCCCGAGCGCCAGGGCGACCGGCCGACCTATCTCGGCTTCTCGCTCGGCGACATCCAGTCGGGCATCGTCGCGTGCAACGGCGCGCTGCTCGCGCTGATCCAGCGCGGCATCACGGGCAAGGGCCAGAAGGTCGACATCTCGCTGTACGACGCGTGCCTGGTGCTCAACGAGATTTCGGTCGCGATGTTCTCGGTGATGAAGAAGAAGTCCGCGCCCGGCGTGCATGCGGTGACCGCGCCCTTCGGCGCGTACAAGTGCAAGGACGGCTACATCGTGATCGCCGTGCTCGGCGAGCATGTGTGGGTCCGTTTCGCCGAGGCGATCGGCAAGCCCGAGCTGGTGGGGCAGGAGCGTTTCAAGGACGGCGTGACGCGCCAGACGAACATCGCCTTGCTCAACGAGCAGATCCAGCCGTGGCTGTCGGCGCGCACGCGCCACGAGGCCGTGCAGGGGCTGCTCGACCAGGGCGTGCCTGCGTCGATGGTGAACGACGTCGACGACATCTTCGAGTGCCCCCATGCGGCGGCGCGCGACATGATCGTGGACCTCGAGGACCCGGTGTGGGGCAAGGTCCGCGTGCCCGGCAACCCGATCAAGATGACCGGCGCGCCGGACATTCCGCTGGTGCATCCGCCGCGGCTGGGCGAGCACACGGAGGAGGTGCTGGAGGGGTGGCTGGGGATGACGGCGAAGGACGTGGCGGGGCTGCGGGCGAAGAAGGTGGTTTGAGGCGGGGCTTGCGGCATCGGGTCATGGGACCGATGCGAGATTGGAACCGAGCCTCGCCTTGACACGCGAGGCAGCCGCGATCCAATATCAGGGAAACTGCAGAGGTGCGGTTTGTCACAGGCCAGCCCATGTTTCGAGACCCTGAGTTCGTTGCAACCGGTGCTCGGCATCCCCGCGCGATGGCCCGCGCATCGATCTGTTGGCTGGTTTGCGCGCTACTTTGCTTGCTGCCGATGTTGTCCGGTGCAGCGGTTGCCGCGAATGCAAACCCGCTTCGTCCCGTGGACCGGAGCAGTCCGCGCGCGACGCTCGCCATCTTCGTTGCGAGCATGGACCACGTCTACGAGGGCGCCTTCGGGATCATCGGCGGCTATGCCGCTTCCGACCGGCTCTACCTCACTTCGGACGAGCGCCAAGGCATGTTCGACGTTCGATTGCGCGCGCTCCCGGCGGTCCAGTCCCTCGATACGTCGCGTTTGGCTCCCCTCGCGCTGCAGATCGTGGCGCCCGAACGTGCCATTCAACTCAAGGAGATTCTCGACCGCATCGGGCTCCCGCCGCTGGACACGATTCCCGATCGCGCCGAGATGGTCCGGACCGGCGCCAAGAGATGGCGCCTGCCGGACACCGAGATCGATCTCGTGATGAGCGAAAGCGGGCCGAACGCAGGGCAGTACCTGGTCTCGGCGGAGACCGTGGACCGGCTGCCGGAGTTCTACGAGCGCATCCGCGCCCTGCCTTATCTGCCGGGACCTGCAAAGCAACTCAGTGACCTCTATCGCTCCGTCAGCGGCAATTCGACGGCGACGATCTATGACATCAATTCCAATTCGCCCGCCGGCCTGGACCGTCTGATTCCGACCCGCTGGATCGTCAGCCTGCCGCATGTGTTGAGAGCCCGCATCGGCGATGCGGCGATATGGCAATGGCTGGGCCTCGCCTTCGGAGCGCTGGTCGGCGCGTTCGCCGTTTCGCTCGGGTTCCGCTGCGCAACGCGAATCAGGCAGCGCCGTGGCGCCGCCGGCGGTGGTTCGGATTGGGTGTCGCTGCTCGCGCCCGTTGTCTTCATCATCCTCGCGCAAGGACTCGTCCCCCTCCTGTGCCTCGTCCTGCGCATCGGCGGCAATTTGCGCGTGGCCATCGCCATTGGGCAGACCGTGGTGTTTTTCGCGAGCGCCGCCTGGATCGCGCTGGTCGGCGCCGGCCTCTTCGCCGAGAAGGTCGCGACATCGGAGCATGTGGCGCGGCACAGCCTGGACAGCCAGCTCGTCAGGCTCTTCGCGCGTTTCGTGGGTATCGTGGTCGCCGTCGGGCTGGTGATGCAGGCGGCGACCGAACTGGGTTTTCCTGCCTACTCTGTCCTGGCCGGACTCGGCGTCGGCGGTTTGGCGATCGCCCTCGCGGCCAGGGACAGCCTGGCGAATGTCCTCGGCTCGGTGCTGATCATGTTCGAGAAGCCATTTCGGGTCGGACACCTGATCAAGGTCGCCGGAACCGACGGCACCGTCGAAGACGTCGGTTTCCGCAGCACGCGCATTCGCACGGCCGACAATTCGCTGATATCCATTCCGAACAATGTCGTCGTGAACGCGACCGTGGAAAACCTGAGCTTGCGCGCGGCGCGGCGCCAGCGCCTGGTCGTGCAGGTCACGTACGACACTCCACCCCAGCGGATGAATGAGTTCGCGAGGGGCATCGAGGAAATACTCGCCGGCCATCCCCTGACGGGGAAAGACAACTTTCACGTCCGGTTCAACGATTTCGGCGAAAGCAGTCAGAACTTTCTGGTCATCTTTCACCTCGCCGTCAACTCGTATGCGGACGAATTGCGGGAGCGCGAGCGGATTCTTTACGACATCGTGGCCCTGGCCAGGACGACTGGCGTAGCCTTCGCGTTTCCGACGCGCACGCTGCACGTCGATTCCATGCCGAGCCCGGCAGTGGGTGTGATCCAGACCCGCCCCGAGAAGGACTCGACGTCTCCTGTCCTCGGACAACTGTCGCGCGCCGGTACGACCTCGCACGCACGCTGAACACCCGCCGCCCGCCGCCCGCGCGAAACCCGAAGCACGGAACGATCCGCACGGCGCTTGCACGCGCGCGTTCGCATTGCTTTCCAATCCCGAGGATCCGGAAGCCTGCACTATGCTGGTCGCACTCACCCCCACCAAGGAAGGCTGACCCATGCCCGTCGATCCGCAGATCGCCGCCGTCCTGAAGCTGCTCGAAGGCACGCCGACCATGGACACGATGTCCGTGACCGAGCTGCGCGCGAGCATGCCCATCACGCCGATGGACAAGCGCACGCCGGTCGGCGCCGTGCGCGACGTACAGATTCCCGCGAAAGGCCGCACGATCGGCGCGCGCCTGTACACGCCCACGAAGCCCAGGCGCACCGGCCTCACCGTCTTCTTCCACGGCGGCGGCTGGGTCATCGGCAACCTCGAAACGCATGACGCGGTGTGCCGCGACGTGTGCGAGGCCAGCGGTGCGGCGGTGCTGTCGGTCGACTACCGACTCGCGCCCGAACACAAGTTTCCCGCCGCCCCCGACGACTGCCTGCAGGCCGTGCGCTGGGCCGCGGAGAACGCGCGCAGCCTCGGCGCCGACGGCTCGCGGATCGTGATCGCGGGCGACAGCGCCGGCGCCACGCTCGCCGCCGTGACCGCCCTGCGGCTGCGCGACGAAGGCGGCCCGGCTGTGCGCGCGCAGGTGCTGATCTATCCGGTGGCGGACTTCCACACGCCCCCCACGCCCTCGTACCTCGAGAACGCGAATGGCTATTCGCTCACGCGCAACGCGATGATCCGCTTCTGGAACGACTACGTGAAGGACGAGGCCGAGGCGCTGCATCCGCATGCCGCGCCGATGCGGGCGGCATCGCTCGCGAACCTGCCGAAGGCGCTCGTGCTGACGGCCGAGTTCGATCCGCTGCGCGACGAAGGCGACCGGTACGCGCATCGCCTGCTCGATGCGGGCGTGCCCGTGACGCTGTGGCGGCACGAAGGACTGATCCACGGCTTCTTCCGCATGTCGCTCGCTTCCACGCGGGCGAAGGACGCCGTGACGCGCACCGCCGAATGGATCGGCGAAGCGATGGCATAACGATGGCATGAAACAGGGACAAGGAACGAACACGCCATGACGAAACACACCGACATCGGATTCATCGGCCTGGGCCAGATGGGCTCGGCCATGGCCGAGCGCCTGCTCGGAAAGGATTTCCGGCTGCACGTGTTCGACACGAACGCGGCGGCGGTGAAGCCGTTCACCGACGGCGGCGCGACGGCGCACGACACGCCGAAATCGGTGGCGGACGTCGCGAGCATCGTGTTCGCCTGCCTGCCGGGCCAGAAGATCTCGCTCGACGTCGCCTTCGGTCCGCAGGGCGTGATCCACGGCAAGGCCATCGAGGTCTACGTCGAGACATCGACCATCGGCAAGGAGACCATCGACCGGATCGCCGCGACGCTGGCTGAGCGAAAGATCGGCACGGTGGATTGCCCCGTCACCGGCGGCCCGCCCGTCGCGCGCGCGGGCGGCCTCACCATGCTCGGCTCGGGCGAACCCGCGAACTTCGCTGCCGTGCAGCCGCTGCTCGCGCTCATCGGCAAGAACGTCTACCACCTCGGCGACAAGCCGGGGCTCGGACAGGCGATGAAGATCGTCAACAACATCATCATGGCGACGAACGTCGTGGTCGCCGCCGAGGGGCTCGCCTTCGGCACCAAGGCCGGGCTCGATGCGGGGCAGATGCTGGAGATCCTCTCCAACGGCACGGGCCAGAGCTTCGCGTGCAACAGGATCATCGCCAACGGCGTCGAGGGCAAGTTCAACTACGGCGCGTCGATCATGATCCTGGACAAGGACATGACGCTCGGCATGTACGAAGCCGGCGTGCTCGGCGCGGAACTTCCCGTGACCGACCGCGCGCGCGAGACCTGGCATGCCGCCTACGAGGCGGGCATGGGCGACAAGGATTTCACCGCCATCCTGGAGTGGGTCGAGAAGGCCAGCGGCACCGTCGTGCGCAGCGGCAACCCAGGATCGTGATGAACGCCGAATTCGACGTGGTGATCCGCGGCGGCACCGTCGTCGACGGCACCGGCGCGCCACCGCGCAAGGCCGATGTCGCGATCGTCGGCGGGAAGATCGCGGGCGTCGGCGAAGTGAGCGGCAAGGGCCGCGAGGAGATCGATGCCACGGGCCAGCTCGTGACGCCGGGCTTCGTCGACATCCACACCCACTACGACGGCCAGGTGACATGGGAGCATCGCCTCATGCCCTCGTCGAACCACGGCGTGACGACGGTCGTGGCCGGCAACTGCGGCGTGGGCTTCGCGCCATGCAGGCCGCACCAGCGCGACACGCTCCTGCGCGTGATGGAGGGCGTGGAGGACATCCCCGAGATCGTGATGGCCGAGGGCATCCCGTGGAACTGGGAGACCTTCCCCGAGTACCTCGACGCGGTGGCGAACCGCCGCTACGACATCGACTTCGCCGCGCACGTGCCGCACAGCGCCATCCGCGTCTACGTGATGGGCGAGCGCGGCGAGAAGCGCGAGGCGGCGACGCCGGAGGACCTGCGCCGCATGACCGAGATCGTGCGCGAAGCGGTGCGCGCCGGCGCGATCGGCGTGAGCACCTCGCACCACCTCGGCCACCGCTCGGTGGACGGCCAGCTCGCGCCCTCGGTCGGTTCGCACGCCGACGAGATCCGCGCGCTGGCGCAAGGCCTGCGCGAAGCGGGCGGCGGCGTCTTCCAGATCATCACCGAGGGCTACTACGGCAACTCGAATCCCGAGGCGCAGATGGCGCTGCTGCGCAGCATCGCCCAGACCTCGGGCCGGCCCGTGAGCTACACGCTCATGCAGAAGTCGCACATCCCCGACGTGCCGGAAAAGATGCTTGCGCTCACGCGGCAGGCGCAGGCCGATGGCTTGCCGATCCGCGCGCAGGTCTATCCGCGCCCGACCGGCGTGCTGTACGGGCTGTCGCTGTCGTATCACCCGTTCCGCTTTCATCCGAGCTACCTCGCGATCCACGACCTGCCGCTGCCCGAGCGCGTGAAGGCGATGCGCGATCCGGCGCGGCGCAAGGCGATCCTTTCGGAGAAGGGCGAGCACACGAATCCGGTCTCGCTCATGCTCGTGCAGAACTACGAGCAGGCGTTCGCGCTGGGCGATCCGCCGAACTACGAGCCGAAGCCGGAACAATTGATCGGCAACATCGCGAAGCGCCGCGGCCTCGACATCGCGGAGGTCGCGTACGACCTGCTGCTGGAGGACGAGGGCAACGCGACGCTGCTGTATCCCGTGTCCAACTTCGCGGCCGGCAACGCGGACCTGGTCCACACGATGCTGGTCGACGAAAACACGCTCATCGGGCTGGGCGATGGCGGCGCGCACTACGGGATGATCTGCGACTCGAGCTTTCCGACATCGCTGCTGGTCGACTGGACGCGCGACCGCGAGAACGATCGCGTGCCGGTCGAAATGGCGGTGCAGCGTCTCTCGCGCAACAACGCCCTCGCGGTCGGCCTCACCGACCGCGGCACGATCGCCGAGGGCATGAAGGCCGACATCAACGTCATCGATTACGCGCGCCTGCGCTTGCATGCGCCGCGTCCCGTGTTCGACCTGCCGGCGGGCGGTCGGCGGCTGACGCAGGCCGCCGACGGCTACACCGCGACGCTGGTCAGTGGCGAAGTGACCTATCGCAACGGCGTGCCGACCGAGGCGTTGCCCGGGCGGCTGGTGCGCGGGCGCGTGGCGGCCTGAGCGCGTGTTCGGTCAGCGCGCGACCGCTGCGGCGGCGGAGGCGCTCGGCGGCGCGCTCGGGTGCCCACCCGTGCGCCGCAGGTGCGCCTGCACTCCGGTGAGCGCCTCGGCATACGCCGCATCGCGCGGCGGCACGTGCAGCGCGACGACCTCGGCGCCCGCGGCGGTTGCCGCGAGCTCGCAGGGCTCGCCGTCGGGCACGAAGAAGTTGTCCCAGGCGTGCAGCGTCGCATGGGGCGCCTTGACCGCGCCGTTCAGCACGAAGACGAACTGGCCGACGCTCGGGCCGAGCGACTCGACGGGCAGGCGCGCATTCGGCGGCAGCCGGAACAGGATCGCGCCCATGCCGTCCTGCGGTGCGATCACGGCTTCGCGCGCGAGCTGCTTGCGCGACCTCAGGTCGTCGGCGGACGAAAGATCGATCGCGTTCGACGTCGCATGGCGCTTGGGCCCGCGGGCCATCTCGGCGCGCGACTCGTCGAGCGTCAGTGCGCCGGTGTCGAACGCGGCGCGGATGGTGAAGTACTTGACGCCATCGGGCCCGGACAGCAGCGGCCCGTAGCCGGTGTACGCGCCCGCGTAATGCACGGTGACCGGGCTCAGCGGCGAGCGTCCGATCGTGCCGCCGCCCTCGACGAAGAGCTGGTACTGGTTCTCGCGGTGGAAGTGCGGAACCAGCAGGGAATCGGGCGGTTGCTCGACCATGAAGACGGTGGGCGTCACGCCCTCAGCCGCGCCGCGGTCGATCCACTCGCTCTTGTGGAAGATCACGCCGCCGACCTCTACGGGACGGCGCATGCGTTGCGCGTTCTGACGGTCGCTGAAGGCAATCATTCGGCTCGGCTCCTTGGGATCGGGTTCATTCTGCGGGGCGGTTCGGGCGGCGTCCTTCGAGATTCGCGAAGACCTCGCGTTTTCGCCCTTTGCACGTTTGCCGGTTGGCTGCGATTGTTTACCGCATCGTACGACGGAGGCAATCATGAGCGATGCCCTCAACTCGACAGTTCGGGGCGGGAATCAATTGTCAATTGGGGTCAGAGACGAATTTTTCTGGCGCACCGCGGCGTGCTCCGGGCCGAGACCTCGTCCAGCAACGCCACGCACGGCCGGGCCGCGGCGCGATGGCTACGGCGTCGCTTTGAGGCCGCTGTCGCGGCCTCACGCGATCCCTCGCGCCGAGCAGCCTCACGGCCCGGCGCCATGAACTCGCTGCGAGTTTGCCAAGGCAAACACTCCGCTCAAACAGCATGGCGCAGCTAGAAGACGTACGCGCTTCTCGATACGCGCCGTCGGCGCTCTCGTAGAAGCGCTGGGCCGCGAGGCCACTCGGCGCGAGCGCCTGTGCTTTACTCGCGCCGCGGCCCGGCCGTGCGTGGCGTTGCCGAGATCGGGCAGCACACCACCAGGTGGCGCGCACCTCTCTCACTGCAAACCCGCGCATGGGCAGGCTGCGACGCGAGTAAAGCACAGGCGCCTGCGGCGGCAGGTTGCGCGGCCCAGCGCGGTGTACGAGAGCGCGCAGCGCGTATCGCACCGCGCGTACGTTGACTAGCTGCGCCATGCTGTTTGAGCGGAGCGTTTGGCGCTTGCGGCAAACGCGCAGCGAGTTCATGGCGCCGGGCCGCGTGACCTGTCGGCGCAGGGGATCGCGTGTGGACGCGGAAGCGTTCACAAAGCGACGCCGTAGCCATCGCGTCGCAGCCTGCCCATGCGCGGGTTTGCCGCGAGGTCGAAGCGAGAATGGATCCGATGCGTGCCGGATAAATTGGAATCTGACCCCAATTTCGCCACTTTCGCAATTTTCTGAAGATCGCCGGGACCGAAAGTCACCGGCGCCATCGGCTCACCCACAGCACCGGGACCAGCAGGAGCATCAGCAACGCCGATGCGCCGAAAACATCGGAAGTCGCGAGCATGTAAGCCTGCTGCTCCAGCAGGCGATCGACGTACGCATGCGACTGCTGCGCGTTCAGGCCGGCGGCGCCCAGCGTATCGAGCGCCGAAGGCAACGCAGGATGGGTCGTGGTCAAGGCCTCGGCCAACTGCGCGCGATGCGTCGAGGCGCGGCTCTCCCACAAGGTGAACGTGACCGACGTGCCGATGGCCCCCGCGATCATCCGCGCGAAGTTCATGATGCCGCTGGCGCTCGCGTGATGGTGCTGCGCCATGCCGGCGATCGCGAGCGTGACCAGCGGGACGTACATGAACGGCATGGCGACGCCCTGCAGGAGCGTCGGCACGACGATCGTCGCGAAATCGGCCTGCGTGTTGAAGTGCGAGCGCAGCACCATCACCGTGGCGAGCAGGACGAACGAGATGGTCGCGAAGCCGCGCGGGTCCGCGCCCGTGAGCCGGCGCCCGACGATGGGCGAGAGGATCACGGCGAAGATGCCGACCGGCGCGAGCACCATCCCCGCGTCGGTGGCCGTGTAGCCCATGTGCTGCTGCAGCCACAGCGGCAACAGCACGGAGCTGGAGAAGAATACGCCGTACGACGTGGCGGATGCGAAGGTGCCGATCGTGAACTCCAGCCCCTTGAACAGGCGCAGGTCGACGACGGGATAGTCGTCGGTCCACTCCCAGACGATGAAGAACGCGAAGGCCACCCCTGCCACGACCGCCAGCGCAACGACCTCCGTGGAGGCGAACCAGTCCTCGTGCCGGCCGATCTCCAGCATCAGCTGGAACGCGACGACCCACACGACGAGCAGCGCGAGGCCCACGAAGTCGATCGGCCGCTTCTCGATCGCGGATTCGCGATGGCGGTAGATGCCCCAGACGGCGAAGGCGCTCAGGAGGCCGACCGGCACGTTCACGTAGAAGATCCAGGGCCAGCCGATCGTCTCCGTGATCCAGCCGCCCAGGAGCGGGCCGGTGATCGGCGCGAGCATCGTCGTCATGGTCCACAGCGACATGCCGAGCGCTGCGAGCGCCGGCGGATAGCTCGAGAGCAGCAGCGATTGCGCGAGCGGCAGCACGGGGCCCGACACCAGCCCCTGCAGCGTGCGGAAGCCGACCAGCGTGCCCATGTTCCAAGCCAGTCCGCACATCCACGTCGCGATCACGAATAGCAGGATGCTCCACACGAACACGCGCACCTGGCCGAAGCGGTGCGCGAGCCAGCCGGTGAGCGGCATGGCAATCGCGTTGGCCACCGCGAAGCTCGTGATGACCCACGTCGCCTGGTGCGGGCTCACGCCGAGGTCCCCGGACATGGACGGCAGCGAGACGTTCGCGATCGCCATGTTGAGCGTGTTCATGAAGGTCGCCGCCGAGATGGCGAGCGTGGCCCAGGCCCGCGCGGCCGGTGGCAAGGGTTGAAGGTCGGCCCGGTCCGCGGACACGGTCAGCCCGGTCGCTGCGCGGAGGCCGGACGAAGCGCGGAGGGCAGCGCGGGTGGCGGGGAAGCGGGCGGGGAAGAGCGGGCCTGCGCCGTGCGCCCGGCATGCGCCAGGATCACGCGACGCACCGCCGCGTCGGCCCCGTCGTCCGGCGGCGCCACGGCCACGGGCGGCGGCGCGGGCGGCGCACTCGGCTTGCCGTCCGCCGGCGCGACGCCGCCGCTGCCGCCGCGGCTCACGTCCACGCTCGCATGCATCGACAGGCCCACGCGCAGCGGGTTCGCCGCGATCTGCGAGGGCTGGAGACTCACGCGCACCGGCACGCGCTGCACCACCTTGATCCAGTTGCCCGTGGCGTTCTGCGCGGGCAGCAGCGCGAAGGCCGCGCCGGTGCCGGCGCCGAGACCCGAGACCACGCCGTCGTACTCGACCTTGTTGCCGTACACGTCGGCCGTCAGCTTCACCGGCTGGCCGATGCGGATGCGGCGCAGCTGCGCCTCCTTGAAGTTCGCCTCGACCCAGACGTGGTCGAGCGGAATGATCGACAGCAGCGGCGTGCCCGCGGCCACGCGCTGGCCGATCTGCACGGTGCGGCGCGCGACCTGTCCGCTCACGGGCGCGAGCAGGGTGGTGCGCTTCGTCATCAGCCACGCTTCGCGCATCTTGGCGGCGGCGAGCTGCACGTTCGGGTGCGCCTCGATGTCGGTGCCGTCGGTCATCGTGCGATTGCTCGCGAGCTGCTCCTGCGCCGCGCGGATCGCGGCCTGCGCGGCGGCGAGCGAGCTGCGCGCATTCGCGACCGCCACGTTCGCGTGCGCCACCTCCTCGCGCGACACCGCGCCGCTGTCGGCGAGCGACGCGCGCCGGCGCAGGTCGTCCTCGAGCTTCGAAAGCTCGCTGCGCGACTTGCTCTCCTCGGCCTCGCGCAGCGCGACCAGCGCGCCGAGCTGCGCGTCCATCGCATAGACCGAGCGGACCTGCCGCACCGTCTGCGCGAGATTCGCCTGCGCCTCGGCCAGCGCGATCTGCGCTTCCGCCGGGTCGAGCTGCACCACCACCTGGCCCTGCTGCACGAGCTGCGTTTCGCCCGCGAGGACCGACACAACGGTGCCGCCGATCTGCGGCGTGAGATGCACGATGTCGCCCTGCACGTAGGCGTTGTCGGTGGTCTCGCGGTCGCCGGCGGCGAACCAGGCCCACCCGGCCCAGGCGATGGCGCCGGCGACGGTCACGATCGACAGGATCGCGAGCGAGCGGCGGCGTCCCGACATGCGCAGCGGGGCGACGGAGAGGTTCACGCCTCCTCCTCCTCGGCCGCCGGCAATGCGAGCCCCGCATGCGCTTCCGTGTTCGCCAGCATTCGCCGCAACAGCGCCTTGAGCTGCAGCCACTCCTCGCGCGTGAAGCCGCGCAGGTGCGAGTTGTGGACGCCGCACAGCACGGCCGGAATCCCGCGCGCGGCCTTGCGCCCCTCCGGCGTGAGCGCGATGTTGACCACGCGCCGGTCGCCCGAGGAACGCTCGCGGGCAAGCAAGCCCTTGGCCTCCAGCCGGTCGAGCGTGCGCGTCATCGCGCCCGTGTCCACACGGCACTCGCGCGCGAGGCCGGCGACCGAGTTCGCCTCGCCGATGTAGAGCTTGTACAGCGGGATCCACTGCGCATTGGTGAGGCCGGAGGGCGCCAGCTCGCGGCCGGCTTCGGCGGCGGCGGCGTTCAGGATCTGCCGCATGAGGTAGGCGACGCTTTCGTCGGGGCGGTAGTTCGCGGGCTCGTAGAAGCGCGTCGTCCGGGGAGCAGCCATGCACCGCAGTTTAGATGCCTAGGCAAACATTGTCGAGACAGCGACATGGAAGTTCCGTTGCACGGAACGTGCGCCGGGCGCGCGTTGACCCCGTGCCCCCCGGCCCGCATTCTCGCCAGCGTTCCAGGAGACGACCCCCGATGGCCCTCGACGCCGCAACGCGCGCATTTCTCGACAAGATGGCGGCCGCCGCCGCCAAGCCGCGTCACCTGCTGACGCCGGACGAGGCGCGCGCGGGCTTCAGGAACCTGCGCCTGCTGCTCGCGCCCGGCGCCGAGGTCGCCGAAGCGCGCGACCTCGCCATCCCGGTCGAGGGCGGCACGCTGCGCTCCCGCCTCTACATCCCCGCCGGCGGCGAGCCGCAGGCGCTGCTCGTCTATTTCCACGGCGGCGGCTGGGTCGTGGGCGGCATCGAGGAGTTCGAGCCGATGTGCCGCGACCTCGCCGCCGGCGCGAACGTCGCCGTCGCGCTCGTCGAATGCCGCAAGGCGCCCGAGCATGCCTTTCCCGGTCCGCTCGACGACGCCTGGGCCGCGCTGAAGTGGCTGGCCGCCAACCGCGTCGAATTCGCGGGCAGCGACCTCCCCCTGCTCGTCGGCGGCGACAGCGCGGGCGGCAACCTCGCCATCGCGGTGACGCTGCGCGCGCGCGACGAGAACGGACCGCGCATTCGCGGCCAGCTTCTGGTTTACCCCGTCACCGATTGCAGGTTCGACCGCGCTTCATATACAGACCCGGACAACCAGCTGATGCTGACCACCGACGTGATGAAGTACTACTGGGGACATTACGTCCCGGACGAAACGCAGCGCGCCTCGCCGCTCGCCTCGCCGTGCCGGGCCGAGAGCCTGCGCGGACTGCCGCCCGCGGTCGTGGTCACGGCCGAGCACGACGTGCTGCGCGACGAGGGCGAAGAGTACGCCCAGCGCTTGCAGGCGGCTGACGTCCCGGTCGAACTGGAGCGCCGGGCGGGCCAGATGCACGGGTTTCTGATGATGCGCGGAATCCTGCCGGGCAGCGACAGTGGCATGGCCTACACGACCGGGGCGCTGAAGCGCCTCGTCACGACGATTCAACAAGGAGACCTGAAATGATGAAGTTGTTCAAACCCGCGCGCGCCCTCGGCGCGCTGCTGTCCCTCGCGGTGCTCGCGTGGGCGCCCAACGCCGCGGCGCAGGCCTGGCCCGGCGGCAAGACCGTGAAGATCATCGTGCCGTTCACGGCCGGCACCTCGCTCGACGCCACCGCGCGCCTGATGGCTACCTACTTCGGCCAGCGCACCGGCGGCACGTTCATCGTGGAGAACAAGGCGGGCGCGGGCGGCCTGATCGGCACCGAGTTCGTCGTGAAGTCGCCGCCGGACGGCACCACGCTCGTGATGTCGGGCGCGTCGATCACGACGGCGAAGATGCTCTACAAGAACATGACGTTCGACCCGCTGGTGGACCTCGCGCCCATCGGCCAGATCGGCGTCAACGAGATCGTGCTCGTCACGAGCCCGCAGATCGGCGTGAAGGACCTCCAGGACTTCGTGACCAAGAGCAAGGCCAACCCGAAGCAGTGGAACTACGGCACGCCCGGCCGCGGCGTGGTGAACACGCTCGTGCCCGAACTGCTGAAGCTCAACATGGGCCTGCAGCTCACGCCGGTGATGTACAAGGGCACGGCCGAGCCGCTGCTGGCCGTCATCAAGAACGAAGTGCAGCTGAGCCTCAACACGACTTCGCAGGTCGCGCAGCACGTGAAGGCCGGCACGGTGCAGCCGCTGGTGGCGGTGGCCGAAAAGCGCCTGCCGTCGATGCCCAACCTCATGACCCTGCCCGAAGCGGGCTACAAGGGCTTCATCCCCGTGATCTGGACGGCGATGATGGCGCCGAAGGACACGCCGCCCGCGATCCTGCGCCAGATCGAGCAGTTGCTGGTCGACGCCGCCAAGGACCCCGAGATGGTGAAGAAGGTGTCGGAAGGCGCGGGCGTCATCCTGACGGGCGTGCCGGCAGAGACGTTCAAGAAGACGCTGCAGGCCGAAGTGACCAACTGGGAAAAACTGTTCAAGGCCCTGAACATCCAGCCCGAGTGACGGTGGCGAACAACCCGCGCTGGAAAGTCCGTCCCCCCGGCTCCAACTGGGGGGACTTCGGTCCCGACGACGAACTGGGCCGGCTCAACCTGCTGACGCCGCGCAAGGTGCTCGACGGGATGAAGGAAGTGGTGGAAGGCAAGACCTTCTGCCTGAGCCTGCCGCTCGACGTGCCCGGCACCAAGGGGTGGGGCTCGCACCGCCAGCCGCCGCGCCTGCGGCCGGCGATGCGCAACGGCAAGCCGCTCTTCAACTTCGAGATGAGCGCGGAGCGGCCCGGCGCGACCGACGTCGTGTCGGACGACGAAGTGCTGCTCACGCTGCAGTATTCGACGCAGTGGGACTCGCTCGCGCACGTGGGCCAGCTGTTCGACGTCGACGGCAGCGGCACGCCGCAGCCGGTCTACTACAACGGCTTCCGCGCGAACATCGACGTGTGCTGCGACCCCGGCTGGAGCGAGCCGCAGGCGAGCGGTGCGCCGCAGCCCGAGCACCTGGGAGCGCGCCACCTCGGCGTGGAAAAGATGGCCGAGTCGTGCGTGCAGGGCCGCGCGGTGCTGATCGACCTCGAGAAGCACTTCGGCCGCAGGAACCATGCGGTGACGCACGCCGAGCTGCTGCGCATCCTGGAGGTCGACAGGATCACGGTGACGCAGGGCGACATGGTCCTCTTCTACACCGGCTTCGGCGACATCCTGCTCGAGACCCATCCCGCGCCCGATGCGAAGCTGCTCGAACAGACGGCCGCCATCGACGGCAAGGACCCGGGCGTGCAGCAGTGGATCACCGACACCGGCATCGTCGCGATGATGTCGGACAACGCGACGGTGGAATATCGCCACGCGTTCTCTCCGGTCACGCACGGCCGCGGCTCCTACCTGCCGCTGCACGAGCACTGCCTGTTCAAGCTGGGCATGCCGCTCGGCGAGATGTGGAACCTCGGCGATCTCGCGCGCTACCTGCGCCAGGTGAAGCGCAGCGCCTTCCTGCTGACCGCGCCGCCGCTGCGCCTGCCCGGCGCGGTGGGCTCGCCCGCGTCGCCCGTGGCGACGGTCTGAGCGGTTCAATGTACGGAACATCCCGCCCGCACGGTTGACCCCGGCGGGCCGCGCGCCGTTCAATGCCCCTTCACGTTTTCGAGGAATTTTCGCCATGGACAGAAACACGAGCACCGTCGACGCGGTGATCGTCGGCGCCGGCTTCGCCGGCTTGTACGCCATCAAGAAGCTGCGCGACGCGGGCTTTCGCATCCAGGCCTTCGAGCAGGGCGACGGCATCGGCGGCACCTGGTACTGGAACCAGTATCCCGGCGCGCGCGTGGACCTCGAGTGCTGGGACTACTCCTATTCGTTCTCGCCCGAGTTGCAGGACGAGTGGGACTGGTCCGAGCGCTACCCGACGGCGCAGGAACTGATGAAGTACCTGGAGCACGTGGCCGACCGGTTCAAGCTGCGGGAACACATCCAGTTCAACACGCGCGTGGACACGGCGGAGTTCGACGAGACGCGCAACCTCTGGCGCATCCGCACCTCCGACGGCAAGACGACGCTCGCGCGCTTCTTCGTGCCGGCGAGCGGCGTGCTCTCGGTGCCGAAGCCGCCGGAGTATCCCGGCGTCGACACGTTCAAGGGCGAGGCGTATCACACCGGCCGCTGGCCGAAGACGGAAGTGAAGTTCGAGGGCAAGCGCATCGGCGTGATCGGCACGGGCTCGTCCGGCGTGCAGACCATCCAGGCGCTGGCCGGCAAGTGCAAGCATCTCACCGTGTTCCAGCGCACGGCGGTGTTCGTCGTGCCCGCGAAGAATCACGCGCTCACGAAGGCGATGCGCGACCGCGTGCGACTCGGCTACGCCGAGCGCCGCGAGATCAGCAGGATCACGCGCTTCGGCATCGCCGCGCCGATGTCGGTGGAGTCGGCGCTGGAAGCGACGCCCGAAGAAATGGCGATGAAGTACGAAAACGCCTGGACCAACAGCCAGCTGCTCGGCTTCCGCCAGTGCTACGGCGACATCCTGTCCGACGACAAGGCCAACGAGACGGTCGCGGACTTCATCCGCGGCAAGATCCGCTCGATCGTGAAGAAGCCCGAGGTCGCGCAGAAGCTGCTGCCCTACGGCTTTCCCTTCGGCACCAAGCGGCCCTGCCTCGGCGACACCTACTACAGCGTCTACAACCGCGACGACGTCACGCTGGTGGACCTGAAGGCCACGCCCATCGAGAAGTTCGTGCCCGAGGGCATCGTCACGAGCGAAGGGCTGATCGAGCTCGACATGATCATCTATGCCACGGGCTACGACGCGCTCTCCGGCGCGCTCACGCGCATCGACGTGCGCGGCGTCGGCGGCAGGAAGCTCACCGACAAGTGGGCCGACGGCGCGAAGACGTATCTCGGCCTGCTCACCGCGGGCTTCCCGAACCTCTTCACCGTCACCGGCCCGGGCAGCCCCGGCCCGCTCGCGAACATGTCGATGAGCATCGAGCAACACATCGACTGGATCACGAACTGCATGACCTACATGCGCGACAAGGGCTACGACCGCATCGACGCGCAGCCGGAGTTCGAAGAGAGCTGGATGCAGGGCGTGCAGGACATCGTGAAGCGCACGCTGTATCTCAAGGCCAACTCGTGGTACCTCGGCGCCAACGTGCCGGGCAAGCCCAAGGTGTTCCTGCCCTACCTCGGCGGGCACGGCACCTACCGCAAGAAGTGCGAGAGCGTGGCGCAGGCGGGCTACGAGGGCTTCACGCTTTCGAAGTCGACATCGAACACACAGGAAACAGCAGGAGCGACATGATGGCGAAACTCGCCGGCAAGATTGCCTACATCACCGGCGGCGGCGCCGGCATCGGCCGCGCGGCGGCGACCCTTTTCGCGAAGGAGGGCGCCACCGTCGTCATCGCCGAATTCAACGAGGCGAACGGCCTCGCGGCGCAGGAAGCCATCCGCGCGTCCGGCGGCCAGGCGCACTTCGTGAAGACCGACGTGACGAGCGAGGAGAGCGTCAAGGCTTCGGTGGCCGAGGCCATCCGTCTCTGCGGACGCATCGACGTCCTCTACAACAACGCGGGCGGCTCGAGCGCGATCGATGCGCCGGTGACGACCTGCCCGACCGACGAGTTCTGGCGCGCGATCAAGGTCGACCTGTTCGGCACCTGGATCACCAGCAAGTACGGCATCGCCGAGATGGTGAAGACCGGCGGCGGCACGGTGGTCAACAGCTCCTCGGTCTTCGCGCTCGTCGGCACGAAGAACAAGGACGCCTACACGCCCGCCAAGGGCGCCGTGGCGGCGCTCACGCGTTCGATGGCGGTCGAGTATGCGGAGCACAAGATCCGCGTGAACGCGGTCGCGCCGGCGGTCACCGTGACCGAGCGCGTGCGCGGGCTGATGGAGTCGCAGCCGGAAGTCATCAAGATGACCGCATCGCGCCAGATGACCGGCCTGGTCATGCCCGAGGACGTGGCGGCGCTCGCCCTCTACCTCGCCTGCGACGATTCGCGCAACATCACCGGACAGGTCGTCGCCATCGACGGCGGCATGTCCATCAACTGATCCCCCGACAAGAAGAGCCAAGGAGACACCTCATGAAACGCACCCTCACCACCATTGCACTCGCCTGCGCCGCGCTCGCCGCGCACGCCCAGGGCACGGGCCCCATCAAGATCGTCGGCTCGCTCGACCTGAGCGGCCCGGCGGCCGACGTCGGCCGCGATGCGCTGGCCGGCGTGAACCATGCCATCGACGCCATCAACAAGTCGGGCGGCGTGCTGGGCCGCCAGCTCGTGCTGGAGCACCAGGACAACGGCAGCAACCCGCAGCGCGCGGTGAACCAGGCGAGCTCGCTGCTCGCGGGCGACCCGCCGCTGCTGATCGCGCCGCAGTCGTCGGCCGGCGCCATCGCCGTCAACAAGGCGGTGACCGCGAAGAACAAGACGCCCACCTGCGTGAGCACGTCCGTGGCCGACGACATGACGATGAAGGATTTCAACCCCTACATCTACCAGGTCACGCCCAACTCGTGGATGGAGGGCCGCGCGATGGCCGCGCGCTTCGCCAAGCTGCCGTACAAGAAGTACGCGCTGGTCAGCGCCGACTATGCGGGCGGCCGCGCCGGTGTGAACCGCTTCAAGGAGTTCCTGAAGGAGATGAATCCGAACGTGGAGTTCGTCGTCGAGGAATATCCGAAGTTCGGCGCGACCGACTACACCGCGTCCATCAACAAGCTGCTCGCCGCCAAGCCCGACTACGTCTTCACGATCCTGTTCGGCGCGGACCTGCTGACCTTCGCGAAGCAGGCCAAGGCCGTCGATTTCTTCAAGCAGATCAACAACAAGTTCATCGCGCTGTACGACTTCAACACGCTGAAGGCGCTGGGCGACAACGCGCCCGTCGGCACCGAGGGCTGGCAGCGTGCGCCCGCGAGCCAGTTCGTGAAGACCGCGGACGGCAAGGCCTTCGTCGACCAGTTCCGCGCGAAGAACAACGCCTATCCGTCCGACTGGGCCGCGATGGCGCACGACTGCGTGACGGTGTGGGCCCAGGCCGCGAACGCCGCGAAGTCGATCCAGGGCGACGCGGTGATGAAGCAGATCGAATCGATGGAGTTCAAGTCCGCGCGCGGCAACTTCCGCTTCGCGAAGTACGATCACCAGGGCAACGTGCCCACCTACGTCGGCAAGGTGGAGATGAGCCGCGAATTCGCGCAGCCCATCCTCAACATCACCGAGATCATGCCGGCGAGCGTGTCGCGCCCCTCGGAAGCGGTGGTGCTGAAGGCGCGCCAGGCGAACTGAACCCCACACGCGGAGTCTGCACATGGATCTGAACCTCAAGGGCCGCAAGGTCGCGATCTCCGGCGCCTCGCAGGGCATCGGCGAGGGACTCGCCCGCTCGTTCGCGTCCGAAGGCTGCCCGCTGTGGCTGGTGGCGCGCTCGGGCGACAAGCTCGAGAAGCTCGCGGCCGAACTGAAGGCCGCGCACGGCGTCGACGTGAAGACGCTTGCCATCGACATGACGGCCGAAGGCGCGATCGACAAGGTCGCCGCTTTCGTGGGCGATGCCGACGTGCTCGTGAACAACGCGGGCAGCATTCCCGGCGGCAACCTGTGGGACGTCGACGAGAAGGCGTGGCGCGCGGGCTGGGAGCTGAAGGTCTTCGGCTACATCAACCTCACGCGCCTCGTGTACGCGAAGATGCGCGAGCGCGGCGGCGGCGTGATCCTCAACAACATCGGCAGCGGCGGCGAGAACTTCGACTTCAACTACATCTGCGGCACGACGGGCAACGCGGCGCTGATGGCGTTCACCCGCGCGCTGGGCGGCCGCAGCCTGCTCGACCACAACATCCGCGTGGTCGGCGTCAATGCCGGCCTGGTGGAGACGCCGCGCATCGTGAAGGTGCTGGCGACGCGCGCGAAGAACGAACTGGGCGATGCGGGCCGCGCCAACGAGATGACGAAGTCGCTGCCACTCGGCCGGCCCGCGACCGTGCCCGAGGTGGCGGACCTCTTCGTGTATCTCGCGTCGGACCGCTCGGCCTACACGAGCGGCGTGATCTGCACCATCGACGGCGGCATGACGTCGAAGCGCTCGATCAGCTGAGCCCGGCGCGGGCGCGCTAGCATGGCGGTCATGCAAGCGCAGCACAGCATCGCCGCCGGCGTCCTCGACGTCGCGTGGCACGAGACCGGGCCGGCCGACGGCCCGCCCGTCATTCTCATGCACGGCTTCCCGTACGACATCCATTCGTACGAGGAGGTCGCGCCGCTGCTCGGCGCGGCCGGCTGCCGCGTGCTCGTGCCCTACATGCGCGGCTACGGCGCGACGCGGTTTCGCAGCAAGTCGACGATGCGCTCCGGCGAGCAGGCGTCCTTCGGCGCGGACCTGCTTGCCTTCATGGATGCGTTGAAGATCCCGAGCGCCGTGCTCGCCGGCTACGACTGGGGCGGCCGCGCCGCCTGCGTGGTCGCGGCGCTGTGGCCCGAGCGCTGCGCCGGGCTCGTCTCGGTCAATGCGTACAACATCCAGAACATCGCGCGCGCGATGACGCCGGAACTGCCCGAGCAGGAACATCGCATGTGGTACCAGTACTACCTGCATGGCGAGCGCGGCGCGGCGGGGCTCGCGCGGCATCGCCGCGAATTCACGCACCTCCTGTGGAAGCTCTGGTCGCCGACCTGGAACTTCGACGAAGCGACCTTCGCGCGCACGGCCGCCGCGTTCGACAACGAGGATTTCGTCGAAGTGGTGGTGCATTCGTACCGCCACCGCTTCGGCCTGGTCGAGGGCGATCCGGCCTATGCCGACATCGAGCGGCGCCTGGCCGCGCAGCCCGTGATCGCCGTGCCCACGATCACGATGGACGGCGCCGACGACGGCGTGCGCAAGCCCTCGGGCGCGGAGGTGTTTGCCGCGCGCTTCTCGGGCCCGCGCAGCCACCGCATCCTTCCCGGCATCGGCCACAACCCGCCGCAGGAGACGCCGCGCGTGTTCGCGGATGCGGTGCTGGAACTCGTCGGGGCGAGGCGCTGACACAGGCCTGCCCGGCTTCACCAATTTCGAATCCGCAACTCGCCAGCCATGAATTGATCGCCGGCCGCCCCGCCCGTACAGTCGGCCGATTCCATGGAGAACTCACGCATGAACACCGCCCCCCTGCAAGGCAAGGTCGCGCTCGTCACCGGTTCCACCGGCGGCGTCGGCTACTACGTCGCCGAGAAGCTGCTGCGCGACGGCGCGACGCTCATCCTGAACAGCCGCACGGCCAAGAGCGGCGAGCCCGCGCTCGCGAAGATGAAGGAGATCTCGCCGAACGTGCATCTCGTGCTCGGCGACTGCGGCGAGAAGGACGTGGTGCTGCGCGTCGCGAAGGAGGCCGCCGCCATCACGGGCCATATCGACATCCTCGTGAGTTCCGGCGCGCAGGGCCGCGTGCCGCCCAAGCCCTTCGCCGACATGGCGCTCGACGACATCGTCGAGGCCTATCAGTCGCGCTTCTTCCCCCGCATCTTTCCCGTCAGCGCGGCACTGCCCTACATGCGCGAAAAAGGCGGCTGCGTGGTCCTGATCGGCACCGACGCGGCACGCCACCCGACGCCCGGCGAATCGGTGGTGGGCGCGGTCGGCGCGGGCGTGATCCTCATGACCAAGGCGCTCGCCAAGGAGTTCTCGCGCTGGAACATCCGCGTGAACAGCGTGTCGATGACGCTCACGAGCGACACGCCGTCGTGGGACCGCATCTTCGGCGGCGAGGCGCAGTTCCAGTCGAAGCTCTTCACCAAGCTCTCGGAAAAATTCCCCTCGGGCCGCCCGCCGAGCGCGGAGGAAGTGGCGCGCGTGGTCGCGTTCCTGGCGACGGACGAATCCGCGCAGGTCACGGGGCAGACGATCAGCGTCAACGGCGGGCTGTCGTTCGGCGGCTGGTAGCTGGTAGCTTCCGCGGGCTTCCGTAACTTCGCAGCGCGCGAAATTCCCCTTCGCGCAAAGCGTCTTGCTTCGCCCGGCCCGCGAAACTATCGTCCCTGCACCGATACACAGCATTGCAAGGACGAAGCATGTTCGAAGAATTCAAGGGCAAGGTCGCGCTGATCACGGGCGCCTCCGGCGGCGTCGGCCTCCGCGTCGCGCAGAAGATGGCGCAGGCCGGCGCGATCGTCGTGCTCAACGGCCGCTCGAAGGAAAACATCGAGAAGTCCGCGGCCGAAATCCGCGCCCTCGGCGTGCCCGACGACCACATCCTGCAGGCCGTCGGCGACACGACCGACTACGCCACGACCGTGAAGGTCGCCGAGATCGCTGCCAGCGTCAACGGCGGCATCGACTACGTGATCAGCTCCGGCGCGCACGGCGCGGTGCGGCCGATGCCCTTCGCCGAGATGACCGGCGAGCAGCTCGTGCTCGCCTTCAACTCGCGCTTCTTCGCGCGCATCAACCCCGTGCATGCGTCGCTGCCCTACCTGCGCGTGCGCGGCGGCTCGGTGGTGCTCGTGGGCACGGACGCGGGCCGCCATGCAACGCCCGGCGAATCGGTCGTGGGTGCTTTCGGCGCGGGCGTCATCCTCATGACGAAGACGCTCGCCAAGGAGTTCTCGCGCTGGAAGATCCGCGTGAACACGGTGTCGCTCACGCTGACGTCGGACACGCCCTCGTGGGACCGCATCTTCAACGAGAAGACCTTCCAGACCGGCCTGTTCGGCAAGGCGCTCGCGCGCTTCCCGCAAGGCCGCGCGCCCACGGCGGAAGAGGTGGCGCGCGTGGCCGTGTTCCTCGCGTCCGAGGAGTCGGCGCAGGTGACGGGCCAGACGATCAGCGTGAACGGCGGCCTGTCGTTCGGCGGCTGGTAAGAGGCGCGTTCAGGGCCGCGGGCGGTCGAGCAGCAGCTTGACCAGCGCGCGCCGCGGGCGTCTGCGCGCGGCCGCGCAAGGTGCCGATCTGCAGGCTGCGGCGCGCCCAGGGCTCGTCGAGCGTCACGATGGCGAGGCGCTCGCGGTCTTCGTTCGACAGCATGCACTCGGGCTGCACCGTCACGCCCACGCCCGCGTACACCAGGCTGCGGGCGGCCTCCACGCTGTTGACGCGGAACTTCGGCTGCAGCTCCTGTCCCGCGCGCCGCGCCGCGGTGCGCACCGAGGCCATCAGGCTCGTGCCGGCGCCGAGCGCGATGAGCTTTTCCTTCGCGAGCTGTTCGATGGTCACGCTCTTCTCGTCGGCCAGCGGATGGCCGCGCGGCACGACGGCGACGAGCCGGTCGCTGCGGTATTCGATGCTCTCGATGCCGTCGAGCGCCACGTCGTCGCCCGCCACGAAGACGCCGATGTCGGCGTCGCCCGAGAGGACGGCGCGGACGACGTTCGGATTGCTCTCGTCGCGCAGGTCGATGTCGACCAGCGGGAAGTCGCGCGTGAACTCGCCGATCTCGCGCGCGAGGAACTGGATCACGATGGACGCGGTGGAGGCGATGCTGACGCGGCCCGCCACGCCGTCGGTGAACTCGCTCATGTCGCCGCGCAGGGCTTCGAGGCTGTGCAGGATGTCGGCGAAGTGCTTCGCGAGCACCTGGCCCGCGGCGCTGAGCTCCACGCCGCGCGGGCTGCGGTCGAACAGTCGCACCCCGGCGATCTGCTCGAGGTCCTGGATGCGCTTGGTGGCCGCCGAGGGGGCGATGTTCTCGCGCGCGGCGGCGCGCCCGATCTGCTTTTCCTCCGCCGCAGAGAGGAAAAGCTTGATCGTGAAAAGGTCGACCTGCCGGATCAGGTGGAGTTTGTTGAAGCCGCTCACCCGGCAAGCATAGGGCATTGGCCCCCGCGGTTCGCGTTTGCCGAATCGGCGGCTTCGCAAGACAGCGATTGCTGCGCTGCGGCGGGCCTTCTAGCATCGGAGCCCAGCCCACGAAAGACAGTCGCGCATGATCGTTCTCGACCGCCCCGAAGACATCGACTTCACGCAATTCGTTCGCCCGGGCGACATGGTGGTGAGTTCGCAGGCGATGGCCGAGCCGGTGGCGCTGACGCGGCGCCTGGTCGAGCAGCGCACCGCCATCGGCGACTTCAGGATGTTCATCGGCCCGAGCTTCTCCGGCGTCTTCAAGCCCGAGCACGGCAACGAGATCACGTTCGAGACCTACTGCGGAACCGGCGAGAACGCGACGCTGCCGCTGGACGTGGTGCCCGCGCATTTCTCCGAATGGCCGCGCTTGTTCGACACGGGGGTGATGCCCTGCGACGTCGCGCTGCTCACGCTCAGCGAGCCGGATGCCGATGGCCGCTTCAACCTCGGCGCGTGCAACGACTACGTGGTGGCGGCGGCGCGGCGCGCGCGCGTGGTCATCGCCGAGATCTGCGCGAACGTGCCGTGGGTGCAAGGCTGCGAGCTGCCCCAGGACATCCGCCCGCATTACGTCGTGCGCACCGGCCGCGAACTCGTTTCGCTGGAGCGCTCGTCGAAGGCGCGCGAGCCCGAGCGCCGCATCGCCGCTCACGTGGCCGGGCTCGTGCCCGACGGCGCGACGCTGGAGATCGGCATCGGCATGGCGCCCGACCTCGTGATGAAGGCGCTCGCGAACCACAGGCACCTGGGCATCCACACCGGCGTCATCAGCGACAGCATGATGGACCTCATGGAGACCGGCGCGATCGACAACAGCCGCAAGACCGAGCATCGCGGCATGAGCGTCGCGGGCCTGCTGATCGGCAGCCGCAGGCTGCTGTCCTTCGCGGACCGCAATCCGCACATCCTGCTGATGGACGCCTCGCGCACGCACGACCAGGCGACGCTGCGCGCGCTGCCGGATTTCATCGCCGTCAATTCGGCGATCGAGGTGGACCTCACGGGCCAGATCAATTCGGAGACGCTCGACGGCAGGTACATCGGCGCCATCGGCGGGCAGGTGGACTTCGTGCGGGGCGGAAACGCCTCGCCGACCGGCCGCTCGATCATGATCCTGGCCGCGACGGGGCGCGGCGCGGAAGAAAGCCGCGTACTCGCGCGCCTGCCGGACTCGGTGGTGACGACGGCGCGCGCGGACGTCGACGTGGTCGTGACGGAATTCGGCGTGGCGCACCTGCGCGGCAAGAGCCTGGCCGCGCGCGCGAAGGCGATGGTCGAACTCGCGCACCCCGACTTCCGCGAGTCGCTGGCGCGCAGCGCGCATGCGTACGGGAAGAAAACTAGCGCAATTCGCGAAGCATATTTCGCGCAATGACCAGCTGCTGCACCTGCGTCGTTCCCTCGTAGATGCGGAAGAGGCGCACGTCGCGGTAGAAGCGTTCGATGCCGTACTCGCTCATGTAGCCCGCGCCGCCGAAGATCTGCACCGCGCGGTCGGCCACGCGGCCGCACATCTCGGAGGCGAACATCTTGGCGCACGAGGCTTCCGTGACCACGGGCAGGCCGTCGTCGCGGCGGCGCGCGGCGTCGAGCACCATGCAGCGGGCGGCATAGATCTCGGCCTTGCTGTCGGCGAGCATCGCCTGCACCAGCTGGAACTCGCCGATGGCCTGGCCAAACTGCTTGCGGTCCGCCGCGTAGCGCAGCGCCTCCGCCAGCATGCGCTCGGCCACCGCCACGCAGATCGACGCGATATGGATGCGGCCCTTGTCCAGCACCTTCATGGCGGTCTTGAAGCCGCGGCCCTCGACGCCGCCGATCAGGTTGGCGGCCGGCACGCGGCAGTTCTCGAAGATCACGTCGCAGGTGTGCGCGCCCTTCTGCCCCATCTTCTTGTCGCGCTTGCCGAAGCTGATGCCCGGCGTGCCCGCCTCCACGATGAACGCGGAGATGCCGCCCGCGCCCTTCTCGTTCGGGTTCGTGCGCGCCATCAGCGTGAAGATGCCGGCCTGCGGCGCATTCGTGATGTAGCGCTTCGTGCCGTTGACGATGTAGTCGTCGCCATCGCGCACCGCCGTGGTGGTGAGCGAGGCGGCGTCGGAGCCGGAGCCCGGCTCCGTGAGGGCGAACGAGGCGATGAGTTCGCCCGTCGCCAGGCGCGGCAGGTACTTCCGTTTCTGCGCGTCGGTGCCGTCGAACAGGATGCCCTGCGAGCCGATGCCGACCGTGGTGCCGATCAGCGAGCGGAAGGCGGGCGAGGCCTTGCCCAGCTCGAACATCGCGAGCACTTCCTCTTCCATCGTGACCTCGGAGCCGCCGAACGCCTCGGGGATGGTCAGGCCGAAGAGGCCCATCGCCTTCATTTCCGCCACGATCTCGGGCGGAATCTCGTCGGTCTCGGCGACCCGCTCCTCGTTGGGGATGAGGCGCTCGCGGACGAAGCGCGAAATGTTATCGAGGAGGATGTTGAGGGTTTCTTGGTCGCGAATCATGGCGGAATGCTAGGGCGCGTCCACGCCGTGCTCAACAGGGGCGCACGGGGCGTTCCGTACAACGGCATCGCGCTACCCGCAGGTAGCGCGTAACATCAACCGTTGTACGGAACACGGCGGCGGACGGCGTTGACCGCGCGCGTCGCCCTGCCGCATCGTCGCGACTTCCTCATGACCACTCGACTCGACCCCCGGCGACTGCTCGCTCGCGAATTCGCCCCCATCGTGCATGACTACGCCACGCGCGACACGCAACTTTATGCACTCGGCATCGGCCTCGGCGCCGACCCGCTGGACAAGCGGCAGCTGAACTACGTCTACGAAGGCGTCGACGGCTCGGCGCTGAAGGCACTGCCGACGATGGCCAACGTGCTGTGCTACCCCGGCTTCTGGTCGCGCGAGCCGAACACCGGCATCGACTGGCGCCGGATCGTGCACGCCGAACAGGAAATCGCGCTGCACCGCCCGCTGCCCGCGAGCGGCCGCGTCACCGGCACCACCCGCGTGAGCGCGCTGTGGGACCGCGGCGAGGGCAAGGGCGCCTTCCTGCAGCAGCAGCGCGAGGTGCGCGACGCGGCGAGCAACGTGCTGTATGCCACGGTCACGCAACTCTCGCTCCTGCGCGGCGACGGCGGCTTCGGCGAGGGGGGCAGCGAGGGCGCGCCGCCCACGCCCCATCCGGTGCCCGAGCGCGCGCCCGATGCGGTGTGCGATCTGCCGACCCTGCAGCAGGCGGCATTGATCTACCGGCTCAGCGGCGACTTCAATCCGCTGCATGCGGACCCCGAGATCGCGCGCGGCGCCGGCTTCGACCGGCCCATCCTGCACGGCATGGCGACGATGGGCGTGGCCGCGCATGCGGTGCTGCGTACGGTGCTCGGCTACGACGCGAGCCGCTTCGCCGGCATGCGCGTGCGTTTCACCGCGCCCGCGCTGCCCGGCGACACGCTGCGCACCGAGATGTGGACCGAGGGCAAGGTGGTCACGCTGCGGACGACCGCGCTCGAGCGCGGCGCGGTGGTGCTGAACAACGCGCGGGTCGACCTGCGCTGAACGAACAGTCACCAATCACGAATCACGAATCACGAATCACGTAGACGGCAGAGAAAGAGAGAAAGCGACATGGATCTCGGTTTGAAGGACAAGGTGGCGATCGTCACCGGCTCGGCGCGCGGCCTCGGCGCGGCCATGGTTCAACGCCTGGCGGAAGAGGGCGCGAAGGTCGTCGTGACCGACATCCAGCGCGAGGGCGCGGAGGCCACCACCGCGAAGCTGAAGCAGGCCGGCTTCGCCGCGCACTGCGTGGTCGGCGACATCACCAAGGCGGCGGACGTGCAGCGCCTGGTCGACGAGACCGTCGCCACCTTCGGCAGCGTCCATGTGCTGGTGAACAACGCCGGCGCGCCGCGCGACAAGTACCTCGTGAAGATGGCCGAGGACGACTGGGACCTCGTGATGAACGTGATGCTCAAGGGCGCCTTCCTCGCGACCAAGGCCGTCATGCCGAAGATGATCGAGCAGGGCTGGGGCCGCGTCATCAACATCAGCTCGCGCGCGCACTTCGGCAATCCGACGCAGGCGAACTATTCCGCGGCCAAGGCCGGCCTCATCGGCATGGCCAAGGCGCTGTCGATGGAGGAGGGCCGCTACGGCATCACCGTCAACTGCGTGGCCCCCGGCTTCATGGACACCGAGATGGTCCAGGCGCTGTCGACCTACGAGGTGATCAAGGAAAAGGCCATCGCCGCGCAGCCGATCAAGCGCGCGGGCCAGCCGAGCGACATCGCCGATGCCGTGGCCTTCCTGGCCAGCGAGCGTGCGAGTTTCATCAGCGGCGAAGTCCTGCACGTCACCGGCGGCAGATACGGCTGAACGCCCCTCCACAAGGATCGAAGACATGAAAAGAGCAGCCATCGTCTCCCCGCTTCGCACGCCCATCGGCGCGTTCGGCGGCAGCCTGAAGAGCATTCCCGTCGAGGAACTCGGCGCCATCGTCGCGCGCGCGGTGATGGAGCGCACGAAGCTCGACCCCGCGCGGCTCGACGACGTCGTGTTCGCGCAGAGCTACATGAACGGCGAGACGCCCTGCACCGGCCGCTGGGTCGGCCTGCAGGCGGGGCTGCCGATCTCCGTGGCGGGCATGCAGCTCGACCGCCGCTGCGGCGGCGGCCTGCAGGCCGTGGCCACGGCCGCGATGATGGTGCAGACCGGCGCCGCCGACGTCGTGCTGGCCGGCGGCGTGGAGAGCATGAGCAACGTCGAGTACTACAGCACCGACATGCGCTGGGGCAAGCGCGCGGGCTCGGTGACGATGCACGACCGCCTCGACCGCGGCCGCGAGCGCTCGCAGCCCGAGTCGCGCTTTGGCCGCATCAGCGGCATGATCGAGACGGCCGAGAACCTCGCTAAGGACTATTCGATCACGCGCGAGCAGTCCGATGCGTTCGCGGTGCGCAGCCAGCAACGCGCGGCCGCGGCCTGGAAGGAAGGCCGTTTCGCGGATGAAGTGGTGGCCGTGAACGTGCCGCAGCGCAAGGGCGACGCGCTGGTCGTCGACAAGGACGAAGGCATCCGCGGCGACACCACGATGGAAAGCCTTTCGAAGCTGAAGGCCGTGATGAAGGACGGCGTGGTTACGGCCGGCAACGCGTGCCAGCAGAACGACGCATCGGCCGCCTGCCTCGTGGTTGCGGAAGACAAGCTCGAGGAACTCGGCCTCGAGCCCATCGGCTATCTGGTCGGCTGGGCCGCCGCCGGTTGCGAGCCCTCGCGCATGGGCATCGGCCCCGTGCCCGCCGTGCAGAAGGTGCTGCAGCGCACGGGGCTCGGCTTCAACCAGATGGACCTCATCGAGCTGAACGAGGCCTTCGCCTGCCAGGCGCTTTCGTGCATCAAGGGCTGGGGCAGCTCGCTCGCGGAGCTGGACGACAAGATCAACGTGAACGGCTCCGGCATCTCGCTCGGCCACCCCGTCGGCGCGACGGGCGCGCGGATCATGACGACGCTGCTGCACGAGATGAAGCGCCGCCGGTCGCGCTACGGGCTCGAGACGATGTGCATCGGCGGCGGCCAGGGCATCGCCGCGATCTTCGAGCGCGCGTAAACCTTCGGCCGCGCGGGCGCGGCAGGTTTTTCGATCTACGGAACGCGGCCATCGCGACGGTTGCCGCACCGGGGCGCGCGCCCGTGAAATGGGGACGGCGCGAACAAGGAGACAAGATGATCGTCGCAAGGCCGGAGGTCCGGCCGTGAACGTGCAACTGCTGATCGCGCAGATTCTCGCGGGGACGGCCAACGGCGCACTCTACTTCCTCGTCGCCTCGGGCCTCACGCTGCTGTGGGGCGCGCTCGGCGTGGTGAACATGGCGCACGGCTCGTTCTTCATGCTCGCCGCCTTCGCGGGCGCGGTGTGCATCCAGACCTGGGGGCCCGAGATGGGGATCCTCGTCGCGCTGCTCATCGTGCCGGCAGCGACCGCGGTCTTCGCGATGACGCTGGAGATGACCCTGTTCCGCCCCGTCTACAAGTCGGCGATGTGGGGCCAGCTGCTCGTGTCCTTCGGCCTCGTGCTCGCGCTGAACAACATCGCGCGCCTCATCTTCGGAACGCAGGCGCGTTCCATGGCGCCGCCGAAGGCGCTCGCGGGCTTCGTCGAATTCGCGGGCTTCCGGCTCGCCACCTATCAGCTCGCCGTGCTGTTCGTCACGGCGCTCGTCGCGATCTACCTGTGGCACCTGCTCACGCGCAGCCGCACCGGCCGCCTCATTCGCGCGGCGGTGGACGACCCGGGCATGCTGGGCGCCGTCGGCGTCGACGTGCGGCGCCTGCGCACGATGGTGATGGGCATCGCCGCGCTGCTCGCGGGCATCGCGGGCGTCATCGCCGTGCCGCGCGGCGCCATCAACCTCGGCCTCGACGTGCAGATCATCGTGATCGCCTTCGCCGTCATCGTGATCGGCGGACTCGGCGCGGTGTGGGGCAGCCTGGCCGCGGCCATGCTGATCGGCATCGCGGAGGCGGTGTCGACGATGTTCCTCGACCAGGGCGGCGAGGTCGTCATCTTCGCGGTGATGGTGCTGGTGCTGCTGTTCAAGCCGACCGGCTTCCGCACGATCGCGGGGAGGGACTAGCGCATGAACCAGTTCAACGCGCGTCGCGTGCTGCCGCTGATCGTGGTGGCCGTCCTGTTCTGCCTGCTGCCGCTGGTGCTGAAGCCGGCGACGATGCCGGAGGCGACGCGCATCGCGGTGCTCGCCGGCACCGCGATGAGCCTGAACCTGCTGGTCGGCGCGACCGGCCTCATCTCGATGGGGCAGGGCCTCTTCTTCGGACTCGGCGCCTATGCGGTGGCGCTCGGCACGATCAAGTTCAAGATGAGCTTCGGCTCGTCCGCGCTGCTCGCGCTCGCGGTCACGCTGCCGCTGTCGGTGATCGTGGCGCTGATCTCGCTGCGGGCGCGCCACCTCTTCTTCGGCCTGCTCACCATGGCCATCGGCCAGGTTGCGTTCGTCTTCGTCTCGCGCAACTACAAGCTCACGGGCGGCGACGACGGCCTGGTCGGGGTCGTGCTGCCCAAGTGGCTGGACAACGACATGGCGCAGCACTACGTGGCCGTCGCGGTCCTCTTCGTCGTCGGCCTCTTCCTGCTGCGCCTGCTTGCGTCGCCCTTCGGCGCGACGCTCGGCGCCGTGCGCGACAACCCCGACCGCGTCGCTTCGCTGGGCGGCAACCCGAAGCTCTACGAGATCGCCGCGATGGTGATCGCCGGACTGCTGGGCACGGTGTTCGGCATCGTCTGGTCGGCCACCGAAGGCAGCGTGGAGCCCAACCTCTTCTCGTGGGTGACGAGCGCGATGCTGCTGATGATGGTGGCGCTGGGCGGCCGCTTCATGTTCCTCGGTCCGCTGATCGGCGCGGTCATCCTCGAAGTGACGCGCGCGTATCTGCAGGTGAGGTCGTCGAACGCCGACCTCGTGGTGGGCCTCGTCGTGATCGCCTGCGCGGTGTTCTTCCCCGAAGGCGTGGGCCCGCGCATCCAGCAGTTCTTCGCGTCGCTGCGCATGCGGCGCGCGCCGGCGGCGAACGAAGCGAAGGGGACGCCGTGAACCCCGTGCTTCAGGCCACCGGCCTCGTCAAGTCCTTCGGCGCCTTCACGGCGGTCAACGACGTGTCGTTCACCGTCCACGAGGGCGAGGCGCTCGCGATCATCGGCCCCAACGGCGCGGGCAAGAGCACGCTGTTCGACCTGCTGACGGGCCGCAAGACGCCCGATACGGGCGACGTCAAGCTGTTCGGCGAATCGGTCGGGCATCTGCCGCCGTGGAAGCGCGTCGCGCGCGGTCTCGGCCGCTCGTTCCAGGTGTCGAGCGTGTTCCCGACGTTCACCGCCGAGGAAAACGTGCAGATCGGCCTGATGCTCGCGGGCGGCAAGACCTGGAATGCGTTCAGCCGCGCGACCGAGACGCAGAAGGAAGAGGCCAAGGCGATCCTCGCGAAGGTCGGGCTCGCGGCGAAGAAGGACGTGCCGGCCAGCGACATGTCGTATGGCGACCAGCGCATGCTGGAGCTCGGCGTGGCGCTGTCGACGCGGCCCAGGCTGCTGCTGCTGGACGAACCCACGGCCGGCATGGGCCGCGAGGAGTCGCGCGAGTGCCTGGCGCAGATCCGCGCCATCGCGGCGAGCGAGCAGATCCCCATCGTGTTCGTGGAGCACGACATGAACGTCGTGTTCTCGTTCGCCACGCGCGTCATCGTGCTCGTCGCCGGCCAGGTGCTGGTCGACGCCGCGCCCGAGGCCGTGCGCAAGGACCCGCGCGTGAAGGAGGCCTATTTTGGCGAAGACATCTGATTCCGGCGAAGTGCTGCGCGTCTCGAATCTCGACGCGGGCTACGGGCATGTGAAGGTCATCCGCGGCGGCGGCATCGCCGTCGCGGCGGGCGAGGTCGTGGCCCTCGTGGGCCGCAATGGCGCGGGCAAGACCACCTTCCTCGCCGCGCTCGCGGGCTTGATCCCCGACGTGAGCGGCCAGATCGTCCTGCACGGCCAGGACCTCGCCGCGCTGCCTTCTCACAAGCGCGTGCAGGCCGGCCTCGGCATCTGCCCGAGCGGCGGGCGGCTCTTCAAGTCGCTGACTGTCGAAGAAAACCTCACCATCGGCGCGCCGACGGCGACCGAAGCCGACCTGGCGCCCGTGCTGAAGCTTTTTCCCGAACTGCAGGCGCTGCGCACGCGCTATGCGGGCAAGCTGTCCGGCGGCGAGCGGCAGATGGTGGCCATCGGCCGCGCGCTCATGCTCAAACCGCGCCTGCTGCTGCTCGACGAGCCGAGCGAAGGCCTGGCCCCCATCGTCGTGCTGCGCCTGGTCGAAGCGATCAAGGCGCTGCGCGCGAGCGGCGTCGCGATGCTCGTTGCCGAGCAGAACGTGAAGTTCACCGACCTGGTGTGCGACACCTGGTACTCCATCGACAAGGGCGTGATCGCGCCGCACAACCACTCCGCGGCGCATGAGCCCCACGCCGCCATCGCCTGAAGGAAAGAAGCATGAACGACACCTCCTCCGCAAACTCCGGCACCTGGTATCCCGGCGCCTATGAACTCGAATCCTCGGGCATCGTGCGCCTGATGCGCGAGCTCGGCGTCGCGAACTTCGAGGAGATGCTGAAGCTCTCGAACACCGACGGCGCGCGCTACTGGGACGTGGTCAACCGCTTCTGCGACATCCGGTGGCACACGCCGCCCACGGGCTACGTCGACCTGAGCCGCGGCCCCGAGTTCGCGAAGTTCTTCCCCGGCGCGAAGCTGAACTGGGTCGACACCGTGCTGCAGTGGGCGCACCACGAGAAGACCGCGAACCTGAAGGCCGTGGTCGCCGAGAAGGAAGACGGCTCGGTCCATGCGCTGACCTACCTGGAGCTCGAGCGCACGGTCGGCGAGTTCGCCGCGGGCCTCGAAGCCATCGGCGTGAAGCGCGGCGACCGCGTGGGCATGTTGATGGAGAACGGCGTGGAGGCCACCGTCACGCTGCTCGCGATCTGCGCGCTGGGCGCGATCGTCGTGCCGCTCTTCAGCGGCTTCGGCCCCGACGCGATCATCGCCCGCCTCGCGGCCGCCGAAGCGTCGGTGATCGTCGCCACCACCGGCTTCTATCGCCGCGGCAAGCGCGTCGACGTCGAATCGCCGGTGCGCGAGGCGTGGGCGAAGCTGCCGAGCGTTCAGCGCGTCGTGTGGAAGCGCGAGGCGCACGAATCGTCGAAGGGCGAGCGCGACATTTCCTGGAACGAAGTCGCGCAGCTCGGCGCCGGCAAGGCGAAGAAGCCCGAGGTGATGGACCCCGACGATGCCTTCATGGTGATCTACACCTCGGGCACGACGGGCAAGCCCAAGGGCGTCGTGCATACGCACGCAGGCTTCCCGCTGAAGATCGCGCACGACGCGGTGGTGAACTTCGACGTGATGCCGGGCGACGTGTACAGCTGGCCCGCCGACATGGGCTGGATCGCCGGCTCGCTCGTGCTCGGCTGCGCGCTGCTGCGCGGCGCGACGCTCGTGTGCTACGACGGCGCGCCGGACTTCCCCGACTGGTCGCGCATGTCGAAGCTGGTCGAGCGCCACAAGGTCACGCACTTCGGCTCTGCCCCCACGCTGATCCGCGGCATGGCGAGCCACGAGGCGGACGCGATGAAGGGCGACGTGTCGTCGGTGCGCCTGCTCATCACCGCGGGCGAGGGCATCGACCCCGAACACTTCAGCTGGTTCCAGCGCAACTTCGGCCGCGGCACGCAGCCGCTGATGAACTACACCGGCGGCACCGAAGTGTCCGGCGGACTGCTGGGCAGCGTGCTGGTGCGCCCGATTCCGCCCGCGGGTTTCAACACCACCGTGCCGGGCGTCGACGTCGACGTCGTCGATGCGCAGGGCAATCCGCTGACCGACAGCGTGGGCGAACTCGTGATCCGCCAGCCCTTCGTCGGCATGACGCGCGCGTTCTGGCAGGACGACGAGCGCTATCTCGAAACCTACTGGCGCAACATTCCCGGCATGTGGGTCCATGGCGACCTGGCGCTGCGCCGCGCCGACGGCAATTTCTTCATGATGGGCCGCTCGGACGACACGCTCAAGGTCGCGGGCAAGCGGCTCGGACCCGCGGAAGTCGAGGAGATCGTGCTCAGATCGGA
>NZ_JBFWNP010000046.1:0-41668 GCF_050250995.1 Ramlibacter sp.
AAGTTGGGCATACGATTGCGGATCGAAGCGACCAACTCAGGTGAAAGCGATGGTCCATCGATTCGCAGGCGAACTGAGTTCGGTTGCAAGTGATGCCGATCCCATCAAGCTTCTAGCGATCTCCCACTTTGACGATGATCACGTCCACGGCGTGGAAGCGCTTTTGCAGGAGCGCCGAGTCGAGCACCTTGCCCTTCCGTACATGCCTTTGCGCCAAAGCCTGTTCAATGCCACTGGTCGCGCCGGTGGCGCGATGTCTTCGACGACGGCCGCATTCCAGTTCGACCCGCCAGCTTGGCTGTTGGCTCGTGGCTTAGGCGAGCGTGTGGACCAGATCGTTCTGGTTCGGGGTGGCTCGGACGCTGCAGATGGTGATAGCCAAGTCATGTTCCCGGAGCCTCCGCTTCCCGATCGAGGAGTGCGAGCGGAAGAAGGTGCGGCTGCGAATTTTCGCCTCCTGAACTCAGAACCGGACGGACCTGCAATTCACCTGCAATCTCACTCGAATTCGGTCAAGCTCGTGAATCAGTTGCCACTTGAATTCGTGTTCTTCAATTCAACCCTTCCCAACGAGGTCGCTCCTTCGTCCGGGCTTTCTTTGGATGTAGTTCGTGCTGCTCTCCAGAAACTGCTCCAAGGACTGGGAATAAATTCTGGGGGGAGGTTGCCTACACGCGTATGGCGGCCTGCACTCCGCTCGTTTTACGACCGGCACTTTGGCGCAACCGGACCCGCGAGGAACAACATTTCGCTCTGCATGATGATTCGGCCACAGTCGCGAAGCTGGAACTTTTTCCCCTGTTCCTCCGAGGCTGGCTGTGTTCCGGCGAGTCGACAGACATTGCTTCTCACGGGAGATCTCGCGATGTCGTCTTCGGAGATCTCAGCGATGAAGTCGCATTTTGGTCCCCGGTGGGACGAGCTTGCTGTCGTGCAGGTTCCCCATCATGGGTCGAAGCATTCCTGGGTAAAGGGTAACGCAGCCTCCATTGGCCCCGTCGCTTTTGTCCAGTGCATTCCCGATACGTGCAGACTTGGACGTCATCCTCACGCCAGCGTCAGCGCGGACCTCTCCGCACACCCTGTCTTTGCGGCCGACTACCAGCGTGGCGTTATTCAACAGTTCATGGTCTGAGTTGAATCCGGTGGCGCCTATAGTTAGGCGTCTATTGATCGTTCCTGCGATCACCCCTGCGGAATTAACGTCAGCAATTCCCGCTTGAGAATCTTCCCGCTGCCCGTCATCGGCATTGCGCTCACCACGCGCACCGCGCTCGGCCGCTTGTAGGGCGCGAGGTTTTCGCGCAGATGCGCGGAGAGGGCGGCGTCGTCGAGCGCCGCGCCGTGGCGCAACTGCACGAACGCGAGTACCTCTTCGTTGCCGTGTTCGACCGCACGGCCGACCACGGCGGAACACTCGATGGAGGGAAACGCATTGAGCACCGACTCGACCTCGCCTGGGTACACGTTGAAGCCCGAGCGGATGATCATCTCTTTCAGCCGTCTCACGATGAACCGCGCGCCGTCCGGCGCAAGCTCGCCGATGTCGCCGCTTGCGTACCAGCCGCCCTCGCGCATCACGGCGGCGGTTGCGGCGGGATCGCGGAAATACCCCGGCATGGGTCCGCGGCACCGCATCCAGATCTCGCCGTGCCCTCCCGCGGGCAGCGCCTGCCCGGTGACGGGATCGACGATCATGAGTTCGGCGCCTTCGACGATGTACCCGGCCGAGGTGTCCTGGCGCCATTCGTTCGGGCGTACGAGGTGGAGCGAGCCGGCGTACTCCGCCAGGCCGTAGCCGTGGTGCAGCGGCTTGCCGAACGCCGCCTCCACGCGGTGCTCCAAGGCCATGTCGAGCGGACTGGCGCCCGTGTACACATAGCGCAGGTGCCGCGCGGGCGGATGCTTCACGCCGATCTGTTCCCTGTGGGAAAGCCCTAAATAAACTAGGGGATATTGGTCCGACCAAGTTTCATTGGGGGTAATATTCGCGCATCTTAATTCTTGGTCCAACCAAGTGAGGCGCGACTGATGGAACTCGAACTCAAGGTAACCGACTACTCGGTCGACGAGGACGGCGTCGCCACCGTCCGATTCAACCGGCCGGGGCGTGGGAACTCGTGGACGGGGCGGATGAACGTCGAGTACCGCTGGATCATGGCGCGGCTCGATGCCGATCCCGCCGTGCGCGTGATCGTGCTGCGCGGTGCCGGCAAGCAGTTCTGCGTGGGCGCGGACTTCAAGGCGCTGGACTTCTACGCGGAGGACGAGCGCGACTATCTCTCCACCGTCGACATGCGCGAGGCCGCGCAACCCGGCTACGGCGTGCGTGCCGAGTTCGACCACGATCTCGTCTGGCTGTGGGGACTGCGCAAGCCCGTGATCTGCGCGATCAACGGCGCCTGCGCCGGCATCGCGGTTGCCATCGCCGCGTACTGCGACCTGCGCTATGCGGTGGCCGGCGCCAAGTTCACGACGGTCGCGGCGCGGCTCGGCCTGCCGGCCGAGTACGGCCTCGGCTGGGTGCTGCCGCGCCAGGTCGGCGTGACCCACGCGGCGGACATCCTCCTCACCGGCCGCGTGTTCACCGCCGAGGAAGCGCTCGCGATGAATTTCCTCAACGGTGTTTTCCCGGCCGAGGAATTCGACGAACGCATCGCCGGGATCGCCCGCGGCATGGCGCGCACCGTGTCGCCCGAGGCCGCGCTCACGACGAAGCGCCAGCTCTACGCGGAGCTGATGGAGCACGACATCGGCGCCTGCATCGAAGACTCCAAGCGGCTCATCGGCAAGCACATGCAGCAGGCCGACTACAAGGAGGCGGTCGCCGCGATGGCCCAGAAGCGCGAGCCGAAGTTCGCCGGCCTGCCCGGGGCGGCGCCATGAGCGCGGCGCAAGCGGCGGCGCCCCGCCGGTGGGGCACCCGGGTCGAAGTCGGCACGGCCAACGGCCACCCCTGCCGCATGTATTCCGAGCGGCCGCATTCGATGGGCGAACTCCTGCTCGATGCGCAGCGCTGGGCGGACCGCCCTTTCCTCGTGCAGGGCGAGCGACGCCTCACGGGCCGCGAACACGCGCAGGCCGTGGCCCGCGTCGCGAAGCACCTTCGCGCGCGTGGCGTTCGTGCCGGAGGCCGCGTCATGCTGCTCGGCTTCAACCAGATCGACTGGCTGGTGAGCTTCTGGGCCCTGCAATGCATCGGCCCGATGGTGGCCCTCGGCAACGCGTGGTGGAGTCCGCAGGAGCTTGCCGACGCGACGGCCCTCGTCGATCCCTCCTTCGTCGTCATGGACCGCAAGCTCGCGAAGGCGCCATTCGCCGGCGACGCGCAGGTGATCTACTTCGATGAAATCCGCGCCATCGCCGAGTCCGGCGAATCCGCGGAACTCACGCTCGATCCCGTCGACGAAGAGGCGCCCGCCGTCGTGATCTTCAGCTCCGGCACCACGGGCCAGGCGCGCGGCGTCGTGATGTCGCATCGAGGCGTGATCGCGAACATCCACAATCTGATGGCGATGACGGGCCGGCTTCCGAGCGACCTGTCGCCGGACCATCCGGGGACGGTGAGCCTGGTCACCATGCCGCTGTTTCACATCGGCGGCTTCCAGGTGTCGATCATGACCATGCTGTCCGGCGGGAAAGTGGTGTACCTGAAGGGCAAGTTCGACGCGCTCGAAGCGCTCGAGGTGATCCAGCAGGAGAAGGTGCGCGCCTGGGGGAGCGTTCCCACCATGGTGTCGCGCGTGCTGCAGCATCCGCGCTTCGCGGAGTTCGACACGTCCAGCGTCTCCAGCGTGCAGATGGGGGGCGCGCCCATCCCCTACGAGCTGCGCGCCTCGGTCGCCCAGGGCTTCCCCAATTCGAGCCGCCGCGTGGGAACGATGTATGGCCTGACCGAAGTCGGCGGCGTGCTGTCGATGGGCGCGGGAAAGGATGTCGAGGGACGTCCGGGCTGTGTCGGCACGCCGCTCGCGACGGTGGAAATCCGCATCGCCAACCCCAACGAAGAAGGCGTCGGCGAGATCATGGCCCGCTCGCCGCTGGCGACAGCCGGTTACCTCGGCGACGGCAAGTCCCTGGCGGACGGCGAGGGCTGGATCCCCTCCGGCGACCTTGGCCGGCTCGACGACGAAGGCCGGTTGTACGTGGTGGGTCGTTCGAAGGACATGATCATCCGCGGCGGCGAGAACGTGGCCAGCGTCCATGTCGAACGTTGCCTGCGCACGCATCCCAAGGTCGCCGAGGCCTCCGTCGTGCCGCTGCCGCATGCGGACCTGGGCGAGGAAGTCGGCGCGGCCATCGTGCTGCGTCCCGGCGAGGAAGCAACCGTCGACGAACTGACACGGCATGCGGCGGCTCAGCTCGCGCGCTTCGAGGTGCCCACGCGCTGGTGGATCACGCACGAGCCGCTGCCGACGAACGCCACCGGCAAGGTGGTGAAGCGCGAAGTGCTGGCGCTCTGGCCCGCGCAATCCGAGGAAGCGGTGAAGGCATGAACGAACCATCGAATTCCGGCGGCAACGCCGGCGTGCTGCGCGGCGTGCGCGTGCTCGACCTCACGCAGATGGTGGCCGGTCCGCTGTGTACGCTGCTGCTCGGCGACATGGGGGCCGACATCGTGAAGGTGGAGCCGCCCGAAGGCGACAGCGCACGCCACATCGGGCGCAACCGGCCGTGCGGCGAGAGCGACTACTTCCTGAGCATGAACCGCAACAAGCGCAGCATCGTGCTCGACCTGAAGACGGCCGAAGGTGTCGCGACGATCCGGGCGCTGGCCGCGGGCGTCGACGTCGTGGTCGAGAATTTCCGGCCGGGCACGATGGAGAAACTGGGCATCGGCTACGACGCGCTGAAGGAATCCAACCCCGGTCTCATCTACTGCAGCCTGTCGGGCTTCGGCGGCTCGGGCCCGTATCGCGACCGGCCGGCGCTCGACCCCGTCATCCAGGCGATGTCGGGCCTCATGCAGCTCAACGGAACCCCGGAGAGTGGCCCGCTCAAGTCGGGCGTGCTGCTGTCGGACTTCGTGCCGCCGCTCTTCGGCACCATCGGCATCCTGGCCGCGCTGCGCGAGCGCGATGCAAGCGGCATCGGCCAGCGCGTCGAGATCTCGATGCTCGACGCCACCGTCTTCTCGCTGGTGCCGCGCGAGCAGTACTACTTCTCGACGGGAAAGACGCCCGAGCGCCTGGGCAACGCGCACTATCAGATGGCGCCCTGGAACACGTATGCCACGTCGGACGGAAAGTACCTGATGATCGTGGCCCACACCGAGAAATTCTGGGGCAATCTCGCGCGGGCCATCGGCCAGCCGGAACTGGTCGCCGACGAGCGCTTCGCCACCAACGCGGCGCGCATGCGCAACCGTCCCGCGCTCGACGCGGCGATTTCGCAGGCGCTGGCGCAGGACACGCTGGAGAGCTGGACGCGGCGACTGACGGCGGCCGAAGTGCTCTTCTCCGAAGTGCGCGATTTCGACGCGGTGTTCTCCGACCCCGTGGTGCGCGACTCGCTCGTCGAGACGGTGAAGCACCCCACCGTGGGCGACCTGCCGCTGCTGCGCACGCCGGTGCGCATGGGCGCGAACCCGATGAGCATCCGCCGTCCGCCGCCGCTCCTGGGCGAGCACACGCGGGAAATCCTCGCCGAATGCGCGGCGCAATCCACGGAGACGGCAGAGTGAGCGAACCTGGACGTGTGACCTACGAAGCGCGCGACGGGCGCGCCTACGTGACCCTCGATCGCCCGCAGAAGAAGAACGCGATGAGCCAGCCCATGTGGGAGCAGCTCATGGACGCGTACGACCGCGCGGAGGCCGACGACGACGTGCGCGTCGTCGTGTTGCGCGGCGCGGGCAACGACTTCTGCGCGGGGCACGACCTGTCGGAAGTGGGCAACCAGTATGCCGGCGGAACGGATCCCGACGGCCGCAAGCGCAGGGCGAGCCAGCGTGCGCGCCTGCAGTACGACAAGCAGTACATCGAGCGCTTCCAGCGCATCTTCACCTTCCTCAAGCCGACGGTCGCGCTCGTCAAGGGCTACTGCCTCGGCGGCGGCCTCTACATGGCGGAGTCGGCCGACCTCGTGATCGCCGCCGACAACGCGAAACTGGGGCACCCCGAACAGAAGCTCGGCCTGTCGGGCGCCGCGTACCTCGACGCGTGGGAGATCGTCACGCTCGGCGCGCGCAAGGCCCGCGAACTCCTGCTGCTGGCGGAAGTGTGGGATGCACAGGAGGCGCGCATGAACGGGCTCGTGAACAAGGTCGTTCCGCTCGCCGAGCTCGACGCGAAGGGCGAGGAATGGGCCGAACGCATCGTGCGCCTGCCGCGCGACGGCATCGCGATCGGCAAGGCGGCCACCGCGATGGCGATGCAGTCGCTGGGCGTCACCGCGCAGTTCACCTACGGCCACGTGCTGCACTCGCTCGCCACGAACATGCGCTGGGAGCCGGGCGAATACAACTTCATGAAGGAACGCAGCGTGAAGGGCGTGCGGGCTTCGACGCACGACCGCGAAGCGTTCTACGACACGACGCGCAAGCCCGAGGAGGACTGATGGATTTCAACCTCCCCGCGCAGGACGACCCGCGCCGGCTCGAAGTGCGCCAGTGGCTCGCCGAGCATCCGCGCGCGACGCCCGCGCAGCTGGCGGACCGGGGCTACGCCGTTCCTCACTGGCCGCGTCCGTGGGGCCTGGGCGCCGATGCCGAACTGCAACTGATCATCGACGACGAGATCGCCCGCGCCGGCCTGCGTGCGCCGCACCACGTCAACCCCGTCCCCATCAACAACTGCGGGCAGAGCCTCCTGAAGTTCGGCACCGAGGCGCAGCGCGAACGCTTTCTCCGTCCCGCGCTCGCCTGCGAGGAAATCTGGTGCATGCTGTTCAGCGAGCCGTCCGCCGGATCGGACGTCGGCGCGCTGCGCACGACGGCGCGGCGCGAGGGCGACCACTACGTCGTGCGCGGCCAGAAGATGTGGACCTCGCTCGCCGACCGCGCGCACCTCGGCGTGCTGGTGGCGCGAACGGATTCCTCCGTGCCCAAGCACGCAGGTCTTTCGCAGTTCCTGGTGGACATGAAGAGCCCGGGCATCACCGTCCGCCCCATCGCCGACATGACCGGCGAGAGCGGCGAGTACAACGAGGTCTTCTTCGACGACGTCAAGGTGCCGGCCGACCGCCTGCTCGGCAAGGAGGGCGACGGCTGGAAGCTCAGCATGCTGCAGCTGCAGACCGAGCGGGTGGCCCTGTCCCGTCCCGGCGCGATCTGGGGCTCGGGGCCGACGGCGCGCGATCTCGTCGATGGGCTCGTCGCCGCGGGTCGTTTCGCCGACCCGCTGGTTCGCGACGAGGCGGTGAAGATCTGGATCGAAGGCGAAATCCTGCGCCTGCTGGCCTTCCGTTCGCTGAGCGACCGCATGAACGCGCGCGAGTCGGGCCACGAAGGGGCGGTGCGCAAGATGATCGCGGCGCCGCACGGCCAGCGCCTCCTCGATCTCGCCAAGCGCAGCCAGGGCGTCGCGGGCATGGTGAAGGATCGCGACGTGCTGCCCATGGCCAAGGCCGAGCGCGGTCCGTTTTCGAACTGGGACCATGCGTTCTGGTGGAGCCCCGCGGTCACGCTCGGCGTGGGCACGCAGGAAATCCTGAAGAACCTGGTGGCCGAACGCGTGCTGGAACTCCCGCGCGAGAAGGACCCGACGCGGCATGCGCCCTTTTCGCAGATCGGTCGCGCGAGTGCCGGGGAGCAGGGCGCATGAACTTCACCCTGAACGACGACCACATCGTGCTGCGCGACAGCGCGCATGCATTCCTGCGCAAGGAGGTGGACCTCGCCCCGCTGCTCGTGCCCGGCGCCGGTGCGGCGCAGGCCCCGTATGCGGAGCTGTGGCCCAAGGTCCGCGAGATGGGCTGGCCCGGCATGGCCGTTCCCGAGGCGCATGGCGGCCTCGGCATGACCGACATCGACCTGGCGCTGGTCGCGCGCGAGTGTGGACGCTTTCTCGCGCCCGCGCCGCTCTTCGGCGCCTTCGCCGGCACATGGGCGTTGCTCGCGGCAGCGAGTGAGTCGCAGCAGGCGCGCGTCTTGCCGGACGTGGCCGCCGGAGCGTCGCGGCTGGCGTTGGCGTACCTGCCGGCGAGCGGAGACGCCGAAGCGGCCGCTTCGGGCGTGCAGGCGGCGGCACACGCCGACGGTCGCCACGTCCTGACAGGCACCAGCCACTACGTCGTGGATGCCGTGGGCGCGGACCGCTTCGTGGTGGCCGCGATGCTGGAAGGTCAGCGCAGGCTCTTCCTCGCCGATGCGGGCGAGGTCTCCGTGCGCACCCGGCTGCTCGAATGGCGGGACATCACGCGCCAGGTCGCGCATGTCGACTGGGACGCCGCGCCGGCCGAACTCTTGCCGGTGGGGTGGGACGAAGCATGGCCAGGCATTCGCAACCGCCTCTTCGTGCTGCTCGCCGCCGAGAGCGCGGGCGGCCTGCAGGCGGTGCTGGACGATACCGCCGCCTACGCGCGCGAGCGCGTCGCGTTCGGCCGACCCATCGGCGCCTACCAGGCGATCAAGCATGGCCTGGCGGACATGCTTGCGCAGGCCGAGTGCGCCGGCACCGCCATGCTCTACGGCGCGTGGGCGCTGTCGCAGGACGACGAGACGGCCACGCTCGCGGCGGCCCTGGCGCAGAGCTTCGCCAGCGAAGCCTACCGCGATGCCACGCACCGCAGCATCCAGATGTTCGGCGCGATCGGCTTCACGTGGGAGATGAAGAACCACCTGTACTTCAAGCGCGCGCGAGGCAACGCATCGCTGCTCGGCGCGCCCGCAGCGCAACGAGAACTCATCGCCGGCATCCTGGAGCGCAGGGCCGGCGCCCCGTCACGTCACACCGAAGGAGACAACCGATGACTCATCGCATCCGCATTCGCCTGCTCGCCGCAGCCTCATTGGCGCTTGGCCTCGCGCTTCCGCTCGTGCCCGGCATGGCCGGCGCCCAGGGCGCGGGCAAGCCCATCAAGATCGTCGCGCCGTTCAGCGTCGGCAGCGGCGTCGACTCCATCTCGCGCATCTATGCGCGGGTGCTGGGCGAGCAGCTCGGCGTGCCGGTGGTCGTGGAGAATCGCGACGGCGCCGGCGGGATGATCGGCGCGGCCTATGCGTCGAAGCAGCCAGCCGACGGCACCACCTTGCTGCTGGCGACGACGCCGTTCGTGGTCGGCCCGATCACGCAGGGCAACGCGGGCTACGACCCCCTCAAGGACTTCGCGGCCGTCGCGCGCATCGCCACCAATCCGCTCGCGCTCGCGGTGAATCCCAACGTGCCGGCGAAGAACCTGCGCGAACTCGTTGCCTATGCAAAGGCCAATCCCGGGAAGCTGACGTATGCGTCGTCCGGCCCGGGCACGCCCAGCCAGCTCGAGATGGAGGTGCTCAAGGCGCAACTCGGCGTGGACATCCGCGAGATTCCGTACAAGAGCAACGCGCAGGCGCTCACCGACACCATCGCGGGCACGGTCGACATGTACTACACGGTGCAGTCGACGACGCTGGCCAACATCCAGGGCGGCCGTCTCAAGGCGCTGGCGGTGGGCGCGCTCAAGCGCACCAGCGCACTGCCGGAGACGCCGACGGTGAGCGAGGCTTCGGGCCTGCGCGACTACGAGGCGCAGGTCTGGTACGGGATCGTCGTGCCTGCCGCCACGCCGGCCGACGTCGTGCGGCGGATCAATGCCGCCATTCTGAAGGCCGCGCAGATGCCGGAGGTGGTGGATGAGGTGAAGAAGCTCGGTTTCGAGTCCTCGGCGTCGTCGCCGGCGGACTTCGTGTCGACCATGACGCGCGAAGCCGATCGCGCGGCGGCGATCGCCAGGGCCGGCAAGAAGTGATTGCGCCGGAAGAAGGCGCGCGGCATCCGCGCGCCTTCTTCTTCAACGCGGCTTCTTCAGCGCGATCTTGCTGGTGTCGATCTCGGTGTCGCGCAAGTATTGATTCACCGTCTTCTGCAGGTAGGCCTCGTATTCGGCGATGGTCCGCTCCACGTCGCGGTCGCGTAGCGCGGCCATGATCCGCTCCCGCGACTCGACCACGAACTCGTTGGGCATCTCGCCGAGCTGCCGCACGAAGTTCATCGTGAGGTCCACCAGGACGTCCGTCATGATCAGAAGTACAGGGTTCCTGGCGGACGCGGCCAGCAAGCGGTGGAACTCGACGTTGTGCCGCACCCGTGCGCGCAGGTCGCCCGCGCTCGCGGCCTCGCGCATGAGCCTGAAGTTGTCCTCGAAGCCCGCGAACTCGGCCTCGGTATAGCGCTTGCAGGCCAGTCGCGCGACCTCGCGGGCAATGCCGACGCGGGCCTCGGTGAGCTGGCTGGCATTGAGCGCACCCAGGCTCATCAGGTCGTCGAAGGCGGCGCGGATCGCGCCGCTGCTGCCATTGCGGATGTACGCGCCGCCGGCCATCCCCGGCTTGAGTTCGAGCAGGCCGGCGTACTCCAGCGAACGCAAGGCTTCGCGCACCGTGTTGCGGCTGACGCCGAGCGCTTCGGCGAGGGTTCGCTCCGGAGGCAGCTTGTCGCCTTCCTTCAGGCCGCCGCTGGCGATCTGGTCGCGAATCTGCGTGGCGACGTCCTCGAAGGTGCGACGGCGCACCGGCTTGAAGAGGGAGGCGGGCTCGGGGACATTCATCGAATTGCCAGCAACTCCCGCTTGAGAATCTTCCCGCTGCCCGTCATCGGCATCTCCTTCACCACGCGCACGGCGCTCGGCCGCTTGTACGGCGCGAGGTTCTCGCGCAGGTGCGCGGCGAGGGCGGCGTCGTCGAGCGCCGTGCCGTGGCGCAGCTGGACGAAGGCAAGCACTTCCTCGTTGCCGTCTTCCACCGCGCGCCCCACGACCGCCGAGCGTTCGATCGATGGAAACGCATTGAGCACCGATTCGACCTCGCCCGGGTACACGTTGAAGCCCGAGCGGATGATCATCTCCTTCAGCCGTCCGACGACGAACAGCGCGCCGTCGGGCGCGAGCTCGCCGATGTCGCCGCTCGCATACCAGCCGCCTTCGCGCATCACGGCAGCAGTCGCGGCCGGATCGCGGAAGTAGCCGGGCATCAACCCCTTGCCGCGAATCCAGATTTCGCCGCGGCCCCCGGCCGGCAGCGCCTCGCCGGTTGAAGGATCGGCGATCACGAGTTCCGCGCCTTCGACGACGTAGCCCGACGAGGTGTCCTCGCGCCACACGTTCAGTCGCGTGAGGTGGACCGAGCCCGCGTACTCCGAGAGCCCGTAGCCGTGATGCAGCGGCTTGCCGAACGCGGCTTCCACGCGCTGCTTCAAGGCCATGTCGAGCGGCCCGGCGCCCGTGTAGATGTAGCGCAGCTTCGGCGCGGGCGGATGCTTCACGCCGATCTGCTCCATGTGCGCGCGCAGCCGCGAGAACAGCGCCGGCGGTCCCTGGAACTGCGTGATGCCGTGGTTCGCGAGATCGTCGAGCGCATCGGCCGGATCGAAGGCGACGCGCATCAGCAGCGTCGCGCCCGCGTACAGCGATGCCATGAGCACGGTGCCGAGGCCGAAGATGTGCGTCATCGGCAGGTAGGCGTAGGAGCGGTCGTCCTCGCCGAGGTTGCGCGACGCGGCGGACACGCGGCCGAAGAGCGTCACGCCCTCGTGCGTCAGCAGCACGCCCTTGGGCGTGCCGCTCGTGCCCGAGGTGAAGATGATCGCGGCAACGCTGTCGCGCAGCGGCCCGGTCTCGGCCACCGCGTCCGCGCGGGGCGTGCTGCGAGAAAGGCCATGGGCGGCGGAAGGACAGGCGTCGAAGCGCGCCGCGTGCGCGGTGGCCGCCTTCGACACGCCCGTGGTGAAGTACGCGATGCGCGCATCGGCCTTCGCCGCGAAGCCCGCGATCTCGCCGGGCGCCATGCGCGCGTTGACGCCGCACGACCACGCGCCGACGCGGCTGCATGCGACGACCAGCGCGAGGTGCTCGGGGCAGTTCTCGGCGACGACGAACACGCGGTCGCCGGGCTGCACGCCGTCGGCGCGCAGCTCGGCCTCGAGCGTGGCGACGAGGGCGCCGACCTCCGCGTAAGTCATCGTGCGCGGCTCGCCGTCGCCGCCGCGCAGGTGCAGGAAGATCCGGTCGGGGCTGCGCGCCAGCCAGCCGTCGAAGAGGTCGTGGATCCGCTCGGACATGGCGCTGCTCATTCGATCTTGATGCCCTTGGTGACCGTGCCCCACATGTCGCGCTCCTTGCGGGCGCGAACGTCCACGGCATCGCCCGCGCCCGTCCACACCTCGAAGCCGGCGGCGTCGAGCTTGGCCTTCAGTTCGGCATCCTTCAACGCGTTGGCGAACGCGGCGGTGTAGCGCGCGGCCAGCGGCTTCGACAGCGTCGCGGGGCCGTAGACGGCGAACCAGCCGCCCACCTCGAAGTCCTTCACGCCGGCTTCGGCTATCGTCGGCACGTTGGGCAGCGACGGGTTGCGGTGCGGCGAGGTCACGGCGATGGCGCGCACCTTGTCGCCGGTGATGTAGGTGCGCGCGGTGCTGATGATGTCGAACATCATCGTGATCTGGCCGCCCATCACGTCGGCCATCGCGGGCGCGTTGCCCTTGTACGGCACGTGCAGCAGCTTCGTGCCGGTGCGCACGGCCAGCAGTTCGCCGGAGAGGTGGTTGGAGCCGCCGAGGCCCGCGGAGCCGTACGACACCTTGCCGGGGTTCGCCTTCGCGTGGTCGACCACGTCCTTCAGCGACCGGAAGGGCAGGTCCTTGTTCACCACGAGTACGTTGTAGTAGCTCAGGATGGGGGCGAGGGCGACGAGGTCCCTCGTCGGCTCGAAGGCCATCTTCATCAGGTGCGGGCTGATCGTGACCGTCGGGCTCGCGGCGAACCACAGCTGGCCCGAGTCGGGCGAAGCCTTCGCGACGCTGTCGCCCGCGGTCGTGGCATTCGCGCCCGGCTTGTTGTCGACGACGACGGTCACGCCGAGCTCGCGCGCGAGCACCGGCGCCACCATGCGCGCGGCCTGGTCGACCGGGCCGCCGGCGGAGTAACCGACGACGAGGCGGACCGTGCCGGGGACCTGCGGGGACTGCGCCTGGACGGCGGGCGAAATGGCGGCGGCTCCGGCCAGCATGGCGGTCAATGCGAATTTTTTCATGAGGGATGTCTCCTGAGCGTGTGAGATGCAGAGGCATTGTCACCGACTCCGTTCAGGAACCGTTCATTTCCAGTTCAGTTCCCGTTCACGCACCGGGGCGCAGACTCACTTCCACATCAACGCCATTCCATGTGAGGTGACTTATGCAAACCGTTCTCCGCTCCCGTCTCGCCACCCTTTCGATGCTCCTCGTCCCCCTGGGCGCGGCCGTCGCGGCCAGTCCCGCGAATGCGCAGCTCAACGTGTACGTGCAGCCCGCCGTGGTCGCGCAAGCGAGCGCGCCCGCCATCGAGCGCTTCGTGCTCAACGCACGTGGCGGCGTCGAGCCCGGCCGAGAAGTGCGATTCCGCCTGGTCGGCGTGCCTGGCGCGCGCGTGACGCTCGACATCCCCGGCGTCGCGAACAACCTCGCCATGGGCGAAGCCCGTCCGGGTGTCTATGAAACCGAGTACACGGTGCGCCGGCGCGACAACCCCCAGAGCTTCTCGCGCGCCGTCGCGACGCTGCACCGCGCGGGCCATCGCGTGACCGCCCAGGTCGACGTGCGCGGCGACCGCTGGGACGACCGCCGCGACAACCGCGACAACCGCGGCCCGGACATCGCCGCCGTCACGCCGTCGCAGGGCGAGCGCGTGAGCGAGCGCGGCCGCACCCGCATCTCGGCGCGCTTCTCCGACGACCGCAGCGGCATCGACATGGCGTCGGTCCAGCTTCGCCTGAATGGCCGCGACGTGACGCGCTTCTCGCGCTTCGACAACGACGAGATCCAGTACCGCGAAGACCTCGGCACCGGCCGTCACACCGCCGAGCTGACCGTTCGCGACAAGGCCGGCAACACCACCCGGCGCAGCTGGAGCTTCGACGTGGTCGACCCGGACCGCCGCCACGGTTACGGCAGCGGCGCGCAGGTGATCGGCCAGCGCTGGTAATCCACTTCCAATTGCACACAAGGAGTCAGAGGCCATGAAGAAACTTGCGATCCTTTCCGCGCTGCTTGCCGCCTTCGGCGCCCAGGCGCAGTCCATTGCGCCGGCCGGCGCGCCGACCTTCACCGATCGCGCCCGCGTCCAGTCGGTCGAGCCGCAATACGAGAGCGTGCAGGTGCCCCGCGAGGAATGCACGAGCGCCTGGGTCAACGACGCGCGGCCGCCGGTGGCCGGGACGTCGCTGCCCGGCATGCTCATCGGCGGCGTCGCCGGCGGCTTGCTCGGCCACCAGGTCGGCAAGGGCAGCGGCAAGGACGTCGCCACGGCAGCCGGCGCCGTGGTCGGAGCGATCGCGGGCGACCGCATCGCGAGCCGCGACGCCGCGGCGCCGGTCTACGGCGCGCGCGAGGTGCGCCAATGCCGCACGGTCTACGAGACGCAGCAGCGCGCCGCCGGCTATCGCGTGACCTACGAATACCGGGGCCAGCTCTACACGACCCAGATGCGCGAGCAGCCCGGCAACAGCCTGCCGGTTCGCGTGTCGGTCACGCCGATCGACGAGCGCGAGTACCATCGGCGCTGAACGATGAAGCCGCACCGCCTCCCTTCCGGCGTACCGACCTCCGGGCCGCGCCGCGTGCCGCCCGCTCGCGGCGGCCGCGCTGCGCTGCGCGCGCTGCTCGCCGCGCTGATGGCGGGCGGCGCGCTCGCCGCGGCGGGGCCAGCCTTCGCCGACGTGTCGCGCGACGATGCCGCGGCCGTGGTGAAGCGCGAGACGGGCGGCCGCGTGCTCGCCGTGGAGCGTGCCGAGGTGCAGGGCCGTGCGGTGTGGCGAGTGAAGGTCGTGACGCCGGGCGGCGACGTGCGCGTCCTCCTCGTCGACGTCGCGTCGGGCAAGTCGCTCTAGGCGCGATCCGCCCATGCGCCTGCTGCTCGTCGAGGACGACAAGGCCCTGCGCGAAAGCCTCGCGCGGCAGCTCGAGGCCGAGGGCTACCGGGTCGACGCCGCGGGCGACGGCGAAGAGGGCCTCTTCCTCGCGCAGGAGTATCCCTTCGACCTCGCCATCGTCGACCTCGGCCTGCCGAAGATCAACGGTCTCGGGATCGTGCAGCGGCTGCGGGCGAAGGGCAGCGAGATGCCGCTGCTGGTCCTCACGGCGCGCGGCAGCTGGCAGGACAAGGTGGCCGGCCTCGAAGCCGGCGCCGACGATTACGTGGTGAAGCCCTTCGACTATCCCGAACTCGCCGCGCGGGTGAAGGCGCTGCTGCGCCGCTCGATGAAGGCGACCGGCGACGTGCTTGCCTTCGGCGACCTGGCCATCGACTTCGCCTCGCAGTCGGCGCGGCTGGGCGGCGCGTCGCTCGAGCTCACAGCCTTCGAATACCGCCTGCTCGAATACCTCGTGCGCGAGCGGCCCAAGGTGGTGTCCAAACCGGTCCTCACGGACTATCTCTATCCGCACGGCGAGGACCGCGACAGCAACGTGCTCGAGGTGCTGATCGGGCGGCTGCGCAGGAAGATCGATCCCGACGGGACGCGCTCGCCGATCGAGACCGTGCGCGGACGGGGCTACCGCTTCGCGCTGCAGTGAACGCCCTGGCGCCGCCCGGCTATTCGATCCGCGCGCGGCTGCTGCTGGGGGCGGCGCTGGTGCTCGTCGCCTTCGTCGCGGCGGCCGGGTTCGCGGTGCATCGCGCGCACGAGGACAGCGTGCGCGAAGCGTATTTCGCGCGCCTGCAGGGCACGGTGTACCTCCTGCTCGCGCGCACGGAGCTCGACGAGCAGGGGGCGCTCGCGATGCCGCCCGAGCTCGCGCAGCCGCGCCTGTCGCTGCCCGCCTCGGGGCTGTATGCGGGCATCTACAACGCGAACCGCAACGAGCTCTGGCGCTCGGGATCGAGCGTCGGCGTCGACGTGCCGTTCCGGCGCGAAGGCGTCGCGCGCGGGCAGTGGCTGAGCGAGACGCTAGCCGCGCCGGGCCGCGGCTATCTCTCGGTGAGTTATGCGGTGAACTGGGCGGCGGGCAGCAAGCAGGCGCCGCTCGTGCTGTCGGTGCTGCAGGACCGCGCCGAGTTCGAGCGCGAAGTGGCCGTGTTCTCGCGCACGCTCTGGATGTGGCTGGGCGGCATGAGCGTGCTGCTGCTGCTCGCGCAGGTCGCGCTGCTGCAATGGGCGCTGTCGCCGCTCGCGCGCGTCGCCGCGGAGATCCGCAACGTGGAGGCGGGCACCCAGCCGGCCATCGAGGGTCGTTACCCGGACGAGATCGCCGGGCTCACCGGCAACCTCAATGCGCTGATCCACCAGGAGCGCGACCGGCAGACGCGCTACAAGGAGGCCATGAGCTTCCTCGCGCACAGCCTGAAGACGCCTCTGGCGGTGCTGCACAGCGCGGTGCAGGAGCCGGGCGACCTGCGGCCTGCCGTGCGCGAGCAGGTCGCGCGCATGGACGACATCGTGCAGCACCAGCTCGGCCGCGCGGCAGCGGGCGGCGCGACACGGTTCGCACCGCGCATCGACGTGGCGCCCGTCGCGGCCCGCATCCGCGATGCGTTGCTGAAGGTGTATGCGGACAAGGGCATCGCGATCGAGGTCGAGAGCCCGCCGCAACTCTCGTGGCGGATCGACGAGGGCGACCTGTTCGAGATGCTCGGCAACCTGATGGACAACGCCGCGAAGTGGGCGAAGGCTCGCGTTGCCGTGCGCATCTGGACCGAGCGCGATACGCTGCGGCTGCGCATCGACGACGACGGCCCGGGCTTCGCCGACACCACGTCCGTGCTGCAGATGCACGTGCGCGGCGACGAGCGCGTGCCGGGACACGGCGTCGGCCTTGCGGTCGTGAACGACCTCGTGGCGAGCCACAAGGGGACGCTGTCGCTGGGCCGAAGCGCGAGCGGCGGCGCGAGCGTCGCGATCGACCTGCCGGCGCCCTGAGCGCTTCTTTGTCGCTTCGTTCTTAGTGAGTCGCAGCCGCGCCGCCGGCCGAGGCGCCGGACGCGCCCGGCAGGGCCGCCTGCCGCGCCGGAATCGCCGCCGTCCACACCGCGACGTCTTCCGGCGTCATCGTGCTCGCCGCGGTCAGCCGGCCGTCCACATAGCCGAGTTGTTCCACGTCGTGGAGGTACTGCTCGCGCGACAGCAGCGTGCCCGCGCAGATCTTCGCGTCTTCCGCCGGCGGCCGGCGCACGTCCGCGGTGAGACGGGAGATCAGCTCCTCCATCACCCATGCGGGAATGCGGTCGCGCTCGCCGGGATAGATGAAGCCGAAGAGCGTGAGATGCGCGAACAGCACGCGCCAGTTGGGGCCGAAGCGCTCGACCAGCCCCTTCCAGTCGAGCTGCTCCGCCACGGCCTGGATCAGGTGCGCGACGTCGGCGCCGTCGTAGCGCTCCCGCTCCATGATGAAGGCTTTAGATAGCAGGCTGTCCTCCACGTTCGCCACCTTCACCGGCACGCCCAGCACGTCCGCATCGGCGTTGTCGTGGAACCAGCGGTCGCCCACGGGCGTGACGCCGTTGCCGGAGTTGAAGATGAGGTCGATGAATTCGTCGCCCGCATAGACCTTCGCGAGCCAGTGCGGATAGGTCATTTCGGTACGCCAGCCCTGCGCCTGCATGAGCGCGGCGATGCGGTCGTAGTCCTCGTGGCGGATGAAGAGGTCGAGGTCCTTCGTGGCGCGGCGAATGCCGGTGAAGCAGGCATGCGAGAACGCGCCGCCGACCGGGAACTCGATGCCGTGGTCGGCAAGGGTGCGCAGCGCTCTCCGATAGAAGTCGGCCGTTTGCGGATCGACTTCCTCTTCGAGGGATGGAGCGAGGTTGGTGATGCACATGCGGCGAAGGTAAGCCGGCGGCGTGCGGATGGCGACTCGGCCGGCACGCCCTCGTGCAGGCGCCGCAATGCCTCACCCGTCGTCGGCCCGCGCCTACAAATCCCGGGGGGGATGGACGATAACTGCCCGGTCCGGGACGCGGCAGCATGGGAATGTCTCATCAACAAGAAGCGTCGGCATGCAGAACCGTTCTCCCGCCATGGTGCGTTTCGCTGCCGTGGGCGACCTCCACGCGAACAAGGACTCCGGCGGCGCGCTGCGGCCGCTCTTCGCGCAGGCGTCCGAGGCGGCCGACGTGCTGCTGCTGTGCGGCGACCTCACCGACTACGGCACGGCCGAGGAAGCGAAGGTGCTCGCCGATGAACTGAGTGTCGTCAAGATTCCCATCGTCGCGATCCTGGGCAATCACGACTTCGAATCGGGCACCCCGGAGGTTGTGGTCGACGTCCTCTCCAAGGCCGGCGTGCGGGTGCTCGATGGCGAAGCCACCGAGATCGAAGGCGTCGGCATCGCCGGCACGAAGGGCTTCGCGGGCGGCTTCGGCCGCGGCTCGCTCGGCGGCTGGGGCGAGCCGGCCATCAAGCTGTTCGTGCAGGAGGCGCTCAACGAGGCGCTGAAGCTGGAGTCGGCGCTAGCCAAGCTGCGCACGCGCCGGCGCATCGCGCTGCTGCACTACTCGCCGGTGATCGGCACGATCGAAGGCGAGCCGATGGACATCTTCCCCTTCCTCGGCAGCAGCCGGCTCGAGGAGCCCCTGCTGCGCTACCCGGTCGATGCGGTCTTCCACGGGCACGCGCACCGCGGCAGCCTCGAAGGCAGGACGATGAATGGCGTGCCCGTGTTCAACGTCGCGCGGCCGCTGTTGCTGCGCAAGCGCCCGGACCAGCCGGCGTTCCGCGTGATCGAGTTGCCGCGCGATTCGGAAGAGGCACAGGAGGAGCCGACGCCTGCCTCGGTGTCCGCGCCGGTCTCGTCCAGCGCGGCGGTCGTGGCGAAGTAGCGCGCGCGCTCAGCCCGCAAGCGTCGCGTCCTGCAGCATCGGCAAGGGCGTCACGCCGTCCTGCCGTGCGAGGCGCAGGTCGATCATCGCCTCGAACTCGCTCTTGATGCGCAGGTTGCCGCGACCGTCGGCCGCGGCGATGTCGAAGCCGCCGCGGCAGGTGAGTCCCGTGGTCTCGAGCGGCAGCAGCTTGCGCTGCGTGACGCGCTGGCGCACTTCGACATGGTGGCGATTCTCGAGCACGTAGCGGGGCAGGCCGCCCGCGCTGCCGCCGCGTTCCTCGGCGCGTTCGCAGTCGGCGTCCGGCGCGGCCTGGGCGTCGAACGCCACGTCGCGCACCTGCACGAACTCCTCGTGCAGCGCGTCGCTGCGCCAGTAGCCCGCGAAGGCGTGGCCCTGCAGCAGGAAGATGACCGGATGGATATCGATCGCTTCCATGCAGGCCGCGAGCAGCAGGGCCAGGTCGATGCAGGTGCCGCGTCCCTCGGCCAGCAGCTGGCTGGGCGTGCGCAGGCGCTGCGTGCGTCGGCCGTACGAGGGCGGCGGGTTGATGTAGTCGAGGCGGTACACGTCGAGCAGGGCATACCAGAGCGCCTGCACCTGGCGGTCGACGCAGGCGTAGCGCTGCGCATCGGTGTCGCCGTTCGCATCGACGCCCTGGTAGCCGTCGAAGCCCGCGGCGGGATCGTCGGCGAGCGCGCGCAGGATGCCTTGCGCGGACGCGACGATGCGGGCGACGGCGGGGTCGCGCGGCAGCACGAACGAGGGCAGCCAGCGCCACTCGTCGCGCGCGCCGTCCTGCCATTCGTCGATGGGGCACAGGCCAACGCGATACGTTTCCTCCAGCACGGTCGCGCCCTCGCACGCCACGTGCAGCCGCAGGCTGGTCTGCACGCGCTCCGTCGGCGTGCGGATGAGCGCGGACGTGAGCGGCAGCACGACTTCCTTGTCGATGTCGAGGAAGGCGCGGTCGGCGGGGAGCGCGAGGGTGCGGCGATAGCGCGCCGTGCTTTCCCCCGCCTGCAGTTCCACCGTGACGGCGATGTCGCGAATCTCGCCCTGGCCGTCCGCGCGCGCGATGCGCAGGCGCTGCAGGGGACTCTGGCGGTTGTGCAGCAGCGAGTAGTTGAGGTTGTCGAGCGGGCGGGCCTCCACCGCGATCCGTTGCCACGGGGGCGCTTGCAGCGCCGTGCGGGCACGTGCCGGCTTCCGGGGACGCGGCGCGTTGCGAGAGCGCAGCAGCGCGGTCCCGCTCCACAGGACGATGCAGGCGCCATGCAGCGGCGCGGGTTCGCATCGCAGTGCGTCGAGGGCGCCCGAGAAAGCATCGAGCATGTCGCCGCCGTTGTCCGCGAGCAGCCGGTAGAGCGTGGCGCACAAGAGCGCCGCATGTTCGTCGGGGATCGTGTCGTGGTAGCCGATGGCGAATCGCGCGCCGCGCCGCACGCATTCGGACGCGACGCGCGAGGCGGAGTTGTAGAAGTTGCAGACGATCAGATCCGGCGCGCCTGCGTCGCCGCACAGCGCGGCCGCCAGGACATCGCTCGCCACGAGCTGCGGCGCCTGCGCGTCCGCACCGCGCAGGGCGAGGCCGTCGTGTATCGCCGCATCGCGGTGCGATGGCGCGCCGAGCGCCGCGGCCGCGTGGTTGTCCATGCCCGCCAGGTGCAGCACCGTCGGACGCCGGCCCGCGATCCAGCGGCGCAGCTGCTCGAGCGTCGGGTTGCGCAGGCGTGCGCCGGCGTCGGATGCGTCGGCGCCGAGCGAGCGCAGCATCAGTTCGCCTTCGGACGAAACGCCGCCCTCGCGTGTGCGCGCGCCGGCTGCGCATTCCACGACGGCGGGCCGCGCGAGCCGCACGCCGCCGCGCGAGGACGCGCCCCCGGCCGCGTGGCGCACGACGACCAGCGGCGCATCGCGCCACGGCGACGTCGCCGAAGCCAGCGCGTATTCCCAGGGAAACACCCGCAGCGGCCAGTCGTCGGACTCCTTGCGGCCGAAGGCGAAGGAGACTTCGACCACGCCCGAGGCGGCGATGCGTTCGAGCATTTCGGGCGTGAGGAGGTCGTGCAGCGGCCCGTTGCGGCTGCCGGGGTCCGCGGTCCCCGTCCACCGTTCGCGGTTGCGTGCGATGTACGACCAGCGCAGCGCCGTGGAGGCGAACCGCTCGTCGAGGGACAGGGAGATTTCGCCGGCATCGGCCAGCCGCAAGGTCACCGGGTAGCGCCGCTTCATCGTGCAACTCCATCGAAGCGGGCCGGTGAGCCCGCGCGAAGTGCAGGATGAGCCTATGTCGCGCCGTCCGCCATCAGACGAAAGCCTCGGGGCGGAAGCCGCAGCGACAGCGCCGCGGCCGCGACGAGCAGCGCGCCGGACGCGCCGAAGGCGATCCAGTGCGTGCCGAAGGTCTCGTAGCCCCAGCCGCCCAGCCACGCGCTGAGCATGCCGCCCAGCTGGTGGCCGACGTAGGCCAGGCCGTAGAGCACGCCCACCGTGCGCACGCCGTACACGTCCGCGAGGATCGCCGACGACAGCGCGATGCTGCCGGCCCAGACCAGGCCGCCGATCGTCGCCGCGAGGTACAGCTCGAAGTGCGTGCCGACGACCACCAGGACGAAGAAGCCGATGCCGCGCACGCCGTAGATCGCGGCGAGCAGATGACGGCGCGGGAAGCGGTCGGCCATGCGCCCCAGGACCATCGTGCCGAAGATCGCGACGAAGCCGATCACGCCGATGCCGGCCGCGCTCGTGAAGGCGTCGTAGCCGTGGTCCATCAGCATCGGCACGCCGTGCGTGCCGAGCAGGTTCATCGAGAAGCCGCAGGCGAACATGCCGGCGAAGATCATCCAGAACGGCACGGTGCGCAGCACCTGCGCCACCGAAAGACTTTTCGACGCGGGCGGCGGGTTCGCCACCATGGCCTCGATCTCCGCGGGCAGCAGGTCGGCATGCTCGGGCGCGGCATCGCGGAACACGAAAACGGCCAGCGGAATCGCGATCAGGGTGAAGGCCGCCCCGTAGCCCAGCAGCGTGGCGCGCCAGCCGAAGGTTTCGACCGCGAAGGTCAGCACCGGCGTCATGACGGCGATGCCGGCCATCGACCCCGTCGAGAGGAAGAAAAGCGCCTTGCCGCGCTGCCGCGTGAACCAGTAGGTGATGACGGGCGTGACCGACACCGGGCTTGCAAAGGCGAGGCCGACGGACAGAAGAATGCCGAACGAGAGCAGGAAGGGCGTCGGCGAGGTCGCGAGTACCGCCCAGACGACCGAGACCGCCACCATCGCGACCCCGGCGAGCAGCACGAAGCGTGTGCCGCGCCGCGCGACGAGCCAGCCCGCGAAAGGCATCGCGAGGCCGTAGCAGATCATGCCGACGGCGACGATGGCGGCAAGCAGGCTGCGGCTGAAGCCGAGGTCCCGCGCCATCGGCAGGAAGAAGGGGCCCATGCTGAGCCGCATGCCCGAGGAGAGAAGCGTGAGCAGGCTGGCCGCCGCCACGATGTTCCAGCCGAAATACCACCGGCCGGCTTTGTTCTGTACCACTCGCGCCTCCTTCGCGGCCGATCATATGCGCCCTGTTGCAATGGGACCCGGCGCAGGGTCTTCGCCGCTAGCATCGCGGCATGGTTCATCGATTCCTGCTGCTACTTTCCGTCGCATTCTTCTTTGCGCCGCTCGCGCATGCGCAGTCCTCGCTCGTCGCCCAGCCCCTGCCGCCCGAGCAGTTCGCGGCCTGCGTGAAGGGCCTGGCCGGGCACACAGGCAGCGCGGGCCGGCCCCTGAAGCGCGACGACTTCCTGCGCATTGCGTCCACCGCGAAGTACGACGACCGCGTGCGCCAGTCGATGCTCGTGCAGACGGGCGAGCCCACGTTCTGGTGGGACGACATCGCCGCCACCACCGACGAGCAGCGCGTGGCCGAAGGGCGCGAGGTGCTGGCGCGCGAGGCCGAGTTGCTCGCGAAGATCGAGCAGCGCTTCGGCGTGCCGAGGGAAATCGTGGTCGGCATCTACGGCATCGAGACGAACTACGGACCGGCCGCCGGCCGGATTCCGGTGCTCGACGCGGCCGTGAGCCTGGCCTGCCTGCGGCCGTGCTCACCCGGTGCGGCCACCTGCGGTTCGCGCGAGCGCGCGTACGCCGCCGTGCGCCTGTTGCGCGACAACAAGGTCAAGCCCGAATCCTTCGTCGGCTCCTGGGCCGCCGCCTTCGGCCGCACGCAGTTCGTGCCCGACAGCTACGAGCAGCTCGCGGTCGACATGGATGGCGACGGACTCGCGGACGTGATCGGTTCCCTGCCCGATGCGCTGGCCTCGGCCGCGAACCACCTGCGGCGGCGCGGCGGCTGGATCGCGGGCGCGCCCGTCTACATCGAGGTGAAGGTCCCCGCCGGCCAGCAGCGGGAGTTCACGCCGACGGGCAAATCGATCCGGCTTACGGATCGCGCGATGAAGGTGTCGGAGTGGGCGGCCATGGGCTGGCAGGCGGTCGGCGCGGGCGGCGCGTCGCTGCCCCTGCAGGCGGCGGGCGATCCGGTCGTCGTGCCCTTCCTTCCGGTGGGCCTGCCGGGTCCCGCGTTCCTCGTCTCGCGAAATTTCAACACGATCTTCCGCTACAACAATTCGGACCGCTACGTGATGGAGGTGGCGGTGCTGGCGAACAAGCTGGCCGGCGGTCCGGGCATCGTCACGCCGTGGCCGACGGACGATCCGGGCCTGTCGCGTGCGGAGGTGAAGGAGTTGCAGGCCTGGCTGATGCAGCGGGGCCATGCGCTGGTGACGGCCGATGGGGTGATGGGGCGCAACACGCGCGACGCCATCGAGGCCGAGCGCGCCCGTAAGGGGCTGCCCGCGGGGCGCCGCGTGGGCCAGCGCACGATGCGGCTGCTGATGCAGTAGCCGCACGCGCCGCCGGGGCGCGCGGCGCGCTCAGTGCAGGGCGCTCAGCTCGACGGCGGGAACCGCGAGTTCGCGGCCCACCATGGCGCGTGCGAAGAAGTAGTTGTTGCGGGCGCGCTCGCTCAGGTGGTCGAGGTCCACTTGGCCACCGGCATCGCAGGGGAAGGCATAGCCTCGGCCGGCGTCGAACAGGGAACGGAAGCGCAGCTGGTATTCGGCGGTCGTCATGTTCATGATGCTTCTCCGGTGGGTATTGCCTTCGATGGTTCCACTATGGAACACGGACCGGGGAACCTCCATCATCCTTTGGCCTGTCCGCGGCGCGACGTTTGTCCGCCATCGGCGTCGTCGCCCGCCGATGCCTATAGGAAACGTCTTACCGCATCAGTAACGGAATCTCACCGGCCAGCTCGCGGGCCAGGAAGCCGACCATGCCGTGGCGTTCGGCCAGCGCGAGCCCCGCACGCGCATGCAGCGCGACGCCCCAGACCACGGCCTGCTCGAGCGTGGCGCCGCGCGCGGCCAGGCCGGCAATGACCCCGGCCAGCACGTCGCCCGAGCCCGAGGTGGCCAGGCCCGGCGCGTGCATCTCGTGCCGCCACAGCTCGCCTTCGGGTGTGGCGACCCAGGTGGCGGCGCCCTTCAGCGCGACCGTGGCGCCCCAGGCGTTCGCGTGCCGCACAACGGCGTTGCGCGGGTCGTCCTCGATGTCTTCCTTGCGTTCGCCGGTGAGATGGGCCATTTCCCCGGCGTGCGGCGTCAGGGCGAACGGGCGGCGGTGACGCATGCCGTCGCGCACGGCGTCCATCGCCAGCGCGTCGAGGATGAGCGCGCCGTCGCCGCAGCGCGGCATGAGCGCGTGCACCAGCTCAACCGTCGCGGCCGTGTCCATCATGCCGGGGCCGATGAGCACGGCCGATGCGGATTCGGCGACCTTGCACAACTGTTCGACCACGCCCGGCGCCGGTCCGCCCTCGGGCGTTTCGTCGAGGGGAATGACGCGCGCCTCCGGCAGGGCGGCGGCGACGATGGGCCAAGCGCTTCGCGTCGTGGCGACGGCGAGCTTGCCGGCGCCCGCGCGCAGCGCCGCGATGCCCGAAAGCACGGCGGCCCCGGGGATCTCCGGACTGCCCGCGACGATGAGCACGCGCCCGCGCCCTTCCTTGTCGCAATCCGCTTCGGGCAGCGGCAGCGGCCAGCCCGACAGCAGCGCGTCGTCGACTTCGATGTGCGGCTTCATGGCTTGGGCGCCACCGGCTGGTCGGGCGCCGCCGTGACGGGCGCGCCGGCTTCGACGAGGGGCGCGATGAAGTTCACGAGCGCGGGCAGGAGCGCGCTGCGCTGCGCATCGAGCTGCCAGGAGGTCACGCCGCAGTTGGGCACGTCGCCCGTTGCGTCAATGGCGAGGATCTGCGCCTCGTCGAGGTTGTCCACGAGATAGCGCAGGCAGTTGACGATGACCTGGTGCGCGACGACGAGCACGCGCTCGCCGCCGTGCTCGCGCGTCATCATCTCCGTGAGGCTGCGCAGCCGCAGGATCACGTCGCACCAGCTCTCGCCGCCGGGCGGGCGGAAGTAGAACTTGCCGACGTGCGACCGCTGTTCGTGCAACTCGGGAAACTGTTGCTGGATGCCGTGCTTCGTCAGGCGGTCGAGCACGCCGAATTCCTTCTCGCGCACGCGCTCGTCGACGCGCAGGCGCACGTCGCGGCCGGACTGGAGGCCGGCGTGTTCCATGACGAGGCGCGCGGTCTCTCGCGCGCGCACATACGGCGAGCAGAGGATCACCTGCGGGCGCGCTTCGAGCGGCATGTCGCGAAACCACCGCCCGAGCGCGATGGACTGCTGCACGCCGAGGTCGGACAGGGGCGTGTCGATGTCGCGCCACTGCACGTCGATGTGCGGGAGGCCCGCGGCCTCGGCGGCGTCGCGCGCGACATTGCCCGCGCTCTGTCCATGGCGCGCGATCCACAGGGTCTGGGGCCAGTGCTCCTTCATTGCGCTGCAGTGTTGCAGGCGCGGGGCGTCGGAGCTGTCGAGAGATGCTGGCAGGGTTTGTAGGAGCAGGTCTTGGCGGTTCGCGCGAGTTGCTCTTGGCGCCTGGGCACCGATTGCCCCATCCTGGCGCAGGGCGGGTGCCGCGATAGCATGCGGATCGCCCATGACCGCGCCGATCACGTTCGTCTCCGAAATGATTCCGACAAACCTCGTGGAGGGAGTCGCGCCCGTGCGGCTGCAATTGCTGGTCGCCAGGCCCGAGGGCGCCGGCCCATTCCCCACGCTGGTCTTCAACCACGGTTCGACGGGTACGGCCCGTTCACCCGCCATGTTCAGGCGCGCGGTAAAGCACGACGCGCTGGCCGATTACTTCTTGCGCCGCGGGTGGATGGTGATCTTCCCCCAGCGGCGCGGCAGGGGGAAGTCGGACGGCCTCTATGACGAGGGTCTGGCGCCGGGTCGCGTCGGTTACTCGTGCGACGCCCGAGTGGCTCTAAGCGGCGCCGAGCGAGCGCTCGACGACGTTGCCGCTGTCATGGATCACGTCGATCTTCGGGCGGACGTACTGAAAGGCAAAACCATCATCGGCGGCGCTTCGCGCGGCGGAGCGCTTGCGATGGCTTACGCGTCGCGGAATCCGGACTCCGTGGTAGGCGTGGTCAACTTCAATGGAGGCTGGCTGGGTCAGGGCTGCGTCGGATACGAGCGGATCAATCCCGAGTTGTTTCGCGACGCGGCGCGATTCCAGGGACCCACGACCTGGCTGTACGGGACCAAGGATAACTACTATCCCATTGCGCACTGTCGCGGCATCTTCGACGACTTTATCTCGAAGGGCGGACGAGGCGATTTCCACGCCGTTCGCGGAGGCGGCCACATGCTGGTCCTGAGACCTGAGTTCTGGCGATCGGCTCTCGACCAGCTTCACGCCCACCTCTAGGGAAACGCTCAACGAGGTCACCACGCCGCTAGCCCACCACCCGCGCGACCACTTCCCACCGGCAAGTCCGCCGCGCCTCGTAAAGCAACTCTCCCTCGTGCGGCCTTTGACCCAGGCGCTCCAGCGACACCGGTTGCAGCACTTGTTCGCCGCGCGTCGCATAGTTCAAGACGACGAACGGAAGGAGGCCCACCCAGCTGCGCCACTGGCTGCGGTAGCGCAGGCACAAACCGAGGTAACGCAGCCGGTCGCGCGGCGGAATGGGGACAGATGTGGCCGGTCCGTTCGCGTCGATCGGATTGAGCACGCGGAAAAGCGGCTTCGGCACGCCGTGCTTGTTGTAAAGCGGAAACTGCCGCACGCGCTCCAGCAGCCCGCGCCGCGCCGCCGCCTGCACCACGAGCGCGTGCAGCGCGTCGTGGTCCTGGTGGCCACCTTCCCATGCGGGCACATACACGACATCGTCGCCATCGAGGGCAGCCAGGCGTCGCTCGATCCAGTGAGTCGCATCTGCCGCGCGTTCGGCGATCGCGCCGTCGCCGATACCGAGTTCGCGGCCCGCGAAGCGCACTGCATCGGCACGCACGCCCAGCGCCGCGAGGACCGACAGGCTCTCCGCATCGCGCTCCTGTGAAGTCACGCCGCGGCACTCGCCGTCGGTGAGGTAGATGCATTCGACAGCGCGCCCCGCGGCGCGCTCCGCCTCGAGCTGGCGGAACACGCCGAACTCGTCGTCCTGGTGCGCGAAGAAGAAGACCGCGCGGCCGTGCGGCAGGTCAATAGGCATCGAAATCGAGGAAGGTGAAGCTCACGTCGTCGGCGGCCAGCCGAGCGTGGCGTCCGTCGAGAGAGAGGTAGATCAGGTTCAGCGGCGAAGGCTTCAGCCGCTCGGGAATGGCGACGTACGTGCGAGGTCGGCGCGCACGAGTCTGCAAGCCGAGGTGCAGGCGCAGCGGACCGGGCGCGGAGTGCGAGCGGGCCATGTCCGGCGCATGATCGAGCGGATATTCGCAGTACGCGGAGAGCAGCGGCCCCGCTGCACGCGCGTGGCATTGCAGCACGCCGTGCGCGACGCGCGCATGGACCTCGTTCGCCGGGCTCGACGCGCGCCAGCCGGCCGCGGCGGGCGACCAGGTGCGGCGAAACGCCGCCGATGCGATGGCGGCGGCATCGATCCCGATGGCGCCCACGCCGATTTGCGCGTCGAGCGGCCGCACGAGCTGGAAGCCGAGCTTGCGCACGAATCCCGGCGTGCTGTTCGCATTCGCGACGCCGTAGACCGCCGAGAACCCGGCCTGCGCCGCCGCGTCGTACGTCGCCTGCGCCAGCCGCGTGAACAGTCCCCGGCCCTGATGCGCAGGGTGCGTCGCCGTGTTCAGCGACAGCAGCACGCGCGAAGCGCGTCCGTCGATCATGGCCGTGGCGGGTATGCAGGCATAGTGCGCGGCGAGGGTGTCGCCCTCGTGCGCGTCGAAGCCGGCGACGGGTCCGTCGGGGTTGTCGAGGTAGAGCCAGCGAAGATAGGGCACCGTGAATTTCGCCGTGCCCGGAAAGCACGCCGCCATGAGGGCGGCGTGGCGAGTCAGCCACGTGTCGTCGGCGGGGATCGCTCGAAACTCCACCGCTTCAGCTCCGTCGCGCCGTCACCACGAGGATGTCGCTCGGAAAAAAGCGCAGGAAGGGCACCGCGGCGCCCACCACGATGCAGGCCGCGAGCGCGCGGGGGACGCCGATGGAGGCGCTGTGCCGCATGCGGTGGTACAGCCCGCGCAGCCGCACGGCGGGCAGCGTGGAAAAGCGCGGCTCGCCGAAGCCGTGGACGGCCAGCAGGCGCGCGAGGTTGTCCTTGTTAAAGTAATGCAGGTGCGGCGACACCAACCCCTTTTGCCACATTCGCTCGAACGGCCCGCGCAGGCCGAGGCGGTGCAGCAGCTTCGCTGCGCGGTAGATCGCGCCGTCGCTGCACGGCAGGTTGAGCACGAGCAGGCCGCCCGGGTCGAGGTGCGCGCGGCATGCGTCGAGCGCCGCGTGCGGATCGGGCAGGTGCTCGAAGACGTCGTTGAACGTGATGACGTCGAAACGCTCGCCGGTGTCGAGCGCCTGCGGAAAATAGCCGCCCACGAGCTCGACGCCGGCCGCGCGCGCCATCGCGCGCACGTGATCGTCGGGCTCGAGGCCGATGGCCTGGAGACGCTCGCGCGCCGTCCGCACGAACCAGCCATGGGCCGCGCCCACGTCCAGCAGGCGGGCCTCGCGCGGCGTGCGCCCGCCTTCGGCCAGGCGCTCGCAGATGCGATCGAGCAGCAGCCGGAAGTTGTGCTGGCGCAGCGCCTTCAGGCCGATCTCGCGCGACGCTTCGTCGATCGCGGTTTCGGTGTCGTGCGTGTTGATCGCGGGCCGCAGGCTGGCGGATTCGTAGCCGCAGGCGGCGCATTCCCGGTGCCACGGCGCCAGCCCCGTGCGTAGCGGCCCCGCGCAGATGCCGCAGCGTCCGCCCCCGGCGGCCAGCGCGATGTCGGGGGTCGCGGCGGCCATCGTTTTCGTCATCGCGTGGATCATAGCGGCGCTCATTCCGCCGGTTCAGTCGCCGGACGAGCACAGCCATCTCGCGCGGGTGTACCTGCTGTCGGCGGGCGAGGTTTCGGTGAACGGCTCGCCCGCGCAGGGTCCGGGCGGGTACGTGGACGCGGCGCTGCCGAAGTTCTTCGACGCCTACCTGAAGACGGTCGCGGTGCGCTACGACGCGCGCCTCGATGCGGCGCAGCAGGCCGAGGTGCGGGCGCTGCGCTGGAGCGGCGAGCGCGCGTTCCAGCCGCTGCACGGCGCGGGGTTCTACTTCCCGGCGGTGTACCTGCCCCAGGTGGCGGCCTTCGCGCTGGGCCGCGCGATCGACCTGAGCGTGTTTCATACCTACTGGCTCGCGCGCCTCTTCTGCATCGCCGTGTGCGTGGGTCTGGTTGCCGCCGCGATGCGGATCGCGCGGCCTCCGCCCGCGGCCATGGCCGTGCTCCTGCTGCCCATGTCGGTGTTCCAGGCGCTGTCGCCCACCATCGACGGCCTGACGATGGCGCTCACCCTGCTGGCGCTGGCGTGCTGCCAGCGCCTGGTGCCGGCGCGGGAGGGGAGATCAGAAGGGGCGGAGCGTGGCCTGTTCATGGCGATGTGCCTGTGCTGCGTGCTGGTCTGCACCACTCGCCTGCACATGCTGCCGCTGCTGGCCTTGCCGCTGTTCGCGGCCTGGCGGCGGCGCTCGGGACGCGAAGGCCTCGCGGGCATGGTCACGCTCGCGGCCGTCGGCGGCTGGCTCGCGTTCGCGATGGCGACGGCGGTCGACACGCGCGTCGACAAGGGCGCGGGCGCGGCGCAGATCCTGGCCTTCTACCTGCGCGATCCGCTCGCCTTCGTCGAGGTCGTGCGGCGAAGCGTTGCCGATCCGCAACTCGGCCGCTTCTATGCGGACTCCTTCATCGGCGTGCTGGCCTGGCTCGATACGCGCTTGCCGTCGCCGGCCTATCCCGCCCTGTGGCTTGGCCTCGCGCTGCTCGTCGTGGTCTCCGCCTTCCTGCGCGACCGCGTGCCCGACGGCGGCTGGCGTGCGCTGCTCGTGTTCTGCGGACTTGCCAGCGGACTGATGGTGTTCCTCGCACTGCTCGTCTCGTGGACGCCCCATCCCGCGAGCACGGTGCAGGGCGTGCAGGGCCGCTATTTCCTCGGGCCGGCGCTGCTGCTGGCGTGGGCGGCCGGCACGCCGCAGGCGGTGGCGGGGTGGCGGCGGGGCGCCTGGCTGCTCGCCGTGGGCGCGTTCGCCGTGGCTTCGCTGGGCGCGCTCGTCGTGACGCTTGCCGCCCGGTACGCCTAGGCCCATACGGCCGTATCGTTGCGGTGTCGCTCGCGAAGGCGCACGCTGCGCCCCAACGACGTCGCCGACCCATGGACCCCCGCTTCGACACGCTTTGCCTCCTGATGGACGAGATCGGCCCGCGCGCGCGCGATTTCACCATCGTGATGCAGGACGGCCTGGCCAGCTGGGCGCTCGAATACGAGGGCGGCCGGCGCGTTCACGTCTCCGCGCGCGAGGAGCCGCCTCGCGTCGAGATCATGGTCGAGGTCTGTGCTTTCCCGCAGTGCGGGCCGGCCGAGGTCCTCAAGATGCTCATGATGTTCAACTTCATGTCGGCCGACACGGCGGGCGCGCGCATGGCGCTGTGCAGCCCGGACGACACGGTCTATGTCGTGCGCGACCTCCCGCTCGACGAGGCGCAAGGCCTGCGGCTCGAGTCCGCGATCGCCCGGCTGGCGAGCATCGCGAGCCTGTGGGCCGACTTCGTCGACAACGCGGCGAATGGCTCCGCCCGGAGCCCGAGGGACAACGCGTCCGTCGGGCAGTTCGCCTGAGATTTTTCTTCGAGGATCGAATCGTGCCCATCAACCCGATCACCGCGCTTCCCTTTTCGCCCCTTACCCCCCCATTGCAGGACAAGGCGCCACCGAGCGCATCGACGCTGCCGTCGATGCAGGTTCTCCGGGACGACAATCGCGCGGGAATGGAAGCGCTGTGGAGACGGCACTCGACCGCGCCGTCCTCGCAGATGTTCTGCGGCGTCTGAAGCTCCGGCGCACGCTCAGGGCAACTGGGCGCTTGCCATCCGCGCCACGATCGTCGAGGCGCGGCTCGCCAGGTAGCCCGAATTCGGCACCTTCTCGAAATACTTCGGCCGGGGCAGCATCACCGCGAGCCGCGCCGCCTCGTAGGCCGACAGCCGCGCCGCCGGCTTGCGGAAATAGTGCTGCGCCGCCGCCTCGGCGCCGAATACGCCTTCGCCCCATTCGACGCTGTTGAGGTAGATCTCCAGGATGCGCCGTTTCGACAGCATGCGCTCCAGCGCGAACGCCAGCACGAACTCCTGCCCCTTGCGCAGCAGCGTGCGCTCGCCGGACAGGAGCAGATTCTTGGCGAGCTGCTGCGTGATCGTCGATCCACCCACGATCTTCGGCGCACGCGCCGGGGCGGCATTGGGCCGCGAGGCGCGCTTCGCCGCCTGCGCCTCGGCCTTTGCGTTGCGCTCCCACGCCTTCTCGATCGCCTCCCAGTCCACGCCGTCGTGTCCGGTGAAGCCATCGTCCTCCGAGGCGATCACGGCGCGCTTGAGGTTGTCCGACACGCTCGCATAGGGCACCCACTGCTGCCGCCACGGCAGCCGCCCCTTCTCGGAAGCGATGCGCCATGCTTCGGAGCGCTGGAACGTCGTGGACTCCGGGTCGATCGCGGCGGCCATCGCGATGCGCGCCAGGAAGAAAAGCTGCAATGCGGCGGCGGCGACGAGCACCAGCAGGAGCCAACGCAGGAGGGCGCGCATGGCGGCCAGTGTCAGCCGAGCGTGGCGCGCAACTCGCCGAGCACCTGCGCGGCGGGCGGGCGCACGCCGCGCCAGACGAAGAATGACTCGGCGGCCTGCTCGACGAGCATGCCCAGGCCGTCGCGCGCGACCGCGCCGTGTTCGCTCGCCCAGGCCGCGAAGCCGGCCGCGGCCGGGCCGTACATCATGTCGTAGGCCAGCGCGCCCGCGCGCAGCACGGAGGGCGCAACGGGTACCGCCGCGCCGCTCAGGCTGGCCGCGGTCGCATTCACGACGACGTCGAACGGCTCGCGCACGGCCTCGATCGGCTCGACCTCGAGCGTCACGCCCTGCGCCTGCGCGAGCGCACGGTGATGCGCGACCAGTTCGTTGGCCTTGCCGACCGTGCGGTTGACGACCACGATGCGCGCGGGACGCGCCTCGAGCAGCGGACCCAGCACGCCGGCCGCCGCGCCGCCCGCGCCGACCAGCAGCACCTGCGCGCCCGCGAGTTCCACGCCGGCATTGCGCACGATGTCGTCGACGAGACCGACGCCGTCGGTGTTGTCGCCGTGAATCGCGTCGCCGTCGAACCGCAGGGTGTTGCATGCGCCGGCGAGGCGCGCGCGGGGCGAAAGCTCGGTGGCGACGCCGTGCGCCTCGAACTTGAAGGGCACGGTGACGTTGCAGCCGCGCGCGCCTTCGGCGCGGAGTTCGCGCACCGTGGCCGCGAAGCCGTCGAGCGGCGCGAGCCGCTTGCCGTACCGCATGGCCTGGCCCGTGAGTTCGGCGAAGCGCGCGTGGATCCACGGCGACTTGCTGTGTTCGACCGGGTTGCCCAGCACGTAGTAGGAGTCCATGGTGTCCGAAAAAAAGAAGCGCTAGCGCTAGCGCGAGGTGAGTTTCGTCTCGAGCGTCTCTTCGCGCGTGAACTTGAAGCGCGACACCACCACGATCTGGTCGGCGCGCCGTCGCATCGCATCGCTGAACCGACCGAAGGGCGCCGCGGCGCGCGCGATGCTCTGCGCGCGGCGGTCGAGCGTGAGATTGCCCGAGGTCTCGACCACTTCGGTGTCGAGCACCTGACCGTCGTGGTTGACGGTGACGATCATCGTCAGCTCGCCATACATCTTCTTGCCCGCGGCCTCGGGGAAATTCTGCGTGCCGCGATCCTCGATGCGGCGGCGCAGCGCGTCGTAGTAGACCGCATACACCTCCTCGCGCGTCGCGGGGCTGATGTAGCGCTTGCGCGGCTTGGAGTTTTCCTCGTTGATGCGCCGCTCGATCTCGGCCAGCAGCTTGACAAGGTGCCGCCGCTTCTCCTCGCGCGCCTGCGCCTCCGGGTTTTGCGAGGCGACGAGCGGGTCGGGCGGGGGCATGGCGGCCAGCGCCTGCTTGATCTGCGCGAGCAGCAGCATCTGCTGCTCCTGCATCGCCTCGACGCGCCGGTTGGCCTCCTCGGCCGAATCGCCGATTTCGGAAAGCGCCGATGGCGGCAGGGGCGAAGTGGCGCGGCCCTTCTCGACGTCGCCGCCGCCCGCGAGCGAGCGCTGCGCGATGGCCTGCGCGCGGTCGGGCCGCTCGCTGGAGTGCGCGTTGACCAGGATCACCTCGAGCGGGGTGTCCTGGAACACGCGGTTGAAACCTTCGGGGTCGACGAAGCGCAGCGTCAACAGGGCGGCATGGACGGCGACGGAAACGCCAAGCGCGATCTGCAGTGTGCTGGGGGGCTTCACGAGGCCGGATTATCGCCCGGCACGGCCTCGGCCTCGCCGACATCGACGGCGATCGCGATCGGACCGGCGACGGGTTCCTGCTCGCCGTCCTCCTCCTCCGCAGGCAGGGCCTCGGCAGTCCCGGCCGCGGTGTCGAGCCGCTCGACGACGGTGCCGCGCACGTCCAGCGCGATGGGGTCGATCTCGCCCAGCTTCACGCGAACCCGCGCGCCGCGCGGCAGATCGTTGGCGCCGAGCACCGGCACGACGAGGGGCAGGTCGTCGGCGCGCACCAGGCCGTCCTTGAAGACGACGCCGGTGATCTCGTCCAGACCGTGCTGCTCGAGGTACTTGAGCGTCCAGAACCGCTCCATCGTCGCCTGGTGGCCGTTGTACGCGCCATAGGCGGCGTCGAAGCCGGAAATGATGGAAAAGAGTTCGGCGTCCTTGGGCTTGAACGGCGCGGCGAGCGCCGCCGTGCGGCCGTGCCGGGCCGCAGCGATGATCTGCCACTGGTTCACGAGGTCGGTGTAGCGGCGCAGCGGCGAGGTGCTCCAGGCATAGCTCTTCACGCCGATGCCCGCGTGCGGCAGCGACTTCGTGCCCATCCGCACCTTCACGCCCGGCGCGAGGCTCGCCTGGCTGCGGTAGATCGCGGGCACGCCGAGGTCGGCGAGCCACTGGCCCCAGCTGCTGTTGGCGAGGATCATCGCCTCGGCCACGATCAGGTCGAGCGGCGCGCCGCGGCGGCGGGTCGTGATCTCCACCGTCTCGTCGCCCACCGGCTCCGCGCCGTCGTGGCCCGCGAGGCGGAAGTTGTAGTCGGGGCGGTTGAAGGTCTCGGGCTTGCCGCGCACGACCTCGCGCAGCGACTTCAGCTGCCGCGCGAGGCGAAACAGGAAGGAGAGCTCGGGACGGAAGCGCGCCGCGGCCTCGGGCGCGGTGCCGGGCGAAGCGGGGTCTGCGAGCCAGTCCTCGGTGACGTGCGCATCGAGCTGGTCGTGCCGCAGGTTGGCGGCGATGGGGACCCGCTCGAGACGCGTCTCGCTCGACTTCGGCAGCAGGCTGGCCTCGTCGAACGTGACGTACAGCGACACGGCGGGGCAGTCGCGGCCTTCCTGGAGCGTGTACGTCTGCACCACGTCGTCGGGCAGCATGGTGATCTTGTAGCCGGGCATGTAGACCGTCGACAGGCGCTGGCGAGCGATCTGGTCGAGCGGCGTCCCCGGCGCGATGGCGAGACCCGGGGCGGCGATGTGGACGCCCACGGTGACCTCCCCGCTGCCCAGGCCCTGCACGGAGAGCGCGTCGTCGATCTCGGTCGTGGCCGAGTCATCGATCGAGAACGCGGCGGCGGGGGCGAGCGGCAGCTCTTCCGCGATGGCGGGCGCGGCCAGCGGCGCGAAGCCGGCGCCGCGCGGGAAGAATTCCAGCATGAAGCGCCGGAAGTGGAACTGGTAGGGCGAGTCGATCGCCCCTGCGTCGTGCAGCAGGTCGAGCGGCGCCTTGTGCGTGCCGCGCGAAGCCTCGACCACCGCCTTGTATTCGGGCGCGTTCTTGTCGGGCTTGAAGAGGATCTTGAACAGTTGCTCGCGGATCGCGGGCGGGCAGCTGCCCGCCGCCAGCTCGCTCGCCCAGGCCGCGATCTGCGCCTGCTGCTGCTGCTTCTTCTCGATGGCGACGAGTGCCTGCTTGACGATCTCGGCCGGCGCCTTGCGAAAGCGCCCCTTGCCGGCGCGCCGGAAATAGTGCGGCGCTTCGAACAGGCGCAAGAGCGCGGCCGCCTGCTGCGCGAGCGTGGCCTTGTCGCTGAAATAGTCGCGCGCCAGGTCGGCGAAGCCGAACTCCTCTTCGGGCGCGAATTCCCAGGCGATGTCGAGTTCGATCGACTGCGCGATCTCGCCCGCCTCGCGCAGCAGCTCGGCGGGCTGGGGCTTGTCGAACTTCAGCAGGGCGTTCGCGCCCTTGACCTTCACGCGCTTGCCGCTGTCGAGCTCGACCTGCAGGGACGACTCCGCTTCGGACAACACCCGGCCGGCCTGGAATTTGCCGCCTTCTTCGAACAGAACGTACATGAGGGATTCTCCCATGGGGGCGATGACGAGCCGTCGTCGTCCCGGCGAAAGCGGGGACCCGGGGCTTTCAGGAAAGGCCGAGGAAGGCGAACACCTCGTCGACGTGGTCGTCGAAATCCGAGAGCGCGTGGTCGCTGCCTTCGAGCAACTTCACCCGCGCGCCCGGATAGCGCCCGGTCATCTCGCGCCAGTCGAGCACCTCGTCGCCCTTGGCGATGACCGCGAAATAACTCTCGGGGTGTTTCACGGGCCCGCATTCGAGCGCGCGCAACTCGTCCACGAATTCCGGCGCGAAATGGAAGCGCTCGGCCGGATCGTGCCACGACGCCTGCTCGCCGACGTACTTCGCCAGGTCGCGCGAGGCGTGGACGGCCGGATTGAGGAGCACCGCCCGGCAGCCCGTGCGCTCGGCCACGTGGGTCGCATAAAAGCCGCCGAGCGAGGAGCCGATCACGCCCATGGTTTCGCGGGGCCAGGACGCGATGCCCGCCATCAGCATCGACAGGGCGGCCCTCGGCGAAGGCGGCAGCTGCGGGCACCACCACACCACGTCGGGATGGCGCTCGCGCATGCGCTGCGCCACCTGCAACGCCTTCGTCGACTGCGGGGACGAGCGAAAGCCATGGAGGTACAGCAGATGAGTAACGGGGCGTGCGGTCATCGACCCGGCGATCATGCCACCGGAGATAATCGGCTCCGATGTCCGCCGTCTTCGAGAACCCCACGCTGCGCCACCGGCTCGCACCCCTGCTGCAGGGCTTCGACGGCCCGCTCGCGTTCGCCGTGTTCCTCCTTGCCATGGCCGGGCTGCTGACCATGTATTCGTCCGGCTTCGACCACGGAACGCGGTTCTTCGATCATGGCCGCAACATGCTCATCGCCGGCGTGCTGATGTTCGTGATCGCCCAGATCCCGCCGCAGCGGCTGATGAGCTTCGCGATTCCGCTTTACACGCTGGGCGTCGCGCTGCTGATCGCGGTGGCCATCTTCGGCATCACCAAGAAGGGGGCGAAGCGCTGGGTGAACGTGGGCGTGGTGATCCAGCCGAGCGAGATGCTCAAGATCGCCGTGCCGCTGATGCTCGCCTGGTGGTTCCAGAAGCGGGAGGGCCAGTTGCGCCCGCTCGATTTCCTCGTGGGCGGCGCGCTGCTCGCGCTGCCGGTCGGGCTCATCATGAAGCAGCCCGACCTCGGCACGTCGCTGCTCGTGCTCGCCGCCGGCCTTTCGGTGATTTTCTTTGCCGGCCTGTCCTGGAAGCTCATCGTGCCGCCGGTGGTCCTGGGCCTCGTCGCGTTGGTTCTGATCGTGGTCTTCGAGCCCCAGCTGTGCGCGGAGGGCAACCGCTGGCCGATCCTGCACGACTACCAGCAGCAGCGCATCTGCACGCTGCTCGACCCCACGAAGGACCCGCTGGGCAAGGGCTTCCACATCATCCAGGGCATGATCGCCATCGGTTCGGGCGGCATCTTCGGCAAGGGCTTCATGCAGGGGACGCAGACGCACCTGGAGTTCATCCCCGAGCGGACCACCGACTTCATCTTCGCCGCGTTTTCCGAGGAGTTCGGACTCATCGGCAACCTCTGCCTGATCGCCGGCTTCATCTTCCTCATCCTGCGCGGGCTGGCCATCGCGCTCGAGGCCTCGACGCTGTTTTCGCGGCTGCTCGCCGGCGCCGTGACCATGATCTTCTTCACCTATGCCTTCGTGAACATGGGCATGGTCAGCGGCATCCTGCCGGTGGTGGGGGTGCCTCTGCCATTCATCAGCTACGGCGGCACCGCGATGGTGACGCTGGGCATGGCGCTCGGCATCCTGATGTCCATCGCCAAGGCGAAGCGGCTCGTGCAGACGTGAAGCGCGTCGCGGTTCCCACCCGCCTAGAATGATTCCATGATCGCCCGCGAACCCACCATCGAACGCCTCGCCGTCGCCCGCTCGCTCCTGCTGGAGCCTTTCGGCCTCGACGAGACCCATCTCTCGCGCGCGCTGGCCGAGATCCACGCGCACAAGGTGGACGACGCCGACCTGTACTTCCAGTACACGCGCAGCGAGGGCTGGAGCCTCGAAGAGGGCATCGTCAAGACCGGCAGTTTCAGCATCGACCAGGGCGTCGGCGTGCGCGCGGTGACCGGCGAGAAGACCGCCTTCGCGTATTCCGACGACATTTCCGAAGCGTCGCTGCTCGACGCGGCGCGCACCGTGCGCACCATCGCGAGCGTGGCGAAGAACGCGCGGGTGAAGGTGCCCGCGCAGAAGATCGCGCGGAGCCGCTCCCTCTACAACGGCGTCGACCCCATCTCCACGCTCGACAGCACGGCCAAGGTGAAGCTGCTGGAGAAGGTCGAGCAGGAAGCGCGCAGGCGCGACCCGCGCATCGTGCAGGTGATGGCCGGCCTCGCGAGCGAATACGACGTGGTGATGGTCGCGCGCGCCGACGGCACGCTGGCCGCCGACGTGCGGCCGCTGGTGCGCCTGTCGGTCACGGTCATCGCCGAGCAGGACGGCCGCCGCGAGATGGGCTCGGGCGGCGGCGGCGGGCGCTTCGGCCTCGCCTATTTCGACGACGGGCAGATCGACGCTTACGTGTCCGACGCGGTGAAGGCCGCGCTCACCAACCTCGAGTCGCGCCCCGCGCCGGCCGGCGAGATGACCGTGGTGCTCGGCCCCGGCTGGCCCGGCGTGCTGCTGCACGAGGCGGTGGGCCACGGCCTCGAGGGCGACTTCAACCGCAAGGGCTCGAGCGCGTTCTCGGGCCGCATCGGCGAGCGCGTCGCGGCCAAGGGCGTGACCGTGCTCGACGACGGCACCATCGCCGACCGCCGGGGCTCGCTGAACGTCGACGACGAGGGCAACACCTCGCAGCGCAACGTGCTGATCGAGGACGGCATCCTGCGCGGCTACATCCAGGATTCGCTGAATGCCCGCCTCTCGGGCGTCGCGCCCACCGGCAACGGCCGCCGCGAGAGCTACGCGCACATCCCCATGCCGCGCATGACCAACACCTACATGCTCGGCGGCGAGCGCGATCCGCAGGAGATCGTGGCGAGCATCAAGAAGGGCCTGTACGCCACCAACTTCGGCGGCGGCCAGGTCGACATCACTTCCGGCAAGTTCGTCTTCTCGGCGAGCGAGGCCTTCTGGGTCGAGAACGGCAAGATCCTGTATCCCGTGAAGGGCGCGACCATCGTCGGCAACGGACCCGATGCGCTCACCCGCGTGAGCATGATCGGCAACGACATGAGGCTCGACACCGGCGTAGGCACGTGCGGCAAGGAAGGCCAGAGCGTGCCGGTGGGCGTGGGGCAGCCGACGCTGCGCATCGACGCGCTGACGGTCGGCGGCACGGCGTGATCCGCTTGAAGCGTGCGCCGCGATGAGATCGTCGCGGCTGCGGATCGACCCGCAATCGAATTTCCCGAGCATCAACACCTTCGGGGAACTGAGCCAGTTCCTTCGGGCGGCGAATGCGGACGACGACAGCCGGCGCGTCTCCGAGAGCCTGAGCCAGCTTGCCTCGCACGTGGAGGCGATCGTCGCGGCGCTGCGGCTCAATCGCATCCGCGCGCAGGTCGCGCCGCTGCTCGTGGACCTGCTGACGGTGCTGCGCGCCCACCGGCAGATGATCGTGGCGCTCGAACTGCCGTGGCGCGGGCTGTACGAGTACGCGGGCTACCTGCAGGCGCTCAACAACTTCCGCGTGCTGATCGGCCAGTGGCTGCTCGAAGGCGGCTCGGCAAGCACCGAGCTCGCGCTCACGGCCGAGGATTTCGAACTCGTCGCCTGGCGCACGCTGGGCGAGGGCATGCTGATGATCGACATGTACGAGCAGTGGATCGGCCAGGAGTCGAACGCGCCGGGCGCTGCCGACCCGCCACCCACGTCGGCCTTGGGCGCGCTCGAGGAGCCGCAGGTGCGCCGCGCGATCCAGTGGTGGAAGCGTCTGCGCTTGTGATACATTTCCCTGCAATGCGTCCCGCGTCCCATTTCTTCTTTTCCTACTTTTGGTTCTCCACGCCACCGGCGGTCGAGAGGTCCACGCGTACGAACAGCAGGTAACGCAGGAACGAACGAACCAACCGCCGGACCCCCGGCGGTTTTTTTATGCCCGCGATTCTTTGGAATTCACCGATCAACGCACTCGAGAGGACCCCGCGATGAGCCCGAAACCCGCCGCCAGCGACACCTGGTATGCGCATCCCGTCGACAAGACCAGCAAGACCGACGACGAACGCATCAAGGACATCACCGTGCTGCCGCCTCCCGAACACCTGATCCGCTTCTTCCCCATCCGCGGCACGCCCGTGGAAACGCTGATCGCCGACACGCGCCGCCGCATCCACAACATCATGGCGGGGCAGGACGACCGCCTGCTGGTGGTGATCGGCCCGTGCTCCATCCACGACCCCGCCGCCGCGCTCGACTACGCGCGCCGCCTGAAGGAGGTCCGGACGAAGTACGCCGACACGCTGGAGATCGTGATGCGCGTGTACTTCGAGAAGCCGCGCACGACGGTGGGCTGGAAAGGCCTCATCAACGACCCCTACCTCGACGAGAGCTACCGCATCGACGAGGGCCTGCGCATCGCGCGGCAGCTCCTGATCGAGATCAACCGGATCGGCCTGCCGGCGGGCAGCGAGTTCCTCGACGTGATCTCGCCGCAGTACATCGGCGACCTGATCGCGTGGGGTGCCATCGGCGCGCGCACGACCGAGAGCCAGGTCCACCGCGAACTCGCCTCGGGGCTGTCCGCGCCCATCGGCTTCAAGAACGGCACCGACGGCAACATCAAGATCGCGACCGACGCCATCCAGGCCGCCGCGCGCGGCCACCACTTCCTGTCCGTCCACAAGAACGGCCAGGTCGCCATCGTGCAGACCAACGGCAACAAGGACTGCCACGTCATCCTGCGCGGAGGCAAGGCGCCCAACTACGACGCGCCCAGCGTGGCCGCCGCCTGCAAGGAACTCGCGGCCGCGAAACTCGCGCCCACGCTCATGGTCGACTGCAGCCACGCGAACAGCAGCAAGCAGCACGAGAAACAGGTCGAGGTGGCGCGCGAGATCGGCAAGCAGATCGCCGCCGGTTCGCGCAGCGTGTTCGGCGTGATGGTCGAGAGCCACCTCGTCGCGGGCGCGCAGAAGTTCACGCCGGGCAAGGACGATGCGGGCACGCTCGAATACGGCCAGAGCATCACCGATGCGTGCATCGGCTGGGGCGATTCGCTCCAGGTGCTCGACGCGCTCTCGGCCGCGGTGGCAGCGCGACGCGCGCGTTGATCCGCACGGTGGGGCGAGGCATCGATGAGACCATTGTCTGGTGATCGGGCAATGGGCGCGTGGCAAATTGGGCGCGAGCCGCGCATCCCGTGCGGCGAGAGCATCGCACCATGCCCATCGAGCTTCCCGTCCTCCGTCTCGGCGTCGCCGGATTCTCGGCCGCCCAGCAGGAGCAGGCGCGCCAGCTGCTGAAGGCGCCGTCGCTCGCGCCCCTGTCCTGGCAACTGCATCCTTTCGCCGAGGCGGACGCCTGGTGGCTCGAGCCGAGCCGCACGAAGCGCATGCCCGGCGGCCTGCTCCAGGTCGACTCGGCGACGCCCCGCGAGCCGCCCATCCAGCTGACCCTCGCCGACATCGACCGCCCCGTCGCCTGGGGCGCCTCCGGTCCCATGACCGCGACGGCCAAGGGCCTGCGCTTCGATCTCGACCAGCCGCACACCGCGCACGCCGTGCTCGCCCAGTTCGGCAAGCAGCTCCATGCCGTCGCGGTGCAGTTAGATCGGAAGA